>NZ_VIWU01000001.1:7591678-8856958 GCF_007994075.1 Pseudonocardia hierapolitana | reverse complement strand
TTGCGCTGTTCGTCGTCGGTCTCGTGCTGCTCGTCGTCGGCGTCGCCGTGCAGCAGCTGTGGCTGGGAAGTTTCCCGGTCGTCAGCGTGGTCGGGTTCCTCATGATGCTCGGAGGAGCCGTACTCGCGGTCACGTCCGTGGGAGCCAACGGCCAGGCCGCACCGGCGAAGAACGCCGAGCCGGACAAGAACCGCTTCACCGGCCGGATGGAAGAGCGCTTCCGCCGCCGCTTCGAGCAGGAGTAACCCGCAACAGGCACCTCGCGGACTCCGCACATGCCGCCCCGCGGACGTGCGGAGTCCGTGTCGTGTCCGGCGTCAGCGTGAGGTGACCGCTTCGGAGCGGTTGCTGCCCGCCCGCGCCGCAGACCGGCGGTCCCGCACCCGCTGCACCACGGAGCGGGGGAGCAACCGGCCCCGCAGTGAGAGCCCGCTGCCCGCGGCGATCCCCGCCGCCACGGCCCGCACCGGCTCATCGAGCTCACCCGGCCGGGGGTGCGTGCCGCCGTACCAGCTCGCCTCGACCGCGCCGATGACCTGGCGCAGGGCCTGCTGGGCGTCCGACTCGAGATGGTGCTCGCGCACGAGGCGGCGCGCGGCGGCGCGGACGGTGTCGCTCGGCGGGCACTCGGCACCGCGGTCGGCCGATTCCGCCATCAGCTCCTCCCAGCCCGCGCCCGCGGCCTCCGGCCCGCCGCGGGCCACGGCGGCGAGACGACGCCTGCGATCGCGGACCCGCAGCGTGGCGGGCACCAGGGTGACGGCCACCGCCGCGAGTGCGGCGAGGAACGGCCACACCGGGATGCCAATGCCCGGCGACCCGACGGACGGCGCCGCCTCCGGCTGCGTCGACTCGGGCGTGGTGGGCTCGGCGGCCTCCTCGTCACCGGACTGCGGTTCGGGAGCGGGCACGTCCTCGACCGGGGCGCTCTGCTGGCTCTCCTGCTCGGCCTCGGCCTCCTCCACGTAGGGCGGGTCGATCCGGCGGCCGTCGGTGAGCGGGGTGGGGTCGAAGCCCGTCCAGCCGACGCCGGGGAACCACGCCTCGACCCACGCGTGCGCGTCTGCTGTGGTGATCGTGCGGCGGTCGCCCTGGTCGGTGCCGGCGGTGAACCCGATGGCCACACGGGCAGGCACGCCGACCGTCCGCAGCATCACGGCCATCGCCGAGGCGAACTGCTCGCAGTAGCCGGTCTTGCCGACGGTCAGGAACTCGACCAGCGCGTCGTCACCGGAGCCGGGTGCGGTCTGGAGGCTGTAGGTGAACTGCGTTCCGGGACCTGCGAACCAGTTCTGGATGGCGAACACGCGGTCGAAACCCGGGCCTGCGTTGCCGATGACCTCCTGCGCGATCTGGGCGACGCGCGGATCGACTCCGGTGGTGTCGAGGTACTCGAGGCCGACGCCAGCGATGCCCTGTGCGGCGCGCAGCTGCTGCATCGACGGGGTAGGGAGGATCGCGCGCTGCCGCCAGCCGTCCTCCTGGCGCGGACGACCGGTGTAACCGGTGCCGCTGGCGGCGTCGTACAGCCACTGGGTGTCGGGCAGGTCGGCCACGTCGATGGGCTCGCCGTAGAGCGGGAGCCAGTAGTCGCGGAAGGCGATGTTGGAGATGTCGACGTCGACGAAATCGCCCGGTACGTCCGGCTGCTGCTGCACCGGCCCCGGGAGCGGGATGCCGGGCGCGGGCCGGGTGGCCTCCCACCCCCGGTCCGCGACGTACTGGCGCAGCGTGAGCGCGCGCAGGTACGTGGGGCGCGCGAGGCCACGCACCTCGAACAGCTCGGCGGGAGTGCTCTGTTCGAGCTGTCCGCGCAGCGCCGTGAACGGTGTGAGGCCGATCGAGCCCGCGGCGCCGCCACCACCGCCGCCCGCGAACCGGCCTGCCGTGCCGATGAACGGCGTGATGACGCCGACGCCGAGCGCCACGACGACGGCTCCCGCCACGAGCGCGGTGCCGGCGGTGAGCTGGCTGTGCAGCCCGCCCGCTGCCACCAGCAGCAACCCGAACCCGGCTGCGGCGCCTGCCATCGCCCACCACGGCAGGAGCTGGTCGGCCAGCGCTGCCGGCACCGCGAAGACGGCGAGCAGCGGCACCCCTGCCGCCGCGGGGGCACGCGCGATCACCGCCGCGGCATACACGCCGACGGTGAGCAGCCCGAACGCCGCCGTTGTGAGGAAGAGGATCTCCGGGGTGGCCGCGACCGGCGCCGTGCTGGTGTCGATCTGCTGGCCTGCACCGGCGACGAGCGCGCCGAAGTGGCCGAACGCCGCGGGGCCCGGTAGGAACCCGAGCAGCGCGCCGTCGGCGAAGAAGATCGTGAGGACGACGAGCACGGCCACGCACTGGCCGATCGCGGTGACGACCGGGCCGAAGCGGGCCAGGAGCAGACCCGCGCCGACCACGACCGCGACGGCCACGAGGGCGTAGCCGACCCAGGACCAACCCTGGATGACGGCGGTGACCGGACCGCCGGCGAGCAGCACCGCCGCCCCGGCGGCGAGCGTGGCGACCCACGGCACGCGCCGGGCGGGGGCGGCAGGTGGCGCCGGTGTCGGCGCGGGAGGTGCTGCGGGTTCCGGAGTGGATCTCGCGGGAGCCGCCGCCTCCGGGACGGGCGGGCGTTGGCGGGGCACCTGCGTGGCCGTGGCGCGGGCGCGCGGCGGCGGCCCCGGGTCCCGGGGCGGCGGTGGGGTGGCCGACCGCGTCATCGCTGCCCCGTGAACGCGGGCGCGGCGCCCGCGACCAGCTGGTCCCAGACCTGCGCGGGGGTCGTGTTCGCGGTGGCCACCGCGACGCGCCAGCCCGCGCGCCGCAGTGCGGAGGCGCTCTCGGCCGCGATGCTGCGACCACCTGCCGGATCCCAGGTGGCGGTGTCGCAGAGCACCACGTGGCCCCCGGCGGGGTGACGGGAGCACAGCGCCTCGACCTGGCCGGGGCCGATCGCGCCCAGCACGGCGAGCACCTCGGTGCCCGCGGTGAGCTCCGGCCCGGTGAGGTCGCTGCGGGCGGACGGCCTGAGGCCGGCGAGCGCGTCGAGGAGCTGTTCACGGCCGGACGCCGAACCCTGCGGGGTGAGCTCGACGCCGTCCTCGGTGACGAGGGTGACGGGCTCACCGCGGGCGAACAGGTGCATGCACACGCTGGCCGCCAGGCTGACGGCGAACTCCAGGCTCGAGTCGGCGCCCCGGCCGCGGTGGGCGGCGTCGCGCCGGTCCAGCAGGAGGGTCATCCCGCCGCGCCACGGCCGTTCCTCGAGCCGCACCATCAGCTCGCCGTGCCGGGCGCTGCTGCGCCAATGCACCCGGCGCAGCTCGTCGCCCTGCCGGTAGGCGCGGATCAGTACGTCGGTGGCGCCCTGGCCCTGGTGGTTGAGCGCGGCGCCGGCCGTGCCCTCACCCGCACCCAGCGCGGGCGGCACGCCGCGCAGTGCGACGACGCGGGGGAGTACGACCAGCCGCTGCGGGCCCGCGAGCTCCTGGTCGAACTCGGCGAGGCCGAGCGGGTCGGTGGCGGTGCCGGTGAGCGGGCCGACCCGGTGCACGCCGCGCAGCACCGGCTGCAGCGGATAGGTCAGGGTGGCGGTGCCGCGGCTGGAGAGGCGGTGCACAGTGAACCGCGGCGGGGCGTCGGCCTGCGCGCCCGCGGCGTCGGGCGCCGCGTCGCTCAGCCGCAGCGCCCCGAGCAACGGACCGCCTTCGAGCTGCAACTCGACGTCGACCGGCGAGCCGACCGGCACCCGCGGCGGTTCGAGGACGCGCTCGACCCGGACGGTGCGGCGGGTGCGGGACGCGAGCAGCAGCGCGAGCAGCGGCAGCAGCGCCACGAACACGCCGACGCGCAGCAGGTCGCGCTCGTCCAGGATGACGGCGCACACGGAGGTGGCGCCGCCGCCCGCGAGCAGGCAGCGCCCGCGAGTGGTGAGGCCGGAGAAGCGGCCGCCGGGGCCCACGCCTCACCCGCCCCGCGGGGGCGCCGGTACCGGGTGGCGGCCGAGCAGGCTGCGGACGATGTCGACGGCGGAGCGGCGGGAGGCCAGCGCGTCGGGCGTGAGCAGCAGGCGGTGGGCGATCACCGGCACCGCAACGGCCTGCACGTCGTCGGGCACGACGAAGCCGCGTCCGGCGAGTGCGGCCTGCGCGCGGGCCGCCCGCACGAGCTGCAGGGTGGCCCGGGGGGACGCCCCGAGCCGCACGTCCGGGATGCGGCGGGTGGTGCCGACCAGCTCCACGCAGTACTGGCGCACCTCGGGCCCGACCCGCACCCGGCGGACGGCCTCGACCACCATGCGCACGCGACGTGCGTCGGTGACCGGCCGCAGCATGTCGAGCGGATCGGCCGCGCTGTGCTCGTCGACCATGGCGAGCTCGGCCGCGAGGTCGGGGTAGCCGACGCTGACGCGGGCGGTGAATCGGTCGCGCTGGGCCTCGGGCAGCGGGTAGGTGCCGTCCATCTCCACCGGGTTCTGCGTGGCGACGACCATGAAGGGGCTGGCGAGCGCGTAGGTGGCGCCGTCGACGGTGACCTGGTGCTCGGCCATGCACTCCAGCAGTGCCGACTGCGTCTTGGGTGAGGCGCGGTTGATCTCGTCGGCGATCACGATGTTGGCGAAGACGGGGCCCGGGCGGAACTCGAACTCCGTGGTCTGCCGGTTGAAGACCGATAGTCCGGTGATGTCGCCCGGCAGCAGGTCCGGGGTGAACTGCACGCGGCTGACCGAGCAGTCGATGGAGCGGGCGAGCGCCTTGGCCAGTGATGTCTTGCCGACGCCGGGCACGTCCTCCACGAGCAGGTGGCCCTCGGCGAGCAGCGTGACCAGCGCGATGCGCACCACGTCGGGCTTGCCGACGATGACCCGCTGCACGTTGCCCGCGATGCGGCCGCACAGTTCCGCGACGTCACCGAGCCCGGCACCGGTGTCGCCGTCCAGCCCGGGGCGGCTGCTCGTGGCGGTCACGACTGCTCCTCCGGTGACCTCGCAAGCTCGGCCACGAGACCTCCTCCGTGGTCGTATGCGCGTCCCGTGGGGGCGGGACGCGCGTCCAGTCTGTCAAACAGCTGCTCGTACCTCCCTCGGATGGGGTGCGGCGGAGCGTCCCCACTCTGCCCCACCACGTCCGCCCAGGGGCTCTCCATGCGCCGTACGGGTGGCGCAATGCGGGCAGTAGCAGGGTGGATCCGGTCCCTCGAGCGGCCCGATGCTCACCGTCCGTGTCTGTCAGCCGTCGCGCGAGCGGGTGGTCCCCCACTCCGCCCCACTGCCTCTGACCAGGGATTTTCCGTGCTCTTTCCCAATCGCCGAGCGGTTGTCCGAGTTGACGGTGGGGCGAAGTGGGGTAATGTGGTGATCGCTGGGGCACAACGGGGCCGCAGGTGGAGGTGGGGCCGGTGTTCCTCGGCACCTACACCCCGAAGCTGGACGACAAGGGGCGGCTCACGTTGCCCGCGAAATTCCGCGACGAGCTGCGAGGCGGGCTGATGATCACGAAGGGGCAGGACCACTGCCTGTACGTGTTCACGCGCGACGCCTTCACCGAGCTCGCGCAGAAGGTGGCGTCGGCTCCGCTGACGAGCGAGTCCGCCCGCGTCTTCCAGCGCAACCTCTTCTCCGGCACCGACGAGCAGAACCCCGACGGCC
This sequence comes from Pseudonocardia hierapolitana, assembly GCF_007994075.1. Classification (NCBI taxonomy): domain Bacteria; kingdom Bacillati; phylum Actinomycetota; class Actinomycetes; order Pseudonocardiales; family Pseudonocardiaceae; genus Pseudonocardia; species Pseudonocardia hierapolitana. Next base: position 8,851,320 of record NZ_VIWU01000001.1, on the reverse strand, counting down.
AGGGCCGCATCGCCATCACTCCCGAGCTGCGCCGCTACGCGGGGCTGACGAAGGACTGTGTGGTCATCGGCGCGTTCACCCGCGCCGAGATCTGGGACGCCGAGGCCTGGCAGCGGTACCAGGAACAGCACGAGGACACCTACGCCAAGGCGCAGGAGGAGGTGCTTCCCGGACTGATCTGAGCACGAGGGCGAACGCCGGTGTCACCGGCGGTGCCTCCGCCCGGTAGCCCTGGCGCACCTTCCCCGGTGCCAGGTCTGCCGGGTGGAGGCATCGCCGCAGGATCGCAGGCGGCCGGCGCGGGGGCAACGCGGGGGCGGCGACACGGGGCAGGGAGGTGTGCGGTGGGGCAGCACGACCACGAGGACGGGCCAGCTGGGGCCAGGCACGTCCCCGTGGCCCTGCCCCGGGTCGCCGAACTCCTGCGGCCCGCGCTCGCCGACCGGCCCGCGGTCCTCGTCGACGCCACCCTCGGTCTCGGTGGGCACGCCGCGGCGCTGCTCGCCGATCACCCCCGGCTCACGCTGGTGGGGCTCGATCGCGACCCGGAGGCGCTCGCGATGGCCCGGCGCAGGCTCGCCGCCCACGCCGACCGGATCCACCTCGTGCACGCCGTGTACGACCGCATCGCCGACGTGCTCGGGGAACTGGGGCTTCCCCGGGCCGACGGCGTGCTGTTCGACCTCGGCGTCTCGTCACTGCAGCTCGATGCCGACGAGCGTGGCTTCTCCTACTCCCGCGACGCCGACCTCGACATGCGGATGGACCCCACGACGGGCCCCACCGCGGCCGATGTCCTCAACTCCTACCCGGTGCCGGAACTGGCCAGGGTGCTGCGCGAGTACGGCGAGGAGCGCTTCGCGAGCCGGATCGCCGCCGCCGTCGCGCGGAGGCGGGCGAAGGCGCCGCTGCGGCGCAGCGGCGAGCTCGTCGAGCTGCTCTACGAGGCGGTACCCGCGGCGTCCCGGCGCACGGGGGGCCATCCGGCGAAGCGCACGTTCCAGGCGCTGCGCATCGAGGTCAACGGCGAGCTGGACGCGCTGCGGGCCGCGCTGCCGGCCGCGATCGACGCGCTCGCCGTCGGGGGCCGGATCGTCGTGCTCGCCTACCACTCGCTGGAGGACCGCATGGTGAAGCGGGAGCTCGCGGCACGCGCGTCGTCCCGCTCGCCGGTGGACCTGCCGGTCGAGCTGCCCGGGCACGGGCCCGAACTGCGCCTGCTCACCCGCGGGGCCGAGCAGGCGAGCGCGGACGAGATCAGCGAGAACCCGCGGGCGGCGCCGGTCCGCCTGCGTGCCGCCGAACGCATCCGGGAGGCGGCGTGACGGTCCATCAGGAACAGCCGAAGCGGGTGGTGTCATGAGTGCTCCAGTCACCGAGCGCGGGCGCACCGCCGTCCGTGGTCGCACCGGAGCCGTCCCCGCCCAGCGGGGCTACGCCGGCGGTGCCGTCGGGGGTGCCGTCGCCAGTCCCGCGGCGGTGCCCACCGCCGATCCGGTGGTCGGGCGACGGACGGCCCAGCAGAAGGCGTACGCCCGCCGCGAGGAGCGCGCGGGCGCGCGTGTTGCGCGGACGGCGGCCCCCGTGGGGCGGCCGCAGTTCGTGCTGCTGATCATGGTGCTGCTGGCTGTCGGGCTCGTGGCCACCCTGTGGTTGTCGACGGCAGCGGCCGCCGACTCGTACCGCCTCCAGGACGCCAGCGCCGAGGCGCGCGTGCTCAGCGAGCAGGTCGAGCGGCTCACCCAGGAGGTCGCCGTGCTCGCGTCGGCACCCGAGCTGGCCCGCCGCGCGGGCGAGCTGGGCATGGTGCCGGTGCGCGACCCGGCGCGGCTCGTGGTGGCGGCGAACGGGAGTGTCGACGTCATCGGGCAGCCGCGGGCCGCGGTGCCTCCGCCGCCACCGGCCCCACCCGCGCCACCGGCCCCGAGCGGCCCGGAAGGGGCCGCTCCGGGCAACACGCCGCCGGAGAGCACGCCAACCGGCGAGGCCGCCCAGGACGGCACCGCGCAACTCGCCGCGCCGGACTCGGAGGAGGCCGGGGCGCCTGAGGTGGACGGTGGCGAGTCCGGTCGGGACCCGGCCGGGAACGCGGCGGCGCAGGGCGCGACCGGCGAGGATGCCGCGGCGGGCACCGGGACCCGTGCAGGTGGCGACAGGACGGACGCCGGCTGATGCCGTCGGCCCCGCCCCGGCCCCGGGCCGCCGGAGCGGCGGCCCGTCATGCGCCGTCGCCGAGGTCGGTCGTACCTCGTCGCCCGCCGGACCAGGCGGCGCTGAGCACCCGCAGGCTCCGGATCGGTCGCGTGCTGCTCGTGGCGGTGCTGGCGATCGCGACGCTCAAGCTCGTGGTCGTCCAGACCGTCGAGGCTGGTGAGCTGCGGGCCGCTTCGCAGCGCCAGTCCACCACGAACATCCGGCTGCCGGCCGAGCGCGGCGCGATCCTGGACCGCACCGGCGAACCGATCGCGTTCAGCGTGGACGCCCGCGCCCTCGTCACCAACCCGCGGATGATCGCCCAGACCCGCGGCGCCGACGCCCCCCGCTACGCGGCGGAGATGGCCGCCGCGATCGCGCAGGCCACCGGGCAGGACCAGAACGAGCTCGCGAACCTGCTCACGAGCGACCGCGGCTACGTCGTACTCGCCAAGCTCGTCACCCCCGACGTCGCGCGCACCCTCCGGGAGCGGTTCCCCGAGCTCGCGGAGGAGCGGCGCGAGGACCGCCAGTACCCCGGCGGCACCCTCGCCGCGAACGTCATCGGCGCCGCCACCTGGAACTCCGACGAGCGCAAGCTCACCGGCCGCGTGGGCCTCGAGAGCTCGCAGGACAACCTGCTCGCAGGCTTCGAAGGGCTGCGCGTCGTCGACACCGCCGAGGACTCGAACGCCGTCATCCCGGGCAGCACCCGGTTCGAGCGGGCGGCCGTTCAGGGCTCCGACCTGCAGCTCACCATCGACTCCGACCTGCAGTACACCGTGCAGCAGGCGCTCACGGACTACGTGCAGCGCACGGGGGCGGACGCGACGTCATCGGCCGTGGTGCTCGACGCGCACACCGCCGAGGTACTGGCCATGGCGAACGGCCAGACGTTCGACCCGCGGGACCTCTCCCAGGCGGCGCCGGGCCAGCTGGGCAACACCGCCGTGCAGTACACCTTCGAGCCGGGGTCGGTGAACAAGGTCATCACGATGGCCGCGGCGCTGGAGGACGGCCTCGCCACGCCGAACGACGTGCTGACGGTGCCGGGCAGCATCCGCGTCGCCGACCGCACGATCCGCGACTCGTGGGACCACGGCACGGAGCGGTACACGCTCACCGGCGTGCTGGCCAAGTCGTCGAACGTCGGCACGATCATGACGGCGCAGAAGGTGGGGGAGGCGCGCTTCGCCGACATGCTGGCCCGCTTCGGTCTCGGCCAGCGCACCGGCGTGGGCCTGCCCGGTGAGGAGCCGGGGCAGGTGCCGCCGCGGGAGTCGTGGTCCGGCTCGACGTTCGGGAACCTGCCGATCGGGCAAGGCCTCACGGTCACCACGTTGCAGATGGCCGGGATCCTGCAGACCGTCGCGAACGACGGGGTGCGGGTGCCGCCGCGGATCGTCGCGAGCACGACGGGGCCGGACGGCGTGAAGGTCACCCCGCCTGCGCCAGAGCCCGTGCGGGTCATCTCGCCCCAGACGGCCGCCACCCTGCGGACGATGCTCACCGCGGTCACCCAGGACGCGCGCGGCCAGCGCGGCACCGGCCACCAGGCCGCCGTCCCCGGGTACGTCGTGGCCGGGAAGACCGGCACCGCGCAGCAGGTGGACCCGGCGTGCGGCTGCTACTCCTCGCAGCTGCACTGGATCAACTTCGCGGGGATGCTGCCGGCCGAGAACCCGCGCTACATCATCGCGATCATGCTCGACGCCCCCGACCCGGGTACGAGCGCGGCACCGCTGTTCCACGACATCGCCACCTACCTCGCACAGCGCGAGCGGCTGCCGGTGAGCGACCAGCCGCCGCCGGTGCAGACCTTGCAGGTGCCCTAACAGGAGCGCTCCGGCTCGTTGATCCTGTGCGGCGGGCTTCCCGCCAGCCGGCGTCGTCGTGATCGGCGGGTCGGGTGCGCGGTCGGGCGATCTGACCGCGGTTGCGCGCCGAGCCGCTGATCACGGGCGGGGTGCCTTCCGCGGAACGCCCCCGGTGCCCCTGTGGGGCGCCCGTCTCGTGGGCGCGCCATTCCCGACTCGGGCCGCACCGCCTCAGGCATCCGCCCGGGGCTGCTGTCGTGTCGATCCGGTTCGGCCTCGCTCCCTCGCCTGTGCGGGGTGGCGGGGTTGGGTTCACCACCCGACCTCCCGGGTTGCGCTGGGTGCCGTCCCTGACCTGGCGGCACGCCCGTCGGGGACGAGCCCGTCACTGCCGGGTGCCCACGCGACTGGCTGTGGTCCCGTTCCTCCCGCCGATTTCCAGAAAGATTCGGCTGGATCGGGACGTGAGCTGTACCCGGAGGATGTTGGCCGATGGAGCGGCGCTCGACCTGGGCATCTGTCGCGATGGTCCGCCTCATCGGTTTCTCGTGGCTGCAGTGACGGCCATGGGCGCCTGGACGAGGGGTCGGCCGCTCCGGCAGTGGCGATCAAGGGCAAATGGTCGCTCCCGAAGATCAACTAGCCGCCATCTCGCCTTGATCGCTGAAGGCCCTTCGCTCCGACCAGACAACAGCCTCCCGTGCAGCTGGTGTCCCGTTTCCGCTGATCATGAGGGGTGGCACCGGCCGGGTCCGGGGTGGTCTCCCCGTGACGACCCGGGGGAAGGGTTGGAGGGGAGGGGTCGGGACCACCGCCAGTTGTGTGGGCACCCGGCAGTGACGGACTCGTCGGGAACGGGCGTGCCCCCAGGTCGGGAACGGCCGCCCACGCAACCCGGGAGGTCGGTGGTGAACCCAACCCCGCCACCCCGCACAGGTGAGGGTGTGACGCGGACGGCGGGACCAGGCGAGAGGCCTGGAAGGTGGGCGAGCGCCGGGTGGCCCGGGCCGGGAACGGCGAGCCCACCGGAACCCGGCCCGACCAGACCGACGCGATGGGACCCGATCGAGGGGATGACCGCCCTCACGTCCGGCGGGTGACCGGCCTCACCGGCCCGAGGGCCGTGATCCGAACTGTCGGTTGTCCATGGCTGCTCCCACGACCATGAGCACTCGCTACTGGGGATCATGAGCGCGAAGATCGCGCGTGTCGGTTGGTCATGGCTGTCGCCGCAGCCATGGCCAACCGATACAGCGGATCTTGGGCGCTGCCACTCGAACGGGCCTCGGCGGCAACGCCGAACGTTCCTGATCACGCGATCCGGCCTGTGATGCCAACGTCCCGTCGTCGCGTCCAGCCGGGAGCGGGCGGTGCGGCGTTCCGCGGAACGAACTCGATGGTCATGTCGACGTATGGGGTCGATCCGATCATGGGCGGCGGGCTGGGGCCATACCTGGTTGGGAAACGCTCGTCCAGTGCTCCCAGCCGGGTGACCAACGCGGGCCGAGCGGTCCGCACAAGGCCCCTGGACCTCGGGAGGGTCACGCTCCGTGCGCGGTCGTGCCGACGGCCGCGGGGGGCAGGCCGTCCGGCGCGCGGAGGGGTGACGCGCGGGCGGTGCGCGCAGGGCGCCGTGGGGCGCGCCGGTAGCCTTCCGCGACGTGTCGCCCGCGCACGAAGCTCCCCCCGCTCCGGCCGGCGCACCACCGCGTCCGCGGGTGGTGCGCCCGGTGACGCTCGACGTCCTCGGGGCGGCCATCGGGGTGCCGGCGGGCGGCGCGGCGACCGTCACCGGGGTCACGCTCCGGGCGTCCGACGTGCGCCACGGTGACCTGTTCGCCGCCCTTCCCGGCTCCCGTGCGCACGGGGCCGACTACGCCGCCGTCGCCGTCGCCGGGGGAGCGGTGGCGGTGCTGACCGATCCGGACGGCACCCGGCGGCCCGCGCTCGCCGGCGTCCCGCTGCTCGTGCACCCGCGCCCGCGCGAGGTGCTCGGCGCCGTGGCCGCGCTCGTCCACGGCGACCCGACGGCGCACCTGCGCGTGCTCGGCGTCACCGGCACCAGCGGCAAGACCACCACGGCGCACCTGCTGGAGGCCGGGCTCGCGGCCGCGCGCCGGACGGCCGGGCTGATCGGCACCGTCGGCACGCGGATCGACGGCCGCCGCCTGCCCACCGCGCTCACCACGCCGGAGGCGCCGGACCTGCAGGCGCTGTTCGCGGTGATGGCCGAGGACGGCGTCACCGACGTGGCGATGGAGGTGTCCAGCCACGCGCTCACCATGGGCCGGGTGGCAGGCACCCGCTTCGCGGTCGCGGCCTTCACGAACCTGTCGCAGGACCACCTGGACTTCCACCGCGACATGGAGGACTACTTCGAGGCCAAGGCCACGCTCTTCGACGGGCGGGCCGAGCACGCGGTCGTGTGCGTCGACGACGAATGGGGGCGGCGGCTCGCCGCGAGGACGCCGGGGGCGGTCACCGTGTCCACCACGGGTCCCGCGGCCTGGCGGGCGGTCGACGCGCGCACGGGCCCCGACGGCACGCAGTCGTTCACCGCACTCGCTCCCGACGGCGCGCAGGTGCCGGTGCGGCTGCAGCTGCCCGGCGCGTTCAACGTCGCCAACGCCGCGGTGGCGCTCGCGTGCCTCGACGCGGTGGGCGTGCCCGCCGCGGTGGCGGCCGACGGCTTCGCCGGGGTGGAGGTACCCGGGCGGATGCAACGGATCGAGGAGGGCCAGCAGTTCCTCGCGATCGTCGACTACGCCCACAAGCCGGGCGCCGTGGCCGCGCTGCTCGACGCGCTGCGCCCGCAGGTGACGGGCAGGCTGATCGTCGTGCTCGGCTGCGGCGGCGACCGGGACCGCGGCAAGCGGCCGTTGATGGGTGCCGCTGCCGCGGCGCGCGCGGAGCTGCTGATCGTCACCGACGACAACCCGCGCTCCGAGGACCCGGCCGCGATCCGCGCCGAGATGATGGCCGGCGCGGAGGCCGAGCCGCGGGCGGGTGACCTGATGGAGATCGGCGACCGGAGGGCGGCGATCGCCGCCGCCGTGGCGTACGCGAAGCCGGGGGACGCCGTGGTCGTCGCAGGTAAGGGGCACGAGACGGGCCAGGAGGTCATGGGCGTCAAGCACCCCTTCGACGACGCCGCGGAGCTGGCCGTGGCGCTGCAGGGCACGCGGTGACGGGCCGCATGGACCGGGATGATCGGATACTTCCGATGAGCAGGACGAGAGCATGATCGAGATGCGGCTCGCGGATGTCGCCGCCGCCACCGGTGGACGCCTCCACCGGGCTTCGGGAGACGAGCGGGTGACCGCCGTCGAGTTCGACTCGCGCGCCATCGGGCCGGGTGGCCTGTTCGTCGCCCTGCCGGGCGAGCGGGTCGACGGGCACGCCTACGCGGCGGCGGCGATGGCCGCAGGCGCAGCGGGCGTGCTCGCAGGGCGTGAGGTCGACGCGCCCGCCGTCATCGCCGCGCCGGCGGCGCGGCAGGCAGGCACCTACCTCGACGAGAGCGACCGCGACGGTTCCGGGGCGGCGGTCCTCGGGGCCCTCGCGGCGCTCGCCGGGCACGTGGTCCGCGCGCTGCCGGCCACGACGGTCGTCGGGGTCACCGGCAGCTCCGGGAAGACCTCCACGAAGGACCTGCTCGCGGCGGTGCTCGCCCCGCTCGGGCCCACGGTCGCGCCGCCCGGGTCGTTCAACAACGAGCTCGGCCTGCCCTGGACGGCGCTGCGCGCCGGCACCGGCACCCGCCACCTCGTGCTCGAGTTCTCGGCCCGCGGCGTCGGCCACATCGCGCGGCTCGCTGCGGTGGTCCCGCCCCGGATCGGGGTGGTGCTCAACGTGGGGCGTGCGCACGTCGGCGAGTTCGGCTCGGTGGAGGCGATCGCGCGGGCCAAGGGCGAGCTGGTCGAGGCGCTGCCCGCGGACGGTGCGGCCGTCCTGAACGCCGACGACCCGCTCGTCGCCGCCATGGCGGGACGCGCGGCGGCGCGCCTGGTGACCTTCGGGCGGGCGGATGCCCGGGTCCGCGCGGAGGACGTGCGGCTCGACGGCGGACGGGCCCGCTTCACGCTCGTCACCCCCGCCGGTCCCGCCCCCGTCGCGCTGCGCCTCGTGGGCGAGCACCACGTGGGCAACGCGCTCGCCGCGGCGGCGGTCGCGCTGGAGCTCGGGGGCACGCCCGAGGGCATTGCCGCGGCCCTGAGCGCCGCCGAGCCCGCCTCGAAGTGGCGGATGGAGGTCACCGACCGCGCGGACGGGCTCACGGTCGTCAACGACGCCTACAACTCCAACCCGGAGTCGATGCGCGCCGCGCTGAACGCCCTCGCAGCGCTCGGGGAGGGCACCCGGCGGACGTGGGCCGTGCTCGGCACGATGGCCGAGCAGGGCGACGACACCGCCGCCGCCCACGCCGAGATCGCCGCGCTGGCCCGCCGCCTCGGCATCGACCGGCTCGTCGCCGTCGGCACCGCCGACTACCCGGGCGCCCGCCGGACCACCGACGTGGACGAGGCCGTCGAGCTGCTGCGGACCGAGGCCGGACCCGGGGACGTCGTGCTGGTGAAGGCGTCCCGGGCGGCCGGGCTGGAACGCGTGGCCGAAGGGCTGCTGCGCGCACCGGGACCGGTGCCCCGGTGAGAGGAGTCTTCATCGCCGCGGGCGTCGCGCTCGCGGTCTCGATCCTGCTGACCCCCTACCTCATCCGGTTCTTCGCCCGGCAGGGGTTCGGGCAGGAGATCCGGGCCGAGGGCCCGCAGAGCCACCAGGCCAAGCGGGGCACGCCCACCATGGGCGGGGTCGCGATCCTGCTCGCGATCTGGCTGGGCTACATCGTCTCGCACCTGCTCACCGGCGAGCCGATCACGGCGTCGGCGCTGCTGGTGCTGTTCCTGACCACCGCGCTGGGGATCGTCGGCTTCCTCGACGACTTCATCAAGCTGCGCCGGGCCCGCAACCTGGGCCTGAACAAGACCTCCAAGACCGTGGGCCAGGTGCTCACCGCCACGATCTTCGGCATCCTCGCGCTGCGGTTCGCCAACGCCGACGGGCTCGCCCCGGCCTCGGACAGCCTCTCGTTCGTCCGGGACATCACGGTGCTGTCGTTCGGTGCGATCGGCTTCGTGCTGCTCGCCAACCTCATCATCGCCGGCTGGTCGAACGCGGTGAACTTCACCGACGGGCTCGACGGGCTGGCCGCCGGCACCGGCGCGATCGTGCTGGCCACCTACACGATCATCGGGTTCTGGCAGTTCCGCAACAACTGCGCGATCGCCAGCGCCGCAGGCTGCTACCAGGTGCGGGACCCGCTCGACGTCGCGCTCGTCGCCGCCGCCGCGATGGGCGGCTGCATCGGCTTCCTCTGGTGGAACGCCGCACCCGCCCGGATCTTCATGGGCGACACCGGCTCCCTCGCCATCGGCGGGCTCATCGCCGGCCTGTCGATCGTCACGCGCACGGAGCTCCTGCTCGTGGTGATCGGGGGCGTGTTCGTGGTGGAGGTGCTGTCGGTGGCCGTGCAGATCGCGGTGTTCCGCACCACCCGCCGCCGGGTGTTCCGGATGGCGCCCTTCCACCACCACTTCGAGCTCGCCGGGTGGGCCGAGACCACGGTGATCGTCCGGTTCTGGCTGCTCGCGGCCATGTGCGCGGCCCTGGGGCTCGGCCTCTTCTACCAGGAGTGGCTCACGGCAGCGGGTGGTGGCTGAGCCGGGGGGCGGGAGTGGTTACATCGTCGGCAACCACCAACGGGAGCGTGACCGCAGAATGAGGCTCGACGACCTGTCCGGTGCCCGGGTGCTCGTGGCCGGGGCCGGGGTGTCGGGACTCGCGGCCGCGGCAGCGCTCGTCGAGGTGGGCGCGCGGGTCACCGTCACCGACGCCCGGCCCGCCGCGCTGGCCGACCTCCCGCCCGGCGCGGAGGCCGGCGACGACCCGGACGGCGTTCCCCCGGGCACCGCGCTCGTCGTCACGTCCCCGGGGCGCCGCCCGGACCACCCGCTCGTCGCCGCGGCCGCCGCGGCGGGCGTGCCGCTGGTGGGGGAGCCGGAGCTGGCGTGGTGGCTGGGGCAGGCCCGGGACCGCCCTCCCGGGTGGCTCGCGGTCACCGGCACCAACGGCAAGACCACCACCACCGGCATGCTGGCCGCGATCCTGCGCGCCGCCGGCCGGGATGCCGTGGCCTGCGGCAACATCGGCTATCCGGTGGTCGAGGCGCTGCGCGCGGGTCACGAGGTGCTCGCCGTGGAGCTCTCGAGCTTCCAGCTGCACTGGTCGCCGTCGATCCGCCCGTTCGCCGGGTGTGTGCTCAACGTGGCCCACGACCACCTCGACTGGCACGGCTCGTTCGCCGCATACGCCGCCGCGAAGGCGCGGGCGCTGCGGGCGGAGGTCGCCGTCGCAGGCGTGGACGACCCCGCGGCGGCCGCACTGCTCGCCGTGGCGCCCGCGCCCCGCCGGGTCGGCGTCACGCTCGGCGAGCCGGGGCCCGGCCAGCTCGGGCTCGTCGACGGGATGCTCGTGGACCGCGCCTTCTGCGACGACCCGGCCGGCGGCCCGCTCGTGGAGGCGGCTTCCGTGCACCCGGCGGGCGCACCCGGTGTCGCCGACGCGCTCGCCGCCGCCGCGCTCGCCCGCGCCGCCGGCGTCGGACCGGACGCCGTCCGCGCCGGTCTGGACGACTTCCGCCCGGGCCCGCACCGCGGCGGCGTGATCGCCACCGTCGACGGCGTCCGCTACGTCGACGACTCCAAGGCCACCAATCCGCACGCCGCCGCCGCGTCCCTCGCCGCGCAGGCACCCACCCCGGTCGTCTGGATCGTCGGCGGCCTGCTCAAGGGGGCGTCCGTGGACGACCTCGTCGCGCGGCACGCCCGCGGGCTGCGCGCCGCCGTCGTGATCGGCAGCGACCGCGCCGAGATACTGGCCGCCCTCGCGCGACACGCGCCCGACCTCCCCGTCGCCGAGGTCGTGCCGGGCGACGATTCCCCGATGTCGACCGACGTCATGACGACCGCCGTTCGGCGTGCCGCCGCCCTCGCCCGGCCGGGCGACGTCGTCCTGCTCGCCCCGGCCGCGGCCTCGATGGACCAGTTCGCCGACTACGCGGAACGCGGCCTGCGGTTCGCGGATGCGGCGGCGGGGCTGGACCACGCAGGGTCGGGCACGCCGTGACCGTGCCGTGGCCGCGCGCCGGGGACCGGGCCGCCGGCAGGGAGCGGAGCCGGTCGGTGCGCACGGCGTCGAAGGGGACGGCGGCGAAGAGCGCAGCGGCGAAGGGCACGGGGGCGAAGGGCACGGGGGCGAAGGGCACGGCGACGAAGGGCACGGGGGCGAAGGGCACGGCGACGAAGGGCACGGCGACGAAGGGCACGGGGGCGAAGGGCACGGCGGGGAGAAGTGCCGCGGCGCGGGGTACGGCACGGCCTGCGTCGAAGGGCGTCACGGATGCGTTCCGGGGACGCTTCGGGGTCCGCCCGAACGGGGTGCGCCTCGCGGTCGCCCGCACGGCCGCCGCGCTCGGCCAGTGGCTGCGCCGCCCGCTCACCTCGCTGCACCTCGTGCTCGGGGTGTTCGGCCTGCTCACGCTGTTCGGGCTGGTCATGGTGCTGTCGGCGTCGTCGGTGGAGGCGCTCACGGCGGACGGCTCGTCGTACTCGGTGTTCACCCGGCAGCTGATGTTCTGCGTGCCCGGCCTGCTGATGTTCTGGCTCGGGCTGCGCATCTCGCCGCGCCGGTTGCGCTCGCTCGCCCCCGCCGCGCTCGTCGTCGGTGCGCTTGCGCTGGTGGCGGTGCTGTTCGTCGGTGAGACCCGCAACGGGTCGCGGGCCTGGTTCGCGATCGGGACGTTCTCCGTGCAGCCGTCGGAGGCGGTGAAGGTGGCGCTCACCCTGTGGGGCGCCCACGTGCTCGTCGCCCGCCGGGCCGTCATGCACCGGTGGAAGTACGCGCTCTCGCCGGTCGTGCCGGTCACCGTCGTGCTGCTGACGCTGCTGGTGCTGCAGCCCGACCTGGGCATGACGATCTCGCTGGGCATCGTGCTCGTCGCGCTGCTCTACTTCGGGGGTGCCCCGATGCGGCTGATCCTCGCCCTGAGCAGCGGCGCCGTGGGCGGCGCCATCGTGCTCGCGCTCACGGCCGAGTACCGGATGAGCCGCATCACCGCGTTCCTCTCCCCGGAGAGCGCGGACCTGCAGCAGGCCGGCTTCCAGGCCCGGCAGGCGCTCTACTCCCTCGCCGACGGCGGGCTCTTCGGGCAGGGCCTCGGGCAGGGCCGGGCCAAGTGGAGCTACCTGCCCAACGCCCACAACGACTTCATCTTCGCGATCGTGGCAGAGGAGCTGGGCTTCATCGGGGCGTTCGCGGTGCTGGCCCTGTTCGCCACGCTCGCCTACACCGGCTTCCGGATCGCCGCGCGCAGCGTCGACCCGTGGCTGCGGCTCGTCGTGGCGACGTCCACGACGTGGCTCGTCACCCAGGCCGCCATCAACATCGGGTACGTCGTGGGGCTGCTGCCGGTCACGGGCCTGCAGCTCCCGCTGATCTCCTCGGGAGGCACCTCCCTCGTGGTCACCATGTTCGTCTTCGGGGTGCTCGCCAACGCGGCGCGGCACGAACCCGAGGCCATCGCGGCGCTCAAGCAGCACGGCGATGGCCACATCGCCCGGCTGCTGCAGCTGCCGCCGCCCCAGCCGTACCGGGCGCCGGTCCAGCGGGGGCGGGTGCGATGACCGGGCCGTCGATAGTCGTCGCGGGCGGGGGGAGCGGCGGGCACATCGAGCCCGCGCTCGCCTTCGCCGACGCCGTGCGCGTGCTGCGGCCGGACGCGCGCATCACCGCACTGGGCACGGAGAAGGGCCTCGACACCACGCTCATCCCGGCCCGCGGCTACCCCCTCGAGCTGATCCCGCCGGTGCCGCTGCCGCGCAAGCCGACCGCCGACCTGCTGCGCCTGCCGGGCAAGGTCCGCGGCGCCGTCACGCGGGTCCGTGAGGTGCTCGCCGCGGTCGGTGCCCAGGTGGTGGTGGGGTTCGGCGGTTACGTCGCGCTGCCCGCGTACCTGGGCGCCCGCGGCCGGGTGCCGATCGTCGTGCACGAGGCGAACGCCCGCGCCGGGCTGGCCAACAAGGTGGGCGCCCGGTTCGCCGACATCGTCGCGGTGGCGGTGCCGGGCAGCGGGCTGCCCGGCGAGCGGGTGGTGGGGATGCCGCTGCGGCGGTCCATCACCGCGCTGGACCGCCAGGGTCTGCGTGCGCAGGCCCGGCAGTTTTTCGGCCTCCCGCCGCAGGGGCCGGTGCTGCTCGTGTTCGGCGGCTCGCTCGGCGCCCGCACGCTCAACACCGCCGTGGCGGCCGCGCTGCCCGAGCTGCTGCGGGCCGGTATCGCGGTGCTGCACGCGCACGGCAAGGGCGGCGAGCCGGCCCCGCCCGCGCCGGGCTACCTCGGCGTGCCCTACATCGAGCGGATGGACCTCGCCTACGCCGCGGCCGACGCCGTGCTCTGCCGGGCGGGCGCCACCACCGTCGCGGAGGTCTCGGCCGTGGGACTGCCCGCCGTCTACGTGCCGCTGCCGCACGGCAACGGTGAGCAGTCGCTCAACGCCCGGCCGGTGGTCGCCGCGGGCGGTGGGGTGCTGGTCGACGACGCCGACCTCACGGGGGAGCGGGTGGCCGCCGAGCTCGTGCCGCTCCTGCACGACGCGCGGCGGCTGGCCGAGGCCGGGGCCGCCGCCCGCTCGTCGGGGCACGCCGACGCCGCCGACACGCTCGCCCGCATGGTGCTGGAGCTGGTGGGCGCCACCCCGGAGCCGGCGACGCAGGTGCTGCCGCCGTGGAGGGACCGATGAGCGAACCTGTGAGCGAACCACCTGCGCGGACCGAGCTCGAGAAGCGCGTGCACCTGATCGGGATCGGCGGTGCCGGGATGAGCGGCATCGCGCGGATCCTGCTGGCCAGGGGCGCGGCCGTGTCCGGTTCGGACGCGAAGGACTCCCGCACCGTTCTGGCGCTGCGCGCGCTGGGCGCCGACGTCTCCGTCGGGCACGACGCCGCGCACCTGCCGGAGCCGCCCGCCACCGTGGTGGTGTCGTCCGCGATCCGGGAGGGCAACCCGGAGCTCGCCGCCGCCCGCGAGCGGGGCCTTCCGGTCGTGCACCGCGCCCGGGCGCTCGCCGCGCTCACCGAGGGGCGCCGGCTCGCCGCCGTCACCGGCACGGCCGGCAAGACCTCGACCACGTCGATGCTCACCGTCGCGCTGCAGCACTGCGGGCTCGACCCGTCGTTCGCCATCGGTGGCGACCTCGCCGCGTCCGGGTCGGGCGCCCACGAGGGCAGCGGCGACGTGTTCGTCGTGGAGGCCGACGAGAGCGACGCGTCGTTCCTCGCCTTCTCGCCCACCGTGGCGGTCGTGACGAACGTGGAGGCCGACCACCTCGACCACTACGGCAGCGCGGAGGCCTACGTCGCCGCGTTCGACGAGTTCCTGGGGCGGATCGTGCCCGGCGGGACGCTCGTGACCTGCCTGGACGACCCGGGCGCCGCCGCACTCGCCTCCCGCGCGCAGGAGCGGGGCATCCGGGTGCGCCGCTACGGCCGCGCCGCCGGTGCCGACGCGCGGCTCGTCGACTTCCGCCCCGACGGGACGGGCGCGCGCGTCGTGCTGGCCCACGATGGCCGCGAGCACCTCCTGCGCCTCGCCGTGCCCGGCGAGCACATGGCGCTCAACGCGCTCGCCGCGCTGCTCGCGGGCGTCGAGCTCGGGGCCGAGGCCGATGCGCTGCTCGCCGGGCTCGCCGTGTTCGACGGCGTGCGGCGGCGGTTCGAGTTCCGCGGCCGGGCCGCGGGCGTGGCGGTGTACGACGACTACGCACACCACCCGAGCAAGGTCGCGGCGCAGCTGCGGGCCGCGCGCCAGGTGGTGGACGGCCAGGCCGAGGGCCGGGGCCGCGTGGTGGTGGCGTTCCAGCCGCACCTCTACTCCCGAACCCGCGACTTCGCCGCCGAGTTCGCCGAGGCGCTCGGGCTCGCCGACGAGGTGGTCGTGCTCGACGTGTACGGCGCGCGGGAGGACCCGCAGCCGGGGGTGAGCGGGGCGCTGATCGCCGACGCCGTGCCGCTGCCGGCCGAGCGCGTGCGGTTCGTGCCCCGCTGGGAGGACGTGCCGGCCGTCGTCGCCGGGATCGCCGCGGCGGGCGACCTCGTCATCACGATGGGCGCCGGCGACGTCACCGTGCTGGCACCGGAGATCCTCCTGGAACTGGAGAAGCGGGAGTCGTGATGAACCGCCCGGGCCGTGGGCGGCGCGCGGTGGCGGACCGGCCCCCGCCCCGTGAACCGGAGCGGGCCCATCCCCGCCTGGCGTCGAAGGCGCGCTACCGGCGCCGCCGCCTGGCCGCCCTGCTGATCGGGCTGCTGCTCCTCGTCGGCCTCGGCCTCGGCGGCCGCGTGCTGCTGTACGACGCAGGCCTGTTCGACGTCGAGGCGGTGGAGGTCATCGGCCTCGTCACGGTGCCGGAGGCGGACGTCCTCGACGCGGCCGCCGTGCCGGCCGGAGCCCCGCTCGCGGCCGTCGACACGTGGGGCGTGGCCACGCGGGTGGCCGCGCTGCCCCCGGTGGAGTCGGTGCACGTCGGGAGGTCGTGGCCGCACACGATCACCGTCACGGTCACGGAACGGGTGCCGGTGGCGACCGTCTCCACCGCGCAGGGGCCCGCCCTCGTCGACCGCTCCGGTGTCGTCTACCGGGGCGCGCCCGCACCCGGCCTGCCCCGGCTGACGACCACGCCGCGCTCCGGCGACCCGGCGACCCTCGCCGCGGTGGCCGTGCTCACGTCCCTGCCCGACACCCTGCGCGCGCAGGTCGAGACCGCGGGTGCGAGCGTCGTGGCCCCGGGCGCGCCGGGCCAGGTCACGCTGCGCCTCGTGGAGGGCAGGGAGGTCCGCTGGGGCACCCCGGAGCGGGCCGAGGAGAAGACGATCGCCCTCACCGCGCTGCTCACGCAGCCCGGCACGGTCTACGACGTGACGAGCCCTGACCTCCCCACGATCCGCCGCTGACCACCGCGAGTCGCGGTCTCGGTGCGCGCGATTCGGGGTGTGGACGGGGGCGCGTCGAGCTGATCGGGTGTCGTCGGGTCGCCCGCTATGGTGACGTGCGGCCCCCGCTCGCCCGTTCTCCCGGGCCGGAGGGAAAGATCAGCATTGAAGATCGACCCCTTTGGGGGCTGGCGCGCCAGCGGCGCGCCTGCTGGACCGAGACCGGGACGAGACCTAGCGTTCTCCCCGATGGCCCGGACCCCCGGGGACGGACCCGAGCTTGACTGGAAGGTGCGCTCTTATGACGCCCCCGCACAACTACCTGGCCGTGATAAAGGTCGTCGGCATCGGTGGCGGCGGCGTCAACGCCGTCAACCGCATGATCGAGGTCGGCCTGAAGGGCGTCGAGTTCATCGCGGTGAACACGGACGCACAGGCCCTGCTGATGTCCGACGCCGACGTCAAGCTGGACATCGGCCGGGAGCTCACGCGCGGCCTCGGTGCCGGCGCCAACCCCGAGGTCGGCCGCAAGGCCGCCGAGGACCACCGCGAGGAGATCGAGGAGGTCCTCAAGGGGGCCGACATGGTCTTCGTCACCGCCGGCGAGGGCGGTGGCACCGGCACCGGCGGTGCGCCCGTCGTCGCGTCGATCGCGCGCAAGCTCGGCGCGCTGACGATCGGTGTGGTCACGCGGCCGTTCACGTTCGAGGGCCGCCGTCGCGCCGGGCAGGCCGAGGACGGCATCCAGTCGCTGCGCAACGAGTGCGACACGCTCATCGTCATCCCCAACGACCGGCTGCTGCAGCTCGGCGACGTGGGCGTCTCGCTGATGGACGCGTTCCGCTCGGCCGACGAGGTGCTGCTCTCCGGTGTGCAGGGCATCACGAACCTGATCACCACCCCCGGTCTGATCAACCTCGACTTCGCCGACGTCAAGTCGGTCATGTCCGGCGCGGGCAGCGCGCTGATGGGCATCGGCTCCTCCCGCGGGGAGGGCCGCGCCGTGCAGGCGGCGGGCAAGGCGATCAACTCGCCGCTGCTCGAGGCGTCGATGGACGGCGCTCAGGGCGTGCTGCTCTCGATCGCGGGCGGCTCCGACCTGGGCCTGTTCGAGATCAACGAGGCCGCCTCGCTGGTCCAGGAGGCGGCGCACCCCGAGGCCAACATCATCTTCGGCACCGTGATCGACGACTCGCTCGGCGACGAGGTCCGCGTCACCGTCATCGCAGCCGGCTTCGAGGCGGGCGGGCCCACGCACAAGAAGCTCGAACCCGCCGCGTTCAAGTCCCAGGAGAAGCCCTCGTCCGGCGTGATCGCCGCAGGCGTGAGCGGCACCACGTCGCCCGGGAACGGGAACGGCGGCGCACCCGCCGGAGGGAACGGCTCGGCGCCCACCTCCACACCCGGCGGTGCCCCCACGGCGCCGTCCACCCCGGCGGCACCGGCAGCGAGCGCCGCTCCGAGCGTGGCCCCGAACGGCAACGGTGCGGGCAACGGCAGCGGCAACGGTTCCGCCGCCGCGCAGTCCGCCCCCTACGCCGGGGCACGCGTGCCCGCCGCGCAGCCGGCACCGAGCCAGCCGTCCACGCCGAACCAGGCCGGCACCCTCCCGCCGGCGGCCCCGCCCGCCACCGGCACCTACGCGGCCGTGCAGCGCCAGACCGAGGCGCCGCGCCGGGAGCCCGGGTACGACGCGGTGCCCGAGCCCCAGCGTCCGCACGTGAGCGAGCGCTCCCCGGCGCCCCTCTACACACAGCCGGTGGACGTCACGGACCTCGACGACGACGTGGACGTCCCGCCGTTCATGAAGAGGTGAGCATCCGCGTCCGGCGGGTGGTGAGCACCCGGGCGGGCGGGCGCTCACGCGGCGGCCACGCCTCGTTCAACCTCTCCGCGCTCGTCGGGGACGACCCGGCGGCCGTCGCCGCCAACCGCGCCCGGCTGCGGCGCGAGCTCGGGGTGCCGGTTGTGTTCCTCGAGCAGGTGCACGGCACCCGGGTGGCCACGATCGACACGGTGCCCGCCGCCGACGCTGCCGACGTGCCCGCCACCGATGCCGTCGTCACCGCGCTGCCCGGCGTGGGGATCGCCGTGCTGGCCGCCGATTGCGTGCCGGTGCTGCTCGCCGATCCCGCCGCCGGGGTCGTCGGGGCCGCGCACGCGGGGCGCGCGGGAGCCGCCGCCGGGGTGCTGCCCGCCACCGTGGCCGCCATGGAGGCGCTCGGCGCGCGCCGGGACGCCCTCGAGGTGCTGCTCGGCCCGGCGATCTGCGGCGGGTGCTACGAGGTGCCCGCCGCGATGCGCGCCGAGGTGGACGCGCTCCTCCCCGGCAGCGCCGTACGCACCCGGCGGGGCACGCCGGGACTGGACCTGCGCGCCGGGCTCTACCACCAGCTCACCGAGCTCGGGGTGGCCCGCATCGGTGGTGACCCGCGCTGCACGCGGGAGACCCCTGAGCTGTACAGCCATCGCCGCGACCCGCGCAGCGGCCGCCATGCCGCGATCACCTGGCTGGACCCCCGATGACGCATCCCCCGTAGGGGGCGCGCGTTCCGAGGGAGGGTTCGATGGTGGACGTGGATCGACGTGAGGAGCTCGGGCGGCGGCTCGCCGCGGTGCAGGAGCGGATCGAGGCGGCATGCGCCGCCGCAGGTCGGGATCCGGCCTCGGTGGAGCTGCTCGCGGTGACCAAGACGGTGCCGGCCGAGGACGTCGCGACACTGCTGGACCTCGGGCTCACCGCGTTCGCGGAGAACCGCGTGCAGGAGGCCGAGGCGAAGGTCACCGCCGTGGCCGCGCTGCGCCCGCAGGCGCGTCCGCGCTGGCATCTGGTCGGGAGCCTGCAGCGGAACAAGGCCCGGTCCGTGGTGCGCTGGGCCGATCGGGTGGAGTCGGTGGATTCCATCCGCCTTGCGGACGCTCTGGATGCGGCCGTACAGCGCGAACAGGAGACCGGTGGGCGCACCGATCGGTTACCGATTCTGCTGCAGTACAGCGTCGACGGTGACCCACTGCGAGGAGGGGTGCCCCGAGAGGGCCTCCTCCCTCTCGCCGAACACGTCGCCACGTGCGCCGGGCTGCAGCTCGCCGGGTTGATGGCGGTGGCCCCGCTCGGTGCCGACCCGGATGCCGCGTTCGCGGACGTCGCCGCGGCGGCTTCCGGGCTCCGTGACCGGTTTCCGCAGGCCACGGTCCTCTCGGCCGGGATGAGCGGCGATCTCGAGGCCGCGATCCGGCATGGTTCCGGCGTCGTGCGTGTCGGAACGGCCCTTGTGGGGGAACGACCGTTAACCTCGCGGTGATCGTCGGTCGCGGGGGCGACCGGCCGTCGGGGCAGTCGATGATGGGAGCGCGGATGGGCGCGATGTACCGGCTCAAGGCCTACTTCGGCATGGTGCCCGCCGAGGAGCTCGGCGAGTACGCCGACGAGTCGCTTGCCGATCGCTACCAGGAGGCGCGCCGCGACCGCTCGCTGCGCGACTACACCAACGACCGGTGGGACGACCGCTTCACGTACGAGGACGAGTCCGACCCCGGCCGCCGCGATCGCTACGACGACGAGTGGGACCGCCGTCCCGCGCGTCCCGCCGCCGCCGACCGGGTGCCGTCCCGTGGCCCGGCGAGCATGGGAACCGCGGTTCGCGGCGCGCTCGCCATGGAGCCTGACCTGCAGGAACCGCTCCGGGCCGTGCCGCAGGCGCCGGCATCGGTGCCAGAGCAGCGGGAGCGTCCCGCCACGGGCGCCGCCGCGCTGAGCCGCATCACCACGCTGCAGCCCCGCAGCTACCGGGACGCGCGCACGATCGGCGAGCGGTACCGCAGCGGGGTGCCGGTGATCATGAACCTCACCGAGCTCGAGGCGGCGGAGGCCAAGCGCCTCGTCGACTTCGCGGCGGGCCTCGTGTTCGCGCTGCACGGCGGGTTCGACAAGGTCACCAACCGGGTGTTCCTGCTGACTCCCGCCGACGTCGAGGTGTCGGCGGACGATGCGCGGATGCTCGCCCAGCGGAGCGTCTCGGGAGGGGCCTCCGACGCCGACCGTGGCTTCCGGGGCGAGTGACGGCAGGGCTCGCGGCTAGGATCGGCGACGTGCTCGCCATCCAGTTCGTCCTCTACTACCTGCTGTTCTTCTTCTGGCTCTTGCTCGTGGGCCGGATCGTGGTGGAGCTCGTGCGTAGCTTCGCGCGCCAGTGGGTGCCGGCGGGTCCGAGCGCCGTCGCTCTCGAGCTGATCTTCACAGCAACCGACCCGCCCGTGAAGTTGTTGCGGAGAGTGATCCCCGTCCTCCGGATCGGCGGCGTTGGACTGGACCTGTCGATTATGGTTCTACTGCTGGTGGTGTTCATACTGATGAACGTTGCCCAGCCGACGCCGTTGTGAGCCCCAGTCACACGGTGCCGCCGCCGAGGACTGCATGAGGTGATCCGATGCCGCTGACGCCCGCCGACGTCCACAACGTCGCGTTCAGCAAGCCCCCGATCGGGAAGCGGGGGTACAACGAGGACGAGGTCGACGCGTTCCTGGACCTGGTCGAGGCCGAGCTGGCTCGCCTGATCGAGGAGAACGAGGACCTGCGCGAGCAGGTCTCCCAGCTCGAGCAGCGCCTCGGGAACGCACAGGCCGATCTTGAGGAGGCCCGCTCGCGGCCTGCCGCGATGGGTGCGGTGTCGCCGCCAACGCAGCAGATCCAGCGGCAGGAGCCACCGCAGCGCCCGTCGTTCAACGACGCCGCCGAGGGTGGCGACAGCCACGTGCAGGTCGCGAAGGTCCTGAGCATGGCCCAGGAGATGGCCGAGCGGCTCACCGCCGAGGCCAAGTCCGAGGCCGACGCGATGCTCAGCGACGCCCGCACCAAGTCGGAGCAGCTGCTCTCGGAGGCGCGTAGCAAGTCCGACGCGCTCGTCAACGACGCCCGTGCGCGGGCCGAGACGATGCTCAACGACGCCCGCACGCGGGCCGAGACCCTCGAGCGGCAGTCGCGTGACAAGGCAGCCACGCTGGTCGGTGACGCCGAGCGCAAGCAGGCCGAGATCATCGGCACCATCACGCGAGACAAGTCCGTGCTCGAGAAGAAGATCGACGAGCTGCGTACGTTCGAGCGTGAGTACCGCACCCGGCTCAAGACGTACCTGGAGTCGCAGCTGCGCGACCTCGGGGAACGCGGCTCTGCGGCGCCGTCCGACAGCCGGTCCAGCTCGAACGGCGGATACGCCGCCACCGGCTACGGCCAGCGCGCCGACGCCGGGAGCTGACCTCGACCGACCCGGGTGGTGCGGCCGAAGAGGCGCCGCGCCTCCGCAAGACGGAGTGAGACGTGCTGCTGCTGGTCCTGATCCTCGTTCTGATCGCCTTCGGCCTGCTGGTCGTGGCGCTGCTGTCAGGCAGCGTCCTGTGGGCCTGGGTGTCCGTCGGTGTGAGCGTCGCTGCTGCGGCGGTGTTGCTCATCGACTGGCTGCAGCGGCGGAGCGCGGTACGGGCCGGTGCCGAAGCGGCCGCCGTCCCCGCCGCGGAACCTCCACGCCCGCGCACGCATGACCCGGAGCCGGTCACCGAGGTGCTTCCGGTCATCCCGCGGTCGGCCGACGCCCCGGCTCGCACCGGTGACAAGCCGACCGGTGACCGGTACGACGACACGTCGGACACCACGAAGACCGTCGTGATGCCCGTCGTGCAACCGTCCGCCTCTGCTGAGCGACCGCCCGGCGCTTCCCGCGAGAACACCCCGTCGAGCGGTGATTCGTCACTGAGCGTGACCAAAACGGGTGTCCCGGCTGCCGCCTCCACCCCATCGACGGGCACGGGGGAGGGGCCCGCGGCAGACGACGCGGCGCCCACCACGGCCGCGCCCAGCGCCGTCGGGCATAACGCGTCCGCGCCGCCCACCGAGGTGGTCTCCGACGGCCGCGCCGACGATGACGCCGACCAGAGCCCCACCACGATGGCGCCCACGGCGCGCGGCACGGACGCCGCACCCGAGGGCGGCGGCACCGACGCCGCGCCGCCCGCAGGCGAGGCACCTGCCGCGGAGGAGGGCGCCGCCCCGGCGGCCGAGACCGCCGGCACGGGTCGCGAGGCGGCAGCAGCCACGGACGGGACGGTCGAGCCCGCGGTCGCCGCCGCGGAGCAGAAGGGCACCGACACCGCGGGGTCCGAGGCGAACGGCACGGCCGCCGAGGCCGACGCCGCACCCGCGTCCGACGCGGAGGAGCCGCCGGAGGAGGAGGGCGATGCCGCGGACGCGGCGATCGTCGCCGGGCTGGAGGCCGAGGTGCTCGTCGTGGACGAGCAGCCGCGCTACCACCTGAGCAGCTGTCGCGCCCTGGCCGGCAAGGCCACGATCCCGCTGCCCGTGCGCGAGGCCGTCGAGCTGGGCTTCACCCCGTGCGCCTGGTGCGCCCCCGTCCGCACGCTTGCGGCCCAGGAGCCCGCCACCAGGTAGGAGGAGCGCGCTCCTACCCGGCGGAATACCGGGTGGCGCCCTGGCGCTACCCTTGCTCGTACAGGCATCGATCCGGCCATCACCGGGGAGCCTCCGGAAGAAACGCCCCATCCGGGGCGGAGTAGAACCGGACGGGAGCGGCCCGTCACAGCCGTCGAACGAGAGGCCGTTCCGTCATGGGGCGGCAAGCGGGGTGGTACCGCGGCGCTCGCGCGAGCGTCGTCCCCGTGCCGGCAGCACCACCAGCCACGCACGAGGAGCACCACCGTCATGAGTGACCGTTACCCGTCGGTCCCCGCGCACCCGTCGTTCCCCGCGCTCGAGCGTGAGGTCCTGGACGTCTGGGAGCGCGACGACACGTTCCGCGCCTCGGTCGACGCCCGGCCCGTCGGCGAGAACGGCAGCAACGAGTTCGTCTTCTACGACGGCCCGCCGTTCGCCAACGGCCTGCCCCACTACGGCCACCTGCTCACCGGCTACGTCAAGGACGTCGTGCCGCGCTACCAGACCATGCGCGGCAAGCACGTCGAACGCCGGTTCGGCTGGGACACCCACGGTCTGCCCGCCGAGGTCGAGGCCGAGCGCCAGCTCGGGCTCAAGAGCAAGGCCGAGATCGACGAGATGGGCGTGGCCGCGTTCAACGAGGCGTGCCGCGCGTCGGTGCTGCGCTACACCGGGGAGTGGCGCGAGTACGTCACCCGCCAGGCCCGCTGGGTCGACTTCGACAACGACTACAAGACGCTCGACCTGGACTACATGGAGAGCGTCATGTGGGCCTTCAAGACCCTGTGGGACAAGGGTCTGATCTACCAGGGCTTCCGCGTCCTCTGGTACTGCTGGCACGACGGCACGCCGCTGTCGGCCACCGAGACCAAGATGGACGACGTCTACCTCGACCGGCAGGACCCGGCCGTCACGGTGGGGCTGCGCCTGCACGCGCCCGGGTCGGACCTCGACCGCGCGCTCGCGCTGATCTGGACCACCACGCCGTGGACGCTCCCGTCGAACCTGGCGATGGCGGTGCACCCCGATGTCGAGTACGCGCTCGTGGCCGTCGACGGGGAGCGCTACGTGCTCGCCTCCGCCCGGCTGGCCGCGTACGCGCGCGAGCTCGGCGAGGAGCCGGACGTCATGCGGACGTTCCGCGGTTCCGAGCTGCTCGGGCTGTCGTACACCCCGCCGTTCGACTTCTTCACCGGGTGGGAGAACGCCCACCGCGTGCTGGCCGCCGACTACGTCACCACCGACGACGGCACGGGGCTCGTGCACATCGCGCCCGCCTTCGGTGAGGAGGACAAGGCCGTCACCGACGCGGCGGGCATCGCGGTCGTCGTGCCGGTGGACAGCAAGGGCGAGTTCGACGAGCGCGTGCCCCCGTACGCGGGGATGCAGGTGTTCGACGCGAACCCGCACATCATCGCCGACCTCAAGCACGGCGCCCCGCACGCGAAGGGCGTGCTGCTGCGCCACGAGACCTACGACCACCCGTACCCGCACTGCTGGCGCTGCGGCAACCCGCTGATCCAGCGTGCCGTCGACTCGTGGTTCGTGAAGGTCACCGCGTTCCGGGACCGGATGGTCGAGCTGAACCAGCAGATCACCTGGGTGCCCGGCCACATCAAGGACGGCCAGTTCGGCAAGTGGCTCGAGAACGCCATCGACTGGTCGATCTCGCGCAACCGGTACTGGGGCTCGCCCATCCCGGTGTGGATGAGTGACGACCCCACCTACCCGCGCATCGACGTCTACGGCTCGCTCGACGAGCTGGAGCGCGACTTCGGCGTACGGCCGACGGACCTGCACCGCCCGCACGTCGACGATCTGACCCGGCCCAACCCGGACGACCCGACGGGGAAGTCGACGATGCGGCGGGTGCCCGAGGTGCTCGACTGCTGGTTCGAGTCGGGCTCGATGCCGTTCGCGCAGGTGCACTACCCGTTCGAGAACGCGGAGTGGTTCGAGCACCACTACCCGGGCGACTTCATCGTCGAGTACAACGGGCAGACCCGCGGCTGGTTCTACACGCTGCACGTGCTGGCCACGGCGCTGTTCGACCGCCCGTCGTTCCGCTCGTGCGTGGCGCACGGGATCGTGCTGGGCGACGATGGGCAGAAGATGTCCAAGTCGCGCAAGAACTACCCGGACGTCAACGAGGTGTTCTCCCGGGACGGCTCCGACGCCATGCGCTGGTTCCTCATGGCGAGCCCGATCCTGCGCGGCGGCAACCTGATCGTCACCGAGCAGGGCATCCGCGAGGGCGTCCGCCAGGCGATCCTGCCGCTGTGGAACACCTGGTACTTCCTGTCGCTCTACGCGGGGCGGCGGGGGGTGCGGCGCACCGACTCGCAGCACGTCCTCGACCGGTACATCCTCGCCCGCACCGCGGCGCTCGTCGACGAGCTGACCGCCGCGCTCGACGTGTACGACATCGCCGGCGCGTGCGAGCGGGTGCGGGACCACGCCGAGACGCTGACCAACTGGTACGTCCGGCGCTCTCGCGACCGGTTCTGGGCGGGCGACGACGACGCGATCGACACCCTGCACACCGTGCTGGAGGTGACCTGCCGGGTGGCCGCCCCGCTGCTGCCGCTCACCACGGAGCGGATCTGGCAGGGGCTCACCGGGGAGCGGTCGGTGCACCTGGCGGACTGGCCGTCCTCGGCAGATCTCCCGCACGACGACGCACTGGTCGCCGCGATGGAGCGGGTGCGGCAGGCGGCCTCGGCCGCGCTGTCGCTGCGCAAGGCGCGCGGGCTGCGGGTTCGGCTGCCGCTGGCCCGGCTCACGGTGGCCGCCACCGACGCCGAGTCGCTCGCCCCGTTCGCCGACATCCTGCGCGACGAGGTGAACGTCAAGGACGTGGCGCTGACCACCGACGTCGCCGCCCACGGGCGGTTCGAGGTGGCCGTCAACGCCCGCGCGTGCGGGCCGCGGCTGGGTGGCGACACGCAGAAGGTGATCCGCGCCGTGAAGTCGGGGGAGTGGTCCCGAGGTGACGGCGGCACCGTCACCGCGGCCGGGATCGAGCTGCTCGAGGGCGAGTTCACCGAGAAGCTCGTGGCGGCGGACCCGGACTCGAGCACGGCGCTCCCGGGCTCCACCGGCCTCGTCGTGCTCGACACGGCGATCACCCCGGAGCTCGCCGCCGAGGGCACCGCGCGCGACGTCGTGCGGGTGGTGCAGCAGGCCCGCCGCGACGCCGGTCTCGACGTCGCCGACCGGATCGCCCTCACCCTCGACGGCCCGGCCGCGGTGCTCGACGCCGCGCGCGCGCACGAGGCGTTCGTCGCGGGGGAGGTGCTCGCGACGTCCGTGACCTACGGCGCGGCGCCGGAGCCGACCCTGCGCGGCACGGTGGCCGCCCCGGACGGCACGAGCGCCGACCTGGCCGCCCTGGTCGTCCGCGCCTGAGCGGATCGCGACGGCCGAACGCCCAACTCATGCGTCGAGACGCCGGACTCGCCCTCCCCGGGCCGAGTCCGGCGTTCTGGCCGGGCGAGTCCGGCGGGTGGTCGCGGTGAGTCGGGCGCCCACCGACGGCGTGCGGATCTCCGTCCGCGTCCGTCCCGGCGCGCGCCGCGACGAGGTCGGCGGCAGCTGGGCCGCCGCGCGCGGCCCGGCGCTCGTCGTGGCCGTGCGCGCGCGGGCGGTCGAGGGTGCGGCGAACGCCGCCGTCGTGGCGGCGCTCGCGGCCGCGTTCGGGGTGCGCCGGGGGAACGTGGAGATCGTCGCCGGTGCGCGCGGGCGGGACAAGGTCGTCGCGGTACGTGGCGATCACGCGGAGCTGACCGCCCGGTTGGCCCAACTCATGGCCTGATCGTTCTCCGGGGACGGGCGCGCGGAGGCATACTCGTCACCCATGGGGGGACCGGCGGCCATGCGGTGGGCCGAGCTCCAGGAGGGCCGCGGCATCCCGCCGGAGATCCTCGCGAGGGCGCCCGCCGACCCGTGGCACCACGAGGTCACCTTCTTCACACCCCCGGCCGAGCCCCTCGACACACCGTCCCGCCGGGCGGCGCAGGCGCTGCTGCCCGACGGCGGCACCGTGCTCGACGTCGGCTGCGGGGGCGGTGCCGCGTCGTTCGCGCTCGCCGGCAGGGCAGGCCACCTCACCGGCGCCGACCAGCAGCAGGACATGCTCGACGCGTTCGCCGCCGAGGCCCGCGCCCGTGGCATCCCGCACCGCACGGTTCACGGCCGGTGGCCGGGCGCGGCTCCCGCCGCGGGCACCGCCGACGTGGTGGTGTGCCACCACGTGCTGCACAACGTCGTCGACCTCGTGCCCTTCCTCGAGGCGCTCACGGCGGCGGCCCACCGCGGCGTCGTGGTCGAGATGATGGCGCAGCACCCGATGGCATGGCTCGACCCGCTCTGGGTGCGGTTCCACGACCTGCGCCGGCCGCGGCCCGCCACCGTCGACGACGCGGTCGAGGTGCTGCGCGAGATCGGCGTCGACCCGGTCGTGCAGCGGTGGGAGCGGGAGGTGCCGCCTCGGCAGGACCCGGCGTGGGTCACCAGGAGGCTCTGCCTGCCGGAGGGCGCGGTGCCCGAGGTGGCCGACGCGCTGGAGCGGCTGGACCGGCCCCGGACCGCCGCCACGCTCTCCTGGACGGCGGCCTGACCCTGCGGCTCGTCGGTCAGCGGGTCGGCCGGACCGTCACGTCGCCGCTGTCGCCGTCGACGCGCAGGGTGCGGGTGGAGTCCGGGTCGAGGGGCACGAGCACGCGCTGCCGACCGGTGTCGGTCCTGGCGTCGACGCGGTAGGTCGTGTCGGCCGGCACTGCGAGGTCCACGTCGCCGCTCTCCGTGGTGATCTCGACCGACCGCGGGGGCACCACCAGCTCCAGCCGAACGTCGCCGACGTCGGAGTCGGCCCGCAGCACCTCGGTGCGCAGGGCGTCGCCGGTGATCTCGCCCGCGTGGGAGCTCAGGTCGAGCGGGCCGGTGAGGTCGTCGGCGGTGATGTCGCCCGTGAGCCGGTCGACCGTCAGCGGCCCGGACAGGCGGCTCGCGGTGACATCGCCCTCGGAGCCGTCGATCAGCACCCTGAAGGTGGGTGGCACCTGGACCTCGTGCCGGACGTCGCACCGGACGGCGAGGAACTCACTGCAGCGGGCACCCAGCCGAACGCCCCCGAGCGTGGACTCCTGCACGATCTCGGGCTCGCCCAGCCCGTGCCGGACGACCGTGTGCACGTGGACCCGCCCGTCGGAGCTCGGGCCGATCGTCACGTCGCCGTCGGCGTCGACCACGAGCCTGCCGGTGGCGGAGGCGAACGCGTTCGTGCGCTCGACCGTGCCGGTCACGACCGCGGACAGCAGTGAGAACGCCCCGATGCCGCAGGCCAGCACGACGACGAGCACCGCGGCGGCCACCACGACGGGATGCGCCTTCGGCGGAGCTGTGGCGGTCACCGGTCAGTCCTCCAGGTACTTGAGCACGGCGAGCACGCGCCGGTGGTCGGTGGGCGCAGCGGGGAGCGCGAGCTTGCCGAAGATCCCGCTGATGTGCTTCTCGACCGCACCCTCGCTGACCACGAGCTCCGCGGCGATCCCGGCGTTGGAGCGGCCCTCGGCCATCAGGGCGAGGACGTCCCGCTCCCGGCGGGTGAGCGCGGCGAGCGGCGCGGCCCGCCGGGAGCGCGCGAAGATCTGCGAGACGACCTCGGGGTCGAGGGCGGTGCCCCCGGCCCGCACGCGGTGCAGCGCCTCGACGAACGTCTCGACGTCGGCCACGCGGTCCTTCAGCAGGTAGCCGACCCCGCGCGTGTCGCCGGCGAGCAGCTCGGTGGCGTAGCGCTCCTCGACGTACTGCGACAGCACGAGCACCGCCACCGCAGGCCACCGGGACCGGATCACCAGCGCGGCCCGCAGACCCTCGTCGGAGTGGGTAGGTGGCATCCGCACGTCGGCGACGACGACGTCGGGCTGCTCAGCGGCGACCGACCGCAGGAGCGTCTCGCCGTCGCCGACGGCGTCCACCACCTCGAACCCGGCCTCGGTGAGCAGCCGTGAGAGCCCTTCCCGCAGGAGCACCGAGTCCTCGGCGACGGTGACCCGCGCCGTTGTCGTCGAGCCGGCGGTCAACGGGTGAGCCCGGCCGGTGCGGTCGGGAGCTCGACCGTGAGCACGGTGGGCCCGCCGACGGGGGAGTCGACCCGCAGTTGACCGTCGACCCCGGACACGCGGTCGGCGAGGCCGCGCAGGCCGGTGCCGCGCTCGGGGTCGGCGCCACCCACGCCGTCGTCGGTGATGCTGATCCACAGCGGGCCGCCGCGCTCCCGGTGCACCGTGACCGAGGCCTGCGCGGCACGGGAGTGGCGGGCGACGTTGGTGAGCGCCTCGGCCACCACGAAGTAGCCGATCGCCTCCACGGTGGAGCTGGGCCGCTCGTCGATCTCGACGGTGAGCTGCACCGGCACCGGGCAGCGCACGGCGATCGCGGAGAGCGCCGCGTCGAGGCCACGGTCGGTGAGCACCGGCGGGTGCAGGCCGCGGATGAGGCCGCGCAGCTCGGTGACGGCGTCCTTCGCCTGCTGGTGGGCGTCGTCGAGCAGCTCGCCGACGGCCGCCGGGTCCTGCTTGTACCGCGCCTTGGCCCGGCCCAGCGTCATCCCGAGCGCGACGAGGCGCTGCTGGGTGCCGTCGTGCAGGTCGCGCTCCAGCCTGCGCCGCTCCGCCTCACCGGCGTCGACGACCCGGGCGCGGCTGCGCTCCAGCTCGTCCACCCGGCGGGCGAGCAGCTCGGGCACGGGCCCGAGCAGGATGCGGGCGAGGGCGATGTCCGCGGCCGCGAGCGCGCGCAGCACCGCCGGCGCGGCGAGCAGCAGGACGAGGCCGATCCCGGCGAGCAGAGCCCGCCCACCCCCGGTGTCGACCAAGGGGAACGAGTACGTGGTGGTGCCGTCGGCCGGGACCGCGATGCCGAGCAGCGGCATCGCCAGCAACGCCAGCGCACCGGAGAGAAGCACGTAGGTGATCCCGCTGGTGAGCACCCCGACCGGCGCGGCGAGCAGCTGGTGGAGCGCGCGGCGGCGCACGCCGGGGTCGCGCCACAGGACGCCGCCGTAGCGCAGCGGGTTGCGCTGGAACGCGGGCAGCGGCTGCGTGTCGATCGCCACGCCGAGCAGGACGCGGTAGCGCGTGCGTTCGAGGCGGGCCAGTCCGGCGCTCACCCACGTGGTGACGATCCACACCGGTACCCCGAGCAGCGCGAGCGGGAGCAGCACGACGCTGAGGAACAGCCCCATTCCCACCACGAAGGCGGACGCCATGCCCACCAGGGCGTCGAGCAGCAGGTGGGCGGCCGCGAGCCAGGTGGGCGGCGCCACCAGCGCCCGCAGCGGGTCGCGGTGCGGGAGGCCCTGCACGGGCGACGCGATGACCATACGAGCAGGCTAGGGAGCCGCGGCGGGACGTCACCATCCCGCCAGTCCCCCGCGGCGGGGTGGGGCTAGCCCCATGCCCGGTGGGATGCCCGACTCGCCCCCTCGGACGCCCGACTCGCCGTGCTGGAGCGCTGGACTCGCCGTGCTGGAGCGCTGGACTCGCCGTGTTGGAGCGCTGGACTCGCCGTGTTGGAGCGCTGGACTCGCCGTGTTGGAGCGCTGGACTCGCCGTGTTGAGATGCCGGACTCGCCCGGGCAAGGGGAGCCGTGCGTTCGAGCGCCGCGAGTCTTGCGTTCGAGCGCCGCGAGTCTTGCGTTCGAGCGCCGCGAGTCTTGCGTCCGGGCGCCGCGAGTCTTGCGTTCGGGCGCGGCGAGTCGTGCGTTCGGCGCGGCGAGTCCATCGTTCGAGCACGGTGAGTCTTGCGTTCGGGGCGGCGAGTCGCGCGATCGTGCCGGCTCCCGGCTCGCTCGCACGTCCGGCCCGCCGTCGCCCGGTAGGGCGGGTTGCGGCAGCCCCCGTCACCTGCGCCGATACCGTGTAGCGGGGCGGAGGTGGGCATGGCGAGCCTGGAGATGGTGCTCGGCGTCGCGGCCGCCGTGGTGCTGCTCGGGGTGTTCGCCGTGCGGGTCTCGGTCCGCCTCGGGCTGCCCTCGCTGCTGCTCTACCTCGGGATGGGGATCCTCCTCGGCGAGTCCGTGGTCGGCATCCAGTTCTCCGACGCCCCGCTCACCGAGTCGATGGGGTGGGCCGCGCTGGTGCTGATCCTCGCCGAGGGCGGGCTGACCACGCGCTGGAGGGCCGTGCGGCCGTCGCTCGGCGTGGGCATCGCGCTCTCGACCGTCGGGGTGATCGTGAGCATCGGCGTGGTCGGGGTGGCGCTGCACCTGCTGCTGGGCCTGGACTGGCGCGCCGCGTTCCTGTGGGGCGCGGTGCTGGCCTCCACCGACGCCGCCGCCGTGTTCAGCGTGCTGCGCGGGGTGGGTGTCTCACCGCGGCTGGCCGGGATACTGGAGCTGGAGTCCGGCTCGAACGATGCGCCCGTCGTGATCGCCGTCGTCCTGCTGGCCTCCGACGATCCCATCACCTGGCTCACCCCGCTGCTGGTGGTCTACGAGCTGGGAGCGGGCGGCGTCCTCGGGGGGCTCTTCGGGCTCGGCGGGGCGTGGGCGCTGCGCCGCGCCGCGCTGCCCGCCACCGGCCTGTACCCGCTCGCGACCCTCGCCGTCTGCGTCCTCGCCTACTCGGCGGGGCAGCTCGCGCACGCGTCGGGCCTGCTCGCGGTGTACGTCGCGGCGTTGGTGCTGGGCAACGCCGATCTCCCGCACCGCGGCGACGTCCGCTCGTTCGCCGAGGGGATGGGCTGGCTGGCGCAGATCGGCCTCTTCGTGCTGCTCGGTCTCTTCGCCTCGCCGCCGCGGCTGGTCGACGCGATCGTCCCGGCGCTCGTGGCGGGGGTCGTGCTCATCATCGCCGCCCGCCCGCTGTCGGTGCTGGCGTCCGCGGCGCCGTTCCGGGTGCCGTGGCGGGAGCAGGCGTTCATGTCCTGGGCCGGCCTGCGCGGGGCGGTGCCCATCGTCTTCGCGTTGGTCGCGTTCATCGAGGGGGCGCCGAGCGGGCAGGCGTTGGTGGACGTCGTGTTCGTGCTGGTCGTCGTGCTCACCCTGCTGCAAGGCACGACGCTCCCGTGGGTCGCGCGGCGCCTGGGGGTTTCGCGGGAGGCGGAGCCGCGGGAGCTCTCCGTGGACGCCGCCCCGCTCGACGAGCTCTCCGCCGATCTGCTGCAGGTGCACGTGCCCGTCGGGTCGCAGCTGCGCGGGGTGTACCTGCGCGAGCTGCGGCTGCCGCGGGGCGCCATGGTCAGCCTCGTCGTGCGCGACGGCCAGGGCTTCACGCCCACGGAGGACACCAGGCTGCGCGAGCTCGACCAGCTGCTCGTCGTCACCACGGCCAAGGCGAGGCAGGCCGCGGAGGCCCGGATCCGGGCCGTCGACCAGCGCGGGCGCCTCGCGCGCTGGCACGCCGGACGGGAGGCGACGGACGGTAGGGGATGATGGAGGATGTGAGCGAGCACGCGAGTCAGCGATCAGAGCCGGGTGAAGCGCCGGCGAACCCGACCGGGCCCAAGGTCCGCCTGCTGGCCCTGATCGCCGTGGTGGTGCTCGCCCTCGACGTCGTCACGAAGGTGGCCGCGGTCGCGCAGCTCGAGGACCGCGCGCCGGTGGAGATCCTCGGCGGCCTGGTCTACCTGCAGCTCGTGCGCAACCCCGGCGCCGCCTTCTCCCTCGCCACCGGCTACACGTGGGTGCTCACGATCGTGGCGATCGCCGTGGTCGTGGTGATCGTGCGGGTGGCGCGGCGGTTGAGGTCCACGGGGTGGGCCGTCGCGCTCGGGCTCGTGCTCGGTGGCGCGCTGGGCAACCTCACCGACCGCCTGTTCCGCTCGCCCGGCCCGCTGCACGGGCACGTCGTCGACATCGTGTCGCTCCTCGCTCCGGACGGTCGGGTGTGGCCGGTGTTCAACCTCGCCGACTCCTCGATCGTGTCCGGGGGCGTGCTGCTCGTGCTGCTCGCCCTGCTCGGGAGGGAGCTCGACGGCACGCAGACCGGCCGGAAGCAGACCGCGAAGGGGGTCGAGCCCGCCGGTGAGTGACACCCGCCAGCTCCCGGTGCCCGACGGCCTCGACGGAATGCGCGTCGATGCCGGCCTGTCCAGGCTGCTCGGCCTCTCCCGCACGGCGGTGGCCGCGCTCACCGAGGACGGTCGGGTGGCCGTCGACGGGCGGGCGGCCGGGAAGTCCGACCGGCTGACCGCAGGCTCGTGGCTCGAGGTGCACCTGCCGGACCCCGAGCCCGTCACGGCCATCACCGGGCCCGAAGAGGTGGTGGCCGGGCTCACCGTGCTGCACGCCGACGACGAGATCATCGTCGTCGACAAGCCGGTCGGCGTGGCGGCCCACCCGAGCCCGGGCTGGACCGGCCCCACCGTGCTGGGCGGACTCGCCGCGCTCGGCTACCGCGTCTCCACATCGGGTGCCGCCGAGCGGCAGGGCATCGTGCACCGCCTGGACGTCGGCACCACCGGAGTGATGGTCGTCGCGGCCGCCGAGCACGCGTACACGGTGCTGAAGCGTGCGTTCAAGGAGCGCACGGTCGACAAGCGCTACCACGCGGTGGCCCAGGGCCACCCCGACCCGTCCAGCGGCACGATCGACGCTCCCATCGACCGGCACCCGCGCCACGACTACAAATTCGCCGTGGTGGCGGGCGGCAAGCCCAGCGTCACGCACTACGACACGATCGAGGCGTTCCGCGCGGCGTCCCTGCTGGACGTGCGGCTGGAGACCGGCCGCACCCACCAGATCCGCGTGCACCTCGCGGCCCTGCGCCACCCCTGCGTCGGTGACATCACCTACGGAGCCGACCCGGTGCTCGCGAAGCGCCTCGGGCTGCAGCGGCAGTGGCTGCACGCCCGCTCGCTGGGCTTCGAGCACCCTGGCGACGGGCGTTGGGTCGAGTTCACCAGCCCCTACCCGTCCGACCTGGAGCGGGCCCTCGATCTGCTGCGTGACTAGTGCTGCCCGCACCGGCGGCCCCCGGACGTCCGGTGTCCCCGCGATGTGGACACTGGACGATCGGACGGAACCGGGGGCAGGGGGTCGGGCGTGACCGGGCGGGCCAGGACGGGGGTGCTGCTTGCGTGCGCCGCCGTCGTGCTGTTCTCGGCCTGGTACGCAGGCTCCCGGTTCCCCTCCTCCGCCCCGGCCCCCGCGGCGGGGTCGGTGCGCCTCGGCCCGGAGCCGGGGGAGGAGGTGGCCGCTTACCAGCAGCGGCTGCCCGCCGAGCTGCCCGCGCCGGGGACGACGGTGCTCGCGCTCGTGCAGTTCACCACCGAGCTGCCGGCATCGGCGGCGGCCCAGGCGGTCCCGGGCACGACGCCGGTCACGGCGGTGCTGCGGGTGCCGATGCCCCGCGTGCAGACCGCGCTGCGGTTCGAACCCCTCGGGGAGGGCATGCCGGTGCCGGCCGCCCTCGACGTGGCGCGGCAGCGCGCGCAGCAGCAGGCGGTCGCCGATGCGCAGCGGCAGTCCGGCCGACCGGCGGCCGTGGCGGCGGCGGAGGCCGGGGCGCTGGGCGATCCGTCCGCCCCGTGCGTGCTCGCGCTACTGGTCCGGGCGGAGCGGGCGGCCCTCGACGCCGTGGCCGCTCGACCCGACGTGCGGGCCGTGCACGCGGCGCCTCCCGGGGTCACCGCGCGCGAGCTCGCCATCTCGCCGCTCCTGCCCGCGCAGGTCGAGCGCGCCGACCCGCTGCCCGACGACGCCCCGGTGCCGTCGTGAGGCGTGGTATCCCGGGCCAGGGGGTGGGGGTTTTCCCCCGGATGGACTCGGTGGAGATCCTGATGTCCGTCTCAGAGCTGGGCTGGCACGGTAAGCGCATGACGTCGACCGGGGGGAGCGGGCGCGAGTCCGCGGGAGTGGCGTGGGCGGGGGAGTCGATCGTGACGGCGTCCGTGATCGTCGCGCTGCTCCCACTCGGCTTCCTGCACATGAGCAGCATCGGGTCGATCGATCCGCTCACGGCGGTGATCAGCGACTACGTGTTCCAGCCGGGCGGCTACGCGCTGCTCGGCTCGGCCGCGATCAGCCTGGCGGTGGCCTGCGTCGTGATCGCCACCGGCCTGCGCCGCGCCGAACTGCCCGCCCCGCGCGTTCCCACGCTGCTCTTCGTCAGCGCCGCGGTGGCGCTCGTGCTCGTGGCGCTCTTCCCGACCCACACCCCGGGCACAACTCCCGGGCTGATCTCCACGGTGCACCGGGCCGCGGGTGGGTGGGTGTTCGCGGTGTTGCCGGTCGCTGCGTGGCTGGTGGCGGTGCGGGCCCGCTCGACGCCCGCGTGGCGACCCGCCGCCGTGCCGCTGACGTGGGCGACCGGCATCGCGGGTGCGGTCAGCGCGTTCTTCATGCTGAATCATGTTCCGATCGTTATCGCCGGTTCACCGTTATTTCCCTTCCTCGGCGGGGTGCAGCGTGTTCTCTGTGCAGCGGTGATAGTGGTACTGGTGATGACGGCCCGGGCGACCCGGCTCGCAGCAGAGCACGTCCTCGAGCCGGTGCCGCTGTCCCCGAGGTTGCGGGGTGCCGCATGATCAGGATGATCGGTGAACTCGCCGGACCCGGGATCGCCATCGCGCTCGCCCTGCTCGGGGCGGCGTGTTTCGCCGGGGCCGCCGTGCTGCAGCACAGCGCGGTCAGCGCGGGCTCGCGCCGCGAGGACGACGACCGGCCCGGCAAGGTGCTGTCGCTGCGCGGCCTGCGTGAGATCACCCGCCGCCCCGGCTGGCTCGCCGGTCTCGCCCTCGCCGGCGGGGGATCGGTGCTGCACGCCACGGCGCTCGTGCTGGCTCCGCTGTCGGTGGTGCAGCCCCTCGGCGTGCTGGCCGTCCCGATCGCGGTGCTGCTCACCGCGATGCGCACCGACCGCAGGCCGGCGCCGGGCGTGCTCGTCGGGGTGCTGCTGTCCATCGCGGGCGTCGCCGTGTTCGTCGGCGCCGCGGCCGGCACCGCCGTCAGCTCGCCCCCGCCCGACCAGGCCACCCTGATCGCCAGCCTCGTCGTCGCCGGTGCCGTGCTCGCGCTCGCCGGTCTGGGCCTCGCCCGCTCGGGCTGGGTCCGCTGCATCGCCTGCGCGACGGCGGGGGCGGCGGCGTTCGGCCTGGTGTCGGCGCTCGTGCGGGCCGTGTCGCAGTCGGTCGTCGCGGGCGACGTCGGGCCGCTCGAGCTGCCTGTGCTCGCCGCGGTGGCCGGCGCGGGCGCCGCAGTGCTCGTCGGCGGGTGGCTCGTGCAGCAGGCGTTCGCGTCCGGGCCTCCGGAGGTGGTCATCGCCTGTCTCACCGTCGTCGACCCGATCGTCGCCGTGCTGCTCGGCGCCGTGCTGCTCGGTGAGGGCGTCGCCACGCCTGCCGACACCTGGTTCCTGCTGGCCGGCGCCGCGATCACGGCCACAGCGGGCGTGATCGCGCTCGCCCGCCACCACCCCGACGCTGCGGCCGCCCGCGCCGCCCGCCTCGGTCCGGGGGCCGCGGCATCGCCGCTGCCGGTCCCACCGTCCCAGCCGTCCCCGCCGGACGCGCAGGCGCGCCCGGCCGATTCCGTGCACCGCCGGTGATCCCCAGCACCGGTACCCACCCGAGAGGACACATGCCGTGAAGCCGCTTCGGATCATGATCGGCGCGGAAACCTACCCGCCCGACGTGAACGGCGCCGCACGCTTCGCCGAACGCCTGGCCACCGGGCTCGCCGGACGCGGGCACGAGATCCACGTCGTGGCCCCCTCACCAACCGGGCCCCCGTCGCGCGAGGTCCGCGACGGCGTCACGGTGCACGGGGTGCGCTCGCACCGCTACTACCAGCACGACGGCTTCCAGGTCTGCATGCCGTGGGAGGCCTTCCCCGCCACGTCCGCGCTCATGGACGAGCTCGACCCGGACGTCGTGCACACCAACGCGCACATGGTCGTCGGGCGCGGCATCGTCAGGGCGGCGCACCGCACCGGGCGCCCGCTCGTCGCCACCAACCACCTCATGCCGGAGAACCTCATCGGCTACAGCCCGATCCCGCGGCCGCTGCGGCGCGCGTTCCACGCGTGGGCGTGGCGCGACCTCGGCCGGGTCTTCGGCAAGGCGCAGGTCGTGACGGCCCCGACCCCACGTGCGGTCGAGCTGCTCGTGCGCCACGCGGGTCTCGTCGACGCGATGCCGGTCTCGTGCGGGATCGACGCCGACCGGTACCGGGCCATCCCGCACAACCCGGGCCCCGTCCCCACCGTGCTGTTCGTCGGCCGGCTCGACCAGGAGAAGAGGGTCGACGAGCTGATCAGGGCGTTCGCCGCGCTGCCTGCCGGGATCGCCGGCAGGCTGGAGATCGTCGGTGACGGTGCGCGTCGCGAGGAATGGACCGCGCTCGCCGCCGGGCTCGGCGTGGGCGAGCGGGTGCGCTTCCGCGGCTTCGTCTCCGAGCAGGAGCTGCTCGAGGCGTACGCGGGCGCCGACGTGTTCTGCATGCCCGGCGTCGCCGAGCTCCAGAGCCTCGTCACCCTCGAGGCGATGGCCGCGGGCCTGCCCGTGGTGGCCGCCAACGCGATGGCGCTGCCCCACCTCGTGC
Organism: Pseudonocardia hierapolitana; assembly: GCF_007994075.1. Lineage (NCBI taxonomy): Bacteria > Bacillati > Actinomycetota > Actinomycetes > Pseudonocardiales > Pseudonocardiaceae > Pseudonocardia > Pseudonocardia hierapolitana. Next base: position 8,814,282 of record NZ_VIWU01000001.1, on the reverse strand, counting down.
GCCCCGGCCGCAACGGCTGGCTCTACACCCCTGGCGACGTGCAGGAGCTCACCACGCGGCTCGCCGCGCTGCTGGGCGACGCCGCCACCCGGCGCCGGATGGGCACCGCGAGCCGCGAGATCGTGGCCGCCCACGGGTCCGAGGCCACCCTCGACCGGTTCGAGGGCATCTACGCCCAGGTGCTCGGCCGCGAGGCCGTGGCGGCGCGCCGGGCGGCCTGAGTCCCTGCCTCGAATCTCTGAGTCAGCGGGCGGCGGCCACCCGTTCCAGGAGGGCCAGCAGGACGCGGGCCGATGCCTCCCAGCTGTAGCGGGCGGCCTGCGCCCGGGCGGCCGCGGAGCGCCGCTCCCACACCTCCGGGTCGTCGAGCTCCTTCACCGCCTCGACGAAGCCGTGCACGTCGTCCGGGTCGACGTAGGTCGCGGCGTCCCCGCCGACCTCGCGGAACACCGGGATGTCGCTGACCACCAGCGGGGTGCCGAGTGCCATCGCCTCCACCAGCGGGATGCCGAAGCCCTCGTCGCGGGAGGCGCAGACGAGCGCCGTGGCGCCGCGCAGCACGTCCCGGTAGGTCTCGTCGCTCGCGCCGTCGTGGAACACGAGCTTCCCGCCCGGCGCGAGCGCGGTGAGCCGGGCGCGCTCGTCCGGGCTGATCCGGCTCATGAGGTGCAGCTCGTGGTGGGGGAGTGCCGGCATCGCACCGGCCAGGGTGCCCACGTTCTTGTAGGGCATGAACGAGCCCATGTAGACCAGCGCGCCCGTGCGCGGGGCGCGCGGCAGGTCGGGGACGGGGTCGGGCGCGTTCGGCACCACCGTCACGGGGCGGCGGGTCAGGTGGTGCTGCGCGATCAGCGCCGCCGTCGTCTCCGAGACGGTGACGACGGCGTCGGCCCGGTTCAGCAGCACCCGCTGCGGCCACCACGCGAGGTGGAAGAGCCGCCACAGCAGGCGGATCGGCAGCGCGAACTCCGGCGGCGGGGTGCGGTTGCGGTAGTAGATGAGGTCGTGCAGCGTCAGGACCAGCGCGTGGTCGCGGCCCCAGCTGCCCATCGTCTGCATCGGGGAGAACACCACGTCCGCCCCGATCCGGCGCACCTGCCGCGCGACGAGCGGCTCCCGGATGCTCGTCGGCGCGCTCACCCGGTGCCACGGCAGATCCGGCAGCGCGGCGAGCTGGTCCTCGTGGCTCACGAGCAGCTCGACGCCGGGGTGCAGCGTCGCGAGCTCGGTGGCGAGGCCCACGGTGTAGCGGCTGATCCCGTCGTGGTGGCCGGTGCGGACGTACCGGCAGTCGATCAGGATCCTCACGGCGCGGGGTGCAGGGCCGTGACGAACGAGGTGATCTCGCGGGCCACCGCGGCGGGCGCCTCGTAGTGGGCGAGGTGCCCGGTGCCGGGCACCACGGCGAGGCGGGCGTCGGGGAACCGCCCGGCCAGCGCGCGCTGCGCGGGGAGCGGGGCGATGTCGTCGCGCTCGGCCGCCACGAGCAGCGTCGGCACACCCACCGCGGGCGCCGACTCCGCGACGTCGTGCCGCACCGACGCGTGGAACGCCTCCAGGAGGGTGCGCCGGTCGGCGAACGTGGAGAAGTACCGGTCGTGCTCCGCGTGGATCCAGCGGCGCAACACCGGGTCGGGGGTGGTGGCCATGGCGACGCTCGCGATGCGGGTCATCAGCCGGTGACGCAGCAGCGCGGTGCCGGCCCGCTCCGGCAGCGCGGCGGCGAACCGGTGGTAGAGCACGGTGAGACCGGTCATCAGCCGCCGCGGCCCGGCGAGCGCCGACGCCGCGATCGGGTTGACGAGCACCAGCCCGCGCACCGGGGCACCCTGCGCGACGGCGGCAGCGGTCACGATCGAGCCGAACGAGTGCCCGGCCAGCACCGCGTCGCCACCCGGCGCGACGGCGGCGAGCAGGTCCCGCGTCCACGCGGCGTAGCCGCCGATGTCGTGCCGGTCGGACGGGAGCGGCACGGACGTCCCGAACCCGGGCACGTCGGGCACGACGACCTGGGCGCCGTCGAGGTGGGCGACGATCGGCTCGAGGCCGTGGTGGTCCCCCCGCAGGCCGTGGACGAACACGATCCGGTGCGGGGCGTCGTCCGGCCCGTAGACCCACAGCCGCGTGCGCCCGCCCCGCAGCTCGAGCGACTCGGCGCGGACGGGAACCCGCGCGACGAGGTCGGTGTAGGGGGAGGTGTCGAGGGCCATCGCAGGGGAGTCTAGTGAGCCTCGCGCACCCGCTTCGCGCTCCCGCGCCCGGTCGACGGCCGGCGTCGGCCGACGACGGGTGCGTGGGCGGAGTCCGGGTGCGGGACGGTCACGACCGCGCATACCCCGGTGCGCCGCGGAGGCTTGATCAGCAGTTCGGCGCACTCCCGGTCGAATCCGGCCGTTTTCGCGCCGAAGCGCTGATCATGGCCGTGGAGCCACCGGAGGCCTTCGAGGCCCGGCCGTCTGCTCGGGGCCGATTGATGCACACCCCTTCGCTCCCGCACCTCGTTCCGGTCCACGCCACCCGCCCATGGGCACGTCGGCCGACTCCGGGCGCACGGGCCGACACGCCGGTCGGTGGGATGAGCAGGGGGTTCGGTCGGGCCGGTACCGGGTTCGCGGAACTGTCGGGGGCCAGAGCTAGATTGAGCCGTCCCAGCACCCTCGTCGCCCGGCGGCTACGCCGTCGGCGGCGGAGGTCAGGTTCTGCGTGTTCGCGCGCCGCCCCGGCGGCGCCAGGAGGGAGCTCCCCACCCCATGGCGGCCAGCAGCACCGACAGCTTCGTCCACCTGCACACCCACACCGAGTTCTCCATGCTCGACGGGGCGGCGCGGCTGGACGACCTGTTCAAAGAGGCCGCGCGGATGGAGATGCCGGCGCTGGCGATGACGGACCACGGCAACGTCTACGGGGCCTACGAGTTCTGGCGCAAGGCCAAGGCCCACGGCGTCAAGCCGATCATCGGGATGGAGGGCTACCTCTCGCCGGGGTCCCGCCACGAGCGCAAGCGCGCCACGCTGGGCGGCCAGCAGATCAGCGACGACAACCCGGGTGAGATGTACACCCACATGACGTTGCTGGCCGAGAACACCGAGGGGATGCACAACCTCTTCCGGCTCTCGTCGCTGGCGTCGCTCGAGGGCTACTACTACAAGCCCCGCATGGACCGCGAGCTCCTCGAAACCTACGGCAAGGGGATCATCGCCACCACCGGCTGCCCGTCCGGTGAGGTGCAGCGCCTCCTGCAGCAGGACCGCTTCGACGACGCCTGCCAGGCCGCGAGCGACTACCGCGACATCTTCGGCAAGGACAACTTCTTCTGCGAGCTGATGGACCACGGCATCGCGATCGAGAAGCAGGTCCAGGAGGCCCTGTTCGATCTCAAGAAGAAGCTCGGCCTTCCCGGCCTGGCCACCAACGACCTGCACTACACCTACGCAGAGGACGCCAGGCCGCACGAGGTGCTTCTGTGCGTGCAGACCGGCAAGACCCTCGCCGACCCCGGCCGCTTCAAGTTCGACGCGCAGGACTTCTACCTCAAGTCGGCCGCCGAGATGCGCGCCCAGTGGGACCCGCAGTTCCCCGAGGCGTGCGACAACACGCTGTGGGTCGCCGAGCGGGTGGACGTCGGGTTCACCGAAGGCCAGGACCTCATGCCGCGCGCCCCCGTCCCCGAGGGGGAGACGGAGGAGAGCTGGCTGGTCAAGGAGGTCGAGCGCGGCCTGCACATGCGGTTCCCCAACGGGATCACCGAGCGGTACCGCAAGCAGGCCGAGTACGAGGTCGGCGTCATCATCCAGATGGGCTTCCCCGGCTACTTCCTCGTGGTGGCCGACCTCATCCAGCACGCCAAGTCCGTCGGCATCCGGTGCGGCCCCGGCCGCGGCTCGGCGGCCGGCTCGCTGGTGGCGTACGTCCTCGGGATCACCGACCTCGACCCGATCGAGCACAAGCTGATCTTCGAGCGGTTCCTCAACCCCGAGCGCATCTCGATGCCCGACATCGACATGGACTTCGACGAACGTCGGCGCGGCGAGATGATCCGCTACACCACGGAGAAGTACGGCGAGGACCGCATCGCGCAGATCATCACGTACTCCACGATCAAGGCGAAGGCCGCGATCAAGGACTCGGCGCGGGTGCTCTACGGCCAGCCCGGCTACGCGGTGGCCGACCGCATCTCCAAGGCGATGCCGCCCGCCGTCATGGGCAAGGACATCCCGCTCTCGGGCATCTTCGACCCGTCCCACAAGCGGTACGCCGAGGCCACCGAGGTCAGGGCGCTCTACGAGGCCGACCCGCAGGTCAAGGAGATCATCGACACCGCGCGCGGGCTGGAGGGCCTCAAGCGGCAGTGGGGCGTGCACGCCGCCGGCGTGATCATGTCGAGCAAGCCGCTGATCGACGTCATCCCGATCCAGCGCCGCGAGGCCGACGGCGCCATCATCACGCAGTTCGACATGGGCGCCTGCGAGACGCTCGGGCTGCTGAAGATGGACTTCCTCGGCCTGCGCAACCTCACGATCATCGACGACGCGCTGGCCAACATCGAGCTCAACGGCAAGCCAAAGCTCGAGATCGAGAGCGTCCCGCTCGACGACCCCAAGACCTACGAGCTGCTCGGCCGGGGCGACACGCTGGGCGTGTTCCAGCTGGACGGCGGGCCGATGCGTGACCTGCTGCGCCGCATGGCCCCCACCGAGTTCGACGACATCTCCGCCGTCGGCGCGCTGTACCGCCCCGGCCCGATGGGCGCCAACGCCCACAACGACTACGCCGACCGCAAGAACGGCCGGCAGGAGGTCACTCCGATCCACCCGGAGCTGGCCGAACCGCTCAAGGACATCCTCGGCGAGACCTACGGCCTGATCGTCTACCAGGAACAGGTCATGGCGATCGCCCAGAAGCTCGCGGGCTACACGCTCGGCAAGGCCGACCTGCTGCGCCGCGCGATGGGCAAGAAGAAGAAGGAGATCCTCGACAAGGAGTACGCCGGCTTCGCCCAGGGCATGAAGGACCACGGCTACTCCGAGGCCGCGGTCAAGACGCTGTGGGACATCCTGCTGCCGTTCTCCGACTACGCGTTCAACCGCGCCCACTCCGCGGCCTACGGCGTGGTCTCGTACTGGACGGCCTACCTCAAGGCCAACTACCCGGCCGAGTACATGGCCGCGGTGCTCACGTCCGTCCGCGACGACAAGGACAAGGCCGCGGTCTACCTGGCCGAGTGCCGCCGCATGGGCATCACCGTGCTGCCGCCGGACGTCAACGACTCGGTGCGCAACTTCGCGCCGGTCGGTGCCGACATCCGGTTCGGCCTGGGCGGCATCCGCAACGTCGGCGAGAACGTCGTCGACGCGATCGTGGCGGCCCGCAAGGAGAAGGGGGCGTTCACCGACTTCTCCGACTTCCTGCGCAAGGTCGACGCGGTGGTCTGCAACAAGAAGGTCATCGAATCCCTGATCAAGGCCGGCGCCTTCGACTCGCTCGGCCACCCGCGCAAGGGCCTGCTGCTCGTGCACGCCGACGCCATCGACGCGGTGATGACCACCAAGAAGGCCGCCTCGATGGGGCAGTTCGACCTGTTCGGGTCGATGGACGGCTCGGGCCCGTCGGAGCTCGACGCCGTGTTCGACGTGAAGGTGCCCGACGACGAGTGGGACAAGAAGCACCGGCTGGCCGTCGAGCGGGAGATGCTGGGTCTCTACGTGTCCGGCCACCCGCTGCAGGGCCTGGAGCAGGTGCTGCTGTCCAAGTCGGACATGTCGATCTCCGCGATCCTCGAGGGCGCCACCGACGGCCGGATCGCCGACGGACACCAGGTCACCATCGGCGGCATCCTCACCGGCGTGAACCGGCGGGTGAACAAGAACGGCGAGCCGTGGGCGTCCGCGCAGCTGGAGGACCTCGCCGGTGGCATCGAGGTGCTGTTCTTCCCGCGCACGTACCAGGTGGTCGGCGTCGACGTGGCCGAGGACGCGATCGTGCTGGTCAAGGCCCGGGTCAACAAGCGCGACGACCGCGTCTCGCTGATCGTGGCCGACCTCGCGGTGCCCGACCTCTCGGCGGGCGCAGGCGGTGCGGGTGCCCCGGTGAAGGTGAGCATCCGCACCGAGCTCGTCACCCCGCAGCGGGTGTCGAAGCTCAAGGAGGTCCTGTCGCACCACCCGGGCACGTCGGAGGTTCACCTCAACCTCGTCTACGGCAGCAAGACCACCACGTGGAAGCTCGACGACGGGCTCAAGGTCACCCACTCGTCGGCGCTGATGGGCGACCTCAAGGCGCTGCTGGGGCCGGGCTGCCTGGGCTGATCGGTCAGGTGTCTCCGGGAGCCACGAGCCGGACACCGGGAAAGTACGTCCGGTAGCGGGTGGCGTCGCGGGTGAGCAGCGTCAGGCCGAGCACTGCGGCATGTGCGCCGATGAAGAAGTCCGGGAGTGCGGACGTCCGCGTGCCGCCGCGCTTGCGGTAGGTCTGGAAGCACCTCGCCGCGAGGAACGCGGCGGGCCACGGCATGTTCGCCCGGATGAAGCGGTCGGGACCGAGCGCAGCGTCCAGGGCCTCGATGGTGGAGAACCGCAGGGAGACCTCGCCGTAGACGATCTGGTTGATCAGCACTGGCCCTTGTTCGAGGGCTTCCCCAAGCCGGTCCGACGACCACTGCGCCCACTTCGGGTCGCGGGTGAAGACGTCGAGTAGCTCGTCAGCCGAGCGTGCCGACCGTCTCCTGCCAGTGCCGCTGGGCCTCCCCGCCCCACCGGGCGTGGAGGGTGTCGAAGAGCGCGGCGGCGCGGGCGCCCGCCCACTCGTCGGGCAGCAGCTCGGCGGGGAGCTTGGGGTCCAGGAACGGGAACCGGCGCCAGGCGTGGACGAGCAGGATCTGGTGGACGAGCACGTCGCTCGACTCCACCGGGGTGGCGTCGGCGAAGGACTCCAGGAACTCCTCGTAGGCCGTCTCCACCTCGGCGAGATCCCATGCCTGCTCCACCACCTGGCGCTCGCTGCCGATGGCGCCGAACGGGCCGACGAACGAGCTGGTGACGGTCGTGAGCCCGAGGTCGGTGATCACGTCGGCCACCTCGTCCTGCTTGCCCGGATCGGGGGTGAGCCAGACGCCGGGGGCGGGTGAGCCGAGCCCGGCCCACGCGAGCCGGGTGCGCAGCCGGTGCCGCAGCTGGCGCCGGGCCTCCGGCACGCTGACGAGCAGCACGAGCCAGCGCCCGTCCCACGGCGGCACGGCGGTGCCGAAGCCGTAGATCCGGGCGGCGCCGTCGGAGAGCAGCCTGCGGCCCTGCTCGGTGAGCGACCAGCGGACGCGCCGGCCCGCGCGGTCGGATCCGAGCAGGCCCTCGGCGGCGGTGCGGGCGAGCGCCTGGCGGGCGGACTTGGGTTCCACGCCGAGGCCGCCGAGGACGTCGATGAGCACCTGCGTCCATACGGGCTGGTCGCGGGGGAGTACGAACTCGCCGAGCACGGTGAGGAGCAGCGAGCGGGCGCTCGTGGCGCCGAGCTCGCGGCGCCGGGAGAGCGCCGGGTGATCGGTGTCGGCGGCGGTGCTCATGGCGGCTGAGGGTAATGGGGCCGATCTGTCCGGGCCCACCTGCGCGTACCTCGGCGAAGGATCACCGGATCGGATGGACCGCAGATACCCACGAAAGGGGCAAAACGGGCGGCTGATGGTCCAAACGGACGAGCCTCCGACCAGTATGGATCACGCGGTTGCAGATGAACATGAATACCGGGTTAAACCGGTTCACGCGGTCTCCGACCGGACGAAACCGGCGGAACGGACAGCGGAAGGAGGTCGTTTCCGGATCACCGTGCCCCGATCGTTGGCACCCTCCCCGACGTCGACCGTTCGGAGCTTCCGATGACCACCTCGCTGCCCCGTCCCGCTCAGCACGCCCCGCCCCGCCGCCGCGACGCGGTGCGGGCCGACGTGCTCGCCTCGCTCGTCGTCTTCCTCGTCGCCGTTCCCCTTTCCCTCGGCATCGCCCTCGCCTCCGGTGCGCCGCTGATGGCGGGGTTGATCGCCGCGGTCGTCGGGGGTGTGGTCGTCGGGCTGCTCGGCGGCTCCCCGCTGCAGGTCAGTGGGCCCGCCGCCGGGCTGACCGTCGTGGTGGCCGAGCTGGTGAGCCGATTCGGCTGGCAGACCACGTGCCTGATCACCGCAGGCGCGGGCCTGCTGCAGATCGCGTTCGGGTGCGCCCGGATCGCCCGGTTCAGCCAGGCCATCCCGCCGGCCGTGCTGCACGGGATGCTCGCAGGCATCGGCATCACGATCGCGCTCGCGCAGCTGCACGTCGTGCTCGGCGGGAGCCCGCCGACGGGCGCCCCGGGTGCGCTGGCCGAGCTCCCGGCCCAGGTGGCGCAGGCCCGGCCGGACGCCGTGCTGATCGGCGCAGCCACGGTCGCGCTGCTCCTGCTGTGGCCGCGGCTGCCGCGCCGGGCGCGCGTGCTCCCGGGCGCGCTCGTCGCCGTCGGCACCGCCACCGCACTCGCCCTGCTGATGCCCGGTGCTCCCCGCGTCGACCTCCCGGGCAACCTGCTCGAGGCGATCGAGCTCCCCACGCTGCTGCCGGATCTGCCGTGGGCGGGCATCGCCGGCGGGATGCTCACGATCGCGCTGATCGCGAGCGTGGAGAGCCTGTTGTCCGCCGTCGCCGTGGACCGGCTGCAGAGCGACGCCGGCCGCTGGGCCCCGCGCGCGAACGCGGACCGCGAACTCATCGGCCAGGGTGCCGCGAACACGATCTCCGGCGTCCTGGGCGGGCTGCCCGTCACCGGGGTCATCGTGCGCAGCGCCACCAACGTCGAGTCCGGGGCGCGCACCCGGGCGTCCACAGTGCTGCACGGGGGGTGGATCGCGGTGTTCGGGATCGCGCTCGTGGGCGTGGTCGAGCTGATCCCGCTCGCCGCGCTCGCCGGGCTGCTCGTGGTGGTCGGGCTGCAGCTGGTGAAGCCCGCGGACCTGCGAGCCGCCCGCTCGCACGGCGAGCTGGTGGTCTACCTCGGCACGGTCGCGGGCGTGCTTCTGCTGAACCTCCTCGAAGGGGTCGCGATCGGCCTCGTGCTGGCCGGCCTCGTGATGCTGCGCCGGGCAGCCCGTGCCCGGGTGCGGATCGTCGAACCGGACGGTGCCGAGCCGTGGCGCGTCATCGTCGAGGGCACGCTCAGCTTCCTGTCGGTGCCCGCGCTCTCGCGCACCCTGGCCACCGTGCCTGCGGGTGCTCCGGTGCGCGTCGAGCTCGTCGTCGACTACCTCGACCACACGGCGTTCGACCACCTGGACGCCTGGACGGCCCGGCGGCGCGCGAGCGGAGCGGAGGTCGTCGTCACCGAGCCGGGAGCTCGCGTGCAGGGCGACCGGCCGCGCCACGGTTACGCCACCTGGTCGCAGTGGCAAATGACACCGGGGCAGGAGGTCGACCACACCCCGCACGCGCCGCTCCTCGCCGGCGTCGCCGCGTACCACTCGGACGCGGCGGAGATGATCCGGCCGACGCTGGAGAAGCTCGCCCACGGACAGGCCCCGAAGGGTCTGCTGCTGTGCTGCGCCGACTCGCGCGTGCAGCCCAACCTGATCACCCGCAGCGGCCCGGGCGACCTGTTCACCGTGCAGAACGTCGGCAACCTGGTGGCCGGGACGTCGATGCGCGCCGCGCTCCACTACGCCACCGAGGTGCTGCGCGTCCCGCTGATCGCGGTGTGCGGCCACTCGGGGTGCGGTGCGATGCGCGGGCTGCTCGACGGGGCGCAGCAGCCCGGCGACCCGCTCGGCGACTGGCTCGCCTCGGGCGCTCCCAGCCTGGAGGCGCTGCGTGCCGGGCATCCCGTCGGGAAGGCCGCGCTCGCCGCGGGCTACGGCGAGGTCGAGGCGCTCGCCATGGTGAACGTGGCGCAGCAGCTGGCGGCCTTGCGAGCCCACGGCGTCGACGCGGCGCTGCTCGGGCTGTTCTTCGACATCCCGACGGCGCGGGTGCTCGTGCTCGACGAGGAGGCGCAGGAATTCCGCCGGCCCGTCTGATGATCGGGCGTACGGTGCGCCGGTGGTGAGCGACCTCCCCGACGACCTGCTGGCCCGGCCGCTGCGAGCCTCCGACGCGGAGCGCTGGGCCGCGCTCCTGCAGGCCGTCGAGGAGGTCGACCGGCGCAACGAGAACCTCGATGCCGAGGACTGCGCCGAGGAGCTCGCCGACCCGGAGCTCGATCTGGAGCGCGACACCCTCCTCGTGCTCGACGGGGACGGACGGGCGGTCGCCTACCAGGTGGTCCGCCTCCGCGCCGGGCCGCCGCCGGAGCCGCGCCTGCACGTCGACGCCGCCGTGCACCCGGCGCACCGGAGGCGGGGGATCGGCACGGCGCTGACGGCCGCGGCGCGCCGGAGGGCCGACGAACTGGGCGCGGCGGTCGTCACACGGCTGGCCGAGTCGGCGTCCGACGCGATCGCGCTCGCCGAGTGTGCCGGGATGCGGCCGGCGCGGTGGTGGTCGGAGCTGCTGCGTGACCTCGCCGTCCCGGTCGAACCGCTCCCGCCGCCTGCCGGGATCACGGTGGTCGGGCTCGGCCCGCCCTACGAGGCGGCGCGCTGGGACGAGCCGCTGCGCCTGGCCCACAACAGCGCGTTCGCCGGCCACTGGGGATCGGCGGCGGTCGGTCCCACCGCCTGGGCGCACCACCGCACGGGCACCCGGGCGTTCCGCCCGGGGAACTCGGCCGTCGCCCTCACCGGCGACGGCTCCATCGCCGGGTACGTGCTGAGCTACGAGTTCCCGGCCGACACGGCGCGCAACGGCGCGCGCGACCTCTACGTCGGGACGGTGGGCACCCTTCCCGCCCACCGCGGGCGCGGGATCGCAGGCGCCCTGCTCGCGCACGTGCTGCAGGGCGCGGCTGCCCAGGGCTACGCCACCGCGTCCCTCACGGTCGACGCCGAGAACCCCACCGGTGCGCTCGGCGTGTACGACCGCGCGGGCTTCCGTCTGCACCGCCGTGAGGTGACCTACGTCCGGCCGGGTCAGTCCTCCTCGGGCGGTGCGAACCGGGCGAGCGCGTCGATCGACGGAACGGTGTAGTAGGCGCCCGTGACGGGCTGGGTGTAGCGGGTCAGCGCGTCGCGCACGCCGTCGCCGACACCCGCCATCCGCCGCAGCATCTCCTCCAGGCGCCACTGGTCGCAGCTGAACCCGACGAACGCGGTGCCGTGGCGGGAGACGCTGCCGAAGGCCACGTTGCGCCGGAAGATCGGCAGCTCCTCACCGTCGACCTCGAGGACGGTGCGCGCCACGTGGCTGTCCGCGGGCTTGGCCTCGTCGTCCAGCTCGATGCTGTCGGGCTTGGTGCGGCCCATGACGTTCTCCTGGGCGTGGACGGGGAGGCTCTCCCAGCCGTCGCCGTCGTGCTCCCACATCTGCACGAGCACCACGCTGCTGCCGGCGCCCGGCTCGCCGGCGGGCACGAGCGCGGCCGCGGGCGCCTCCAGCAGCGACGGGTTCTCCGTGCCGTCGATGAACCCGGTGAGGTCGCGGTCGTGGCGGTACAGCCACCCGGTCGTCTCGCGGCGCAGCCGCGCCACCGGCGCGAGCCCGGCGACGATCGCGCGGCCGTTGTCGAACACGGCCGTCCGGTCGCCGCCCGCCACCCACATCCACGCGTCGTGCTGCGTGGCCGGCATCGCCCAGCCGCCCGCGCCGACGAGCGGCTGCTCGAAGCCGCGGGCCGAGGCGGGCACGTCGCCCGGGTCGGCAACATCGGCCCACAGCTCGGGCCGGAACCCGACGACGAGGTTGACCCCGCCGGTGGTCGAGAGCGGGTCGACCAGCCCGGCGGCCGCCCGCACGAGGTCGACCGGCTCGGCGTCGTGCGCCAGGTCGAACTCGAGGTACCCGTGCTCCGGGGTGCCCAGCGCGAAGATTCCCGGTTGCGCGTTCACGACCGTGCTTTCCCGTTCACCGTCTCGACGGTCGCGGTGAGTCCGCGGAGGTCGGGCAGGACGGCGTCGGCGATCGAGGGGTCGCGCTCGTCGGCCTGGCGGTTGATCCACACCCGCGGCACGTCGAGGGCCTTCGCGGGCTCCATGTCGTGGAAGTAGCTCTGCGCCACGTGGACCCACCTGTCCCGCGTGGCGCCGAAGGACTCCTCGAAGCGGGTGAAGTGGTTGTGGTTCGGCTTGTACGAGCCGACCATCTCGGCCGTGACGACGGTGTCGACCGGGGCGCCGAGCCGGCGTTGCGTCTCGCCGATGATGTCCTGGTCGCAGTTGGTGAGCAGCGCGATCCGCCAGCCCGCCGCACGCAGCTCGGTCAGGCTCGCCGCGACCTCGGGGAAGACCGGCCAGTACGGGATCGTGTCGCCGAGCACGCCCTCGTCGACCTCGCGCAGGTCGAGCTGGGCGTCACGGGCGGTGCGCCGCAGCGCCTCGGCCATCACGTCGCGGTAGCGCATGCCGGGGAACTCGGTCTGCACCGCGGGCTCGTGGCCGTTGTAGACCTCCAGCAGCGTCGTGCCCTGCCCGGGGAACAGCAGGTCGATGCCGTTCGCGATGCCGTGCCGCCAGTCCACGAGGGTGCCGAAACAGTCGAACGTCGCCCAGCGGATCGCAGTCATGCGCTCATCCTCGTACGCGGGTTACCGTCTGCGCTCGTGACGTCCCCCGAACCCGCGCACCCCCTCGCCTGGCTCGAACCGCACGCCGCCCGCCGCCGCGCCGCCGGCCTGCGCCGGGCGCTGCGGCCCAGGACACCGCGCGAGCCGATGCTCGACCTCGCCGGCAACGACTACCTCGGTCTCGCCACCGACCCGCGGGTCGTCGAGGGCGCGGTGCGGGCGGCGCGGACCTGGGGGGCGGGCTCCACCGGGTCCCGGCTGGTCACCGGCACCACCACCCTGCACACCGAGCTGGAGGCCGAGCTCGCCGACTTCTGCGGCGCGGAGTCCGCGCTCGTGTTCTCCTCCGGCTACGCCGCCAACCTCGGTGTGCTCACCGCGCTCGCCGGCCCGGACGCGCTCGTCGTGTCGGACGCGGCCAACCACGCCTCGCTCATCGACGGCTGCCGGCTCTCCCGGGCGCGCGTCGCCGTCGTCCCCCACGACGATCCCGAGGCCGTCGACGCCGCGCTGGCGGCGCGGACCGAGTCCCGGGCGCTGGTGGTCACCGAGAGCGTGAACAGCGTGGACGGCGGCCTCGCACCGCTGTCGCAGCTGCACGCGGTGTGCCGCAGGCGCGGCGCGCTGCTCGTCGTGGACGAGGCGCACGGGCTCGGCGTGGTGGGCGCGGGCGGGCGCGGCCTGCTCGCGGACGCCGGGCTGGCCGGGGCGGACGACGTCGTGGCGACGATGACCCTGTCCAAGGCGCTCGGCGCCCAGGGCGGCGCGGTGCTCGGACCGGCGGCGGTGACGGCGCACCTCGTGGACTCCGCCCGCTCGTTCATCTTCGACACCGGGCTCGCGCCGGCGGCCGTGGGCGCCGCGCGCGCCGCACTGGCCGTGCTCCGCGCCGAGCCGGAGCGGCCGGGCGCCGTGCTGCGGGTGGCCGCCGCGCTCGCGGCCGCCGCCGGGGTGCCCGCGCCGCCGTCCGCGGTGGTGGCGGTCGTGCTCGGCGCACCCGACGTCGCCGTGGCCGCGGCCCGCCGGTGCGCCGAACGGGGCCTGCGCGTCGGGTGCTTCCGGCCGCCGTCGGTGCCGGAAGGCACGAGCAGGCTGCGGCTCACCGCCCGCGCCACCGTGACCGACGCGGAGCTCGCGCACGTCCGCACGGCGCTCGCCGACGTCCTCGCGCTGGTGGACGCGTGATCCTGGTCGTCACCGGCACCGGCACCGATGTCGGCAAGACGATCGTCACCGCGGCCGTCGCGGCAGTCGCAGCCGCTCGGGGACAGCGGGTGGCCGTGCTCAAGCCCGCGCAGACCGGTGTGGCGGACGGCGAGCCGGGGGACGTCGCCACCGTCCAGCGGCTCGTGCCCGGAACCACCGGCCGCGAGCTCGCCCGCTACCCCGACCCGCTCGCTCCCGCCACCGCTGCCCGGTGCGCCGGGCTTGAGCCGGTCACGCCGCAGGCCGCGGCCGACGCGGCCGTCGCGCTCGCCGCGGACCACGACCTGGTGCTCGTCGAGGGGGCGGGAGGGCTGCTGGTGCGGATGACCGACGACGCCACCCTCGCCGACGTCGCCGCGCTCCTCGCGGCCCCGGTGCTGGTGGTCGCCGCTGCCGGGCTGGGGACGCTGAACGCCACGGAGCTCACCGTCGAGGCGCTGCGGCGCCGCGGGCTGACCTGCCCGGGGATCGTGGTCGGGGCCTGGCCGGCCGAGCCGGACCTCGCCGCCCGCTGCAACCTCGGCGACCTGCCCGCCACCAGCGGCGCCCCGCTGCTCGGCGCGCTCCCCGACGGTGCCGGCGCGCTGGACCCCGGGCGATTCGCGGCCGTCGCGCGTCACAGTCTGGCGCCCGAACTGGGTGGCGGATGGCAGACTCCCGACGCGTGACGACGACGCAGTTCGCCATCCTCGACACCGCCCGGTCCCAGGTCCTCGAGAAGGGGGTCGGCCTGGACGAGGCGCAGGTGCTCGACGTCCTGCGGCTGCCCGACGAGGCGCTCGAACCGCTGCTGGAGCTGGCGCACGAGGTGCGGATGCGCTGGTGCGGGCCGGAGGTCGAGGTCGAGGGGATCATCTCGCTGAAGACCGGTGGATGTCCGGAGGACTGCCACTTCTGCTCGCAGTCGGGCCTGTTCGACTCGCCGGTGCGCTCGGCCTGGCTGGACGTGCCGTCGCTCGTGGAGGCGGCGAAGCAGACGGCGAAGACGGGGGCGACGGAGTTCTGCATCGTCGCCGCCGTGCGCGGGCCCAACGAGCGGCTGATGGCGCAGGTCGCCGCCGGCATCGCGGCGATCAAGGACGAGGTGGACATCAACATCGCGTGTTCGCTGGGCATGCTCACCCCGGAGCAGGTCGAGCAGCTGGCCGCGATGGGCGTGCACCGCTACAACCACAACCTCGAGACCGCCCGCTCGCACTTCCCGAACGTGGTCACCACGCACACGTGGGAGGAGCGGTGGGAGACACTTCGGATGGTGCGCGAGGCGGGGATGGAGGTGTGCTGCGGCGGGATCCTCGGGATGGGGGAGACGCTCGAGCAGCGGGCCGAGTTCGCCGGGCAGCTGGCCGCGCTCACGCCGGACGAGGTGCCGCTGAACTTCCTCAACCCGCGCCCGGGCACGCCGTTCGGCGACCTGGAGCCGCTGGATGCGCCGGACGCGCTGCGCGCCGTCGCCGCGTTCCGGTTGGCGCTGCCGCGCACGGTGCTGCGGTTCGCGGGTGGGCGGGAGATCACCCTCGGCGACCTGGGCGCGCGGCAGGGCCTGCTGGGCGGGATCAACGCGGTGATCGTCGGCAACTACCTGACCACGCTCGGGCGCCCGGCGGAGGCCGACATCGATCTGCTGGGCGAGCTCCAGATGCCGATCAAGGCGCTGAACGAGACGATCTGATGTTCTGCGACCAGTGCGGGACGCCGGCGGCGCAGGGCGAGCACGTGCGCTGCGCGGACCGGCGCGCGCTCGAACCGCCGCGGTACTGCCCGGACTGCGCGCGCCGCATGGTCGTCCAGGTCACGCCGACGGGCTGGACGGCACGGTGCAGCCGGCATGATGAGCTCACCAGCCGCTGAGCCCTCGTGGGCGCTGGTCTGGGAGGACGACATCACGCCTTCCGGCCATGCCCGGCTCGCCGACCTGCTGGCACTGGCCTTCCCCCGCTCCACGGCCTTCGTGGGAGCGCGCAGCTGGTCGAGCGGTCGCCCGGAGCTGCGGCTGGTCGCCCGGCGCGACGCCCGCGCGGTGGCGCACCTCGGGATCCTGCGCCGGTTCCTGCGCGTGCCGGAGCGCGACGCATCGGTGCTCGTGGGGGACGTCGGGCTGGTCGCCGTCGCGCCGGGGGAGCAGGGCTCGGGCCTCGGCCGTGAGCTGCTGCGTCGCGGCGACACCGCGCTCCGCGGTCTCGACGTGCCGTTCGGCTACCTCACCTGCGGGGACCACGTCGCGCCGTTCTACGAGCGCTGCGGGTGGGTTCGGGTCTCCGGGGGGACGCGGATGATTCGCGCCGACGGCCGGGTGCAGGTGTACGGCGGGGTGTCGATGGTGCGGGAGGTGCACGCGTCCCTGGCCGCGTGGCCGGACGGGTGCCTGGTGGACCGCAACGGGCTGGAGATCTGAGGCCGTAGCGGTTCCGTAGCACGAAACTGCTACGGTGACCGATGCCAGAGACCATAGCCCAGCGGCAGCTGCGCAACGACAGCGGCGAGATCATGCGGCGCGTGGAAGCGGGGGAGAGCTTCGTCATCACCCGCAACGGCAAGCCTGTCGCCGACCTGGTGCCCCATGCCGACAATGCGCGAAGGCGGCGGTATACGGGTCGGGAGCTGCAGGAGATGGCTCGCCGGCTGCCACCGATCGACGTGGAGCAGTGGCGCCGCGACCGCGAGGCGGACGATCTGATCTTCGGCGACGACCGCCTCGACTACTGACGTGTACGCCCTGATCGACACCTGCGTCCTCATCGACCTGGCGAGCGTCGACTTGGGAGACCACCGGGACTCGGTCCTGGTCGTGAGCGCGGTCAGCCTCGGAGAGCTCGCGTTCGGCTCGGACTCCGGACCGGATCCAGAAGCTCGGCAGATCCGGCTGCGCCACGTGCTCGACAGCTACGAGATCCTCCCGTTCGGCGTCGAGGAGGCGAAGCTCTACGGCGTCCTCGTGACGCTCGTCCGGGCCGCCGGTCGCAACTCGCGGCCCCGTCGCCTCGACCTGCAGATCGCCGCGACCGCTGCGGCGGCCCGCGTGCCATTTCTCACCGCGAATCCGGTCGACTTCCTCGGCGCCGACCGGCTCGTCGACGTCGTGCCGGTGGAACGCTCCGTCTGACGCCCACCGATCATCCCCGCCTGCGGCGCCTGCGGTGGTCGGCGACGTGGGCCTGGTTCGCGCAGCGGGTGCTGCAGAAGCGGCGTCTGCCGTTGCGTGAGGTGTCGACGAAGACGGTGTCGCAGCCGGGCCGGTCGCACCGGCCGATGCGGCCGGGGTCGTCGCAGAGGGCGTGGGCGAGGCCACCCACCGTGTAGGCCTTGATCCGGTGCACGAGAGGTGCGTCGTGCTCGGCGTAGTGGAAGTGCGGGGCCCGGCCGTCGTGCTGGGAGATGTAGGGCGGGGCGGCGACGTCGGCGAGGAGTTCGTTGAGCAGCCGGACGCGCCCGGTCACGTCGGGTTCGGCGAACACGGCGCGCAGCCGGTCGGCCCACCGGGCCAGTTCGCGGGCCTGAGCGGGGTCGACGTCGTGGGCCGGCCGGTAGTCGTAGGTCGTCAGGACGTCGTCGACGGCGTCCGCGGTGGCGGCGGGTCCGGCGTTGACGAGGGCGACCGCGAGCTGTGCTGCCGTCCCGCCGTAAGGGTTGAACTGCACTAGGGCATTACAACAGGCTGGTGCCCATGGACACCAGCGTGCAGCGCCCGACCGGTCGGTTCGTGGGCTTGTGGTTGGCGCTCGGCGCCGCCCTGGCGATGGGGAGTGCGGCGGTCGCGATGAAGGCACTGGGAACCATCGGGCTGCCGGCCGTCAACGTGGTCCAGGCGCGGCTGGTGGTCGCCGCGGCGGCGCTGATGGCCGTGGCGGTGCTGGTGCGCCGGGGCCGGGTCGGCGTGGCGCGGCGGGACTGGTGGCTCGTCGGCGCCTACGGCGTGATCAGCCTCGCGGCCAACCAGCTGGTGTTCATGATGTCGCTGTCCCGGCTGTCGGTCGGGGTGGCGTTGCTGCTGGAGTACCTGGCCCCGGTGCTGGTGGCGCTCTGGGTGCGGTTCGTGCGACGGGAGCCGGTGTCGGGCCTGGTGTGGGTCGGCATCGTGGGCACGCTCCTGGGGCTCGCGATGGTCGCGCGGCTCTGGGCGGGGGTCACGCTGGACGGGATCGGAGTCGTGCTCGGGTTGCTCGCGGCGGCGACCATGGCGTCGCGGTTCGTGCTGGCCGATCGAGGGCTGCGCCGCCACGACCCGCTGGTGCTGGCGGCGTGGGGCACGACGGTGAGCGCGGGAGCCCTGCTCCTGACCGGAGCGATCGCGCCGTTCCCGCTGGACGCGCTCGCGCGGCACGTGGAGCTGAACGGCACCGCCGTGCCGGCGGCTCTGCTGGTGGCGTGGGTCGGGCTGGTCGGGACGGCCGGGGGCGTGCTGCTCGCGGTGGCCGCGCAGCGGCTGCTTCCGCCGACCGCGGCGAGCCTGGTGCTGACCCTCGAGGTCGTGGTGGGCGCCGGGTTGGCCTACCTGGTCATCGGGGAGGGGCTCGCGGCGGCTCAGGTACTGGGCGGCGCGGTGATGCTCGGCGGGGTGGCGATGGCGCAGGTCGCGATCGTTCGTGGGCCGCGGAAGCGATCGGCGTACTCAGTTGACGCTGTGGTCCACCGCGTAGGTGGTGATCGGCGCAGGCACCGCCCTGAGCTCGGAGAGCAGGCCGGCCTCCCGGGCCAGGAGCACGCGCACCAGTCGTAGCCGCTCGATCGGGGAGGTCAGCTCCAGCAGGCGCTGGCGGTCGCCGATGGGGAGCAGGCAGTCCGCGGCGAGGACGTGCGGGAGCGTGCCGGGTTCGACGTCGGGTTCCGGTTCGGCCCATTCGCCGGTCCGCCAGGCGGCGGTGCAGTAACGGCGGTGGGCGGCCCGGGCGGCGGTGGACAGGATGCGGGTGAGCTCTCCGACCGCGGCATCGTCGGCGGGGTCGTCGGGGAGGGGCTCCACCGAACCCATCAGGTACGGCTTCGACTCGGTGTCGACGTCGAGCAGCTGGAACCGGCGTGCGCCCTTGGTGACGAGGTCGAAGCGGCCGTCGGGCAGTCGCTGGACGTCGCGCAGCACCGCGGTGCAGCCGACGGTGTGCAGCCCTGCGATGCCGTCGTCGTCGGGGGCCCAGCCCTCCCGGACGGCGACGACGCCGAACTCGCGGTCGGGCACCGTGCCCGTGACGAGGTCCACGGTGAGCTGCCGGTAGCGCGGCTCGAAGACGTGCAGTGGCAGCGTGGCTCCGGGCAGTAACACCGTGCCCAGCGGGAACAGCGGGAGCGTCTCGGCCACGCCGTTACGGTACGACCCCGCGGGTCGCTTCGCCCGACGCGATGGGTGGTCGCAGCACGGCGAAAGCGTCGGTCACGCGCAGGGTGCGCTCGGTGAAGCGGAAGAGCGCCGCCGGCCGTCCCCCTGCGGGCCCGGGCGGGGCGACCTCGCCGGTCGGTTCGAGGACCTGGCGCCGCGTCAGGACGCGCTGCAGGTTGGTGGCCGACACGGGGTGCCCGAGTGCGGCGACGTACAGGTCCCGCAGGGCGGAGATCGTGAACTCGCGGGGCGCGAGCGCGAACCCGAGGTTGGTGTAGGACAGCTTCGCGCGCAGCCGGTCGCGGGCGTCGGCGACGATCACGGCGTGGTCGAACGCGGTCGGGGGGAGCGCGGCGAGCGGGTGCCATGCGGTGTCCGGGGGCACGGCCGGGTCGGCGTCGGACGGCACGAGCCCGAGGAACGCGGTGGCGACCCGGCGGACGTCCGGCACCCGGTCCGGTCGGCTGAACACTCCGAGCTGCTCGACGTGGGTGACCTCGCGCAGGTCGACCTTCTCCGCGAGCTGGCGGCGGACCGACCGCTCGACGTCCTCGTCGTCGCCGAGGAGCCCTCCGGGCAGGGCCCACCGCCCGGAGTCGGGCTCGCGGGCCCGTTGCCAGGCGAGCACCTGCAGGCAACCGTCCCGGATCTGCAGCACCGCGGCGAGCACCTCGTGCTCGGTCGGGCGCGTCATGGTCGGATCGTAGGGTGCCGGCCGCGATACCCGGCGTGAACACCGGGTTGCGCCGGGATGAGTTCCCGGTCACGCGGAGGGGGTGCGGCGGCGCGCTCGCTGTTACGATCGCTACCGTTTCCGACTGAGAGTCGAAAACCAGGAGGGGTCATGACCGCAAGCCCGACGATCGCCGAGCCCCTGCTCGGCGGGTCGCTGGAACCCGGATGGGCCGACGAGGTGCGCGCACTGGCCCGCCGCCGCGACGCCGTGTTGCTGGCGCACAACTACCAGCTGCCCGAGATCCAGGACGTCGCCGACCACACCGGCGACTCCCTCGCGCTCTCGCGCATCGCCGCCGAGTCCGATGCGTCGACGATCGTGTTCTGCGGCGTGCACTTCATGGCCGAGACCGCGAAGATCCTCAGCCCGGACAAGACGGTGCTGATCCCCGACGCCGCCGCCGGCTGCTCGCTCGCCGACTCGATCACCGTCGAGCAGCTGCGGGCCTGGAAGGCCGAGCACCCGGGCGCGGTGGTCGTCTCCTACGTCAACACGACGGCCGCGGTGAAGTCCGAGACCGACATCTGCTGCACCTCGTCCAACGCGGTCGAGGTCGTGGCCTCGATCCCGGCCGACAAGGAGGTGCTGTTCCTGCCCGACCAGTTCCTCGGCGCACACGTCCGCCGCGTGCTGGAGCGGGAGAACATGCACGTCTGGGCGGGGGAGTGCCACGTGCACGCCGGCATCAACGGCGCGACCCTGACCGCGAAGGCGCAGGCTAACCCGGACGCCGAGCTCTTCGTCCACCCGGAGTGCGGCTGCGCGACCTCCGCGCTCTACCTCGCCGGGACCGGCGCGGTCCCCGCGGACCGGGTCAAGATCCTCTCCACGGGCGGGATGCTCGACGCTGCCCGCAGCTCGCAGGCGAAGTCGGTGCTGGTGGCAACCGAGGTCGGCATGCTGCACCAGCTGCGCCGGGCCGCGCCGGAGATCGACTTCCGCGCGGTCAACGACCGCGCGTCCTGCCGCTACATGAAGATGATCACGCCGGAGAAGCTGCTGCGCGCCCTGCGCGAGGGCCGCGACGAGGTGCACGTCGACCCCGTGCTCGCCGCCCGCGGCCGCGCCGCCGTGCAACGAATGATCGAGATCGGGCGGCCGGGGGGTGGCGAATGACCCCCCGGTGGGAGGCCGATGCGGACCTCGTGGTCGTCGGGTCCGGGGTCGGCGGGCTCACCGCCGCGCTGGACGCGGCCGAGCTCGGCCTGCGCGTCGTCGTGGTGACCAAGGACGCCGCCGACGCCGGCTCCACCCGCTACGCGCAGGGCGGCGTCGCCGTCGTGCTCGGGGACGTGCCGGGGGACAGCGTCGAGGCGCACGTCGCCGACACGCTCGCCGCCGGCGCGGGCCTGTCCGAGGTCGCCGCCGTCACGGAGATCCTCGCCGACGGCCCGGCCGCGGTCGCCCGGCTGCGGGCGCGGGGCGCGCTGTTCGATCCCGGCGCCGACGGCCGCCTGGCGCGCACCCGCGAGGGCGGGCACTCGGCGTTCCGCGTGGTGCACGCCGGAGGCGACGCCACGGGCGCCGAGGTGGAGCGCGCGCTGGTGGCAGCCGTGACCGACCGGCGGCTCCCGCTGCTCGCCGGGCACGTCGCCGTCGACGCGCTGCGCGACGAGCGCGGCGCGGTCACGGGGCTCGCGGTGCTCGACGACACCGGCCGGCCCGGCGTGCTGCGCGCGCCCGCGGTGCTGCTGGCCAGCGGTGGCTACGGCCAGCTCTATGCGAGCACCACGAACCCGGCCACGGCCACCGGCGACGGTCTGGCGCTCGCGCTGCGCGCCGGCGCCACGGCGGCCGACCTGGAGTTCGTGCAGTTCCACCCCACCGTTCTCTACACCGGGCCCGCGGTGGGCAGGCGGCCGCTCGTCACCGAGGCCGTGCGCGGCGAGGGAGCGGTGCTGCTCGACCGCGCGGGCCGGCGGTTCATGGCCGATGTGCACCCGCTCGCCGACCTCGCCCCGCGAGACGTCGTGGCCGCGGCGATCACCCGCACGCTCGCCGCAACGGGCGCCGACTGCGTACACCTGGACGCGACGGCCCTCCCGGACTTCGCCCGCCGGTTCCCGACCGTCAACGCGGCGTGCCGGGCCGCCGGGATCGACCCTGTGCGCGAGCCCATCCCCGTCACGCCGGCCGCCCACTACGCGTGCGGCGGCGTGGTCACCGACCTGCACGGCCGCACGTCCGTCCCCGGGCTCTACGCCGCGGGCGAGGTGGCCCGCACCGGCCTGCACGGCGCCAACCGGCTCGCGTCCAACTCGCTGCTGGAAGGGCTGGTCGTCGGGGCGAGGGCGGCGCGGGCGGTGGCGGCCGACCGGCAGGGCCTCCGGCCTGCCGCGGGCGGGTGCCTCGTGGCGTCGCCCGCGGTGCCGCTCGCGCCGCGCGAGGTCGTCCAGCAGGCGATGACGTCGGCGGCGGGAATCGGCCGCGACGCCGCAGGCCTCGCCGCGGCCTCCGACCGGGTGGAGGCCGCCACGGCCGTGGGCGTTCCCGTGGACCGGGCGGGTGTGGAGGACGCCGCGCTCACCCTCCTCGCGCAGGCCGTGCTCGCCGCTGCCGGCACCCGCACCGAGAGCCGCGGCTGCCACGTGCGCACCGACTTCCCCGACCGCGACGACCGGTGGCAGCGGGCGAGCCTCGAGCTCGCACTCGACGCCGACGGTCGGCCGGTGGTCCAGGCCGGGACGGCGGTGGCGGCATGACCGGGACGGCTGGTGTCGATGCGAGCTCCGCGCTGGTGGGTCCCGACCTCGCCGACCTGCGGCGGGTCGTGGCGACGGCCCTCGAGGAGGACCTGCGCTACGGCCCGGACGCCACGACGGCGGCCACCGTGCCGGCCGATGCCGTGGCAGTGGCGGCCTTCGCCGCGCGCGAGCCGGGCGTGCTGGCCGGTCTCCCCGCGGTGCGCGTGGTCCTCGACGAGGTCGTCGGCGGTTACGAGGTCCTGCAAGCCCGCTCCGACGGCGACCGGCTCGCGGCAGGCGACTCCGCCCTGACCGTCCGGGCCCCCGTGCGCGGGCTGCTCACCGCGGAGCGCACCGCGCTCAACCTGCTCTGCCACCTCTCCGGGGTCGCCACGGCCACCGCGGCCTGGGTCGACGCCGTGGCCGGCACCGGCGCACGCATCCGCGACACCCGCAAGACCCTGCCCGGGCTGCGGCTGCTGGAGAAGTACGCAGTGCGCTGCGGCGGCGGGGTGAACCACCGGCTCGGGCTGGGCGACGCCGTCCTGATCAAGGACAACCACGTCGCGGCCGCAGGCTCGGTGGGCGCCGCGCTCGCCGCCGCCCGGGCCGCGGCGCCCGACCTCCCGTACGAGGTGGAGGTCGACACCCTCGACCAGCTCGACGAGGTGCTCGCGCTCGGGGCCGAGCTGGTGCTGCTGGACAACTTCGACGTCGATCGCACGCGCGAGGCCGTCCGGCGGCGGGGCGACCGGCCGACGAAGCTGGAGTCCTCCGGGAGGCTCGCGCTGGCCAGCGCGCGGGCCTACGCCGAGACCGGCGTCGACTACCTGTCGGTCGGCGCGCTCACCCACTCGGTGCGCGCTCTCGACCTGGGGCTGGACCTGCGGTCCTCGTGACCGGGAGCGGGGTCATGGGCTTCACGCGAGAACGACGTTCGCCGCGGCGGTGGCACGCGGATATCCTTCGGCACCTCCTCGCAGATCGTGCTCGTCCATCCAGGAAGCGATGGCCGTGGCGATCGCGGCGGGCTGGTCTTCCGGGGTGTGATGGCCGGCGACGAGCTCGTGCTCGGCGATGTCGAGACCGGCCATGTCGGCGGCACACCAATCGACGAGCGCCGGACCCATCATCGTTCCGGGGCCGGGTTCGAACGTGATCAGCAGCTTGGGAACGTCGGTATTCGGCGCGAGCCATTCGTCGTATCTCGTGATCTCGGCCACGACATCGGCTGGTTCCCCGCCGAGCGGCATGGCCCGCGCCCACTGCAGCAGCGGTATGCGGCTGTCGCGCGGGTTACTGCTGTGGAGGTCGCGCCAGAGCAGGCGCGCCCGATGAGCCGTCCCGGGCGACGGGCTAACGCAGGCGCACGATGCTGCCGTTCAGCAAACGGGCCTCCTCCGACACGACCCAGGCGATCACCTCGGCCACCTCGTCCGGAGTGGCCACGTGGGTGTGCTCGGTGCTCGCCTCGACGCCGGCGCGCACCTCGTCGTTCACCCAGCCCGTGTCGGTGACGGGCGGGTAGACGATGTTGGCGGTCACCCCGTAGGGCGCCAGCTCCACCGACGCCGACATCGTGTAGTTCTCCTGGGCCGCTTTGGCCGCGCCGTAGGACACCTCGTCGGGGAAGCCGTGCTGCCCGCCGGACGTGAGCCCGACGATCCGGCCCCACGTGCCGCCGCGGGCGCGGTGGCGGCGGGCGAACTCCGCGATCAGGAGCGCGGGCGCCATCGCGTCGACGGCGAACTGCTGCCGGAACGTCTCCGCCGTGACCGCTCGCATCGGCCGCCCGAACCGATCCACTTCCGCGGGTTTGAACGTGTCCTGGATCCAGCCGCTGGCGTTGTTGACCAGGATGTCGACCGGCCCGAGGTGCTCCTCGGCGGCGTCGAACAGCAGTGCCGGGCTCGCCGGGTCGCTCAGGTCGGCCTCCACCGCGTGGGCCCGCCCGCCGGCCCGCTCGATCTCCGCGACGACGTCGGTGGCGTCGCCGCGGCGCAGGCGGTTGTACTCCGCGGGCTGGCCCTCGTCGTCGCCGGGACGGAAGTAGGCGACGAGCACGCCGGTGCCCCGGCGGCCCAGCGCGATGGCGGTGGCGGCGCCGATGCCCTGGTTGGCGCCGGTCACCAGAGCGACGTGCGGGTAAGAAGTGATCGCCATACCGGCACCTTCGCAGAGGGCGGGGCGGGCCCGCTTCCGGATTGCAGCATGGCCACCATCACGCAACGAGATGGCATGAAGGTGGCCATGCTGCAACTCGGCCGCGCTTACGCTCCCCGGCACTTCCGTGACAATCCGCCCGGAAGAGGGGGGCGCGTGGGGTTCGTGGCAAAACTGCAGGCGTTGCGTCGTGGCCGGCGGCAGGGGCCGGTCGCGGGGCCGCGACGCCAGGGCGTCTACATCACCGCCGGGGTGGCGATCGCGGTCGTGCTGGTCGTCGTGGCGCCGACCGCGTTCCGGCTGGTCGCACCGGGGGTCGTCGTGGTGCCCGGGTCGGCGAGCCCTGCGGCAGGCACCCCGGACCCGCCTCCGCAAGCCGGCCGGGAGTACCCGCCGTAGCCGGCCGACTCGCGCTACTCCGACCTCGCGGAGATCAGCGCCGCCACCGGCCTCGCCTTCGTCGACGACGGGTCACCACCGAGCGCGTGGCCGACGACCGGGAACCGGTCCAGCCGCAGCGCTACGGCGACCGGTGGGCGCCGGTGCTCGTCGACCCGGTGGACAAGCCGAGGTCGCCTACCCCGACGAGGAGGTCCACGGCGTCGCGTCCCGGTACGTGGTCGCCCCGTCGGGCACACCGTGGTCGGCGCGCTACGTGACGGGCTGGGTCGGGCTCAACCGCGCATGGTTCAGCGCTGCGCTCGCCGATCCCGGGAGGGCGGCGGTGGCGCGGGGCATCATGCTGCACGAGCTGGCGCACCTGGTCGGGTTGGACCACGTCGAGGACCCCACCCAGGTCATGCACGCCACGTCGGAGACGACCGGTCTCGGCGACGGTGACCGCGAGGGCCTGGCGATCGCGGGAGCAGGGAGTTGCTACGCGGACACGTGATGCTCCCCACCTGACGGCCAGGAACAGCAGTACGGCTCCGAGGTGCGTGTTTCGCAGCGGATTACGCTGGACGGCATGCTTCGGCGACTCGATCTGCGTGGTGCACCCCTGCCCCGTACCGCCCGCCTGCGCGGCCTGCTGCCGCGGGCCGAGCAGGACGTGGACGCGGCGGTGCACCAGGTGCAGCCGATCGTCGACGCGGTGCGCGAGCGCGGCGTGGAGGCGGCACTGGAGTTCGCGGAGCGGTTCGAGCGCGTGCGACCGAGCGCGGTGCGGGTGCCGGTGCAGACCTCGCAGGGCGCGCTGGCCGCGCTCGACCCGGCCGTGCGCACGGCGCTGGAGACGGCGATCGAGCGGGCCAGGGCGGTGCACGCCGACCAGCGCCGCAGCGACATCGTCACCCGGGTCGCGCCCGGCGGCACCGTCACCGAGCGGTTCCTGCCGGTGCAGCGGGTCGGCCTCTACGCCCCGGGCGGACTGGCGGTCTACCCGTCCAGCGTGGTCATGAACGTGGTGCCGGCGCAGGCCGCAGGGGTCGGGTCGATCGTGCTGGCCTCCCCGCCGCAGGCCGAGCACGGCGGCCTGCCCCACCCCACGGTGCTGGCCGCGGCGGCGCTGCTGGGCGTCGAGGAGGTGTGGGCGGTCGGCGGGGCGCAGGCGGTGGCGCTGCTGGCCTACGGCGGCACCGACACCGACGGCGCCGAGCTGGAGCCGGTCGACATGGTCACCGGGCCTGGCAACATCTACCTCACCGCCGCGAAGCGGCTGCTGCGCGGCCTGATCGGGATCGACGCGGAGGCCGGCCCCACCGAGATCGCGGTGCTGGCCGACGACACCGCCGACCCGGTGCACGTCGCGGCCGACCTGATCAGCCAGGCCGAACACGACCCGTCGGCGGCGTCGGTGCTGGTCACCACCTCCGAAGAGCTCACCGACGCGGTCGAGGCCGAGCTGGAGGCGCGGGTGGCGGCCACCAAGCACAGCGAGCGCATCCGCACCGCGCTCACCGGGCCGCAGTCCGGCGTCGTGCTCGTGGCCGACCTGGACGCCGGGGTCGCGGTCGTCGACGCCTACGCCGCCGAGCACCTGGAGATCCAGACCCGCGACGCGCGCGAGGTCGCGCTGCGCGTCCGCAACGCGGGCGCGATCTTCGTCGGGCCGTACGCGCCGGTGTCGCTGGGCGACTACTGCGCGGGCTCCAACCACGTGCTGCCCACCGGCGGCTGCGCCCGGCACTCGGCGGGCCTGTCGGTGCAGACGTTCCTCAAGGGCGTGCACGTGGTCGAGTACACCGAGGACGCGCTGCGCGAGGTCGCCGACCAGGTCGTCACCCTCGCCGGGGCGGAGGACCTGCCCGCCCACGGGGAAGCGGTGAGCGCGAGGTTCGCCCGATGACGGCGGTGCAGAACGCTCTCGGCCAGGACACCGTCGGCGCCGACGTCACCCTCGACGAGCTGCCGCTGCGCGAGGACCTGCGGGGCCGCAGCCCTTACGGCGCTCCGCAGCTGGACGTGCCGGTGCGGCTCAACACCAACGAGAACCCGTACCCGCCGCCACCCGAGCTCGTCGCCGACGTCACCAGGGCCGTGCACACGGCCGCGGAGGAGCTGCACCGCTACCCGGACCGCAACGCGGTGGGCCTGCGCACCGACCTCGCCGACTACCTCGCCGCGTCCACCGGTGTGCCGCTGACGTGCGCGAACCTGTGGGCCGCCAACGGCTCCAACGAGGTGCTGCAGCAGATCATGCAGGCGTTCGGCGGCCCGGGGCGGGTCGCGGTCGGGTTCGAGCCGTCGTACTCGATGCACCCGATCATCGCCTCGGGCACGCGCACCGAGTGGCTGCCCGCGCCGCGGCGCTCGGACTTCTCGCTCGACGTCCGGGAGGCCGCGTCGGTGCTGCGCGAGCACGCCCCCGACCTCACGTTCCTGACCAGCCCGAACAACCCCACGGGGCAGAGCATCGACCCCGACGAGCTCGCGGTGCTGGTCGACGCCGCTCCCGGGATGGTGGTGGTCGACGAGGCATACGCGGAGTTCTCCGACCGGCCCAGCGCGATCAGCCTGCTCGGCACCCACGCCCACAAGCTCGTCGTGTGCCGCACGATGAGCAAGGCGTTCGCGTTCGCGGGCGGCAGGCTGGGCTACCTCGCGGCGGCGCCGGCCGTGGTCGACGCGCTGCAGCTCGTCCGGCTGCCCTACCACCTGTCGGCGCTCACCCAGGCCGCCGCACGCGCGTCGCTGCGCCACGCCGACGCCACCCTCGGCTCGGTGGCGCTGCTGCGGGCCGAGCGCGAGCGCGTGGTGCCCGCGCTCGCCGCCGCGGGCTACGACGTGGTGCCGAGCGACGCCAACTTCGTGCTGTTCGGCCGGTTCAACGACGCGTCGCGCGCCTGGCGGGCCTTCCTCGACCGAGGGGTGCTGATCCGCGACGTCGGCATCCCGGAGCACCTGCGTGTCACGATCGGCACGCCGGAGGAGAACGACGCGTTCTTGCAGGTAGCCATCGACGTCGTAGACCAGGAGACAAGCCGGTGACCCGGATCGGCCGCGTGGAGCGGACCACCAAGGAGTCGAAGGTGCTCGTCGAGATCGACCTCGACGGCACCGGCACCACCGAGATCGCCACGGGTGTGCCGTTCTACGATCACATGCTCGACTCGTTCGGCAAACACGGCGCCTTCGACCTCACGGTCCGCGCCTCCGGCGACGTCCACATCGACGTGCACCACACCGTCGAGGACGTCGCGATCGTGCTCGGGCAGGCGATCCGGCAGGCGCTCGGCGAGAAGAAGGGCATCCGCCGCTTCGGCGACGCCTGGATCCCGATGGACGAGGCGCTCGCCCAGGCCGTCGTCGACGTCTCCGGCCGCCCGTACACCGTGCACACCGGCGAGCCGGACGTGATGCAGGGCTTCGTCGTCGGCGGGCACTACCCGACCGTGCTCAACCGGCACGTGTTCGAGTCGCTCGCCTTCCACGGGCACCTCGCCCTGCACGTCCGCGTGCTGGACGGGCGGGATCCCCACCACGTCACCGAGGCCGAGTACAAGGCGATCGCCCGGGCGTTGCGCGCCGCGGTGGAACCGGACGCGCGGATCACCGGAATCGCCTCGACGAAGGGCACGCTCTGAGGTTCCGTCGCGCGTCGCTGCCGGGCGACAACCACGTCCACACCGAGTGGTCGTGGGACGCGGTCCACGGGGCGATGGAGGCCACCTGCAAGCGGGCTGCTCGGCTGCGGCTGCCGTCGGTGGCCTTCACCGAGCACGCGGACCTCACGCCGTGGGTCGTGCGGGCCGAGGACCCCATGTCCGACGTGCTGCGCCGGTGGCTGCGCCCTGATGGCCGGATCGCCCCGCGCGACCTGGACGTCGAGGGCTACCTCGCCTGCGTGCAGCGCTGCCGGGAGCGGTACCCGGGGCTGCGCGTGCTCACCGGCGTCGAGCTGTCGGAGCCGCACTGGCACCCGGAGCAGACGGCCGCGCTGCTCGACGGTGGGCGGTTCGAGCGGGTGCTCGGGTCGGTGCACTCGGTGGGCGGGCGGGACGAGCCGCGGCTGGTCGACCACGCTGTGCTCGCCAGGCCGGCCGCCGACGTCGTGCGCGACTACCTGGCCGAGGCCCGCCGGATGGCCGCCTCCGACGCGCCGTTCGCGGTGCTCGCCCACATCGACTACCCGGTGCGGCACTGGCCGGCCGGCGGGGAACCGTTCCGGCCGGCCGACTTCGAGGACGAGTTCCGCGACGTGCTCACAGTCCTCGCCGCCAGCGGGCGCGCCCTCGAGATCAACACGAGGGTGCCGCTCGCCCCGGAGCTGGTGCGGTGGTGGGGCGACGCAGGCGGCGCGACCGTCTCGTTCGGCAGCGACGCGCACCGGCCCCGCGATCTCGCGAACGGGTTCGTCGCCGCGGCGGAGATGGCGCTGAGCTGTGGGTTCCGGCCCGGCGACGATCCCGTGGAGCTGTGGTCGCGCGCCGGAAGTTCCTGAACCACGAGGTCGAGCGGGCCGTCGGTACCCTGGTTCCGTGTCGAGGATCGTCGTGCTGGACTACGGATCGGGCAACCTGCGTTCCGCGGAACGCGCGCTGCGGCGCGTCGGCGCCGATGTCACGGTCACGGCGGACCGGCATGCCGCGCTGGAGGCCGACGGGCTCGTCGTCCCGGGTGTGGGCGCCTTCGCCGCCTGCATGGCCGGGCTGGCGAGCGTCGACGGCCCGCGCATCATCGACCAGCGGCTGGCCGGTGGCCGCCCGGTGCTGGGCATCTGCGTGGGCATGCAGGTGCTGTTCGACCTGGGCGTGGAGTGGGGCGAGCGCACCACAGGGTGCGGGCAGTGGCCCGGCACCGTGGAGCGGATCAAGGCCGACGTGCTGCCGCACATGGGCTGGAACACCGTGCGCGCCCCGGCCGGATCCAGCCTCTTCGCCGGGCTCGACGCGGACACGCGCTTCTACTTCGTGCACTCCTTCGGCGTGCGGCGCTGGGAGCTGGAGGAGTCGGACGTGCTCAAGCCGCCGCTCGTCACCTGGGCCCACCACGGCGAGGACTTCGTCGCGGCCGTGGAGAACGGCCCGCTCGCGGCCACCCAGTTCCACCCGGAGAAGTCCGGCGACGCCGGCGCCACCGTGCTGCGCAACTGGCTGCGCGACGTCGTCGGCTAGCGATCACGGCACCAGCGGGCGGGCGACGGCGCGCGCGAGCGCCTCTGCTGTGGCGCGCGGCGCGGTGGCGGATGATGCGTCCCGCAGGCCAGGACCGTCCGTCGCGCGCGGCGAGCCGATCGCCCGGGCCGCTCGCCTGTGCCGGGTGCGTGGCGTGGCGGTGGGCTCACCCGCCCGGCCGTTGCGCGCAGGACCACCGAGCGCGACCGGGAGGGCCTGCGCCCGCTCGGTACCCTCGACGTGTGAGTTTCACGCTGCTTCCCGCCGTCGACGTGGCCGACGGCCAGGCCGTCCGCCTGGTGCAGGGCGAGGCCGGCACCGAGACCGGCTACGGCGCCCCCCGTGAGGCGGCGCTGCAGTGGCAGCGCGACGGTGCCGAGTGGATCCACCTCGTCGACCTCGACGCCGCGTTCGGCCGCGGCTCCAACGCCGAGCTCCTGGCCGAGGTCGTCGGCGAGCTGGACGTGGCGGTGGAGCTGTCCGGTGGCATCCGGGACGACGCGTCGCTGGAGCGCGCCCTGTCCACCGGCTGCGCCCGCGTGAACCTGGGCACCGCCGCGCTGGAGGACCCCGAGTGGTGCGCCCGGGCGATCGTGCGGCACGGCGAGCGGATCGCCGTCGGCCTGGACGTGCGCATCGTCGACGGCGAGCACCGGCTCGCGGCCCGCGGCTGGACCCGCGACGGCGGCGACCTCTGGGAGGTCCTCGAGCGGCTCGACCGCGACGGCTGCGCCCGCTACGTCGTCACCGACGTCAGCAAGGACGGCACCCTGCGCGGCCCCAACCTGGACCTGCTGCAGTCCGTCGCCGGGGCGACGAAGGCCCCGGTGATCGCCTCCGGCGGCATCGCGGAGGTGTCCGACCTGGTGGCGCTCGCCGAGCTGGCCGCCTCCGGTGTCGGCATCGAGGGCTCGATCGTCGGCAAGGCGCTCTACGCCGGCCGCTTCACCCTCCCCGAGGCGCTCTCCGCGGTGGGTGCCGTGCGCCCGGCGGGACGGGCGGCGGGCTGATGGGAGTTGCTGTCCGTGTCATCCCCTGCCTGGACGTCGACGCCGGGCGGGTGGTGAAGGGCGTCAACTTCACCGACCTGCGCGACGCGGGCGACCCGGTGGAGATGGCCCGCGTCTACGACGCCGAGGGCGCCGACGAGCTGACGTTCCTCGACGTCACCGCGTCGTCGGGGGAGCGCGCCACGATGCTGGACGTCGTGCGGCGCACCGCGGAGCAGGTGTTCATCCCGCTCACGGTCGGCGGCGGGATCCGCACCACCGACGACGTCGACACGCTGTTGCGGGCGGGTGCGGACAAGGTCGGCATCAACACCGCGGCCATCCTGCGCCCCGAGCTGCTGCACGAGGCGAGCCGCCGGTTCGGCGCGCAGTGCATCGTGCTGTCGGTGGATGCGCGGAAGGTCCCCGAGGGCGGCGAGCCCACGCCGTCGGGCTGGGAGGTCACCACTCACGGCGGGCGCCGCGGCACCGGGATCGACGCGGTCGAGTGGGCCGCGCGCGGCCAGGAGCTCGGGGTGGGGGAGATCCTGCTCAACTCGATGGACGCCGACGGCACGCAGGCGGGCTTCGACCTGGAGATGATCAGCGCGGTGCGCGCGGTCGTGGACGTCCCGGTGATCGCGAGCGGGGGAGCGGGCGCGGTGGAGCACTTCCCGCCCGCGATCAGGGCGGGGGCCGACGCGGTGCTCGCCGCGAGCGTCTTCCACTTCGGGCAGCTGCGCATCAAGGACGTCAAGGACGGCCTGCGCGCCGCGGACGTGGAGGTCAGGTGACGCGCGTGGCGGAGTCGGCGTTGGACCCGGCGATCGCGGCCCGGCTCAAGCGCACTCCGGACGGCTTGGTCTGTGCGGTGGTGCAGGAACGCGGCAGCGGCGACGTGCTGATGGTGGCGTGGATGGACGACGAGGCCCTGCACCGCACGCTCACCACCGGCCGTGCCACGTACTGGTCGCGGTCGCGGGAGGCGTACTGGGTGAAGGGCGAGACCTCGGGCCACGTCCAGCACGTGCACGAGGTGCGCCTGGACTGCGACGGCGACGCGCTGCTCGTCGTCGTCGACCAGACCGGCCCGGCCTGCCACACCGGCACCCACACCTGCTTCGACACCGATGTCCTGCTGGGCGGGAACAACGGTCAGATCGTCCAGTCGTAGGCGGGTTCGCCGACCTCTTCTTGGAGCTCGAGGATCTGCCGGTCGCTCGTGCGCTCGATCCCGAACGTCGACGCGTAGCGCCGGGACACGCGTTTGAGCGATGCTGCGAGCGCTCCGGGTCAACGTGACACTCGGCAGGAAGCGCGCACAAGCCCCGGTTGTGACTGTCCGCAGCGAGTAGCGCCGATACCGCAGCGTTACGCGTCGCGATCCGTGGAGTCAGGAGGAGGTCGATCCGCGCGGTCGTAGGCTTCCTGTGACGCGGACACGTCGCCGAGGTGCGCGATCGACCATTCCTCCAGCGCGCGCAGCGGCTCGCGCAGGGTGCGGCCCGCCTCGGTGAGCGTGTACTCGACGCGGACCGGAACTTCGGGGTAGACGGTGCGGCGCACGAGCCCGTCCCGTTCGAGCCCGCGGAGGGTCTGGGTGAGCATCTTCTGCGAGATGCCCTCAACGCGTCGGCGCAACTCTGAGAAGCGGGCGCTGCCGTCCCAGAGGGCGCCCACGATGAGCACCGTCCAACGGTCGCCGATGCGATCCAGGATGTGGCGAGTCGGGCAATCCGCGCGGTAGGGGCTGCCGCGGAGCACCGACTCGGCCGGGGTGGTTACCACAAGGTGCCTTCTTCCCAGGGGAGAGCTGCCCTCATACGGTAATCGCAGCGCGTCGTCCGACGCCACCCCTCCCGTAGAAAGGCACCTCATGTCTCGCATTGTCGTCATCGGCGGCACCGGCTATGCCGGTTCGGCCATCGCCGCGGAGGCCGCTGCTCGCGGTCACCAGGTCACCGCGCTGAGCCGCTCTCTCCCCGACGCGCCCATCCCGAGCGTGACCTATGTCCAAGGCGACGCCACCGACGAAGCAACGCTGTCTTCGGTCATCGAGGGTTCCGACATCGTCGTGGACGCAATCGCCCCACGCGGCCCGCTGGTCGGCCACGCCCGCGACGTCCACCGCACCATCGCGCGTCTGGCCGATGCCGCGGGCGTACGCCTGTTCATCGTCGGCGGCGCCTCGTCGCTGCGCCCTGCGCCCGGGGCGGATCGCTTCGTCACCGACCCCAGCCACCTCAGCCTCATCCCCGTGGAGCTCCACGACGAGATCCGCGACGGAGCGGCGTTCATCATCGAGGACCTCCCGGCCACGCCCGCGACACTCGACTGGGTCTACGTGAGCCCGGCGCTCAGGTTCGGCGCACACATGCCCGCCGAACGACTCGGTCGTTATCGGCTCGGCGACGAGGTCGCGGTGCAGCCCGAGGACGGCGGTGCGATCTCCGCCGCGGACTACGCCCTCGGGTTCGTCGACCTGATCGAGAAGGGCGACCACCACAGGGCACAGGTCAACCTCGGCCACTAATCGACTTCGCCTACACCGACCTCGAGCCCGTCTTCGAGGAATGCCTGCGCGACCTCGCCTGCGCTTCGCACTGGACGTCCCGGCCGCATGAACAGCAAGACACCGGGCGTCCTAATGTCGGAGGCGTGACCGAGGAGCTCTTCGCCACCGACGCCTACCTCCGCTCCTTCGAGGCCGCGATCACAGAGGTCGACCGGGACGGCGGGCGCGTGGCGCTCGCCCGTACCGCGTTCTACCCGGGCGGGGGCGGCCAGCCGCACGATCTCGGGACGCTCGACTGGGGCGGCGGGCCCGTGAACGTCACGAGGGTGAAGCGGGAGGGCGGCCGCATCTGGCACTGGGTGGACGCACCCGAGCTTCCCGGCGCGGGCGCCGGGCTCGCCGGGGAGATCGACTGGGCGCGCCGGCACCTGCTGATGCGCACCCACACCGCGCTGCACGTGCTGTGCGGGGTGGTATGGGGCGAGTTCGCGATCCCCGTCACCGGCGGCAACATGGAACCCGGATCGGGGCGGCTGGACTTCCCGCTCGAGTCGATCTCCGCGGAGCTGGGGAAGCGCCTCGAGACCCGGATCAACGAGGAGCTCGCCGCGGCCAGGGCCGTCGTCGTCGAGTTCCTCGGCCGCGACGCCGCCGACGCCGACCCGGCACTGATCCGCACCGCGGCCAACCTCATCCCGCGGGAGATCGACCCGCTGCGTGTGATCGACATCGTCGGGCTGGACAAGCAGGCCGACGGCGGCACGCACGTGGCGAGCACCGCCGAGGTCGGCGCGGTCCGCGTGACCGGCACCGAGTCGAAGGGGAAGGGCAACAAGCGGGTGCGCATCCAGGTCGTGGACGCACCCGCCTGACCCCGCGTCCCGGCCGTCCCCACGCCGGCCGGGACGCGACGCCCCCCGTCACCCGCGCCGGCGCTCCCCGGTGCCGACGAGGGCGAGCATCCCGGCCACCGCGAGGGCGAACCCGCCGAGCAGGCCCGCGACCTGCGCGGTTCCGGCCGCCGGCCCGTAGGTGGTGAAGCCGCCCCCGGCCATCCGGACGACGACGGTGTAGAGACCCCAGGAGAACATCGCGGCGCTGCCCGTCCAGGCGGCCGCGACGACGGCCCACCGCGACTGCGGGCGGCCCCGGACCAGCGCGACCACCCCGGCGGCGCCGGCCACCGCGAGCGCGGCGTCGGCGGCCTGGACGCCGAGCGTGAGGGCCGAGCCCGCGGTCAGCCCGACCAGCAGGTGCAGGCCGGCGCTCGCCGCCGCCATGACGCACCCACCCGCGACGATCACGCGCAGCAGCGGCACGAGCGCGGGCGACGGCGGTGCGACCGTCGTGACGGTGTCCGACCAGCGTCGCACCGCGTGCGCGACGAACGCGGCGACCAGGAAGACGCCCTGCCAGGCGAACCCGCCGTACACCAGCGGCTGCAGCCACGGTTCGAACCACGTGGCGTCGGGTGCGTCGGTGGCGTACTGGAGCGCGGTCGCCGGCATGACCGCCACCACCATCGGGACGAGGAACCCGGTGCCCACCCACGCCGGGAGCAGCAGCAGCCACGCGGGGAGCCGGTCGCCCCACTCGTGGGTCAGGGCGAGCGCGAGCCCGATCACGACGAGGTCCATCCCGAACGTCACGGCGTTGGCCACCACGACGGTCGGGTCGGCGAGGAACCCGGGCTCGGTGACACCGGCCGTGCTGCCGGAGAGCCACAGGAGCTTGAGCGTCAGGTAGGGCACGGTGCCCGCGGCGGCGAGCCAGCCGAGGGCCCGCACACCGGCGGGGATCCGAGCTGCCGCAGGTGAGGTCGTCATGGCCACCACGATCGCGCCGCGGGCGGCGCACCGGCTCCCGCGCCCGGACGATCCGGCTCCCTCGGGCGGGGGAGGGCCCGGGCCGAACACTTTGCGACGATCAGAGCGTGCCCCGCCTCCTCCGGCACCTCATCGCCCCCCTCACCGACGGGTTGACCTACCGCCGGTACGTGCACCTGCTCCTGGGCGCGGTGATCCTGCTTCCCTACGTGGCCCTCGCCGCGCTGATCGTCTCGACGGTGGCGGGCGGCGGGCTCGACGTGCTCACGACGGTTCTGCTCGTGGTGCCTGCCGCGGGCATCGCCGTCGGTGTCACCCTCGTCCCGGGCGTCCGCTCGCTGGCCATCACCGCGGCCCGCACGCTGCTCGGCGCCGAAGTCCGCGAGCCGGACCCGGCCACGGTCGACTCCTGGCCGGGCCGTCGTCGGGCCGCCGTCTGGTTGCTGGTCAACGCGGCCGCGGGTGGGCTCACCGCGCTGGTCACGCTGATCGTCTTCCCCACGACGATCGGGTTCCTGTTCGCGCCGTGGCTCCTGCTGGCGCCGTTCCCGACGGGCGGCCGGGCGTGGTGGATGCCGCTGGTGGGGGCGCTGCTGCCGGTCCTGCTGCTGAACGCCGCGTCGGTGGGGGGCGCGGCGCTGGCCCGCCTCGCGCCGCGGGTGCTCGGGCCGACGCCCACGGAGCGGATGGCGGCCGAGCTCGCGGCCGCGCACGCCGCCGAGCGCGCGCTCGCCGAACGCAACCGGCTCGCGCGGGAGCTGCACGACTCCGTGGGGCACGCTCTGACGGTCACGACGTTGCAGGCGGGCGCAGCGGCCCGCGTGCTGAACAGCGACCCGGCGTTCGTCGCGAAGGCCCTCGACGCGATCGCCGATGCGGGGCGCACCGCGCTCGCCGACCTCGACCACGTGCTCGGGCTGCTGCGCGACGGCGAGGGCGGTGACGGCGGTGACCTGAGCCCGCAGCCGGACCTCGGCGACCTCGACGCGCTGGTCGACGGTGCCCGGTCGGCCGGAGTGCCGGTGGCGCTGCACCGCCGGGGCGCCACCGGGGCCGTGCCGCGGGCGGCGTCCCGGGAGGCCTATCGGATCGTGCAGGAGGGGCTCACCAACGCACTGCGGCATGCCGGCCCGGTGCCGGTCGAGGTCTGCGTCGCGGTGGGTTCCGACGCCGTGGAGCTGGAGGTCACCAACCCGCTCGGCCCCGGCCCCCCACGAGTGGGCGGCGGCCGGGGGATCGCCGGGATGCGCGAGCGGGTGGGAGTGCTGCGCGGTGACCTGTCCGCGGGCCCGGACGGCGACCGCTGGCGCGTCGCCGCGCGTCTCCCGATCGGACCCGAGAAGATGCCGTCGTGATCCGCGTTCTGCTGGTGGACGACGAGGAGCTGGTGCGGGCCGGGCTCAGGGCGATCCTCGACGCCGAGCGGGACATCGTGGTGCTCGGCGAGGCGTCCGACGGTTCGGAGGTGCCAGGGCTGGTGCGCAGGCTCGAGCCCGACGTCGTCCTGATGGACGTGCGGATGCCTGCCGTCGACGGGATCGCCGCCACGCGGCACCTCCTGTCGCGGGGGGCGGGCGCGCCGCGGGTGCTGGTGCTCACGACGTTCGGCAACGACGGCTACGTCTACGACGCCCTCCAGGCCGGTGCCACCGGGTTCCTGCTCAAGCGGGCCCGCCCGGCGGAGATCGTGCAGGCGGTCCGCACCGTCGCCGAAGGGGAGTCGCTGCTGTTCCCGGCGGCGGTGCGTGACCTCGTCGCCACGCGCGGACGGGGCCGGGGCGACGCGCTGCGCGGCGCCGGGCTCACCGAACGGGAGGGCGAGGTGCTGCGCCTCGTGGCGCGGGGCCTGTCGAACGCCGAGATCGCCCGCGAGCTGGTGGTCGGCGTCGAGACCGTGAAGACGCACGTGGGCAACGTGCTCGCCAAGGTCGGCGCCCGGGACCGGACCCAGGCGGTCGTGGCCGCCTACGAGTCCGGCTTCATCGACCCCAGGCGCCCGGTCTGACGCCACCTTCCGTCACCCGCGATGATCAGGTTAGCCTCACCTCATGGAAGCGTTGGCGGCCACGGTCGAGCGGTTGCGCGGGCTGCGGCCGGAGTACCCGGACTCCTACGCGCCGCGCATCGGCGTGCCGGCCGAACCGGGCTGGTCGTCGCTGGCGGACGTGGTGCCGCACGTCGCCGGGTGGTGCGCCCAGGCGCGGGAGCGGGACAACCCGGCCGGGCTGGCCTCGGTGGCCGCCACCGCGGTGGGCGGCGCACTCGTGCACGCCGTGCTTGGCCGCGTGACGGCAGCGCTCGTGCTCGAGCGCCGGGCATGGGACGTGCGGGCCGCGCACCTGGCCATCCACGCCGAGACGGAACTGCTCGCCGTGCGCGACGCCACGCTCCTCGTGCTGCCCGACGACCCGGCGGCAGGCCATCCCGGCACCGAGGTGGTGCCCGACCTGGCCGTGCTGCTCCACCGGGTGGCAGCCGATGCCGTGGCGACGCTGCGCCCCCTGCTGGACGCCGTGCGCGCCGCCACCCGCTACGGGCTCGTGCCGCTGTGGAACAGCGCGGCCGACAGCGTCCGCAGCGCCGCCCACTACGTACCGCTTTACGCGGGCGCCGACCGCGACGAGGCGCGCGGCGTCGGCGCCGCGCTCGTCGACGCGCTCGCCGCCCATGGTGCGCGGTTGCGCGACCGCGGCGGGCAGGAGCTGCTGCGGTGGGGGACCGAGACCTACACGGTGCCGGTGCGGGCCGCCTGCTGCCTGTACTACAAGACCGAGCCGGAGGTGGAGCGGCCCTCCGACGCGTACTGCATGACCTGCCCGTTCCTGTGCTCCCCCGACCGCAGGGAGCGCTTCGGGGCGTTCGTGGACGGGCTCACGGCAGCGGCCCGGTGAGGTAGCGCTGCAGGTTCGGCGCCACCGCGGCGATGATCGTGGCGTGGTCGGCCGACGCGAGCGGCTCCACCTTCAGCACGTAGCGGACGAACGCGAGCCCGAACAGCTGCGTGCCGCACAGCGTCGCGCGCAGCTCGGGCCGGTCCGGCGCCACCGTGGCCACGACCTTGATCACCAGCACGCGGGTGATGAACTCGCGCAGCAGGCTCGCCGCGGCGTCGTGGCTGGCGATGCTCTGGATCAAGGTGGCGAGCTGGGCGCCGCCGGTGGTGTCCCAGAGCTGCAGGAACCGGCCGAGGATCCGCTCGGCGAGGAGCTCGGGGTCGCCCGGGAGCACTTCGTTGAGCGCCGCCGCCGGGTCGACCGGCAGGTTCAGGGCCGCGACGAACAGCGGCTCCTTGCCGCCGAACCAGTGGTTGACCATCGCCGGGTCCACGCCCGCCCGCTCGGCGATCGCCCGCACCGTCGCGCCGTCGTAGCCGCGCTCGGCGAACACCACACGGGCGGCGTCGAGCAGCGCAGCACGGGTGTCGCCGCCACCGGGACGGCGTCCGCGGCGGCGGGGTCCGTCCTTTCCTGCCAGTTCGGTGCTCTCGTCGGGTACGGCGGCCACGTGCACATCTTCTCGCCCCCGAACTGAGAGCCTTCTGCAGGTGCGTCGAGAGCGCGCCGCGATAATGAGCGCATGACCGTATCCGCGCCGCCCGGCGCCCTCGGAGCGGTCACCCCCAGCCGCGAGGAGTTCCGAGCGCTGGCCGTCGAGCACCGGGTGATCCCGGTGACCAGGCGGCTGCTCGCCGACGACGAGACCCCCGTCGGGGTCTACCGCAAGCTGGCCGGTGACCGGCCCGGCACGTTCCTGTTCGAGTCGGCGGAGAACGGGCGGTCGTGGTCGCGATGGTCGTTCGTCGGCGCCCGCAGCCGCGCCACCCTCACGGCCGTGGACGGCGAGCTGGTGTGGACCGGCGAGGTGCCGGTCGGCCTGCCCACCTCGGGCGACCCCGTCGCCGCCCTGCGCACGGTGGTCGAGGAGCTGAGCAGCGAGCGGCTGCCCGGGTTGCCGCCGCTCACCGGTGGGATGGTCGGCTACCTCGGCTACGACGTGGTGCGGCGGCTGGAGCGGCTGCCCGAGCTGGCCGTCGACGACCTGCGCATCCCCGAGCTGGTGATGCTGCTGGCCACCGACCTCGCCGCGGTCGACCACCACGAGGGCGCGGTCACCCTGATCGCCAACGCGATCAACTGGGACGCCACAGACGAGCGCGTGG
Organism: Pseudonocardia hierapolitana; assembly: GCF_007994075.1. Taxonomy (NCBI): domain Bacteria; kingdom Bacillati; phylum Actinomycetota; class Actinomycetes; order Pseudonocardiales; family Pseudonocardiaceae; genus Pseudonocardia; species Pseudonocardia hierapolitana. The sequence continues at coordinate 8,774,538 of NZ_VIWU01000001.1, read as the reverse complement.
ACGAGGCCTACGACGACGCCGTCGCCCGGTTGGACCGGATGACCGCCGACCTCGCCGCGCCCGCGCCGTCCACGGTGGCGGTGTTCCGGCCGGCCGAGCCGCGCTTCACCCGCCGCCGCACGGCCCCGGAGCACCACGCCGCGGTGGAGGCGGCCAAGGAGCAGATCCGCGCGGGCGAGGCCTTCCAGGTGGTGGTGTCGCAGCGGTTCGAGTCGGACTGCCGCGCCGACCCGCTCGACGTCTACCGCGTGCTGCGGGCCACCAACCCCAGCCCGTACATGTACCTGCTGCGCCTGGAATCGGCCGCCGGTGAGCGGTTCGACATCGTCGGATCCAGCCCTGAGGCGCTGGTCACGGTGCGGGACGGCACGGCGACGACGCACCCGATCGCCGGCACCCGCTGGCGCGGGGACACCGAGGAGGAGGACGTCCTCCTGGAGAAGGAGCTGCGCAGCGACGAGAAGGAGCGCGCCGAGCACGTGATGCTCGTCGACCTCGGGCGCAACGACCTCGGCCGGGTCTGCGAGCCCGGCACGGTCAAGGTGCACAGCTTCTTCTCCGTGGAGCGCTACAGCCACGTCATGCACCTGGTGTCGACGGTCACGGGACGGCTGCGCGACGACTGCAACGCGTTCGACGCGGTCACGGCCTGCTTCCCCGCGGGCACGCTCTCCGGCGCGCCGAAGCCGCGGGCCATGGAGATCATCGAGGAGCTGGAGCCGACGCGGCGAGGGCTCTACGGCGGGATCGTGGGTTACCTCGACTTCGCCGGAGATGCCGACACGGCGATCGCGATCCGCACCGCGCTGATCCGCGACGGCGTGGCGTACGTGCAGGCGGGCGGGGGGATCGTCGCGGACTCCGACCCGGCAGCCGAGGACGCGGAGTGCCTGAACAAGGCGCGGGCGGTGCTGTCGGCGGTGGCGACGGCAGCGACGCTCGGCCCGCCGCCGAGCGGCCCGCCGGAGGCGCGCACCGGCGGGGCGCGAGCTACGGGGGATGGGGCCGCCTCACTCGCTCCGCCGTCCCCGCAGCTCCGCCGTTCAGCTGCCTCGACGACTCCGCGGTAGGTGGTCGCAGCCGGCGAGGTGTGTCACGGCCCGGGGGTGAGGATGGTGACCCGCGGACCCTGCAGGGTGACGACGACATCGCCGGTCCGGGCGGCGGTGATCACGTACTCGCCCTCGGTGCGGGTCGCGGTCACGGCGCCGGTCGCGACGTCCACGGCGGCGAGTTGGTCCGAGCCACTGACGAGCAGCCGCGTCGGGCCGTGCAGGACGAGCAACCCGGAGGCGTACATGCCGTCGATCAGCCCCGGCGCCGCCCAGCGCGTGGCGCCGGTTGCGGCATCGAGGAGCACGAGTTCGCTGTCGACGGCGACGAGCACACCCTCGTCGAGGACGTGCAGGACCCGGAAGCGCGGGGTGGAGCTGCCGTCCGTTCCGACGGCGGCGATCCACATCGGCTCGCCGGTGTGCGGGTCGAGCGCGGTGACGAGGCGGCCGTCGCCCGAGGTGGTGGCCACGACCGCTGCGGCCGTGCCGCCCGCGAGGTCGGGCGGCAGGTGTGCCCGGGCCGCCCAGCGCATCGTGCCGGTCGCGACGTCGTAGGCCCGCAGCTCGTTGCCGGTGCGGTCCTCGGGCACGGCATCGACCAGCACGACGTCTCCGGCGAGCACCGGCGCGGCGCTGCCCGCCTCGAACGCGACTTCCCACAGCTCGTTCCCGGTAGCGGGGTCGAGTGCGCGCAGTCGCGAGCCGCCGCCGTGTGAACCGAGGACGATGCGCTCGGCGTCAGCGGTCACGATCTCGGCGCCCCACTCCTCGTCAGCGGTGTCGGTACACCACGCGACGGTGCCGGTGGTCGCGTCGACCGCGGTCACGTCTCCGTCGTCCTTGTCGAACATCAACAGCTGTCCCGGCGCCCCGGGCAGCAGGAACGGCGTGTCGTTGATCGCCGGTCCGTCGATCTGCCAACGCGTCGCGCCCGTGCGGGCGTCGTAGGCGGCGAGCACGGTCGAGTCGGATCCGAACCAGCCGGTCGGATCGGGCCGATGCCCGATGACCACCAGGTCGCCCGCGACAGCAGCGGCCGTGAACCACGGTTCCCACTCCCCGCCGCGCTGCTCCGGGTGGTCCCCCAACAGGCTCCAGCGCGCCGCCACCTGGGTGCCGACCGTGCGCAGATGCCCCGCGGGCGTGGTCCCAGCGGTGAGATCGGCCGAGGCGGGCAACGCTCGATCGGTCGGGCCTGCGGAGCAGCCGGACCTCGGCCACATCGCCAACCCGAGCAGCCCGGCGGCGAGAACAGCGGTGACGATGACCGCGATCGTGCGGGGAGCGATCTGCACGTGATCAGCTTCGCGGGGCGATGCGACCACGGGCAATCCGTAGTCCTACCGGACTGCGCGCCGGAGCCGACCGGTGGCGCTGCCGGTACCGACGGCCGAGGCTGCCACGGGCTCCGCACCACTACGGTCGACGGTGATGGACTCCCGCGATCGAAGGGGCCTGCGCACCGGCGGTGGCACGGCTCGGAACCCGCGCGTGCTGGTCGCCGTGTGTGTGGCGCTGGTGGTGGCTGCGGGGCTCCTGTGGGGTGCGTCGGCCGCGGCGGGTGAGCCGGCGCTGTCCGGGCTCGCGTTGCTCGCCCTGGCAGGGGTGGCCGGGGTGGTGGCGACGGCGGGCGTGCTGCGCAGGGTGGTCGGCGGGCTGCTGGCGGCGGCCGGGCTGGTGCAGGCAGTGCTCGCCGCGGTTGCCGGTCCGGTGCTCGCGTTACCAGGCGCGGTCGTGCTGCTCGCGGCGGGTGTGGTCGCGCTGGCGTGGGAGCCGCGCCTCCCGCGGTTCGGCGCGCGTTATGCGGCGCCGGGGGAGCGACGGGTGGAGCGCGACCCGGACCGGGCCGCGTGGCAGGACCTCGACGAGGGCCGCGACCCGACGATCGACCCCGCCGACGCACCGCCCGGCGACGCGGGGGACGATCCTGGCGACGGGCCGCGAAGCGCGCCTGTCTAGCATGATTCGCGCCCGGCCCTATCCGGAGAGGGGGACAGCTGCCATGACGAACGGCGGAGCGAGTGTCCTCGATTCCATCGTTGACGGTGTCAGGGCCGATCTCGCGGTGCGCGAGGCGGAGGTCGACTTCGCGGAGATCAAGCGGCGGGCGGCGGCGGCCCCGCCTCCGCGGGACGTGTTGGCCGCACTGCGCGCCCCGGGTATCGGGGTGATCGCCGAGGTGAAGCGGCGGAGCCCGTCGAAGGGTGATCTGGCGGAGATCGCCGACCCGGCGGAGCTGGCTGCGTCGTACGCCGAGAACGGCGCGCGGGTGATCAGCGTGCTCACCGAGCGGCGCCGCTTCGGCGGGTCGCTCGCCGACCTCGCCGCGGTGCGCACCGTGGTCGACGTGCCGGTGCTGCGCAAGGACTTCGTGGTGAGCCCGTACCAGGTGCACGAGGCCAGGGCCTACGGTGCCGACCTGGTGCTGCTGATCGTCGCCGCGCTGGAGCAGAACGCGCTCGACGCCCTGCTCGACCGCGTGGAGTCGCTCGGGATGACCGCGCTCGTCGAGGTGCACACCGAGGAGGAGGCCGACCGCGCGCTGGAAGCGGGCGCCAAGGTCATCGGGGTGAACGCGCGCAACCTGCACACCCTCGAGGTCGATCGCACGATCTTCGGGCGGATCGCTCCCGGCCTGCCGACCGACGTGATGCGGGTGGCCGAGTCCGGTGTGCGCGGCCCTGGCGACCTGCTCACCTACGCCGGATGGGGCGCCGACGCGGTGCTCGTCGGGGAGGGCCTCGTCACCAGCGGAGACCCGGGCGGGACCGTGCGCAGCCTGGTGGCTGCGGGCTTCCACCCGTCGTGTTCGAGAATGGTGCGGTGAGTACGCACAGCAAGGCGAGCGACGGGGTCGCGCACCCGTCGGAGCACGAGCCTGACGAGCGGGGCCACTTCGGCCGCTACGGGGGCCGGTTCGTCCCCGAGGCGCTGGTCGCGGCGCTCGACGAGCTCACCACCGTGTACGAGAAGGCCCGTGGCGACCGGGACTTCCTCGACGAGCTCGACCGCCTGCACCGCGACTACACCGGCCGGCCGTCCCCGTTGAGCGACGCCCCGAAGCTGGGTGCGCACGCGGGCGGCGCGCGGATCCTGCTCAAGCGCGAGGACCTCAACCACACCGGCTCGCACAAGATCAACAACGTGCTCGGGCAGGCGCTGCTCACCAAGCGGATGGGCAAGAAGCGGGTGATCGCCGAGACCGGCGCAGGCCAGCACGGCGTGGCCACCGCCACCGCCTGCGCGCTGCTCGGCCTGGAGTGCGTCGTCTACATGGGCGAGGTCGACACCGAACGGCAGGCCCTCAACGTCGCCCGGATGCGGCTGCTCGGCGCGAAGGTGGTGCCGGTGAAGACCGGCTCGCGCACGCTGAAGGACGCGATCAACGAGGCCCTGCGCGACTGGGTCACGAACGTCGACGACACGCACTACCTGCTCGGCACCGCCGCCGGGCCCCACCCGTTCCCGACGATGGTGCGCGACCTGCACCGGATCATCGGCCTCGAGGCGCGCGAGCAGGTCCTCGAACGCGTCGGGCGGCTGCCGGACGTGGTGGCCGCCTGCGTCGGCGGCGGCTCCAACGCGATCGGCATCTTCCACGCCTTCCTCGACGATCCCGGCGTGCGGTTGGTCGGCCTCGAGCCGGGCGGTGACGGGGTGGAGACCGGGCGCCACGGTGCCACCCTGACCGCGGGCTCCCCCGGCGCGCTGCACGGCGCGCTGTCGTACCTGCTGCAGGACGAGGACGGGCAGACGGCCGAGTCGCACTCGATCTCGGCAGGGCTCGACTACCCGGGGGTCGGGCCGGAGCACGCGCTGCTCAAGGACATCGGCCGCGCCGAGTACCGCCCGATCACCGACGCCGAGGCGATGGACGCGTTCGCGCTGCTCTCGCGCACCGAGGGGATCATCCCGGCCATCGAGTCGGCCCACGCCGTGGCGGGTGCGCTGAAGCTGGGCCAGGAGCTCGGGCCCGAGGCGGTGATCCTCGTGAACCTGTCCGGGCGCGGGGACAAGGACGTCGACACGGCGGCGAAGTGGTTCGGCATGATCTCCGAGGAGGAGAGCGCCGAGGAGGCGAGCGGCACCGCGATCGCCGAAGCCAGCCTGACGGAGGGGCCGCCCCGATGAGCGAGCGTCAGCGAGCGAATCATGGACACAGCGCCTGCGCGAAGCGCCGGCCGAGCGCCAGCGAGGCCGAGCGATGAGCGAGGTTCGGAAGATCTTCGAGGCGGCACGGGCAGAGGGCCGGGGTGCCCTGGTCGGCTACCTGCCTGCCGGCTACCCGACCGTCGACGGGTCCGTGGAACGGCTCACCGCGATGGCCGAGGGCGGCTGCGACCTGCTCGAGGTCGGCATCCCGTACTCGGACCCGGTGATGGACGGGCCCACGGTCCAGGCGGCCGCCGACACCGCCCTGCGCGCCGGCTTCCGGCTGCGCGACGTGTTCTCGGTCGTCGAGCGGGTCAGCGCCGCGGGCGGCCGGGCGGTCGTGATGACCTACTACAACCCGGTGCTGCGCTACGGCGTCGACGCGTTCGCCCGTGACCTCGCCGCGGCAGGCGGGCTCGGCCTGATCACGCCCGACCTGATCCCCGACGAGGCCGACGAGTGGCTCGCCGCCTCCGAGGCGCACGGCCTGGACCGGACCTTCCTGGTCTCGCCCTCGTCCACGGAGGAGCGGATCGCGTCCACGGCGGCGGCCACCCGCGGTTTCCTGTACGCCACGTCCACGATGGGCGTCACCGGTGCTCGGGACGCCGTCGCGAGCACCGCGCCTGCGCTCGTGGCCCGCTGCCGCGCCCACACCTCGCTGCCGGTCGCGGTCGGGCTCGGCGTCCGGTCGGCCGACCAGGCCGCCGAGGTCGTGGGCTTCGCCGACGGCGTGGTCGTCGGCTCCGCGTTCGTCACGGCGGCCGAGAACGCCGGTGCCGACGGCGTGCGCGCGCTGGCGCAGGAGCTGGCGGGCGGCGTGCGCCGGGCAGCCCCGCAGCCGGCCTGAGCGGCCCCGCCCGCCGGTGGGCGGAGCAGGGGCTGCACGTCGCGACAAGGTGATCGTTCCCGCCGGAGGCCGACCGCTCCCGCCGCCGCGGGATCGTGGCGCTACCGTGGCGACGTGAGCCCTGCCGTCGTCACAGTGCTGGCGAATATCCCGAGTCCGGACCGCGGCGTCTGGATGCTCGGTCCCATCCCGATCCGGGCGTACGCGCTCTGCATCATCGCCGGCATCATCGTCGCGGTCCTGTGGGGCGAGCGACGCTTCGTGGCGCGCGGGGGGCAGCAGGGCACCGTCACCGACATCGCGGTGTTCGCGGTGCCGTTCGGGCTGGTCGGCGGCCGGCTCTACCACGTGCTGACCGACTGGCAGACCTACTTCGGCCCGGGCGGTGACCCCTTGGGCGCCCTCCGGATCTGGGAGGGCGGCCTGGGGATCTGGGGCGCGGTCGCGCTCGGCGGCGTCGGTGCCTGGATCGGGTGCAGGCGACACGGTGTGCCGTTGGGCTTCTTCGCCGACGCGGTGGCGCCGGGCATCGTGGTGGCGCAGGCGATCGGGCGGCTGGGCAACTGGTTCAACCAGGAGCTCTACGGCGCGCCCACCACATTGCCGTGGGGGCTCGAGATCTACGACCGGGTCGACCCGGCCACCGGGTTCCCCGACGCCCTGGGCGGCGTCGCGCTGGACCACACGCCCGTCCAGGTGGTGCACCCCACGTTCCTGTACGAGCTGCTGTGGAACGTGCTCGTCGCCGTGCTCGTGGTGTGGGCCGACCGCCGGTTCCGCCTGGGCCACGGGCGCGCTTTCGCGGTGTACGTCGCGGGTTACACCGCGGGGCGGTTCTGGATCGAGCAGATGCGCACCGACCACGCCACCCGTGTGTTCGGCGACATCCGGATCAACGTCGTGGTCTCCGTGGTGGTGTTCACTGCCGCGGTGCTCTACATCGCGCTCGTTCGCAAGCCCCGCGAGGTGCTCGAGGGCCCGGCGGCGGCCGTCGAGCCCGCGCCGGTCGGAAGCGCGGAGGAGTCCGAGCCGCCTGCGGAGGAGGGCGTCGCGAAGGCGCCGGAGAAGGACGCGGAGATGGACGCGGAGAAGGACACCGAGAAGGACACCGCGCAGGAGAAGGACCCTGCCGAGGCGGGTGACCGCACGTCATGACGTTCACGGGTTTCGGTGAGGGCGTGGTCGAGTTCTACGACGGTCTCGTCGCCGACAACTCGAAGGCGTACTGGACCGACCAGCGGGCGGTGTACGAGGCGGACGTCCGCGCGCCGATGCAGGCGCTGCTCGCCGAGCTGGAGCCGGAGTTCGGGCCGGGCAAGATCTTCCGGCCGTACCGCGACGTCCGGTTCTCGCACGACAAGACGCCGTACAAGACCCACTGCGGCGCCACCGTCGGGCCGTTCTACGTGCAGGTCGGTTCCGACGGTCTGCTGGTCGCGGGTGGCTACTACCGGATGGCGCCCGATCAGGTCGCCCGTTACCGCACGGCCGTGGCAGACGACCGGCGCGGCGGTGACCTGGAGAAGCGGATCGCGGCGCTGCAGGCGCTGACGTTGGCGGGGGAGACCCTGAAGACCCGGCCCAAGGGCTTCGACCCGGACCACCCGCGCATCGACCTGCTGCGGCACAAGGGCCTGTACGCATGGCGCGCCTGGGAGCCCGACGACGTGCTGCACGAGCCGGGCACCCTGGACCGGGTGGCCGGGGCATGGCGGGAGCTGCAGCCGCTCACGGAATGGCTCGCCGACCACGTGGGGCCGAGCGAGCAGCCGCGGCGGTAGGGATCGTCCGCCCTCACGCGATGCCCACGATCGCGCCCGATGTGGCGTCGAACCGCTCGGAGCCGAGCACGAGGGTGTCCCCGACGAGCGCGATGGACGCGGTGTAGCCCGTGTCGAGGGCGAGGTCGATCGTGAAGCGTTCCTCCCCGGTGTCGGTGGCGTGGGCGAAGAGGGTGAATGCGGGCGTCGGGTCGAGCCTGCCGACGCGGATGCCGCCGATGTAGCAGGTGTCGCCGGCGACCACGGGTGCGGTGCCGTACATCGCCCTGCTGTAGGACGTGCCGCGGCCCAGCTCCCACCGCGGTTCCCCGGTCTGCGCGTCGAGGGCCGAGAGGCCGACGCCGTTGCCCCCGTCGACGTACACGGTGTCGTCGTGGACCGCGATCCGCCCGTACCGGTCCTCGACGGTGCGGCGCCACAGCTCCCGCCCGGTTGCCGCGTCGAACGCGACGAGGGTGGAGTGCGCGGTCGGGGATCCACCCGTGCCGTACACGATCGGGCCCGCGACCGTCACGGTGTCCAGGTCGGGAAGCGGCTGCTCCCAGAGCGTGGTGCCGGTGACGGCATCGAGCGTGCGCAGGGCGTGCTTCAGGCCGACGTGCGCGCGCCCGTCCGCGGCGGCGCCGGGGGTGTCGAGGGCGAACCCCTCCCAGGGGGCGCCGTCGACGACGGACTTCCACCGCACCCGGCCGGTGGCCGCGTCGTATCCGGTGACGTGGTTGCGGGCGTCCTCGGTGGTGGCGGCGAGCACGGTCCCGGCACCCGCGGCGATCAGGCGCCCCCGCTCCTCCCAGCGCAGCGCCCCGGTGGCGTCGAGCGCGTACACGGTCATCCGGTCGTCGTCGATGTAGACGGCGCCGTCGACGACCGCAGGCGGGTGGCTGCTGCCGCCTCCGCGCAGCGAGTACGTCCACCGGGCCTGGCCGGTGCGGACGTCGATCGCGTGGGCCACGGCGTCAGCCCCCGCGGCGTGGACGACACCGTCGCCTGCGACCATGCAGGTCAGCGGCCCGCCGGTGGGGTAGGTCCACCGCGGCGTCGCCGTCCGGGTCGGGCCGGCCGGGGCGCCGGTGGCCGGGCCGGGGCCGGTGCGGAACAGCCCGGCCGCCGTCGCCCCGACGCCACCGAGCGCCGCTGTTCCCAGCACCGCGCCCAGCCCGGCGAGCAGGCCGCGCCGCGACACCCCGCGTGCGGGTGGCGGCGGGGGAGTCATCGGCCCGGGGTTCGTGGCCGGGGCGGTCACGAGCGCGGCGACGCCGGACGGGAGCCAGCCGGTCCCGACCGGCGCGGGCGGGAGGCGCTCGGCGAGCTGCGCGGCGGTCGGCCTGGCGGCCGGGTCCCGGTGCAGGCACTCGGCCACCAGGTCGCGGACGGGACCCGTGAGTGCCCCAAGCGCCGGCTCCGCGGTGAGGATCCGGCGCAGCAGGGTGACCGGGCTGCCCTCGCCGAACGGTCCCGTCCCGGTCGCGGCCCAGACGAGCACCGAACCCAGCGAGAACAGGTCCGATGCGGTGGTGAGCTCGGCGCCGTCGGCCTGCTCCGGGGACATGAACGCCGGGGTGCCCACCGCCATGCCGGTGCTGGTCATGCGCGTGCCGTCGAGGGCGCTCGAGATGCCGAAGTCGATCATCTTCGGCCGGTCGGCGGCGAGCAGGACGTTCCCGGGCTTGACGTCGCGGTGCACGAGATCCGCCTCGTGGATCGCGGCGAGCGCGCGAGCCAGGTGCGCGGCGAGCGCGGCCACGGTCGGCGGCGGAAGCGGTCCCGTGGTGGCGATCGCCTGGCTCAGCGGCACGCCCGGGACGTACTCGGTGGCGAGCCACGGTGTGCTCGCGTCCGGGTCGGCGTCCACGACCGCCGCGGTCCAGGGGCTGCGCACCCGGCGCCCGGCCTCGACCTCCCGCGCGAACCGCGTGCGGAACTGCCGGTCGGGGGCGAGCGCGGGGTGCACCACCTTCACCGCGACGAGCCCGGAGGGCCCGGCTGCGAGGTAGACCTGGCCCATGCCGCCCGCGCCGAGCACACCGAGCACCTGGTACGGGCCGATGCGGTGGGGGTCCGTGGGGTGCAGTGCCTGCACGGCGGCTGCGGCGTGGACCTTCGGCATGATCGTCATCTCCGGTCTCCTCATTCCGGCCTGATGGCCGAGATCCGGCCGTCGGATCCCGCGGTGAACGCGACCCGATCGGCTGCCGTGATCACCTGCACGGCGGAGAAGCCCCGGGTGGGCGCGTACGCCCACTGCCGGGTGCCGGCCGCGACATCGAACGCGTAGATGCGGCCGCGGTCGTCGCCGGTGTAGACCAGGCCGCCGGTCGAGTCGCGGAAGGCGAACGGCGCGACCTTGGCGGTGCCGCCGCCTCTCGTCCGGTCCGGGAGCGACCAGCGCAACGTCCCGTCGCTGATCTCGTACGCGTGCAGCTGCTCGTCGCGGCCGCGCACGATGACGGCGTCGTCGACCACGACCGGCCGATCGGGTTCGGCACCGGCGAGGTCTCCGCTGCCGACCCGGGCCTCCCAGCGCACGGCGCCGGTGGGCGTGTCGAGCGCGACCACCCCGCCGACGTTGACGGTGAGGAACGCGATCCCGTGCGCCACGCCCAGCTCGGTGGCGTTGTCGCCGTCCGGCTCGCGGCGCCACACCAGCTGCCCGGTGGCGGCGAGGAGCGCGTCAACGCCGTTGCCGTTGCTGATCAGCACGTGGTCGCCGTCGATCTCGGGGGAGGCGGCGAAGTTGCCGTCGACGACGTGGGTCCAGCGGGTGTCGGCCGTGGCCGGGTCCATCGAGAAGAGGGACGGGCCGTGGGCGAAGTAGGCGACACCCGGGCCCGCGATCACGTCGATACCGGCGAGGGACCGGTATCCCTCGGTCAGGTCCGACACGAGGCGCCACCGTTCCCGACCGGTCGTCGCGTCGAGGGCGATCGCGGCGCCGTTGGTGGCGACGTAGACGGTGCCGTCGGCGATCGCGAACTTCACCCGGGACGGATCGAACCCGACCCCGCCGGGCGGTGCCGCGTACTCCCAGCGCTTCTGCCCGGTGGTCGCGTCCAGCGCGACGACCGCGCCGCTGCCGCCCGCATACACGGTGCGGCCGTCGGTGAGGAGCGCGCTGGTCGTGGGCGGGCCCTGCACGGTCCAGGCCACCACCGCGGATCCGGCGGAAGGGGCGGTGGTCGGCGCCGGCGCGACGGTCAACGTCTGCGGCTGCGGGGTCTCCAGCGGGCGTGGCGTGGGGAGCACGGTCCGGGCGATGGCGAAGGCTCCGCCCAGCGCCGCGAGTCCGAGCAGGCCGGAGCCTCCGACGAGGAGTGCGCGCCGGCCGACGGCCCGCCCGCGGGGCGTGGCCCCCGCGGCGATGATCGGCTTCCGGGCCTGGCCCGCCGCGATGAGGGTCGGGACGTCCGGCGGCGGGGGAAGCATCGCGGCCACGGACGCCGGCAACCACGAGCCCGATGGCGCCCCGGGCGGCGGCGCGGGGACCGGGCCGAAGTGCGCGGTGAGATCGGCCGCGGTCGGGCGGTCGGCAGGGTTCTTGGCCAGGCACGCCTCCACCGGGCCGCGCAGCGGGCCGACCAGCCCGAGCAGGTCGGCGGGGTCGTCGACGATGCGCCGGAGCTGGACGAAGGGGTTCGCATCGCCGAACGGGCTGCGCCCGAGCGCGGCGAAGGCCAGCAGTGCCCCGAGGGAGAACACGTCCGACGCCGGGCCGGTCTCCATGCCCTCGGCCTGTTCGGGGGACATGAACGCGGGCGTGCCGACGAGGGCTCCGGTCGTGCTGAGCTGAGTGGCGTCGGCGGCGCGGGAGATGCCCATGTCGATCAGGCGCGGCCCGTCGCCCGCGAGCAGCACGTTCGCGGGCTTGACGTCGCGGTGCACGAGACCGGTGGCGTGGACGGTGGCCAGCGCCGCGGCGAGCCCGGCCGCGAGGACGTGCAACGACTGCGGCGGCAGCGGGCCGGTCTCGACCACCGCCCGGTCGAGGCCGGCTCCGGGGACGTACTCGGAGGCGAGCCACGGGACCGGCGCGTCCGGGTCGGCGGCGACCACGGCCGCCGTCCAGGGGCCGCGCACCCGCATGCCCACCGCGACCTCGTGCCGGAACCTGGCCCGGAAGCCCGGGTCGGACGCGAACGCGCGGTGGATCAGCTTGACCGCGACGAGCTCGCGGTGCAGACCGACCCCGAGGTAGACCTGGCCCATCCCGCCGGACCCCAGCCGGGCCAGGATCCGGAACGGGCCGACCTGGTAGGGGTCATCGGCTCCCAAGCGCAACACGGTCGTCCTCCTGCAGGCTCGTTCTCGTCGAGCAGGAAGACCGGTCGGGTGTGTTCGTGGTTGGGGTCGGGTCGCGGATTACTTCCGGCGCCACCACCGTCTGCGGGTGGTCGCGCCGGCCACCGGTGCCCGCGGTGCGGGTGAACGCGCCGCCCGCCAGCCCTGCACGATCGCCTCGGCGTCGACCTTCCGCACCGGAACGGCCGGCCCCGACGGTGCGCGCACCCACTCCGCGATGCGCCGGTTCAGCTCGCCGACCGCGGCGCGCACGGCCTCCTCGGTGGGCAGGTCACGCACCGTCTCGGGGAGCCGCTCGGCCTCCTTGCGCAGCTGCAGCGGGGTGGGCAGCAGGCCCTCGGACGGCACGCCCTCGCGCTGGACCCAGCGCCTGACCCACCAGTTCTCGTCGTACGGTTCGTCGAGGCCGGACAGGGGCTTGCCCTTGCCCGGCAGGTCGGCGAAGTCGCCGCGCTCCTCCGCCATGCGGATCTGCTTGTCGATCGTGGACTCGTAGCGAGCCCAGTAGGCCTCGTTCGCCATGGTCGACACCCCCGCCTCCGACGGTACCCGCCGCGTTCACGAGGATTCCGCATGTGCCCAGACTGATCGAGAACCCCAGCCGCGTGACGGCCGCAGGCGAGCCGCCCAAGACCATCGACGAGTACGTGGGCCGGGTGAACACCGGCGACGCCCGGCTCTCGGTGGCCCACATGCGCAGCCCCGCGGGTTGGTCCGAGCCCGGTCAGCGACCGGAGTTCGACGAGTTCACGCTGGTGCTGCGCGGCGCGCTGCGAGTGGAACACGAGGGCGGCGAGCTGACGGTGACCGCAGGGCAGGCCGTGCACACGGCGGCGGGGGAGTGGGTGCGCTACAGCTCGCCGGGGCCGAAGGCGCCGAGTACGTGGCGGTGTGCCTGCCCGCCTTCAGCCTGGAGACGGCCCACCGCGACTAGCTGGACCCGTCCGGAGGCCGGCGGGACGGCGACCGATCACCGCCGTGGCGTCGAGCTCCGCATCCTGCACGACCCGCGCGGTGAGGCCCGCGGCCGTGATCGCCGCGGCCGTGTGCGCGGCCTGGCGCTCGCTCGTCTCGATCAGGAGGTGCCCACCGGGGCGGAGCCAGCGGGGAGCCGCGGAGGCCAGGCGACGCTGGATGTCGAGGCCGTCCGCGCCGCCGTCGAGGGCCACGCGTGGCTCGTGCAGCCGCGCCTCGGGCGGCATCAGCCCGACCGCGTCGGTGGGCACGTAGGGCGCGTTCGCGAGAAGGACGTCCACCCGCCCGCTCAGCGTCGGGGGCAGCGGGGCGTCGAGGTCGCCCTCGTACACCTGCCCGCCGACGGCGGCGACGTTGCGCCGGGCGCAGCGGACGGCGGCGGGGTCGACGTCGGCGGCGTGCAGCTCGATGCCCGGCACGGTGACGGCCACCGCGACGCCGACGGCGCCGGACCCGCAGCAGAGGTCGACGACGACGGCGCCCGGCCGGGCCAGTGCCGCAGCCTCCCGGGCGAGGAGCTCCGTGCGGCGGCGGGGGACGAAGACGCCGGGGTCGACCGAGATGCGCAGGCCGGCGAACTCGGCCCAGCCCAGTACGTGCTCGAGCGGGAGCCCGGCGACGCGCCGCTCGACCATGTCGGCGAGCTCGGCGGGCGTGCGGGCGGTCTCGACGAGGAGCCGGGCCTCGTCCTCGGCGAAGACGCAGCCTGCCGCCCGCAGCCGGGCGATGACGTTGGTGGCGGGGGCGGGAAGCGGGGTGGAGGTCACGGGGTGCCTTCCGATGGAGCCGGAGGGCGCTACTCCGTGCGCTGGGAGGAGAGCGCCCATGGTCGTGGGTCGATCGGTCTCACCTCCCGCGTCCGTGGTTCTGCGGAAACGATAGCGCCGCGGGTGAGGACGGGGCGCAGCACGTCGACCGGTACGGTCACCGGATGCTCGCCCGTGTCTGGGGAATCGCGCGTTCGCTGGTGATCTACCACGGGCAGCCGGCCAAACACCGCCGTGCGGTGCGGCTCTACGGCGAGTTCCTGGGCCCGGGTGATCTCGCGTTCGACATCGGCGCCCACGTCGGCGGCCGGGTGCGCACCTGGCGACGGCTGGGGGCGCGCGTGGTCGCCGTCGAGCCCCAGCCGGACTGCCTGCGCGTGCTGCGGCTGCTCTTCGGGCGTGACAGCGCGGTGACGATCGAGCCCCGCGCCGTCGGCGCGCAGGTGGGGCGCGCCCGGCTGGGGGTGTCGACCGCGACGCCGACCGTGTCGTCGATGTCGCAGGACTGGCAGGAGTCGGTGGCGGCCGACCGCAGCTTCGCCCGCGTGCGCTGGGACCGCTCCGTCGAGGTCGAGGTGACCACGCTCGACGATCTGATCGCCGCGCACGGCGTGCCTGCCTTCTGCAAGATCGACGTCGAGGGCTTCGAGTCGGAGGTGCTCGCCGGGCTGTCCCGACCGTTGCCCGCACTGTCGTTCGAGTACCTGCCGCCCACGCACGAGCGGTCCCTCGCCGTGCTGGAGCGGGTGCAGGAGCTCGGTGCGTACCGGTACAACTACTCGCCCGTCGAGACCATGCGGTTCGCCTCCGACCGCTGGCTCGACGCCCCCGAGCTGGTCCGGCTGCTCGAGCGGGTCCGTCCCCTCGGGCGCTCCGGCGACGTCTACGCCCGCCTCGCTCAGCAGAGCTGATCACGCACGGCTCTCGCTCTCCCCCATTCGGGGGTAGGGTCCATGGCTCGGCCGAGTGGGACCTCAACGTCGAGCGGAGCAGCCGGAGGATGGTGACGATCACGCCGGTGCGGACCGGCCCGGTCAGCGTGCTGACGGTCAGCGGAGAGATCGACCTGGTCTCCGGCCCGCTCCTGCGCACGGCGCTCGACGAGGTCATCGACGCCCCCGACTCGAGCGCGCTCACCGGCGTGGTGCTCGACCTGACCGCCGTCACCTTCCTCGGATCGGCCGGGCTCGCCGTGCTCGTCGACGCGCACGAGCACGCCACCCAGCGGGGGATCGCCTTGAAGATCGTGATCGACGGTCCGGGCTCACCGGTCGCGCGGGCCTTCCAGGCGGCCGCCATCCACGAGCACCTCGACGTGCACAGCAGCGTCGGCGACGCGCTCCTCGGCGGCGAAGGCCGGCCCGCCTCCTGAGCAGTCTGCAAAGGGTTGCAGCGTTCATTTGCCGCGCTGTGCTCGGCGTTTCGGTATGCGGGATGCCGATGGCGGCGCAAATGCCTGAAAAGATCGGCAAGGGTTGTTGACGCAGCGGCGGCTGCTTTGACCTAATGGTCGGGCGGGAGATCGAAGAAGATCAGGATGGAGGCGCCAGTGACGGCGCTCGGTGAGGACGCCACCCCCTCGACGATCAGCCGCGTCACCACAGGCCCCGCGCCGCCCTCCCCGCCGTCGCTGCGGCGCAGGCTGCTGGACCGCCTCCCGTACCTCTCCGACGGCAAAGCCGCCTACCTGTTCCTCGCGCCGTGGTTCGTGGGCCTCGGCCTGATCACGGTGGGGCCGATCGCGGCGTCGTTCTACCTGTCGTTCACCGACTACAGCCTGCTGGCCGCGCCGGAGTGGGTCGGGCTCGACAACTTCACGCGCATGGCGTCGGACCCGAGGTTCTACAAGGCACTCGAGGTCACCTTCCTCTACGTGTTCGTGTCGGTGCCGTTGCAGCTGGCCTTCGCACTGGCGCTCGCGCTGGTGCTCGACAAGGGGTTGCGCGGGCTCGCCCTGTACCGGTCGATCTACTACCTGCCGTCGCTCCTGGGCTCGAGCGTGGCCGTCGCGGTGCTGTGGCGGCAGATGTTCGGCACCGACGGCCTCGTCAACACGCTGCTGCGGGCGCTGGGGGTCGACGACCCGCCGGGCTGGGTGTCCACGCCCGCGTACGCGCTCGGCACCCTGATCGTGCTCAACGTGTGGACGTTCGGCTCACCGATGGTGATCTTCCTGGCCGGGCTGCGGCAGATCCCGCAGATGTACTACGAGGCCGCGTCGATCGACGGCGCAGGTCGGGCGCGGCGGTTCTTCTCGATCACGCTGCCCCTGCTGTCGCCGATCATCTTCTTCAACCTCGTGCTGCAGCTGATCGGGTCGTTCCAGACGTTCACGCAGGCGTTCATCGTGAGCGGCGGCACCGGCGGCCCGGCCGACTCCACGCTGTTCTACACGCTCTACCTCTACCAACGCGGCTTCGGCAACTTCGACATGGGCTACGCGTCTGCGCTCGCCTGGGTGCTGCTCATGATCGTCGCATTGCTCACGGCCGCGAACTTCCTGGCCTCGAAGTACTGGGTGTTCTATGGCGACGACTGACGCGCGGCGCACCGGCCGGCCCCGACTGCTGGCGCACTTCGGGCTGATCCTGTTCGGCCTGGTGATGATCTACCCGCTGATCTGGACGCTGTCGAGCTCGTTCAAGCCGACGCAGGAGATCTTCTCGAGCCCGGGCCTGTGGTCGGACAACTTCACCGCCGAGAACTACGCCGACGGCTGGACGGCGCTGGCCCACCCGTTCCACCGCTACATCCTCAACTCGCTCGTGGTGGTGGTCGGCTCGATCATCGGCAACCTGCTGGCGTGCTCGCTGGCCGCCTACGCGTTCGCGCGGCTGGAGTTCCGGTACAAGCGGCTGTGGTTCGCGATCATGCTCGGCACGATCATGCTGCCGATCCACGTGGTGATCGTGCCGCAGTACATCCTGTTCTCGCAGCTGGACTGGATCAACACCTACTGGCCGCTGATCGTGCCGAAGCTGCTCGCCACCGACGCGTTCTTCGTGTTCCTGATGGTGCAGTTCATCCGCGGCATCCCGCGGGAGCTGGACGAGGCCGCGCGGATCGACGGCTGCGGTCACACCGGCATCTTCTGGCGGATCATCATGCCGATGTCGCTGCCGGCGCTGGCCACCACGGCGATCTTCACGTTCATCTGGACCTGGAACGACTTCTTCAGCCAGCTGATCTTCCTGACCGACCCGGACATGTACACGGTGCCGGTGGCGCTGCGGACGTTCGTCGACGCCACCAGCCAGACCCCGTGGGGTCCGGTCTTCGCGATGTCCATCGTGGCCCTCGGGCCGATCTTCGGGTTCTTCCTCGCCGGGCAGCGCTACCTCGTCCGAGGCATCGCGACCACCGGCCTCAAGTGAAGGGAGCTGGGATGCTGGGACGGCGAGCGTTCGGGGCTGCCGCGGCGGCACTGGCACTGCTGCTCAGCGGGTGCGGGGGCGGGTCCGACGAGGGTGGCCCGGTCACGCTGCGGTTCTCGTGGTGGGGGAGCGACCCGCGCCACGAGTACACCCAGCGGATCATCGACATCTACCAGTCCGAGCACCCCGGCGTCACGATCGAGCCGTCGTTCACCGGGTTCGCCGACTACTGGGACCGGCTGGCCACCGAGGTCGCAGGCGGCGAGGCACCGGACGTCATCCAGCACGAGACGCGCTACGTCCGCGAGTACGCCGACCGCGGCGCGCTGCTGGACCTCAACCAGTACGTGCCGGGCATCATCCGCACCGAGAAGCTCGACCCGTCGGTGATGCAGACCGGCGTGATCGACGGCGAGATGTTCGCGATCCCGATCGGCATCAACGCCCACGCCGTGATCGCCGACCCGCAGCTGTTCGCCGACCTCGGCGTCCCGATGCCGGACGACCGCACCTGGACCTACGACGACATGATCGCCACCGCCGCCGCGATCTCGGAGGCCGGGCCGGACGGCACCTGGGGTTACCAGATGACCACCGCGATCGACACCAGCTTCGAGATCTTCGCCCGTCAGCGCGGGGAGGCGCTGTTCGACGAGCAGGGCGACATCGGCTTCCGCCGGGAGACCCTCGTCGCGTGGTGGGCCCACCAGCTGCGGTTCCACGAGATCGGAGCCGCTCCGCCCGCGGCGCAGACCATCGAGCTGGAGAACGCCGACGCCGACGGTTCGCTCTTCGCCACCCACCAGGGCGCGCTCGGCACGGTGTGGACCAACGGGCTCCTGACCCTCGACAAGGTGTCCGGGCGCGAGCTGAAACTCCTGCGCTTCCCCGGCGAGGGCACCGAGCAGCAGGCCGGGATGTACTTCAAGCCCTCGATGTTCTGGTCGGCGAGCTCCCGCACCGAGCACCCGGAGGAGGCGGCCCGCTTCATCGACTTCCTGCTGAACGACCCGCGCGTGGCCGACATCATGCTCAGCGAACGCGGCCTGCCGGTGAACGTCGAGCAGCGCGAGCGGATCCTCGGCCAGCTCAACCCCGCCGACCAGCAGGCGGCGGCGTTCCTCGAGGAGATCGAGCCCGACATCGCGCCCCCGCCCCCACTGCCCCCTCAGGGTGCAGGCGAGGTCCAGGGGATCATGCAGCAGCTCAACGAGCAGGTGCTCTTCGGTCAGATGACCGTGGAGCAGGCGGCCGACGAGTTCATGACCCAGGTGAACGCGGCGACGAGCTGAGGCGGCCGAGTCGAGAGCGGCCCCGATCTCGAGGCCTCCTGGGGGCGCCGCATCGCGCGGGGCCGCTGCCGGAACAGGCCGTCGTCCATGTCCTCCTGGCAGGTGTGACAGGCCAACGCGGTATCGGCCTGCTGGCGGCGCCGCGCATTGTGCGGGGCCGCCCCTCCCAGCTCAAGGGCGCCTTCGGCGTCGCTGCGCGATCGCTGCGCGACCCTTGAACCTGCGAGCCTCTGCGGCCCCTCGGGCATGCGGTGCGGGCAGGCCGGGGGCCTGCCCGGTGGGGCGCGCGGCGCCGCCAGCAGGCCGGTCCCACAGGTACGTGATGGGGGTCTCCGCGTTGGTCGCGCACCTGGTGTGCGCTCGCGCGCCCCGTGTCGGCCCACGCGCCCGGTCGACGGGGTGCGTGGGCGGTGAACGGGTGCGTGAGCGGCGCAGATCGCTCCGATCAGCACACCGGGGCTCGGCGGAGACCTGATGTACACCTGGGGCAGATCACGGGCCCTCTCCCAACCACTTCACACACCCAGTGGCCACTTCACACAAGGCCGGCCTTGTGTGAAGTGGCCACTGGGTGTGTGAAGTCGGCTGTGGCGGCGCTTCGGGTGGCGTGATCGGCTGTTCGGCGCGTTCTCGTGCAGAGTTTCGGCCGTTTTCGCGCCGAGGCCTTGATCTTGGCCGTGGGACCGCCTTCGGTGGCGCCGCGCGCCCGAAGGGCAGGCCCCTGGCCTGCCCGCATGGCTTGCCCTCAGGGGTCGCAGAGGCTCGGAGGTCAAGGGTCGCGCAGCGATCGCGGAGCGACGCCGTAGGCGCCCTTGAGCTCTGAGGGGCGGCCCCGCAGAATGCGCGGCGCCACCGAAGGCCTGGCGCCACCGAAGGCCTGGCGCCACCGAAGGCCCTGGCCCGGAGGCCTCGCCCCGGAGCCCGGGTCGAAGGCGCCACCGGAGGTCACCGCCGGGGAGGGGCGGCAGATCGTTGCCCGCGCAACTCGCGCGAGCCCGGTCACCGGTTCGCGCGCAGCTGCGTGGGGCCTGCCTCGGCGATGTCCATGTCCTTGAGTTCGGGGGCGGCGAGGAACGCGATCAGGGAGATCACGCAGAGGCCTGCGATGTAGGCCGCGACCACCCACGGCGCGCCGCCGGCCGCGGCCACCAACGCGGCGGCGATGAGCGGGGTGAACCCGGCCAGTGCGGCCCCGACCTCCCGGGAGGTGGCGAAGCCGCTGTAGCGCACCCGGGCCCCGAAGAGCTCCGCGTAGAACGCGGGCTGCACGGCGATCACCGGCGCCCACCCGAACGCGGTGGCGATCACGAGCGCGAGCACGACCAGCACCGGCTGTTCGGTCTGGAGCAGCAGGAAGAACGGCCAGATGAACACGGCCGTGAAGGCCATGGAGAACAGGTTGAGCGGCTTGCGGCCGATGCGGTCGGACAGCGCCCCGTACACCGGTTGCAGCACGATCACGACCAGGCCGAAGATGATCACACCGGTCAGCACGGTGCCGCGGGAGATGCCGAGGGTGCTGGTGGCGTACGCGACGGTGAACGTGGCGTACAGGTAGGCGCATGCGGTGTCGGCGATGTGCGCGCCGACGCCGATCAGCAGGTTGCGCGGGTAGGTGCGCAGGGTCTCCAGCACGGGGAGCTTGATGATGGTCTGCTCGGCGGCCATCGCGCGGAACACCGGCGACTCCTCCACTCGCAGCCGCACGTACAGGGCCACGCCGATCATCAGGAAGCTCACCAGGAACGGCACCCGCCAACCCCAGGCCAGCAGCTGCTCCTCGGGGAGCAGGCCGACCAGCAGGAACGACACGGTGGCGAGCACCAGGCCGACCTGCACCCCGAGCTGGGCGAATGAGCAGTAGTAGCCGCGCCGGTGCGGTGGGGCGTGCTCGGCGAGCAGGGTGGACGCGCCGCCGAACTCCGCACCGGCGCCGAGCCCCTGCAACACGCGCAGCAGCACGAGCAGCACCGGCGCCCAGACGCCGATGGTGTCGTAGGTCGGCAGCAGCCCGATGACGCCGGTCGACAGGCCCATGACGAGCGTGGTCAGGATGAGCGTGGCCCGCCGCCCGATCCGGTCGCCGATGTGGCCGAAGATGATCCCGCCGAGCGGGCGGAACACGAACCCGACGCCGAACGTCGCGAACGCGGTGATCGTGCCGACGGCCGGGTCGCTCTGCGGGAAGAACAGCACGTTGAACACGAGCGCGGCGGCCGTGCCGTAGATGAAGAAGTCGTACCACTCCAGCGCGGTGCCGACGAGTGCACCGAAGACGACGCGCCGCAGGCCACGCGGCTGAGTCGGGCCGTCGGTTCCCCCCGCCGGGCCGGTGGATCGAGTGGTCATGCCAGCTCCTCGATGAGCTCGAATTCCGCGTAGCGGAACGACATTTCCAGTATCGAGACGGACAATACGCCCACGCGGGTCGGCTCGCGAGCCGAAGCGACACCCGCGCCAGCTCTCCGGCGGCATGGAGCAGCGGGTCGGGATCGCCCGCGGAGGCGTGACCTTCGTCGAAGTGGCCCAGTCCTTCTGCTCCGGAGAGAGCAGAATGTGGATCGACCTGATCTTGCCTTCGGCTCTGCCGTATGTTGTCACCGGCTTGTGGTTGGCCATCGGACGCGCGTTGATCGGCGTGATCGTCGCGGAGTTCTTCACGGCCTTCGCAGGTCCCGGCAATCTGATCGTCACCAACGCCAACAGCTTCCGCACCGACCGCACCTTCGTCCCGATCCTGCTCATGGCGCTGCTCGGCATCACGCCGACGGCGCGGCTGGAATGGGCCGAGCGCAAAGTCGTGCGGTGGGCAGCAAAGGACTCATCCATGCGACGACCCGTAAGACGCCTCCGCACCGCGCTCGCCGCGCTCGCCGTGGCCGGCATGCTCGCCGGATGCGGGGCATTCGGCGACAGCCCGTCCCAGGGCAGCGAGCCCCGCCCGGAGGGGCAGGCGATCCGGGTGGGCCTCCCCACCGGTGTCACCAGCTTCGCCAACGCCGACCTCGCCGTGGCGATCGAGAAGGGCTTCCTCTCCGAGGTCGGGTTGACCGTGGAGACGCAGAACCTGCGCTCCGGGGTCTCCGTGGTGCAGGGTGTGGTCGGTGGCGCGCTGGAGATCGGTGCCTCCAGCATCGAGCCGGTCGTCAACGCCGCGGCGGGTGGCGGCGACGTCGTCATCATCGGCGCCTACACCGACAAGCTGACGGTCTCCGCGGTCGCCCCGGCCGCGGTACAGACGGCGGCCGACCTGCGCGGCCGCCAGGTGGGCGTGCAGGAGGTCGGCGCATTCCGCGAGGTGATGACCCGCCTCGTCCTGCAGTCGGCCGGCCTCACGCAGAACGACGTGCAGTACATCCCGGTCGACGCACAGTCCTACAACTCCGCGTTGGTGGACGGCCGGATCCAGAACGCGATCCTGCAGACCGAGCAGGCCATCGCTGTCCAGCGTGACAACCCGGGCATGCACTCGATCGCCGAGCTGGCCAACGTCGTGCCCGACTACCACTACGGCACCTTCTTCGTGTCGCGCGCGTGGCTGCAGGCCAACCGGGACGTCGCGGTCAAGTTCCTGACGGCAATGACCCGCGCCCACCGCTTCATGTACGAGAACAAGGACGAGACCGTCAAGATCGTCGCCAAGACCACCGAGTTCGACGAGCAGGTGATCTCGCAGGCCTACGACTCCCTGCTCGGACAGCAGGGCGTGTTCCCGGTCAACACCGGGCTCGACAAGGCCCGCATCAAGAAGACGATCAACCGCATGCGCGAGCTCGGGATCCTCGAGAACGAGCCTCCCGTGTACGAGCAGCTCGTCGACGCCGGACCCATCATCGACGCCGTCGACTCGCTGGGTGTGCAGACCGGAGACGCGCGCTGGCGCTGATCTCCGGGAAAATGGATCCCTTCGTCGCGGTGCTCGCCTCCTTGGACACCAAGGCGGCCGAGGCGTACCACCTCCGCGACGTGCTCGACGAGCTCGGGCACCCCACCCGGATCGTCGACATCGGGCTGCAGGCAACCGAGCTCACAGACCCGGTGCGCGACGTCTCCGCCGAGGTGGTGGCGCACGCCGCCGGGGCGTCGCTCACGGATCTGCGTGAGCACACCCGGCGGGACCGGGCGCTGGCCGAGCTGGCCGCGGGCGCAGGGCTGCTGCTGCGCGTCTGGCACCGCGCCGGGCAACTCACCGGGGTGCTCGCGATCGGCGGCAACCAGGGCACGGAGGTGGCGGCCGCGGCGATGCGGCCGCTGCCGTACGGCGTGCCCAAGGTGATCGTGTCCACGGTCGCTTCGGGGAACGTCCGCGGCTACGTCGGCGACAGCGACATCACGATGATGTTCTCGGTCGCGGACCTGATCGGCGGCCCCAACGCGGTCACCGCCCCCGTCCTGCGCGGGGCGGCGGCCGCGGTCGCCGGGATGGTCGCGGCCGGCAAGCCGGCGCAGCCCGGTGGTGCCCGCCCGCTCGTCGCCGCCACGGCGTTCGGCAACACCCACCCCGCGGTCACCACCGCGATCGACCGGCTGCGGGTGGCGGGCATCGACACCGTCGCGTTCCACGCCTCCGGCGCCTGCGGTTCGGCCATGGAGCGGTTGGTCGGCGAGGGCGTGTTCGCCGGCGTGCTCGACCTCACCACGCACGAGCTGCTGGGCGAGATCGAGCCCGCCGACATCTACGCCCCGGTCCGTCCCCGGCTCACCGCGGCAGGGGAGTGGGGCATCCCGCAGGTCCTGGTGCCGGGGGGATGCGAGTACTTCTGCTTCGGCGCCGAGGAGACGATCCCGGAGCGGTTGCGGGACCGCCCCGTGCACCACCACAACCTGCACAACACCAACGTCCGGGCCGGGGCCGCCGAGCTCGACCGGCTGGGCGCCCTGTTCGCCGAGCGCGCGAACGCCGCCACCGGACCCACCACCGTGCTGATCCCGCTGAAGGGCTGGTCCCACGTCGGCTCGCCGGGCGGCATCCTGCATGATCCTGAGGCGAACGCCGCGCTCGTCGCCCGGCTGCGGGCCGACCTGGCCCCGCACGTCGAGTACCGCGAGCTGGACCTGTCGATCAACCACCCGCGGTTCGCTGTGGAGGCCGCCGAAGCCCTGCTACGGCACCTCCCCGACCGCGCGACCGCCACCGTGACCGCCTCTGTGACCGCCACTTGACCCGAGGAGTGACATGACCGCCGACGTCCAAGCAGCACCCACCGCCACGCGCCAGATCCCGGACACCATGCGTGCCGCCGTGCTGTTCGGCCCCGGCGACATCCGCGTGATCGACCGCCCGGTGCCGCAGCCCGGCCCGCACCAGGTGCTCGTCGAGGTCGCGATGTGCGGCACCTGCGGCACCGACCTGAAGATCTTCGACGGTCACTTCCCGCAGACACCGCCGTTCGGCGAGTTCACCCCCGGCCACGAGTGGGCGGGCACGGTGGTGGCGCTCGGCGAGTCGGTGGACGAGTTCGCCGTCGGCGACCGCGTGGCCATCGAGGTGCACGCGGGCTGCGGGCGCTGCGACAACTGCATCATCGGCAAGTACACGGCCTGCCTGAACTACGCCAAGCCCGGCAAGGGGCAGCGGGCCAGCGGCATCACCGTCGACGGCGGGTTCGCCCAGTACGCCGTGCACGACGTCAAGGCGCTCTACAAGATGCCGGAGAACATCTCGTTCGCCGACGCCGTCCTCGTGACGACCGCCGGCACCGGCCTCTACGGCATCGACGTGGCGGGTGGGTACATGGCCGGCCAGGACGTCGTGGTCGTCGGGCCCGGTCCCATCGGCCTGATGACCGTGCAGCTGTGCCGCCAGCTCGCGGCCCGCAGCGTCACGCTGGTGGGCACCCGGGACTCGCGCCTCGAGCTCGGGGCGCGGCTGGGCGCCACCGAGATCATCAACGCCCGCGAGACCGACCCGGTCGCCCGGGTGCGCGAGCTGACCGGGGGCGACGGCGCGGACTGGGTGATCGAGACCTCCGGCGGCCCGGGAGTGCCCGACCAGTGCATCGCGATGACCAAGCGCGCAGGGAAGATCGTCTTCGTGGCGTTCTACCCCGGCCCGGTCACGCTCGACCTCTCCGCCGCCGTCCGCAGCGACATCTCGATGTTCACCTCGCGCGGCGAGGGCGGCAACAACGTCAAGCGCGCGATGGCGATGGCCGCGGGCGGCGGGCTGCGCGGCGAGGAGCTGGTCAGCCACCGGTTCCCGCTCGAGGACATCGCCGAGGCGTTCCGCGTGGTGCGCGAGCGCGACGGCGACCCCATGAAGGTCGTCATCGTGCCCTGACGGGAACCGTGCCCTGACGAGAACATTGACCCTTTCGGGGGTGGCGGACGTGCATGCGGTAGGGGGGTGCGTGGGATGCCGCGGACGAAGGGCACGGTCAGCATCAGGGACGTGGCCGCGGCGGCGGGCGTGTCCGTCGCCACGGTGTCCCGCGTGCTCAGCGCGGCCTCGGCCGACGTGCCGGTGCGCAAGGAGACCCGGGACAAGGTCGAGCGGGCCATCGAGGAGCTGGGCTACCGGCCCAACGACCTCGCGCGTGCCCTGCTCCAGCACCGCACCGCCGCGATCGGGCTGGTGGTGCCGGACATCTCCAACCCCTACTACCCGCCGCTCGTGCGGGGGGTGGAGGACGCGGCGTCGAGCCGGGGCTACCGCATCGTGCTCTGCAACACCGACCGGGACCCCGCCAAGATCTCCGGCTACCTCGACACCCTGATCAAGACCCGCGTCGACGGCATCGTGGTGGCCGGCGGCGGGTGGGCCGACGTGCCCGACCGCACCGCGGTGCTCGGCAACTACCGCACCGGGCTGGTGGCCGTCGGGCGGCACGTCACCGCGCACCCGTCGGTGCGCATCGACAACGTCGCGGCGAGCCGGGAGGCGGCCGGGCACCTCATCGGCCTCGGCCACCGCCGGATCGCGTTCCTCGGCGGACCGGCCTCGTCCACCACGGTGCAGGACCGCGCCCAGGGCTACCGGGATGCACTGAAGGTCGCCGGACTGGCCGAGTCGGGCGCGGTGGTGCGGTACGGCGACTTCACCGAGGAGAGCGGCTACGCGGCCACGCGGGAGATCCTCGACGTGAGCCCGCCGCCCACCGCACTGCTCTGCGCGAACGACCGGATCGCGCTCGGCGCCTACGCCGCGGCGGCCGACGCCGGGCGCCGCGTACCCGTCGACGTCTCGATCGTCGGGTTCGACGACACCCCGATCGCCCGGTACGTCCGGCCCACCCTCACGACGGTGTCGATCCCGACCTACGAGATGGGCGGCGCGGCCGTGCGGATGCTGCTCGCTCAGCTCGGGGGCAACACCGCGTCCGAGATCGAGACGATGCCCACGCGGCTCGTGGTGCGCGACAGCGCGGCCCCTCCCGCGTAGAACCGCAGGTGCGCCGCCGCGGCGGCGTCCCAGGTGTGGCGGGCGGCGAGCGCGCGCCCGGCCGCGCGCCGCACCGGGTCGACGTTCCCCGCGGCGGCCAGCAGCTTCGCGGCGAGGCCCGGCGGGTCGGCGGCGAACGCGGCGGCGCCGCCGAACACCTCACGCAGCACCGGCAGGTCGCGGGTCACCAGCGGCACACCCGCGGCGAGCGCCTCCATCGCGGCGAGCCCGAACCCCTCCTTTGTGGACGGGAACGCGAGCACCTCGGCGGCGGCCACCAGCGCGGGGAGGTCCGCGTGCGGCACCGGGCCGAGGACGACCGGCACGACGCCCAGCGCGGCGGCGCGCTCCTCGACGTGGGCGCGGTAGTCGCGGTGGTCGAACAGGGTCTCGCCGCCCGCGATCACCAGCGCGAGGTCCGGGCGCTCGCGGCGGAGCAGCGCCATCGCCTCGACGAGGTCGAGCGTGCCCTTGCGGGGCTCGATCCCGCCGACGGCGAGGACGTAGCGCCCGAGCCGTTCGCGCCACCGCGCCCGCCCCGCCGCCCCGTCGGCGCCCGCCGCGGCCGCGAACCGGGCCGCGTCCACCCCGTTCGGGATCACGACCGGGGTCCGGCCCCACCCGCGCTCGACCTCGGCCGCGACAGCGGCCGACACGCACACCAGGGCGCGGGGGCGGGCGACGGCGCGGTCGTGGCAGGCCGCGAGGGCCGGGGTGGTGAACGTGTCGAGGTGGTGCACCGTGCGCACGCAGTCCGGCACGGCGTTGGCGCTGATGCAGTCCTGGGCGTGCACGACGTCGTAACGCTCGGCCCGGCGGGCGAACGCGTCGCCCAGCACCGCGATCGAGCGCAGGATGCGGTCCCCGACTCCCTCGCCCGGCACGTCCGGGAACGGCACGAGCCGCACGGTGACCGCGGGGTCGACGGGCCGGAAGAACGCCGCGTCGCCGCCGCGGCCCAGCGACCAGACGGTGACGTCCTCGCCGGCCCTGGCCAGCGCCTCGGCAAGCGCGAGGGTGTGCACCACGCCGCCGCGCGGCTTGGTCGAGTAGGTCAGGAGCGCGATCTTCATGCGTACGTCTCGGGACGCCGCTCGGTGAGGTGCGAGAGCACCGTCCGCGCCCGGGTGACCTCACCGGCGACGTCGAGCTCGGCGAGTGCGAGCCCCGCCTTCGCCCAGGTGCGCGCGAGCACCTCCCCGCCGGGGCCGACCACCTTCGACTGGCCGAGGAACCGCAGCCTGCCCATGGTGCCGGTCTGGTTCGCCGACACCCAGACGACCTGGTTCTCCGCCGCGCGGGCGCAGTCGTAGAGGTCGAACAGCCGGGTCTGGCGGTCCTGCACCAGCCGCGGGGCGCGGTTGGTGAGGCTCGCCGGCCACGCCGAGAGGCACGCGATCACCAGCGCGCCGTCGGCCGCCAGGGTGCGGGCGGCCTCGGGGAACGTCTTGTCGTAGTCGATCAGCATGCCCAGCCGCCCGACGGGCGTGTCGAACGCCGCGAACCCCTCGCCCGCCCGGTACACGCTCGCCTCCCCGGCCGGCTGGTGCACCTTCCGGTGCCTGCCGAGCACGCCGTCGCCGGTGAGGCACACCGAGGCGTTGTACGGCAGGCCCGGGGCGAACTCCCGGTAGCCGAGGCACACCACCATGTCCCCGGCCGCGGCGGCCACCCGCTTCAGCTCGGGGGAGTCCTCGGTGAGCACCGGCGGCAGGCCGGTCTCGTCGGTGCCGGCGAACGTGCCGAGGTAGCCGCCGATCGTCGCGTCCGGGAAGACCAGCAGCTCCACGTCCTGCGAAGCGGCCGCCGAGACGATCAGCTCGATCTTCGTGACGCACTGGTCGACGTCGCGGCCGAAGTGCGCCGCGACGGCCGCGACCTTCATCCGGCCGCCGCCAGTGCCGGCTGCAGTTCGGCGGCGATGTGCTCCGCGAGGTGCTCGGCGTCGCGGGCGATCCCGGAGAAGCGACCCGATCCCCAAGTGTGCAGCCACGGCAGGCCGAGAACCGACAGCCCGGGCACGCTGGTGACGCCCCGGGAGTGGGTGGGGTAGCCGCGCCCGTCGAAGGCGGGCACGCGCACCCAACCCCAGTCGCTGCGGAACCCCGTGCACCAGACGACCGCGCCGATCCGCTCGGCGTCGAGCGTGGTCGGGTGGTCCGGGCCGGGCGCCCACACCGGCTCGTAGCGCGGTTCGGTGGGCGCGGCGATGCCCTCCGCGGCGACGTGCCGGTCCACCAGGTCCTTCGCGTTCTCGCTGACGCGGTCCGCGGCGTCGAGATCGGCGGCGAGGTCGTCGGCGAAGGTGAGCGTGCCCCGGTGCACCCCGGCGAGCCGGCCGTAGAGGTGCATGCCGTCGCGGGCGAACGCGCGCAGGTCGATGTCGCGCCCGCCGTCGCGGCCGGTGACGTAGTGGTTGGTGCCCAGCCGGGCCGCCTCGCCGTCGCGGTGCTGCTCGACGGGCATGTCGTAGTGGCCCATGTCGTGCAGCCACGCCACCATGTCCCGGCCGCGGTAGAAGCGGGCGATCCGGGGTGCGCGCCCCACTGCGAGGTGCACGGTGCGGCCGGCGAGGTGCAGGTCCTCGGCGATCTGCGCGCCGGACTGCCCGCTGCCGACCACGAGCACCTCACCCGGCGGGAGCTGCTGCGGGCTGCGGTAGCGCGCGGAGTGCACCTGCACGATCCGCTCGGGCAGCCGCTCGGCCCATCCGGGCACGACGGGACGGTGGTAGCCGCCGGTGGCGAGCACCACCCGGCCCGCCGTGAGCGTCCCGGCGGGGGTCGTGAGGACGAACCCGCCGTCGGGGCCGGGCTCCAGCTGCTCGACGGGGGTGTGCTCGAGGACGGGCGGGTCGAACGAGGCGGCGTAGCCGCGCACGTAGGCGACGATCTCGTCGCGGACCATGAATCCGTCCGGGTCGTCACCGCGGTAGGGCCACCCCGGCAGCCGGCACTGCCAGTTCGGCGTGACCAGGCAGAAGCTGTCCCAGCGGGCATCGGACCACTCGTGCGCGATCGTGTCGCGCTCCAGCACGACGTGTGCGATCCCCTCCCTCCGCAGGCACCAGGACATGGCGAGCCCGGCCTGACCGGCGCCGACGACGGCCACCGGGACCCGCGCGGGGAACGGGACGCGGGGTGTCCCCCAGCTCGTGAGCTCCGTGGTCGACTCAGACACCGGTCGGCACTCCGTAGGTCTCGGGCCTGCGGTCACGCAGGTGCGCCATCGCCCGCCGGGCGCCTGCGAGCACCGCGGGCACGTCCACCTCGGCGATCGCCGTCCCCGGCTCGACGCCGGTGGTGGCCAGCACCTCGCCCCCGGGGCCGACGACCTTCGCACTGGACACGAACCGCAACGACCCGAACGTGCCCGACTGGTTGGACGCCACCCACACCACCTGGTTCTCCAGCGCGCGGGCGCGGTCGAACAGGTCGAAGCGGTGGGTCCAGCGGTCCTCGGCGAGGTCGGGGCTCGCGGCCGTGCGGGCGGCGGGCCACGCCGACACGCAGACGATGATCTCGGCACCATCCAGGGCGAGGGTGCGGGCGGCCTCGGGGAAGGCCTTGTCGTAGCAGATCAGCATGCCCAGCCGGCCCACCGGCGAGTCGAACGCGCGGAACGAGTCCCCGGCCGCGTAGCTGTTGGACTCGCCGAGCGGCTGGTGCACCTTGCGGTGCACGCCGAGCACGCCGTCGCCGGTCACCGCGACGACCGTGTTGTAGCGCGACGCGCCGTCGGACTCGCAGAACCCGGCGGTGACGACCGTGTCGCCCGCCATCCGGGCCAGCCGGGCGATCTCGGGCCCGTCGAGGTCGAGGGCGGGCGGCTGGGCGTGGCGGGGGAGCACCCGCTCGACGCCGTGCTCGCCGAGGTCGGCGAGGTAGCCGCCGAGCGTGGCCTCGGGGAGCGCGAGCAGGTGCACGCCGCGCTCCCGGGCGTCGGTGAGCAGCCCGTCGATCCGGGCGAAGCAGGCATCGAGATCGCGCCCGAACGGCGCGGCGACGGCCGTGAGCGTTGTCATGTGGGGTCTCCTGTCGCGGGGCCGAGCCCGGTGACCGGCTCGGGTAGCGCGGGGGTGAGCGAGCCGTCCGGCCAGCGCAGCGTCACGCCGCCGCCGGGTACGAGCTCACCGCACGTGGCGGTGGTGGCCGGGCCGGCTGGCGCGACGGCGCGGCCCGGGGCGTCGGTGGTGAGGAAGGCGGAGCCGGGGAAGCAGGTGAGCCAGTCCCCGACGGCGGCCGCCGCCGGGCGGGGCACGGCGGCGACGTCGAGCACGGCGCCGCAGCCGCAGGCCTCGGCGAGCATCCCGAGCGTGCCGACGAGCCCGGCCATGCTCACGTCCTTCGCCGCCGCGGGTGCGGTGCGGGCGACGGCCGAGCCGATGAGCTGCAGCTCATCGGGCGTGCGAGTGGTCGTCGAGTCCCACTGGCGGCCGGTGTGGCCCCGCCGCCAGCCACCGCCGAGGTCGGCGGTGAGCCGCACGGCGTGACCGGGTCGTCCGCCGCCTGCCGGGACCGGCCGGGCGGTGCGTCCCAGTGCCGTGACCGTGAGCGCCGCGGGCACGCCGAGCTGGGTGTGCCCGCCGAGCACCGGCACACCCCATGCCGCGCTCGCCGCGCGCAGCCCGGCCAGCACCCGCGCCGTGAACGACGCGTCCCGGCCTGCCACCGCGTCGAGCAGGCCGACCGGCGCGGCACCCATCGCGGACAGGTCGTTGACGTTGACGAGCACCCCGCACCAGCCCGCCCACTCGGGATCGCGCTCGACCATCGACGGCAGGATCGCGTCGCACGCCGCCACGACGTCGGTGCCGGGCACGGGGGCGCCGTCGTCCCCGATGAAGCCCGCACCGCCCAGGTGCATGCCGGCGAGCAGCCCACCCAGCGGTCCCTTGGTGGCGCGGGCCAGCGCGGCGAGCCGCCCGACCGGCCAGGTCATCGCCGCGTGCGGCCGCCCACCCACCGAGACGGTGCCGGTTCGGCGCCAGCCGAGCCGCGTGAACATCCGCTCGTACCGGTCCTGCACGGTGGCGTCGAAGCGCAGCACACCCGCGGCCTCGGCGCTCGCGCACGCCGCCCGCACCAGCGCCGGCCCGACGCCGCGCGGCGCGCCCGGAGCGGCGACGAGCCGCGAGCCGCTCCACCAGCCGACGTCGGCGCCGCCTGCGTCGGCCGGACCGAGCCGGACACCCCCGAGTACGGACCCGTCCGCCGCCCTGGCCACCAGCACCAGCGTGCGCGGGTCGTCATCGGCCACGTCGCGATCCGTGCGCGCAAAGAGCTCCTGCTCGGTGACGAACGCGCGGTGCCGCAGCGCGGCGTGCGCCCGCCTGCCCGGGCCGTCGGCCTCCTCGATCCGCCAGCTCGCGGCCGGCTCGGCCGCGCGGTGGTCGACGAGCAGCACGTTCCGCGTCAGCGGATCGCCGCTCATGCCCCGGCCGCCTGCAACGCGCTGCACGCTCCGCAGGCCGCGCAGCCCGCGCCCTGGTCCGCGCCGTACATGCCGCGGGCCCGCAGGCCGGCCGCCACCCGCCGGGTGACGTCCTCCAGCACGAGCGGGTCGGGCGGGCCGGCGCCGTCGGCGGCGGCCAGGGTGCCCGCGAGCGGCCGGTAGGGCACCACGAACGGGTAGACGCCGCGGTCGGCGAGCCGCAGCGCGCCGTGCACGAGGTCGTCCGGGTCCTCGCCGAGACCGACGAGCAGGTAGGTCGACACCCGGTTGGCGCCGAACACCCGCACGGCCTCGTCCCACGCGGCCTCGTACTGCGGGAGCGGGACGGTGGCCTTGCCGGGCATCCACCGCCGCCGCACGGTGTCGTCCAGCGACTCGACGTGGATGCCGATGGCGGTCGCCCCGGCGTCGTGCAGCTCGCGGATCGCCGCGAGATCGTCCGGGGCCGGTGGCTCGCACTGCACCTGGATCGGCAGACCCGGCACCGCGTCCAGCACCGCGCGGACGCACCGGGCGAGGTGGCGGGCACCGCGGTCGCGGCCGTTCGTCGTTCCGGTGGTCATCACCATCTGCCCCACGCCGTCGAGCCGGACCGCGGCCTCCGCCACCTCGGCGAGCTGCGCAGGGCTCTTCACCGCCGTGGTGGAGCCCGCCTCGAGCGACGCCTCGATCGCGCAGAACCGGCACCGCTGGTCCTCGGCGTACCGGATGCAGGTCTGCACGACCGTGGTGGCGAGGACGTCGCGCCCGTGCAGGCGGGCGAGCCTCTCGTAGGGCACCCCGTCGGCGGTGGCGAGGTCGTAGAACCGCGGCCGCCGCACCGGCTCGGCGTCGAGGCCGAGGTCCGCCCCGTCGAGCAGCAGCCGGCCCCCGCTGATCGTGTACGGGCTCGCCGGGTTGATCGGCAGCGCCGTGGCCCGGCCGGCGAGCACCACGTGGCCGTCGTCGCTCGGGCCCGCGCCGGCGCGCCGCGAGACGGGGGCGTCGACCCGGACGCCCAGGATCGCGACGTCCACCCGCGTGGACGGCCGCGTGGGGATGCCCGTCACGGCCGGCTCAGAGGTTGTAGGTGGAGTTGATGATGGCGCCCTTGCGCGCGTAGTGGATCAGCGCGTCCTGGACGTCGAGCGGGTGGCACGGGATGCACCCGGCGATCAGGTCCTCCTCGCGCAGGCCGTGCAGCGACAGCCCGAACCGGCAGACGTAGACAGTGCCGCCCTCGGCGATGAACCGCTCGATCTGGGTGTTGATGTTGTGCTCACCGGGGAAGGCCGACTCGCCGGTGGTCGGGAAGCCGCGGGTGGCCATCGCGTTCATCGCGGCGGGGCCGTAGAAGTACAGCACCGACTCGAAGCCCTTCCGCAGGGCGCGCAGCGCCTGCAGGATCGCCACGAAGCTCACCGACGACTCGTGTGCGATGCCGTGCACCAGCGTGAAGTAGCACTCGCCCTCGCCCGCCTGGTAGTCCGGGAAGATCTTGGTGGAGCCGTAGAGGCTGCTGCCTGCGGGCAGCGAGGGGTGGGGGATCTCGTTCAGGCTGGCCAGCTGGTTGGCCTTGAGCTCCTCGTCGGAGATCAGCGGCGTTCCGGTGGTGGCGGGGGCGGTCTGGGTCATGACGGTTCCTCTCGGTGGATGGGGTCAGCCGAGGCCGTGGAGGGCCTCGAAGTTGCGGGAGAAGGCGAGCTCGGCGAGCTCGCCGTCACCGGTGGCGGCGGCGAGCCGCGCGTGCTCCCCGGCGAAGTCGCCCCACGGCTGGTCGGAGGCGAAGAGCACGCGGTCGGCGCCGATGCCGCGGCGCTCGATCTCGGCCGCGAGCCAGCGCGGGGCGAACCCGATCGCCCAGCTCGTGTCGGTGTAGACGCGCTTGCCCGCGGCGATCCAGTCGAAGAACCGGTGACCGATGAGCTTGATGTGCCCGCTCATCCCGCCGCCGAGGTGCACCAGGTGCAGCGGCACGTCGTCGGCGTACCGGTCGACCAGCAGCCCGATCTCGTCGACGTCGCTCGCGGCGCCGGGGCTGGTGTGCACGTGCACGACGAGCCCGTGCGCGCGGGCGGCCGCGAAGATCGCGTCCAGCTGCGGGCGGCAGGTCTCGTCGCCCGCCCGGCCGCCGAGCAGGAACGACAGCTTCAGCACGGCCACGCCCGGCTCAGCGGCGAGGGCGAGCGCCTTCGCGGTGGCGGCGGCGTCCTGCGGGCGGGGCGACGTCCACAGCCCCGCGAGGATGCGGTCGTCCCGCTGCGCGGCCTCGATGACGAGGTCGTTCAGCGCGAACGACGTGCCCGGGTCCGGCACGCCGTAGTTGGGCAGCACCAGTGCGCGCTCGACGCCCTCGCGGTCCAGGTCGGCGAGGAGCTCGTCGATCGTCGCCCGCGCCGTGGTGTCCGGGTTGACCGGCGGCCCGCCGTAGAACGGGTGCGCCGGCAGCACGCCGATGTGGCGGTGCGCGTCGTGTACCCGGCCGGGGCTGCGCGAGGTCATGAGGAAGAGAGTCGGGCGCGTGCGTGTCGCCGTGGTGACGTTCGGAACGAGTTCGTGTTTCCCTGATCAGCTCGGCGTTGCGGCGCGGTTGCGCACCGTTTCCGCGCGGTGGCACGCGTTCCGCCCGGTCCTCGACATCCCCGTGACGACCGTCTGTGTGCTGTTGCGAATATGCTCACCTGCGTGAAGGCGCGTTCGCTCGTGTTCGACCTGTTCGGC
Source organism: Pseudonocardia hierapolitana (assembly GCF_007994075.1). Classification (NCBI taxonomy): domain Bacteria; kingdom Bacillati; phylum Actinomycetota; class Actinomycetes; order Pseudonocardiales; family Pseudonocardiaceae; genus Pseudonocardia; species Pseudonocardia hierapolitana. The sequence goes on along the minus strand of NZ_VIWU01000001.1, from coordinate 8,740,461 downwards.
GACTACCTGCGCTTCCGGGGCGGCGAGGTCCGGCTGCGGGCGCTCGCGGCGCTGATGGCCTGCTTCGACGTGCCGGAGCCCACGGTGCGGGTGGTGGCCGCCCGGCTCCGCAAGGAGGGCTGGCTCGACAGCCGCCGCGACGGGCGCGAGACCGTCTACGTCCTCACCGACACGGCGTGGCGGCTGCTCGACGAGGGCCGCTCGCGGATCTTCGATCGCACCACCGGGCCGTGGGACGGGCAGTGGCACACGGTGATCTACCAGGTGCCCGAGACCGAGCGCGCGCTGCGTGAAGGCCTGCGCAAGCAGCTGGCGTGGCTGGGGTTCGGGCCGCTCGCGCCGTCGGTGTGGATCAGCTCGCACGACCGAACGGCCGGCGTCCGCACCCACCTGGCCGGGCACGCCTCTGTGCGGCTGGACATCCTCCGGTCCCGCTCGGAAGGGCCGGCCGCCGACCGCGACATGGCGAGCCGCGCGTGGGACCTCGCCGGGCTCGACCGCGACTACGCCGTGCTGCTGGACGCGTACCGGCCCCGGCTCGGTGCCTACCGCCGCGGCCTCCCGGGCCGGGAGGCGCTGGTCGCGCGGATGCAGCTGGTGCACGATTACCGGCGCTTCCCGTTCCGCGACCCGGACCTCCCGCCGGAGCTGCTTCCCGAGGGCTGGTCGGGCCGGGCGGCCCACGAGGTGTTCCTCGAGGCCCACGGGCTGCTGCGCGCACCGGCCGAGGTGTTCGTCGACGGGGTGCTGGGGGAGCTCGCGCAGGCCTCGTGATCCGCGAAGGGTGACGATACATGGACGTCCGTCGGCGAACGGTTGTAGTGTTCGGCGCGCGCCACCGACGAGGGTGGCCACTCGTCCCGGAGGTGCGTGTCCTGATGCGCGTCGCCGTCGCGGGTGGGGGACCGGGCGGGCTGTTCCTGGCCGCGCTGATCCGGAAGCGGGACCCGTCCATCGAGGTCACCGTGTTCGAGCGCAACCGCGCCGACGACACCTTCGGGTTCGGCGTGGTGTTCTCCGACCGCACCCTCGCCGGGATCGTCGAGGCAGACCCCGTGCTGCGGGAGGCGCTCGACTCCCGCGGCAGGCACTGGGACGCCATCGAGGTGCGGCTCAAGGGGGAGCGGATCCGCTGCGGTGGCAACGGCATGGCCGCGATCGTGCGGCGCACGCTGCTCGGGCTGCTCCAGGACCGCGCCCGCGGGCTCGGCGCCGACCTGAGGTTCTCCACCGAGGTGGCCCTCGCCGACCTCGACGGGTACGACCTCGTCGTGGCCGCCGACGGCACCGGCTCGCAGCTGCGCACCGCGCTCGAGCCCGCGTTCGGCTCGACGGTCGACACCGCCACGGCGAAGTTCATCTGGTTCGGCACCGACTACCAGTTCGACGGGCTCACGTTCGTCCACGAGCGCGGACCGCACGGCGTCTTCGCCGTGCACGGCTACCCGATCACATCAACAGCGGCCGGCGCGGACGTCTCGACCTTCATCGTGGAGACCGACGAGGCGTCCTGGCGGGCGGCGGGTCTCGACGAGTTCGACGTGTCGCAGCCGCCGGGGCCGAGCGACGAGAAGACCCGCGCGTACCTGGAAGAGGTGTTCGCCGAGCAGATCGAGGGCCACAAGCTGCTGGTCAACAACTCGCGGTGGGGCAACTTCCGCACCCGCCGCACCGCCCGCTGGACCACCCTCGAACCCCGCCCGGTGGCGCTGCTCGGCGACGCCGCGCACACCGCGCACTTCTCCGTCGGCTCGGGCACCAAGATGGCGATGGAGGACGCGGTCGCGCTCGCGCAGGCCCTCACCACCCACACCGGCGACCTGCCGGCCGCGCTCGCCGCGTACGAGGCCGCGGCACGGCCGTCGGTCGATGCGGTCCAGGGCTCGGCGCGCCCGTCGCTGTCCTGGTGGGAGCACTTCGGGCGCTACCACGACGCGTTCGAGCCCTGGCAGTTCGCCTACCACTTCCTCTCCCGCAGCATCACCGACGCCCGGCTCGCGCGCCGCGACCCCGGGTTCGTCGCCTCCACCCACTGGGCGTGGGTGCAGCGGTACGGCGCCGAACCCTTGGACACGCCACTGGCCGCCGGTGGCACGACGTTCCCCGGTCGGCTGCTGACCGAGGTCCCGGCCGGGGCCGCGCACGTGGAGGCGCCGGCCGACGAGTCCGGGCTGCCGGCGGCAAGGGCCCGGGTGCGCGAGGTGATCGACGGTGGGGCGGCGCTGGTCGCGGTCCACGGCGGTGCGGCGTTCACCCGCACCCTGGTCTGCGAGGAGATCCGCCTGGTGCACGGCCGCACAGCGGTCCTGGTGGACGGGGAGGCGGACGCACTGACGGTCGTCCTCTCCGGCCGGGCCGATGCCGTGGTCACCGCAGACACGGAGGTCCGCGATGGTCCGTGACGGTGTCGTCCCGTGGCCGGAGGAGTTCGCGCGGCGGTACGTCGCGGCGGGCTTCTGGCAGGGCAGGGCGCTCGGCGAGCTGCTGCGCGAGGCGGCCGAGAGCCGCCCCGACTCCGTCGCGCTCGTCGACGGCGGGCTGCGCCTCACCCACGCCGGGCTGGCCGATCGCGCCGACGCGATGGCCGCCCGCCTGGTCGGGCTGGGTCTCGGGCCGGGCGACCGGATCGTCGTGCAGCTGCCCAACACCTGGGAGTTCGTCGTCCTCACGCTGGCCTGCCTGCGCGCGGGGATCGTGCCGGTGATGGCGCTGCCTGCGCACCGGCGCGCGGAGCTGGCCCACCTCGCCGGCCACGCCGAGGCGGCCGCGATCGCGGTGCCGGACCGGCTGCGGGACTTCGACCACCAGTCGCTCGCCGCGCAGCTCGTCGCCGAGGTGCCGGCGCTGCGGCACGTGCTCGTGGCGGGCGACGAGATCGCCGCGGGCCACCACGATCTGCGCGCCCTCGGTGCGCCGGGGCCCGGCTGGTCGGGCCCGCACCCGGACAGCCGGGACGTGGCGGTGTTCCTGCTCTCCGGCGGCACCACCGGGCTGCCGAAGCTGATCGCGCGCACCCACGACGACTACGCCTACAACGCGCTGGCCAGCGCGCAGGTGTGCGGTTTCGACGCCGGGACGGTGTACCTGGTGAGCCTGCCTGCGGGCCACAACTTCCCGCTGGCCTGCCCCGGGATCCTCGGCACACTGCTGTCCGGCGGCCGGGTCGTCATGCTGCCGTCGCCCGAGCCGGTGCGGGCGTTCGCGACGATCGCGGCCGAGGGCGTCACGCACACCGCGGTCGTGCCGGCGGTGGCCGGCCGCTGGCTGGAGCACGCCGCCGAGCACGGGCCCCTCGCATCGCTGCGGGTGCTGCAGGTCGGCGGCGCGCGGCTCGCCGACGAGCTGGCCCGCCGGGTGCGCCCGGTGCTCGGCGCGACCCTGCAGCAGGTGTTCGGCATGGCAGAGGGCCTGCTCAACTACACCCGCCTCGACGACCCCGAGGAGATCATCTGCACCACCCAGGGCCGGCCGCTGTCCCCGGACGACGAGGTGCGGCTGGTCGACGAGCTCGACGAGGACGTGCCCGACGGCGAGCCGGGATCACTGCTCACCCGCGGCCCGTACACCCCGCGCGGCTACTACCGCGCCCCGGAGCAGAACGCCCGCGCGTTCACCGCCGACGGCTGGTACCGCTCCGGCGACATCTGCCGCCGTACTCCCGATGGCTACCTGATCGTCGAGGGCCGGGACAAGGACATGATCAACCGCGGCGGCGAGAAGATCTCGGCCGAGGAGGTGGAGAACCTCGTCTACCAGCTCCCCGCCGTCAGCCAGGTCGCGGCGGTCGCGATGCCCGATGCGGTCCTGGGGGAGCGGGTCTGCGTCTTCGTCGTGCCGCGCCCCGGTGCCGCCGTCACCCTCGACGAGGTGCGGGACGCCATGGACGCCGCGGGCGTCGCGAGGTTCAAGCTGCCCGAGCGCCTGGAGCTGGTCGACGAGCTGCCCACCACCAAGGTCGGCAAGATCGACAAGAAGGCGCTGCGGGCGGCCGTGGCAGCCCGGGTGGAATACGGCCGTCGCCCGCCTTGAACCGGTCGACGGCGTCGGCGAGCTGCTCCGCCTTCGCCAGCAGGTCGCGCCCGTGCTCGAGGACGACGGCGCCCAGCGGCGTGGTCCGGACCGGCATGGGTCCGCCGGGGCGGTCGAAGAGCGCGCCGCCCACAGTCCGCTCCAGCGTTGCGACCTGCTGGCTCACCGTCGACTGGGTGTAGCCGAGCCGGGCGGCCGCCCGGCCGAACGTGCCCTCCTTAGGAACATAGAGGATTCCGATCGAATCGATCGGGAACTATCGCTTTACATGATGCTCAATGTCTCTAGCGTGGATGCCATGACAACGTTCGTGTTGATCCACGGCGCGGGAGACTCGGGCTGGTACTGGCACCTCGTGGAGGCCGAGCTCCGTGCGCGCGGGCACGACGTGGTGGCCCCCGACCTTCCCGGCGATGACGAATCAGCGACCTTGACCGACTACGCCGACTCGGTGGTCGACGCCGTCGACGGGAAGCGGGACCTCGTCGTCGTCGGTCAGTCGTTCGGTGCGTTCACCGCACCTCTGGTTGCCGATCGGCTCCCGGTCGACGTGCTGGTCCTGGTCGCAGGCATGATCCCGGCCCCCGGTGAGCCACCGGACGACTGGTGGCGCAACTCCGGCTACCGGAGCGCGGTCGAGGAACAGGCCGCGCGCGACGGCGGGCTGACCGGCAGCCCCGATCCGTACGTGAGCTTCTACCACGACGTACCGCGAGAGCTGGCCGACGAGGCGCTCGCGCGGGAGCGCGCGCACCCGTCACCGGCCTCGACGGCTGCCCCGTGGCCGCTGGAGGCGTGGCCGGACGTGCCGACGAGGTTCGTGCTCGGCACAGCGGACCGCTTCTTCCCGCCCGACCTGTTCCGCCGGTTGGCGCACGAGCGCCTGGGCATCGTCCCCGACGAGATCGCCAGCGGTCACTGCCCCGCCCTGAGCCGGCCGAAGGAACTGGCGGACCTCTTCGAGCGGTACGCGGAGTCGACGAGGAGGAACCACCCGTGACCGTCATGTCGGACGACGAATGGCGCGAGTTCGTGACCGAGGGATCCCGTCTCGGCAACGCGGCGATCTGCCGATCGAACGGGCTCCCGCACGTCACCCCGATCTGCTTCATCATCGAGGGTGACCAGTTGATCTTCACGACGCATCCCGGAAGCGTGAAGGGCAGGTCCATCGCCCGCGACGGCCGCGTGGCCGTGTCCGTCAGTGACGATGCCCATCCGTACCGGTTCGCCATGCTGGAAGGGGAGGCGGCGCTGTCCGACGACCCGGACGACTTCTTGCGGGTGGGCATGGCCATCGGAAGGCGATACATGCCCTCGCAAGACCCGGAGGAGTTCTCCCGCTCCCTCGCGTCGGCCGGCTTCGCGGTCGCGCGGGTCCACATCACGAACGTCATCGCTCACCGCGATCTGGGGTGATCTCGCAAGGCGCGCCATCACCGGGATCGGCTCGCCTCTTCATCGGGTCGCGTGGCGTTGCCTGAGACGTGCCGGTGCTGGGGCTGCGCGAGGGCGCCTGGCTGCGAGCGAGCGGGGGGGGGACGGTGCTGCACGGCCGGGACGCGGTGCTGTTCCGCCGGGGGTGGGAGGCGGAGGAGATCGCTCCGGGCACCGGCCTCGCCCCGATCATGGCCGAGCCGCCCGATCAGAGCATTTTCGACGGATAGAGGCTGTTGCCTGATCGACGCGAGGAACCTTCAGCGATCAAGGGGAGATGGTTGTCAAACGATCTTCGAGAGCGACCATTTGCCCTTGATCACCGCCGTAGGACCCGATTGACATGCGCCCAACTGGTGATCATGCCGGTGGGCGCGCCGTTCCCGACTCGGGCACGCAGGCAATCGCTCCCCGCTTCAGGCCCGGTGCGCTGACGATTCCGTCCGCCGCTCCGTCACCTCGACCTGTTGGTCCGGTTGGCATCACTACCGAATGACGTGGTCGCGTTGACGGCCGTCCCCGACTGGAGGGCACGGCGGTTCACGACGAGACCGTCACCGCCGGGTGCCCACGCAACTATCCTGTGGTCCCGACCCCTCCCTCGCCGCGCAACCACACGCTAGTTGCCGCGCACCCCAACCGGACGGGCTCGCACGCAGGCCCGGGAGGCAAGGCGAGCACCGCGCAACGCAACCACGGAATCGGCAGTTCCCACCCCGCCACCTACCCGGCCGCACGCGATCTCCCACTCAAGCCGCGTTCACAATAGTGAACACCCCGATCACCCAAAAAGACCTACGCGTCGAACATCTGTTCGCGTAAACTGGAGGCATGTCGAAAACCGCGCCAACCCCACCAAGCTCCGCCCTCACGCGAAGACCCGAAAAGTGTCCGCGACACCAGCGAATACCCGGTAGCAAAGAATGCGCACCATGCTGACCGGCGCGCTACTCGAGACACCAGCCGACCCACCAGTTCCGGCGCCGGGCGCACTGCCAATCACCCCAGCCGAGGCGGCGGCCGACTCCACCTCGGATGCCTTGCCGGACGCGCTGTCGGATCCGTCGCCGAACGCCGTGCCGAACGTGACGCCGGACGCCGTGCCGGGCGCGCTGTCCGACGCGCTACCGGACGACCTGCTGAACTCCGCAACGATCAACGCCTGGGTCGATCGGCTGGCCCGGTTCGATCGGGACGTCCCCGACACCGAACGGATCGAGCAGCTGCGGGCCCTGGAACGGTTGAAGTCGGCCGCCGCGGCCGCCCAGGCCCGGATCGCCGTCGACCTGGACACCTCGATGCGGGCCGGGCACGCGGCCACCGGGCTGCCGGCGCAGCGGCAGGGCCGCGGGGTGGCCGCGCAGGTGGCGCTGGCCCGCCAGGAATCCCCCTACCGCGGTGGCCGGCACCTGGGGTTGGCCAAGGTCCTGGTCGCCGAGATGCCCCACACCCTGACCGCGCTCGAACAGGGCGCGATCTCCGAATGGCGGGCCGGCCTGCTCGCCCAGGAAACAATCTTCCTGTCCAAGGAATACCGCCAGCTCGTCGACGCCCACCTGTGCGCCGACCCGTCCGGGCTGACCGGGTGGGGGGACCGCCGGTTGACCGCCGAGATCCGCAAGATCGCCTACCGGCTCGACCCGGCCGGATACACCCGACGCCGCGCGAAGGCCGAGTCGGAGCGGCGGGTCACCTCCCGGCCGGCCCCGGACGTCATGGCCCGGGTCACCGCGCTGCTCCCGGTCGCCCACGGGGTCGCCGTCCACGCCGCCCTGCGCGAAGCCGCCGACACCGCGATCGCGGCCGGGGACGGGCGCACCCGGGGCCAGTTGATGGCCGACACCCTTGTCGAACGCGTGACCGGGCAGGCCACCGCGACCGGGGTGCCGGTGGAGATCCACCTGATCATGACCGACCGGACCCTCCTCGGCGAAGGCGAAGGCGACGGCCGTGAGCAGCCGGCGCTGCTGGCCGGGTACGGGCCGATCCCGGCCGGCCTGGCCCGCCGACTCGCGGTGACGGGCGCCGAAACCGAGACCGCCTGGCTGCGGCGGCTGTATGTCATCCCCGAGAGCGGGCGGCTGGTCGGGATGGACTCCACCCGGCGGGTGTTCCCGGCCGGGCTGGCCCGGTTCATCGAGATCCGCGACCAGTACTGCACCACCCCGTGGTGCGACGCCCCGATCCGCCACATCGACCACGCCCTACCCCACCACCAGGGCGGGGCGACCTCGGCGGAGAACGGCAACGGGACCTGCGCCCAGTGCAACTACGCCCGCCAGGCACCCGGCTGGGAAATTCGGCCGGAGCCCGGGCCGCGGCACACGCTGCGGATCACCACACCGACCGGGCACGGCTACCGCAGCACCGCACCCCCACCGCCCGGACACCCGAGATCCGAGCGACGCCGCCCGGCGCAGCGCGCCACGGTCGCTCGCCAATGGCGAGCCGGCTAAAGCCTGTTTGATAAGTGGCGGAGCCAGGTGTCGATCGTGCCGACATGGACGGTGGCCTCGTAGCGGACGGCGAGTTCGTCGTAGCCCTCCGGTGTCCGTTCGATCGCCGCTGCTCGGGAAGACACCCGCTGCACGTCGACCGTGTCGGGCGGCGCAGACGCGGTGAGGCCGCCGGCACCGCGGCAATGCTGTGCCCCGCCGCGGCCCGCAAGTGCTGGTCGGTGACCAGGCCGAGCACCGTGCCTACGTCGCGGCTCTGCTCGGGGACGGCCCGCTGGGGTTGGGCACAGGACCACGCACCCAGAAGCCGCTCGACGGAGGAGCGGGCGTGTCACATTCGGCGTTGTGCCGATCGTCTAGTACACGAGGGCAGGAAGCCCACCCGCAGAGGAGCGGAGAGCGCCGTGCTGGATGAGGACGAGAAGCGAGCAGGGCACCGAGCCCTGGTGGATCGGGTGCTGAACGGGGAGGGCAGTGCATCTGCGGAGGAGCGGGCGCGTGCCTTCGCGGGCGACGGCCTCTCCCCGCCCTTGGACGTGCTGATCGGCAAGGTCGTCGACCGGCCGGCGCAGGTCACCGAGGCGGACCTGGCTGCGGCGAAGGCGTCGGGCTGCACCGAGGGCCAGCTCTTCGAGCTGGTGGTATGCGCCGCGGTCGGCCGGTCCGCCCGGCTGTACGAAGCAGGGCTGGCGGCCCTGGCCGAGGCGATCGAGGGAAGGCAGGACCATGCGACTTGAGATCCTCGACCGCGGCTACGGCCCGGGGGTCAAGCTGCTGTTCGCGCTCATCCGGCTGTTCTCCGGGCACCCGGTACCGGATGCCGCAAAGCTGACCTTCTACCGGCCCGATTTCTACGGTGCCCGGGCCAAGGTGTTCACCCACGGGGCCATGCGCGGGCCGTCCGCCTGGTCGGTGGGCGACCGGGAGCTGATGGCGGCCTTCGTGTCCACGGTGAACGGGTGCGCGTTCTGCATGGGCGCGCACACCGCGACCGCGAGGCAGGCGTACCAGGACGGGCCACGGGTCGCGGCGGTGCTGACCGATCTGGAATCGGCACCCATCGAAGAGCCGCTGCGGGCAACGCTGCGGATGCTCGGGAAGCTGACCCGGGAGGGAACGGTCGACGCCGACGACATGCGGGGAGTGCTGGCCGCGGGAGTATCACCCCAGCAGGTTCAGGACGCGCTCGCGGTCTGCGCCGCCTTCGACACCACCAACCGGCTCGCCGACGTCTTCGGGTTCGAACAGCTCAGCCCCGAGGGTTATGAGGCGGGAGCCGGATACCTGCTCAAGCGGGGCTACCGCTAGCCGTCCCCGACCGATCTGCAGTCGTGGGCCTCGTCGTAGCCGTAGTCGCCCCCCGGGTCGGGCTTCGGGGGCGGGCTGCTGTCGTGGTGCTGTTCGTGCGGTGCCTCGAACTCGAGGCCGGGTTCGTGGACGAGGTCGTACTCGTAGTCGCCGGACGGCTCCGGTGGTGTTCGTTCCATCGGCCGCTCCCTCGTGCGTCCCGGGCCGAGGATGAGCCGAGAGACCCGATTGCACAAGGGCAGGCGCTCCCCAAGACGGCCGCGAAGGTGGAGCCTTCTCGGTGAGGCGATCCGGGAGGAGCGAGGCATGCGTGCCATTCCGCACGACGACCGGTCGGAGGTCATCCAACGCGTGCGGCAGTACGCGGCGAAACGGATGGGCGCGGCCGACGCGCGTTTGTACCTCCCGCTCGTCGACCGGTACTACGAGCGCGTCGCCGGTGAGGACCTCGCCGCCCGCGCCGTCCCCGACCTGTTCGGCACGGCGCTCGCCCACCTGCGCCTGGCGCGCCGCCGTCAGCCGGGGGAGCTCACCGTGGCGGTGTGCTCGCCGACCTTCGACGCGGACGGCTTCGCATGCCCCCACACCGTCGTGCAGGTCGTGGCCGACGACATGCCGTTCATCCCGGAGTCGCTCGAGACCGAGCTCGGCAGGCACGGGTTCGGGCTGCACATCGCGCTCCACCCGGTCTTCGAGGTGGTGCGCGGCGCGAGCGGCGAGCTGCTCGCCGTGCTCGGCGAGGACGAGCAGAGGAGCGCGGAGGTGGTCCGGGAGTCCTTCCACCACATCGAGATCGACCGCCAGGCCGACCCGGCCGTGCTCGACGAGCTCCGGCGGGACCTGGTCCGCGTGCTGGGCGACGTACGAGCGGCCAGCGAGGACCAGGCCGCGATGCGGGAGCGGGCGGTCTCGATCGCGCAGGGCCTCCATGCCGAGGCGCCGACCGTCGATCCGCAGGACCGGGCGGAGGCCGCGGAGTTCCTGCGGTGGCTCGCCGAGGACCATTTCACGTTCCTCGGCTACCGGGAGTACGAGCTCGTGCCCGGCCCGCGCGAGGAGGTGTTGCGGGCGGTCGACGGGTCCGGCCTCGGCATCTTGCGCACCGTTCCGGGGACACCCCATCCGCTCTCGACGCTGCCGGCCGACGTGCGCAGAAGGCTGCCGGAACCGGTTCTGCTCAACATCACGAAGGCCAACTCGCGCGCCACCGTCCAGCGCGGGACCCATCTCGACTACGTCGGGGTCAAGCGGATCGACGAGAACGGACGGGCGGTCGGCGAGCGGCGCTTCCTCGGGCTCTACCCGAGAAGCGTGGCGAAGGCTGCGCTCGCCGAGATCCCGATCGCGCGGCAGAAGATGCGGGCGGTGCTCGATCGCGCCGCGGATCCCCGGCACACCTACGAGGCGCAGGTCCTGGTCGACATCCTCGACGGCTACCCGAGGGACGAGGTCCTGCAGTCCACCGCGGACGAGCTGTACGGCGACGCCATGGCGATCCTCGAGCTGCAGCACCAGCAGCGGCTGCGGTTGCGCGTGCGCCGGGACGGTTTCGGGAGGTTCTTCTCCTGCTTCGTCGACCTGCCGCTCGGACGGCTCGACGAGGCGGCACGGGTCTGCATCCGCGACACCCTGATGAGCGCGTTCCAGGGCGTGCACGCCGAGGAGTCGACGCTGGTGACGGACTCCTCCGTGGCCCGCCTGCACTTCGTGATCTACGTCGAGCCCGGCGCGGTGGCCGATCTGGACGCCTCCCTGGTCGAGGCCCGGCTCACCTCGGCGTTGCGCACGTGGACCGACGACCTCGCCGACGCGCTCGTCGAGGAGTTCGGCGAGGAACAGGGGGTGCTGCTGCTCAGCCGCTACGCGAACGCGATGCCCCCCGGCTACCAGGACGACCACACGGCGCGGACCGCGGTGAGCGACATCCGCAGGCTCGAGGCCCTGCTGGCCGGGGACCCGCCCGACGGCCTCGCGATCCACCTGTACTCCCTGCTCGACAGCATCGACCCGCTGCCCCGCCTGAAGCTCTACCGCTACGGCGAGCCGCTGATGCTCTCCGACGTCGTGCCGCTGCTGGAGAACATGGGGACGCGGGTCGTCGACGAAAGGCCGTACGAGATCCGGCCTGCGGGCGCGCAGCCGGTGTGGATCTACGACCTCGGGTTGCGGCACGAGGACCTGGACGAGTTCGACGTCGCCGACGTCCGGGCCCGCTTCGAGGACACCCTCGCGGCGGTGTGGCGCGGCGAGATCGAGAACGACCGGTTCAACCGGCTCGTGCTCCGCGCCGGCCTGCGCGGACGGGATGCGACCGTCCTCCGCGCGTACGTCAGGTACCTGCGGCAGGCCGGGACGACGTTCAGCCGGGACGTCATGGCCACGACGCTGGTGGACAACCCGGAGATCGCGGCGCTGCTCGTCGAGCTGTTCGCCATCAGGTTCGATCCCGACCGCGACGTGCGCGAGGACCGCGGTCTCGCCGCCAAGGAGGCCGTCGCCGAGATCGAGCGGCGCATCGACCTGGTGGCGCGGCTGAACGAGGACCGCGTGCTGCGCAGCCTCCTGAACCTGGTGACCGCGACGCTGCGGACGAACTTCTTCACCGATGGGGCGACGTCGCTCGTCTTCAAGCTCGACCCGCACGCAGTCCCCGACCTGCCGCTGCCGAGGCCTGCGTTCGAGACCTTCGTGTACTCGCCGCTGGTCGAGGGTGTGTACCTGCGCGGCGGTCCCATCGCCCGGGGTGGGCTGCGCTGGTCGGACCGGCCCGAGGACTTCCGCACCGAGATCCTCGGTCTGGTCGGGGCGCAGAGCGTCACGAACGCGGTCGCCGTGCCCGTCGGCGCGAAGGGCGGGTTCGTCGTGAAGTCACAGGCCGACGTCGCGACCTGCTATCGCACGTTCGTACGGGGGCTGCTCGACGTCACCGACAACATGGTCGACGGCCGAGCCGTGCCGCCGCGCCGCGTGGTGCGGCACGATGGCGACGACCCGTATCTCGTCGTCGCCGCCGACAAGGGCACCGCGGAGTTCGCGGACATCGCCAACGCGATCTCCGCCGAGTACGGCTTCTGGCTCGGAGACGCGTTCGCCTCCGGCGGATCCACCGGCTACGACCGGAAGGCGATGGGCATCACCGCCCGTGGTGCGTGGGTGTCGGTGCGGCGGCACTTCCGGTCGCTCGGTATCGACGTGCAGGACGAGGACTTCACCGTCGCGGGGATCGGGAACATGTCCGGCGACGTGTTCGGCAACGGCATGTTGCTGTCGCGGCACATCAGGCTGGTGGCCGCCTTCGACCACCGCCACGTCTTCGTCGATCCCGACCCCGACCCCGGGCGCAGCTTCGACGAACGGGCGCGGCTGTTCCGGCTGGCCCGCTCGTCCTGGGCGGATTACGACCGGTCGCTCATCTCCGCAGGCGGTGGGGTGTTCCCCAGGACGGCGAGGGACGTGCCGCTGTCGGACGAGATGCGCCGGGCCCTCGGCGTCGACGCCGACTCGCTCTCCGCGGACGAGCTCGTCCGCGCCGTCCTCGAATCCCCGGTGGACCTGCTGTGGAACGGGGGCGTGGGCACGTACGTCAAGGCGTCGGCCGAACCGCACGGCGAGGTCGGTGACAAGCGGAACGACGCCGTCCGGGTCGACGCCACCGGGCTGCGGTGCCGGGTGGCCGGCGAGGGTGGGAGCTCGGGGTTCACGCAGCGCGGCCGGACCGAGTACGCGCTGCTCGGCGGCCAGATCAACGCCGACGTCGTCGACGGAGCGGCCGCTGTGAACTGCTCCGACCGCGAGGTCAACATCAAGATCCTGCTCGACCGCGTGGTGCGCGACGGCGACCTCACCGGCAAGCAGCGCGACGAGCTGCTCGCGGCGATGACCGACGAGGTCGCCGCCGACGTGCTCGCCGACAGCGACGGCCTGACGCGGGCGATCCACCTCGATTCGGCGCAAGCCCCTGCGATGCGGGACGTCCACGCCCGGTACCTCGACGCCCTGGAGCGTTCGGGCCGGGTCGACCGAGCGGCCGAGCAGCTGCCCGGCACCCACGAGCTCATGGAACGGGCCGAGATCAACGGGGGCCTCCAGCTCCCGGAGTTCGCGCTGCTGCTGGCCCACAGCAAGATCGAGCTGTTCGACGACCTGATCGGTTCCGACGTGCCGGAGGACCCGTTCCTCGGCCGGGCGCTCGAGCGGTACTTCCCCCGTGTGCTGCGCGACCGCTGTCCGCGGCAGATCCAGGAGCACCCGCTGCGACGGGAGATCATCGCGACCCGCGTCGCGAACGGCGTCGTCGACCGGGCGGGCATGACGTTCGTGTCGCGCCTGACGGACGAGACGGGCCTCTCGGCACCCGACGTTGCACGGGCACACACGGCGGCCTGGGACGTCTTCGGGATGGGCGCGCTGTGGGAGAGGCTCGAGGCGCTCGACGGCGTCGTGCCGACCCGCACCCAGATCTCGCTCTTCCTCGAGCTGCGCCGGCTGGCCGAGCGGGCGACACGGTGGCTGCTGCGCAACCGGGAACAGCCGCTCGACATCGCCCAGACCATCGAGTTCTTCGAGCCGGGGGTGCGGGAGCTGACCTCGCTGATCCCGGCTCTGATCAGCGAGAACCGGCGCAGCGCCCTGGACCGGACGGTCCGCGGCCACGTGGACGCCGGCGTCCCCGAGGAGCTGGCGAGGGCGGTGCGGACGTCGCCGGACCTCATCTCCGCGCTCGACATCACCGCGGTGGCGCGTTCGACCGGGCGTCCGGTCGGGGAGGTGGCGGTGGTCCACTTCGCGCTCGAGGAGCACCTGCGGCTGGACTGGTTGCGGGCCCGGATCCTCGACCTGCCGCGCGACGAACGCTGGCCTGCGCTGGCGAGGGCGGCACTCCGCGAGGATCTGCACGTCGTCCATTCGGCGATCACGGCCGAGGTCGTGCGGACGAGCTGGTCGGGCTGCACCGGGCAGGAGCTGGTACGGGACTGGATCGCGCGGACCGACGTCGCGGCGAACCGCTGCCTGCGGCTCCTCGACGAGATCGGCGCGGCCGGCCGGTCCGACCTGGCGACCGTCTCGGTCGCGCTCCGCGAGATACGGACGTTGGTGCGGGCGAGCGGCGGCTAACGCAGGATCTCGACGGTGCCCGCGGTCGCGTCGAGACGGAGCCGATCGCCCGTCCTGATCGCCTCCGTCGGGTCCCGATCCAGGTCCGTCAGCGCGGGTACGCGGGTCACCACCGCGCCCAGCGCCGCCTTCGTCGTCACGACGGTGAAGATCATCCCGATGGGTGCGGTGCCCAGCAGCCTGGTGGTCTGGAAGAACCCCGACCAGCCCGACGAGCCCTTCGCTCCCGGGAAGACCAGGATCTTGCCCGTGAAGCACACGCCGCACAGCTCGTGGCGGCGCTCGATGATCGTGCCGGTGGCCGGGTCGATCCCGCCCCAGCCGGAGATCGTCTCGTGCGAGACGAGCGCCTCACCCTCGACGACGCCGGGCACGACGGTGCGCCCGTGCAGAACGGTCACAGCCCACCCCTCCAGCGCCCGGTGACGGCGGCGTCGACGCACTCGTCAAGCGTGCCGAACCAGGCTTCGATGCCGAGGATCGCGGGCAGGTAGTGCGCCTGCTTGGCCGAGTCGGTGGCGAAGACCTTGGTGCCCGGCGGGGCCGAGCGCGACATCGCCGGGCAGGAGTCGGCGAGCACCTTCCCACCGGCGGCCTCGATCACGGCGGTGTAGCCGCTGCGGTCGGCGGTGTCCTTCAGCGCGCGCGGCGCCATGATCCACAGCTGGGTGCCGGAGTGCAGACGGCGGCCCTCCAGCGCGCGTGCTGCCGCGCGGATCTGGTCGAGCGAGGCGTGCGGGCACCCGAGCAGCACGAAGTCGACGTCGGTGCAGCTGCCCTGGTCGTTGAGGGTCTCGTAGACGTGCCTGCGCTCGGCGGCGCCGTAACCCACCGCCTCCGGGACGGTCCCGCCGAACGCCGTCTCGACGTCCGGCGCCTCCGGGGTGACACCGGGGACGTGGTAGAGCTCCACCCCGCCCGACGACGCCGCGGCGGCGCCGAAGTGCTTGAGCTCGGTGAGGTCCGGCCGGGCCAGGTCGCCGACGACGACCGGTCGTGCCTCCTGCACGAGCTCGCCGACGAAGTAGCCGAACATGCCCCAGTCGCGGAACCCGGACACCGGAACGTCAGCGCGCACGAGGTGCGTGCCGAGCCGGTGGGCGTCGTGGTGGTTGCCCCAGCACGGGATCCGGCCGGTGAGGCTCGCCGCGCCGGTCGACGCCGTGCCCTCGCAGTTGGTGCGCGCCCCGAGCACGGAGTTGGCGTACACGACCGCGGAGGACTCCATCCACGCGCAGTGCTCGCCGCGCGTCGGCAGGTTCCCCACCTGGTACGGCGTGCAGGTGGCGAGGATGTGCACCCCGCGCCTGCCGTAGAACGCCTCGGCGTCGGACTGCAGCTCCACGAACTTCTCCGGGTACGGCGCGATGCCGACCGAGTCCGGCCCGAAGCCCTGTTGCAGCTGGCAGGTGGGCACCTTCATGTCCGGGATCGGCAACGCCTCGTACGAATCGAAGTCCGCATCGAGGTTGATCACCGAGAAGGCCTTCTCCCAGCCGCCCTCGGCCACCAGCCGCGCCTTGACCGGGGAGGGCTGGGTGGTGGTGCCCGCGACGTTGCGCACGTCGCAGAGGTGCTCGGCGTCCAGCGCCTCGCCGTAGCGGATCAGCAGGTCCATCGCGGCGGCGACGGCCGGACCCTCGGCGCCGTCGCGCATGGCCTTGTCGTCGTCGGTGAGCTTCATCGGACCGGGTGGGTCTCGGGGCCGCGCCGCACGGCCGTGAACATCAGCAGGCCGCCGAAGACGATCAGCACGACCGGGGTGAACTCGTAGGGCATCAGCGTGGAGAGCGCGAGCAGCCAGACGGTGTAGAGCCCTGGCAGGATCAGCCCGAACATGTAGCCGATGCCGTAGCCGGACGCGCGCACCGACGACGGGAAGCGTTCGTTCAGGTACACCAGGATCACGCCGAGCGGCGCCGACGGCACCACCTTCGCCACCACGTAGAGCACGCCGAGCACCCACTCCGGCGCACCGCCCCTGGCGGCCACGACCAGCAGCACGAACGCCGCCGCGACGACCACCGTCATCACCAGCGCCCAGCGCATCAGCAGCGCTCGCCGCCCGATCCGCTGGGAGACCTCGGCCAGCACCACGATCATCCCGATCGTGACGATCGACGACACGATCTCCAGCACGCTGCCGAGCGTCGGGCTCCGGCCCAGCACCTGCACCAGCAGCGTCGTCAGGAACGACACCGACATCTGGGTCGCGAACCAGTAGCCACAGGTGAACAGGAACACCGACGTGATCAGCGCGCGGTGGGTGGTGAACAGCTCGACCACGGGCTGGCGGGTCGAGGACGCGCGCCGCTCGACGATCGACTCCTCGTCCTCGACGACCTTGCGGTAGTGCCAGAGGTAGACCAGCCCGAGCAGGAAGCCCACGACGAACGGCACCCGCCAGCCCCACGACAGGAACCCGTCCTTCGGCACCGTCTCCAGCACCCCGAACAGAAGGACGTTCATCAGCAGGAACGAGCCGGGCGCGCCGATGCCGATCAGCGCGCCGACCCGGCCGCGGCGGTGCGGGCGGGCCTGCTCGAGCGCGAGCGGGATCGGCGCGGCGTACCCGCCGGCCAGGAAGATCCCGCCGACCAGCCGCAGCACCGCGAACACGGCGATGCCGCCGTAGCCCCACGCCGCGTACCCGGGCAACAGGCCCATGAGCAGCGTGACGACCGTGAAGCCCCAGCCCGACAGCATCGTGACCCGCTTGCGGCCGATCCGGTCGGACAGGTTCCCGAAGATCACGCTGCCGATCGGGCGGCCGAGCAGCCCGACGGTGAACAGGACCGTCGTGAACGTGGCGCGGATCGGCGCGGGCAGGTCCTGCGGCATGAAGTAGGCCATTGCCGCCGGCAGCACGAGGGCGGGCAGGTACACGTCGAAGCTGTCGACGAACATCGAGAAGGCGCCGCCGCGGGCGGAACGGCGTTCGTCAGCGGCGGTGATCCGGGTGGTCTCGGAGAGCGTCATTGCCGTCCTTCCTGGGATCTCAGCCTTCGACGTTCGCGGCGACGCGCTCGGCGAGTGACCCGAGATCGACGTCGTGCACGCTGTCCTTGCCGACGAGGTCGAGCACGTGCGCGGCGGCGAAGCCCTCGGCGCCGCACGGCCCCATGACCCGCACGCTGGACAGCGCCGCCGCGTCCCCGTCGATGCAGCGGCCGGCGACGAGCAGGTTGTGCACGTCGGGCGGGGTCATCGCGCGCAGCGGCACGTAGTGCACGTGGTCGGGTCCGAACGTCTCCCACACGTATCCCTGCGGGGTGTCGTGCAGCTCGATCGGCCACGCCGTGCGCGCCACCGCGTCGGGGAAGCGGGTGCCGGTGCGGACCTCGTCGACGGTGAGCTGGTGGACCCCGGCCACCCAGCGGGTCTGGCGGCGTCCCGGGAAGCCGTAGCTGCGCACCCGGGCGTTGCCGAAGACGTCGGGGAACTCCGCGCGCAACAGCGCGATGGCCCGGTCGGCCTGCTCCTTGCCGCGGATCTGGGCGTCCGCGGCGGCGATCGGGTCGAGCGGGGCCTCGATGTGGGTCATGTTGAGCACCGCGGTGCCGCGGCCGGGGAAGAAGAACGCGAGCCCGTCGTGGCGGTGCAGGCCGAACTCCTCGGCCTTCGCCCCGATCCGGGCGGCGAGCTCCGCGGGGTCGGGGCGGCGGCTCTCGTCGAGGTGCTCGACGACGAGCTGCTGGCTGCCGTAGATCTCCCGCTCCGGCAGCCGGCACGGCAACCCGGCCTCCCAGGCCAGGGCGGCGTCGCCGCTGGCGTCGACGAAGCCGGTGGCGGTGACCTCGACGGTGCCGTAGCGGGTGGCGAAGCGGACGGCGTCGATCCGGTCGGCCGACCGCGTCACGCCGACGATCACAGCGCCCGTGATCGCCTGGATGCCGTGGGCGGCAACCGTCTGCTCGACCCACCGGCCGAGGCGCACCTCGTCGTAGCCGACGGTGGTGGTGTGGCCCCGGTTGTAGAACAGGTCGCCGGTGGCGCCGAGGTCGGAGAAAACGTCGTCGAACAGGCCGTGGGTGAGCTGGCGGTGCTCGGGGGCGTTGCCGAAGACACCGCAGAACAGCCCGATCAGCGAGTTGACCATCTGCCCGCCCAGCACGGGCAACGCGTCGACCAGCACGACGGAGCGGCCCAGCCGTGCCGCCTCGACGGCTGCCGAGAGGCCCGCGATGCCGGCGCCGACGACGCAGACGTCGGCGGTGACCTCGTGCGTCGCGTTCCCTTCCGGACGCGTGACGGTGTGGACCGGGAGGTCGGTGAGCGGGTGCGGCATGCGTCACACGCTAGGAACCCGCGCGGACCGCGAGGAAATAGTCAATCCGTCTACGCGCTATCAGCTGAACAGATATTCCCAGCTCAGAGGCGTGCTGCTGCGGCGATCACGGTCTCACGCAGCCACCGGTGCGCGGGGTCGCCGTCGCGGTCGGCGTGCCACCAGAGACGTTCCACGATCGGCTCCGGATCGCCGGGGCAGGGGAGGACCCGCAGCCCGAGCAGGCCGGCCACCTGCGTGGCGAGCCGCTCCTGGAGGAGGGCGACGCGGTCGGTGCCTGCGACGAGGTAGGGCACCGCCTGGTAGCTCTCGACGCGGACGCGGATCTCGGGGCGGATGCCGAAGAGCGCGAGCTGCCGGCTCATCGGGGCGGCCGTCGGGTTGCCGCGGTCGGGCTGGAACGGCGCCACCCACGGCAGCTCGGCCAGCCGCTCGATCGTGATCCCGCCGTCGACGTCGGGGTTGGCGGCGTCGGCGATGCAGACCCAGCGGTCGGTGAACAGCTCGACCGAGCGCACGGACGGCAGCTCGAACTTCTCGACGGGCGGCGACACCATGCCGTCGATCAGGGTGATCGTCTCGGCGAAGTCCAGGGCGAACGCCTCCCGCACCAGCCGCAGGTGCAGGTCGACGCCGGGGGCCTGCGCGCCGATCGTCGTCGACAGGTGCCTGCCGAGCACGGCGATCGTGTAGTCGGCCATAAGGAGCGTGAACTCCCGGCGGGACGTGCTCGGGTCGAAAGCGCGCCCCGTGGCGAAGAGCCGCTCGGCGGCGGCGCACACCGTCTCGACCTGGTCGGCGAGCTGCATCGCGAGCGGCGAGAGCGTGTAGCCGGAACGCGCGCGGATGAGCAGCTCGTCGTCGAAGTGCCGGCGCAGCCGCGACAGCGCCGCACTCGCCGCCGGCTGGGAGACCCCGATCCGCGCCGCCGCGCGCGTCACGTTCCGCTCCCGCAGCAGCTCGCGCAGCGCGACCAGGAGGTTCAGGTCGAGGTTCGCCAGATGCGCGACCGGGTGCCTCGCCCGAGGGGTCAAACGCGCTCCAGCCGCTCGAAGACGGCACCCGCGATCAGCCGCTTGCCGTGAGCGGGGTGGAGGTTCTGCAGGCTGTCGAGGACCCGATCGCGGAACTCGGCGCGGTCGGGCTCGGACAGCGCGTCGTGGATCCACTGGTTGCCGTGCATCTGCAGCCACCGCCAGTACGCCTCCGGGCCGTCGATGGGGAGCTCGACCTCGGCGTGGGTGTGCGCGACCGGGCGCAGCCCGATCCGTTCCAACTCGGTCGCCACGTCGTCATGGGTGTGCGCAGGTGCGTCTGCGGCGACGTCGGCCGACACCGGGACCGCTTCCGCCTCGGGCGCCAGGCCGCTGTCCACCCTGGCGGTGAACTCGTCGACGATCTCCCCGTAGCGCACCCACCATTCGTCCGCTGAGCACGGCCCGGGCGCCGACAGCAGCATCTGCCCGCCGGGGCGCAGTACCCTCGCCAGCTCTGCGATGGCCCGGGCGGGATCGGGGATGGCCGAGAGGACGAACCCGGCGAACACCATGTCGAACGAGGCATCGGGCAGATCGAGCCGTCGGGCGTCCAGCAGCCGGGTCTCCACGCCGGGCAGCTGCAGCGCGGCGAGCTGCTCCAGCATCCGCGGGGAGATGTCGCCCGCCACGATCGACCCCGCCGCCCCGCGCGACTCGGCCAGCGCCCGCGTGATCGCGCCGCGGCCCGCCCCGATGTCCAGTACCCGCGCGTCCGCCGCCGGTTCCGCCCACTGCACGAGCAGGCGGCCGATCGTCGCGTAGAACGGGACGTCCTCGTCGTAGCCGTCGGCGATCAGGTCGAACAGCCGCGCGATGGGGTCGCACATGTGATGAGGCTCCCACCCTGCGTGACCGCGACCGGGGCGGGGTCCCGATTCCTGATCAGGCGCAGCCTCCGTTCGGGGGCTCGCGTCCCGCCCGGCTGACCTGGATCGTGGTGAGCCCCGACCGAGGAGATGGCGATGGCACCGCTGCTGCACCAGGCCTTCCGCCGCAAGCCGGTGGAGGTGATGGCGGCGGAGACCGGGGTCGACGGCCACGGCGGTGGGCAGCTCGCCCGCACCATCGGGCTGTTCCCGCTCACGATGATCGGGGTCGGGGCGACGATCGGCACGGGCATCTTCTTCATCCTGAGCGAGGCCGTGCCGGTCGCCGGGCCGGCCGTGATCTGGTCCTTCGTGATCGCCGGAGCCGTCGCGGGCCTCACCGCGCTGTGCTACGCGGAGCTGGCGGGTGCGGTCCCGGTGTCGGGGTCGTCGTACTCCTACGCGTACGCGACGCTCGGGGAGGTCGTCGCCATGGGGGTGGCGGCGTGCCTGCTGCTCGAGTACGGCGTGTCCGGTGCGGCGGTGGCCGTCGGCTGGTCGCAGTACCTCAACCAGCTGCTCGGCAACCTGTTCGGCTTCCAGATCCCGGATGTGCTGTCCCAGTCGCCGGAGGGCGGTGGGCTGATCAACCTGCCCGCCGTCGTGCTCATCGCGCTGTGCGCCCTGCTGCTCATCCGGGGGGCGAGCGAGTCGGCCACGGTCAACGCGGTCATGGTGGTCATCAAGATCGCCGTACTGGTGATGTTCGTCGTCATCGGTATCACGGGCTGGAACACCGACAACCTCGCCGACTTCGCGCCGTTCGGGATCGCGGGCGTCACCGGTGCCGCCGGCATCATCTTCTTCGCCTACGTCGGCCTCGACGCTGTGTCGACCGCGGGGGAGGAGGTGAAGAACCCACGCCGGACGATGCCCATCGCCATCATCCTCGCGCTGCTCATCGTCACGTCGGTCTACGTGGCGGTCGCCGTGGTCGCCGTCGCCGCGCAGCCCCAGGCGGAGTTCGAGGGGCAGGAGGCCGGGCTCGCCGCCATCCTGGAGGACGTGGTGGGCGCCAGCTGGCCCGGCACCGTCCTCGCGGCCGGGGCGATCGTCTCGATCTTCAGCGTCACCCTCGTGGTGATCTACGGCCAGACCCGCATCCTGTTCGCGATCGGTCGCGACGGGATGCTGCCGGGCTTCTTCAAGCAGGTGAACGCCCGCACCAGGACGCCGGTGAACAACACGATCGTCGTCGCGGTCGCCATCGCGCTGCTCGCCGGCTTCCTGCCGATCAACTTCCTCGCCGAGATGACGAGCATCGGCACCCTCGTGGCGTTCCTCGTCGTCTCCATCGGCGTGATCATCCTGCGGCGCACGGCACCCGATCTGCCGCGCGGATTCCGGGTCCCCGGCTATCCGGTCACGCCGATCCTGTCGGTGCTGGGGTGCCTCTGGGTCATCAGCAACCTGAGGCCGATCACGGTCGCGGTCTTCGGGATCTGGGTGGCGATCGTGCTCGTCTGGTACTTCACCTACGGGATCCGGCATTCGCGGCTGGCTGCCGGGACGCCGCGCGAGGACATGTCATGACCGTCCTCGTCGGGCTGCCCCGCGACGAGCGCGCGACGGCCGCCGTGCACCTCGGCGTGATGCTCGCCCGCTCGCTCGACGCGGACCTCCTCTTGTGCACGGTGGTGCCGCCGCCCTGGCCGCCCGGTATGGCGCGGGTCGACGCCGAGTACCAGGAGTACCTCGACCGCAGCGCCCAGGAGGCGATCGAGCAGGCCCGGCGCCTGGTGCCCGGCGACCGCCCGGCCTCGTTCGTCGTCGCCAGGGCGCGCTCGACGTCGGTGGGCCTCCTGGACGTCGCGCGTGAGCACGGCGCCCGGTTGCTCGTGCTCGGCTCGTCCACGGCGGGGGTGCTCGGGCGCGTCGCGTTCGGCAGCGTTGCGGACCGGTTGCTGCACAGCTCACCGCTCCCGGTGGTGCTCGGCCCCCGCGGCTTCCGCTGCCGGGCCGATGCCACGGTCCGCCGGGTGACGGCCGCGTTCGACGCCACCGAGGGCGCGGACGAGCTGGTCGTCGCCGTCGCGGGCGTGGCCGCACGGGCGAAGGCCGCGCTGCGCGTCGCGTCGTTCGCCGTGCGCCCGCGCACGCCGCTGACCGCCGGGATCGGCTCCCGGGCCGAGGACGCCGTGGCGCGCGAGTGGGCGGCGGAGGTCGAGCGGGCCCAGCGCGCCGTCCTGGAGCAGGTCGAGCGGCTGCCCCGGCAACCGTCCGCGCTCGCGTCGGCGGTGGGGTACGGCAGCGACTGGGCGGGAGCGATCGAGGACATCGGCTGGGAGGACGGGGACCTCCTCGCCGTCGGGTCCAGCACCGCGGGCCCGCTCGAGCACGTGTTCATCGGCTCCCGCTCGTCGCGGATCGTGCGGCACTCGCCGGTGCCGGTGGTCGTGGTGCCGCGTGGTGCCGCTCACGCGCTCGCGGAACGGGCGGAGCGTCCGGCGTAGGTTGAACCGCATGACGATCTCCGTTGGCGACCGGCTCCCCGACGCCGAGCTGCGCACGATGACCGCGGACGGCCCCACCGTCGTGAAGAGCGGCGAGGTGCTCGGCACCGGGAAGGTCGTGCTGTTCGCCGTGCCGGGCGCGTTCACGCCGGGCTGCTCCAACATCCACCTGCCCGGGTTCGTGGAGCGGGCGGACGAGCTGAAGGCCAAGGGTGTCACCACGATCGCGTGCGTCGCGGTCAACGACCCGTTCGTGATGGACGCCTGGGGCAAGGCCCACGGCGTCGGCGACGACATCGTGCTGCTCGCCGACGGCAACGGCGAGTTCACCGCGGCCATGGGCCTCGAGCTGGACGGCAGCGGCTTCGGGCTCGGGAGGCGTTCGAAGCGCTACGCGGCGATCGTCGAGGACGGCGTGCTGACCAGCCTCGACGTCGACGAGAAGGGCATCGACCTCTCCAGCTGCTCCAACGTGCTCCTGAAGCTCTGAGCGGCCGCTCCGCTCAGAGCCCGAACGTCTGACGCAGCTGCGACGCGTGCCGGCGCGAGACCGGCACCGTCTCGCGCGAGCGGGCGTCGGTGGCGAGGAAGAGCGCGCCCTTGAAGCCCTGCTCGACCTCCCGCACCCGGCTGAGGTTCACGAGGAACCGGCGGTGCACGCGGAGGAAGCCCTTGTCCTCGAGCTGCTGCTCGAGGCGGTCGAGGCCTCGCGTCGCGGCCACGAGTCGGCCCTGGTCGGTGGCCAGCCAGACGGTGTTGTGGTCGGCCTCGGCGAAGCGGATCTCGCGGGGGTCCAGCAGTACCCAGCGGTCGTCCCGCAGTGCGACGACCCGGCTCGGGAGCGGGCCCGTCGTCGCGGCGGGAACGAGGTAGCCGGCCGGCTGCTCGCAGCCGGAGGAACCGGCGGACCCGAACGCGAGCAGCATGCCGATCAGCTGGGTGCCGGTGAAGACGGGCCGGACCACGACCGGGACGGTGATGTCCAGGAACGGCACGTGGACCTGCGTCGACCCCGTCCAGTCCGGGTCCTTGCGGGCGCGCTCCACCGCGCGGCGCACCAGGATCGGCAGCGCCGAGAGCTGGGGCGTGAAGCGGTGCGCGGGCGCGTAGGCGGGCTGGTCGGCCGGGGTGCCCATCAGCACGGCGGCCTCGCTGTTCGCGAGCACGACGCTCCCGGCCAGGTCCACGGCGGCGAGCGGGGTCTCGGGTGCGACGCGGAGGTCGCCGAGGGCGGCCGCGAGGAGCGTGCCGCTGTGGTGGGCCCGCTGCCGCAGCTTGGCCTCGGTGGCCGCGGCGACCTTGCCCAGCCAGGGCAGCACGTCCGCCGACAGCGGGCTGTTCCAGCAGGAGACGTCGAGCACTGCCAGCGGCTCGTGGGTGACGACGTCCCGGACCGCGACACCGGCGCACACCCATTCGTGGAACCCCTGGCACCAGTGCTCGGGGCCGCGCACCAGCACCGGGCGGTGGCTCTCCAGGGCCGTGCCCATGCCGTTGGTGCCGCTCGCCCATTCCGACCACGTGGACCACGGGGCGAGGTTGCTGTCGGCGGCCTGGTGGAGGATGCGCCTGCTGCCCCACGTCCCGAGGATCCGGCCGTCGCCGTCCGCCACGGTGACGATGCCGTCCAGCCCGTCCACCTCACGGGCCGCGGAAGCCGCCATGCCCCCGAGCTCGGCGTACACCACGTCGTGGTCGATCGAGTGCGCGCCCACCTCCGCCGCGGGCGGTGCGCGATCCAGGTGCGGGTCGACCTCGTACTCCTCGCGGCACCGGTACCAGGACATGAGGATCTCGGGCCGCACCCCGTCCACCGACTCCGCCCCGGCCGCGAATCGTTCCCAGGCGGCACTCGTGGCGCGGACGTCGGCGTCGGCGAGCGCCACACCGCTCGTTGCGGGTGTCGCCCCGCTCGTTGGGCCCTTGGCGCCGTTCATCCCAACTCCCTATGGGTGACGGACCGAGCGCTCCAGGATCGGAGATCACCAGGCGCGCACCGAATGACTCCACCCGGATGAACACCGCCCGAATGCCCTGCCGCCACATCGAGGCGCAACCCAGGTTAACGATCGGGTGATGGTGCTCCTAGGGGCTGAACGCGCGACACGACGGCCACGACTGGAGGCAGGAGGTTCATGCGGGCGGTGGTGTACCGGAAACCCTTCGACCTCGCCGTCGAGGAGGTACCCGATCCGCGCATCGAGCACCCGAACGACGTAGTCGTGCGGATCACGTCCACCGGCATCTCGGGCTCGGACCTGCATCTGTACGAGGGCCGGACCGCGGCGGAGCCCGGGATCGTGTTCGGCCACGAGAACCTCGGGATCGTCGAGGACGTCGGCAGCGGCGTCACCGGTCTGGAGCGGGGCGATCGCGTGGTGATGCCGTTCAACATCGCCTGCGGCTTCTGCAAGAACTGCGTGGCCGGCCTCAGCGGCTTCTGCCTGACCGTGAACCCGCAGGGCGTCGCTCTCGGCGTGTGCGGAAACTCCGCGATCGCACCCTATCCGGGAGGTCAGGCCGAGTACCTGCGGGTGCCTTTCGCGGACTTCAACTGCATGCTCCTGCCCCCGGGAATCGATCACGAGTCGGACTACACGCTCCTCGCGGACGTCTTCGCCGCCGGCTACCACGGGTGTGAGCTCGCGGGCGTCTCCCCGGGGGAGACCGTTGCGGTGTTCGGCGCCGGGGCCCTCGGGCTGATGGCCGCGTACTGCGCGCTGCTGCGCGGTGCCGCCCAGGTCTTCGTGGTCGACCGCGTGCCCGCGCGGCTCGCCACGGCCCGGGAGATCGGCGCGGTCGCGATCGACCTCGCCGAAGGGGACCCGGTCCAGCAGATCAGGGACCTGACCGGAGGGGAGGGCACCGACCGGGGGATCGACGCCACGGGCCACCAGGTCGTCGCGGCGTCCGGGAACCGGTCGGAACCGGCGGCCGCGCCGAACCAGGCGCTGAACCTGCTCGTGCAGGTCGTACGCCCCGCGGGCTCGCTCGGTGTGCCCGGCCACTGCGTGCCGTCGGATCCGGGCCGGTTGCCCTTCGCGCTCGACGCGCTGTTCGAGAAGGGACTGCGCGTGGGAACCGGGCAGGCGAACGTCAAGCGGTACAACCGGCAGCTGCGCGACCTGATCACGCAGGGCCGGGCCAGCCCCGGTTTCGTCGTGTCCCACGAGTTGCCGCTCGCCGAGGCGCCCAGCGCCTACGAGAGCGTCGAGCGGCAGGCCGAGGGTTTCACGAAGGTCATTCTCAAACCGGAAGTCGCATGACGAGCGATTCCGACAAAAGTTCCGTATGAGGAGGTGGAGCCGGTGACGAGTACCGCGCAGGAGCGCAGTGCCCTGATGGGCAAGCTCGGCCTGGACGGCCAGAACAAGGCGGCGCTGGGTCGCGTACTGGCGACCGGGAACATTGCGCAGGCCACGGAGAAAAGCGACGGCCGCATGGAGGCGACGGTCCGGATCAACCCGGACGAGTTGTGCTGGGACCCGTCGGTCCTGGTCCTTCCGCACGGCGGCGATCTCGAACTCACACTCATCAACGACGACCTGAACACGCATTGCGCGCTCCTGCCGAGCAATGGCGACCGGAAGTTCATCTGGCTGGTCAACCATTCCCGGGGACGGGCGACGCTCAACCTCGACGGACCGGGCTACTACTGGTTCAGCTCGCCCACCGGCAACGACGAGGGCCGGGGGCTCACCGGCGCGATCGTCGTGCTCGGCGAGGTACCACCGGAGGCCCGACTCGACCGGCCCGAACAGCCGCGGCCGTAGGAAGGAGGAGATGACATGACGACTGCTGATTACGTCGACGCGGGCGAGGCCATCGACCAGGCATTGCTGAATTACAAGACCCCGGGTGCGGATGTCGCCCCACCGGTGGTGGCCGAGGTCACCTACGAGCGCATCCTCAACGCCCGCGAGGAGCCGCAGAACTGGCTCACCTACTACGGGGCGTACAACGGGCAGCGCTACAGCCCGCTGGACCAGATCAACACGGAGAACGTCAGACGGCTCCTTCCGGCGTGGGTCTTCCAGGCCGGCACGACGGGCCTGATCG
This sequence comes from Pseudonocardia hierapolitana, assembly GCF_007994075.1. NCBI lineage: Bacteria > Bacillati > Actinomycetota > Actinomycetes > Pseudonocardiales > Pseudonocardiaceae > Pseudonocardia > Pseudonocardia hierapolitana. The sequence continues at coordinate 8,713,413 of NZ_VIWU01000001.1, read as the reverse complement.
CGGGTGCGTCGACCTACTCGTTCGAGGCCACGCCGATCGTCGTCGACGGGATCATGTTCGTCTCCGGCTGGGACGGCTGGATGTGGGCCCTCGACGCGAAGACGGGCGTGGAGATCTGGCGCTACAAGCACGCGGTCCCATTCGACGTGTCCCTGTGCTGCGGGAACGTGAACCGCGGGGTCGCCGTGGCGAAGGGGAAGGTCTTCTTCGTCACCGCGAACGCCCACGTACTCGCGCTCGACGCCACCAACGGCAAGCGCGTATGGGACAAGACCTACGGGGACGTGCGGGCCGGGGAGAGCGCCACGGTCGCGCCGCTGGTCGTGAAGAACCTGGTCATCGTCGGCAGTTCGGGCGGTGAGTTCGGTGTCCGCGGCCACCTCGACGCGTTCGACGTCGACTCCGGCGAGCACCAGTGGCGCTGCTACATGGTCCCGAAGCCCGGCGAGCCCGGCTCCGAGACGTGGCCATCCGACGGCGAGGCATGGGCGCGGGGCGGCGCGAACTGCTGGCTCACCAGCACCTTCGACGCCGAGACCAACCTGCTGTACGTGGGCACCGGCAACCCGGCGCCCGACTTCGACGGCGAGGTCAGGGAGGGCGACAACCTCTTCACCGACAGCATCGTCGCGGTCGACGCGGACAGCGGCCAGATCCGCTGGCACTACCAGTGCACGCCGCATGACCTGTGGGACTACGACAGCATCGCGGAATGCATCCTGTTCGAGTCGGGCGGGCGCAAACTGCTCGGGCACTTCGACAAGAACGGATACTTCTTCGTCCTCGACCGCACGAACGGCGAGCGGGTCGGCATCACCCCCTTCGTGGACCGCATCACGTGGGGCGCGATCACGAGGGAAGGTCAGGTGACGGCCAAGGTCTACCCGGACAAGGAAGGAGAACCGGTCCACTTCTACCCGGGCCCGGCGGGTGCCAAGGAATGGACGCACGCCTCCTACAGCCCGAAGACCGAGCTCTTCTACGTCCCGGTGCAGGACACCGGGGCGACCGCCACCCGGCGCCGCCGGGAGTTCAAGGAGAGCATCCCCTACTGGGGCGCGGGCGTTCAGGTGGACATCGAGGACATGGCGGGGTCCATCAGTGCGTTCGACGCCAATGGCGACGAGAAGTGGCGCTACCGCAACGACCTGCCCATGTGCGCGTCGACGCTGGCCACGGGCGGCGACCTCGTGTTCGCGGGTAAGCCGACCGGGGAGTTCGTCGCGCTCGACGCCCGCACCGGCGAGCAGCTGTGGCAGTTCCAGTGCGGCAGCGGCCACCACAGCAGCCCGTCGACCTACAGCGTGGACGGCCGGCAGTACATCGCCGTGCCGGTCGGCTGGGGTGGATGGGCCGAGGGATTCCTGCCCGGAATGCTCGGCGCGGGCCACGGCAGCGCGCTGATCGCCTTCGCGCTTCCGGAGGAGTGAATCCCCGGAATCGCGTGACCCAGCGACGGAGAGGAGGTGACACCGGTGGAGCTCGCTGAATGGGAGACCCCCGAGTTCGAGGAATTCGCGTGCGCGCCCGAGGTGACGATGTACGTCGCTCGGATGGACGACTGACACCGGTTCCGGGGGACGTCGCCCGCGGCGTCCCCCAGGGAGGGGGACGGCGACGTGTGGATTCGCGTGCTGGGGTCGGCGGCGGGCGGCGGGTTCCCGCAGTGGAACTGCGACTGCCCGGGCTGCCGGGCGGTAAGGGACGGCAGCAGGCCGTGCCGGCCCCGCACGCAGTCGTCGGTGGCGGTGAGCACCGACCGGCACCGCTGGTTCGTGCTGAACGCCTCACCCGACATCCGGACCCAGATCGAGTCGTCCCCCGCCCTGCGCCCGCGGGACGGGCGCAGGACGCCACTGCAGGCGGTGCTGCTCACCGACGCCGAGCTGGACCACACGCTCGGCCTGCTTCTCCTGCGCGAGGGTCGCGGCGTCGACGTGTACTCCACCGAGGCGGTGCGTGCCACGCTCGCCGACGGCACGTCGATCCTGCGCACGCTCGAGGCGTACTGCCCGGTGCGCTGGCACCCGGTGGTTCCCGACGCCGACGCCTCGCTGGCCGACGGGCTCTCGTTCCGGGCCTTCGACGTGCCGACGAGCAAGCGGGCCCGCTTCGGTTCCGGCGCGGAGAAGGGCCGGGTGGTCGGGTACCGCCTGACCGACGAGCGCACCGGCCGGTCGGCCGTCTACCTGCCGGGCATGCAGGCCTTCCTCCCGGTGCGCGACCAGCTGGAGGACTGTTCCTGCCTGCTCGTCGACGGCACCTGCTGGCGCGACGACGAGCTGATCGAGCTGGGGCTCGCCCGCAAGACGGCCCGCGACATGGGGCACCTGCCCATCGACGGTCCCGGTGGGAGCCTCGCGCAACTCGCCCCGCTGCCGATCCCACGAAAGATCTACATCCACATCAACAACACGAACCCGATCCTCCTCGACGACTCACGAGAGCGGCGCACCGTCGAGGAGCACGGCATGGAGGTGGCCGTGGACGGCATGGAGGTGCAGGTATGACGGCGACCCTGGCCGACGCAGATCATGTGGCTGCCGACGAGTTCGTGGCCTCGTTGCGCGCCCAGTCCCAGCGTTACCACTCGTTGCACTCCTTCCACCGCCGGATGAACGAGGGCTCGCTGAGCCGCGGGCAGGTGCAGGGCTGGGTGGCGAACCGCTTCTACTACCAGGCGAACATCCCCCGCAAGGACGCCGCCATCCTGTCCAACTGCCCGTATCCGCAGGTGCGTCGCCGCTGGATCCGCCGCATCGTCGACCACGACGGCGCGAGCGCAGGCGAGGGCGGGATCGAGGCGTGGCTCTCGCTTGGTGAGGCGGTGGGGCTCTCGCGGGCGGAGGTGACCGACGAGCGGCACGTCGTGCCCGGGGTGCGCTTCGCCGTGGACGCGTACGTGACCTTCGCCCGCACCCGCCCGTGGGTCGAGGCGGTCGCCTCGTCGCTGACGGAGCTGTTCGCGCCGGACCTGATGGCCGAGCGCCTCGCCGCGTTCGAGCGGCACTACCCGTGGATCGACCCCGCCGGGCTCGCCTACTTCCGGGCCCGGCTCACGCAGGCGCCCCGCGACTCCGAGCACGCCCTCGAGGTCGTCACCGAGTACTGCCGCACCCCGGCCGAGCAGGCCGCCGCGGTCGCCGCGCTCTCGTTCAAGAACGACGTCCTCTGGAGCATGCTCGATGCCATCGACACCGCCTATCCGGACCGGGCCGACGCAGATCGATAGCCGCGACCGCCCCCGGCTGGCACGGCACGTCCGGCTCACGTTCGACCGGGCGCGGGAGCGGCACGTCCTCCTGTCGCCGGAGACCGTCGTCGTGCTGAACGCGACCGGCACGGCCGTCCTCGAACTGTGCGACGGACAGCGCACCGTGACCGAGATCGTGGCCGAGCTGGGCGCGCGGTACTCCCGCGTCGTCGACGAGGAGGTGCGGGGGTTCCTCGACCGGCTCCTCGCGCGGCGGTGCGTGGAGGTCGATCGCGATGAGGAGTGACGGTCCGTTCGCGCTGCTTGCCGAGCTCACCTACGACTGCCCGCTGCACTGCGCGTACTGCTCCAACCCGCTCGAGCTCGCCCACTACCGCGACGAGCTGACCACGGCGGAGTGGCAACGGGTGCTCGCCGAGGCCAGGGAGCTGGGCGCGCTGCAGCTGCACCTGTCCGGAGGTGAGCCGCTGCGGCGCCGCGACGTCGTCGAGCTCGTGCGGACCGGCCGCGAGCTGGGGATGTACTCGAACCTCGTGACGAGCGGGCTCGGCCTGTCTCCGGCCCGCGCCGGGCAGCTGCGCGAGGCCGGCCTCGACCACGTGCAGATCAGCGTGCAGGCCGACGAGCCGGTCCTGTCCGACCGGCTGGCCGGCACGCCGTCGTACCAGCGCAAGCTCGACGCGGCGCGCACGGTCAAGGAGCTGGGCTGGCCGTTGACCGTGAACGTGGTGCTGCACCGGCAGAACCTCGACCGGATCGACGGGATCCTCGAGCTGGTCGAGGCGATGGGTGCCGACCGCGTCGAGCTGGCCAACACCCAGTACTACGGCTGGGCGTGGCGCAACCGGGGCGGCCTGCTGCCGAGCCGGGCGCAGCTCGAACGGGCCGAGACGGCGGTGCGGGCCGCGCGCGAGCGACTTCGGGACCGGATGCAGATCCTCTACATCCTCCCCGACTACTACGAGCGCTACCCCAAGCCGTGCATGGGCGGCTGGGCGAGCCGCCAGCTCGTCGTCGCGCCCAACGGCGATGCCCTGCCCTGCCTCGCCGCGCACGAGCTCCCGCTCCCTCGCGCGAACGTGCGCGAGCGGTCCCTCGACTGGATCTGGGAGGAGTCACCGCTCTTCCGGCGGTTCCGCGGCACCGACTGGATGCCCGAGCCGTGCCGCGGCTGCGAGCGCCGCGAGCTCGACTTCGGGGGCTGCCGCTGCCAGGCGTTCCAGCTCACCGGCGACGCCGCGCGCACCGACCCGGTCTGCCACCTCTCCCCGGACCACGAGCTCGTCACTGCCGCGGTGCGGGCCGCGAACGACCCGGCGGGTCCACAGGAGGTCGTGCTGACACCCCGCCCGCATCCCCGAGAGGTGGTCCCGTGACATCGATCCTCGTCTTCGTCTGCGGTGCCGCGCTGTTGATCTTCAGCGCCGAGAAGCTGATCGGCTACCTGGTCGGGGTGGCGAGCGGCCTGCGGGTGTCGGTGTTCCTGCTCGCGATCATCTTCACCGGCATCGAGTTCGACGACGTCTTCCTCGGGGTCGCGCTCAACCTCGAGGACCTCGAGGGCGTCGCGCTCGGCGTCGTGTTCGGCACCGCGCTGTCGATGACCGGGGTCGTGCTCGCGCTCGCCGCGCTCCTGACCCCCACCCGCGTGAACATCCCGCGCGAGTACGTCGTCGTCCTCGGTGCCTCACCGCTGGTGATGATCGCGTTCACGCTGATGGCACCGCTCACCGCCGTGCACGGCGTGGTCCTGCTGGCGTTGTTCGTCGTGTTCATCGCGTGGGTCGCCGCGCGCGAGTCCCGCAGCGACGTCCCGGTCTTCCGGGACGTCGAGATCTACGAGGCGTACGCAGCGGCCCGCGGCACCGGGGGCGGCACGGCCGTCGCGTCCGCGGACACCCCGGACGAGGAGCCCACGCACGCCTTCTCCGACGCGATGCCATTCGTCACCACCGGGGCCCGCTCCGGCTGGATCCGGCTCGGACTGGCCGTGCTCGCCCTCGCCGGGCTGATCCTCGGCGCCACGGTGACGGGTATCGGCACCGAGGGCATCCTCGAGACCTACGGGCTCGAGGGCACCCTCTTCGGCGCGACGATCGCCACCGCCGTCCTCACCATCGAGGACATCTTCCTGACCGTCGAACCGATCCGCCGCGGCGTGCCGGAGATCGGCGTGGGCAACGTCATCGGCAGCGTCGTCTTCTCGGTGACCGGCAAGCTGGGCATCATCGTCCTGGCCGGGGGGATCGTGGTCGACCCGGAGGTACTCACCTGGCACCTGCCCGCCCTGATCATCGTGACCGGCCTGGGTGCCTACTTCATCTTCACGGGCAGGCTGCGGCGCTGGCACGGCGTCACGCTGCTGGCCCTCTACCTCGCCTACTGGGCGATCAGCTTCGGCGTCTTCGGAGGGCCGCCGATCGAGGTGGACTAGCGCAACCGGAGCCTCTCGAGGGGGAGCCCCTGGCCGAGCCCCCACATCTCCGCGAGCCGGCCGTCGTCGACGCGGAAGATCTCGATCAGCATCGGCTGCGTGCCGTCGTCCGGGGCCGGGATGCCCTCGACCGAGGAGCGGATAGCGACCCTGTCGTCGTCGACGATGACGTCCCGGGCGACGACGCGGTAGTCGGGGAAGTGGGCGACGAGGCCACGCCAGGCCTGTTTGCCCGCCTCGAACCCGGTGGTGCCGAGCGCATGGCTGAAGAAGCCGGGGGTGAACAGGTCGTCGGCCTGGTCGAACTGCCGTGTGTTGAAGCACTCCTGCATCCGCCGCACCAGGGCTGCGGGATCGCGTCCGGTCATCAGGGCCTCCTCGTGAACCGTCCGGGTGCCGTAACCGGGTCGCCGCCCCGGTTGCGCTCCCGCACCATACGGGGCAGCGCCCCGGTTACACTAGGGCCGACATGTCCAGTGACCGGGGCCTGCGAGCCGACGCCCGCCGCAATCGCGAGCGAGTCCTGCGGACCGCGCAGCGCCTGTTCGCCGAGGACGGTCTCGGCGTCTCGCTCGATGAGATCGCGCGCCGCGCGGGCGTCGGCCCCGGCACCGTCCACCGGCACTTCCCCACGAAGGAGGCGCTGTACCTCGCTGTCGCGATCGACGAGCTCGAGCGGCTGGTGGCGGAGGCGAGGGCGCTCGCCGCCGGCGACGATCCCGCGGCCCTCTTCACCCAGCTCTCCCGCATGATCGCGATGGGGGCCGAGAACGCGGCCGTGAAGAGCGCGCTCATCGCCGCCGAGTTCGACCTGCGCACCGCCGCGCCGGACGTCGCGGCAGACCTCGCCGGCCAGGTCGCGGACCTGCTCGATCGCGCGCACGCGGCAGGCGCCGTGCGCCCCGACGTCACCGTCGACGAGGTGATGGCGCTCGTCGCGGGCGCGTTCGCCGCGATCCGCCACGCGGACGCGGAGACGAGCAGCGAGCGTTCGGCGCATCTCGCCGAGATCATCCTCGACGGGCTGCGGGCCCGGCCCTGACGGCGGTCACCGGCCGAGGTGCATCCCGCCGCTCACGTGGAGCACCTGGCCGGTGAGGTGCGATGCCTGTGGCGAGGCCACGAACGCGATGAGCGCGGCGACCTCGTCGGCCCGCCCGAGCCTGCCGTCGGCGCTGCGGCTCTCCGCGAAGGCGCGGCGCTGCGGCGGGAAGTCCGCCCCGCCGAAGAACCCCGTGCCTTCCGTCGGTCCGGGTGACACCACGTTCGCCGTGATCCCGCGCTCGCCGAGCTGGAAGGCCAGCTCGCTGGTCCACGGTTCGAGCGCGGCCTTGACCGCGCCGTAGCTGCCGCCGCCCGAGCGGGCGGTGACCGAACCGAGGTTGACGATCCGGCCGCCGTCGGCGATCCGGGGGAGCAGGGCGGTGGTGACGAGCACCGCCGTGAGCACGTTCGCCTCGAAGTTGGCCAGCCACGAGGCGCGGGTGGCGGCGAGCTCGTCGGCCGACCGCTCTGCCGCCAGATCGGTGTTGGCGCCGGCGGCGTTCACCAGCACGTCGATCGAACCGGGCAGCTGCGGCAGGGCGGCGGTGACGGCGGCCGGGTCGGCGGCGTCGAAGGCCACCGCCTTCGCGCCGATCTCGGCCGCGGCCACCGCGAGGACGTCTCGCCTTCGTCCGATGATCGCGACCTCGGTGCCTTCCCGGACGAGGTGCTCGGCCACCGCCCGTCCGATGCCCGTCGCGCCTCCGGTGACCACTGCGGTCCTGGTCATGATCCTCCTCTTTAGGTCTAAAGACCGTGTTGTGGCGACGGTAGCAAATCTTTAGAGCTAAAGTCTGAGGGGTGGGCCACGACGACCGCGACGCGGTGGACGACATCGCCGACCAGTGGGCGCGCGAACGCCCGGACGTGCCCGTCACGGCGATCGGCGTCGTGGCGCGCGTCCTGCGCATCGCGAAGGCGTTCGCCGACCACCGCAGGCGCACCCTCGCAGCGCTGGGCATCGACAGCGCCACGTTCGACCTGCTCGCCACGCTGCGGCGGTCGGGGGCGCCGTTCCGCATGACCCCCGCCGCGCTCGCGCAGGCGTGCCTCGTGACGGGCGGCGCGATCAGCCAGCGGGTGGCGCGCGCCGAGGCCGCCGGCTTCGTGGAGACGCGGCGCACGGCGGGAGGGCACACCGCGTCGGTCGAGCTGACGCCCGCGGGCCGCGAACGGATCGATCGGGACATCGCGGAGTTCCTCACGGCCGAGGAACGGCTCGTCGCGCACCTCGCCCCCGACGAGCGCGACGAGCTCGCCCGGCTGCTGCGGGCCCTGAACGCCGGTCTGTGACGACGTGCCGGTCAGGTGGTGACGCTGCCGGCGAACCCGACGATCGCGGCGCTGACCTCCTCCGGCCGTTCCTGCTGGGTCCAGTGCCCGCAGTCGGGCAGGAGGGTGACACCGCGCAGGTCGGGGAGCGTGTGTCGCAGCGAGTCGACGAGGGCGTCGGGTGGCACACCGGCGATCACGAGGTCCTGCTCACCGGCCAGGAACAGGGCGGGCCTGGTGACCGGCGTCTCGTGCCAGGCCGCGGTGAGCTCCCAGTTGCGATCGATGTTGCGGTACCAGTTGAGCCCGCCGGTGAAGCCGCGGCCGCGGTACTCGGCGACGTAGGTGTCGAGGTCCTGCTCGGTGAGCCACGCCGGGAGGTCGTCCGGCTCGGGCAGGAAGCCCAGGAACCCTCCGCCCGGCTCGACGACCGGCCGCGGCGGCGGCGTTCCGCCCGACGTGACCGAGAGCAGCCTGCGGAACGTCGCGCGCGGATCGGCCGCCAGCTCGGCGTCCGCCACGCCGGGGGTCTGGAAGTGGAGCATGTAGTACCCGGGCCCGAAGCGGCGGGCGAAGGCCTCGGTGGGGCGGGCCGAGCCGCGCGGACGGAACGGCACCGACAACCCGACGACGCCGTGCACGCGGTCGGGGCGCAGCAACGCGGTGTGCCAGGCGACCGGGCCGCCCCAGTCGTGCCCGACGACGACGGCCCGCTCCGCGCCGAGGACGTCCAGCACGCCGACCGCGTCGCCCACCAGGTGGAGGATCGTGTAGTCCTCGATCGCCGCGGGCGCGTCGGTGCGCGCGTAGCCGCGCTGGTCGGGGGCGACGGCGCGGAACCCGGCCGCCGCGAGTGCCGTCAGCTGGTGGCGCCAGGAGTACCAGCACTCCGGGAACCCGTGCAGCAGCAGGACGACGGGCCCGTCCTCCGGCCCGGCCTCGGCCAGGTGCATCCGCAGCCCGTTCACGTCGACGAACCGGTGTCCGATCGCGGTGGCGTCCATGTACGTGAACGTACGGGTGCCGCTAGCGTCGGGCAGGTGGACAGCGTCGTTCCCGAACCGCGGGTCCTGGTGATCGGGCTCGACCCGTACCGGGTGCCCGGGCCGTGGGACCCCACACCCGTTGCCGAGGGGATCGCCGCCGGGATGGCCCGTTTCGCCGAGGCCGGGGTCGGCGTCGAGAGCTGCCTGTTCGGGCTCGACGGCAGCGACGACATCGAGGCGGTCGTCACCGAGGCGCTCGACCGACGGCCGTGGGAGGTGGTGGTCGTCGGCGGTGGCGTGCGCAGGGCCGATGACCGGCTCGACCTGTTCGAACGCATCATCAACCTCGTGCGCCGGCACGCACCCGATGCCGCGATCGCCTTCAACAGCACGCCGGAGGGCACCTTCGACGCCGCGGCACGGTGGCTGCGCCCACCGGGATGAGCCCGGCGAAACCCGGTCGGGGGACCGATCAGGAATCGAGAAGCGCCGACGCCGGCGGCCGCCCTAGCGTGCCGGGATGCGAGGTTCTCGCACATCCGACCGCATCCACACGGGAGATGACCGTGTCAGTGCAGGTGAGCGCCATCATGCTCGGCGTCGAGGACGTGGACCGCGCCAAGAGGTTCTACGCAGACGGCCTGGGTTGCGAGATCGACCAGGACTTCCCGGGGTTCGTCAGGTGCAGCCTCGGCGACGGGTCGTCGAAGCTGGCGCTCTACGAATGGGACGCAGCGGCGCAGGATGCGGGCGTCTCGCCGGAGGGGTCCGGGTTCCGCGGCGTCTCGTTCCACTTCTTCACCGACACGAGGGACGAGGTGGACGAGGTCATGCGCAAGGCGGTGGCGGCCGGGGGCACCGCGGTGAAGGAGGCGGCCGCCGTGCAGTGGGGGTACTACGGCTACTTCAGCGACCCGGACGGCTACCTGTGGAAGGTCACCACCGCAGCCTGACGACCCTCCGGCACGACGAAGACCGGCCTCCCCGTGCGAGGACGGGGCCGGGGCCTCCGTCGGGCGGTCACGAAGCGCTGGCCGGTTCCGGCTCCGGCTGACCGCCTTCGCGCGCCGCTCCCTCCTGAGTCCGGATCATCTGCGCCATCGCCTCGAGCCTGTCCGCCGCCGCCGCACCGCCGCACGTCAACGAGGCGAGCAGGCCGCCGAGCAGACCGGCCCGGTCGGCCACGATCCGGACCCGACCCACTTCGACGACGAGACCCAACAGGTCGAGACGCAGCCCGTCCGGGATGTCGAGGATCACGCACTCCACCGGTGCCGTCATTCTCCGCCCCCTTCGGCTCGCTGGGCGTTTCCTGAACTCGGGAGGGAGAGAAGCGTAGTGACCGGGCCTCCCCAGCGAAAGCAGCAGTCCCGAGCGATCCGCACGACGAAGGCCCGGCCGCCCCCGTCCGAGGACGGGAACACCGGGCCTTCGTCGTCTGACGGCCTGCTGACGGCCTGATCACGCTGCCTGGACCCGTCGCTGCAGGTCAGGCAGGACTACCGATCAGACGTCGTAGTACAGGGCGAACTCGTACGGGTGCGGGCGCAGCCGCAGCGGGTCGATCTCGTTCTCCCGCTTGTACGAGATCCAGGTCTCGATCAGGTCGGGGGTGAACACGCCTCCCTCGAGCAGGTAGTCGTGGTCCTCCTCGAGCCGGTCGATGACGGCGCCGAGGCTGCCGGGCACCTGCGGGATGTCCTTGGCCTCCTCCGGCGGGAGCTCGTAGAGGTCCTTGTCGATCGGGGCCGGCGGCTCGATCTTGTTCTTGATGCCGTCGAGGCCGGCCATGACCATCGCGGAGAACGCGAGGTACGGGTTGCCGGACGAGTCGGGGCAGCGGAACTCGATGCGCTTGGCCTTGGGGCTGCTGCCCGAGAGCGGGATGCGGATGCAGGCCGAGCGGTTGCGGGCCGAGTAGACCAGGTTCACCGGGGCCTCGAAGCCCGGCACCAGGCGGTGGTAGGAGTTCACCGTCGGGTTGGTGAAGGCCAGCAGGCTCGGCGCGTGGTGCAGCAGGCCCCCGACGTAGTAGCGCGCGATGTCGGACAGGCCGCCGTAGCCGGACTCGTCGTGGAAGAGCGGCTGGCCGTCCTTCCAGAGCGACTGGTGGACGTGCATGCCCGAGCCGTTGTCGCCGAACAGCGGCTTCGGCATGAAGGTGGCCGTCTTGCCGTTCGCCCACGCCGTGTTCTTGACGAGGTACTTGAACAGCATGATGTCGTCGGCGGCGTGGAGCAGGGTGTTGAACTTGTAGTTGATCTCGGCCTGCCCGGCGGTGCCCACCTCGTGGTGCTCGCGCTCCACGGTGAAGCCGCTGGCGATCATGTTGCTGACGATGTCGGCGCGCAGGTCGGCGTAGTGGTCGACCGGCGGCACCGGGAAGTAGCCGGCCTTGTAGTTGATCTTGTAGCCGAGGTTGCCGCCCTGCTCCTCGCGCCCGGTGTTCCACCAGCCCTCGACGGAGTCGATGTGGTGGAAGGACTCCTGCGGGTTGGAGCCGAAGCGGATCGAGTCGAAGATGTAGAACTCGGCCTCGGGCGCCATGAACGCGGTGTCCGCCACGCCGGAGGCGCGCAGGTACTCCTCGGCCTTGCGGGCCACGTTGCGCGGGTCGCGGCTGTAGGGCTCGCCCGTGATCGGGTCGTGCACGAAGAAGTTGATGTTCAGCGTCTTGTGCTTGCGGAACGGGTCGAGCCGGGCCGTGGCGGCGTCGGCGAAGAGCGCCATGTCGGACTCGTTGATCGCCTGGAAGCCGCGGACGGACGAGCCGTCGAAGGCCGCGCCGTTCTCGAGCAGGTCACCGGCCGTGGACGCGGGGACGGTGAGGTGCTGCATCACTCCGGGGAGGTCGCAGAACCTGATGTCGACGTACTCGACACCCTCGTCCGAGATGTACTTCAGGACCTCTTCGGAGTTGCTGAACACCCACTGACTCCTTCATGCGACACGCTGGTCGGGTAGAACTGCCTTCGTCGGCGGCGACGCTATGGGTGCCGTGTTGCCCGGTGGTCACTCGTTCGTTTCGCAGACGTTAACGGACTCGACCGGCGGGCCGGTCCTCGTCACAGAATCCTCACCCGTCCGGCAGCGGCGGTGCCGGCTCCGCGGGCCGCCGCCTCCCCGGCTGCGCATAGGCTGGACCGCATGGCGCGCTGGATCGAGTCCTGGCTGCCCGGCGCTCCTGCGGAGGCGGGCGGCCCGTACCCGGGGGAGCGGCTGGGCCTGCCCGCCGAGGGCGCGAGCTCGGTGGCGGGGCTGGGACGCCGGTTCGCCGCGCTCGCGATCGACTGGCTCCTGGCGTACGGGATCGCGGCCCTGCTCGCCGGGCCCGGCGCGTTCGGCGACCCGAACCTCGGGTGGTCGGTGCTCGGGATCTGGTACGTGCTCACCGCGGTGCCGGTGGCCGTGTTCGGCGCGAGCGCGGGGATGACCGCGCTCGGCATCCGGGTGGCCTCGCTGGACTCGGCCGCGGTCGTCGGCGTGCCGCGAGCACTCCTGCGCACGGCCATGATCGCGCTCGTGCTGCCGGCGCTGGCCCGCGACGAGGACGGCCGCGGCTGGCACGACCGCGCAACGCGCACGGTGGTCGTCCGCAGCCGGTGACCTCTCAGCGGCGGCGGACGGTGCGCTGCACGCTGCGCATCTTCGCGCCGGCGGGCAGGGGGCCCTTCGGCATGGCCGCCGCGCGCGAGCCGAGGGCGGCCAGGCGCGCCTCCATCGACTCCATCTCCTGGCGGCTGATGTTGCGCGGCAGCTTCATGAGGTGGCGCTGCAGCTTGGCGAGCGGCACCTGGCCCTCGTCGTTGCCGACGATCACGTCGTAGATCGGCATGGTGCCCGCGATGCGGGCAGTGCGCTTCTTCTCCTGCGCGAGCAGGCTCTTCACCCGGTGCGGGGCGCCCTCGGCGACGAGGATGATCCCGGGCCGGCCGATGACCCGGTGGACGGCGTCGAGGTGGGTGGTGCCGGCGACGCCGGGGGTGACCCGCCACTGTCCGCGCAGGTTGTCCAGGGCCCAGCCCGCGGCGCCCGGCTGCCCGTCGGCCTTGCTGTAGACGTTGCGCTGGACCCGCCGCCCGAAGAGGCTGACGGCCGCCAGCACGCCGACCGCGATGCCGAGCGGCAGCAGGATCCAGTGCAGGTCGAAGAACAGCCCGATCACGAAGAAGACCGCCACCGAGAGCAGCAGCGCGCCCACCATGAGGGGCAGCAACGCCTTGTCCTCGCGGCGCTGCATCTGGAACGCCTGCCAGATCTGCTTGTAGCGCGCCCTGGACGCCGCACGCCGCGCGCGCTTGGCAGCCTGCTTCGCTTCCTTGTCGGGCTTCCCACCGGCCATGTGACGAGGATACGGGGTGGCGCCGGGCGTCAGCGCGCCAGCAGTGAGCTCGCCTCCTGGGCCGCGGGGCCCTCGGCCGCCAGGTGGGCCAGTTCGGGGGAGAGCTCCTCGCCGCGGTGCGCCACGGTCTGGGCGTAGAGCCGCCCGGCCCGGTAGGACGAGCGCACCAGCGGCCCGGCCATCACGCCGGCGAAGCCGATCTCCTCGGCCACCTTCGAGTGCTCGACGAACTCCTCGGGCTTGACCCACCGCTCCACCGGGTGGTGGCGCACCGACGGGCGCAGGTACTGCGTGATCGTGATGATCTCGCAGCCGGCCTCGTGCAGGTCGTGCAGCGCGGCGGTGACCTCGTCCGGCGTCTCGCCCATGCCCAGGATCAGGTTCGACTTGGTGACCAGCCCCGCCGACCGGGCCTTCGTGATGACCTCGAGGGAGCGCTCGTAGCGGAACGCGGGCCGGATCCGCTTGAAGATCCGCGGCACCGTCTCCAGGTTGTGCGCGAGCACCTCGGGGCGGGAGCCGAACACCTCGGCGAGCTGGTCGTCGCGCGAGTTGAAGTCGGGGATCAACAGCTCGACGCCGGTGCCCGGGTTGAGCTTGTGGATCTGGCGCACGGTCTCGGCGTAGAGCCACGCACCGCCGTCCTCCAAGTCGTCACGGGCGACGCCGGTGACCGTGGAGTAGCGCAGTCCCATGGTGCGCACGGACTCGGCGACGCGCCGCGGCTCGTCGCGGTCGAGGTCGGCGGGCTTGCCGGTGTCGATCTGGCAGAAGTCGCAACGGCGGGTGCACTGCTCGCCGCCGATGAGGAACGTGGCCTCCCGGTCCTCCCAGCACTCGTAGATGTTGGGACAGCCGGCCTCCTCGCACACCGTGTGCAGCCCGCCGGAGCGCACGAGCGACTTGAGCTCGGTGTAGTGCGGGCCGGTGCGGGCCTTCGTCCGGATCCACGGCGGCTTGCGCTCGATCGGGGTCTCGCTGTTGCGGACCTCCAGGCGCAGGAGCTTGCGACCCTCGGGTGCGATCGTCACGGCCCCAGGCTACGCCCCGGCCTCGCGCCGACCGGAGGTTGCACGCAGGCAGCAAACCGGGCGGGTCTAGGTTCGCAGGGTGGACCTGCGGATCTTCACCGAGCCCCAGCAGGGGGCCAGCTACGACGACCTGCTGCGCGTCGCCACCACCGCCGAGGCTGCGGGCTACGACGCGTTCTTCCGCTCCGACCACTTCCTGAAGATGGGCGACGTCTCCGGGGAACCGGGCCCGACGGACGCCTGGCTCACGATCGCCGGGCTGGCGCGCGAGACGTCGCGGATCCGGCTCGGCACGCTCGTGAACTCGGCCACCTTCCGGCTGCCCGGGCCGCTCGCCGTGGCCGTGGCGCAGGCCGACCAGATGTCGGGCGGCCGCGTGGAGCTGGGGTTGGGTGCCGGCTGGTTCGAGGCCGAGCACGCCGCGTACGGCATCCCGTTCCCGGGCCTGCGCGAGCGGTTCGACCGGCTCGCCGAACAGCTCGAGATCATCACGGGGCTGTGGGGCACCTTGCCCGGCGACCTGTACTCGTTCTCCGGCGGGCACTACACCCTCACCGACTCGCCCGCGCTGCCCAAGCCCGTGCAGCAGCCGCACCCGCCGGTGATCGTCGGCGGGCACGGCCCGAAGCGCACGCCCGCGCTCGCGGCCCGGTTCGCCAGCGAGTTCAACGTCGGGTTCTCGCCGATGGACGTCGTGACGGCGCAGTTCGGGCGGGTCGACGCGGCCTGCCAGGCGATCGGGCGCGACCCGTCCGAGATCGTGCGCTCGGTCGCACAGGTGATCGCCGTGGGCCGCGACGACGCCGAGGTGGCGCGCCGGGCGCTGACGATCGGGCGCGAGGTGGACGACCTGCGCGCCAACGGGCTCGCAGGCACCACGTCCGAGGTGGTCGACCGGCTGGGGGAGTGGCGGGAGAAGACGGGCATCACCCGCATCTACCTGCAGCTGCTCGACCTCGCCGACCTCGACCAGGTGGAGCTCATCGCCTCGCAGGTCGCGCCGCAGCTCGACTGAGCCGGCTCGACCGCGGCAGCTCTAGCGCAGCTGGCCCGCCACGTCCGCGGCCGCGGTGAGCAGCACGAGCACGGGCACCACCGCGCGGGCGTTCACGCGGTACGAACCGCGGCCGTCCTGCTCGACCAGGCCGCTGTGGGTGAGCGTGCGCAGGTGGTGGTAGAGCTGGCCGGTCGAGGCCAGCTCGGCCGCCTCCTGCAGCGCGGAGGTGCTGCGCGGGCCGTCGGCCAGCAGGCTGCGGACGATCCGGGCCCGTGCCGGGTGTCCGAGCGCGGCCAGCACGGCCACGCGCGGTTCGTCGGCCAGGTCGAGCGCCGTGGCGGCGTCGAGAGCGATCTCCCACGTGACGTCGCCGTGCAGGTGCACCTCACCCGCGTAGCGGACGGTGCCGGTCCCCGGCTCGCTGCGGGTCGGTGCGCCCGCCCCCTCCAGCGCGGCGACGCGGCGCTCGAGCTCGGCGAGCCGCTCCGGCACGTCGCGGTCGTCGGTCATCCGATCAGCATGCCATCCGCCACCGCTTCTCCGTAATTACGGATTTCCGGTACGGTCGGGCGGCATGGGACGCAACGGGTGGATCGATGCGAGCTCCTTGGCGCTGGGCCTGCCGCTCGGGGTCGCGATCGGGCTCATGATGGACAACCTGGCATTCGGGATCCCGATCGGGATCGCCTTCGGGATCGCGTTC
Organism: Pseudonocardia hierapolitana; assembly: GCF_007994075.1. Lineage (NCBI taxonomy): Bacteria > Bacillati > Actinomycetota > Actinomycetes > Pseudonocardiales > Pseudonocardiaceae > Pseudonocardia > Pseudonocardia hierapolitana. The sequence goes on along the minus strand of NZ_VIWU01000001.1, from coordinate 8,697,390 downwards.
GCGGCGGGCAAGGGCCGCGAGCGCGGGGGTGAGGACGGCCGCGCCCCGGACGACCGGGGCGCCTGATCACCGCAAGTTCCCGACTACTGCAGCGCCGGGTGCAGGCGCAGGTCGAGCCCGGCCGGAGCGGCGGCGCGCGGCACGGCGTGCTCGGCCACCGGCAGCGTGCCGTCGAGGACCGCCTCGACGGCCGCGCCCGCAACGTCGACGATCTCGGACACCGGCACCGGCCTGCCCAGCTCGGCTGCCAGTGACGTGACGCCCGCGTCGGTGATGCCGCACGGCACGATCCGGTCGTACGCGGTGAGGTCGGGTTCGCAGTTGAGGGCGAAACCGTGCAGGGTGACCCCGCCCTGCACGCGCACGCCGATGGCGGCGATCTTGCGTTCGGGCCTGCGGTCGCCGGCGGGCAGCCAGACTCCGCTGCGCCCGTCCACGCGACCCGCGGTCGGGATCCCGGCGTCGTGCACCACCCGGATGAGGGCCTCCTCGAGGCGCCGCACGAAGTCGACGACGTCGAGCGGCTCGGCCAGCCCGATGATCGGGTAGCCGACGAGCTGCCCTGGTCCGTGCCAGGTGATCCGCCCGCCGCGGTCGACGTCCACGACGGGGGTGCCGTCGGTGGGGCGGTCCTCGGGCCGGGTGCGCTTGCCCGCCGTGTAGACCGAGGGGTGCTCCAGCAGCATCAGCACGTCAGGGCCGGTGCCGGCGCGGCGGGCGTCGGCGTTGGCGCGCTGGACGTCCCACGCGGTGCGGTACTCGACGGTGCCGAGGCGGTCGATCCGCAGGGGTTCGGTGCTGCGGCGGCAGGAGCGGGTCACCATGCCGGTCACGCTACCCCCGCCGTGGAGAAGGCCGGCGCGCCGAACCACGCGCGCAGGGCCCGTCGCAGCCCCTCCGCATCGCGTTCACCTGCCCACGCGACGTACCCGTCGGGGCGCAGGAGCAGGGCGTCGGCGGGCGGGTCGGGGGTCGTGGCGGCCACGATGTCGACGCGGTCGGTCCACCCGTGCGCCGCGGCTGTCAGATCCGCCCGTCCCGCCAGGTCGAGCAGGACCGGGCGGGCGGCTCTCTGCAGCTCGGCCACCCGTGTGTCCCGGCCGTCGACGCTCAGCGGCAGGTCCGGTGCCCAGCGGCCGGTGAGCGGGTGGGTCGGGCCGTCGAGCCGGGTCGGGTACACCAGGTCGGCGCCCGCCATGAGGTCTGCGACGCGGCGCAGGGTGGTGGTGTCATCCAGCAGCTCCGTGAGCAGCGACCGCAGTGCCGTGGTGTTCGCGCCCGGGGCCAGCAGCGCGCTCTGGGCGCGGGTGTGCATGATCACCCGCTCCCCGGCGGGGCGGCGCTCGCTCTCGTAGGTGTCGAGCAGGTCGCCCGGCGCCCAGCCCTGCACGGTGGCGGCGAGCTTCCAGCCCAGGTTCAGCACGTCCTGCATGCCCAGGTTGAGGCCAGGCCCTCCGACGGCGCTGTGCACGTGGGCCGCGTCGCCGACCAGGAACACGCGGCCGGACCGGTAGCGGTCGGCCTGCCGGGAGTTGACCCCCACTCGCCGCCGCAGGTGGTGGGGCCGCCCGCCCGGAGGCGGCGTCAGGGGGAGCTCCGTGCCGAGTACCCGGTGCAGGGCGGCGGCCAGCTCCTCGAGGGGGATGTCGTCGCTGTCCTCGACGCCGGTCTCGCCCCACTCGAACGCGCTCACGCGGTAGTGGCCGGGCTCGAACATCCCGTATGCGATAGAGCCCGGACTCGGTGCGCAGGAACGACGCCGGGGCCAGGCGGCCGATGCCGGGCACGTCCAGCTCGCCGGTCGCCGACGCGGCCACGGGGGCGGTGATGCCGACGTGGCCCGCTCGGGAGACGAACCCGTCGTCGGTGATCCCGGGGAACCCGATGCCGAGCTGCTTGCGGATGCCGCTCGTACCGCCGTCGGCTGCGACCAGGTAGCGGGCGTCGAGCCGGTAGGGACCGTCCGGGCCGAGCACGTCGACCGTGACGGTGGCGGCGGTCTGGCGGACCGCGGTGACCTCGTGCCCCCGCCGGATGCCGACGCCGAAGGCGGCGGCCCGCTCCGCGAGCAGCTCCTCCATCCGCCGCTGCGGGATGGGCAGGGCGTGGACGGAGTGGCCGGGGAGGCGGGTGAGGTCCAGCGGGAGTGCCCCGAACATGAAGGTGGGCGCGGGCAGCGGCGGCCCGTCCTGGCCGCTGAACTGCTGGTAGAGGCCCCGCCGGTCGAGAGCCTCCACGACCCGGCCCACCAGGCCGTTCGCCTTGGGTTGGGCGGACGGTTCCGGCAGGCGTTCCAGCACCACCGCGTCGGCCCCGGCGAGCGCGAGCTCGCCCGCCATCAGCAAGCCGTTGGGACCGGCGCCGACCATCACGACGTCGTACGACATGAGCCCTCCTCGGGGCAGGACGGTTCGGCGTCCCGCCGACGCGGGACGCTCGGTCGGGATGTGGATCTAGGTGCGCGGGTCCGGCAGGCCGGCCGCTAACTGGCGCAGTGCGTCGTCGAGCAGGGAGGCGAGCGCGACCGGCGGATCGGCGCGCAGCCACTGCTCGCTGGCGACGTGGACGGCCGTCCCGACCGCGGCGGCGACCAGCCGCGGGTACATGTCCCGGTCGGGATCGGTGCCGGTCCGCTCCGCCACGGCCGCCGCGAGCTCGCGTTCGGCCGCTGCGGCCGCCTTCACGAACTCGCCGCGCAGTTCGGGCTGCTCGATCAGCAGCCGCACGCCGGCGGTCCATGCGGACGGAGGGCCGGGTTCGGCAGGGCCGGGAGTCCCGAACACCGCTCGGACGGCATCGGTGAGCGCCGTCCAGATCGGATCGGTGGTGGGGCGGGTGCGCAGCTGCTCGGCGATCCTGGTGAAGCGGTCGAGGTGCCGCCACACGATGGCTTCGTACTTGCTGGCGAAGTAGTTGTTGAACGTGCGCGGGGAGACGCCGGCCTCGGCGGCGATCTCGTCCACGGTGACGCCGGCCAGGCCGCGCTCGACGGCCATGCGGAGCGCGGCCCAGCTGAGTGCGGCACGGGTCTCCTGCTTCTTGCGTTCGCGCAGCCCGGCCATGGAACGAGGCTAGCGAAAAACCTGCGCGCCACGCAAGTTTGCGCGCTGCGCAGGTTTCAGGGACGCTCGACCGCAGCCTGGAGTGCCTCGCGGACCGTCAGGTGCCGGAAGGGGTAGCCGCGCTTCTGCAGCACCGCCGGCACGGCGAACGGGCCGGTGAGCACGAGCTCCTCGGCGAGCTGCCCCAGCACCCCGCGCAGCACGGCCCCCGGCACGACGAACGCCGCGGGGCGGTGCAGCACCTCGGCGAACGCCGAGGTGAACTGGGCGTTCGTGGCGGGCTCCGGGCCGGCGAGGTTCACCGGCCCCGCCACCTCGTCGTGCTCCAGCAGGAACCGCATCGCCCCGACCTCGTCGTCGAGTGAGATCCAGGGGAACGCCTGGCGACCGGTGCCGATCCGGGCGCCGAGCATCAGCGAGAACAGCGGTCGCAGCCGTCCCAGTAGTCCGCCGTGCGGGGCCAGCACGCCGGCCGAGCGCATCAGCACCACGCGGGAACCGGCCGCGGCCGCCGGTGCGGTCGCGGCTTCCCAGTCGCGGCACACCTCGGCGAGGAACCCGCTGCCGGACGGGGCCGTCTCGTCCACGACGCGGGAGCCGGTGTCGCCGTAGAAGTGCACCCCCGACGCGCTGAGCAGCGTCGGAACCCGGTGCCGCGCGACCGCCGTCGCGAGCACCTCGGTGGGGACGTTGCGGCTGTCGCGCAGCAGCTGCTTGCGCGCCCCGCTCCACGGCCGGTCACCGATGCCGGCGCCGCCCAGGTTGACCACGGCGTCCACGCCGTCGAACGTGCCGTCGTCGATGCGGCCGGCGGGCGGGTCCCACCCGCGTTCGTCCGGTGCGGCGGGCGCCCGCCGGACGAGCCGCAGGACCTCGTGCCCCGCGTGCCGGAGGTCGGCGACGAGGGCGGTACCGATGAGGCCGGACGAACCGGCGACGACGACACGCACGGCGGAGATCCTCTCCGAAGCCGGCCGGGATTGCGACCGGTGGCCGTGGGTCAGCGGGGGCCGAGGCCCGTCTTCCCGTCGATCAGCTCGCGTCCGATGTCGAGGTGACCGGCATGGCGGGCCGTCTCCTCGATCATGTGCAGCACGATCCGGCGCGCATCGACGAACTCGTCGGCGTCCGGGCCGTCGTGGCGGCCGACCGCGGGCGTGGTGAGGGGCGTCGTGGCGAGGATGGCGTCGGATCGCCGGCACTGGTCGCGGTAGAACGCGAAGACCACCGATGGCGGGCGCGGCGTGTTCAGCGGGGTGTGGTCGTCGTCCGGCCAGGACAGCGGTTCGGCCGACCCGGTGAGGACCTCCTGGAACCAGTGCCGCTCGGCGTATTCGAGGTGCTCGACCATGCCGAGCGGGGTCCAGCCCAGCGGCGGGACCTTGCCGGTGAGGGCGGCGTCGTCGAGTCCGTCGATGATCGCCAGCACGCTGGCTCGCTGCGCGGCCAGGAACCCGAGCAGCGCGCCCTTCTTGCCTTCCACCCGACCACTCCGCCGTCGTGGGTGGATACGCGTGCAGGGCACGCGTATCCACCCACGACCTCCTTACAGGCCCAGGTCGGTCTCGAAGGCGCCTTCCTCGAGGCGGGCCTTGATCGCGCTCACGAACCGCCCTGCGTCGGCACCGTCGACGATCCGGTGGTCGTAGGTGAGCGGCAGGTAGCAGACCGAGCGGATGGCGATGACGTCGTCACCATCGGGGCCGGTCACGACCGTGGGCTGCTTGGTGATCTTGCCCGTGCCGAGGATGGCGACCTGCGGCTGGTTGATGATCGGCGTGTCGAACAGCGCGCCCGCGCTGCCGATGTTGGTGATCGTGAACGTGCCGCCGGACAGCTCGTCGGGGCCGATCTTGGCGTCGCGGGTGCGCTGCGCGACGTCGGCGATCTTGCGGGCCAGCCCGGAGATGTTGAGGTCCTCGGCGTTCTTGATCACGGGCACGAGCAGGCCGCGGGGGGTGTCCACCGCGATGGCCAGGTGCACGGCCCCGTGGTAGGTGACCTCCTTGGTCTCCTCGTTGATCGACGAGTTGACCTGCGGGAACGCCTTGAGCGCCTCGACGGTGGCCTTCGCGAAGAACGGCAGGAACGTCAACTTGACGCCCTCGCGCCGCTCGAACTCGGCCTTGGCGCGGGCCCGCAACGCGGCGATGCGCGTGACGTCGACCTCCTGCACCGTGGTGAGCTGTGCGGAGACCCGCAGCGACTCGGTCATGCGCTGGGCGATGAGCTGGCGCAGGCGCGGCATCTTCACCGTGGTGCCCGGCTCCGGGGCGCCCGCCGCCGGTCGTGGCACCTGGCGCGCGGGCGCGCCGGACGGGGCCGGTGCCGACGGTGCCGCGGCCGGCGCGGCCGCGGGGGCGGCAGCGGGCTCCGGGGCGGGCTTCTTCGCCTCGGCCGCGGCCAGCACGTCCTGCTTGCGGATGCGGCCGCCGACGCCGGTGCCGCTGATCGTGGACAGGTCCACGTCGTGTTCGGCGGCGAGCTTGCGCACCAACGGCGTGACGTACGGTGCTCCGCCGCGCGCGCCGTCGTCCTGGGGCTCCTCCGGCTGTGGGCGTTCGGCGGCGGCCTCGGGCGCGGCCGCGGCGCCGTCGTCGGACGGGCGCTCCTCGGCCTGCGGTGCCTGCGGCTCCGGCTTGCGGTCCGGCTCGGGCTCGGGGGCCGGTTCGGGCTCGGGCGCCGGTTCCGGCTCGGCGGCCGAGGCCTGCTGGCCGCCTGCCGCGGGCTCGCCGATGACGGCGAGCTGCGCGCCCACGTCGACCGTCTCGTCCTCGTTCGCCGTGACCTCCAGCAGCGTGCCGGCAACGGGGGAGGGGATCTCGGTGTCGACCTTGTCGGTGGACACCTCGAGCAGCGGCTCGTCGACCTCGACGCGGTCGCCGACCTGCTTGAGCCACCGCGTGACGGTGCCCTCGGTGACGCTCTCGCCGAGCTCGGGCATCCGCACCGCGGTGCCCTCGCCGGCAGGCGCGGTGGCAGCCTGCGGCGCAGGGGCGGGCTCGTCCCGGTCGGAGGGGGCCTCTGCGGGTGCCTGCGGCTCCTCGGCCTCTGCCACCTCCTCGGAGGGCGCGTCGACGGTGGGCTCCACCGTCTCGACGTCGCCGCCGGAGTCGCCGGCAGGCGCCTCGTCGGCGTCGCCGATCACGGCGAGCTCGCCGCCGACCTCGACGGTCTCGTCCTCGCCCGCGACGATGCGCTGCAGGACGCCTGCGGCGGGCGAGGGGATCTCGGTGTCGACCTTGTCGGTGGACACCTCGAGCAGCGGCTCGTCGACTTCGACCCGGTCGCCCTCCTGCTTGAGCCACCGGGTGACGGTGCCCTCGGTGACACTCTCACCGAGGGCGGGCATCTGGACGGAGAAGGCCATTTCGGGTCGGAGCTCCTCTTTCTGCGGTTCGGGGGATCGGGGCCGGGCCGTGCGGCTCAGCAGATCAACTGTGGCTGTGCAGCGGCTTTCCGGCGAGCGCGAGGTGCGCTTCCCCGAACGCCTCGTTCTGGGTGGGATGGGCGTGCACGAGCGCGGCGACGTCCTCGGCCTGGGCGTCCCAGTTGTAGACGAGCTGGGCCTCGCCGATGAGCTCGCCGACACGGGCGCCGACCATGTGGATCCCGACGACCGGGCCCGGCGTGCCCTCACCGCCTGCCTTGACCAGCTTGATCGCGCCCTGGGTCTGCAGGATCTGGCTCTTGCCGTTGCCGGCGAGGTCGTAGACGAGCGTCTGGATGTCGCCGTGCTTCTCCCGTGCCTGCGCCTCGGTGAGCCCGACCGACGCGACCTCGGGCTCGCAGTAGGTGACGCGCGGGATCCCGGCCTCGTCGATCGGCGCCGGGGCGAGCCCCGCGATCTCCTCGGCGACGAAGATGCCCTGCTGGAAGCCGCGGTGGGCGAGCTGGAGGCCGGGGACGATGTCACCGAGGGCGTACACGTTCTGCAGGTTCGTGCGCAGCCGGTCGTCGGCGAGCACGAACCCGCGCTCAATGGCGATGCCGGCCTCCTCGTAGCCGTGGCCCGCGGTGTTCGGGCCCCGGCCGACGGCGACGAGCAGCACGTCGGCCTCGATCTCCTCGCCGGACTCCAGCGAGACGGTGACGGACTCCTCGGTCTGCTTGGCGCCGGTGAACTTCACGCCCGTCTTGAACGCGATCTTGCGGCGGCGGAACGCGCGCTCGAGCTGCTTGGAGGAGAACTCGTCCTCGGCGGGTACCAGGCGCGGCAGCGCCTCGACGATGGTGACCTCGGCGCCGAAGCTGCGGAACACCGACGCGAACTCGACGCCGATCACGCCGCCGCCGAGCACCACCACCCGGTTGGGCACGGAGTCGAGGTGGATGGCCTCGTTGCTGGTGATGATCCGGCCGCCGATGTCGAGCCCGGGGAGCGACTTGGCGTAGCTGCCGGTGGCGAGCACCACGTTCCGGCCGACGTAACGATCATCACCGACGACCACGGCGTTGGGGCCCTCGAACCGCCCCGTGCCCTCCACGAGGTTGATCTTGCGGGACTTCACGAGACCCTGCAGTCCCTTGTAGAGCCGGGCGACGACGCCGTCCTTGTAGCCGTTGACGCCGGCCATGTCGATGCCGGCGAGGGAGCTCTTCACACCGATCTTGTCGCCCTCGCGGGCGGCGTCGGCCACCTCCGCGGCGTGCAGCAGCGCCTTGGTGGGGATGCAGCCGTAGTGCAGGCAGGTGCCGCCCAGCTTGTCGCGCTCCACCAGCACCACGGACATGCCCAGCTCGGCGGCGCGCAGCGCGGCGGCGTAGCCGCCCGAACCCCCGCCGAGAACGACCAGGTCCGCGTTGTGCTCGGGCACGTGAGTACTCCCTACCGATCGGCTGCCACGGATGTGGACGCGGCATGTCACGCCGCCGCAGCCATCTTGTCATCCGCCGGTGCCGGGCGCGGCGCCTGGTGGCCCGGGAGCGAATCACCGGCATCATGCGTTGAGCCGAACGGGAGGTGGGTCGGATGGGCCTGCTGGCAAGGCTGACGAAGGGTCGGATCGGCTCGCGCGGACCGTCCGCGACGGACGGGCTAGCGCACCTGCGCGCCTGGGCCGCGGCGCACGAGGGCGTCGAGGGGTTCGTCGAACCACGGACCACGGTCACCGAGACCACGCTGCTGCTGGTCGACAAGCACGGCGCCTGGACGAGGCGGCGCGTCGCCGACCCCGCCGCGGCCCGCAAGTTCGCCCGCTCGCTCGCGATGCCCGTCTACGACGTGCAGCTGGTGGGCTACCCGCAGCGGATGCGCGACCACGACGCCCGCGAACGCATCCGCCGCAAACGGGCCGGCCAGGCCGACCTCGAGCCCTGAGCCGCGAGTCCGACAAACCGACGCGGCGAGTCCGGCGAATCGACGCGGCGAGTCCGACAAACCGGCGCGGCGAGTCTGGCGAATCGACGCGGCGAGTCTGGCGAATCGACGCGGCGAGTCTGGCGAATCGACGCGGCGAGTCCGACAAACCGGCACGGCGAGTCCGGCGATCGGGTGGCCTTCGGTGGCGCCGCGCATTGTGCGGGGCCGCCCCTCAGAGCTCAAGGGCGCTTCGCGTCGCTTCGCGATCGCTGCGCGACCCTTGACCTCTGAGCCTCTGCGGCCCCTCCGGGCAAGCTACGCGGGCAGGCCGGGGGCCTGCCCGGTCGGCGCGCGGCGCCACCGAAGGCGGTGTGCGCGGACATGATCGAGGCTTCGGCGCCTCAACGGCCGAATCCAGCCGCGAAGGCGCCGGAACAGCGATCAAGGCTCCGTGACACCTCGATGATCGGCGATTCGGTGCACCCACGGCTGTCCGAGCCGCAGCGAGCGCACCGAACCGGCGATCTTGCGCTGGGCGAGGACGACCACCGGCTACGACGGCCATGATCGTCACGAGATGCACATCAGGGTCCCCGCCGGGGCGGTGGTGTGCTGCTCGGACTGATCTCCGCAGCTCACGCACCCATTCTCGGCTCACACAACCCGTCGACAGGTCGCGCGGGCCGACAGGGGGTGCGCGAGCGCACACCACGTGCGCGACGGGCACGGAGATCCACCCTCACGTGCCCGTGACACCGGCCTGCTGGCGGCGCCGCGCGTCACGACGGGCAGGCCCCGGCCTACCCGCCCCGCACGATGCGCGGCGCCGTCAGCAGGCCCTCACCTACAGGCAGTCGCCTCAGGTGAGCGGGGACGCCCGACTCGCCGTGTCGGGACGCCCGACTCGCCGTGTCGGGACGTCGGACTCGCCGGGGTGGGGTCAGCCGTTCTTCGCGATGTCGGTCAGCAGGGCGTGGAGGGTGCGGACGGGCACGCCGGTGCCACCCTTCGTCACGTAGCCGTACGGGCCTCCGGTGTGGAAGCTCGGGCCCGCGATGTCGATGTGGGCCCACTGCAGGCCGTCGGGCACGAACTCGCGCAGGAACGTGCCGGCCACGAGCATGCCGCCCCACCGGCTGCCGGTGACGTTCGCGATGTCGGCGATCCGGGAGTCCAGGTCACCCCGCATGTGCTCCGGCAGCGGCATCGCCCAGCCGTCCTCGCCGGTGGCGCGGGCGTGGGCGGCCACGCGGTCGCGGAGGTCGTCGCTGCCCATCACGCCGGCCGTGCGCATCCCGAGCGCCACCTGCTGGGCGCCGGTGAGCGTGGAGGTCTCCACCAGGTAGTCCGGCTCGTCCTCGGCGGCGCGCACGATCGCGTCGGCGAGGATGAGCCGGCCCTCGGCGTCGGTGTTGAGCACCTCGACGGTCTTGCCGCCGTACATCCGCAGCACGTCGCCGGGCCGGTAGGCGGTGGCGCTCGGCATGTTCTCGGCCATCGGCACGGTGGCGGTGACGGCCACCGGGAGCTGCAGCTGCGCCGCGAGCACCGTGGTGGCGATCACGGCGGCGGCGCCGCTCATGTCCGAGGTCATGTGGTCCATGTTCGCGGCGGGCTTGATCGAGATGCCGCCCGTGTCGAACGTGATGCCCTTGCCGATGAGCGCGACCTTCGCACGCGGCTCGGATCCGCCCGCGTACCGCAGCCGGACGAGGCGGGGCTTGCGGGACGACCCGCCGCCCACGCCCAACACGCCGCCGAAGCCGCCTTCTGCGAGGGCCTCGTCGTCGAGCACCTCGACCTCGACGCCCGCGGCCTCGGCGAGCTCCTTCGCGCGGGCGGCGAACGTCTCGGGGTAGAGGTCGTTGGGTGGGGTGTTGACCAGGTTGCGGGCGGTGCGCACGGCGCAGGCCACCGCGGTGGCGGTGCGCAGGACCTCCTCCTGCCCGTCCTCGGCGAGGAGCCCGACGCTGCCGACGGGTGTGCGGCCGCCGCCGTTCGAGCGGTACGCGGTGAAGGTGTAAGCGCCCAGCAGCGTGCCCTCCGCCGCAGCGCCGAGGTCGAGCCGCCCGAGCGTGCTGACGGCGCGCTCGGTGCCGGCCAGCGCGCGGGCCGCGGACCCGGAGGCGCGCCGCACCTGTTCGGCGTGCGGCTCCCCGCCCTCGTCCGGCGCGCCGAGCCCGACGCCGACCAGCAGCGGCGCCGTGATCGCCCCGCGGGTGGGCAGCTTCACCACCTCGTCGGCCTTGCCGGTGGCCCCGAGCACGGCGAGCAGGTCGACGAGCTCGGCCTCGCCGCCGAAGGCCTCGGCGACCTCGGTCGCGCCCGGCGCGAGGCGCGGGCGTTCCTCCCCCTCCGCCGCGGGCAGCAGGCCGATGACCACGGCGTCGACGTCGGCGGTGACGGGCGAGCCGTCCGCGATGTGCAGGTCGGTGGACACGCGTGGGGGTCCTCTCGGGAGAAGGGGGGCGAGACCGGTTCGAAATGCTAATGACACCCGCGTGCCGTAGGACCGGGCAGGCCCGGGTGCAAGGGTGGACGCCGTGTCTTCGAGCCTGCAGCGCCGACTGGGTACGGCCGACGCCACGGTGCTCGGTCTGGCCGCGATGCTCGGCACCGGTGTGTTCGCGGTCTGGGCGCCCGCCGCGGCCGCTGCGGGGCCGTGGCTGCTGCTCGCCGTCCTGCTCGCGGCGATCGTCGCGACCTGCAACGCCGCCTCCACCGCCGACCTCGCCGTCGCCCACCCGGAGAGCGGTGGCGGGTACGTCTACGGCCGGGAGCGGCTCGCCCCGGGCGCGGGGCGGCTCGCCGGCGTGGCGTTCCTGGTCGGGAAGACGTCGTCGGCGGCCGCGGCGGCCGGGGTCTTCGGCAGCTACGTCCTCCCGTCGCAGCCGCTGCCGGCGGCCGTGCTGGTGATCGTCGCCGCCACCGTGCTGAACATCTCGGGGGTGCGCTGGACGGCGCGAGGGGCGTACGCCCTGGTCGGGGGCACCCTCGCCGTGCTCATGGTCGTCGTGGTGATCGGGCTGCTCGGTCCCGACCCCGCTGCCGTCAGCGCACTGGCCAACCCGGACGCCGAAGCGGTGCGCGGTCCCGGGGGCGGCGTCGGTGTGCTCACCGCGGCCGCGCTCGTCTTCTTCGCGTTCGCGGGGTACGCGCGCATCGCGACGCTCGGCGAGGAGGTGCGCGATCCCCGCCGCACGATCCGCCGCGCCGTCGCGCTGGCGCTGGGCATCACGCTGCTGACCTACCTGCTCGTGGCGGCGGCCCTGCTGGTCGGGCTCGGCCCTGACCGGCTCGCCACCGAGGCCACGCCGCTCGTCACCGTGGTCGACGCGGGCGAGACGGGCGCGCTCGGCGTGCTCGTCCGCGCCGGGGCGGCCGTGGCGGCAGGTTCGGCGCTGCTGTCCGTGCTGGTCGGGCTGAGCCGCACCGCGCTGGCCATGGCGCGGCGCCGGGAGCTGCCGGGCGGACTCGCCGCGATCTCCTCACGCGGCACGCCGTGGCGCGCCGACCTCACCGGCGGCCTCGTCACGATCGGTGTCGCGGCGCTCGCAGGCCCGGTCGCGGCGATCGCGCTCTCGGCCTGCTCGGTTCTCATCTACTACGCCGTGATCAACCTCGCCGCGCTGCGGCTGTCCCCCGACGAGCGCAGCTGGCCGCGCTGGACGTCCGGGCTCGGCCTGCTGCTGTGCGTCGGCCTGGCCGTGCTGCTGCCCACCCGGCAGGTGGTGATCACGGCCGTCGCGCTCGCCGTCGCGTGGACGCTCTGCACGCTGCTCGGTCGCGGCAGGGCACCCGCGTCCGGGTAGGTTCGCCGCGTGGCCGACCTCCTCACCAGCCCGCTGCACGACCGGCACATCGCGCTCGGCGCCACCCTCGGCGCGTTCGGGGGCTGGTCGATGCCACTGGCCTACCCGGCAGGCACGGTGGCCGAGCACACCAGCGTGCGCGAGGCCGTGGGCGTGTTCGACGTGAGCCACCTCGGCAAGCTCGCGATCACCGGGCCGGGCGCCGCGGAGTTCGTGAACCGCTGCTTCACGGCCGACCTCGGGAAGATCGGGCCGGGGAAGGCGCAGTACACGTTGTGCTGCACCGAGACCGGCGGCGTGGTCGACGACATCATCGTCTACCTCGTCGGACCCGACGAGGTACTGGCAGTGCCGAACGCCGCCAACGCGGCCCGCGTCGCCGAGCTCCTGCGAGCGGCGGCCCCAGAGGGCGTGAGCATCAGCGACCGGCACCGGGACCTCGCCGTGCTCGCCGTGCAGGGGCCGAGGGCCGCCGAGGCGCTCGTCACCGTCCTGCCGGGCGCGGCCGATCTCGCCGGCATGGACTACATGGCGTTCGCCGACGTCGCCGGTCTTCGCGTGTGCCGCACCGGCTACACGGGGGAGCGCGGTTACGAGCTGCTGGTGCCTGCCGACGACGCGCTCCGCGTCTGGGACGACCTGCTCGCCGCGGCCGAGCCGCTGGGCGGTGGCCCCGCGGGCCTGGGCGCCCGCGACACCCTGCGCACCGAGATGGGCTACCCCCTGCACGGGCAGGACCTCTCCGAGGACATCACGCCGGTGCAGGCCGGTAGCGGGTGGGCCGTCGGCTGGTCCAAGCCGGAGTTCTGGGGACGGAAGGCGCTGCTCGCGGAGAAGGAGGCCGGGCCGTCGCGGCGGTTGCGCGGGCTGCGGGCCACCGGGCGCGGCGTCCCACGTGCCGGCATGGCGGTCCTCGCGGAGGGCGAGCAGGTCGGCACCACCACCTCCGGCACGTTCTCCCCGACCCTGAAGACGGGCATCGCGCTCGCCCTGATCGACACCGCGTCGGGCGTCGGCCCGGACGACCAGCTGAGCGTCGACGTCCGCGGCCGAGCACTCGACTGCACGGTGGTCAAGCCCCCGTTCGTCCCCTCCCACGTGCGCTGACCCGGCGACCCGCGGAGGCCGGATGCCCCCCGCCCGCGAGTCGCGCCCTGGGGTCCCCGCGAGTCGGGGTCCGATGGCGATGGTCGGACGTCCGACCGTTGTGCCGCCTAGTACCGTCTGCGGTATGAGCGAGCAGTTCTCCCGCACCCCGAACCCTTCACCGGTGCCGGCAGCCCGGCGTGCGGAGCTGGTCGCTGATCCCGGGTTCGGCCGGTACTTCACCGACCACATGGTCACCATCCGCTGGACCACCGGTGTGGGCTGGCACGATCCCGCCGTGGTGCCGTACGGCCCGCTCAGCCTCGACCCGGCCACGATGGTGCTGCACTACGGCCAGGAGATCTTCGAGGGGCTCAAGGCCTACCGGCAGCCGGACGGGTCGATCGCGACCTTCCGCCCGGAGGCCAACGCGGCCCGTTTCCGGGCGTCGGCTGCGCGGATGGCGATGGCCGAGCTGCCCGACGACCTGTTCCTCGCCTCGCTCGAGGAGCTCGTGGGCATCGACCGCGAGTGGGTGCCGCCGGCAGGCGGCGAGGACTCGCTGTACCTGCGGCCGTTCATGATCGCCACCGAGGTCGGGCTCGGGGTGCGCCCGGCCGCGGAGTACCTCTACGCGCTGATCGCCTCGCCGGCAGGCCCGTACTTCCCGGGGGCGATCAAGCCCGTCGACGTGTGGCTGTCCACCGACTACACGCGCGCGGCCCTCGGCGGCACCGGCACCGCGAAGTGCGGCGGGAACTACGCGGCCTCGCTGCTGCCGCAGGCTCAGGGTGCCCAGCACGGGTGCGCCCAGGTCGCCTACCTCGACGCGGAGGAGCGGCGGTGGATCGACGAGATGGGGTCGAACAACCTGTTCTTCGTGTTCGGCTCCGGCGACGACGTCGAGGTGGTCACGCCCTCCCTGACCGGCAGCATCCTCGCCGGCGTCACCCGCGACTCGCTGCTGGTGCTGGCCAAGGAGCTGGGGTGCCAGGTCACCGAGCGGCGCGTCTCGGGCGAGGAGTGGCTCGAGGGTGCCGCCGACGGGCGGATCAGCGAGGTCTTCGGCTGCGGCACGGCCGCGGTGATCACCCCGATCGGCCGCGTGAAGCACAACGAGGGTGAAGTCGTGATCGGTGGCGGCCAGCCCGGCCCGATCACCATGAAGCTGCGCAAGCTGCTGACGGAGATCCAGCGCGGCGTGGCACCCGACACGCACAGCTGGATGCGCAGCCTGGTCCCGGCCGGCTGATCCGTCACGGCGCTCGGCGCCCGGATGATCGATCCCACCGGCGCACCACCGCTCTGGCCCGCAGGCCGCCGTACTTCTCACGGTCATACCCGCGCCGGGAAGAATCTCGCGTTGAAGCAACGGCCAGCGCCGAGGGCCAGCGCACGCTGGAAGATTCGTCAGCCGCTCGTCACGGCCACGAGAACCGCCGTCGTCGCGAGCTCGCCTGCGGCGCCGAGCACGTCGCCGGTCATGCCGCCGAATCGGCGGGCCGTGTGCCAGGACAGCGCGACGACGAGCGCGGCGCCCAGCGCCACCCCGATCGTGGCGCGCGGGCCCAGGGCGAGGCCGGCGGCGGCGAGCGCCGCCCACCACGCCGCGGGAACCCACCACGGTTGCGACCCGGCCACGAGCGCGCCGAGGCCGCCGGGCCGGGCCGCGGGCACCCCGCGCCGGGCCACCCAGCAGAAACCCGCCCGGCCGGCGGCCGCGGCCAGTGCGACGGCCGCCACGGCGGACGGGCCGGTGGACGCCAGCTCGGCGAGCGCCGCGGCCTGCGCGCCGAGCACCACCACGAGCGTCACCACGGCGAAGGCGCCCACCCCACCCTCGCGCATCACGGCGAGCGCGCGCTCCGGCGGGCCGTAGCAGCCCAGGCCGTCCGCGGTGTCGGCCAGGCCGTCGACGTGCATGCCGCGGGTGGCGAGTGCGAGGAAACCGACGGTGAGCAGGCCCGCCACCAGCGGCGGTACCCCGAGCGCTGCCAGCCCGATGAGCAGTCCTCCCGCCACCGCGCCCAGCGCAGCGCCGACGACCGGAGCCCAGCGCAGCGCGCCGGCCCCGAGCCGGGCGGTCGGCTCGACCGGCCGCACCGGCAGCACGGTCAGCAGGCCGAGCGCGAACCGGAGCGACCTCAACTGGCGTCGGTCTCCGCCAGCAGCCGCGCGGCCATCTGCAGCAGCGGGACGGCGGCAACCGCTCCGGTGCCGTCGCCGAGCCGGACGCCGAGGTCGAGCACGGGGGAGAGGCCCAAGTGCTCTTCGACGAGGGCCATCGCGGGATCCGGGGAGCGCTGGGCGTAGAGCCACCAGTCCCGTGCGCCCTTCGCCAACTCGTCGGCCAGCAGCGCGGCCGCGCCCACGACAAGCCCGTCGAGCAGCACCGGGGTGCGCCGCAGCGCGGCCTGTACGCAGAATCCGGTGAGCGCTGCGAGGTCGGCGCCACCTGCGACCCGGAGCAGGGCGAGCGGGTCGCGCACGTGCGGGCGGGCGCGGCGCAGCGCGTCGCGGACGGCGGCGGCCTTGCGCATCCAGCCTGCGTCGTCGATCCCGCTGCCGCGCCCGATCACGGCGACCGGCTCCGTGCTGGTCAGGGCGGCCACGAGCGTGGCCGCCGGGGTCGTGGCCCCGACGCCGAGCGAGGCAGGCACCAGCAGATCGGCGCCGGAGTCCACCTCCTCGTCGGCCAGCGCCCGACCGGCGGCGATCGCCTTCTCGGTCTCGTCGGCCGTGAGTGCGTCCTCCCGGTCGATCCGGCCGCTGCCGCGCCGCACGCGGTGACGCCCCGTGTCGTCGCCATCGCTGTCGAGCGCGACGTCGACGACCCGCACCGACACCCCGGCGACCGCGGCGAGAACCCCGACCGGCGCCGTGTGCTCGCGGACCGCGGTCACCTGCCGCGCGGTGGCGCCGGGCGCGTGGGCGGACACGCCGGCCGCCGCGATCCCGTGGTCGCCCGCGATCACCACCACACGCGGCCGGGCCAGCGGGCGCGGCGGGCAGGCGCCCTGGGCCGCGGCGAGCCAGACGCCCAGCTCGGCGAGCTTGCCGAGCGCCCCGTCAGGCACGTCCAGGTCGGCGTGGCGGGCGACGGCGGCGCGCCGGGCGTCGACGTCGGGGGCGGTGACGGGAGGCAGGTCCACGGGGAGTTCATACCGTCCCGGGATCACTTCAGGCGCAGCGGGAGGCCCGCCACCAGCAGCACGACCTCGTCGCACACGGCGGCGAGGGCCGCGTTGAGCGCGCCCAGCTCGTCGCGGAAGAGCCGCCCCGCCCGGGTGGCCGGCACGACGCCGAGGCCCACCTCCGCGGACACGAGCACGACGCGGCCGGGCGCCGACTCGACCGCGGCAACCAGTTCCTCGACGGCGGTGCCGACGGCGGGCGGGACGGCGGGCGCGTCCCATGCCGCGGCGTCGTCGAGCACGGCCGTGAGCCAGGTGGCGAGGTCGTCGACGAGGAGCGGCCCGCCGCCCCCGCGCACGATCGCGGCGACGTCGGCGTCCTCGACGGTGGTCCAGGCCGGGGACCTGCGGGAACGGTGGACGTCGATGCGGGCCGACCACTCCGGGTCGTCGGCCCGCCGCCGAGCGGTGGCGACGTAGCGGACGGGGGAGTCGGCCGGCAGGAGGTCCTCGGCGTGCCGCGACTTGCCCGATCGCGTCCCGCCGAGCACGAGCGTGCGGGTCAGGGGTTCGCGCCCCGCTGGACCCGCGGCTTCGGGATGCGCAGCTTCCGGAGCTGGCTGGCGCGGGTGAACGCGTACCAGCCGGTGGACAGGGCCCCGATCTGCTCGTCCGGGAACCTCTCCCGCGTCTTCCGGGTGATCGAGACGCCGAGGAAGATCCCTTCGATGATCATCGTCGAGAGCGCGACGAGGCTGAAGAGACTCAGGTACTGCTGGACGGACGGCACCGGGACCAGCAGGGAGAGCACCACGACGATCGCGAGCGGCATGAAAAGGCCCATGATGTGCGGCCGCGAGTCGACCAGGTCGCGGATGTAGGCCTTGACGGGCCCGCGGTCGCGCGGCATGAGGTAGCGCTCGTCGCCCGCGGCCATCCGCGCGCGCCGCTCCTCCGCCTGCCTGCGCCGCTCCTCCCTGCTCGGCCGGTTCGCCTTGGCCAGCCGGGCGGCCTCGCGCTGGGTGCGCGGCGGCGGCGCGGCCGGTCCGCGGCGGCGGCGCTCGGCTTCGCGGCGCTTCGGGGTGGGACGGCCCTTCCCCGCGGAGCGCTTGGCCTCGGACTGCTCGGAGTCGGTGGGCGCAGGCGCCGCGGACTCGGACGAGTCGGCGCCGA
This sequence comes from Pseudonocardia hierapolitana, assembly GCF_007994075.1. Classification (NCBI taxonomy): domain Bacteria; kingdom Bacillati; phylum Actinomycetota; class Actinomycetes; order Pseudonocardiales; family Pseudonocardiaceae; genus Pseudonocardia; species Pseudonocardia hierapolitana. Next base: position 8,679,821 of record NZ_VIWU01000001.1, on the reverse strand, counting down.
CCTTCGACGGCGTGGAACGGCGCAGGAACCTCACACACGCCACCTTACGGGCAGTAGTGCCCCGCACCGGAAGCCCGGTGCGGGGCACTAGCGTGCCGGGCATGCGAGTGGTCGTGGCACCTGATTCCTTCGGCGGCACCCTGAGTGCCACGGCGGCGGCCGAGGCGATCGCAACGGGCTGGCGCCGCACCGCCCCGGACGACGAGCTGCGGCTCCTCCCGCTCGCCGACGGCGGCACCGGCTTCGTCGACGTCCTGTACGCCGCACGCGGCGGCGAGTGGCACGAGCTGGAGGTCACGGGCCCGTTCGGCGACCCGGTACAGGCGCGCTGGCTGCGGATCGAGGACACCGCCTACCTGGAGTCGGCCGACGCGTGCGGGCTGCACCTGGTGCCGCGCGAGCGGCGCGTCCCCGAGGTGGCGCTCGCGGTCACCTCGCGCGGGGTCGGTGAGCTGGTGGCCGACGCACGCGACGCGGGCGTCGGCGTGGTCGTCATCGGGCTGGGCGGGTCGGCCACCACCGACGGGGGCGCGGGGATGCTCGCCGCGCTGGGCGCCGTGCCCGTCGACGACGACGGTGCCCCGCTCTCCGGCGGCGGCGCGGCGCTCGCCCGCTGCGCGCGGCTGGAGGGCGCTGCCGATCTGGGCGGCGTGCGTCTGGTCGCCGCCGCCGACGTCGACAACCCGCTGCTCGGGCAGCACGGCGCGGCCGCGGTCTTCGGGCCGCAGAAGGGCGCCGACGACGCCGCCGTCACGGAGCTGGACGCGGCGCTCGCCCGGTTTGCCGACGCGCTCGCCGCCGCGTTCGGCGTGGACGTGCGCGACGAGCCGGGAGCCGGCGCGGCAGGCGGGCTCGGGGCCGCGCTGCTCGCGTGCGGGGCGCGCCGGGTGTCGGGGGCGGCGCTGGTGCGCGAGCTCGTCGGCCTGGACGCCGAGCTCGACAAGGCCCAGCTCGCCATCACCGGCGAGGGCAGCTTCGACTGGCAGTCGCTGCGCGGGAAGCTCATCACGGCGGTCGCCCGTGGCGCCGCCGACCGCGGGCTGCCGTGCATCGTGCTCGCCGGTCAGGTGTCGGTGGGGCGCCGGGAGGCCGCCGCGGTGGGCGTCGACGCCGCCTTCGGCGTGGCCGAGCACGCCGGGAGCATCGAGGCGTCGATGGCCGACCCGGCCGGCACCCTCGCTGCGCTCGCCGAGCACGTCGCCCGGCAGTGGAGCAAGCGCTGAGCGGAGCCTGCCGAGCGGACACCGGATCCGGGCGTGGCGCGCATCACGCTCCTGCCGCTGCGCGGGCGACCCGGGGTACCGGAGGTACGCTGGGAACAGGATCGCGCCGCACGCTGTTGGGGAGAGTCATGACTGTCGACAACACCACCGCCGTCGAGACCGAGACGCACGGTGTCGAGCTCACCGACGCCGCCGCGTTCAAGGCCAAGGCGCTGCTCGACCAGGAGGGCCGCGACGACATGCACCTGCGCATCGCCGTCCAGCCGGGTGGCTGCGCCGGCCTGCGCTACCAGCTGTTCTTCGATGACCGCGAGCTCGACGGCGACCTGTTCCGCGACTTCAACGGGCTGAAGGTCGGTGTCGACCGGATGAGCGCCCCGTACCTGCAGGGTGCCGTCATCGACTTCGTCGACAGCATCGAGAAGCAGGGCTTCACGATCGACAACCCGAACGCGGGCGGTTCGTGCGCCTGCGGCGACTCGTTCAACTGATCGCCCGCCGAGCCAGCTCGGCTCTGTAGATCGCGGCACCCCACCGACCCCGGCCGGACCCCTCGGCCGGGGTCGGTCGCGTCTGTAGGGTGACTCCCCGTGCCTATCGCCGTGACCGGGTCCATCGCCACCGACCAGCTGATGCACTTCCCGGGTCGGTTCGCCGACCAGATCGTCCTCGAGCAGCTCGACCGGCTCTCGCTCAGCTTCCTCGTCGACGACATGGTGATCCGGCCCGGCGGTGTGGCCGGCAACATCGCGTTCGCGCTCGGTGTGCTCGGCCGCTCGCCGCTGCTGGTCGGCGCGGTCGGGGCGGACTTCGGCGAGTACCGGGCCCGCCTGGAGGCCAACGGCGTGGACTGCTCCGCCGTGCTCGTCTGCCCGGACGTCAACACGGGCCGCTTCGTGTGCACCACCGACGACGACATGCGCCAGATCGCGTCCTTCTACACCGGTGCGATGGCCCGCTCCCGGGAGATCTCCCTCGCCCCGCTGGTCGACCGGATCGAGCTCGTGCTGGTCGGTGCCAACGACCCCGACGCGATGCTGCGCCACACCGACGAGGCCCGCGAGCTGGGCATCCCGTTCGCGGCCGACCCGTCCCAGCAGCTCGCCCGCATGGAGGGCCCGGAGATCCGCCGGCTCGTGTCGGGTGCCCGCTACCTGCTCACCAACGACTACGAGTGGGAGCTGCTGCTCAAGAAGACCGGCTGGACCGAGGCGCAGGTCGCCGACGAGGTGGAGATCCGGATCACCACCCACGGCGAGAACGGCGTGGAGATCCACGGCGAGCAGACCCTGAAGGTCGGCGTGGTGCCGGAGACCGGCAAGGTCGACCCCACCGGCGTCGGTGACGCATTCCGGGCCGGGTTCCTCGCCGCCGTCTCGGGCGGCCTGTCGCTGGAGCGCGCCGCGCAGCTGGGCTCCCTCATCGCCGTGCAAGTGCTGGAGACCGACGGCCCGCAGGAATGGTCGTGGGACCGCGCGACCGCCATCACCCGCCTGAGCGATGCCTACGGCCCGGACGCGGCATCGGAGATCGAGCGCGTGCTGCCCGGCTGACGCCGACTGTCGTCATTGCCAGCAGTGCTAGCGTTGCAGTCAACGGTGTCATCTGGGGGTGTTCGGTGACGACGCTGACGGTGCGAGGGCTGGACGACGACACACGAGCGCGACTGCGCGTTCGAGCCGCCCGCAACGGCCGCTCGATGGAGGCCGAGGTGCGGGCGATCCTGCGCGAGGCGCTGTCCGAGCCTGACGCGGAGACCGGACTGGGCAGCCGGATCGCTGCTCGGTTCGCCGCCGTGGGCGGGATCGACCTCGAGCCGCCTCCTCGCGGTGACATGCCGCGTGCGGCGCACTTCGACGCGTGATCGTCCTCGACACCAACGTCCTCTCCGAGCTCGTCCGGGCGACACCCGACACGAGGGTGCTCACCTGGCTCGACGCCCTGCCCGTCGCCGAGACGGCAACGACGGCGGTCACGGTGGCGGAGTTGCACCACGGCGTTGCCCGGTTGCCGGACGGGCGCCGGAGGGTCGCGCTGCACCACGCCGTGCGGGCGATGCTCGACGACGACTTCCGGGGGCGGGTCGAGCCGTTCGATCGGCACGCCGCCAGGGCGTATGCGCACGTCGTCGCCGACCGGGAACGCCTCGGGCGCCCCATCAGCGTCGCCGACGCCCAGATCGCGGCGATCTGCCGGGCCCGCGGAGCCACGCTCGCAACCCGTAATACGAAGGACTTCAAGGACACCGGGATCGAGCTCATCGACCCGTGGCAGGTGCGCCGAGCCGGATCCCCGGTCGCGGGCCCGGGCTCGTCGAGCGGCTCCCGCGCCTCGGTGATCAGCCGCGCCCGGCCCGCGGCGCGGGCGATGCCGGCGAGCCGGGTGCAGCAGTCGACGGCCGACCCCGCGCCTGTGCCGCCGTGAGCACCGCGAACCAGTCGCGCAAGGCGCGCTCGTCGCCGGGCGCGACGGTGTCGAGGGTGACGGGGGCGGCGCGTTCGACCACGGTGTCCATTCCGGCGCGGGACGGCCGCGGGCACCACCGGATTCCGCCCCCACCCGGGCCGGTCGCCGATGACCTGCTCGGCTAGTCTCTACGCGAGGTCGAATTCAGGCCGGGAACACAGCGAATACGCACAGGGCTACGGTTCAGGAGGGCGGCGAGCAGTGGGCCGAGCACAGCGCGGGGGAGACCGATTCTCGGCGAGGCAATCGTCGAGAAGGCAGAGCCCGACGAGGCGCGCGGTCCAGCTGGCCGGGCTGGCGCTGCTGGTCATCCCGCTCACCACCGGCTGCTCGGTGGAGGAGGTCCTGCGCTTCGGATGGCCGGTGGGGATCACCCCGCAGGCCGAGGCGATGCGCGAGCTGTGGACGTGGTCGGCGGTCGCGGCGCTCGTCGTCGGCGCGGTCACGTGGGCGGCGATGTTCTGGGCGGTGATCTTCCACCGCAAGCGCAAGGGCGACGACAGCGTGCCGCGCCAGACGCAGTACAACCTGCCGCTCGAGATCACCTTCACCGTGATCCCCACGATCATCGTGGCGGTGCTGTTCGCGTTCACCGTCAACGTGCAGAACTACGTCGACATCGACGCGGAGGATCCCGACCTGCGGGTGGACGTCACGGCGTTCCAGTGGAACTGGGAGTTCGAGTACCCCGACGCCCCGACCCCGGACGGGCGCCCGGTGAGCACGCTGGGCACCAGCGAGACCATCCCGTTGCTCGTGCTGCCCACCGAGCGGCGGATCGAGTTCTCGCAGCGATCCAACGACGTGATCCACAGCTTCTTCGTGCCGGAGTTCCTGTTCAAGCGCGACGTCTTCCCGATGCCCGAGGTCAACGACCAGGACAACGTGTGGCAGATCGACTCGATCGACCGTGAGGGTGCGTTCGTCGGCCGGTGCGCCGAACTCTGCGGCACCTACCACGCGATGATGAACTTCGAGGTCAGGGCGATCTCGCCGGCGCTGTTCGACCAGTGGCTCAGCCTGCGGCAGCAGGTCAACCCGGACACCGGCGCCCCGTACACGGCCGGCGAGGCGCTGCAGCGGCTCGGCTGCGGCCAGCTGTGCACGCCCGAGGCGTACACCACCTACCCCTTCAACACGGACCGGACGCACCGCACCGCGTCGCAGCCGGTCACCTCGGGGAGCTGAGGAACGTCATGAAGGTCGAATCCCGCATCTTCGAGATCATCACCGCGTTCTTCTTCCTCGCGGCGATCGTCTACACCGTGCTGGCGCAGGAGCCCGTCGGCATCGCGGCGCTGTTCCTCACCGGTGGCCTCTCGCTGATCATCGGCACGTACTTCCGGTTCGTCTCCCGGCGGCTCGAGGCACGCCCGGAGGACAACCCGGAGGCCGAGGTGTCCGACGGCGCCGGCGACGTGGGCTTCTTCTCCCCGGGCAGCTACTGGCCGATCGGAGTTGCGGCCTGCGCCGCGCTCTGCGGGATCGCGCTCGCCTTCTGGCACGTGTGGCTGCTGGTGATCGGCGGCGTTCTGCTCCTGTTCGCCATCGGCGGGCTGGTATTCGAGTACCACATCCGTCCCGCAGAGCACTGACGGTGCATTAGCCTCCTCTCGTGGCGGAGGGGCAGCAGTCGGCGCTGCGCGTCGAGGAGAACGGCATCAACGTCATCTCCGACGCCGAGCGTCACGGCCGCCCGAGCCAGCTGTTCTGGCCCTGGTTCGCCGCGAACGTCTCGGTGCTCGGGCTGAGCTACGGCGCGTTCGCGCTCGGGTTCGGGATCTCGTTCCCGCAGGCGCTGGTGGCCGGGATCGTCGGCATCGTGTTCTCGTTCCTGCTCGTCGGGTTCGTCGCGATCGCGGGCAAGCGGGGATCGGCTCCGACAATGGTGATGAGCAGGGCCGCGTTCGGCGTGCGGGGCAACCGGCTGCCGTCGGCCATCTCCTGGCTGCTGACGGTGGGCTGGGAGACCGTCCTCACCACCCTCGCGACGCTCGCCACGGCCACGGTGTTCTCCCGGCTCGGCTGGGGTGGGGGCACCGGAACGCTGCTGGTGGCGCTGGTCGTGGTGGCCGCCCTGACGGTCGCGGCAGGCGTGCTGGGCTTCCAGCTGATCATGCGCCTGCAGACGGTGATCACGATCGTCACCGCGGTGCTCACCGTCGTCTACATCCTGCTCGTCGTCGACGACGTCGACTTCGGTGCCGTGGCGGCGCTCCCGAGCGGGTCGGCCCAGGACGTCGTCGGCGCCCTGGTGATGTTGATGACCGGGTTCGGACTGGGCTGGGTGAACGCCGCCGCCGACTACTCCCGCTACCTGCCGCGCAGCGCATCGGGGCGCGGCGTCGTGGCGTGGACGACCGTCGGGTCGGCCCTCGCGCCGCTGGTGCTGTTCGCGTTCGGCTTGCTGCTCGCCGGTTCGTCCACCGAGCTGTCGGAGGCGATCGCCGCCGACCCGATCGGCGCCCTCACGGCCGCGGTGCCCACCTGGTTCCTCGTGCCGTTCGCGCTGGTGGCGGTGCTCGGGCTGGTGGGCGGCGCCGTGCTCGACATCTACTCGTCCGGCCTCGCGATGCTCGCCATGGGCGTGCGGGTGCCGCGGTACGTCGCCGCGCTGATCGACGGCGTGATCATGATCCTGGGCACGATCTACGCGGTGTTCTTCGGCGGGGAGTTCCTGGGGCAGTTCCAGGGCTTCCTGATCACGCTCGGCGTGCCCGTTGCGGCGTGGTGCGGCGTGATGCTGGCCGACATCGCGCTGCGGCGGCGCGACTACGACGAGGCTGCGCTCTTCGACCCGGCCGGCCGCTACGGTGACGTGCGGCCGTTCCCGATCGCCGTGGTGGTCGTCTGCACGCTGCTCGGCTGGGGCCTGGTCGTCAACAGCTCCGCCTCCTGGCTGGCTTGGCAGGGCTACCTGCTCGGCCCGCTCGGCGGCCGGGAGGGGGCGTGGGCGTACGCGAACCTCGGTGTGCTGGTGGCCCTGGTGCTCGCCTTCCTGGCCACGGTGATCGGCACCCGGTCGGCCGTGCGCGCGCAGGAGGCGCAGACCTGGCCGATAGGAGCGTGACGGAGCCCGGAGGCAGTACCTAGGGTGGCGGGTGCCTGCCTGACGCTGAACCAGAGGCGGTTCACCCCCATGACGGATGTACACCGGAGCCCGGACGCCGCCGTCGACGAGCGGAGCGGGGGCGGGCTCGGCCTTCCCGCCCCGGTCGCTCCCCGCAGCCCCCTGGCGCGGCCCACGAGCAACCGCGACTGGTGGCCGAACCAGCTCGACCTCGGGATCCTGCGCAAGCACCCGCCCGCGGCCGATCCCATGGGCGAGGACTTCGACTACGCCGCGGAGTTCCTGACCCTCGACCTCGACGCCCTCGCGCGGGACGTCGACGAGGTGCTGACCACGTCGCAGGACTGGTGGCCCGCCGACTTCGGCCACTACGGACCGCTCGTCGTCCGGATGGTGTGGCACTGCGCCGGGACCTACCGGGTCGACGACGGCCGGGGCGGCGCGGGTGCGGGCATGCAGCGGTTCGCGCCGCTCAACAGCTGGCCGGACAACCGCAACCTGGACAAGGCGCGCCGCCTGCTGTGGCCGGTGAAGGAGAAGTACGGCCGCAAGATCTCGTGGGCCGATCTGATGATCTTCGCGGGCAACCGGGCGCTCGAATCGATGGGCTTCAGGACCTTCGGTTTCGCCGGTGGCCGGCAGGACGTCTGGGAGCCCGACGAGGACGTCTACTGGGGACCCGAGCGCGCCTGGCTCGGCGACGAGCGCCACACCGGGGTCCGGGACCTGCACAGGCCGCTCGCGGCCGATCAGATGGGCCTCATCTACGTCAACCCGGAGGGCCCGAACACCGTCCCGGACCCGATCACGTCGGCCCGGGACATCCGCGAGACGTTCCGGCGCATGGGGTTCACCGACGAGGAGACAGTCGCGCTGATCGCAGGCGGCCACACGTTCGGCAAGACCCACGGTGCGGCCGACCCGGACAAGCACCTCGGGCCCGAACCGGAGGGCGCCCCGCTCGAGGAGCAGGGGCTGGGCTGGCGGAGCCGCTACGGCACCGGGAACGGGTCCGACACCGTCACCAGCGGGCTCGAGGGAACGTGGACACCCACCCCGACGCGGTGGGACGACAGCTTCTTCCGGACCCTGTTCGACTACGAGTGGGACGTGGAGCTGAGCCCGGGCGGTCTGTGGCAGTGGATCCCGCGCGGCGGAGCAGGGGCGGGCACCGTGCCGGACGCCCACGACCCGTCGAAGACCCACGCGCCCACGATCCTGACCACCGACCTCGCGCTGCGCTTCGACCCGATCTACGAGCCGATCGCCCGCCGGTTCCACGAGAACCCCGACCAGTTGGCGGACGCGTTCGCCCGGGTCTGGTTCAAGCTGACGCACCTCGACATGGGTCCGATCCAGCGCTACCTCGGGCCGCTGGTGCCGCAGGACAGGTTGACCTGGCAGGACCCGGTGCCCGCGCCTCCCCACGAGCTTCTCGACGCCGAGGACGTCGCCGCGCTCAAGCGCCGGATCCTCGACTCCGGGCTGTCGATCTCCCGGCTGGTCTCCACGGCATGGGCGTCGGCGTCGACGTTCCGCAACAGCGACAAGCGCGGCGGTGCGAACGGTGCGCGGATCCGCCTGGAGCCGCAGCGGGGCTGGGAGGTCAACGAACCGGACGAGCTCGCACCGGTCCTGCGCACGCTGGAGGGGATCAAGGGCTCGTTCGGCAAGGAGGTCTCGCTCGCGGACCTCATCGTGCTCGGCGGGTGCGCCGCCGTGGAGCAAGCGGCGAGGAGCGCAGGCCACGACGTCGAGGTCCCCTTCACACCGGGGCGCACGGACGCCTCGCAGGACCAGACGGACGTGGCGTGGTTCGCCCCGCTCGAACCGCGCGCGGACGGGTTCCGCAACTACCGGGGCAGGGGCAACCGGCTGCCGCCGGAGTTCCTGCTGGTCGACCGCGCCAACCTGCTGGACCTGAGCCCGCCCGAGATGACCGTCCTGATCGGCGGCCTGCGTGTGCTGGGCGCGAACCACCGGCAGTCCCCGCTGGGCGTTCTCACCTCCCGGCCGGAAGCGCTGACCAACGACTTCTTCGTGAACCTGCTCGACATGCGGACCACGTGGAAGCCGACGTCCAAGGGTGCGGAGACCTACGAAGGCCGCGACCGCGTCACGGGTGAGGTCAGGTGGACCGCCAGTCGCGTCGACCTCGTCTTCGGCTCGAACTCGGAGCTGCGGGCCATCGCCGAGGTCTACGCCGCCCGCGACGCGCGGGAGAGGTTCGTGCGCGACTTCGTGGCCGCATGGGACAAGGTCATGAACCTCGACCGGTACGACGTCAGGCGTTGGCCGGCAGGTCGGTGCCCGCCCCCCGGCGCCGCAGCACCACCAGGTCGTGGCGGGCGTCCGGCAGGCTCTGCTCCTCTGCCCCCTCGATCGTGAACCCGGCGTCGGCGATCATCTGCCGATCGTCGGCGCCCGGCTGCCCCTCGCTGGTGAGGTAGTCGCCCAGGAAGATCGAGTTGGCCAGGTGCAGGGCCAGCGGTTGCAGGCTCCGCAGGTGGATCTCGCGCCCGCCGGCGAGCCGGACCTCGACGTCGGGGAACACGAACCGGAAGAGCGCGAGGATCCGCAGGCAGCGCTCTGGCGTGAGCTCCCAGCGGCCCTGTAGGGGCGTGCCGGCGAACGGGATCAGGAAGTTGACCGGCACCGAGTCCGGGTCGAGGTCGCGCAGCGCGAACGCGAGGTCGAGCACGTCGTCGTCCGACTCGCCCATCCCGAAGATCGCCCCGGAGCAGGGGGAGAGGCCGGCGGCCGTGGCACGCTGCAGCGTGTCGACCCGGTCGGCGAACGTGTGGGTGGAGCAGATCTCGCCGTAGCGGGCCTCGCTGGTGTTGAGGTTGTGGCTGTAGGCGTGCGCGCCCGCGGCCCGCAGCCGGTCGGCCTGGCCGTCGGAGAGCAGGCCGAGGCAGACGCACACCTCGACGTCGGGCCGGTCGGCCTTGATCGCGTCGATCGTGCGTTCCACGCGGGCGATGTCGCGATCACCGGGGCCGCGGCCGCTCGCGACCAGGCACACCCGCTTCGCGCCGGCCCGTACCGCGCGGTCGGCGATGCTCGCCGCCTCGTCGGGGGCGACCCAGGTGTACTTGAGGATCTCCGCCTCCGACCCCAGTCGCTGCGAGCAGTAGCCGCAGTCCTCGGGGCACATCCCGCTCTTGAGGTTGATGATCGTGTTGAGCTTCACCCGGCGGCCGAAGAACGCCCGCCGCACGCGCGAGCCCGCCGCGACGACGTCGAGCAGTTCGTCGTCGCCCGCGAGCAGCCGCAGGGCGGCGTCGCGGGGGATGGGCTCGCGGGCGAGCGCCCTGCGCGTCAGATCGCCGAGGAAGTCGTCCATGTCCAGCACCTTGGTCAACTTCCGGGTGCGCGGCAAGCCCCGATCAGCCGCGAGCGGCGTCCCCCAGCGTCTGCCGGGCGATGATCACCTGCTGGATCTGGCTGGTGCCCTCGTAGATGCGGAACAGCCGCGCGTCCCGGTAGAACCGCTCGACCGCGACGCCGCGGATGTAGCCCGCGCCGCCGTGCACCTGCACCGCCCGGTCGGCGACGCGGCCCACCATCTCGCTCGCGAAGTACTTGGCGACCGACGGGCCCCGCACCTTGTCGGCGCCCGCGTCGTACGCCCGCGCGACGTCGAGCACGAGGGAGCGGCCGGCCATGTGGTCGGTCACCGAGTCGGCGATCAGGCCCTGCACCAGCTGGAACGAGGCGATCGGCCGTCCGCCCTGCTCGCGGGTCCTCGCGAACTCGACCGACTCGTGCACCAGCCGTCCGGCCATCCCGACACACAGCGCTGCGATGTGCGCGCGGCCGTGGGAGAGGCACCTGGCCGCGGTCTGGAAGCCCCGGTCCACGCCGTCGGCGCCGCCCACCAGCGCTTCGGCCGGCACCCGCACGTCGTCGAGGTGGACGTCGGCGGTCCAGGCGCCGAACTGGCCCATCTTGTGGTCCTTCGGCCCGATCGAGAGCCCCTTCGCGCCCGCCGGGACGAGGAAGGTGGAGATGCCCCGGTTGCCGGCCGCGTCGGGGTTGGTGCGGGCGAACACCATGATCACGTCCGCGACGGGGGCGTTCGTGATGTAGCGCTTCGAACCGTTCAGCACCCAGTCCGAACCGTCGCGGCGGGCGGTGGTGGCCAGCCCCGCCGGGTCGGAGCCGGCGTCGGCCTCGGTGAGCCCGAACGACGCCGTCACCTCGCCGGAGGCCAGCCGCGGCAGCCACTCCTTCTTCTGGTCCTCCGTGCCCCCGACCAGCAGCACCTGCCCGGCGATGCCGTTGTTGGTGCCGAAGAGCGACCGCAGCGCGGGCGTGGTCCACCCCAGCTCGAACGCGAGCTGCGCCTCCTCCGTGAGCGTCATGCCGAGCCCGCCGTACTCCTGCGGGATCGCGAACCCGTAGAGGCCCATCTCCTTGCACGTGGCGATCACGCGATCCGGGATCGCGTCCTCGGCGTCGATCCGTTCCTCGATCGGCACGACCTCCTTGCGGACGAAGTCGCGCACCGCGGACAGGATGTCGGCGAGGTCGGAGGGCTCCATGGGGGTGGACGCTACCGCTGGTACGGCGAAGGGCGCTCGCCCCGCAACGGCTCAGGCGGCGACGGTGATGAGGGCGAGGCGCGGCGAGGCCACGTCGTGCCCGCGCATCGCGCTGACCAGCTCGGTGCGCCCCTCCGGCGGGGGGTCGATCAGCCGGTACCGGGCCGCGGCGGCGTCCAGCTGATCGATCAGTCTCCGGTAGGCGTCGTCGTCACCATTCACCGGCCAGCTGCTCCTTCGCCTCGGCGATCCGCTCCTCGTCGCGCCGGTAGAAGACCCACTGCTTGATCCTCGTGCCGTGGATCAGCCCGGCCCGGGCGAGGACCTTGAGGTGCTCGCCGCACGTGGGCTGGCTGACCCCGAGCTTCTCGGCGATGTACAGCGAGCACACGCCATCGCTGACCAGATCGCCGTCGCGCTGGGGCGGGAAGTGCGCCTCGGGGTCGCGCAGCCAGTCCAGGATCAGCTGGCGCTTCTCGTTGGCGAGCGCCTTCACGAGGTCCACGTCGAGCACGAAGGAACTATGGCAAATAGCGAAGTGCCTGTCTACTTCACGATCGCCAGGAGGAAGCCGTCGTAGCCCTTGCTCCCCACGGTCTGGACGACGGTGGCGTCGACGCGCGGCTCCTGCGCGATCAGCTCGGCGACCGCACGCGTGCCGCGGACGTCCGGGTCGGCGTTGTAGGAATCTGCGACCCGGCCGCCCCGCACCACGTTGTCCACCACGATCATCATGCCCGGGCGGGACAGGCGCAGGGCGTGCCGGAAGTACTCGGCGTTGGACTGCTTGTCCGCGTCGATGAAGGCCAGGTCGAACGGGCCGTCCAGGGTGGGGAGGGTGTCGAGTGCCGGCCCGACCCGCACGTCGACCACCCCGTCGAGCCCGGCGCGCGCGACATTCGCGCGGGCCACCTCCGCGTGAGCGGGATCGATCTCGCAGGTCACGAGCTCGCCGTCGGCCGGCAGCGCGCGGGCGAGCCAGATCGTCGAGTAGCCCCCGAGGGTGCCGATCTCGAGGATCCGGCGCGCTCCGACGGTGCGGGCGAGCAGGTGCAGCAACTTGCCCTGCGCCGCGCTGACGTCGATCGCGGGCAGCCCGGCGAGGGCGTTCGCCTCCTGCGCCGCGTCGAGCACCGGATCGGGGCCGAGCAGCTGCCCGGTGAAATACGCGTCGACCCGCTCCCAGGTCCGTCTGTCCATGGGTGATCAGCCTATGCGTGCTCGGGTTCGGGTTGGCCCTACCCTCGGCAGGGAGGCACACCGGCTGGGTGGCGCCGTGCGGGGTGACGAGAGTGGGGGCATGAGCGAATACGCGCCCGTCCCGGCGGTCGGCGGGCCACTCACCGCTTCCCAGCGGTTCTGGCGGGGCTACGGCTATCTGCTCGGCGGCCTCCCGCTTGCCATCGTCGCGTTCGTGATCGCGGTCGTGGGTTTCGCCGCCGGTGTCGGCACGATCGTGGTGTGGCTCGGGCTGCCGATCCTCGCCGGCACGCTGCGGGCCTCGCGCGGGCTCGCGAGCGTCGAGCGGCGCGGCGCCGAGTGGGCCACCGGCCGGGCGCTGCCGCCGCACCACTACCGCGAGGCGCGCGGCCGGGGGATCGGCCGGCTGTTCAGCATGCTCGCCGACCCGCAGTCGTGGCGCGACCTGCTGCACGCGGTGATCGCGTTCCCGGTGCGGCTCGCGATGTTCATCATCGCCGTGGTCTGGACGGTCGGCGGGCTCGGCTCGGCGCTCTCGGTCACCTGGCAGTGGTCGATCCCGCGGGATCCCGAGGACGACGGCGGCGGCCTGTACTGGCTGCTCTTCGGCCAGCACTCGCTGCTCGGTGAGATCGCGGTCAGCACCGTGCTCGGGCTGATCATGCTGGCCACGGCGCCACTGGTGATCCGCGGACTGGTCGCCACGCGGGCCGGGCTGGCGCGCGGGCTGCTCACCAACCAGACCGCCGCGCTGCGGGCGCGTGCCACCCAGCTGGAATCCAGCAGGCGGGCGGCCGTGCAGGCCGAGGCGCAGACGCTGCGCCGGCTCGAGCGCGACATCCACGACGGCCCGCAGCAGCGGCTCGTCCGGCTGAACATGGACCTCGAGGCGGTCGCCCGGCGGCTCGACGACAACCCGGAGAAGGCGCGCCCGCTTGTGGCGGAGGCCCTCACGCAGAGCCGCGAGGCCCTCGACGAGCTGCGCGCCCTCTCCCGCGGCATCGCCCCGCCGATCCTCGCCGACCGCGGACTCGGGCCCGCCCTCGCGGCCGCCGCCGCGCGCTGCCCGGTGGAGGTCTCCCTCGACGTCGCGCTGCCACAGGGGCAACGCCTCGCCGCCGCCGTCGAGAACACCGCGTACTTCGTGGTCACCGAGGCGCTCACGAACGTCGCGAAGCACGCCCACGCCAGCCTCTGCACCGTGGTCGTCACCGCCGACGCCGACCGCGTGCTCGTGCAGGTGCGCGACGACGGCCGAGGCGGCGCCCACCTCGGCAAGGGCCACGGGCTCGCCGGGCTCGCCGACCGGCTGGCCACCGTCGAGGGCGCACTCGACGTGGTGAGCCCGCCCGGCGGCCCCACCGTGCTGACCGCCGAGATCCCGCTGCGTGGCGTGGGGGATGATCGGTAGGTGAGGGTCGTGCTTGCGGAGGATTCGCTTCTGCTCAGGGAGGGGCTCGTCCGCCTCCTCGACGAGGCAGGGGCCGCGGTCGTCGCCGCCGTCGGGGACGGTGAAGGGCTGGTGGCGGCCGTGCGGGAGCACGAGCCGGACGTCGCCGTGGTCGACGTGCGGATGCCTCCGACGTTCACCGACGAGGGCCTGCGCGCCGCGCTGGAGGTGCGTCGCACGGTGCCGGGCACGGCGATCCTCGTGCTGTCGCAGTACGTCGAGGAGTCCTACGCCTCCGACCTGCTCACGGCGGGCGGGGGAGTCGGCTACCTGCTGAAGGACCGGGTCTCCAAGCTCGCCGACCTCTCCGACGCGCTGCAGCGGGTGGTCGACGGCGGCACCGTGCTCGACCCGGAGGTCGTCTCGGCCCTGTTCGCCCACCGCCGCCGCCGCGACCCGCTCGCCGCGCTCTCCCCGCGCGAACGCGAGGTCATGGCGCTCATGGCGGAGGGGCGCACCAACACCGCCATCGGCCGCACCCTCGTGATCAGCCAGGGGGCCGTGGAGAAGCACATCTCGTCGATCTTCACCAAGCTCGGCCTCCCGCCGTCGGGTGACGACCACCGCAGGGTGATGGCCGTGCTGACCTGGCTGGGCGTCTAGCTCGAGCCGGCCATGAGAGTCCTCGTCGTCGGTGGCAGCGGATTCCTCGGCAGGGAGGTCGCCCGGCAGTCACTGGCCGCGGGGCATCAGGTGGCCGCGACGTACCTGACGCGACCGGCCGACCTGGCCGGCACGACCTGGCACGCCGTGGACATCCGGGACCGCCGGCGGGTGGCCGATCTGGTGACCGAGATCGAGCCGGACCTGGTGGTCAACGCCGCTTTCCAGAAGGCCGACTGGACGAGCAGCGCCGACGGCGCCGCGCACGTCGCCATCGCTGCAGCCTCGATGGCCGCGCGTCTGGTTCACGTATCCAGCGACGCGGTGTTCTCCGGTGCAGCGATCCGCTACGACGAGACGTCGTTACCTGATCCGACCACTCCCTACGGCGCCGCCAAGGCCGCAGCCGAGACCGCGATCAAGGCCATCAGTCCGACCGCGGTGATCGCCCGCACCTCGTTGATCATCGGCGACGGTGGCTCGGTCCACGAGCGCCGAGTACACGCCCTGGCCACGGGCCGGATCACCGACGTGCTGTTCACCGACGACGTGCGCTGCCCCGTCCACGTCGCCGACCTGGCCGCCGCACTTCTCGAACTCGCAGCATCCGACCACGCCGGCATCCACCACATCGCCGGAACCGATGCGGTGAGCCGCCACGAACTGGGAACCCTGATCGCCCGCCGGGACGGTCTCGACACCGCCGCATTGCCCGCAGGCCGGCGAGCCGACACCAACCTGCCCGGGCCGCTCGACGTACGCCTCGATTGCGCCATGACCCGGCAACGCCTACGCACCGAACTGCGCGGCGCCCGCGAGTTCCTCGGCCGCCGCACCGTTGGCGCGATCGAGTAGGACGCACGTGGTGTCCCGGGGGCTGTCGGTCGGTGGGGCCTCCTGGCGGCGCCGCGCAGTGTGCGGGGCCGCTCCTCCCAGGTCAAGGGCGCTCAGTGTCGCTCCGGCGATCGCGCCGAGGGGTGGACAGCCGTGGGTGCACCGAATCGGCGATCATCAGGGGGGCGTGGGGCCTTGATCGGCGTTCCGGTGCATTCGCGGCGGCATACGGCCGGGGAGGCACCGATGCGTTGATCATGTCGTGGGGCCGGCCTTCGGTGGCTCCGCGCGCCCGGAGGGCAGGCCCCCGGCCTGCCCACGTAGTGCTGCCCGGAGGGGCCGCATAGGCTCGGAGGTCAAGGGTCGCGGAGCAATGCCGCGGAGTTAGCGGTCTGGTGATCAAGTCCAGGAGGCCGGCGGGGTCGGCGTGTCATTTCCCGGGAGCCGGTGGGCGTGGACGGTGTCCGTCGTGGGCCGGGGTTGTTCGTCCGCGCTGTGCTGGCGGGGCTCCACCGTGCCCCGCTCCTCCCGCCGTCCGGATCGGCGGTCGCTCGGGGGCGGGACGGGTGGCGGTGGTGGGTCGAGGGCGTAGCTGCCGGCATTGGTGCGGGCGATGAGTCCGAGGCGGGTCCACTCGGCGAGTTGGGTGAGCATGTTGCGCTTCGGGACCTGCAGTGTCTGGGCGAGTTCGGTGCCGCTCCAGGCGCGGCGGGGATCGCTGCCTAGCAGCGCGGTGACACGCGCGCGGCGGGTCGGCGGCCGGGGAGCGCGGGGTCGGCTCGGGACACGTCGCGGTCGAGGCGTCGGGTCCGGGGCCGGGGTGTGCATGAGGATGTCGATCGTGGTGATGGCCGTCGGTGCGGTGGGGCGGCCGTCGTCGCGGTTGAGGTAGCGGGAGGTCGCGCACTTGACCTTGCGGGCGCTGTAGCGGGCCCGCCGGGCGGGCAGCAGCGTGGCCAGCACGGCCTGGCCGATGACACCGAGGAGGTCGGTGGGCTCGGGATAGATCCCGGCGGCGGCGGTGAGCTGGTCGCGGGCCGTCTCCAGGGCGGTGGTGAAGCTGGCCCGGTCGGGGTTGGTGCCGGGACGGGTCTCGACCGCGGTGGTCATGGCCATGCGCAGCAGTTGGTAGAGCGTCAGCAGCGCCCACACCTCTTGTTCCAGACCGGCCCGATCCCCGGAACGTAGGACGTGCCCGTCGAGCATCGTGTGGCGCAGCGCGAGGTAGGCCGACTCGATCTCCCAGCGTTCGTGGTAAAGCTGGATTAGCGCGTCGGCCGGGTAGCGGCGGTGGTCGAGCAGCGTGGTGATCAGCCGGTAGCGGTCACCGATCCGGGTGCCGTCGGCGCCGCGCATCGTCAGGTCGGCCTCGATGATCCGCACCGCCAGCCCGTCGAGGTCCGACAGGTAGGAGCCATCGGGCAGGTGTGTCAGGACCGGTGGGACGCGCTGGGACCGGGCACGAGCGAGCAGCATCGCCCCGGTGCGCGCGACGGCGGTCAGGAAGGTGGCGGCGTCGAAGCCCCGGTCCAGTAGCAGCAGCATGCCCGGGCGCAGCAGCGGCAGCAGCCGCAGTGCCAGGGTGGCCTCGTCCCGGTCGCCGGCGGCGCCGATCGTGGCGCCGAGCAGGCCGCGGGTGCCGGTCTCGGCCAGACACATCAGCCGCAGGGTGGGGTAGCCGGCGAAGCCCATCCGGTAGCGGATGCGACCCATCCAGGAGCGGTTGCGGTCGGTGTCGGGCACTTTGAGCGAGTTGAGGCCGTCGAAGGCGACCGTGCGCAGCCCGGCGAAGCAGGTCCCCGGGGTGCGGGGCTGGGCCAGCGGCCCGGCGACCACCTCGAACAGAGCCTTCAGCGGGGCCGGGCCGAGCCGGCGGCGCAAGTCGCGCAGCGCCTTCTCCGACACCGCAGGCACGGCCAGGCCAGCACCGCTCAGCCCAGCGCACAGTTTGGCCCAGACCCGGGCATAGCCGATCCGGGGGAACAACCCGAGAGCGAGCACGAAGTACACCCCCGCCCGCGAGGGCAGCTCCCGCAGCCGCCGCTGCACGGTGCGGGTCTCGGCGAGCACGTCGTCGACCAGCTCGAACGGCAGATAGCTGGTCAACTCGCCGAGATGACCAGGGGCGAACACACCGGCGGCAACGGTGACCGCTCGGGTGATCGTCCTCGTGCCGACCGTGGCGGTGCTGCGGGCAGGGCGGGACGTCATGTCAGACTGCGCGGGCAACGGGACCTCTGGGTGTGCGGGAAGATCGTGAAGGGTCCGACCGACCTACCAGAGGTCCCGTCGCCTACCTGATCACCACGCCGTGATCACACCGGCGATCACCTGGTGACATACACGAGCAGCCCGAACGCGACCGGCTGACCTTCCCCAGCCCCGAAGTAGCTGATCAGAACGGCGACGAGCGGTGTCCACACTCACGGCGACCGGGGAACGCCCACACCCCGTACGAGCCGCGCAAACTCCGCAGCGCTGCCCACTTGACGAGACCGTAGATCACTTAACTCCGCGGCATTGGGTCGCGGAGCGACGCGGAGCGCCCTTGAGCTCTGAGGGGCGGCCCCGCACGATGCGCGGCGCCACCGAAGGCCATGGTGAAGGCATGCCACCGAAGCCCCTCGTCTACCTGTAGACCCCCGCGGCGGCGGCCCGGGCGGCGTCGGTGGCGCAGCGGACCGCGAGCGCGTCGTCGACGGTGCCGCCCAGCAGCAGGATCTCGTGGTACAGCGGGGCGGTGGCGGCGACCAGCAGGCGGCGGGCGTCGGTGCCGGCTGGCGCCTCGCCGCGGGCGACGGCCCGGTCGACCACCACCTCGCACCGCCGGTACCGGTCGTCGAGGAAGTCGCGCAGGGCCGCGGCCGCCGCGGCGGAGCGGTACGAGGCGACGATCAGCGCCCGCCCGATCGACCGCTCGCCGGCCAGGTGCTCGACGACGTCCCGGTTCAGCGCGACGAGGTCGGCGGTGAGCGAGCCGTGGTCGGCCGGCTGCCAGCCGTCCTCGCGTCCCGCGGCGAGCGCGTCGGCGAGCAGGCCGCCGACGTCGTGCCACCGCCGGTACACCGTCGCCCGGTGCACGCCCGACCGCTCCGCCACCGCGTCGATCGTGAGGCCGTCGATCCCGTGGTCGAGCAGCTCCGCCTCCACCGCGGCCAGCACTGCGGCGCGGGTGCGGGCCGTGCGACCCCCCGGCCGCCGCGCGATCGTCACAGGCCTATCCTCCTATTGCGACATTGGTCGCGTCAAGGAGGTCTGGTGCTCACTCGAATCGCGGTCGGCGAACCCGGCGCGGGCCCGTACGCCGTCGCCGTCGACGCCGCAGGCGTCGCGTGGATCACGCTCGTCCACTCCGGCGAGGTCGCCCGCCTCCCACCCGGGGGTGAGCCGTCGGTGTACGACCTGGGCAACCCGGCGTCCCGGCCGTCCCTGCTCGCGCTCGGGCCGGACGGGGCGGTGTGGATCACGCGCGGGGGCGACGACCGGATCGACCGCGTCGACGGCGTCGACGGCACGCGGCGCAGCTTCGCCGTGGGCGGCGGGCCATACGGGATCGCCATCGGGCCCGACGGTGCGGTCTGGTTCACCGCCATCGGCGCCGACGCCGTCGGCCGCCTCGGCTCGGACGGGGAGGTCGCGCTCACGCCGGTGCCCGGTGACAGCGGCATGCCCGCGATGATCACGGCGGGCCCGGACGGCGCGACGTGGTTCACCCTCAACCGGGTCGCCGCGCTCGGACGGATCGACGCCGCCGGCGAGATCACCCTCCGCCCGCTGCCGGATCCCGCGTGCGGTCCGGTCGGGATCACCGCGGACGGCGATGCGCTGTGGTTCGCCGAGATCGGCGCGGGCCGCGTCGGCCGGCTCGTCCCCGGGGAGCCGCTCCAGGAGTTCGACCTGCCCGACCGTGCGGCCCGTCCGCACGCCGTGGCAGCGGACGGGACGGGCGGGTGCTGGGTCACGCTGTGGGCCGCGAGCGCCCTCGCCCATCTCGACGAACGGGGCACCGTCACGGCGCTGCACGACCTCGGCGAGGGGGCGGAGCCGCACGGCGTGGCCGTGGCCCCGGACGGCGCGGTGCTCGTCGCGCTGGAGAGCGGGCACGTCGTCACCCTGCCTCCGCGGGGCTGAGCGCGGCCGCCGCCCCGGCGAGCGCGGCGACGAGTGCGATTCATCGATCCTATTGATGGGTTGCCGCGGATATCGGCATTGGATTCATCGGTCGTGTGGCGCCATGCTCCCCCACATGACGACGTTCGCCATCGCCGCGCTGGTGCTGATCATGTTGCCGGGGCCGGACCAGGCCCTGATCACGGGCAACTCCCTGCGCGGCGGTCGCTGGGGCGGGCTGCTGACCGTGGTCGGCGGCGTGCTCGGGGTGTCCGTGCACGCCGGTGCCGCCGCGCTCGGCCTGTCGGCGCTGCTGGTCGCCTCGGCGACGGCGTTCACCGCGCTGAAGATCGCCGGGGCGGTGTACCTGCTGTGGCTCGCGGTGCAGATGCTGCGTTCGGCGACGCGGTCCCGGCGCTGCCCCGAGGCCGACGAGGTGATCGCCGAACCGCGGCGGTGGCCGGTCTACCTGCGGCAGGGCTTCCTGTCGAACGCGCTCAACCCGAAGGTGGCGCTGTTCTTCGTGACCTTCCTGCCCCAGTTCCTCACCGCCGACAGCGGCTCACCGCGGGCCGAGGCCCTGCTTCTGTCCGGGGTATTCGTCGTGCTCTACGTCGCCTGGTTCGGCCTGTACGTCGCGGCCGTGGACCGGCTCGGCCGCTGGCTGCGACGCCCGCGTGTTAAGGCGCGCATCGAACAGGTCACGGGGCTGGTGCTGGCCACCGTCGCCGTCCGGCTGGCCACCGCCAGCCACTGAGCCCGGCGCCAGCCACTGAGCCCGGTGCTCACAGGCGGCCGGACCGCAGGTCGGTGACCGCGAGGCGGGCGGTCTGGCCGATCACCGCGTCGGCGCGGGGGAGCAGCTCCTCGGCGCGGGCGGCGCGGGTGAAGACGGCGACCGCGACGGGACGCTCGCCGTCGAACTGCACCACGCCGACCTCGTTGCGCACGGCGGCCAGGGTGCCGGTCTTGCCGGCGACCCGCACCCCGACCGGAGGGAAGCCCGAGCGCAGCCGGTGCTGCCATGCCTGCGCGCCGAGCAGTTCGCGCGCGAACCGGCACTGCTGCGGCGAGGCGGCGCGGTCGGCCCATACGGCGGCGAGCAGGCGCGTCATCTCCCGCGGAGTGGTGGCGCTGGCGAGCACCGCGTCGTAGGCGCGGACGGCGGGCGCCGCATCGTTGCTGGTCAGCGTGCGGAAGGCGGCCGCGGTGTCGGCGGCGGCGGTGTCGGCCACGAGGGTGCGGTACACGTCCGCGGTGCCGCCGAGCACCCGCGTGCGCTCCAGCCCCAGGTCGCTCAGCGTCTCGTTCACGTGGTCGAGGCCGACGCGCCGGAGCAGGACGTCGGCCGCGGCGTTGTCGGAGACGCCGATCATGGAGCAGGCGAGGTCGCGCCATGACATCGTCACGGGGTCGCGCATCACGGACAGGCCGGTGGGTCCCGCGGTGCGCCCGGCGGGGTCGACGGTGACCTGCTCCCGCGGGTCGAGCTCGCCTGCGTCGACGCGACGGCAGAAGGCGACGAGCAGCGGCAGCTTGTAGACCGATGCCATCACCACCGGCTCGTCCGGGTCCACGCCGACCTCGCGGTCCGGGCCGCCGAGCGGCATGGCGTGCAACCGGCCGTGGACGCCGGCGTCGGCGAAGGTGCGGCGGATCTCCCGCTCGAGCTCGGTCATCGCCCCTGTTCCTGGCCGAGTGCGTCCAGCACCGCATCGCGGACGGCCCGGTCGGGCCCCGGACCACGCCACGCCACCCGCAGGCGCAGCGGAAGGGGCTCCCCGGCGACCTCGCGCCGGACGACCCCGGGTGCGTCGACGTCCGGGTCGGCGGTGATCGCGAACGCCCGGCCCGCCGCGACGAGCACGAGCGCGGCGCGCTCGTCCGGGGCGCTCACCGGGGTGGTGACCAGGCCCCGCTGTTCGAGGGTGTCGAGCAGGAGGTCGTACGCCGCGGGCCCGTGGGGGCGCGGGGGCGTGGCGAACGCGAGCCCGCGCAGCGACCGCAGGACCACGGGACCGGGCGTCGCCGCCGGATGACCGGCGGGCAGGAGCAGCGCGGTGTCCAGCCGGTGGACCGGTCCGCTCTGCAGCGGGCCCAGCAGCGCGGGGTGCACGACGACGGCGAGGTCGAGCCGGCCCGCGGAGAGCGCGTCGAGGAGCTCGGTGGAGGGTGCGGTGACGATCTCCGGCGGCTCGCTGCACGCGGTGACGAGCGCGGCGACCGTCCGGATCGGGAGCTGCGGCACGGCGCCTATCCGGACCGGGGCGGCTGCGTGCGCGCTCGCCGCGCGGCGCAGTTCCTCCGCGCTCTCCAGCAGCCCCCGGGCCCGGGGGAGGAGGTCACGACCCGCGGCGTTGAGCCGGGCCCCTCGCGAGCTGCGGTCGACCAGCACGACGCCGAGCGACCGCTCCAGCCGCTGCAGCCCCTGCGACAGCGGAGGCTGGGCGATCCCGAGCCGGGCCGCGGCGTGGCCGAAGTGCTCCTCCTCGGCGATCGCGACGAAGAACTCCAGGTGCCGCAGGAGATCCACATCCGCGACGGTAGCAGTGTCCATAGCGATCTCGTATCAACGGGGGCGTGTCATCCTATTTGCGCTATCACGGGCGTCTTGCTTGCCTGGCGCCCGTGATCCCGAAGATCGAGACTGTGCGGCGTCGATCGGTGATGCGTCGATCGGTGCTGCGTGCGGCGCTGCTGCTGCCGCTCGCGGGCTGTGCGGCGCCCGTCGCTGCCCCGCCCCCCGCACCTCCCGGACCCGCACCCGCCACCCCCGCCGCACCGGCGGTCGCCGATCGGCTCGCCGAGCTCGAGCGGCGCTTCGACTCCCGGCTCGGCCTGTACGCACTCGACACCGGCAGCGGCCGGGAGTTGGCCCACCGCGCCGACGAGCGGTTCGCGATGTGCTCGGTGTTCAAGGCGCTCGCCGCGGCCGCGGTGCTGCACCGCACCCCGCCCGAGTACCTCGACAGGCGCGTGCACTTCAGCGAGGCCGACCTCATCGACCCCTCGCCGATCGCGGAGCGGCACGTCGCCGGCGGCATGACGGTCCGCGAGCTCTGCGACGCTGCCGTCCGCTACAGCGACAACGCCGCGGGCAACCTGCTGCTCGCGGACGTCGGCGGACCGGCAGGCATCACGGAGTTCGCCCGTTCGCTCGGGGACCAGGTCACCCGGCTCGACCGGACCGAGCCGGAGCTGAACACCGCGGTCCCCGGTGACGAGCGGGACACGACGACCCCGCGCGCGATCGCGGGGACCTTCCGGACGCTGGTGCTCGGCGACCACCTCGACCCGGCAGATCGCACCCAGTTCACCGAGTGGCTGGTGGGCAACCGGACCGGCGACGAGCGCATCCGCGCCGGCCTGCCCGCGGGCTGGCGGGTCGGCGACAAGACCGGGACCGGGAGCTACGGCACCGCCAACGACGTCGCGGTGGTGTGGCCACCGGACGCGGCGCCGATCGCGCTCGCGGTGCTGACGTCCCGGGCCGCCGAGAACGCGACGCGGGACAACGCCCTGCTCGCCGAGGCGGCGGCGGTGGTGGCCCAGGAGCTCGGGTGACCGCTCGCGCGATCACGATCACGATCACGGGAAGCGCACGCCTGCGATGGGTAGGTTCGAACCGGTGCCCACCGCGCATGCAACCAGGACCCGTGACGCGGTGATCGGCATGCTGATGGCGTCGGTGTGCGGGGCGGTCGCCGCGCTGGGGGTTCTCGGCGCGACCGGCAGGGTGGTGCTGGTCTGGGACCGGGTCGTCGGGCGGCCGCTGGCGATCGTCGAGGAGATGCCCGGACCGGAGACCGGCCCGGACTGCCCCCTCGACGCGCGCTACGTCGACGAGCCACCCGATCGCATGCCGCCGGACACGCTCGCGGCCTGGCAGCGGCTACGGACCGCGGCGGGCGGGGACGGCGTTCAGCTGTGCCTGAACGACGGCAAGCGGAGCCGGGAGCAGCAGGCGCGGCAGTTCGCCGACGCCGTGCAGCAGTTCGGCAGCGCGGAGCTCGCCAGCAAGTACGTGCTGCAGCCCGACGAGTCGATGCACGTCGTCGGTATCGCGGTGGACATCCAGCCGCTCGCCTCTGCGGGCTGGGTGGAACGCAACGGCGCCGCGCTGGGGTGGTGCCGCCGCTACGAGAACGAACCGTGGCACTTCGAGTACGACCTCGCCTACGCCACGTCCGGGTGCCCGGCGTTGCTGCCGAGCGCCACCGGCTCCTGAGCTCAGCGCACGGCGCGCAGGTCCAGCACCAGCTCGGCAGGGGCGCCGTCGACCAGCCGCACCGGGATGCCCCAGTCCTGCTGGTAGCGGTGGCACGCGGCGAACACGCCGTCGCCGTCGTCGCAGGCCGCGGCGGCCACGCTCACCTGCAGCACGCCCTCCGCGGGTGCGTCCGGGGCGAACCGCAGGGCGCGGGTGAGGCCAGGGGTCGTGCCGGCGCCCTCGGCGAGCAGCTCCGGCGGGGACGCGGCCACGGTGAGCGAGGTCGGGTCGCCGAACCGGGTGTCCAGGTGCTGGCCGGTGGGCGGGGTGAAGTCGATCCGCAGCTCCAGCTCGCCGGGGGCGAGATCGGTGCGGGCCCGCCGCACGCGGTGCGCCGCTCCGCCGATGCGCGCTCCGCCTTCGCCCCGCGCGGCGTCCACCCGGATGGACGCCGGGACGGCCAGCCGGACGAGCCGGTGCGCCGCGGACTCGACCACGACCAGCGTGTCCCCGTCGACGAGCAGGTCGCTCGGTTCGCGCAGGTCCCGCGCGAGGGTGCTCACGGTGCGGGTGGCCGGGTCGTAGCGGCGGACGGCGCCGTTGTAGGTGTCGGCGAGCGCCACCGACCCGTCGGGCAGCACGGCGACGCCGAGCGGGTGCTGCAGCAGAGCCTCGTCGGCGGGGCCGTCGCGGAAGCCGAAGTCGAACAGGCCCATCCCGACCGCCGTCGCCACCTGCGCTCCCGCCGCGGGCGCCGCCTGCACCGACCGCAGTGCGGAGATCTCGGAGTCGGCCACCCAGAGCGTGCCGTCCGGGCCGGTCGCGAGCCCGGACGGCTGCGCGAAGAAGGCGTCCTCCGGTGCGCCGTCGCGCAGGCCCTCGTTGGTGGTGCCCGCAAGCACCGCAACCGTGCCGGACGCCGGGTCGAACGACCAGAGCTGGTGGCTGCCGGCCATCGCCACGACCACCCGGCCCTGCCACCATGCGAGGTCCCACGGCGAGGAGAGCTCGGCGGCGGTGGCGCCGACCTCCACCCGGGTGCGCAGCTGCTTCCCGGTGCCGGCGAGCGTGCTGACCGTGCCGTCGGCGAGGCGCAGGCCGCGCAGCGCGTGGTTCACGGTGTCGGCCACGACGACGTCGTATCCGGCCACGGTTTCCGGCAGCAGCAGGAGACCCTGCGGCTCGGAGAAGCGAGCCGGGGAGTCGGAGAAGCCGCGCTCCCCGGTGCCGATCCGCCGCCGCTCGGTGACCAGGTCGGGCTCGAGCTCGACGAGCTGGTGGTGCGCGGTGTCGGACACGAGGAACGTGCCGCCGGGCAGCGCGATCACCTTGCCCGGGAAGCGCAGCGCGGTGGCGGGCTCGGGCGGCGCGACGTACGGGCCGTCACCTTGGGGGACGGTAGCCGGCGGAGCCGGCGGGGCGGGTGAGAACAAGCGCAGGGTGCCTGCGGCCTCGTGCTCGGCCACGAGCTCCTCGATCAGCACGCCCAGGCCGTGCGCGTGGCCCTCGCCGGACAGCTGCGCCACGACGTAGCCGGTCGGGTCGATGACCACCAGCGTCGGCCACGCCCGGCCCGCGTAGGCGTCCCAGGTGACGAGCTCGGGGTCGTCGAGGACCGGGTGGCGCACGGCGTAGCGCTCGACGGCGGCCACCACAGCATCCGGGTCGGCCTCGTGCACGAACTTCGGCGAGTGCACGCCGATCGTCACGAGCACGTCGGCGTAGCGCTCCTCCAGCTCCCGGAGCTCGTCGAGGACGTGCAGGCAGTTGATGCAGCAGAACGTCCAGAAGTCGAGCAGCACGATCTTGCCGCGCAGGCCGGCGAGCGTGAGCTCCGCGCCTCCGGTGTTGAGCCAGCGGCGCCCCCGCAGCTGCGGTGCCCGAACCCGTGATCGACCCACAAGACCGGCCAACGCGTCCCGTGCCACCCGTGTTCCGCTACCGGTAGCTGTAGCCGCTCCCGGCCGTCAGTGCCGTTCGCGTTCGCAGAACTCGACCAGTAGGTACACGACCGTGCAGGCGATGAGGATGCCCACCACGTCGAGCCACAGCTTGGCCATCAGGATCACATCCAGTGAGCCGCTGATCGGGGTTCGGAGCGCTGCGGCTCTCGAGGCGACCCCGATGTCCACTCGCTCCCTGGCCGACGATGGTTACGGGTCGAAGGCGATTGCGTGTTGCCAAGACTTGCTTGTGATGCAAGCATGCTGCCGTGACAGAAAGATCAACCGGCTCCGTCGACACCGCTCGGGAGGCGCTCTCGAGCAGCCGGCAGCTCGCCCGGCGCGTGCGCCACGCACAGCGCGGTACCTGGTTCCCGCTCGTGCTGCTCGGCCTGGTGATCGCCGCGGCGGCGCCCTTCTACCGCTTGGGACGGCACGTCGTCACGTGCGATCCGGCCCTGGGTGCCCGCGGCGGCGTGCAGATCATCGACGGGGGTGCCTGCGTCCAGGTCGTCGGATGGCCCGTCGGCATCTACTGGATCGTCGCCTTCGTCCTGGCGTACGCGGCGATCGCGGCCTTCTACGTGTACCGGGCCCGCAACCGCGGGGTCGGCGCCCGCGTCCTGCCGTACGTGGGCACGGGGATCGCCACCGGACTGGTCCTCGGCATCGCCTCGGCGTGGAGCCAGCAACTCGACATCGTGGGCTACTTCCCGACCGGTCCGGTCGCCGTCGGCATGGTCCCGCTGATCTCCATCGGCCTGGCGTTGTTCGTGCTGGCCCGGGTGGAACGCAACTGGCCCCTGGTCGTGTTCACCACCGGCTACCTGGTGGTCGCGCTCCTCGCGTCCGGGATCGGAACGCGGCGACCGGGAGTGAGCGTCGGCGCCGGCCTCGGCCCGATGTGGGGCTTCCTGCCGGGCCTCGTCGTCGCCTGCGGGGTGCTGCTCCTCGGCGGCGTTGGCTTCGCACTGGCCGAACGGCGGCGCGGGGTATGACCCATCCGGCGATAGGGCTCGACGACGTCGTTCACCAGCGCGTCCGGCTGGGCATCCTCACCGTCGCCCACGAGGCCCGGCGAGTGGAGTTCGGCTTCCTGCGGGCCACGCTGGACCTGACCACCGGCAACCTCTCCCAGCACCTGACCGTGCTGGAGAAGGCGGGCCTGGTGGAGATCGAGAAGGGCTACGAGGGCAGACGCGGCCGTACCTGGATCCACCTGACGGCAGCCGGCAGGAAGGCCCTGGACGACGAGATCTCCCAGCTCAAACGCCTCATCCGCCAGGTGGAGGAGGCCCCTGCTGCGGACCCGGCAGCCGAGCCGTCGTGAGGTCGACGCCCGCCCTGGCACGCCACCGGCTCCAGACGACCACGCAGATCGCGAGCCAGGCACCGCCGACCAGCCAGCCGGCGATCACGTCGCTGAACCAGTGCACGCCCAGGTAGATGCGGGTGAGGCCGACGGCGCCCACCCACACGGTGGCGGCGGCCACCAGCCCGGCGCGGACGGGCGGGGTGCGCCCGGGCCAGGCCAGCACGAGGAGCGTGCCGATCACGACGACGGCCGTGGTGGCGTGCCCGGACGGCAGTGACTCGCTCACCGCGTGCACCAGGCGGCCGTCCTCCGGGGGCCGGGGCCGGTCCAGCAGCTCCTTGAGGCCCCGGAAGACGAGCTGGGCGCCTGCCATCGCGCCGATCACGAGCACGGCGTCGGCGCGCCGGTCGGTGCGCCAGAGCCGGATGCCGGACGCGATGGCGAGTACCGCCATCGCGGCCGTGCTGCCCAGGTGGGTGACGGTGACGGCGGCCGCGGTGAGCAGGTCGGTGCGGGACTCGACCGACTCGTCGAGCACCGCGGCGTCGAGCTGGGCCGGACCGACGCCGGTGAACGCCGCCCAGAGCCCGGCGAGCGCCGCGAGCCCGAGGAGGACGGCGACCGCCACCCCGAGGCCCGGGCGTGGGCCACGGAGCGGCACGGGCTCGTTCAGTCCGGCCGGATGATCATCAATCGGTCGAGCCATCCCGTCCTTCGAAAGATCAGATCAGGCGGGGCGCCCCCGCATCTCCCGGTAGCGGCGCACGAGCGCCGCGGTGGAGGCGTCGAGGCCTGCGGTGTCGGCCTTGTCCGCTGCCAGCACCGGAGCCAGCTGCTTGGCGAGCACCTTGCCCAGCTCGACGCCCCACTGGTCGAACGAGTCGATGCCCCAGATCGTGCCCTCGACGAATGTGACGTGCTCGTAGAAGGCGATGATCTGGCCGAGCGTGGACGGGGTGAGCTTCGGCGCGAGGATCGTAGACGTCGGGCGGTTGCCCGGCATCACCTTGTGCGGCACGACGTCGGCGGGGGTGCCCTCGGCGGCGATCTCCTCGGCGGTCTTGCCGAACGCGAGGGCCTGGGTCTGGGCGAACAGGTTGGACATGAACAGGTCGTGCATGTCCCCGTCGGAGTCCACGTCGATCACGTGGTTGGGCTCGGCGAAGCCGATGAAGTCGGCAGGCACGAGCCGCCTGCCCTGGTGCAGCAGCTGGTAGAAGGCGTGCTGCCCGTTGGTGCCCGGCTCGCCCCAGAAGATCTCGCCGGTGACCGTGGTGACCGGGCTGCCGTCGCCGCGGACGGACTTGCCGTTGCTCTCCATCGTGAGCTGCTGCAGGTAGGCGGGCAGCCGGTGCAGGTACTGGCTGTAGGGGAGCACCGCGTGGGTCTCGGTGCCGAAGAAGTTGACGTACCAGACGTTGAGCAGGCCCTGGATGGCCGGCAGGTTCTCCTCCAGGGGCGCCTTGCGGAAGTGCGAGTCCATCGCGTACATCCCGGCGAGGAACTCGGCGAACTGCTCCTTGCCGATCGCGACCATGAGCGAGAGCCCGATCGCGGAGTCCACGGAGTAGCGGCCGCCGACCCAGTCCCAGAAGCCGAACATGTTGGCCTCGTCGATGCCGAACGCGCGGACCTCCTTCGCGTTCGTCGACACGGCCACGAAGTGCTTGGCCACGGCCGACTCGTCACCGCCGAGCCCGTTGACGAGCCACTGCCGCGCGACCTTCGCGTTGGTCAGCGTCTCCAACGTGGTGAACGTCTTGGACGAGACGATGAACAGCGTGGTGGCCGGGTCGAGGTCGCGGGTGGCCTCGGCGATGTCGGTGGGGTCGATGTTCGAGACGAACCGCATGGTGAACGAGCGGTCGGCGTAGGCGCGCAGCGCCTCGTAGGCCATCACCGGGCCGAGGTCGGAGCCCCCGATCCCGATGTTGACGACGGCGCGGATCCGCTCACCCGTGTGCCCGGTCCACGCCCCGGACCGCACGGCGTCGGTGAACTCGCCCATCCGGCCGAGCACGACGTGCACGTCGGTGGGCACGTCCTGCCCGTCGACGGCGAGCGCCGTGGCCCGCGGGGCGCGCAGGGCGGTGTGCAGCACCGCGCGGTCCTCGCTGGTGTTGATGTGCGCGCCCGCGAACATCGCCTCGGTGCGCTCGGACAGCCCGGCGGCGCGGGCGAGCGCGGTGAGCAGCGGCAGGGTGTCGCGGGTGATGCGGTGCTTGGAGTAGTCGAGGACGAGGTCGGCGCCGGTGGCGGTCAGGGCGGTGGCGCGCTCGGGGTCGTCGGCGAACAGCTCGCGCAGGTGCCGGCCGGCGACGGCGGCGTGGTGCTCGGCGAGGGCCGTCCACTCGGGAGTGCTGGTGATGTCGGTCATGGACACGGAGGCCATAGTGCCGCGTCCTCAGCTCGTGGCACCGGTCGGGACGCGCTCGCTGTCACCCGTCCGCTCCCACAGCGCGATGCCGCCCAGGAGCCCCGAGATGTTGGGCACGATCGTCCGGTTCGGGCCGATGGTGTCGGGGTCCAGCTTCTTGGCGTTGCCGCCGCCGATGTAGAGGTGGTCGGGCAGCACCATTGCCTCGAACGCGTCCAGCGCCTCGAGCACCCGCTCGCGCCACTTTTCCTTGCCGATCTTGTGCCGCTCGTTGTCGCCGCATGCGACCTCGATGGACGTGCCGCCGAAGGTGCCGTGCGAGAGCTCCATGTGCGGCAACAGCCTGCCGTCGAAGAAGACAGCGCACCCGATGCCGGTGCCGAGGGTGATCACCAGCTCCATGCCACGGCCGGAGATGACGGCGCAGCCCTGGACGTCGGCGTCGTTGGCCACCCGGGTCGGCTTGGCGAACCGCTCCGCGAGCGCGGACTCCAGCTCGAAGCCGGTCCACATCGCGACGAGCTCGGGGTCCGGCGGCAGCCCGGGCCCGCGCCGGGAGAACGCCGGCACCTCGCGGACCCGGCCGTTCCGGATGGCACCGGGGAACCCGACGGACACGCGGTCGTGGTCCGGCTGGGTCGCGACGAGCGCGATGAGCTCCTCCAGCAGGACGGGCGGGGTGCACGGGTAGGGCGTCTCCCGGCGGGTGCGCTCGGACGCCATCTCGCCGTCGGGCGTCAACACGATCGCCTTGAGCCCGGACCCGCCGATGTCGATCGCCAGCGTGCGCGGTCCGTCCATGGGTGCGTTCTCCTCGTGCTCCACGCCGCGGGACGGTAATCCGCCCGTGGAGGCGGCGCACCTCCCCACGGTCGCTCGGACTGTCGCGGGTGCGTCCTATTGTGGCGCGGGTGCGGTGGAGCGTGGACCAGGTGCGCGCTGTTGCACCCGATCCCGGGTCCGTTGCCGCCGGACGCGCGCAGGCGGCGGCCACCGGATGGAGCGGCCTCGGTGCCTCCGACGGCGCCGTGTGGGGCACCTGCACGGGTAGCGGCAAGAATCCCTACCTGACCTGCGTCGAGCTGTCCGAGCCCGCGTTCCGGTGCTCGTGCCCGAGTCGCAAGTTCCCGTGCAAGCACGCGCTCGGCCTGCTGTTCCTGTGGGCCGACGGAGCGGTTCCCGCAGGGGAGGAGCCGGAGTGGGTCCGGGGCTGGCTCGCCGAGCGTGCGCAGCGGTCCCGCCGCCGGGCCGGGCGGCCGGAGGCGCCGCGCGACCCGGAGGCCGCGGCGCGCCGGGCCGAGCAGCGCGCCGAGCGCGTCGCCGCAGGGGCCGCGGAGCTGCGGGAATGGCTGGTCGACCGGGTCCGCGGCGGCCTGGCCGGAGCCGACGCGGAGGAGTTGTACGGCGTCGCCGCCCGCATGGTCGACGCGCAGGCGCCCGGTCTGGCGGGCGGGCTGCGGCGCGCCGCCGGGTCGATCGGCCGGGGCCGCGACTGGCCGGCGCGGCTGCTCACCGAGCTGGCGCTGCTGCATGTGCTCGCCGAGGCCGGCACGCGACTCCCGACGCTGCCCGCCGACCTCGCCGCCACGGTCCGCTCGCGGCTGGGCTACCCCACCGACACCGCCGACGTGCTGGCCACCGGCGAGCGGGTGGCCGACGAGTGGCTCGTTGCCGCCGTCACCGACGAGGTCACGGAGCGCCTCACCACGCGGCGCACCTGGTTGCGCGGGCAGGCGACCGGCCGGCCCGCGCTCGTGCTGGCGTTCGCCCCGCCCGGCCAGCCGCTGCCCCGCACGTTCCCCGCGGGGCACACCGTCCGCGGCGTGCTGGCGTTCTACCCGGGCGCCGCGCCGCTGCGGGCACTGGTCGCCGATGCGGGCGACCCGGTCCGTTCGGGCCGCCCCGCGGGTGACCCGGTGTGCGCGGCGCTGAGGTCCTTCGCGGACGCGCTGGCCGCCGACCCCTGGCTGGAGCGCTGGCCGCTCGTCCTCGCCGACGTCGCCCCCGTGGCCCACGGTGACGGCTGGGCGCTCGTCGACCGCGAGGGCGCCGCGCTCCCGCTGGCCGAGCGCGTGGACCCGTGGCCGCTGCTCGCCGTGTCGGCGGGTGCCCCCGTCACCGTGGCCGGGGAGTGGAACGCCGCCGGACTGCGCCCCCTGACCTGCTGGGACGGCGACCGGGTGGTGCGGCTATGAGCGAGCTTGCGAGCGAATCATCAGCGATGAACGCTTGGAACGACCTGGTCAGCGCCGCACTGCTCGGCACCCAGCGGCGGCGGATCGACCCGGCCGGGCTGCCGGCGGCCGTGCGCCCGCTGGTGGCCGGGGCGCCCGAGGAGGCGCTGCTGAGGTCGGCCGCCGTGCTCGCCAACTACCGGCGCGCCGGGCACGTGCCGGCGCGGCCGGAGGCCCGGCTCCCGGTGGCCGAGCGCGACGGGCGCCCGCTGGTCCCGGCTGCCGCACGGCGACGGCTGCTGCGGATCCCCGCCGACCTTCTCGGCGAGTGGCTGCAGGCGGTGCACGAGAAGGGCATGCGGGTGCCGCCGGAGCACCTGCCCGCGCTGGCCGAGGCCGCGCGCACCAGGCCGGCCCTGCGCCCGCCGCTCGCGGCCGTCGCGGGCCCGGCCGGGAGCTGGCTGGGGGAGCGCAACCCCGCGTGGGCGTTCCTCGTCTCCGTCGCGGCGGAGGCGGACCGGGTCTGGGCGTACGGCGGCCCGCTGCAGCGCAGGGAATGGCTCGACCGCACCCTCTCCGCCGACCCGGCCGCGGCCCGCACCGCGCTGTCGTCCACCTGGGCGCGGGAACCGGCGGGCGACCGCGCCGAGTTCCTCGCCGTCGTCGGCCGGCACCTCGATCCCGCTGACGAGCCGTTCCTCGAGAACGCGCTCGACGATCGCGCGGGTCAGGTGCGGGAGTCGGCCGCGGAGCTGCTGGCCCGGCTGCCCGGGTCGCGCCTGGCGGGGCGGATGCGCGAGCGCGCAGGCCGGCTCGTGCAGCGGGACGGGGAACGCCTGGCCGTCGCGTTGCCCGACCCCGACGATGCGGCGCTCCTGCGCGACACCGGCGGCGTCCGGCATCCCGCTGAGCTGCTGCGCCGGATCGTCGGCGCCACCCCGCTGAACCACTGGGCGCAGGACGGCACGCCCGAGCAGGTGCTCGCACGTCCCGTCACCGGCTGCGACCCCGGGGTGCTGCGCGCCGGCTGGACCCTCGCCGCCGGCCGGCAGCGCGACGCCGCGTGGGGCGCCGCCGTGCTCGCCGCCGCCGACCCCGCGAGCATCGACGGAACCGTCACCGAGATGGTGCGCCTGCTCCCCGCCGCGCTGCACCGGCCCGCCGTCGGGGTGCTCGCCGCGAAGCTCAGCCCGCACGCGATGGCCTCCGCGGTCACGCTGCTGCCGCAGCCGTGGTCGCCGGAGCTGGGCGCCGCCGTGCTCGACTGGCTCGCGGCCCATCCGGGCAACCGGGGCCTCGGCGGCGCCGCCCGCGCCGCGGGCCGCACCGTCCCGACCGGCTGCCTGCGCCACCCGATCGCGACCGCGCCCCTCCCGGTCGGCGCGGCCCCCTGGTGGCGCGAGCTGGCCACCACCCTGACCTTCCGCCGCGAGATGCACGAGGAGCTGGACACGTGACCCAGGCAGTGCAGGGACAACCGGTTCTGCGGCCACACGCCGAGCAGGACCACGCCGACGAGCTCGCGACGCTCGCCGCGGTGGACGACCGGCCGCGCCCGCCGTCGTGGCGGCTCTCGCCGTGGGCGGTGGTCACCTACCTGCTCGGTGGCACGCTTCCGGACGGCACCGAGATCACGCCGAAGTACGTCGGCCCGCGGCGGCTCGTCGAGGTCGCCGTGGCCACCCTCGCGACGGACCGCGCCCTGCTGCTGCTCGGCGTGCCCGGCACCGCGAAGACCTGGGTGTCCGAGCACCTGTCGGCCGCGATCAGCGGCGACTCCACGCTGCTCGTGCAGGGCACAGCGGGCACCGCCGAGGAGGCCATCCGCTACGGCTGGAACTACGCGCGCCTGATCGCAGAGGGTCCCAGCCCCGCCGCGCTCGTGGAGAGCCCGGTGCTGCGCGCCATGCGCGACGGCAAGATCGTCCGGCTCGAGGAGCTCACCCGCATCGCCGCGGACGTACAGGACTCGCTGATCACGATCCTGTCCGAGAAGACGATGCCGGTGCCCGAGCTGGGCACCGAGGTGCAGGCCCGGCCGGGGTTCAACCTCATCGCCACGGCCAACAACCGCGACCGCGGCGTCAACGAGCTCTCCAGCGCGCTGCGCCGCCGGTTCAACACGGTGGTGCTGCCGCTGCCGGACACCGCCGACGCCGAGGTGGAGATCGTCGCCCGCCGGGTGGCGCAGCTGGGCGCCTCGCTCGAACTGCCGTCGGACGTCGCGGCGCTCGCCGAGATCCGCCGCGTGGTCACGGTGTTCCGGGAGCTGCGGTCGGGGCGCACCGAGGACGGTCGCACGGCGGTGAAGTCGCCGTCCGGCACGCTGTCCACGGCCGAGGCGATCAGCGTGCTGACCGGCGGCCTCGCGCTCGCCGCCCACTTCGGCGACGGCGTCCTGCGGGCACAGGACGTGGCCGCGGGCATCCTCGGTGCCGTCGTCAAGGACCCGGTCGCCGACCGCGCGGTGTGGGTCGAGTACCTGGAGACGGTGGTGCGCGAGCGGGAGGGGTGGGCCGACTTCTACCGGGCCGGCCTGGAGGTCACCGGGTGACGACCCGCCTGTTCGGGATCCGCCACCACGGCCCGGGCTCGGCACGGGCCCTGAGCGCGGAGCTGGTGGCGTTCCAACCGGACGTGGTGCTGATCGAGGGACCGCCCGAGGCCGACGCCGTCGTCCGGATGGCCGCCGACCCCGGCCTCGAGCCGCCGGTGGCGCTGCTCGCCTACGCCGTCGACGACGTCGCCCGGGCCGCGTTCTGGCCGTTCGCCGTGTTCAGCCCCGAGTGGCAGGCCATCCGCCACGCCGTGGCCGCCGGGGTGCCGGTGCGGTTCTGCGACCTGCCGGCCGCCCACCAGTTCGCCCTCGGCGGCCGGCCCGGCGGCTCCGGCGACCCCCTCGCTCGCCTCGCCGCCGTCGCGGGCTACGACGACCCCGAGCGCTGGTGGGACGACATGATCGAGCACCGGCGTGGGGGCGAGCCCGCGTTCGACGTGATCGCGGACGCGATGGCCGCTCTCCGAGCGGACGAACCGACCGAGGAGCACGACGCCCGGCGGGAGGCCTACATGCGCACGGTCCTGCGCCGCACCCGCAAGGACGGGTTCGAGCGCATCGCAGTCGTCTGCGGCGCGTGGCACGTTCCGGCGCTGACCGACCCCCTGCCGCCCGCCTCCCGGGACCAGGCCGTGCTGCGCGGGCTGCCGAAGCGCAAGACGGCCTGCGCCTGGGTGCCATGGACGCACGGGCGGCTGGCCGCGTCCAGCGGCTACGGCGCAGGCGTGACGTCCCCTGGCTGGTACCACCACCTCTTCACCACCGACCAGGACGTCACCGCGCGCTGGCTCACCGCGGTGGCGGGCGTGCTGCGCGCCGAGGACCTGCCCGTCTCCACCGCGCACGTCATCGAGGCGGTGCGCCTCGCCGACACGCTCGCCGCGCTGCGGGACCGGGTGTCCGCGGGGCTCGCCGAGGTCACGGAGGCCACCCTCTCGGTCCTGTGCGGGGGCAACGAGGTGCAGCTCGACCTCGTCACCCGGCGCCTGGTCGTGGGGGAGCGGATGGGCTCCGTCCCCGACGACGCCCCGCTCACCCCCCTCGCAGCCGACCTCGCCGCCACCGCGCGGCGGCTGCGCCTCAAGCGCGACCCGCTGCCCCGCGAGCTCGACCTCGACCTGCGCAACCCGGGCGGCCTGGAGCGCTCCCGGCTGCTGCACCGGCTGCGCGTGATCGGGATCCCGTGGGGACGGCCCGCCGCGAGCGCCCGCCGCAGCACGGGCACCTTCCGCGAGACGTGGGAGCTCGCCTGGCAGCCGGAGTTCGAGGTCGACCTGGTGGCGGCGGGCGTGCACGGCACCACCGTGGCCGGGGCCGCGGCCGCGCGGATCAGGGCCGCCGTGGCCGACGCACCCGCGCTCGCCGACGTCACCGCCGCGGTGGAGCGGTGCCTGCTCGCCGATCTGCCGGACGCCCTCCCGGACGCGCTCGCCGCGCTGGACGCCCGGGCCGCGGGCGACGCGGACGTCGCGCACCTCATGGCGGCCTTCCCGGCGCTCGCCCGCGCCACGCGCTACGGCGACGTGCGCGGCACCGACACCGGCGCGCTGCGCACCGTCGCCGAGCGGGTGCTGGCGCGGATCTGCGCCGGCCTGCCGCCCGCGGCCCACGGCATCGACGACGACGAGGCGACCCGGCTGTCCGGGCTGGTCGACGGCGTGCACGGGGTCACCGGCCTGCTCGGCGACGCGGCCACCGACCGCTGGCTCGGCGCCCTCGGACGGCTCGCGGAGCGTCCCGCGTTGCCGCCGCTGCTCGCCGGGAGGCTGGCGCGGTTGCTCGCCGACACCGACCGGATGGCCGCGGACGAGGTGGAACGACGGCTGGCCCGCGCACTCACGGCCGGCACGCCCGCGGCGCACGCCGGCGCTTACGTCGAGGGGTTCTTCGCAGGCGGCGCGCTGCTGCTGGTGCACGACGACCGGCTGCTGCGGATCGTCGACCGCTGGCTCGCCGAGGTGGCGGCCGAGCAGTTCGACGAGGTGCTGCCCCTGCTGCGGCGCACGTTCGGCGCGTTCGCCGATCCGGAGCGGCGGGCGATCGGGGAGCGGGCGGCCGCGCTCGGCGGCGCCGTCCCGGCCGCGCGCGCCGCCGACGGGATCGACGAGCAGCGGGCCGAGCTGGTGGTGCCGGTGTTCGCACGGCTGTTGGGGGTGGGCGCGCATGAGTGAGCGTCAGCGAGCGAACCAGCAGCACAGTGACGACGAGCGGCTGCGGCGGTGGCGCATGGTGCTCGGCGGCGGCCCGGACGACACCGCGGACGGCACCGGCGTCGGGCTGAACCCCGACGACCGCCGCGTCGACGCCGCCCTCGCGGCCCTCTACGACGGCGGGGGAGGCGAGGGGAACGGCCAGCGCACGGGCGGCCTCGGCGGCTCCGCACCGCAGGTGGCGCGCTGGCTGGGCGACATCCGGCAGTACTTCCCGACGTCGGTGGTGCAGGTGATGCAGCGCGACGCCGTGGAGCGGCTGGGCCTCACCCGCATGCTGCTGGAGCCGGAGCTGCTCGCCGCCGTCGAGCCGGACGTGCACCTGGTCGGCACGCTGCTGTCGCTCAAGGGCGTGCTGCCGGAGCGGACCAAGGAGACCGCGCGGGAGGTCGTGCGCACCGTGGTGGCCGAGCTGCAGCGCCGCCTCGCCGACCGCACCCAGGCGGCCGTCACGGGCGCGCTGGACCGCTCCGCCCGCACCCGCCGCCCGCGCCCCGCCGACATCGACCTGGCCCGCACGATCCGGGCCAACCTGCAGCACTTCTCCCCGGACCTGGGCACGATCGTGCCGGAGCGGCTGATCGGGCACGGCCGGCGCCGGCGGAGCGTGCAGCGCGACGTGATCCTGGCCGTCGACCAGTCCGGCTCGATGGCCGAGTCGGTGGTCTACGCGGGCCTGTTCGGGGCGGTGCTCGCCTCGATGCCGACGCTTCGGACGCGGTTCGTCGCGTTCGACACGGCCGTCGCCGACCTCACCGACGAACTGGGCGACCCGGTCGAGCTGCTCTTCGGCACCCAGCTCGGCGGCGGCACCGACATCAACCGGGCGATCGCCTACTGCCAGTCCCTCGTCACCCGGCCCGCCGAGACCCTGCTGGTGCTGATCAGCGACCTGTACGAGGGCGGGGCGCGCGCCGAGCTGCTGCGCCGGGTGGCCGCGCTCGTCGGTGCCGGGGTGCAGGTGGTGACGCTGCTCGCCCTGTCCGACTCCGGCGCCCCGGCCTACGACCACGACAACGCCGCCGCCCTGGCCGCACTGGGGGTACCCGCGTTCGCCTGTACCCCGGAACTGTTCCCGGACCTGATGGCGGCGGCGATCCGCGGCGAGGACCTGGTGCAGTGGGCCGCCACGGCCACCGCCTGAGCTGCGGCAAGGTGGCCGTACTGCCGTCTCGTTGCAGCATGGCCACCTTGCTGCAGTTCGGGCGCGGCGGCCCGGGGCATTACGGTCGGGATCATGCGTGCGCTGGTGCTTGCCGACTTCTGGAAGCTGACCGTGGACGACGTGCCCGAACCCGAGCCGGGGCCGGGGGACGTGTTGATCGAGGTGGTGGCCACCGGGATCTGCGGCTCCGACATCCACGGCTACACCGGCGAGAACGGCCGGCGCGTGCGCGGGCAGGTCATGGGGCACGAGACGGTGGGACGCGTGCTCGCCGTCGGGCCCGACGCCGCCGGTGACCTCGCGGCCGGCGACGCGGTGACCGTCAACCCCGTGCTGTGGTGCGGGGAGTGCCGGCAGTGCGCGGTGGGGCGCGAGCAGTCCTGCCCGAACAAGCGGATCATCGGTGTGACGCCCGAGCTGCGGTCGGCCTTCGCGGAGCGGATGGCCGTGCCCGCGCGCAACGTCGTGAAGCTTCCCGACGGCATGCCGATCGAGCACGGCGCGCTCGTCGAACCCCTGGCCGTTGGCCACCACGCGCTGGTCCGCGGCGACTGCCGCGCGGGCGAGGCCGTCCTCGTCCTCGGCGGCGGACCGATCGGGCAGGCCTGCGTGCTCGCGGCGCGCCGCCAGGGCGCCGAGCGGGTGGCCGTCTCCGAACCCGCGTCGCACCGGCGCGAGCTGAACGCCCGGCTCGGCGCGGCCGTCGTCGACCCGTCGGCCGCGGACGACTTCGTGGCTGCCGTGCACGCCGCGCTGGACGGCGAGCCGACGCTGATCGTCGACGCCGTGGGCAGCCCGCAGACGCTCGCCGCCGCCTTCGCCTGCGCGCCGATCGGCACCACCGTCGTCCTCGTCGGCATGGCCGCGCCCACGCTCGACGTCGCCGCCTACGAGATATCGACGAAGGAACGCTCCGTGGTCGGGAGCTTCTGCTACAGCGCCGCCGAGTTCCGCGACACAGCGCAGTGGGCCGCGACCGCCCCGGACGCCATCGACACCCTGATCGAGGGCCGCACCGACCTCGACGGCGGGCCCGCATCGTTCGAAGCCCTCGCCCGCGGCACCGCGCAGGCGAGCAAGATCCTCGTCTTCCCGCAGGGGGTCCGCGCATGAAGATCGTCGGCTACGAGCTGTTCCCCGTCGCCCCCCGCTGGCTCTTCCTGCGCCTCGACACCGACGAGGGCGTCAGCGGCTGGGGCGAGCCCATCGTGGAGGGCCGGGCGGCCACGACGGCCCGCGCCGTCGAGGAGTCGATGGAGTACCTCGTCGGCCAGGACGCCACCCGCATCGAGGACCACTGGCAGGTGCTCACCAAGGGCGGCTTCTACCGCGGCGGACCCGTGATCAACTCGGCTGTGTCGGGCATCGACCAGGCGCTGTGGGACATCGCGGGCCGCGCACTCGGCGTGCCGGTGCACCAGCTGCTCGGCGGCGCCGTGCGCGACCGGGCCCGGGTGTACGGCTGGGTGCACGGCAGCGAGCCCGCCGAACTCGCCGACGCCGCCCGGGCGCAGGTCGAGAAGGGCCTGACGGCGGTGAAGATGACCCCGTCGGAGCTGCTCGCCCCGCTCGACACCCCGGCCGCGATCCAGCGCGTGATCGACCGGGTCGGCGCCGTGCGGGACGCGGTCGGGCCGCACGTCGACGTCGCCATCGACTGCCACGGCCGCTTCTCCGCCGCGATGTCGCGCCGGGTCCTGCCGCTGCTGGAGCCGTTGCGGCCGCTGTTCGTCGAGGAGCCGGTTCTGCCCGAGCACACCCGCGACCTGGGCGCCGTCGTCTCGGCCACGACGATCCCGGTCGCGACCGGGGAGCGCCTCTACTCCCGGTGGGACTTCCGGCCCGCGTTCGAGGCGGGGATCGCCGTCGCCCAGCCGGACGTCAGCCACGCGGGCGGCATCTCCGAGACCCGCCGGATCGCAGCCATGGCCGAGACCCACGACGCCCTGCTCGCCCCGCACTGCCCGCTCGGCCCGATCGCGCTCGCCGCCTGCCTGCAGGTCGACTTCGCCGCGCCGAACTTCCTCATCCAGGAGCAGTCGCTCGGCATCGGCTACGGCGACGACTCGGGCCTCCTCGGCTACCTCGTGGACTCGAGCCCGTTCACCTTCGTCGACGGCAGCATCGAGCGGCCCACTGGCCTCGGTCTCGGCATCGAGGTGGACGAGGCCGAGGTCCGGCGGGCGGCCGAGCGCGGCCACGACTGGCGCACGCCGCTGTGGCGGCATGCGGACGGGTCGCTCGCAGCCTGGTAGGCGGGCCTGGACGGTGCTGACGGGCTTGGCCCCGGCGCCCGGCACGGCGGCAGGTGGCTCTTGAGGCGGTCCTACCGAGGTAGAGCACCATGCTGCGGTTCGGGCCGGGTGGCGGCCAGCTCGCGGAGAAGGGCGGCGCTGTCCTCGTCGGTGGGGAGGAAAGTCTCCAGGGCCAGGTCGGCCGCGCCGACGTCCAGGGGGGCGCCGAGCGTGGCGATCACCGTGTGCAGGCCGACCACGCCGAGCCGGGTCTTGAGCTCGAACCCGGCCATGACGCCGTCGCCGGTCCACCGGGGCGGCGGCCGGCCGGCGAAGGCGGCGAGATGCTGCTCCGCCTCGAGCACGAGGTCGAGGAGCGCGTCGTCGGCGTCCTCGTCGGCCTGCCGGCGCAACCGGGTGATCAACGGCCGGCTGCAGACCGGGGTGGCGGTGGAGATCCGCGGCAGGCCCTCGGGGTGCGTGGACAGCCGCAGCATGTTGACCGGCGGCGTCAGCAGCCCGGGATCGACGCCGTCCCACAGCAGGTCGGCGGCGGCGTTGGCCGCCACGAGGTCCCAGCGGGCGTCGACCACGATCGCCGGGTGCGGGTCGTGGGCGGCGAGCAGCGCGTCGAGCGCCGGTCGGAGCGGGCGCAGCGCCCGGTCCCGGGGGCCGGACCGGCCCTGCGGGGGCGCGTAGCCGCCTGCGAGCAGCAGCCGGTCGCGCTCGCGCAGGGGCATGTCCAGCGCGTCGGCGAGGTGCACGAGCAGCTGCCGGCTGGGCCGGGCCCGCCCGTTCTCCACGAAGCTGAGGTGCTTGGTGGACACACCGGTCGCGGTGGCCAGCTCCAGCTGGCTCACGCCGCGGCGCCGCCGCCAGAACCGCAGCACCTCGCCCGCGCCGCCCATGGCGCCAGCGTAGGGCCGCGGAGCCACTGCACCTAGGAGGTAATGGGCGGCGGCACTTGCGGAGGGCCAAGGTCGGTTCATGCGCAGCTACCGGCTCGACGCGGGTGCCGGCCTCGACGGCCTCCGGCTCGAGGTCTCCGAACTCCCCGTTCCCGGGCCTGGCGAGGTCCTCGTCGAGGTGCGGGCGGCCTCGCTCGGTTACCGCGAGGCGATGATCCTGGAAGGCCGGTACGTGCTTCCCGTCCGCGCAGGCGGGATCCCGCTCG
This sequence comes from Pseudonocardia hierapolitana, assembly GCF_007994075.1. Taxonomy (NCBI): domain Bacteria; kingdom Bacillati; phylum Actinomycetota; class Actinomycetes; order Pseudonocardiales; family Pseudonocardiaceae; genus Pseudonocardia; species Pseudonocardia hierapolitana. The sequence goes on along the minus strand of NZ_VIWU01000001.1, from coordinate 8,638,959 downwards.
CCGAGGGGGCCGGCGTGGTCGCAGCGACCGGGCCGGACGTCGCCGGTCCGCCGGTGGGGGCACGGGTCCTCGTCGCGGCGTTCCCGCGCTGGCAGGACGGGCCTTTCACCCTCGACGTCATCGACCAGATCGGTGGCTCGCTCGACGGGATGCTCGCCGAGCACGTCGTGCTGCCCGCCACCGCGCTCGTCGAGATCCCGGACGACCTCGCCGATCTCACCGACGCCGAAGCGGCCACCCTGCCGGTCGCCGGTCTCACCGCGTGGAACGCGCTGACCGGCGGCCGCGGGATCCGCCGCGGCGACACCGTGCTGACCCTCGGCACGGGCGGGGTGTCGCTCTTCGCGGTCCCGCTGGCCACGGCGATGGGCGCGCGCGTGATCGCGACGACCGGGAACGACGCGCGGGCGGACCTGTTGCGGGAGCTGGGCGCGGACGTGGTGCTGAACTACCGCGACACCCCGGACTGGCCGGCCGCGGTCCGCGCGGCGACGGGCGGGCGCGGGGCCGATCTCGTCGTCGAGGTGGCGGGCACCCTCGAGTCCTCGCTGGCCGCCGCCGCGCTCGGCGGCGAGATCGCCGTGGTCGGCTTCGTCGGCGGACGCCCTGGCGCCACTCTCGACCCGTACGCGATCTTCACCACGGGCGCGACGCTCCGACCGGTCGCGATCGGAAGCCGGGCCCAGCTCGTCGCGCTCGTCCAGGCGGTGAGCGCCCACCGGATCCGGCCGGTCCTCGACCGGGTCTTCCCCTTCGACGAGGCACCCGAGGCGTTCCGCCACTACCTCGGCGGGACCGCCCTCGGCAAGGTTGTCATCGCAGTCGCACCGAATCACGAGAGGACCTGAACGATGGCCGCACGCACCGGAAGCGCGACCTGGACCGGCGACCTGCAGGACGGGAGCGGCCGCCTGGTCGTCGGTCCGAAGCGCTGGGAAGCCGACTACAGCTTCCGCTCCCGCTTCACCGACGACGCCGTGGGCAGCACGAACCCCGAGGAGCTGCTCGCCGCCGCACACGCAGGCTGCTTCTCGATGTCGTTGACGTACGTGCTCACGCAGGCCGGCAGCGTTCCCCGCAGCGTCGCCACCAGCGCCCGGGTGCGCCTGCGCCCCGTCGACGGGGTGCCGACCATCGACCTGGTCGAGCTCGACACCACGGTCGACGTGGACGGCGTCGACGAAGCCGCCCTCCAGGAGCACGCCGAAGCGGCCGAGGCGGGTTGCGCGGTCTCCCGCGCCCTGACGGGTGTGGCGGAGATCAGGGTGACGGCGCGGCGGGGCTGACGATGAAATCGACGGCCGACTCGTTCCGCACGCCCGGCGGCGTCACGCTCGGGGTCGAGCACTTCGGCGATGCGGCGGCGCCCCTCGTGCTGCTCGTGGGCGCCCCAACCATGCTCTCCTGGCCCGACGGACTCTGCGAGGCGCTCGCTCGCGGCGGACGTCACGTCGTGCGCTACGACCTGCGCGACGCCGGTGCGTCGACGACGGCCGACCCGGAGGCGCCCGCGTACACGCTGCGCGACCTCGCCGCCGACGCCGCCGCGCTCGCCCGCGGACTCGACGACCGGCCGGCGCACCTGGCGGGCATCGGCGTCGGCGGGATGGTCGCCCAGGTCGCCGCACTCGACCACCCGGGCGGGTTCTCGGCACTCACCCTCGCCGGGACGCGGCCCGTCGCACCGGGCCGGGTCGACGCCGACCTGCCCGACCACGACAGAGCGACGATGAAGCGGCGGTTCGCGCTACCGATGCCCGACTGGTCCGACCGCGCCGCCGTGGCGGAGTACGCCGCCGCCGGCGCGGAGATCCTCGGCGACGACCCCGCCGCGGCACGCGCGACCGCCGGGCGCATCTTCGACCGCACGCCGGGCACGGAGCCCGCGGTCCAGATTGCCAACCAGCTGGGCATGGTCTTCTCCAAGCTCAACTGCAGGCCGCGCTGGCGCGAGCGCCTGCCCGAGCTCGCGATACCGGCGCTCGTGGTGCATGGTCGCCGCGACCCGTTCTTCCCGGTCGGCAACGGCGAGGCGCTCGCGCGCGAGGTCCCCGGCGCGCGGCTGCTCGTGCTCGAACAGGCCGCGACCGCGATCCCCGACGCGGCCGCCGACGAGGTCGCCGCGGCGATGCTCGCGCTGTAGGCAGCTACCCCCGCAGCGCGGACTTCTCCCAGCGGCCCTCCGTGTCCAGCTCGAGCAGCTCGTCGTGGAAGCGGCGCAACGAGCTGCGGTGCCCGACGCTGACGATGATCATGTCGGGCAGCTCCTCGCGCAGCAGGTTGTAGAGGCTCTGCTCGAGACCCTCGTCGAGGGCCGAGGTGGCCTCGTCCAGGAACGCCACCTTGGGTCGCACCACCAGGATGCGGGCGAACCCGAGGCGCTGCTGCTCGCCGGGGGAGAGGCGGCGGGCCCAGTCGTCAACCTCGTCGAGCTGGTCGGCCAGCTGCGGGAGCTGCACCTTGCGCAGCAGCTCCGCCGCCCGGGCGTCGTCCATCTCGGTTCCGGGCCCGGGGTAGGCGAGCGCGTCCCGGAGCGTGCCCAGCGGCAGGTACGGCTGCTGGGGCAGGAAGAGCGACCCGTCGTCGGTCGGGCGGCGCACGGAGCCGCTCGTGTACGGCCACAGCTGCGCCACGCTGCGCAGCAGTGTGGTCTTCCCACCGCCGGACGGCCCCGTGACCAGCAGCGACGTGCCGGCGGCGACGTCGAGATCCAGGTCGTCGACGAGCACCCGCTCGTCCGGGCGGCGGACGGTGAGGTCGCGCACCTGCAGGTCGTCGCCCTCCTCGACGTCCGCGGCCGGCAGCGCGCGGGCGGCGGCGTCGGCGTCCAGCAGGCCGGTGAGGCGGTCGAGGACCGCGCGGTAGCTCGCGAAATCGTCGTAGGCGTTGCGGAAGAACGACAGCGCGTCGTGCACCTCGCCGAAGGCGGTGGCGGTCTGGTTCAGGTCGCCGAGCGTGATCTGCTGGGAAAAGAACCGGGGAGCCTGGATCATGTAGGGGAACACCACCGAGAGCTGGCTGACCCCGAGGTTGAAGCCCTGGAACTTCAGGCTCCGGAACACGATCGCCCAGGCGTTGCTGATCACGTCCCGGAAGCGGCTGCCCAGGATCCCGTTCTCCACCCGCTCGCCGCGCTGGAAGGCGACGTTCTCCGAGTTCTCCCGCAGTCGCACGAGGGCATAGCGGAAGGTGGCGTTGAAGCGCTCCTGGAGGAAGTTGAGCAGGATCAGCGGGCGCCCGATCCGGAACGCGATCACCGAAGCGATGATCACGAAGACGTACGCGAGGAACGTCATCGCTCGTGGGACCTCGACCCCGAGGACGGTCAGCGGCCCGGAGAGCTGCCAGAGGATGAGCGTGAACGACACGAGCGAAACGAGCGAGCTGACCGCGCCGACGCCGAGCGTCACCGACACCGAGGGGAACGAGGCGGTGTCTTCCTGGATGCGCTGGTCCGGGTTGTCGACAGCAACCTTCGTGTACCGGCCCTTGTGGTAGGCGCGTCCGTCGAGCCAGTCACCGATCACACGGTCGGTGATCCACACGCGCCACCGGATGATGAGCGCCTGCTGGATGTAGAACTCGACCAGGATCCGGGTCACGTGGATCGTGGCGAGGATGCCGAAGATGCCGATGTAGCGCCAGAATGTCGGAGCGTCGAGGTTCTGCAGCGCGGTGAGCATGCCGTTGCCCTGGTAGGAGAACAGCACGCTGAGCCGTACCGATGCTATGGCCAGCAGCAGGACCAGTAGCACCGTGAGCAGCGGGCGCCAGCCCTCGGGTCCGCGCGGGGAGAAGTAGGGGAAGGCCAGGCGGCGGAACTGGCGGCCCCACACGGTGTACCGCGACAGGAGGGCGACCAGCACCGCGCAGCCGAGCGTGGTCGCCACGAACACCCCGGCGATCCACAGGGTGCTGGTGAGCCACTCGGTCGACCAGTCCAACTCAGTGCCCACGGGGCCTCCCCGCTTCTCGATCCTCCAGCGGGATCATCAGGTCGCGGAGCCTAGCGGGAGCCGTTACGGCCCGTCGCCAGGACCGTGGCCTGACTCAAGGCCGTTACACACCTTGGGTAACGGCTTGATCACGATGAGCGGTCCCTTGCGCGGGGTGACTGACCGCGTACGTGCAGTTGCACGTTCAGTGTGTTACCGCGGGTTCAGCTCGTCGCGTGGATCCGTTCGGCCGCCGCGGCCATGGGCTGACAGGGCGTGTCCGAGCACATCCATGCAGTTAACTGCGATCACCCCCGGATGCAGGCCGATCACAGACCGTATGGAGGTATCCGTTGAACCGTCCGCTTCCCGCCCCAGCTCGTGACTGGGCCCTGCTGATCACGCGCGTCCTCATCGGCGTCGTGATGTTCGCGCACGGCTACCAGAAGATGGTGATCAACGGCATCGGACGCACCACCGAGGGTTTCGAGAACCTGAGCATCCCGCTCGCGATCGTGTCGGCCTCATTCGTCACGGTGGTCGAGTTCGCCGGCAGCGTGCTGCTGATCCTCGGCGCCCTGACCCCGCTGATGTGCGCTCTGCAGCTCGTGATCATGATCGGCGCCGCCGCCTTCGTGCACGGCGCCAACGGCATCTTCATCTCCAACGGCGGGTGGGAGCTCGTCGGCGTGATCGGCGCCGGCCTCATCGCCCTCGGTGCGGTCGGTCCCGGCCGCTACAGCATCGACCACCTCGTGCGCGGGCGGCAGGCGCAGCACCGCCGCGAGGTCGAGCGGTTCCATGCGCCGCAGCCGATGATGGCCCAGCAGGTGGCGCACGTGGCGGGGCACCGCCGCTGACCCGGCGCGCAGAGGGTGGGGTCGCTCGGGGTGGGCGGCCCCACGCGGTGGGAGGATGATCCGGTGCTGCGCCACGTCACGGCCACCCGGTACGTCACGCCGCTGCGCGAGGGCGGGTCGCTGCCCGGGCTGATGGAAGCCGACGACCTGGGCACCTACGTCGTCAAGTACATCGGTGCCGGGCAGGGTCGGAAGGTGCTCGTCGCGGAGATCGTCACCGGCGAGCTCGCCCGAGGGCTGGGCCTGCCGGTTCCGGAGCTGGTCACCGTCGAGCTCGACCCGGCGCTCGGCGTCGCCGAACCGGACCAGGAAGTGCAGGAGCTGCTGCGCGCCAGCCCGGGGCTGAACCTCGGGATCGACTTCCTGCCCGGCGCGCTCGACCTCGACCCGAAGGCGTTCCCGATCGACCCCGGCTTCGCCGGGCGCGTGCTGTGGTTCGACGCGCTCGTCGGCAACGTCGACCGGTCCTGGCGCAACACCAACATGCTCTTCTGGCACGGCAGCCCGTACCTGATCGACCACGGCGCCACCCTGACCTTCCAGCACGCCTGGTCCGGAGCCGCGGCATGGGTGGAGCGGGCCTACGACGCCGCCGACCACGTCCTGCTCGGATGTGGACCCGACCTCGACGCCGCCGACGCCGCGCTCGCCCCGCAGGTCACACCGCAGCTGCTGCGGGCAGCGGCCGACGCCGTTCCCGACCAGTGGCTCGCCGATGAGCCCGGCTTCGGCGACGTCGACGAGGTGCGCGCGGCCTTCGTCACGCAGCTCGTGGCGCGTCGGGACGCACGCGCCGCCTGGCTGCCGGGCATCCGGGCGGCGATCGACGGGCGGGGCGCCGCTGCCGGACCGCCCGCGACCCGTGGTCCCGGCACACCGTTCTGGGTGGGGCGATGAGCGACCTCGTGAGCGAATCGACGGTGCCGCCGGTCAGATACCCGTTCGAGTACGCGCTGCTGCGCGTCGTGCCGCGGATCGAGCGCGGGGAGTCCCTCAACGCCGGGGTCGTCCTCTACAGCCGCCCGCTGGACTTCCTCGGCGCTCGCGTCCACCTCGACGTGCAGCGGTTGCACGCGCTCGACCCGGCCGCCGACGCCGCCATGATCACGGCCGCGCTCGAGGCCGTGCACGCGCACTGCGCGCCCGGGCAATGGGCACACGAGCGCGTCGAGGCCCGGCACGCCGCGCCCGCGGGCAGGGAGGACCGTGGCCGCCGCTTCCGCAGGCTGACCGCGCCGCGCAGCACGATCGTGCAGGCAGGCCCCGTGCACACCGGCCTGACCGCCGACCCGGAGGCGGAGCTGGAGCACCTGCTCACCAGCTTGGTCCTGCCGCTGCCCCACTAGGGTGGACCGCGCCATGAACGACGCCGTTCCGCCCGGGCCACTGACCGACTGGCTGCGCCGCGAGGTGCCGCAGGTGGCGGTCGGAGGCGTTCCCGTCGCCGTCGAACCGATCTCGGGCGGCCACTCCAACCTCACCTACTGCATCACCGATGCCGCAGGCGGCCGGTTCGCGCTGCGCCGCCCGCCCACCGGGATGGTGCTCGCCACCGCGCACGACATGGGCCGGGAGTGGCGCTTCATCAGCGCGCTCGCGCCCACCGCCGTGCCGGTGCCCCCGCCGGTGGCGTTCTGCCCAGACCCGGACGTGATCGGCGCGCCGTTCTACCTCACCGAGTTCGTCGACGGGGAGGTGCTGGGCGACGAGGCATCCGGCCACCGCCTCGCACCCGCGGCCCGCCCTACCGCGGGCCTGGACCTCGTCGACGTGCTGGCCGACCTGCACGCCGTCGACCCGGACGCCGTCGGCCTCGCCGACCTGCGCCGCCCCGGCCGCTACCTGGAACGCCAGCTGCGTCGCTGGCACCGGCAGGTGCACGAGTCCACCGTGCCGGATCTGTCGGCCGTCGACGCCGCGCACGCACGGCTGGTGGAACGGGCCGCCGACCTGCCGCCGTCGAGGGACTGCATCGCCCACGGCGACTTCCGGCCGGGCAACCTCTCCGTCGGCCCCGACGGCCGGGTCCGCGCGGTGTTCGACTGGGAGCTCGCCGCCATCGGCGACCCGCTCGCCGACCTCGGCTGGCTGCTGGCCTCCTGGGGGCGTCCCGGCGACGAGGTGCCCCCGACAATCCCGGGCCCGAGCCTCGTCGAGGGCTACCCCGGGCGTTCCGACCTCGTCGCGCGGTACGCCGAGCGCTCGGGCCGCGACCTCGCGGCGCTCCAGGACGAGCTGGACGTCTACGTCGCCTTCGCCCGCTGGCGCTCGGCCTGCATCGGCGCAGGCGTCTACACCCGCTACGCGGGCGGGGTCATGGGTGGCCGGGCCGAGGCCGACGGCGGAGCCGCCCGCCTCGCCTCCCTGCATGCCCAAGCAGAAGCCGCCCTCGCTGCACTCCTCTAGCCAGGCGCCGGAACGCGGCACTCACCGCGTCGAAATGTCGGACTCACCGCGTCGAGACGTCGGACTCGCCGCGTCGAGAGGTCGGACTCACCGCGTCGAGATGTCGGACTCGCCGCGTGGAAATGTCGGACTCGGCGCGTCGGGATGTCGGACTCGCCGGGGTACGAGCCACATCCCGGCGAGTCTTGCGTTTCAACACGGTGAGTCCTGCGTTCGGCCACGGCGAGTCTTGCGTTCGGCCACGGCGAGTCGTGCGTTCGGGCGCGGCGAGTCGGGCGTTCTGATTCCGCGGTGCGCGGCTCAGGCGCCGACGGTGGCGGGGGAGAGGCGCGCCGGCATCGACGCGTAGCCGCGCAGCACCCGGGTGGGGCGGCGGCGGGGCGGGCCGGCGAGGGCGAGGTCGGGGAACCGGTCGAAGAGGGCCCGCAGGCCGACCTCCCCCTCCATCCGGGCGAGCGCGGCACCGAGGCAGAAGTGCGCTCCGCTGGAGAAGGCGAGGTGATCGCCTGCGTTCGGGCGGGTGACGTCGAACCGGTCGGGGTCGGCGAAGACGGCCGGGTCACGGTTGGCGCCGCCGAGCATGAGTATGACGACCTGGTCGGCGCGGAACCGCTCACCGGCGACCTCGGTGTCGCGGTGCGCGACGCGACCCGTGCGCTGGACCGGGGAGTCGACGCGCAGGATCTCCTCCACCGCGCGGGGCCAGCGTTGCGGCTCGGCGCGCAGCAGGGCGAGCTGGTCGGGGTGGGCGGTGAGGAGCCCGACACCGTTGCCGATGAGGTTCACCGTGGTCTCGAACCCCGCGGCGAGCAGCAGCATCGCGATGCTGGTGAGCTCGTCCTCGGTGAGCCGCTCCCCGTCGTCGTGGGCGTGCACGAGCGCGGAGAGGATGTTGTCGCCTGGATGGCGGCGCAGGTGCGCGAAGTGGCCCTGCATCCACTCCTGCAACGCCTCGATGTCGCGCTCGGAACGGCGGAACTGGGAGTACGTCAGCCCCGCGTCCAACGAGAGCGCCGCACCCTCGCCCCAGTGCAGGAACTGCCGCCGCATCTCGACGGGGGCACCGAGCATCTCGGCGATGACGGTGGCCGGCAGCAGGCTCGCGTAGTCCTCGATCAGGTCGGCGGCTGCGCCCCCCGCTGCCATCCCGTCGAGCAGCTCCGTGGCGATCTCCTCGGTACGCGACCGCAGCGCGGCCACCGCCCTGGCGCTGAACGCCCTGGTCACGAGCTTGCGGTAACGGGTGTGATCCGGTGGGTCGGTCGCGAGCATCGACGGCGGCTCCACCGGCCCGAGCGGTCCGCGCCCCCCGGCGGAGACGGCATACCGCAGCAGGGCAGGTGGCCGCCCGCTCGGCCCACCGACGACGCCGAAGTCGGGGCTGCGCAGGATCGCGGTGCAGAGGTCGTGGTGTGCGGTGTTGAGCACGATCCCGTTGCTGACGACGCGAGCCTGCGCCCGGATCGTCGCGTAGTGCGGGAACGGGTCGGCGACGAAGTCCGGTTCGAGCATGAGACGGGCGGTGATGTCGCCCTCCCGCCGGCGCTTGCCCAGCGCCTTCCGGACGAACCCGTGCCGCACTCCCCACCGGATCGCCCGCCGCACCTCTGCAACCGCGCTCATCGCACTCCCCGATCGTCGCCAGGACCGAAGTTACCGTCGGTAAGTCGATCCTGGCCACCCGGTTCGGCGAGCGTCAGGTACGACTATCGGGGTGACCTTCCCCCGGCTCGTGGCCGTCAGCGACCTGCACGTGCGCTACCCGGACAACCGTGCCGTCGTCGAGTCCCTGCGCCCAACAACTGACGGCGACTGGCTGATCGTCGCAGGCGACGTCGCCGAGCAGGTCCAGGACGTCACCTGGGCGCTGGGCCTGCTGCGCGAGCGGTTCGCCCGGGTGTTGTGGGTGCCCGGCAACCACGAGCTGTGGACGCGCGGGAAGGACCCGGTGCAGCTGCGCGGCGTGCAGCGCTACCTCGCGCTCGTGCAGGCCTGCCGTGAGCTGGACGTGCTGACCCCGGAGGACCCGTTCCCGGTCTGGGTCGGCCCCGGCGGCCCGGTCACCGTCGCGCCGCTCTTCGCGTTCTACGACTACTCGTTCCTCCCGGCGGGCACCTCGACGGTCGAGGAGGGCCTCGCCGCCGCGTACGCCGCAGGCGTGGTGTGCACCGACGAGCACCTCCTGCACCCCGACCCGTACCCGGACCGGGCGGCGTGGTGCGCCGCGCGGGTCGAGGAGTCGGAGCGCAGGCTCGACGCGTGCGATCCGGACCTGCCGACGGTGCTGGTGAACCACTGGCCGCTCACCCGCCACCCCACCGAGGTCCTGCGTCACCCCGAGTTCGCGCTCTGGTGCGGCACCACCCGCACGGCCGAATGGCATGTGCGCTACCGCGCGGCCGCCGTCGTGTACGGGCACCTGCACATCCCGCGCGTGACCTGGGAGGACGGCGTGCGCTTCGTCGAGGCGTCGCTCGGCTACCCGCGCGAGTGGCAGCCCCGCGACGCCCGCAACGGCACGGTCGTCACGGAGCTGCTGCCGCGCCAGGTCCTGCCCGTCCCCTGACGATCAGCGGCCGCGCCCGCCGTACCGGCGGCGGAACTTCTCCACCTGGCCCGCCGAGTCGAGAACGCGCTGGGCCCCGGTCCAGAACGGGTGCGAGTACGCGGTGATGTCGACGCGGATCAGCGGATAGGTGTTGCCGTCCTCCCAGGCGATCGTCTCGGCCGACGTCGCCGTGGAGCGGGTGAGGAACGCCTGCCCGGTGGACCGGTCCTGGTAGACAACGGGACCGTAGGCGGGGTGGATGTCGCGGTGCATGGCGGCCTCCTGCATCGGCTCGACTTCGTGGACGCCACCTTGAACGACAATGATTGTCGTTATGTTCCAGCCCGGCGGGCGGCGTAGGCGCGCAGCGCACGCAGGAGGTCGATGCGGCGGAACCCGGGCCAGTGGCTGTCGCAGAAGTGCAGCTCGGAGCGGGTGGACTGCCAGATGAGGAACCCGGAGAGGCGCCGCTCACCGCTCGTCCGGATGATCAGGTCCGGATCGGCTCGGCCGGCGGTGTAGAGGTGCGCAGCGATGTCGGCGTCGGTGATCCGCTCGGCGAGCTCGCGCGCCGTAGCGCCCGCCCTCGCCTCCTCGTCGAGCAACGAACGCACGGCGTCGACGATCTCCTCGCGACCGCCGTAGGCGATCGCGATCGTGACGTCGGCGTCGGTGTGCCGCGTCCGTGTGACCTCGGCGGCGTGCTTGAGCGCATGCCTCGTGGAGTCGGGGAGCATGTCGAGCCGGCCGGCGAGGTGCACCCGCCACGGGCTGGACGGGTGGGCGAGCTGCTCCGCGACGACGTCCTCGACGAGCTGCATGAGGTGGGCCACCTCGTCCGAATGGCGTTTCGCGAGGTTGTCGGTGGACGCGACGAACACGGTGACCTGCCGGATGTCGAGGTCCCGGCACCAGCCCAGCAGGGTCGCGACGTGCTCCGAGCCGAAGCGGTGGCCGAGCCGAGGGTCGGCGAAACCGGCCTGCCGGGCCCACCGGCGGTTGCCGTCCATCACGATGCCGACGTGCTCGGGACGGGGCCGGCCGCGCAGGAGGCGCTCGAGCCGGCGTTCGTCCAGGTGGCCTATAGCGTTGATCAGCGCCATTGGGCCGACCGTACCGATCGAGAACCGCCGACGGCGCGACGGGCACCGTCGAGCGACTGCCGTCCCCGCTCACGGCGGCGACACGACACGCGTGGAGCAGGATCGGGCTCCGTGATTCGCTCCCCCTTGTCCCGCATCTTGCTCGTGGCCTTGGTCAGCGTCGCAGCCTTCGGTACCGCAGCCTGCGGTCCCTCGGAGCCGGACGAGCACGCCGAACACGCCGGGCACCAGCCAGCAGCCGCCGCGGCGCCCGAAGCCCAGGGCGGGCACGGCGGCGGCCATGGTGGCGGCCATGGTGGTGGCCACGGCTCCGGTGCCGTCGTCCCCGCGCCCACGCTGTACGCAGTGCAGACCGGCCCGCTCGGGATCGTCCTCACCGACGGCTCGGGCCATCTGATCTACCGCTCGGACGCCGACCGCGCCGACCCACCGACCTCGGCCTGCACCGACCAGTGTCTGCAGACCTGGATCCCCGTCACCGCCCCACCGGATCAGGAGCTCGACCTCGCGGGCGTCAAGGAAGAGCAGGTCGGCCGGATGCAGCGCGCCGACGGCACCTCCCAACTCACGCTCGCCGGGTGGCCGCTCTACCGCAACCGCGACGACGACGGGATGCTCACCACAGCGGGCCAGAACGGCGCCGACGGCATCTGGTTCGTGGTCACGCCGAAGGGGGAGAAGGCCGCCCCGCCGGCCTGACGCCTTCGCCGAGGAACTCGAACAAGGCGGCGGTCAGCTCCGCGGGCTGGTCCTCGTGCACGAGATGGCCCGCGCCGGGGATGACACGCAGCTGCGCGCCCGGGATGCGCGAGGCCAGCTCGCGTCCTCGTTCGACCGGGACCCAGGTGTCGTCCTCACCCCAGATGACGCTGACTGGGATGCTGATCCTCGGGTAGCGGTCTTGCATCGCATCGGTGTAGCTCCGGTCGCCCCGCCGGGCGGCGAGCTGGCGGTAGAACGCTGCCTGCCCGTCGGCGACCCACGGCGCGACGAGCGCTTCGAGCGTGGCCGGGTGCAGGCCCGGGCTGCTGGCCGAGCCGACGTACTCGCGCAGCAGCGCCTCGTGCGCCGCGGGCGGGAGACGCACGAACACGTCCGCGTGCTCGCCGACCAGCGCGGAGAAGTCGCTTCCCCACGGTGGCAGCGAGACGGCGTCGACGAGGGCCAGCTTCCGGTACCGCACCCCGTCCAGGAGGTGGGCGCCGAGCGCGATGGCACCGCCGGAGTCGTGGGCGATCACGATCGGATCGGTCAGCTCCCACATGCGGAGCAGCTCGACGAAGACGCTCGCTTCGGCGGCCAGTGAGACGTCCTGGCCCTCGAACTTCTCCGACGCCCCGTAGCCGGGCATGTCCCAGACGTACACGCGATGCCGACGCGCCAGTGCCCGTGCCACCCCGCGCCACACGTAGGACGAGAACGGCGTGCCGTGCAGGAGGACGACCGCAGGCGCGTCCGGAGGGCCCAACCGGTTCCAGCGGACCTGTCCGGAAGCGCTCCGGTGGGTGTGCGGGAGTTCCCAGGAGATCGGTTCCACCGGATCAGGCTCGCCGACCGTTCAGCGGAACGCGCCGGGGCACGACCCTGCGGTGGTCGATCCGCCAGCCCGCCTCCGTGGCGACGACCGTGTCCTCGTACGTGACGCTTCCCACGGTCCCGTCGGCGTTCACCCCGATGCCCTTCGACCGGACGCCGGCCCTGCCGTCCCCGTGCTCGGTGACGACGACGTTGGTGACGTGGTGGCCGACCGGGTTGTGGTCGCCCAGCGCGAGCGCGGCGGTGCGGATGGCGTCGATGCCGTGGAGAGCGCCACCACCGAGCTCCGACACGTCGTAGACAACCGAAGGGGTGAACAGGACGTCCAACCGGTCGAGGTCGCCGTCGTCGAAGACGTGCCCGTGGAGCGAGATCAGCTCGACGATTGCCGCGCGGTCGTCAGGGGAGAGCGTCATCGCGCGGATCATCGAGGCGGCCGGGCCGTCGCGCAAGGCGGTTCCCGGTGAGCGGTCATGGCCGGGTGGCCAGCCACTGCTCCAACTCCCGCACGTACTGCGGTGCCCACTTCGGCGTCCACCGCAGGAAGTAGACGCTCATGGACAACGCGTGGATGGCGTGGCCGAGGCGGACCCGGGACTCCCAGTCGTCCGGGAGCGGGCAGACCGCGCCGTAGGCGTCGAGGAACGCCGCTCTCCCCTCCGGGAACGCGTCGAAGACGTGCTCGTCGAGCTTGCCGAAGTCGAGGAAGCGGTCCGCGTAGCGGCCGTGCTCGAAGTCGAGCAGGCACGCGATCCTTCGGTCGCGGAGGATGACGTTCTGGCGCCACAGGTCGCCGTGGGTCAGTGAAGGGCTGTCGTCCGCGGGCAGGGCGTCGATGGCCCCGTGGATCGCTGCCGACAGGCCGGCCCGACCGGCCGAGGTGAGGTCCTCCGGGGCCTCGGCCAGCCGGGAGTCCACCAGGGCGCGCAGGAAGCTCGTCCGGTCCGGGTACTTCTCGGTGCCGAGCACGTCACCGAACCACGGGCCGGCGCAGGAGTGGACTCGGCCCACGACCTGGCCGAGGTCCTCGGCGAACCTCGTCCGCCCGGCGGGATCCATCGACTCCCATGCCTCATCGGCAGGGGTGCCCCGCTGGTACTCCTGCACGAGCACCGGGCGCTCGAGCGCCCTGCTCCTCGGCACGAAGGCGCGGAACCGCACCACGGGCACGCCGCCCTCACCCGCACGACGGGTGGTGGCGATCAACCGTCGGAGGTGCTCGGGGTCGGTGTCCCGCACGGGTGCCTTGACCAGTAGCGGGCCCTCGTCCGTGTCGGCAACCCACTGCCTGCTGGTGTATCCGGCGTCGAGCCGCCGGAGCGTCCCCACCCGGACGCCGGGGCAGGCTTCGGCCAGCGCGCTTCGGACCGCATCGGACGTGATGAGCTCTTCGTCTGCGCCGGCCGTCACGTCCGCGGATGCTATCGGGCGTCAGGGCGGGAGACGGCCCACGCGGCGGCTGCGGCGGCCACGACGGCGAGGGCGGCGACGGGCCAGACGCTGTCGGTGGAGGTGACGAGGACCGCGGCGAGAATCGGCCCGAAGCTGGAGAGGGTGCTTCCGAGCTGCGGCGGTATCGGCACAGCGCTTGTGCGGCATCGACCGATCCCGACAATAGTCACAGCTGCTTTCGGGTCTCGGAATCTGTCACGTCGTCAAAACTTAGTGTGGCTACGCCCGCGTGCAGGGTTGTTCATCGGCGCAGCGTCGGCCCAGACACGCTCGAAGCAGTCGACGTAGGTGGAGAACATGCCGCTCGGCTCGATGCGCCGGAGGTGCAGCACGGGCGAAGGTGCAGACCGGCGAGTACGCCCGCGTGGTGTTTGAGGCGGAGCACCTGGAGCGGGTGCACGCGGGGTCGCTGGCCGAGCGGATCGCCCGGCTGGGGTTGGACGCCGGGACGTCATGCGGGGCGAGTGGCCGCAGACGCGGCCCGGACGATCGTGGCGGCGATCGAGCACGTCGTGCAGGGCCTCGTCGGTATGGAGGTCCACGACGACGGCGCCGTGCAGCGGCTCGCGCAGCGCGCCTGGATGGGGGCACCCGGGCTGCCGTGCTCGACGACCGCGACGTGGAATCGGTCCGGCCCGGCCGCCGGACGACCGGGTGCGGGAGCTGAGCCGGCGCCGGCGGCGCCGGAGCGGAGACCGCAACCGGTGCGGAGCTGCTGGGACCGTGAGGCGGGTTGTGCCTCCGGTCGGTAGTCGGTTGTGCGACGTACCCCCGACGGTCGAGGCCGCCCGGCGTGTCTGACGATGGCTCGGCCTGACGCCAGCGTCTCGCGGTTCCTCCTGTTCGGCGCCTACGGCGAGGTCATGCTCCGCTTCCAACTGCTGGAGATGAGCTACTGGCAGATCGTCGCCACCCGGGTGACGCGGGGCGTGCAGCTCGACCAGGGAATGCAGAAGGTCGCGGGCTGGGAGCGCCAGACGGGCGAGTGCGTCAGGGCACCGCGATCGCGTGGCACCTCTCTAAGTGTTCCATGGCGGGTTCACGCAGCGACTCACGTGGTGGCCCCTCTTACCTGCTCAGGCACGCCGTCGAGGCCACGGACTTACACCGCCACCGGGGACATGACCGGTCTCTGCGCATGGCGCAGCGCCGCTGAGCCAGCAGATCCGCAGGCTCGAGGCGGACCTCGGAGTCGAGCTCTTCGCGCGGCGAGCCGGAAGGTGGAGAGGACGGAGCACGGCGACCAACTGCTCGAGGCGGCCCCGGTCCGGCGCGACGGCTCCGGATCGGGCTCGTTGCTTCCGTGCTGAACTGAGACTTGAGGCGTTCCGGGGTCGGAACCCGGGCCCGGAGGTCACAGCGACCCCGATGCCAGCGCGTCCGTAACCGGGGCGGGACCGCGCCCCCGGTGCGCGCACGCTGGGCCGATGACGGAGCAACAGCGAGCAGGACAGCGCCCGCTGCGACTGCGGCGGGTGGCCGAGCGCGCGGCCGCCGCGGATTCGGGCGATCCGGTGCCGACACCGCACAGGTCGGCGAGGCGTGGCCGGACCCGACCGCGCTCCGGGTTGGACGTCGTGGGCGGTCCGGCGAGCGACTACGCGCCGGACCCCGCGGACGCGGGGGTATCCGGGGGCGGCGCCGATCCTGCAGCCGGTGGTGCAGAGGACATACGTGGATCCGCCCGCGCTTCGGGCCCGGTGGTTGTAGCGCGGCCGAGACGGGTGACGTGAGCAAGTCCGCGGGCTCGCCGCCCGGAGCCGGCGGCGGTGGCCCGGTCGCTGCGCGTGGCGGATGCGTTGGATGTGGGTCGGCGGCGTCCGCGGCGGCGCCGGCTCCGCCGGTGCGGGTGATCGGATCAATCCCGGCGTCGGCGGTCTGCTTCCAGCATCGCGACGTGGCCGACCGGCTGCCGGCCGCGGCCGGCGGCTCGGCGGTGTTGTCGCAGCAGCAGGTGGTGTCCGGGCTGGGCCGGGTCGGGAAGACCCAGCTCGCCGCCGCGTTCGCCCGCACGCTGCAGGCCAGCCGCGCGGTCGAAGTGCTGATCTGGGTGCCGGCCTCGACCCGCACCAGCATTGTGACCGGCTACGCCGTGGACGCCCACCTGCGGCCGCAGGTTTGGTGAGCATCGCGGGCTGCCGGCGCCCGCCGTTCGGAGCGCGCTGCGCACGCCTAGCAGGTTCGGGTCATCCGCTCGTGGGGGTGGCCGAGCCAGCCCCACGCGGTTCCGCCCGCTGATTCGGGTCACCGGGCGGCAACCCCGAGTCCCAGCATCGACCGGAGCTGGGCGAGCAGGACGCCGCGGAAGCCGGCGCCGGGGGGCGGCGCGGGGTGGTGCAGGACGCGGAAGACGGTGGCCCCGGCCAGTGCGGACAACACGAGGTCCACGACGTCGTCGGGACTCGCGGTGGGCGTGAACGCGCCCTGCTCGCGGCCTTCGCCCACCGCGGCCAGGAAGGGTGCCCGATAGCGCTCCCACATCTCGATGCCGTACCTGCGCAGTTCGTCGTCGCGCATGGTGGACCGCCAGAACTCGACGAGCATCCGCTGGGCACGGGGCGGGTTATCCAGGCTCCGGTCGACCATCGCGACGAGCCGCACCCACGGATCGTGTTCGGCGGCGGCCACCGATTCCAGTGCGTCCACCTCCCGGATGGTGGCCAGTTCCATGGCCTCGACGACCATGTCCAGGCGGGAACCGAAGTAGTTCTGCAGCGTGCTGATGGCCACACCACTGGCCGCCGAAACGTCGGCGAATCGCGTGTTCTCGTATCCGCGTTCGGCGAGCACCTCGGCCACCGTGTCCAGGACGAGAATCCGCTTCTCGCCACCGGCCCGCCGCTTTCGGCGAGTGGTCGGTGAATTCGTAGTGGGCACGGCCGCACCATATAGTCGGCCCGGATGCCGGTCAAACCGGTGGATGACCCGGTCCCGGCGGCTACGTGCGGGGCGGGATGTTGTGGTTGCAGCGGAACATGTTGTGTGGGTCGTAGGCGGTCTTCGCCGCCTGGAGGCGCGCGTACGTCGGCTCGTCGTACGCCATGCGCACGCTCTCGGCGGAGGCGTCCGCCGGTGAGAGGTAGCCGGGGTGCTTCCGGCCGCCCCCGGCAGGCGTGAGCCGACGCACCAGTTCCAGGCCCTCGTCGGTGCCGGCGCTCAGGCCCACCTGGCCGGGCGGCACCACAGTGAACGCGAAGAGGGCGAACGCGGCGTCACGCCGTCCCACTGCGTTCGCCACCTCCGGCGCCCGCCCGAGCGCGCCGCCGAGGTGGGTCAGGTTGACCATGGTGACGGGGGAGCCGGAATCCGATTCGGTGGCGTCGAGGATCGCGTCCACCGCCGACGGCGACAATTCGTCGAGCACGGCGAAATGCTCCACGGCGGCGGCCGGTTCGCTCGGGTCGTTGGTGATCGAGGCGATCTGCGCGTGCGGAATGGTGGCCACCGTGTCGGCGAGAACGGGTGCAGCCGCCCGCAACGGCGCGATCAGTTCCTCGCCCTCGTCCGCCGGGCCCAGGAGGGAGATCCTGATGGATGCGGTGAGCCGGCCCCGCATGAATTCGGGCACGAAGGGCAGATCGGGTGCGCGCAGGAACACGATCGACGAGGTGAGTTCGTCCGGCGCCATCGCGGTGAACTGCTCGTAGGCCTCCAGCACGGTCCGCGCGTCGGCGCCCGAGAAATGCAACGCGCCCGCGTAGACCTCCGTGACGGGGAACAGGTCGAACTCCATCGCGGTGACGACGCCGAAGTTCCCCTTGCCGCCGCGGAGGGCGAAGAACAGGTCCGCGTCGGCCTCCGCCGTGACCCGGCGGTGCTCGCCGTCCGCGGTGACGACCTCGATCTCCCGCACGTGGTCGGCCGCGTAGCCGAACGCCCGGGCGAGTGCCACGCCGACCCCGCCGCCGAGCGTGTACCCGACGACGCCGACCCCTGGTGAAGAACCGGCGAGCGGTGCGAGCCCGGCCTTCGCGGCCTCCTCCACCACCTGCCCCCAGCGGGCGCCCGCCTCGACGCGGGCCGTCCTCGTCGCGCCGTCGATGCGCACCCCGGCCATGCGGCGGGTGGTGATCATGACGGCGTTCCCGGCCGCAGGTACGGAGGGGCCGTGGCCGGTGTTGAGGACCGCGACGGGGAGGTCGTGGTCGGCGGCGAAGCGCACGGCCGCCCGGACGTCGGCCATGCCGGTGGCGCCGACGATCACGTGCGGGCGGTGGGCGACGGAGGTGTTGAACACGGACGCCTCGTCGGCGAAACCGTCGTCGCCGGGGAAGAGGACGGGCCCGCTGACGGACCCGAGTGAGGAGGACGCGGGAGGCGGGAGCATGTCGGCGCCTTTCTGGTCGTCCGGCGGTGCGGGCGCGGGCCGGTGCTGTCGACCGCGAGCGGCATCGGGGGCGTCACCGCCGGACGTGCGGGTGTGGCGGGGGGCGTGCGGGCCGGGCTGCCGGCCTGGCTCATCGGCCAGATCGGTACGACAGTACGGTAGCACCGTACCGACAAGCCTGATCGGGCCTGTGAGGTCGCGGGTGCTCAGTCGGCCCGGGGCGGCTTGCATATAGTCACCTAACTTGATAGTCCTATATGGTGACGAGTTGTCCGAGTCGGCGCGGCCCACGCGCCCGTCCGGCCTCGTGAGGAGGAGAACCCCGTGACAGACCTGCGGTTCGGCGTCTCCTTGGTCCCCACCCGCGATCTCGACGCGACCCGCCGGTTGGCGGCGGTGGCCGAGCAGGCGGGCCTGGAGTACATCGGCGTCCAGGACCACCCCTACGTGGCGCGCTACCTCGACGCGTTCGTCGTCATGGGCGACCTGCTCGCCCGCACTGAGCGCATCCAGGTGTTCCCGGATGTGGCCAACCTGCCGCTCCGCCCGCCCGCCGTGCTTGCCCGGACGGCGAGCGCGCTGAGCCGGGTGTCCGGGGGTCGTTTCCAGCTCGGCCTCGGCGCGGGCGGCTACTGGGACGCGATCGAGTCCATGGGTGCGGCCCGGCGCACCCCGCCCGAGGCGCTGCGCGCGCTGGAGGAGGCGGTCTCGATCGTGCGCGGGCTGTGGCGCGCCGACACACGCGTCGACCACGACGGCGAGTTCTACCGGGTGCACGGGGTCGGCGGTCAGGAGCCGGGGCCCGACGGCGTGGAGATCTGGGTCGGGGCACAGGGCCCGCGCAGCCTCGCGTTGACCGGACGGCTCGCCGACGGCTGGGCGGCTCCGATCCCGTCGTACCTGCCCTACGAGCGGTGGGCCGGGAGCAACGAGGCACTGGACCGGGCGGCGCGCGAGGCCGGCCGGGATCCCGCGGACGTCCGGCGGATCGCACAGCTCGTCGGAACCGTCGAGGTGGGGGCGGTGGCGAGCGGGCCGCTCGGGCGGTCGGGCGACGATCCGGTCCGCGCCGACGTCGCGGGCTGGGTCGAGCTGGTGACCCGGCTGGCCACCGAGCAGCCGTTCACGACGTTCGTGCTGTGGCCGCAAGGGGCCGACGAGCGGCAGATCCGGCTCTTCGCCGAGGAGGTCGCGCCCGCCGTCCGGGAGCGCGTGGGGCCGGGACGTGCCGCGGCACTGCGGACCGCGGGGGAGTGATGGTCCGGATACCCCCCAACACCTTCGGCGCGGCGTTCGGGCTGTGCGGGCTGGCGGGCACCTGGTCGGTGGCGGCCGAGGCGGGGCTCGCGCCGGCGTGGATCGGGCAGGCGTTGCTGGCCGTCGCCGCGGTCACCTGGCTGGCCGTGCTCGCCGGCTACCTCGGCTGGGCGCTCGGGCCCGCCGGATCGCTCCGCGCCGACCTGACCCACCCGGTCCTGTCGCCGTTCCTGTCGCTCGCCTTGATCACGCCGATGATCCTGGCCTCGGCCGGGCTCGCCCCGCTCGCCCCCACGGCCGGTGCCGTGCTGACGGACCTGTTCATCGTCCTCACCGTGCTCCACGGGGCGTGGTTCACCGGGCAGATGATCTACGGCGAGTACGCGCTCGACCAGGTGCACCCCGGCTACTTCCTGCCGACCGTCGCCGGCGGGCTGGTCGCCGCCACGAGCGCCGCCGAGGTGGGGCAGCCCGCGCTGGGCCGAGTGATGCTCGGTTACGGCACGGTCTGCTGGCTCGTGCTCGGGTCGATCATCCTGGCCCGGCTGTTCTTCCGCCCGGCGCTCCCGGCGGCGCTCGCGCCCACGCTCGCGATCGAGGTCGCCCCCGCCGCCGTGGCGAGCCTGGCCTGGTTCGCGCTGCACGGCGGCGCCGTCCGGCCTGGTTCGCGCTGCACGGCGGCGCCGTCGACGCGGTCGCGCAGTTCCTGGCCGGCTACGGCGTGCTGATGGCCCTCGCCCAGCTGCGGCTGCTGCCCGTCTTCCTCCGGCTGAGGTTCTCGATCGGATTCTGGGCGTTCACGTTCGCCTGGGCGGCCGTGGCGTCGGTCGCGCTGCACTGGCTGGTCACGACCACCCCGCCCGGTCACGTCGTGTGGTCGTGGGTCGTACTGGCTGCCGTCACGGTCCTGGTCGGCGCGATCGCCGTGCGCTCGGTCGTGGCGCTCGTGGCGGGCACGCTGTTCCCGCCGAACCCCCGCGCGGTGCCGGTGGCCGCGCCCCCGGCCGGCCGGGCCCTCGAGGAGGCGGGTCGCTGATGCGCGCCGCCTACTACGAGGAGCAGGGTCCCGCGCACGAGGTCGTGCGGGTGGGCGAGGTGCCGACGCCCGAGCCCGGCCCCGGCGAGGTCCGGGTGCGGGTCGCGGTGTCCGGCGTGCACGTCGGCGACGTCGGCAAGCGGCGCGGCTACTGGGGTTCGACCATGACCTACCCCCGAGTGATCCCGCACGGCGACGGCGCGGGCACCGTCGACGCCGTCGGGCCCGGCGTCGACCCCGCGCGCGTCGGCGAACCCGTCTGGGTCTACCTCGCGCAGTCCTACCGCCCGTTCGGCACCGCCGCCGAGTACACGGTCGTGCCCGCCGGGCATGCGGTGCGGCTCCCGGACGGCGTGGGGTGGGAGCAGGCCGCCGTGGTCGGCATCCCCGGCATCACCGGTCACCGCGCCGTGTTCGCGAGCGGCCCCGCCGCCGGGCGCACGGTGCTCGTCACCGGCCCGCTGGGCGGCGTGGGCCGGGCGGCCCTCGCCGTCGCACGCCGGGGCGGCGCGACCGTCGTCGCGACGGTCCGGCGCGCCGAGCAGGTCGACGAGGTGCTCGCCGCGGGCGCGCACCACGTCGTCGTGCTGGGAGCGGACGCCGCACGGCAGATCCGCGCGATCGCACCCGACGGCGTGGACCGCGTCGCCGAGATCGACCTCGCCGGCAACGCCGCTCTCGATGTGGAGATCCTCGCGGTCGGCGGCACGATCGCGACCTACGCGACGGGCGACCCGGGCGCGTCCCTGCCGTATTGGCCGCTCGCATTCCGCAACATCACGGTCCAGTTCCTCAGCAACGACGACTTCCCCGAACCGGCCAACGAGCATGCCGCCCGCGACCTCACCGCGGCCCTCGCGGCGGGCGACCTGCGCTACCCGATCGCGGCGCGCTTCCCGCTCGAACGCACCGCCGACGCGCAGGACGCCGCCGAGCGCACCGGCGCGGCCGGCCGGGTCGTGGTCGAGATCGACGCATGACGACCAGAGGAAGAAGGAGCATGGCCACCCCGCGCCGCAGGCGGTTCGAGACGGTGAGCGAGGGCGCCACCGTCACGACGCTCGAGCTGTTCTTCGACCTGGTGTTCGTGTTCGCGCTCACCCGCGTCACCGACTGGATGGCCGAGGACACCTCGGCCGAGGCGGTGCTGCGCGGCGTGCTGATCCTGATCGTCCTGTGGTGGGCGTGGGTCGCCTACTCGTGGCTGGGCAACGTCGCGAAGGCCGACGAGGGGGTGATCCGGCTCAGCGTGTTCCTCGCGATGATGGCGGTGTTCGTCGGGGCGATCACCATCCCCGAGGCGTTCCACGACCTGCCGGGCGGGCTGTCGGGGCCGGTGGTGTTCGCCGTCGCGTACTTCTGCGTGCGTGTGGTGCACCTGGCGATGTACTGGGTGTGCAGCGGCGAGGACTCGCAGCTGCGCGGGCAGATCGTGCGGGTCGTGCCGTCCGCGGTGCTGGGAACGGTGCTGCTGCTGGTCGCGTCGCAGACCGATGGCTGGGTGCAGACCGCGTTCTGGGTGGCGGCGATCGTCGGCGACTACGTCGGCACCGCGCTGGCCGGCGCCTCCTGGCGGCTCAACTCGGCCCGCCACTTCGCCGAGCGCCACGGGCTGATCATCATCGTGGCGCTGGGCGAGTCGATCGTGTCCATCGGCATCGGGGTGGCGGAGCTGCCGATCTCCTGGCCGATCATCGCCGGCAGCGCGCTGGGCCTGGTCGTCGCGGGTGCGCTGTGGTGGCTCTACTTCGACGTCGTCACGCTGCGCGCCGAGCACGCGCTGACCGAGGCCGGCGGGGAACGGCAGATCCGCATGGCCCGCGGCGGGTACACCTACCTGCACCTGCCGATGGTCATCGGGGTCATCCTGATGTCGCTCGGGCTGAAGAAGGCCCTGCTCTACATCGGTGGCGGCGAGGGGCACTCGCTCCTCGACCCGCTCTACGGCATCCCGCTCGCGGCGCTCTACGGCGGGGCGGTGCTGTACGTGGTCACGCACGTCGGCTTCACCCGGTACGTCCTGGGCACGGTCAACCCGGTCCGGCTGGTCGTCGGAACGGTGCTGCTGCTCGCGATCCCGCTGGTCGCGACGCTCCCGGCGATGGCGTCCCTCGGCATCCTCGCCGCCGTCCTCTGCGCGCTGGTGGCCTACGAGATCCACCACTACCGCGAGGTGCGCCAGCACGTTCGGCACGGGGGACCGTCGGGTCGGTCGTGAGCGCGGGCCGGCGGCTCCGACTCGGCCGGGCCGGGCGCACCCTCGCGCCCGGCCCGGCCGCACCGGTGTCAGCCGGCGTCCGGCGGCGTGGTCCCGAGGCGCTCGGTGATCCACGTGCGGACCGCGGGCCAGATCACGGGGTTGGCCGGGTCAACGGTGTCGAAGTGGCGGGCCCCGGCGTACTCGACGAACTCGGCCCGGCCGCCCTGCGCCGTGATCGACTCGGCGAAGGTGCGGCTGTAAGCGGCGGGGACGGCTTCGTCCGCGTCGCCGTGCACGGCCAGCACCGGCACCCCGCCGTCGCGCATCTGCGCGGGCGAGGTGACGGCGAGGCGTTCCGGGTCCTCGTCGACGTGCGCGCCCACCAGCAACGGGACGATCCCGTCCGCCACCGTCGCGGCGACCGCCGGCCACACCTGCGGCCGGGCGGGGGGCGGAGCTCCCCAGATCGGTTCGGCGTCGGTGTCCGCGAGGTCGGTGCCGAACTTCTCGCCGTCCGCCGCGACCAGGTCGAGCACCCCGGACAGCGACACCACCCCGACCGGCCGCACGTGCGGGCCCGCGCCGACCGCGCCCGCCGGCAGCCCACCACGCAGCCCGGCCCACGTCGCGAGGTGGCCGCCGGCCGAGTGGCCGACCAGCACGACCCGCTCCGCGTCGACGGCCGGATCGATGCCGGCCATCGCGTCCACCGCCGCGGCGACGTCGGCGAACGTGCCCGGCCACCCGCCGCCGTCCTCTCCCACCCGGCGGTAGTCGACGTTGTAGACCGCGACCCCGAGGGACAGCAGGTCCACGACCACCGGCAGGATCTGCCTGCGGTCCCACATCGCGGCCCAGTAGCCGCCGTGGAACAGCACCACCCCCGGGAAGGGGCCGGGGCCCGCGGGCAGGTACAGCTCGCCCACCTGCGAGGGGTGCGGCCCGTACGCGACTGTCCGCACCGCGCGCGGCCCGTCCTCGGCGTCGTCGTAACGCGTGCCGCGGCGGACCTCGACCAGCGAGTCGATCGTCGCGAAGAACGCCGCGATCTCCGGGCGGTTGCCCCCCTTCGCCGTCGACTCGTCGTAGGCGGCGTCGTCGGTCCACTCGACGGCGTCGAGCCAGGTCCGCTCGCCCAATCGGATCAGCTTCGCGGCCACGAAGCCGCGGCGGTCCGCGCGGAACGCCTCGATCATGGCGTGGCGCGCCGCCAGCATGTCGGACGTGCGGTCGTCGGCGACGTCGAACGTCGTGAGCTCGATGACGGACATTGCCAGCTCTCCTTGCTCGGTTCCGGCTCAGGCCGTGGTGAGGGCCTGGGCGATCTGGCCGACCAGCACGGCGAACGGCATGTCGAGCGCCCCGTAGACCTCGCCGGCGAGCGGGTCGGAGTTGTCGGCGAGGATTTCGACGATCGCGGTGGCGTGGTCGACCGGGACGACGCCGGCCTGCTGCATTCTCAGCAGCCCGGCCTCGCGCTTGGTCTGCGAGAAGGTGCCCGAGGCATCGATCGCGGCGTAGGCGTCGAAGCCGTCGGCGGTGGCGCTGATCGCCGGGAAGGCCAGGCAGACCTCGGTCGAGATGCCGGTGACGATGAGCTTCCGGCGCCCCGTCGCGCGGACCGCCTCGACCACCCGCGGGTCGTCCCATGCGTTGACGGTGGAGCGGTCGATGACGGGGAGGTCGGCGGGCAGCACCGCGGCCAGCTCGGGGATCGTCGGCCCCCACATGCTGTCGGCGGCCGTCGTGGTGGCGATGATCGGCAGGCCCAGCACCTGCGCGGCCCTGACCAGGGCGACCACGTTGTGCTTCAGCTCGGCGAGCGGGATGTCGCGGACCCCGCTGTAGAGGCCGACCTGGTGGTCGACCAGCAGGAGCGCGGCGTTGTCCCGCGTCAGGCGTTCGGTGAACTTGGTGTCGCTCACGGATCCTCCGGAAACCGTCGGTTTTGGGCAGGGCGGTGAACGCCCGGCGCGGGCAACGCTGCTTGACGGGGCCGCTCGCCGCCCTGTAGTCACTAGATCGTACAGTCACCAACAATTACTAACGTCGGGGTGTTCCGGCGTGGAGGAGCAGCCATGAGCATCGAGATCCCCGCGGGTCGGTACGCCCTCGACCCGGTCCACTCGTCCCTCCAGTTCGCCGCCCGCTTCGTGGCCGCGCGCGTGCGGGGGACGTTCGGCGGGCTGTCCGGAGCCCTGGAGATCGCCGACGACCTGGCGAAGTCCGCCGTCCAGGTGCAGATCGACCTCGCCACCCTGTCGACCGGCGTCGGCGCCCGCGACGACCACCTGCGGTCGGCCGACTACTTCGACACGGCGAACCACCCGGCCGCCACGTTCGTCTCGACCGGCCTCGTCGAGGACGGAGACCGGTTCCTGCTGGCCGGCGACCTGACCATCCGGGGCGCGACCCGGCCCGTCGAGCTGGAGGTGCGGTTCACCGGCGACGGCGAGGACCAGACCGGAGCCTTCCGCGTGGGCTTCGCGGCCTCGGGGCGCGTCTCGCGGTCCGCGTTCGGCGTGAACGGCAACGTCTCCGCGGCGGGCGGTCCGCTCCTCGTCGGGGACACGGCGGAGATCACCCTGGAGCTCCAGGCCGTCCGCGAGAGCTGATCCGCCCGACCCCGCCCGAACCAGCTCGCAGAACCTGGAGCAGCGCGCCGATGAGCCGCAGGACCACCGCCATGACGATCAGCGCAGCGGGTGCGACGTTCACCCGCAGGGAGTTGACGATCGACGACCCCGCCGCCGGCGAGGTGCTCGTCCGCATCGAGGCCGTCGGCATGTGCCACGCCGACCTCGCCGTGCGGGCGGGGGAGTTCCCGTTCCCGCTGCCGGGTGTCGCGGGCCACGAGGGCGCCGGACGGGTCGAGGCCGTCGGGGCGGGGGTGACCTCGGTGCGCCCCGGCGACCGGGTCATGCTGACCTTCGACTCGTGCGGGCACTGCGTGTGGTGCGTGTCCGGGGAGCCGTCGCGCTGCCTGGAGTTCGTGGCCCACAACTTCACGAACGGCGCCCGCCCGGACGGCTCGCCCACGCTGTGGGACGGCGGCACGCCGGTGCACGGCAGCTTCTTCGGCCAGTCGTCCTTCGCGAGCTACGCGCTGGCCCGTGAGCGCAACACCGTCCGGGTCCCCGACGTGGCGTCCGACGTGCCGTCCGAGGTGCTGGCGCCGCTGGGCTGCGGTGTGCAGACCGGCGCGGGAGCGGTGCTGAACGTGCTGGCCCCCGAGGCGGGCAGCGCGGTGGCCGTCTTCGGCGCGGGTGTGGTGGGGCTGTCGGCGGTGATGGCGGCGGCGATGCTGCCCGTCGGGCGGATCGTCGTCGTCGACGTGCAGGACTCGCGCCTCGACGTGGCCCGCGCGCTGGGCGCCACCGACGTCGTCAACTCCCGCACCGAGGACGCCCGCGAGCGGGTCACGCGCCTCACCGGCGGAGGCCCGCAGTACCTTGTCGAGAGCAGCGGGGTGCCCGCGGTGCTGGCCGAGGCGATCCGCAGCCTCGGGATCGGCGGCACCGCCGCGGTCGTGGGCGTGCCCCCGTTCGGCGTCACCGCTGCGATTGACGTGGCCGACCTCGTCAACGGCAGCAAGCGCATCGTCGGTGTCGTCGAGGGGCGCAGCAACCCGCCGGTCTTCCTGCCCCGGCTGGCCGAGCTCGTGGCGATGGGCCGGCTGCCGGTGGGACGGCTCGTGGGCACCTTCCCGCTGGAGGAGGTCGAGATGGCGGCGGAGGCCATGAAGGCGGGCACCACGATCAAGCCGGTGCTCGTGCCGGGGTGAACGGGTGGCTTCGGCTCAGGGCTCCTCGGCCGCGGGCACGTCGTCCCGTTCGACGGCGCGCTGCTGCTCCACCACGAAGCGGAAGTCCGCGAGGAACCGGTCGTAGGTGTCCGAGCCGAGCAAGCGCCGGTGCCGCTCGGCGATCTCGGCCATGATCGCGTCCGCCGTCCGCATCTGCGCGCGGCCGCGTTCGGTCGGGACCACGAGCTTCGCGCGCCGGTCGTCGGGGTCGGGCCGGCGCTCGACGTAACCCAGCGCCTCCAGCTCGTCGACGTTCTTGCCGATGACCTGCTTGTGCTGGCCCGACAGGCGGGCCAGCTCGGTGGCGCGGATCCCGTCCAGGCGCAGGTAGGCCAGGACGGCGCCGTGGCGGGGGGCGATGTCGGCGAAGCCCTCCCGGTGGAGCCGCCGGAAGAGCTCGCCCTGCACCGAGAACAGCAACCGGCCGGCGAGCACACCGAGGTCGGTCGCGGCGTCCCTGCGCTCCCCGTCCTCCGGCGTTCCGCCGTCCGTCACCGCAGCCTCCCCGTGTCACCGGACGGGCGTACAGTACAAGGTCGAATCGGGTGGGACCCGGGAACGCGCGGACTGACCGCTGCACCGACCTGGTCGCCCGAGGGATGTCGACCGGCCTGGCGGCGCCGTCCCCGGGGTGGAACCCCGTGCACGGGGAGCACGCTGAAGCGGTCACAACTGAGATTGCCGGGACTTACATGCGTCAAGCCTCGCGCCTCAGTCGGCTCGACGCTCACCTCGCGACGCTCCTGACGGCCGCGGAGGGGGCGGAGATCGCCGCACGCCTACCGCCAACAAGTCCACCTTCGAGGCGGTCGACCTCTGACGAGGACGTGGCCTAACTCGGATCGCGGCAATGCGGCACAACTAACTAGGCGCAAGCCGGTCACTCATGCCGGTCCGTCACCGAGTCGTGCAACGGCGAGAGCAGCGATGTCGCCACAGTCGTGTGCCTCGATTGGCATCCGAAGCAACCGCAAGCCCACTGATCACCACTCGTGGCCGGTCACGTCGGGTTGGCTCTACCGCTTGCCTGTCATCGTGCCCCTGGCGGGCGACCGTGGTCGGCGAGCAGGCCCGGCAGGCAGGGCCTCGACGATGCTCGTCAGGCGACTGGGACGTCCGCGGGGGAGTGCAGGCCTGCGGAGGACTGCAGGCGACGGCGCAGTGATTGCAGGTCCGACTGCGCCGCCCTGGTGTCGGTGAGGAAGTGAGTCAGCTCGGCGAACCGAGTCGATTGCTCGGCGTGCGGGAAGTGCCCCGCCCCCTCGAAGATCTGCAGCCTGCTGCCCGGCAGCAGGTTGTGAGCAGCCACTGTGTGCTCGATCGGGATGATCGAGTCCCGGCTGCCGCCCACGAGCAGCACCGGGACCGAACCAGGTCACCTCACCGGCTGGATCCGCAGCGCTCCTCTCCCGGTCTGCGAGAACCCGCACCCCCGCCCGGAACCCGGTGAGCGCCCGGGGTCGCGGGTCCTCGGCTCGTCCCGATGCAGCCGCGGAGGTCATCGAGCGTGCGATGAGCTATCTCGACGAGCGCACAGCCCGTGCTGAGATCCAGGCGGAGACGGACGACGTGGATGCTGTGAGCGAGCGCCGTGATCTGCTCGACGACCTCGCCACGGTTCTCGCCAACGTGCGCGTTCCTGCAGCGGACGTCCCGGCACGGTTGCGCGACCTCGCGCCGAATGACGAGTCGTATCGACGCCTGACCGGCGTGAAGCTGCGCGAGGTGCTGGAGCGCGACCACGGCATCAAGGTGCCGTCGACCGGCAACCGCTACCCGGTCGACCCGCTGGCAATCCGTAGTCGAGTCGCCAACGGACCGCAGCCCGTGGGGCCGACGATGAGTAGCCCCAGGGATGCGCGAGTGAGGTCGGTTAGGTGCCAGCGAGGTCGACGAGACAGCCCTGATCTAGGGGCCGCTGAAGCCTGGACGGGACACCTCACACAACCTAACTTTCCTAACTATCCGCAGGTAGACGCCGTGGATGGCGGTCCCGTGGGGGAGGTTAGGAACCTAACTCGATCGCCGAGACCTAACTCAGGAGCTGACCGCACGCGCAACCGCAGCGCCGAGGATCGTGCGGAGCCGACGGTGGCACCTCCCGAAGGCCGCGAGCATGGGCGAGGGAAGAGGAGCGGGGTGCCGAGGGCGTCCAGAGCCGACACGGCGCGACGTGTGAAGGGGACGCGCCAACTCGTCGGCCTGTCGGCGGCGCGGCCTACGCCGACGTCTCCACGCGGACGCTGCGCCGCTACATCGCCCAAGGCAGGCTCACCGGCTACCGGGTCGGTCCCCGCCTGGTGAAGGTCGACCTGAGCGAGCTGGACCAGCTGGCCCGTCCCATCCCACGGCTCGTGGTCCAGGGTGACCGGGGCGCGTGGATCCGACGGATGGCACACGGGGCGTCTGGCACACAGCTGGCACGAAAAAAGGTCAGCCCCGGTGATACCGGGGCTGACCTGGTGTTACTGCGGTGGGCGATACTGGGATTGAACCAGTGACCTCTTCCGTGTCAAGGAAGCGCTCTCCCACTGAGCTAATCGCCCGAGGCGGAGGCGGGAATCGAACCCGCGTACAGGGCTTTGCAGGCCCTTGCCTAAGCCACTCGGCCACTCCGCCGGAGTCTGGATCCTCGTCCTTGGAGAGGTCCGTGGATTTCGATCCGTGGAGGTCCGACGGGACCCGAGGTTCCTCCGAGCGGACGACGGGACTCGAACCCGCGACCCTCACCTTGGCAAGGTGATGCGCTACCAGCTGCGCTACGTCCGCGTGTGCAGCGTTTCCGCTGCGGTGATGAGAGAACCTTAGCGCAGGCCCTGAGGGGGGATCAAACCGCCCCCCTCATCATGCGCGAAGGGCCTCTGACCTGCGCGTTAGTCGCGCGCCGGGTCGTTGAGGAGATCGGAGAGGGCCATGTCGAAGTCGAGCCAGTCGTACTCACGGCCGGACGGCACGGCGAGGTAGGTGC
The DNA here is from genome assembly GCF_007994075.1 of Pseudonocardia hierapolitana. Lineage (NCBI taxonomy): Bacteria > Bacillati > Actinomycetota > Actinomycetes > Pseudonocardiales > Pseudonocardiaceae > Pseudonocardia > Pseudonocardia hierapolitana. The sequence continues at coordinate 8,609,526 of NZ_VIWU01000001.1, read as the reverse complement.
GGTGCAGGAAGTCGCCCAGCGTCTGCGCGCACGTCGTGAAGACGGCGTGGCCGGACGGCGAGGAGAGCTCGAGCTGCACCTTGCCCGGGTTGAGCGGCACCGGCTGGACCCGGACGTCACCGGTACCCGCCGGGGCGATCAGCCCGTCGTGTAGGAGGTCGCGGGCGAACACCCACTCGACCGCCGTGGTGGAGCCGGTCCGGAACGACGCCTGGACGGCGTAGGGATCCCGGCTGCTGTAGGTCAGTTCGACGTTGACGGGCACCGCCGGGGCGTCCGGAGCGATCAGTTCGAACACCGCCGGTGAGCAGATGACCGTGTGCTCGTCGCGCATCGTGCGTCCTCTTTCTGGGTCCCGCGTGGTTCGTCATGCAGAAAACGACCGTGCGTGGAAGGCGTGACGGGTCGAAGGGTGAAGTCCCCTCCACACGGGCCATCGGTCACTCTGACGGCGCAGTCCCCGGCGACGAGCGGTTCCGCAGGCGCGACGTGCGGCCGTCGCCCCCGGGCCGGATCAGTAGGATCGGGGCCGAGATCGAACGAGGCAGGTGGAGATCTGAGCGGCACCGAGGACGGGAAGAAGCTGAGCTTCCGCGCCCGCATCGAGGAGAAGGCCACGCTGCGACGGACCTACCGGGTGGGCGTGGCCGTGCTGGGCGGGCTCGTCCTCGCGGCGGGTGTGATCATGATCCCATACCCCGGCCCGGGCTGGCTCGTCGTGTTCGCCGGCCTCGCCATCCTCGCCACCGAGTTCCACTGGGCGCGCCGCGTGCTCCACTTCGCCCGCGGCAAGTACGACGCCTGGGCGGACTGGCTCGGACGTCAGCCAATGATCATTCGCCTGGCCGTGCTCGCCCTCACCGGCCTCGTGGTCGCGGCCACCCTGTACCTCCTCAACGCCTTCTACCTGGTGGCATCGCTGGTGGGGCTGGGACACTGGACCTGGTTGCAGAGCCCCTTCTTCGCGTGAGGTAAGGTCTTCGACGGCACGGGCGATTAGCTCAGGGGGAGAGCGCTTCGTTCACACCGAAGAGGTCACTGGTTCGATCCCAGTATCGCCCACGCAGGTCAGGGCCGGTGCACAGATCATGTGCACCGGCCCTTTTGCATGTGCGGGTGACTAGCTGAGTGACTACGTCCCTGCGACCGGGAAGATCCGGTCCATCGCCACCGCGCCGTGCTCGATCACGGGCCGGAGCTGATGCCGGTAGACCTTCTCCGTCACCGTGGTCCCGGTATGGCCGACCAACCGGGAGATCCGCTCGATCGGCACGCCCCCGTCCGACAGCAACGACACGAAGCTGTGACGTAGCTCGCGCGGCGTCCACTCCTCGGCCTTGAGGCCCGCCGCGCGGAGGATGCGCCGGACTGCGCGGCGCACGTTGCCCGCGCTCGTCTCGGTGCCGACTTCGGAGGCGAACACGAGGCCGTGCTCCTTCCAACGCGGCCCTGTTTTCGCGCGCAGGGCTTGCTGTCGCTCGCGCTGGGCGGACAGAGCGTCGACGGCCCGCTGAGGCAGTGCGAGTGAGCGTCTGGACCTCGTGGTCTTCGTGTCCCCGCTCGCGCGGACGGACCGCCACACCATGATGTGCGGCGGAACCGGTGGGGTGGCGCTGGGTTCCCCGGCAAGGGAGCGTCTCAAGGCCGACCCCGAAGCACCATGGTTCGACTACGGCCGCGTACCTCAGCGTCCAATGACACCCGGACGAAGCGCCTGCGCCCGGTAGTCACGTGGCGACATCCCGTACATCGCCCGGAAGGCGCGGCTCAACGAGGCGGGATCGGAGAGCCCCCACCGGGCGCCGATCGCGCTGACTCCGAGGTGTCCGAGCGACGGGTCGGCCAGCTCACGACGACACCCTTCGAGGCGCTGCTCCTTGCTCCAGCGTCCGACCGTCGTCCCCTCGGCCTCGAAGAGGCGGTAGAGGTAGCGCACCGAGATGTGGTTGGCGGTCGCGACGGCCTCCGGGCTGAGATCGGGCTGGTCGAGGTGCCGGCCGATCCAGGCCTGCACGGCGAGCAGCCGGGCACTCCTCAGAGTCTCGGGATCCACCGAGCCCAGCTCGAGACGTTCCCGGAAGAGCGTGCTCAGCAGGTCCGTGACGTTGACCCCGAGCCGCGCGGTGAGCGCGGGTTCTCCGGCGCTCATCAGATCGGCGATCCGGGCGAGGAAGGGCGACACCACGGAACCCAGGCCGTGGCGGCCGCTGATGGTGGTCGCGACGAGCTGCTCCATCGACGCGCGTGGCAGCCCGAGGCGATGTTCGGGGGCCATGATCACGAAGGTCTTGAAGGCCGGGTCGCGGTCGAACATGAGCGTGTAGGGGCGTGACGTGTCGTAGACGGTGAGATCGCCAGGCCGCAGGACGGCGTCGCGCCCGCCCTGGCTGATCCAGCCGACGCCGGCGGGCTGCAGACCTACCTTGTAGTGGCCCACGTCGGCACGTGCGATCATCCGGCGGGTTCGCAGGACCCGATGCGGGGCGGCCGTGACCTGGGTGAACTGGACGTCGGCCGCACGGGTGCTGACGAGCTCGGCATGGAACGCGCCTTCGGCGGCGGGCGCGCAGTCGAGCGGCACGAACGTGGACGAGATGGCGTCCGCCCAGAAGTCGAACTCCGCGCCGGCCCCCGCCTCGGTCGTGGACAGGCGGGTCGTTGTCATCAGAACCTCCTGGCCTCGCTGCCGGGTGGGAGCCGCGCGTCGGCGCTGGTCGGAGGCTACTTCATCGTTGCGCCGCCGGAAGCTCGGACGGCGTGAGTATCAGCAGCTTCTATCGTGCCGACCGCCGCCTGCACAGTCCCGCCTCCGCCCTGCCGGCACCGCACCAGGACCGTGTGACGCGCGGCGAGCCGTGGCGGCTTCCGGGTCCGGCGTTCCTACTGGAGGGGTGAGCTGGCCGTCGGGTTCAGTGTCAGCGTGTCGACCCGGCGGATCTTCGACACGTCGAATCCTTCGACATCGCTGCGGAACCCGGGGCTGTTCATGTACCGCTCGCCCAGCTCGGCGAGATCGCTGCCCTCCGGTGCGGAGACCAGGACGTACAGCCGCGGCTCCTCGTCCTGAGGGCTGGTCCAGAAGCCGTGCGGGTGGATGTCGAACTCCTTGAAGCTGGTCAGGTGCCGGGGGTAGATGACGTCCTTGTAGAAGTCCAGGTCTTCCCGGCTGGCCATGGTGTAGGTGCGCAACTCGTAGATGTCCATGCCGGTTCCTTCGAGTGGATGCGGTCCCGGAGCGGACCGGGTGCGGAGTGACAGAGCACGGTCTGTGCGTACGGGACGGGTGGACCTGGTCCGCTCGGGTCAGAGCCGGTTGTCCGGGGGGACCATCTGGTTGCGCAGGTTGGTGATGAGGCCCTCGGCGTTGACGCTCGCGCGCTCGATGCCGCTGTTGGTCAGTAGTCGGCCGTCGGTGGAGCGGGCTGCTTGGACCCAGTGGTACTCAAGCGTGCCGTCGTCGAGCACGGTGGTGGTCCAGAAGTGCGTGCTGTCGGCCATGTATCCGGTGATGCCCCGGTAGAGGGTCATGATCGCGGTGAGCCCGGTGACCGGCTCTTGCTCGTCGGTGAGCTGCACGGGGGCGTCGGGCGCGAAGATCGACCGAAGTTCCTCGAGTGCTGCCGGGTCGCGGGCTGCACGGTCGAAGATCGTGATGTAGCGGTCGATCGTGGTCTCGGTCGTCTGGGTCATAACTTTTTCTCCGTCGTCTCGTGGTTGGTTGTGATCAGGGTGAGCACGGCATCGCGCCGCTCGCGCAGCAGCTGCACGCCTTGCTGTGCGGCTGCGCGGACATCGGTCGGGCTGGCGGTCTCGGTGCCGAGCAGGGCGGTCACCGCGGCGGCCATGACCGTGTCGGGGGTGTCGATCGGGACGCCGCGCAGGACGGGCATGCTGGTGGTCGTCTGGATGAACCCGGTCATGAGCGCCTGCAGCGCGTATGCCTGAGCGTCGAGGGACCAGTCGGTACGAACAAGCCGGTACTTGCGCCAGATCGGCAGCACCGTGTCCATCAGCCCGGCAGGGCCGAGCCGGTCGAGCAGTTCCTTGCTGCGTGGGTGCCCGGCGAGGGCGCCCAGCAGGTCGGCGTCGCCCGCGAGCAGGGCGCGCGCGAACGGGCGGTCGAGGGCGTTGCGGACCATCCGCAACGCAGAGCAGGTGTGGGCGGGCGGCGTCCGGATCGGTGGTCAGAGCGTTGATCTCGTCGTCCACGCCGGCCAGGAAGTCCCGCGCGAACAGCCCGAGCAGCAGGTCTTCCTTGGTCTTCCAGTACAGGTAGGTGGTGCCCTTGCCGACGTGCGCCTTCTCGGTGATCTCGGCGATGGTCAGTCCCTTGACCCCGCGTTTGAGCACGAGTTCCCGGGCGGCGGTGAGAATCCGGGCGGCCGTGCGGGAGTCGTGTTCGGCCAGCGCTGTCATGGTCGCTTCGCGGTGGCACTCACGCTGCTGCTGCGGCGATGTCCAGCGACTTCATTCGCGCGTCGGCGCTGTCGGTCTTCGTCTTGGCGAGCAGCTTCTGGGCGATCGGTAGCCGGGACAGGTGGTTCACCACGGATCGGAGCAGCAGTTCCTTTTGGTTGGCCGGGGTGAAGAAGGAACGCATGCTCACCCCGCTGCGCAGGTGGTAATCGATGAACGGGCGCAGGTGTTCCTCCCAGTCCCGCAGCGCCGCCGGCACGTCGTCCGGGTGGCGTTCCAGCATGGTGCCCAGCAGGTCGGCCCCGGCCAGCCCGGTGGATGCGCCCATCCCGGAGTACAGCGTCAAGCACCACGCGGCGTCGCCGACGAGCACGACCCGGCCGCGGTGCCAGTGTTCGAGGTGCACCTGCTCGGCTGAGTCGAACAGGTGGTCCGGGGCCTTTTCGAACTGGTCGAGCAGCCAGCCGAGGGTCGAGCCGGTGGGCTCGGGGCCGTAGGCGGCGCGCAGCGAGTCGATGGCGGGACGGGTGAACTCCGCGTCGACGTCGTCGGTGCGGTAGGAGAACAGCACGGTCGGTGGCCGGTCGCTGAAGGAGAAGACCCACACCGAGCGGCCGGGTTCGGCCAGGATGAGGCCGTCCTGCTTGCGGTAGCCGGGTACCGGTTCGGGCAAGCTGAATGCCGCGATCATGTAGCCGAGTCGGTGGGTCCGGTTCTGCTCGGGTTCGAAGGCGAGCCTGCGCACGGTCGAGCGCAGGCCGTCGGCCCCGACCACCAGGTCGAACCGCTCGATGGTCGTGGTCTCCGTGTTCAGGTCGCGGATCTCGACGTCCACTCCGTCGAAGTCCTGGGCCAGCGCGGTCGGCACGGTCGCGTACCGGATCTCGGCCTCGTCGGGCAGGGCGGAGAAGGCGGCGTCCTCGATGTCGCCGCGCACCACCAGGCGATTCTTGCCGGGCAGGTTCGCGTAGCCCAGGCCGCGACGGCGCCGCCCGGTGCGGTCGATGTCGTAGGAGGCTCCGCTCGGGTCGGCGCGGTCCGGCACCGCACCCGCGATGCCGAGGCGTTCGGCGGCGGCGATCCCGGTCCCGAACAGGGCGATGAAGTATCCGCCGCGGCGGCGTTCGGGGGCCTTCTCCAGGACGACCACGTCCCAGCCCGCGCGGTGCAGTCGCAGCGCGGAGGCGGTCCCACTGATTCCGAGCCCGACGACCAGGGCCCGCTGTCGCGATGTCGTGTTCGTGTCCATGCCCCCACGCTAGTGAGACTGACCAGTTTGCTCATCTGGTCATTCGGTGACCTCGCACACACTCGTTGCGGTGCCCGACCGGCTCTCCGAGTCGCCCGGAGGAAGCGGACATCGCGCGAGCATGATGACGAGATCCGCATCAGCGGGCCCGTACTCGGCACCGGAAAGGAGGCGACCATGGCTGAACTAGCTGAACACGACTCCGGCACCGCCGCCCGGATCCTCGCCGCCGCCCGCGAGCTGGTGCTCAAACGCGGGGTCAAGGGGCTGACCATCGCCGAGATCGCCGAGAAGGCGCACGTCGGCAAGGGCACCGCGTACCTGTACTGGAAGACCAAGGACGACCTGCTGCTCGGGCTGTTCGCCCGGGACTTCCTGGCCGTCGTGGACGACGAGATCAAGACGTTGATTGCGGATCCAGAGGCGGCCCGACCGCGCCGGCTGTTCCCGCGGATGGCGCGGGTCGCCCTCGAGCGCCCGTTCGTGCGCGCGCTGCAAGCCGGCGACGCCGACCTGCTCGGCGCCCTCGCTCGGCACTCGCGTGCCGGCGAACTGCTGGACCAGCTCGGGCCGGTCGGGCTGGTGTACACGGTGCTGCCGGTCTGGCGGCAGCACCGGCTCGCCCGGACCGACTGGGCCCTGGAGGAACAGGCCTACGCGCTCCAATCCCTCATGGCCGGCTTCCTTGAAACCGCGACCCGCGCAGCCGTGCTGCGGGGCGTCACCGTCGACGCGTCCGACAAAGTCATGGCCGCCGCGGTGACCGCGCTTCTCGGCCCCGAACACGCTGATCCGGCCGACATCCGCGCAGCGGCCCGAGAAGGCATCGGTTTGCTTCGGGAGAAGCGCCAGATGGTGCTCGCCACCCTCGCGACGAGCGAAGGGTAGGCCCGATGCGGGGTGTTCAGGCGCCGCCGCCCAGCATGCGAACCGCTTGCCCGGTTCCGGGGCGGGTGCCAGCACGGCGATGTGCTTCTCGGTCACGTCCCCGTCGTTGTACTGCCGGTGCGGCACGTCGGCGGGCAACACGAGTCCCGACGACGTGCTTCTCGAGCGCGACCTCGACGGTGAGCTCGCCTTCGAGGACGAGGTAGTACTGGTCGAACTCGTGGGTGTGGATGCCAGGGCGGGCGCTACCAGGCCCGACTTCCATGTAGTTGACGACCGTGCGGTCCGAGCCGGACTCGGGGTCGGCGAGCGGCTGCATCCACAGACCGGGCAGCGGCTCGGCCAGGGCGGCCCGATCGACCCGGCGCACGGAACCCCGGCGGTCGGTCCGGTCCTCAACCGGCATATCGGCGGGCGAGTCGACCATGATCGCGATCTGCGCAGGGGCGACGGCGCGGAATGATCATCTCGAAATGGGTCTCGGCGCCGGGTCCCTCGTTCCAGTTGCAGCGCGCCAGCCCGGCGGGAATGAAGACCAGGCTGCCGGCCTCGACCTGATACACGTCCCCCGGCCGTCGAAGATGGGCGCCCATGTGTAGGAGCGCGCGCGATCCGACATCCTGCGCGGGCGGTGGGCGCCCGGGGACCGTCTGCAGCCGGCCGTGCTGGCCGCCGAGTACGGAGCGAGCACGACCGTCGTGCGGGAAGCGCTCACCCGGCTGGTCGGGCAGAAGTTCGTCACTCTCGCGCCGAACCACGGGTTCTTCGTCCCCCGCCTGTGCGCGAACGACCTGCGGGACATCACCCTGATGCGCTGTCACCTCGAGTCGCTCGCGCTCAAGATGTCGATCGAACGGGGCGACGTGACCTGGGAGTCCGAACTGATCGCCCTGCCACGACCGGCTGTCGAGAACCGCGCGTCGTCTCCCCGACGCACCTGAGGAGACCAGTGAGGAGTGGGCGGCGGCGCACGGCGGGTTCCACGGCAAGCTGATCGAGGCGTGCGGGGTGCCGGTCATGCTGGACATGTGCAGCGCTCTGGTCGACGCCACTGAGCTCTACCGTCGTTGGTCCGCGCCCCGGGGGCGGCGAGTCCGCCCGTGACGTGGAGGCCGAGCACGCCGGGCTCCTCGAAGCCACGCTGGCACGCGACACGCGCACGGCGACCGAGCGCCTGCGGGCGCACTACGAGCGAACGGTGGAGATCCTGCTGGAGGATGGGCGGCTCAAGGAGGCGACCACGACGTCGTCCCACTCCTCGCGCTGAGAAGGCTGCCACCACCTCGCGGCGTACAAACACCAGTCGCCGAGCTGGCGTCTGAGGTCTGGATGAGGACACACAGCGACTCCATCAGCACTTGGTGCCCCGGCCCCGTCACTACATCCTGGCTCGGCGGGCGTCACCACCGTCGGCGGCCGCGTACGGCTCAGCGAACTCGCGCATCGCGCGACGAACTGCGGGGGTGTGATCGAATCAGTTCTGCGCCGCCTCGACCTGGTGTCCGACCGTCCACGTCGGGGACCCAACGCAAGGGCCGATCCGCGACCCATCGTGCGTTCTCTTCTGCGATCGCCAACGCGTTCGAGGCGTCGGTCGAGATGGACACGGGGCCGGACGTCCGTCGCGGCCGAGGAGCCGTTGGCGATCATGGTCGTGAGCGCAAGAGGTTGGCCGTGCGACGGGCGTTGGGCTCCGCCACCGTCGGCCACACTCTTGGCGAGAGGTGGCGGGCAGGCGCCTGCTGCCGTCCGCGTCCTCAGCGTCGGGCGGGACCGACGAGTTTGAACAGGGCGCGGGCTGCACGGTCCTTGACCGCAGTGCGGGCGGCGGTCACCGGGTTCCGGCTGACGGTGGTGGTAGCCGCTTCCTCGGCGAGGCGCGGGAACAGGGTGGCGGCGTTGTCGTGGTCGATTGCCCGGTTCAACGTTCCTCCACCCTGACGGTCCTTGCGCTGCTTGTCGGCCGAGGTCCGGGGGCGAGGAGGGCCCGAAGGCCCTGCTTCTGCCGACGATCGCTGCGTGGTCAGCCGGGTCCTGAGGCGGCGACCTGGACGAGGACGAACGGGGCGACGGCGAAGATCAGGTACGCGAACCAGCGCTGCAGCCGCACGGTCGGAACCCGGTGGGCGAGGCGCCCGGCGAGCACGGAGCCGACGACGGCGGTGCTGGCGAAGGCGAGGGTGACGGCGGGATCGAGGTGGACCTCGCCGAGGTGGGCGGCGAACCCGGCAGCGGAGTTGACCACGATGACCGCGAGTGAGGTGGCGACCGCTGAGCCCATCGGGAGGCCGAGGAGCAGCACGAACGCCGGGATGATCAGAAAGCCGCCGCCGACGCCGAACAGGCCGGTGAGGAACCCGACGGCGAGCCCGCCTGCGATGGACTTGGGCAGGCAGCCGCGCCAGTTCACCCCGCCCTCGGGCAGGGCGCAGCCCCCGCCGACCCAGTCGCCCCCGGCGAGCATGCGGGTACCGGCGGCGATCATCAGCAGGGCGAATCCGGCGAGGACCAACCGGGGGTCGAGCAGGCGGTTGACCGCCGCCCCGGCGAACGCCGCACCCGCCCCGGTCACCCCGAAGATCCCCGCGATGCCAGCTCGGCCAGGCGGTGGGGAACGAGTACCTCGTAGGCCTCGCCGATGCCGAGCACCGTCCACCCCGTGCGCGTGCTGGGGTCGATCTCGTCGACCTGGAAGGCCACGACGGCGCCCCGAGTGGCCGCGGCCAGCTTGCCCCCGCCTCCGGTGCGGAAGAGGACCTCCTCGCCGTCGAGGAGGTAGGTCACCGGCTGGGCCGCCGGGAGGGCGGAGTCGGTGAAGACGACACGGCCGATCATCCCAGTGGCGAGCAGGCGGAGGCACTCGGCCTCGTCGAGCTCCACCAGGTCGACGATCGCTGCTCGATCTGCGACTTTCACTGCTGGCCCCGTTCTGTCCATCCGACTCTCGATGATCCCCCCTGCCGCGGGGAGCGGAAAGGGTCGAAGGTCCTCGCCGGGCGGGACGGGCTGGTCAATTCCGGGTGTCCGGTGACCTCGGCGCTCCAGGCGAGTGCACACTCGATCCCCTCGGCCAGCACATCGATGTCGGAGACCCCGGCGTTGGCGTTGACGGCGACCGTGAGCGTGCCGGCGTAGGACAGCGCGGCGATCGCGACCGGAATGTCCGCGGCCAGCGGTGCGACCGGCAGCGCCTCCAGCAACCGGGCGCCGGCGAGCCATAGCGGCTGCGGCGGCCCGGGCACGTTCGTCACGAAGAGGTTGATGTGCCGGGCGGCGTGGCGACGCATCCAGCGCACCGCGGCGCGCGCCAGGGGTTCCGGGAGGTGCAGGACGTCGAACACGTCGCCGCCGCCGGCGCGCTGCCGGGCCTTCAGCCTGGTCGTTGTCGCCGTGATCGTCACCAGGCGCTGGCGCGGGTCGGGGTCACCGACGGGCAGGCCGAGGAGCAGCATCGCGGCGGTCTGCCCGGCGCCCGTGGCGCCGACGGGCATGGAGGCGCGCAGTGTGAGCCCGTCGACGCTCTTGCCGCGGGCGAGGAGTAGCTCGCGCAACCCAGTGCTGACGGCGCTCAGCAGCACGTCGTTCACGGTGGCGCCGACCGCGCGCCCGCCCGCGCGTAGCTCGGCGAGGGGGAACCGGGCGACGGCCAAGCGCCGGCCGGTGCCGACGCGCCGCGGGAGCGAGGTGGCCGGTGCGGTCTCGCGGATGTCGCCCGCCGCATCGCGGACCTGCCGCGCGGTCCGACGCAGTGCCGCGGGGAGCCGGGGGACGCCTCGCAGCGCCGCGGCGACGGCTCGGCGCCGAGTTCGGCGGGCGTCCGTCACGAGCGCCCGGTGTGTGAGGGCCGGGCCTGCCGAGGGCGCGGGCGTAGCGTCGACCGTCGCGTCCGGGAAGGCGTCGAGCAGGCGGCCGACGATCGCTACACCGGTGAGCCCGTCGGCGACCACGTGGTGGAGCACGATCAGCAGGCCGAAGCGCCCGTCGGGAAGAGCGTCGACGATCTCGATGCGCCAGAGTGGCCGAGCCGGGTCCAGCCGCCGCACGATCCGGTCGGCGCTCCAGGCCGCGGAGTCAGCGCCCGTGGGCAGAGTCGTGGCCCCGATGTGGTCGAGGGGGTCGAACGCCGGGTCGGACACCCAGACCGGCCGGCCCTCGCCGGAGCGGGTCCAGTGGATGCGCCGGCCCAGCTCCGGCGCGCGCCGCACCCGGCGGGCCAAGTCCGCACGCACCCGCTCGACGTCGAGGCGGCAGGCCACGCCGCGCAGCGGCGCCGCATCGAACTCGCCGAGCAGCGCGATATGGGACGGCGCGTCGCTGCTCTCCGCCCACAGGTTCGCGAGATCGGCGAGTCGCAGCCAGTGCAGTTCCAGGTCGTCGCCCGACATCACACCTCCTCCCTGCGGACAGGTCCAGCGTTCCGGGGCACAGGCGACGCGGCCCCGGTCGGAGGTCCCGTGTGGCGTGGCCGTCCGGCCTCTGCCCGGACCCGCGGTGGACGTGCAGCCTGTGGTTCATGAACGCGAAGGAGAGGCGCGCGCCGTGGCGGACCTGGCTCCTGGGCTGGTTCGGGATGCTTGCGCTCGCGCTGCTGAACGGCGCGTTCCGAGCGGTGGTCACCCAGCCCCTTCTGGGCGAGACCACGGCCAGGGCGCTGGCCACGGTGATCCTGCTCGCGGCCCTCACGGGCTACGTCTGGTGGCTACACCGGCGCCGCCCGATCCCGACCGAGCGGCAGGCGTGGGCGACCGGCCTGGCCTGGCTGGCGATGACGCTGACCTTCGAGTTCGGGTGGGGCGGCCTCGTCGAGGGCCTGCCCTGGGCGACGATGCTCGCCGACTACGACGTCACCGCGGGCCGGATCTGGGTCCTCGTCCCGATCTGGATCGTGCTGGTGCCGGTGATCGTCCGCAGGACCCAGACCGCCGTCCACCTCACGGACGTCGGGTGAGGGCACGCCCGCTCCGGCGCTACCACCCTCCGTTCACGCGGCGCGCGTCCCGAGGCGACCTGCGTTGCACAGCGTGCTGAGGAGCAAGAGCAGGGCTGTCTGGCCGAGGACGCCGGGCGCGAGCGTCGGAGCCGGCCCGACCGTCTTGGTGACCGCGTACCAGCCCCTCTCGAGCAGAGGCAGGGAGTCCCACGTGTCGGCGAAGCGCTGGTCGAGCTCTCCCGCATGGAAATTGACCAGGATATGGTCGAAAACGCCGTAGATCGAGGCGCCGAGCACGATGAGCGCGAGCACCCGGATGACCGCCGTGCCCCGCTCGTCCGGCAGCAGGAGCAATGCCGTGGCTACGACGAGTACGGCCAGAGCCAGCCACGGGATCAGTTGTTCGAGGCCGTTCCAGTGCCTTTCGGCCGCCAGTTCGAATGCGGTCGAGAGGATGCCGATCACGGTCAGTGCGACGAGGCCGCGTCGAACGAGAACCATGATCGGTGTGCCCCTCGGCCAGAGCGTCTCGCTCACGGGGCGAGCGCGGAAACGATCTTGTCGGTCGTCTCCTGTCCCGGGTTGTACTTGGCGAGGTTCTCCCGGAGCTTGGCGAGGTTCGGATCGTCGGCGGGATACGGGCGGTACTCGACGACCTCCTCGGCCCACCGCTCGGGATTGCTCACCCCCGCGCTCTCCAAGGCAGCCGCGATCTCGTCCTCGGATGCCGTGTTCGCTGAGACCTTCGACGCGGAGGACGTGGCCGGGCCGCTGCTGCCGGTCGTGGCGGAGCCGGTCGTCGGCGCGGAAGGAGCAGCGCCGGTCGGTGTGCTCGTCGAGCCGCCGCAACCGGCCAAGCCGAAGGCGAGGACGCCGGCGGCGCATGTGGCGGCCAGTCGTGCAGTACTGAGGTTCATCGGATTCTCCTGTCATGAGGGTGACGGGTCAGAGGCAACGTAAGAATCCCGATGAACGCTGTGACCGCGCTGAGGAACCTCGGATCTCTGCGCGAACAGGTTCAATCCGGACGAATTGATCCCGGTGAGGATGCGAATCCAGCGAAGGCTGGGCAACTAAGGGTTGCCTATCGTAAGGATCACGGCCCCTGTCCGGTGCACGGCTGTCGACTCCTCGGTTGATCGCGACGAAGAGGTGGAGGTCCTGCCCGAGGTCGTCCGTCCCCGCGCCGGCCCGTCGACCGAGACTGCGCCGGGCTGGCCGAGCCGGATGCCTCGGCGCTCCTCGGGCGGGGCGCGGTAGTCCGGCCCGCGCCGGGCGTGTGGGAAGGCGTGGGGCCATTTGTGGGGCCGGTCGATACCAGACGTCGCGCGCGGGTGCGTGCCGCCGGACACCGAGCCGAAGGACCCGGTGAGCCCGGGCCGATCGGCGCTGCCGCGGATACCGGCGCGGCTGCACCGTGAGTCCGAACCCGACAGAGAGGACCACTGATGAGCACACCGCAGGGTCAGCGGCGGATCGTCGTCGGCATCGACGGCTCACCGGAAGCGCTGGCCGCCGTTCGCTGGGCGGCCGCCGAAGCGGTGCGGCGCGGCGCGAGTTTGCGCCTGGTCACCTCCATCGAGTGGCTCGACCGCCCCGCCATCGGCCCGCCCATCCCGGGGCACAGCGTCGCCGACAGCCTGTTCGAACTGGCCGGGAAGGGCCTCGACGAAGCAGCGGACGCGGCGAAGAAGATCGCTCCCGAAGTGGGGGTCGACCGCGAGGCCGTCGTCGGCTACCCCGTCGCGGTGCTCGCCGGCGAGTCGCGACACGCCGGCCTGCTGGTGGTCGGCGCGAGTGGGCACGGTCGGATCACCTCGCTCGTGGCGGGATCGGTCGCGGTCGGCGTGGCGACGCACGCGTCGTGCCCCGTGGTCGTGGTCAGGGGCGAGGACCATGGCCGCACGGCCCCGGTCGTCGTCAGTGTCGATCCCTCTCACATCGGCGAGGCGGCGATTGCGTTCGCGTTCGAGGCCGTATCTGCGCACGGCGTACCGCTGATCGCAGTGCACACCTGGGGCTTCCCTCCCGGCGACGGGCGGACCGCGCCGATGTGGGGTGAGCTCATCGACGACGCGGAGCGAGAGCTCGCGGAAAGCCTTGCCGGGTGGACCGAGAAGTACCCCGACGTCCCCGTCCGGCGCATCGTGAGCCACAGCACCGCCGCTCGTCGGCTGATCGACCTGTCGGAGGAGGCGCAGCTCGTCGTCGTCGGGTCGCGGGGACACGGCGAGCTGGTCGGACTGGTCCTCGGCTCGGTCAGCAACGCCGTGGTGCACCGCGCCGCATGCCCGGTCGCCGTGGTGCGGCCAGCGCGAACATGACCACTGCTGGTGCCGGTCAGGGAGGGGGGTCCACAGGCCCGATCGTGAAGACCCGATCCGGTGAGGTCCGCGGAACAGTCGTGGACGCGGTCGCGGTGTTCAAGGGGATCCCGTTCGCCGCACCGCCGTTCGGCAACCACCGGCTCCGTCCACCGCAGCCGGTCGAGCCGTGGAGCGGGGTGCGGGACGCGACCGCGTTCGGCGCAGCGCCTCCGGCACTGCCGCTCCCGCCGGAGGTCGCAGCGCTCATCCCGGATGCCGGGGTGGTCCCCGGCGAGGACTGCCTGAACCTCAACATCTGGACGCCGAAGGTGGGTGCGGTCGCTCTTCCCGTCATGGTGTGGATCACCGGGGGCTTCTTCGAGTTCGGTTTCGGCGCCTCCTACGACGGCCGGCGGTTCGCCCGGGACGGGGTCGTCTGCGTGACGTTCAACTACCGCGCCGGGGCGGAGGGCTTCCTCGATCTCGGGGACGGCCTGGCAAACGTCGGCCTGCTCGACCAGGTCGCCGCGCTCGAGTGGGTCCGCGACAACATCGCCACCTTCGGTGGCGATCCCGGCAACGTCACGGTGTTCGGCGAGTCGGCGGGGGCGATGAGCATCGCGACGCTGCTGGCGATGCCCCGGGCGCAGGGCCTGTTCCGCCGCGCCATCCTCCAGAGCGGGGCGGCGAACGCGGTCACCCCGACCGCGGCCGCCCAGCGGATCGCCCGCGGTCTCGCTGCGCGGCTCGGCGTGCCCCCCACCCGTGACGCGATCGCCGCGGTGCCGGTCGAGCGGTTGCTGCAGGCCCAGGAGGAGCTGAAGGTCGACCTGGAAGCGGATCGAGGTCGCTGGGGCCCGGAGGTGGCGGCCGGCGGGTTGCCGTGGCAGCCCTCGGTGGACGGCGATGTCGTGCCGGACCGGCCGATCGACCGGATCACCGCCGGCGCTGGGGCCGGGATCGATCTGATCGTCGGGACCAACGTCGACGAGGGTCGGGTGTCCTTGGTCGCCACGGGCATGGCGGATCGAATTCCGGTCGAGGCCGTCACCGCGACCGCCGCGACGTTCGGGCTGCCGGCCGACATCGCTGTCGCCGCGTACCGCGCCGTTCACCCCGACGGCGGCAACGGCGACCTGCTCGCCGCCCTCCAGACCGACGGCTTCTGGCGCGTCCCGGCCCTGCGGCTGGCCGACGCGCACGCGGACGCACCGGCCGCCACCTACATGTACGAGTTCGCCTGGCGCTCACCGGCGTTCGGCGGGCTGCTGGGCGCCTGCCACGGATTGGAGATCGCGTTCGTCTTCGACACCCTCGACCCGTCGTTCCGGCCGATGCTAGGGCCCGCTCTCGGCGACCATCCGCCCCAGCAGCTCGCCGACGCCATGCACGCGGCTTGGGTCGGGTTCGCGACGAGCGGGGACCCCGGCTGGCCGCGCTACGACCTCCCCCGCCGGGCGACGATGCGGTTCGACACCACCAGCGAAGTGGTCGACGACCCCCGAGCCGCTGAACGTGAACTGTGGGACGGGGTGCTCTGAACTCGCGGGCGTCTCCTCGTCGCGTTCTCTGCTCCAGAGACCAACGTCCGGCGGCGTGTCGCCGCGGTGAATGTCCGAGACGGGCCCGGATGGGACCGAAGGCCTGTCGACCAGGGTCTGGAGCCACTGCCGTCGACATCGTTCTCCGGCGAGCCTGGCCTCCGGAGAGTCAAGGAGGCAGTCGGCGTGGACGGATCCCCGCTCGGTGAAGCCGCGCTGGAGTTCGCCTACGAGCAAGCGAGCGTCCGCGGTGTCCCTCTGATCGCCGTGCACACGTGGTGGGACTTGATCGCCGATCCGAAGATCGAGCCGCTGGCGGACTGGGACGCGATGGAAGCCGACGCGAAGGTTGTTCTCGCCGAGCGGCTGGCCGGGTGGCCGGAGAAGTACCCCGACGTCCGCGTCCACCGCATGGTGACGCGCGAACGCCCAGCCCATGCGCTGGTGGCAGAGTCGCGCCGGGCGCAGTTGGTGGTCGTCGGATCGCGAGGTAGAGGTAGCGCGGCCAGCCTGATGCTCGGCTCGGTGAGCCACGCCGTGCTGCACCGTTCGCACTGCTCGGTGGCGATCGTCCGGTAGCCGAGCGGTGAGCTCGGCCACGCTCCCGGCAACTCGGGTGCGGAGCGATCCGTCACGGCACGGTCTTGCTGACCGGCCTCAGCAGCGCGCGGATCTCCTCGGGGAGCTGGTTGAGGACCTTGTCGATCTGGGCCGGTGGGAGGTGGCGCAGCACCGCGGTGGTGGTGGCAGGTGCCGCCTTGCCGACGTCGTGAACGGAGATGCCCGCGTCGCGCGCGAAACGGGCGCGATAGCCCTCGGCGTCGTACATCGCCGGCACCTCGCTGGGATTCCACCCGGCGTAGAAGACGCCTCTGACCAGGTCGGGGAGCTGAGCCGCGAAGTGGGCGCTCACCTCGACGCCAAGGCGGTCGCGCAGCGTGTGCAGCCACGCGCGCAGCACCCGGTAGGCGAACTCCCGATCTTCGGTGTCGAACTCCTCTGCCACGTCGCGGATCCAGGTGTTCGCGGTGTGCAGCGCATGCTCGAGCGCTAAGACCTTCGAGCTGACGGACATGGTCAACCTCCTCCTCGAATTACTTCCCGCTCCGGCAAAGGCTGATCAGACCCGCAGAGGCCGAGCTGTTCCGGCGGGCCGTTACCGGGCACGATCAGGACGGCGTCGCGCCCCCGAGCCGCAGGTGACCACTGCTTTGCTCGGCGCGCCGGCGCCGTTGGCGTACTCGGCTTGCAGTCCGGGGTTCGCGCACACCGCGCAACCGCCCGAACCGGAAGATCACACCGCGTTCGTACTGTCGCACGATCGCGATGCCGAGGCTCGCCACCGGAATCAGCCTCCTTGGCCGTCGGTCAGGTAGGACACCCAGCCGGCGAGGTCGGCGAGTCGGTCGTAGTCGTCCTCCTCGATGCGCCGCCCGGTGCGCTCGCTGACGCGGGTGACGACGGCCAGGAAGTCCAGCGAGTCGAGTCCGAGCGTCTCGCGCAGGTCGTCGTGCTCGGTGAGCGTGTCGAGGGCGGGCCCCGGGGCGACGGAGCGCAGCACGTCGCGCACCAGGGCCTCGGCTTGCTCGTCGGTCATGCGGACGGGTGAGTTCATCTACAGCTCCTCGGGTGCGTGCAGGCGGCGGTCGATCTCGCGCAGCAGGCGAGCGCCGACGGCGCCGTCGGAGGCGCGGTGGTCGGCGGCGAGCGTGACGGTGACGACGGGCCGGACGGTCACGGTGTCGCCGTCGGCCCAGGGACGCCGCCGAACCGTGCCGAAGCCGACGAGCGCGACCTGCGGCGGGTGGATCACCCCGTCCACGCGGTCGACGCCCAGCTCGCCGAGGTTGGTCACGGTGATCGTGGCGCCCGAGGCCTCGGACGAGCGCATCCGTCCGGCCCGTGCGCGCTCGGCCGACGCGCGCGTGCGGGCCATCAGCTCTTCGGGCCCGAGCGCGCCGGCGTCGTGGACGACCGGGACGGCGAGGCCGCCCTCGCGCAGCGACACCGCCACCCCGAGGTGCACGGCGTGGGAGGGGACGAAGTGCCCGTCGAGCCAGTGCCCGTTGAGCTCCGGGACGGCGCGAGCGGCCAGCACGACCGCGCGACCGCGCGTAGCAGCACGGCGGCGGGCAGTACCTTGCGCCCCGCCCCGGCCCGGCCGCGGACCGCCGGAAGGACATGCCGGGCCGGCGGCGAAATGCAGGGATGTCTGTCGGGCCGTTCCCCGGCTGCGGGCGGCGTCTCGGATGCCGGTACGGGGACGGCGTTCGCTACGGTCACGGTCGTGATGAAGCCTGCTGGTGATGAGCTTCGACCCGACGGCGGCGAGGCGACGGCCGGGTATGGCGGGCACGAACAGCTGCTTGACATCTGGCGGGCTGACCGGCCCGATGCGGTCGTGGTGGCTGTCAGCGGTGCAGTCGATGGTCTGACCGCGCCCCGATTGCGGTCTGCGCTCGCCGTCGCACTGAACCGCCTGGACGGTCGCTCGGTCATCGTCGATCTCACGAACGTGCGGTTCTTCGGTTCGCCGGGTCTGCGCGCGCTGGCGGAGAGCGCTGAGCAGGCAGCCGCGAAGCCGGGGTTCCTCCCGCTACGCATCGTGGTCGACCGGAACCGGCCGGTTTTGCGGCCGATCGAACTGGTCGGCTATGACGCGATCCTCGCCCTGTACCACGACGTCGAGGATGCAGTGAAGGATAAGCCGCTCACGTAGCGGGTAGCAGTCGAAAGCCCCCTGTATCCCCGGACGAAGGACAAGTTGCGACGTGTTGCCGCCATCTGAGCAGGACGAGGGGCCTGCTGGCATTCCTCGGTCGCTCTCAGGTGGCGCGCCGGACCCAGTCGTCGCCGAGGATCTTCAACTCGAGCTGGCGGCAGACTGGGCTGCCCCGTCGATCGCGCGTGACCGGTTCGAGCGGTGGTTGCGCGACCTGAGCTGGCCGAGCGGGCAGAGCGGGGATCTGGTGCTCGCGTTGAGCGAGGCGGTCAGCAACGGTGTCGAGCACGGCTACCAAATCCCGGCCGGCGCGGGTCGACAGGACCTCGCCGCGGGAACGGTGCAGGTTTGTGCCCGGGTGCTGGTGGAGGCGGACGGCCGGCGCCGGATCGCGCTCACCGTGCGGGATCACGGGCGCTGGCGCGAGCCGGTCGCACCGGCTCGTTTCAGAGGACACGGACTCAGCATCATCCGGGCCTGCGTGGACCAGTTCAGCATCGACGCCGGCCCGGCCGGCACCATTCTCACGCTTCTCACCCGAGCGGCCCCGTCCCCTCCTGATCCCCGGGCAGCGGGGTGCTGGTGACGGCCACATCCGAACCACCTAAATGCAGCACACCTAGACAATGCACCAGTTGAGTGTCGAGGACAGGCCGAGAAGCCGTTCCTTTTCGTCAGGCCAGATGCGAGGTCCTACCTGCGCGAGCAGGCTCATCTGTCGCAGTGCGACGTACCTGAAGGATGCGGATGCTGCCAGGGACGGCCACCAGCAGCACTCCCGCAACTGCGGCGAAGAGCAGCGCCACGCCCGTGGGGAGCGTTCCTGTCCAGGCAAGGAAGGTGATCTGTACCGGGTTCCCGTTCTGCAGGACGAAGATCAACAGGAACGCCAGCACAATTGCCGAGAGGATCAGTCCCACCCACAGTCCGCTGATCCGGCTTCGTGGCGCAGCCCTCGTGCCGGCCATGTCACTCTTCCCATTGGTGGTCTGCGGCTTATCGTTCATGATGTTCTCCCTCTGAAGTGTCGGGCCTCCGAGCCGGGGAGTGGTTGGCTCGTCCCGCTCGATCGGTTGACTCGTGCTCGCCTGCTGTGGGTGACGATCGACCCTCCTTTGACGTGTGTCGTCATCCCGGCGCACGCCTGCTCAGACGGGAGGACGCCATGGTGATCGGGGATTCGCCGTACCATCCGCGCTACGCGCGGCTACCTGATCCGTCGTTGGGCCGTCCGGCGTAGATCGCCCATGCGATGGCGGCCGCGGCGGCGACCGAAGAGATCACCACGAGTGACCCGATCAAGGCGAGGAATCCGAACACGATCGAGGCGAGAGCCCAGATCGGCACGATGGTGACACCCGGGAGATCCTGATCCTCGCGGAAGGGCTCCTGCTTCGCGGTGTTGTCGCCGTTGTCAAAGTTGATCTGCTCGCGGCGGCCGCCAGGTTCGATGAGGTCCGACATGCGATCGCCTCCTCGTGAGCGGAGTACCCGACGTGAACACCGCCGTGCTTGTCGCCCACCTACCGTCAGGTAATCGTCAGGATCGTTACGTTGCCCGGGCGGTCCGGCATGAGCCTGACTCCCGGATCCGTGCTCGCGCTGCACGGTCGCTCGGCCGTGAAAGCATGTTCACGATCAACTCCTCAACCTGACGATCCCCTTGCGAAACGGGTCGGCACGGCAGGCGGGAGGCCTGCGTGCTGCCGGGTCGGCGAGAATCTGGAGCGGGTACGGCGACCGGAGCGGGTTCGGCGATCGGAGGAGCGATGCGGGGACGATCAGGTGGTGGGCGTGGGAGCGCGGTCAATCGCGAGCTGTCTGCCGAGTTCGACGGCGTTCTGCCGCGCGTGATGGTGGAAGCCGAGATCGCGGTCGCGGAGGCGGAGCTGCTCGGACAGGTCCCACCTGGGTCGCTCGACGAATTGCTCCACCGCCTGGCCGGGCACCGGCTGTGGGAACGCGCTGGGGCGCGCTGATCGATCGCGTTCGGCCACGCCGAGGAGGATCTATGCAGGCTCGGCTGCTGCTCGTGGAGGACGACGAGCGGATTCGTCAGGCTCTCGGGCTCGCGCTCGCTGATGAGGGGTGCGACGTGGTCGAGGCCGAGTCGGGAGAGCAAGCCCTCGGCCTGCTCGGAACGACGACGGTGGATGTCGTCCTCCTCGACCTCATGCTGCCGGGGGTGGACGGGCTCGACGTGTGCCGCACCCTGCGTGCCCAGGGGGATCTCCCGATCATCATCGTGTCGGCCAGGACCGACTCCGCGGATGTGATCGAAGGGTTGGAGGCCGGCGCGGATGACTACGTCACCAAGCCCTTGGTCGCGAGTGAGCTTTCAGCCCGCATCCGCGCGCTCCTGCGCCGGCGGCTGGGCGCCGGGGAGGCGCGGCGCTCGCTGCGCATCGGTGACGTCGAGATCGTCCCGGAGGAGGACGTGGTTCGCCGGGCCGGTGCGGAGGTGCACCTCACTCGCACCGAGTTCCGCCTGCTCGTCGAGCTCGCCGCCGCGGGCGGGCGAGTCGTCACCCGGGAGGAGCTGCTGAAGCGGGTGTGGGGCTACGGCTACTTCGGTGACACCCGGCTCCTGGACGTGCACATCCGGCGGCTGCGCCGCAAGATCGAGCGCGACCCCGACGACCCCGAACGTGTACTCACCGTGCGTGGGCGCGGGTACAAGGCGGGCGGCGCCGGATGAATCGAGGCACTTCGTGCAGATCCTGCGGCCCACGCTGCGCTGGCGGGTAGCGACGGCCTTCGGCCTGGCATCCCTCCTGCTCACCGGTGTGCTCGCCGCCGCTACCTGGAATCTGGCGGGTGACTACATGCTGCGGCAGCGTGAGATGAGTGTTGTCCGCCAGGCCGAGGTCAACGTTCGTCTCGTCGACAACTCGCTGAGGGCAGGCGCGGAGGGTCTCGACGAACTTCTCGCCGGTCTGACGTCCGACTCCGACTCGACCGTGCTCCTGTCTCGCCCCCAGGGCTGGATCACCGGCGGCCGTCGGGTCGACCCCTCGGTCCTGCCCGAGCCGCTGCTGGCCCAGGCGCGGGGAGGTGTTCCGGCAACCCGGCGACTCGTCGTGGGAGGCGTCCCGGTTATCGCTGTCGCCCTCCCGGCCGCGACCGGAGCCAACATCTACGTGGAACTCTTCCCGCTGCTCGA
The DNA here is from genome assembly GCF_007994075.1 of Pseudonocardia hierapolitana. Lineage (NCBI taxonomy): Bacteria > Bacillati > Actinomycetota > Actinomycetes > Pseudonocardiales > Pseudonocardiaceae > Pseudonocardia > Pseudonocardia hierapolitana. The sequence goes on along the minus strand of NZ_VIWU01000001.1, from coordinate 8,588,311 downwards.
GCTGGAGCGGACGCTGCAGTTCCTCGGGATCGTGCTCGCGTGTGGCGTTGTCGCAAGCGGCCTGCTCGGCTTCGCGATCGGTGCGTGGGCGAGCAAGCGGGCGTTGCGCCCGTTGACCGAGCTGACAGAGGCCGCGTCCCGGATGGCGCGCGGCGACTTGCGGACCCGGCTTCCGGGGTATGCCGACCGCGATCTCACTGCGCTCGCGTCGGCGTTCAACGACACCGCCGAGGCGCTGGAGGCGCGGGTCCTGCGGGATGCGCGGTTCGCCGGCGACGTGAGCCACGAGCTGCGCTCTCCGCTCACGACAATGGCGAACGCGGCGGCCGTGTTGCGTCGCCGTCGTGGCGAGCTCGCGGGGACGGCCGGTCAGGCGCTGGACCTGCTGCTGTCGGAGGTGGACCGGTTCGAGCGGATGGTCGTGGACCTGCTCGAGATCTCACGCGACGACCAGGGATCCGGCGATTCGAGCAGCGAGGTCGTCGACCTGGGACAGCTGGTGTGCAACGTCCTCGGCGCGAGATCGACGCCTCCACCGGCGATCGAGATCGAGGAACCGCCGCTTCTCGTGCACGGCGACCGCCGCCGGCTCGACCGGACCGTCGCCAACCTGCTCGACAACGCCGAGCGGTACGCGGGAGGCCCGGTACGAGTGGCGGTCATGCGGCGCGACGGGAGGGCGCGCCTCGAGGTCGACGACGCCGGACCGGGCGTGGCCGAAGAGCTGCGGGAGCGGGTGTTCGATCGCTTCGCCCGCGGCGTCCACTCCCGGCAGCGAGGGCAGGACGGGGGTAGCGGGCTCGGGCTCTCGCTGGTCGCACAGCACGTTCGGCACCACCGCGGATCGGTCTGGATCGAGGACCGACCCGGCGGCGGGGCACGTTTCGTCGTCGAGCTGCCGGAATCGGAGCAGTAGCGGATCAGGCCGGTCAGCGAGCCATCATGTCTCCTTGGCTGTTGTCGAACACCTTGTTGTCGTCCTCATCGACTTCGTCGCCCCGAACCACGACGCCGATGCGGTTGTTGAAGATGGTATTGCCCGTGACGTCGTACCCGCTCACGGTGTCGATGTAGACCCCGTACCGTGCGTTCCTCCCGATCGTGTTGCCGCGCACCGTCGTGGTGGCAGCTTCGCTGACCAGCCGGATGCCGTCCTTCTTGTTCCCGCGCAGCTCGTTGCCCTCAACCAGGTTCGCGCGCGCGGTCTGGGTGACTCCGACGCCCGACTCGCCGTTGTCGTAGACCCTGTTGTTGCGGATGATGTTGTCGTTGGACTCGTTGATGTTGATGCCTTGCGCGGCGTTGCGGAACGACTCGTTGCCCTCGATGACGTTCCGGTCGGAGTGCAGGTACATCACGATGCCGTGGTGCTTGTTGTCGTAGACGATATTGTCCCGGATCACGCTGTCGACACATTCCTCGGCGAGGATGATCCCGTGCTTTCCGTTGTGGTGCACCAGGTTGCGCTCGATGACCAGGTTCCGCGAATTGGTGTGCGGGTCCACGCCGTAGAGGATGTTGTCGTGGAACTCGTTGTCCTGTACCTGGAGGCCGTCGACCCCGTAGGAGTAGAGGCCGTAGTAGAGATGCGAGACCACGCTGCCGCGGATGTGCCCTGTGGTCCCCTCGGTCCGCCACGAGAGCCCGTACGACTCGACGTCGCCCGAGCCGAGGAAGCGCAGCTCGGAGTCGTCGATCGTCATCGTGGCACCGTCACGGGCGAGGAGGTAGCTGCGTCCGTCCCGGTGGTCGTCGTCGACCTGCTCGGCGTTCTCGTTCCACGAGGTGATGCACGTACCGTCGATGTCGATGTCGCCACCGAACGCCTTGATCGCCGTGAACCGGCCGTCGCCACTGGCCATCCTGAGCCAGCTCACGTCCGCGGAGCTGATGTGGAGGGATGCCTCGGGGAGAACGGTGATGTTGGCAGTGAGCAGCCATGTGCCCGGCTCGACTTCGCGTAGGAGGGGCTCGTCCACCGCGTCGCTCAGCACGGGTATCGACACGTTCTCACCACGGACCAGCGTTATCGTGTTCGAGGCCCGATCGAACCGGACATCGACATCCGGCGAGCCCGCCGGAGCGCCCGGGGATGTGCCCGTGATGTCGCGAGAACACGGCGTGGCCCGGGCCGCCGGAGCGTTGCCCGGCACGTCGAGGCGGGGCAGCGGAGGAGGCGGTGTCGTGCAGGCGCCGATGATGACCGCCAACGCGCTCACGAGGATGGCCAAGTGAGCCCGCCACCTGCTCGGCCCGGAGCCTTCACGGGAGACTCGCGCGGTTGGCCCGGAGTCGATGAAAGTCGCTCCCGATGTGTTCACGGGCGATGAACTCCCTCCGTCCATGCAAATTCGGTTCAGCAGAGGTTGTGCCGCCACTTCGTGAACCGCTCCCCCCTCCTTCTAGCCAGCACCATACTGAGAGGGCGAAGCGTGGATGGACGCGCAACACATAGGGAGATCGACAAGGCGGATCCTGCCCGCGTGCCGTCTGACCAGCGGCGAAGCTCGGTTCGGATCCACACCAAGGCGGCGATCGCCGGGGTCCGGGCGCCGCCGCTGCGTTCGCATCGAAACCTGACGATCATCTGACGAAAATGCGACAGTGGCCGGAACCGCGCGGCATATCGTTCATTCAGGGACGAACGCCGCCGGTTACAGGGTGTGTAGGCGCCGGGGAGCCAGTCCTGCACGATGCGATCGCCGGCCGCTACGCCAGGTTCAGGTCGGGAGCCGTGCAGGACGCGCTCGCGGCGCGTTGATGATGGATCCGGAGCGCAGGCGTTCGTCACCTGGTGCTGGTGCACGAGTCGGGGGTGCACCCCACGATCGCCGGGTGCTGCTCGGGTTCGCCGTGCCGGTGATCCGGCGCGCCCCGGCCCGGGGCTGGGCAACACGGAGAACGTCTACATGTACGGGCGCCCGGCCGGACGCCCGCTCACCGAGGACCGCGCGCACGACGCCACACCAAGACGGGGCAACTCCGCGGGCGGATGGCGCGCGAGCTTCTCGCCGCCGACGGCGCCGGCCGCGTCCAGGTCGCGCTCGGCCGCGCCTCGGACTACTTCGGCCCGCGCGGCGGAGCCCAGTCGAACCTCGGCGACCGCGTGTTCCCCGCCGCCTGGCCGGCAAGACCGCCACCGTGCTCGGCGACCCGGACCAGCCCCACACCTACACCTACATCCCCGACATCGGCGAAGGCCTCGCCGTCCTCGGTGAACACCCGGACGCCCCCGGCGAGGTGTGGCATTTCCCCACGACCCCAACGACCCCAACGACCCCAACGACCCCAACACCCGCGCCACCCGACAGCTCGTCGAGACCATCTACCAACGTGCCGGGCAGACCCGGACGAAGCTCCGCGCGGTCCCGCCGCTGCTGTTGCGTGTCATCGCCCTCGCCAACCCCACCGTGCGTGAGCTCGCGTCGATCAGCGCCTCGGTACCCGCGGGGTGATCGGTGCCGAGGGAGCCGTCGCCGATCGACGGACCGAATCGTCGCATCGGGTGCGCTTTGTGGTTCACACTGCTCGGGTGCGGAACGGAGTCGAGCTGAGGCTGCTCGGCCAGCTTGAGGTGTGCGGCCCAGGCGGCCCGGTCACGCTCGGCGCCGCCAAGGAACGTCTCCTCCTCGCTGTCCTCGCCGTAGACCGTGGTCGGAGCGTCAGCCGGGACCGGCTGATCGACGAACTCTACGGCGACCACCAACCGCGGTCGGGCGTGAACGCGGTGCAGAACTACGTGCTGCGGCTGCGGCGCGCGCTCGGCGCGACGGCGGGTTTGCGCATCTTGACGGTGCCCGGCGGCTACCGGCTCGAGGCCGCCGCCGATCGGGTCGACGCGGACCGCGCGGAACGCCTCGTGGCGGAGGGCCGGGCGGCGGCGGTCTCCGGCGACCTCGACGGGGCCGCGACCGCGTTGCGCTCGGCGATCGGGTTGTGGCGGGGCCCAGCGCTCTGCGAGTTCGCCGAGCGTCCCTTCGCCGAGGCCGAAGCCCGCAGGATCGACGAGCTGTGCGAGTGCGCCCGCGAAGATCTCGTCGATCTCGAGCTCGCCGGGGGTGGCCACCGGCGGGTGTGCGGCGAGCTGCGGGTCATGGTGGCGCAGGCACCGCTGCGGGAGCGGCGCTGGGCGCAGCTGATGCTCGCGCTGCACCGCGACGGCCGCCAGGCCGACGCCCTCGAGGCGTTCCACGCCTGCCGGGCAACGCTGGCCGCAGAGCTCGGCATCGCGCCAGGGCCTGCGCTGAACGAGCTCCACGCCCGGATCCTCGGGCACGACCCGGTGCTGCTCGCCGAGCCGGGCCCGCGGGGGCGTCCGGCCGGCGTCGCCCGGTTCGTCGGTCGCGACAGCGAGCTGCGGAGGTTGCTCGACCGCATGTACACGGCCGCGGCCGGGTGTGGCGGGCTCGCGACCATCGTGGGCGAGCCCGGCATCGGCAAGACCCGCCTGCTGCGGGAGTTCAGCGATGCGGCCGCGCGCCGCGGTGCCACGGTCTTGCGCGGCCGCTGTCTGGAAGGCGAGTGGCAGCCGGCGTTCCACGCGTTCGCCGAGGCCGTCACCGGGCACTTCGGGACCCTTTCGGGAGAGCGCGCGGGGAGCGCGGCGGGACCGTTCGGCGAGCCGCTGGCTCGGCTGTCGCCGGAGTTGCCCGTCCCGCTCGGAACGCCCGATGCGGCGTCACCGGCGCGACGGCAGCCCGACGAGGAACGGATGTGGCTGATCGACGGGGTGGCCCGCTTCGTCGGCGGGCTCGCCGACCACGCACCGGTCGTCCTCGCCCTCGACGACCTGCATTGGGCCGACGCCAGCACGCTGGTGTTGCTGCGCCACCTCGCGCGGGTGGTCGCTGACCGCCGGGTGTTGATCGTCGCCGCCTACCGCGCCGACGAGATCGGACCTGGCCTGCTCGACGTCCTCGGCGCGGTCCGCACCGACCTCGACGTGTCGTCCGTCCGCCTGCGCGGGCTGGACCTGCCGGCGCTGTCGGCCGTGCTGGACGACGTCGCTGCCGCGCCCGTGTCGGCGGAGCTGAGCTCGGCGATCCTCACCGAGACCCGCGGCAATCCCTTCTTCGCGCGCGAGGTGGTCCGCCACCTCGCCGAGGAGGGCGCGCTGCGCGCTGCCGTCGACGGCAGCCTGCGGACCGACACGTTCCCCGGTGTCGTCCCCGACGGGGTCCGCCAGGTGCTCGCCCGCAGGCGGGCCAGGCTGTCCACCTCGTGCGCGTCCTTCCTGGCGCACGCGGCCGCGTTCGACGGGCCGTTCCCGTTCGCGCCGGTCGTGGCGGCGGCCGGGCTGGGCGAGGCCGCCGGGCTCGCCGCGGTCGACGCGGTCCTCGCCGCCGGGTTGGTGGAGCCCGCCGCGGCGCCCGAGCGGTACCAGTTCTGCCACGCCCTGATCCGGCACGCTGTCCTTGCCGAGGTGAACCCGTCCCGCCGGTTGCGGATGCACCGGCGGCTGGCCGAGGCGTTGGCGGCAGCGCGCAGCGGGTCCTCCGATGTGACCGCCGCGGAGGTCGCCGCGCAGTACCACGCCGGTCGCGATCTGCCGGGCGCTGAGGCGGGCGTGGGCGCCGCACTCGAGGCCGCCGTGCGGGCGGACGCCGCGGCCGCGCACGACGAGACGGCGACGTTCCTCGCCATGGCGGTGGACCTCGTCCCCGCCGGGGACGAGCGGGTGCCTGCGCTGGTGGCCCGGCTCGGGGCGGCGCAGGCCTGGGCCGGCCGGTTCGACGACGCGGTGACCACCGCGGCCCGCGCTGCCGATCTGCTCGCCTCGACCGATGGCCCCGAGCGAGCAGCGGCCTACCTGGCCACGGTGACCTCCGCCCTCGCCAGCGCCGACGGCGCGCCCCACGCGTGGCGTCTCGCCGCGCAGGGTCTGCGGTTCGCAGCCACCCGCCGCGACCACGTCTGGGCGTCGCTGATGGTCCACGAGCTCGACCGGCGGGAGGCCGACGACCCGGATGCCCCCGGGACGACCATGGATGTACCCGAACGCCGCGAGGCGCTGCGCATCCTGCTCGCCGACGGCGTCACCGGCCGGCCGGATCTGGCCAGGATGGCCGTCCCGGCCACCTACCGTCGGCGCGATCTGATCCCGGACGACGTCGCCAACGACCCGATCGTCCGGCTGCTCGTGCTGGGCGACATCGCGGTGGCCCTGCCGCTGCTGACCGACGCCGCCGAGGCGGCGCGGGAGCGCGGACAGATCGCGCTGCGCAGCTACTACCTGACGCTCGCCGCGCGGGCGCAGATCACGCTGGGCGATCTCGCCGGTGGCCGAGCCACCCTCGCGGGCGCGCGGGCCGTCGGCGGGGCGGACCGGCGGGGCTGGGGATGGCAGCGCATCCACGACATCGGCACGCTCGATGCGTTGGCGCACGCGACCGACGTCGGCTGGACCGACGTCCTCACCCAGCTCGACGAGGCGTACGGGGCCGGGAACAAGGCCGGACACCGGCTCGAGGCGTCCGCCATCGCCTGTGGCGCGAAGGCGGCCGCCCGCCTCGGCAGACTCGACGATGCGTTACGGCGCTACCGCGCCGTCCTACCCGCGATCGAGCGGGCGCCGGCGTGGGCCATGAACTACCTGCGGACGCTGTGCGACGCCGTGGAAACCTTGTGGATCGTCCACGGACCGGGACGGAGCGGACACCCGGACCTGCCGGTGCTGGAGGAGGCCCTGCGCGGGAAGGCACTCGCCGCCGACTTCCGGTTCCCCATGATGGATGCTCGTCTTGCACTCGGACGGGTCTGCGCACTGGACGGCCGCTACGACGAGGCGATGCGCTGGTTCGCCGAGGCCGGCACAGTGCTGGCCGAGCAAGGGGCACGACCACTGCGGGCGATCATCGACCTCGACGCCTCCCGCGTCGCCGCCCGAGCCGGCGACCCGCGGTGCGCGCGCGAGCTGCGGGGGGCCGCCGAGCACGCCTTCTCCGCGCTCGGGATGATCGGGTGGACGCGGCGCGCCGCTCGCGCCCCGGACCGGGCGCCGCTGTCGCGCTGACCACCGCGAGAGCCGGCGTTGAGAGCGCCGAGACCGCCGAGTTCCACGCTGTGCGCACACTGACCGAGGAGGGTGCGCGATGACGGCGACGACGCGGGAGTCTGCTCCCACTGTGATCGACAGTGACGGGGTCCGGCTGGCCGGTTCCGAGATCGGCGGTGACCTGACCGTCGGGTTCGTGCGGTTGCCGCAGGGTACCGATCTCGGTCCCGCGCTCGCGGGCCTGCCGGGCGGCTTGTGCCAGTGTCCGCACTGGGGCTACCTGCTCTCCGGGCTGGTCGAGCTGCGCACGGCCGAGGGCGCCGAGCTGTACCGGGCGGGCGAGGCCTTCTACTGGGCGCCGGGCCACGCTCCCATCGCGCTGGAGGACTCCGAGTACGTCGATTTCTCGCCCACTTCCGAGCTCGCCCCGGTCCTCGCGCACCTCACGGGTGCGCGGTGACCGCCGCCCGCGCAACCGGGGTGACGGCACTCGCTCGCACCCTCGTCGAGGCCTGGAACCGCGCCGACTGGCCCGCCTGCCGGGCGCTGGCCGCGCCCGCGTACCGCTACGAGGAGGCCACCTCCGGCCGACGGGTCGACGGCATCGACGCCGTGGTGGCCGACTGGCGCCGGCTGCGGGCCGTCTTCCCCGACGTCGATGCCGAGATCGCCGACGTGCTGGCCCACGGCGGCACCAGCGTCATCGGCCTGGTCTGGCGCGCGACTCAAACCACCCCGGTGCACACCCCGCTGGCCCACAGGCTCCGTCCTACAAGCGGATCCGCATCGGTGACTCGGTCTTACTGACCTGGGACGGCGGCCGGCTCGTCACCGAACGGCACCAACTCGGGATCCTCTCGGTGCTCGCCGCGCTGCCTGCCTTCACGTAGGGCTCGGCTCCCCTCTTTTCGATCTTCGATCTGTTGACCTCTTGCCGATTCGTCAGATTCGAGCGGACTTGACGTCAGGTCAAGTTGCAAGCGTCGGCGGAATGGAACGCCGGTCGGCAGTCAATGGGTGCGCCTCGGATCGGACGGCAGGCCGACCGGGCTGGGCCCCGGCGGAGCAAGGTGAGCGGCTCGCTTGCCTTGCGGGGAACCGTTCCCGGCATCCGGCGGAGTGCCCCAGGACCCGGCAGACTGGAGCCATGCCCGACTGGCTGCGCACCACCCTGCTGATCGTCGGTGTACTCGGGTTGCTCGTCGTCATGGTGCTCGGGTACGTGATGTGGCGCTACCGCATCCCGCCGCGTGGCCTGATAGCCATGGGCGCCGCGGCGGTCTACCTCGTCTTGCCCATCGACGTCGTTCCGGAGGCGGTCCTCGGTCCGCTCGGGCTGGTGGACGACGCCGGCGTTACCACCGCGGTGGTGCTGTTCGTCTACAAGTTGGTGAAGGCGCACCGCATCCTCAGCGATGGCGGGGTGGACCTGGGTCGACTGGGTCGGCGAACCCTCCACCGCGACCGCGACTCGGCCTGATTCCGCCTCGTCATCGCCAGTGCCGCTGTTGGCGTCCGCGTTTGGGCGCCTCAATGGGGCGGGGAGAACTCGCCTGCTGGTCATGCGATCGCTGTTCACTGCGACGTCAAGCCCTCGGTGTCTGCTCACCGACGGTGGCGAGCCCAGACTCGGCGATTGCATACTCGCTGTGAGGTCCAGCCCGTCGGCCAGTCGCTCGTCCCCGGTCAAGGTGGTAGTCGGAGGTCGGCTCTCGCCTCTTTGAAGTAGCTTGGCGGTGTTCATCCCAGTCTTTCTGCAAATCCTCGAGCGCCATGATGGGGACCTGCCCCTTCTCATTGAGTTCCTCACGAAGGTGATCGACAACTATCATGAGACCTTCCGCGGCCGCGCGCAGGCGCGACGAATCGGTCGCTAAGCAGACACGGTTCCAGTCTGCGACTACGGCTTCCCGGGCCTCGTCGCGCTCGTCCTGATCGTCGCTGGTGAGTGCGGTCCCTTTCTCTACTCGACGTGCTTGCGCTTCCAGCCGGCGGCGTCGGACCGCACATGTTGCGAGACAGCTAAGATCAAGACGTGGCGTCCTGCCCGCTGGTGCTCACAGAACCGCTGCCTCGCAGTTCGTGCACGAGGACGGCGGCGCCCGACGACTGGGCGGGTCGAGGGAGGCCGTCGACGGCCTGGGAAGGTCAGGAGTCCGGGTCGAGGGCAACCATTCATCAGACCGGGTCTGCGCATGTAGCCGCGTGACTGGGACCGCCTGGCCAGGCTGCTCGCCGAGCGCGGAGACGGGAGAGTGCGACTCGCCGAGATGGACGAACACGGTTGCTACCCAGGCCTGGAGAAGCTCGGCTACCACCTGGTCGGCTACGGCTGCACCACGGTTGGCATGGCCGAAATTTGGCCTGGACGACTCGCCGCGCTCCCGCATCCCTCGACGCGAAGGTCGTTGTGCTGCCGAGGAGCGGTGGCCTGAGCCTCGCGAGTCGGCGTGGGGACCCGCGCCATCCGGGTGGATGCTCGCCGCGGGGCGGGCCGGTCGAGTCAGACGATCAGCCGGTGGACGTCCGGCTCCGGGTGCTTCGGCAGTGCCACGTCCGGGTCGAGCGTGCCGAGGTCGGCCTGGGCGAAGCGCCAGGTCCCGCGCTCGTTCACGCGGGCGATCGGGCGGGCCGGGTCGGTGCCGAAGTCGTCCGGGTAGGTGCACCCGAGCGCGGTCACGTCGACGGAGTTGTCGGGTCTCGCGGAGTGCTCGCTGTCGAGGATCTCGCCGGTCGTGGCTCCCGGGGCCCTGAAGGTGTTGTCGACGAACGCCACCCGGCAGGGCTGACCCAGCAACGACGTCGGTCGAAGTCCCTTCACGTGGCCGCCTGCGTCCGGCGGGAGCGTCCAGAGCACTCGGTGGAACTCGAACCCGGGTAGCCGGTTCATCCGGCGACGCGTGTCGACGACGAGGCTGGAGTCGGAAACGGTGCCGCTTGCGCGGTCGACGTAGTAGAACCGGCGAGTGGTCAGGTGGGTGGCCTCGATCTCGTAGACGAAGCCGCTGGCTCCCATGTCGACGCCGTCCGTCGCGACATCGACGATGCGCCACGCCGACGGGACGAAGTCCGGCTCCACTCGGGGGAGCTGGTCGTAGGTGATCGCGGTCGTGTGCTCCAGGCCAATGCTGGCGACGCGGCTGCGGGTGATCGTCACGGTGCGGCAGAGGCCGGAGAAGTCGAGGGCGGCCCTCTTCTGGTTGACCCGTGGCGTGGAGGTGATCCGATCCACGACGAAGTCGACGATGTTGGGGTAGAAGCCGCCACGGGAGATCCAGACGTCACCAGAGAAACCGCCGTTCTCGATGACCAGGTCGGTCAGCTCGACGGACTCGAACCCGACGTAGGCGATCCGCCGAGGGACCTCGCCGGGGCCGCTCAGGGTGAACGCCCTCCCGCGGAAGCCGAGCATGGTCGAGTGCTCCGCCACGTTCGGCGCCGGCGGTGACGGAGCGAGGCCCTGGTTGTCCATGTTGCAGTCGATCCGCAGGCCGTCGATCGTGATCCGGCCGCGGATGATCACGTCGAACTCGATGGGCCCCTCGGCGTCGGAGCCGGGCCGCCAGGTGAGCTGGGCCTCCTCGTCAGGCGTCGGCCGTTCCGGGACGAAGAACAGTCCGAAGTTCCAGTCGGGCTCTCCGAGGTCGATCGAGTCGTCCGGTCTCCTGATGGTGACCGGCTCCTGCCCTGAGGGCTGCGCGGCGATGCTCAGGCCGTGCGCCCCGATCGGGATCAGGTTCCTCCGGCCCCGCTTCGTGAGGTGGACGCCGGGCCCGAGGTGCAGTGGCGCGTCGCCGACCGTCGCGGCGGCGATCGCGTCGACGAGCGCGTCCTCGTTGCCGGACGCCGGAAGCTCGATCGGATCCGCCATCACATCCACCGTCCTCACCCGGGCTCGGCCGCCGGTGGCTCGACCCCTGCCGATGCACTCGGTCGCGGGTGGAGCGGTGTCACTCCTCAACGGTGACGGGGCGGGTCGAGTGGCGTCCGCCAGGGTGGTGTGCGTCCGGCCCGGTGACGGGTGTGCCGGGACGTAGGGCGGCCATCGCGTGATCTTCTTGAAGACCTCTCACAGTGCTTCTCGAAGGACCTCACGCGATGACCGCACCGAGCAGTATCGACCCTGCCCGTTTCCTGCACGAGCACCTGGCCTCCGCCTCGCCGGACCTGCTGCGCTCGATGTTGACCACCTTCATCAACACCCTGATGTCCGCCGAGGCCGACGCCGTCTGCGGCGCTGCTTATGGCGAATCGAGCCCCGAGCGGACCAACGTGCGCAACGGCTACCGGCACCGCGAGTTCGACACCCGCGCCGGCACCCTGGACGTGGCGATCCCCAAGCTGCGCTCCGGGTCCTACTTCCCGGACTGGCTGCTCGAGCGCCGCCGCCGCGCCGAACGCGCCCTGACCACGGTGGTTGCCACCTGCTACCTCCTCGGTGTCAGCACACGGCGAATGGAGAAGCTGGTCGAATCGTTGGGCATCACCCGGCTGTCCAAGTCGCAGGTCTCGACCATGGCCGCCGAGCTCGACGCCCACGTCGCCGATTTCCGCACCCGCCCGCTCGACCAAGGCCCCTACACCTTCGTCGCCGCCGACGCCCTGGTGTTGAAAGTCCGCGAGGGTGGGCGGGTGGTCAACGTGCACGCCCTGCTCGCCACCGGCGTCAAAGCCGACGGGCACCGGGAGATCCTCGGCCTGCAGGTGACCTCGGCCGAGGACGGCGCCGGCTGGCTGGGGTTCTTCCGCGATCTGACCGCCCGCGGCCTGACCGGGGTCCGGCTCGTCACCAGCGACGCGCACCGGGGCCTGGTCGAGGCCATCGGCGCCACCCTGCCCGGCGCGTCCTGGCAACGGTGCCGGACGCACTACGCGGCGAACCTGATGGCGGCGACCCCGAAGGCGTCCTGGCCGTGGGTGCGGGCGTTGCTGCACTCGGTCTATGACCAGCCCGACGCCACCTCGGTGCACGCCCAGTTCGACCGCGTGTTGGACGCGGTGGCCGACAAGCTCCCCAAGGTGGCCGAACACCTCGACACCGCCCGCGCCGACGTGTTGGCCTTCACCGGGTTCCCGAAGGAGGTCTGGCGCCAGATCTGGTCGAACAACCCCTCGGAGCGGCTGAACCGGGAGATCCGCCGCCGCACCGACGTGGTCGGCATCTTCCCCGACCGCGACGCCCTGATCCGCCTCGTCGGCGCCGTGCTGGCCGAGCAACACGACGAATGGGCCGAAGGCCGCCGCTACCTCGGCCTCGACGTCCTGGCCCGCGCCCGCCTCACCGCCGTCCCCGACACCACCACCAACGGCGAGGAGGTGACCACCACCGACACCATCCCGGCGCTCAGCGCCTGACCAACCAGAAGATCACGCGCCACCCGTCAAACACCACGCCGGCGGACTTGACCGCGGGTCGTCATGGACGATCTCCGGTAACGGCGACCTCAGCCCGGCCGGGGTCAAGTCCGCTGCGTGGTGTTTGACGGCTGACGCGTGGGCCCTCAGTCCGTCAAATCGCTTCGATCGGTGGGTGCGGCTGGCAGCATCATCGTCACCGCTGCTGTAGGCAATCGCGCGAGCGAGCCTCGCGAAGACATCGCCGTCCTGGCTTGATGATCAAGGCTGTCGTGTCGCGGCATCGCGAGCGGGAGCACGGCGGGGAGCAGCGGGGGAGCAGGGCCTTGCTGTCAACGAGCGCAAACTGACCTCATCGGCTCTCAACGGACGTGCGCTGACCTGCAGGAGTCAAGTTCCCGCAGGTCAGCGCACTGTGCTTGGCATAGTTCACACCGAAGAGGTCACTGGTTCGATCCCAGTATCGCCCACACCGGCAAACGGCCTGGTCAGAGGCTCGCGAAGAGCGTCCGGCCAGGCCGTTTGTCACGAAGGACCCCTGCGCCGACTGAGCCGGTCACCGCCCGGTCCCGCGCGCACCGCGGCAAGAGCGGGTGGCAAAGGGAGCGAACTTGCAAGCACCAGAGGCTTCCACGGCGTCGATGACACGGTCAGGCTGGTGCCTCGCCAATGGAGGAGGCCCGCATGTCTTCCACGCCCGAAGAGTCTGGCGCCCCCGGTATCCGCCCGTTCCACGTGGAGGTCCCGGAGGAGGCACTGGCCGACCTGCGTCGCCGGATCGCCGCGACCCGCTGGCCCTCCAGGGAGCTCGTCGCAGACCGCTCCCAGGGTGTGCAGCTGGCGACGCTGCAGGCGCTCGCCCGCTACTGGACGAGCGAGTACGACTGGCGCACGGCCGAGGCGAGACTGAACGCGCTGCCGCAGTTCATGACCGAGATCGACGGGGTCGACATCCACTTCATCCACGTCAAGTCGCGGCACGAGAACGCGCTGCCGCTGATCATGACCCACGGCTGGCCCGGCTCGGTCATCGAGCTGCTCGAGACCGTCGGCCCGCTCACCGACCCGACCGCGCACGGCGGACGTGCCGAGGACGCCTTCGACCTCGTGCTGCCGTCCCTGCCCGGCTACGGCTTCTCCAGCGAGCCCGCCGAGCTCGGCTGGGAGGCCGGCCGCACCGCGCTCGCCTGGGCGGAGCTGATGAACCGCCTCGGCTACACCCGCTACGTCGCCCAGGGCGGCGATCTGGGCGCCATCGTCACTGATGTGATGGCCCGCCAGGCACCCGAGGGGCTGGTAGGCATCCACACGAACTTTCTCGTGACGGTGCTGGCCGACCCCCCGCCGGAGGAGTCCGAGCAAGAACGCGCGGCTGCGGCTGCGCTCGCCGAGTTCCAGGCCACCGGCTTCGCCTACTTCCTGGAGATGACCAATCGGCCGCAGACGATCGGCTACTCCCTGCTGGATTCGCCCGTCGCCCTGGCGGCCTGGATGCTCGACCACGACACGGACAGCTACTACAAGATATCCCGCGCGTTCGTCGACGGCGAGCCCGTCGGCAATCTCACCCGGGAGAACATCGTCGACAACATCACGCTGTACTGGCTGACGGGCACCGGGGCCTCGGCCGCCCGGTGGTACTGGGAGTTCGGACGGTTCGTGGCCGCAGCCCAGGCGTCCGGCCAGGCTCCTCCTGAGGTCTCGGTTCCGGTCGGCTTCACCACCTTCCCTGGTGAGATCTGGCGTACTTCGCGCAGCTGGGCCGAAAGGAGCTACCCCAACCTCACCTACTTCAACGAGGTCGATAGGGGCGGCCACTTCGCCGCCTGGGAAGAGCCCGAGCTGTTCGCGACCGAGATCCGGGCGGCGTTCAAAGCGCTGCGCTAGATGACCGTGTCCGAAGGTAGCTGCGCGGCCATCTCGCCCGGACGGACTTGACGCTCACCTGCACCCGTCAGTGGAGGCCGTCCCCGGGGCATCAGAGAGGAATCCCGCTTCCTCTGCCGCGCCGCCCGAATGCACGCTCATCGGCATGAGCGACAGTCCTGAGCCGATCGTAGACGAGCCTGCCCACCGCCGTCCGACACGGACAGTGATCGCTGCGCCGGCCAGGGTGTCACTCATCCAGGGTGTCACTCATCAAGTGGAGCCGATCTGTCACGGATCAAGTGGAGTACGACACCCCTGAACCGGCCCTCGTGTTCAGACTTTCCTTCCTTGTTCAAGGCGGCGCCTGCGGCGCCGCTGCCGGGGCTGTGTTCGATGCCGGGCGCCAGCGGCGCCGGGGCGTGCGGCCTGGCGGCCGGTCCCCGTCGCCGCGCGCCCGGCAGGAAGGGCGGACCCGGCAGCGGCACCGCGAAACCAGGGCGCCACGAGCATTGACCAAGAACAGAACATGCCCTCGCCGGGCGGGCAGGTCTCCGGGATGCCGGGCCGAGCAGGCACGCGGGCATGGGTAGGTGGGCCGGGGGCGGTGTGGCATCCCGTCGACCTCCACGAGGGCTATCACGCCGCGGGTGGAGGGCAAGCCTGGCAAGGTGGCCGGGGCGCAAGGCCGGCTTCGCCGGACGCCTGCAGGTGGTCGAGTTCGCAGGGCATGTTGCCCTCCACCCGCGAGGTGATCGGGCTGCGCCAGGTCGACGGGATGCCACACCGGGCCCCTCGTTGCGGAACGCTCGCGGGGTGGCTGCGAGGCACCACGATCCGTCGCCAACAGACGTAGCAGTCATCACGCATCGGCACCGTGACCAGCGGCAACAGTACGGACGGCTCCGGCCGTTCAGTCGATTGTTGCCCATCGTGACGGCGGTCACACTCTGACGATGTCTAACTACGTGCTCGTTCATGGCGGGTTCGTCGGCGGCTGGTACTGGCGTGAGACCGCCGCGCTGCTTGAGAAGGACGGCCATCGAGTCCACGTGGTCGAGCAGATGCCCAGTGCCGGACGCGGCGACCCCGCGCAACTTGGTGATCTTCGAGCCGATGCAGACCACGTGAAACGGGTCATCGATGCGGTGGGGGAGCCGGTCGTCCTGGTGGGCCACTCGTACGGCGGAATGGTCATCACAGAGTTGGCCGACCATCCAGCCGTGGTCCACACGGTGTACCTGAGTGCCTTCTGGCCGCAACGAGGGCAATCGCTCAGCGACCTGTTCGGCGACGGACCCCCGCCGGGCTGGATCGTCGCGCACGACAACGGCACGGCCACCGTCACCGACGATCTCGAAGTCGCACGCCAGGCTCTGTGTGCCGACGTTGACCCCGCGCGGGCCGCCGAGGAGCTGCGCCGCCTGATTCCTCAATCCATGTCGAGCTTCGGAACTCCGAGCTCGGCGCCGGACCGCAAGCATCGCACGACCTACATCATCTGCGAGCAGGACAACGCCGTCCCGGTCGCTGCCCAGGAGCAGATGGCTGCAGCCGCCGACCACGTCGAGCGGCTCCCTTCCTCGCACCAGCCAATGGCGTCGATGCCAGACAAGTTGGCGGAGGCGCTTGCCCGGGTGAGGTGATGCCAACCGGCGGGGCTGCCCCAATGTGACCAGATGTGACCACGACGCCGTGGAAGAGCTCGGCATGAGGCGGCTCGGGTGAGACGACTCGGATGCTGCCGGCGAGGTCACGGCCCTGTCGGTGGCTACTGATGAGACGCCCAAAGACGTCCGGCGCCTGACTCATAACCCGGCGAGGCAAGGGGGCTGCGCCAGATCGACGGGATGCCACGCCAAGCCCTCTCATTGCTGGACGGGCGCGGTCATCGCCAGGCATCGAAAAGGCACCACGAGTGGTCGCCAGTGGTGGTAGCGAATAACACTGACCAGCACTGTGACCAGCATGAACGGTACGGGGCGCTCCTCGGCACGACGGGGGACGGGCGTTCACACCGAAGAGGTCTCTGTTCGATCCCAGTATCGCCCACCGCAGTAACACCAGGTCAGCCCCGGTATTACCGGGCTGACCTTTTTTCGTGCCAGCTGTGTTCCAGATGCCTCGTGTGCCATCCGTCGGATCCATGCGCCCCGGTCACCCTGGACCACGAGCCGTGGGATGGGACGGGCCAGCTGGTCCAGCTCGCTCAGGTCGACGTTCGCCAGGCGGGGACCGATCCGGTAGCCGGTGAGCCCTGTGAGGACGCAGTCTGGCCACGCCCGACGGCAACTCGGGTTCGCACCGGCTCCCGGACCAGGCGGCAGGCTCGTCGTTCCGGGACTACGGGCGCCGTCCGCACTCGCGGGAGCGGATGCGGGTGCAGTTGGCGGTCGAGGCGGACGGCGGGGTGCCGCTGGCCGAGGGAGACGACCTGGGTGCGGCGGAGTTGGCACGGGCGTTCGGGCAGGGCCGGTCGCGGAAGTCGGACAGGACGCTGTGGTGGAAGCCGGGGTCTTCCAGCTCCAGGCCGAGGGCGTACTTGAAGTCGATGCGGCAGCGCACCGCGACGTCACCGGCTCCCAGCGGTCGAGGTCGCCCGCGCCAGTCGACCACTTCCATAAACGATGAATATAGAAGAGCTATGCTTCGAACATGGGTCGTCAAGACACCGCTCCTGGCGCGTCCGCCGCCATCGGGGCAGCCCTCTACGGCCTGGCCACCAGGGCCGCGAGACGCCTGCCCCGGGACATGAGCCTGACGTCCGCCGCCACCCTGGCCACCCTGGACCGGACCGGCCCGCGGCGCATCACCGATCTGGCCGCGGTCGAGGGCGTCACCCAGCCCGCGATGACCGCCCTGGTCCGGGTGATGGAGGAGTCCGGCCTGGTCGAGCGGCGGGGCGACGCGTCCGACAAGCGGGTCACGCTGGTGTGCCTGACCGAGGCCGGCGCCTCCTATGTCCGGACGCGGCGCCAAGCGGGCGTCCACGCGTTCGAGCGGTTGATCGGCGAGCTCGCCAGCGACGAGGTCGAGGCGCTGATGGCGGCCCTTCCGGCGCTGAAGCATCTGGCAGAGCTCGAAAGCCAGGACCGCGAAGGGCCGAAGCAGCGACCGGGCGGCCGGTCGGCGGGGTCGCGGTGAAGGCGTTCCTGGTGGCGCATTCCGATGCGCGGCTGCTGGTCCCCGCCCTGATGTTCATCGCTCTGGTCGTGGCGGCGGTCGCCAGCCTCGGGGCGCCGCTCATCACCAGCGTCGCGACCTCGTTCCACGTCTCGCTCGGCAGCGCGCAGTGGACGCTGACCGTCGCGCTGCTCAGCGGCGCTGTCGCCACGCCGGTCCTGGGCCGGCTCGGAGCCGGCCCGCACCGGCGGGCCACGATCCTCGCCACGCTGGCGGTCGTCGTCGCCGGCAGCGCGCTCACCGTGCTGCCGCTGCCGTTCGCGTGGCTGCTGGCCGGCAGGGCGGCCCAGGGCGTCGGGCTCGGGCTGACGGCGCTGATGATGGGCGTGGCCCGGGACCACCTCCCCGAGGAGCGCAGCGCGGCCGTGGTCGCCCTGATCTCGGTGGTCTCGATCATCGGGGCCGGCGTCGGCTACCCGCTGGCCGCACTGCTCGCCGAGCTCGGCGGGGTACGGGCCGCCTACGGCCTCGGCCTGGTCGTCACCGCCGCCGCCCTCCTGACCGCGTGGCGCTCCATGCCCGAAGCCCCCGAAGGCCGCTCCGCCCACGTGGACGTGGCAGGCGCGGTCGTCCTGGCCGCTGCGCTGCTCCTGGTGCTGTTCCTCGCCGGCGAACGGAATCTGTGGAGCCGGCACCTCGCCGTGGCGGCGGGCCTCGCCGTCGTCGCGGTGGTGCTGCTCTGCGTCTGGGCCGTCATCGAGCTGCGCAGCACGACGCCCCTGGTCGATGTGCGGGCGGTGCGACACCCGGCGGTCGCCGGGGCGAACCTCGCCATGTTCGTCGGCGGGATCGGCATGTACCTCCTGCTCACGCTCATCACCCGGTACGCGCAGACGCCGCACGGCGCCGGCTACGGCTTCGGGCTGACGACCTTCGTCGCCGGGCTGGTCCTCATCCCGTTCTCGGTGCTGGGGTTCGTCGCCGGCAAGCTCACGCCGCGGGTCCGGACGCGGATCGCCGACCCCCTGCTCCTGGCCGGCAGCGCCGTCGTGGTCGGCGGCGGGTTCGCCCTGTTCGCGGCGGCCCGGTCGGACCTGGCCGAACTGTTCGCGGCGATGGGCGTGCTGGGCTTCGGCGTCGGCGGCTTCTCGGCCGCGATGCCCGGCGTCATCCTGGCCGTCACCCCCAAGAGCGAGACGTCGAGCGCCATGAGCTTCAACTACGTCGTCCGCAGCGTCGGGTACTCCCTGGGCAGCGCCATCGGCGGCCTGATCCTCGCCGCGGGCACCGCCCCCGGCCACCTCTTCCCCGACGACAGCGCCTACACCACCGCGGCGCTGGTCGGCATCGGCGCCATGGCGATCACGACGCTGACAAGCCTCGCTCTCGCCCGCCGACGCTCGTCCGAGACCAACCCGTGAGTCAGATGCACTCATCCCAATACTGGAGGTTCCATGCCCAAGGGCTACTGGGTCAGCGTCTACCGCACCATTTCAGACCCTGAGAAGCTGGCTGCTTACAACAAGCTGGCCCCTGCGGCCGTCAAGGCCGGGGGCGGTCGGGTCCTCACCCGTGGCAGCCGGGTCGTGGCGCATGACGCCGGAATCGCCGAGCGCACCATCCTGATCGAGTTCGACAGCTTCGAGCAGGCCGTCGCGGCGCGCGAGAGTGCGGCCTACCAGGAGGCGCTGGTCGCCCTCTCCGACGGTGTCGAGCGCGACTTCCGCATCGTCGAAGGCATCGACTGACCGAGGTCCAGTCGGATCTTCACTCAAGCTCTCTGCGGCGCAGCCCGAACCCCACGACGAACGACAATGCGAAGAGCCCACCGAGAACCATCGCCGCGACCGGGTGGTAGGCGAAGTACGCGAAGCACGCGACGCCAGTCCAGAGCAGGATCGGCAGGAGCGAGCCGCGCAGCACCGGCATGGCAGGGGTGACGTGGGCGTAGAAGTCGTCGATCGAGGTCTGTGCCAGGCGGGGGTCGACGAAGCGGCCGCGGCGTTGGTCGGACTCGATGTCGGCGGCGCGGTCCTCGGCGTCGTTGCGTGTGGTGTAGCCGTTCTCGGTGATCAGGGTGCTGTCGTCGAGTCGGTAGCGGACGCGGTATCCGCCTCTGTGTTGTTCTACCCAGGCTATCGTGGTGCTCCAACGCCGCCGCCGACCCGGACGGCGAGACCGGCATCAGCACCGACGGCGCCTCCGCCCGCACCCTCGTGGTCCACAGCCGCGAGGAGCTCGTCATTGCAGCGCAGGTACACGTGCCCTCCTCACCGGAGCACACCCGGTGAGCGAGGTGTTGACCGCGAGGACGCCGAGGGTGCCGGCCGTGAGCGGCAGTGGCGGTCCGCCGTTGTCGGTGGTGGCACACGAGCCCCGTTCGACGAGCGGCAGCGATTGCAAGGTTTTGGAGCAAGCGCCGGTCGAGCGCGCCGGTGCCCACGTCGACCTGGATGTGTCGGGTACTCCGTGGACGGAGGCAGGGTCAGGTCAGGTTCGGGCGGACTTGACGATTGGGCGTTCCAGGTCGGGACGCCGCTGCGTGAGCCTGCCCGTCTCCTGCTGGAAGTGATCGACCTGTAGCAACGCTCGCGTCGATGGGTGTTGCTGCCGGTGTCCATCATCTGCGGGAGTTGTCCAGGTACTGCAGGATCTCGTGGGCAGCGAGCTCGATGTCCTTGTGGCCCCACTCCGCAGCTCGATAGTGGCAGGAGATGATCCCCATCCGGTGGATGCGCGTGTAGTCGCCGAAGACGAAGGCGTAGCGGCGCTTGGTGTCCGCGGCTGCGCCGTCGGTGAGGCCGAGATGCCAGGCGCCGTACTCGTCCCAGCTGTGGGTCTTGAGGTAGCGAGTGCCGTCGGCGGCGGAGGGTTGGACGTCTCCCCAGCGGCTTCGGAGGACGTAGCGACGGGCATCGATGAGGTGGTGAGCGTGGTCGACCGCGGCTTCGTTAACCCGGTACTTCGGCATGCACTGATGGTGGGGTAGCCGGGCTGCGGGTGCAGGACCGTTGTCGCGGCTCGGGTTTGGGCTCTGTTTGTGACGAGGTGGGGCTGCTGACCGGCTCCGGTACCGACGTCGAGGGCGTGGCGAGCTGGACGTGGAGGCCACGGCGGCCGCTCTGCGCGGGGAGCCACGACGTGCAGATCGCGGGTCGGCGCAGTCCGGGTAGGCGGTGGAACAGGTTCAGGGTGCCGAGGGGTTCGTCGCGCAGCCGCAGCGGCAGTGCGTGGACGGAGCCGTAGGTTCCTCGTTGGGCCAGGGCTGCGACGAACCTGGGCCACCGGGCTGCGGAGTCGGTGAGGTCGCCGACGCTGACCACAGTGGCGTGACCGAGGATCGAGTACCGCATCGCCTTGGGCGAGCGTGGTGGGCTCGGCTTGCAGCCGGCCGGCGTGGTGGATGTCCGCGACGACCCACCCGGCGGTGCCCGGCGTGGCGGTCCCACGGCGCTGCCGGCAATCCTTGACAAGCTTGCGCAACCTGTCCATGCTCTTTGTGCTGCTCGACTCGAGGAGGAGTAGTGGGTCCCACGCTGACGGATGTCGCCAAGCGCGCGAATGTCGCCTTGTCGACCGCGTCTCGGGCGTTCAGTGATCCCAGCCGGTTGGGTCCGGACACCTTGCGCAAGATCCTCAAAGTTGCGCAAGATCTTGGCTACAGCCCGCCTGCACGGGTAGCGGAGCTCGACGGGGAGCCTGCGGTGGTCACCATCGCCGTCGTCGTTCCGGACATCGCCAACCCGGTGTTCTCCGCGTTCGTGAAGGCGGCACAGGGGCAGGGGCGGCACAACCGGCACACCGTCGTGGTCGCCGACAGCGACTTCGATCCCGACCGCGAGCGCGAGGCGATCGCACACCTGCGCGGCCGGGTGGACGGGATGGTCGTCTGTTCCTCCCGGCTCGACGCCGACGAGGTGCTCGGACTGTGCGGCCGGGTGCCGGCGGTCCTCGTCAACCGTGAGGCGGCAGGTGCGGACTGCATCATCGCCGACGCCACCCAGGGGCTGCGGGAGACCCTCGACTACCTGACGGCGCTGGGGCACCGGCGGATCGCCTACGTGCAGGGCAGTGCCCGCTCCTGGTCCAACGCCCACCGGGTCGAGGTGATCCACTCGCTCGGCGAGCGGTACGACATCGACCTGGAGCTGCTCGACTGGCAGACCGAGACCGTCGAGGGCGGGACCGCGGCGGCCGCGCGCGTCGTGGCGTCGGGTGCCTCCGCGGTGATAACGCACAACGACCTCGTCGCGCTCGGCGTGATGAGCGGTGCCCGCGCGCTGGGCGTGCAGATCCCCGACGACCTGTCGGTGGTCGGGATGGACGACATCTCGTTCGGCACGCTCGCGCAGCCGGCTCTCACGAGCATCTCCGTTCCGCTCGCGCGCGCCGGGACCCTGAGCATGGAGCTGCTCGCCCGCGCCGCGGCGGGGGAGCGGTCGACCCCGCGCACGCAACGTCTGGCCACCCACCTCGTCGTCCGGGCCTCCACCGGGCCGGCCGGGGCCCGCGTGCTCACCGACGTCCGGGGGAGGGCATGAAGATCGTTGTCGCTGACGCGAACCT
This sequence comes from Pseudonocardia hierapolitana, assembly GCF_007994075.1. Lineage (NCBI taxonomy): Bacteria > Bacillati > Actinomycetota > Actinomycetes > Pseudonocardiales > Pseudonocardiaceae > Pseudonocardia > Pseudonocardia hierapolitana. The sequence continues at coordinate 8,566,407 of NZ_VIWU01000001.1, read as the reverse complement.
CGCGCCGATGCGTGGTCGTCTCGAGGAGGGGTTCCCGCCCGGATCCGAGGTCGTCTGGCCCGATCCGCGCGACCTCTCCACGGTCGAGGGTGCGGTGGCCGATGCCGACGTGCTGGTCTCCGCGAGGTGCCCGGCCACGGTCGGGGCCGCGGGCAAGGCCCTCCGGCTGGTGCACGCCCCCGGTGCCGGGGTGGACGGGATCGACGTGGCCGCACTGCCGGCCGGCACGTTCGTCGCGAACACCTTCCACCACGAGGACTCGATCGCCGAGTACGTCCTGGCGAGCACCATCCTGCTGCGCAGGGGCTTCCTCGCCCAGGACACCGCGCTGCGGCGGGACGAGTGGGCCTCGCCCGCCTACGATCCGGCGCTGCCGTGGGGCGATACGCTGGGCGCCGCCACGATCGGGTTCGTCGGTTTCGGGCACATCGGTGCGCGCACCTGGGAGCGGTTCCGGGCCTGCGGCGCCCGTGGGGTCGCCGTCACCCGCCGCGGCGACGTCGACGCCGCCGCGTACGGCCTGGAGTGGTCGGGGACGACCGACGATCTCGGCAGCCTCCTCGACCGCGCCGACGTCGTGGTCGTGAGCGCCCCGCTCACGCCGGAGACCGTCGGGATGATCGGGGTCGCCGAGCTCGCGCGCATGCGCCGCACGGCGGTGCTGGTCAACGTCGGGCGCGGGCCGCTGGTCGAGGAGCGGGCACTGTTCGAGGCGCTGCGCGACCGTGGGATCGCCGGCGCCGCGATCGACGTCTGGTACGGCTACCCGGCCGCGGGCACGACCGCCCCGCCGTCCGAGCTGCCGTTCCGCGAGCTGCCGAACGTGCTGATGACGCCGCACTCCTCCGGCCTCACCCGCCAGACCTTCGCCGGCCGGGCGACGGACATCGCGGCCAACGTCCGGCGGCTGGCCGCGGGCGAGCAGCTGGTCAACGTCGTGGCGGTGGCGCGATGACCGACACGATCGTCTCGGCCGACGTGCTCGTCACCAGCCCCGGCCGGAACTTCGTCACGCTGAAGATCGTGACGGCGAGCGGGGCCGTCGGCTGGGGCGACGCCACGCTCAACGGCCGGGAGCTTGCAGTCGCGAGCTACCTGCGCGACCACGTCTGCCCGATCCTCATCGGCCGCGATCCGGCGCGCATCGAGGACACCTGGCAGTACCTCTACCGCGGGGTCTACTGGCGGCGCGGCCCCGTGACCATGGCCGCGATCGGCGCGGTGGACCTGGCGCTGTGGGACATCAAGGGCAAGGTGTGCGGGCAGCCGGTCTACCAGCTCTTGGGCGGCGCCGTGCGCAACCGCATCCTGTCCTACACGCACGCAACGGGGTGGGACGTCGCAGCGCTGCTCGACGCCGTCGACGCCGTGCGCGACCGGGGGTTCCAGGCGATCCGGGTGCAGACCGGGGTGCCGGGGCTGGACTCCGTCTACGGGGTGACGAAGGACGGTGCCGCCTACGAGCCTGCGGGCCGGGGTGCCGGCCCGGTCGAGGAGATCTGGGACACAGCTGCCTACCTGCGTCACGTGCCGGGCGCGCTGGTGCAGGTCCGCGAGCACGTCGGCCCGAACGTGGCGCTGCTGCACGACGCGCACCACCGGCTCACACCCAACGAGGCGGCCCGGCTCGGCAAGGCGCTCGAGCCCGTGGACCTGTACTGGCTCGAGGACGTCACGCCAGCGGAGAACCAGGAGGTGCTGCGCCGGGTGCGCGCGCAGACCACCACCCCGCTGGCCATCGGCGAGGTGTTCACCACCGTCTGGGAGTTCCAGCAGCTCATCACCGAGCAGCTGATCGACTTCGTGCGGGCGGCCTCATCGCACGTCGGAGGGATCACGCCGCTGCGCCGGATCGCGGCGCTCGCCGAGGTGTGGCAGGTCCGCATCGCGCCGCACGGCCCTTCGGACGTGTCGCCGATCGCCCTCGCCGGCGCCACGCACGTCGGGCTGGCCACGCCGAACTTCGCCATCCAGGAGTACATGGGCTACCCGGACGTCGTGCACGAGGTGTTCCGGCACGACTGGACCTACGCCGAGGGCCATCTGCACCCCGGCGAGGCGCCCGGCCTCGGGGTCGAAGTCGACGAAGCACTGGCCGCCCGCTTCCCCTACGAACGCGCCTACCTGCCAGTCGCGCGCCGTCGCGACGGCACCCTGACTGATTGGTGACGGTGTTGACTCCCTGGGCGACTCCTCGGCTCACCGCAGCCACCACCCCGAGCGCGGCGCTGCTGCACCACCGCGCGCTGCCCCCGACCGGCATCGTCCACCTCGGCCTGGGCAACTTCCACCGTGCGCACCAGGCCGTGCACACCGCCGCCGCGCTCGCCGCGGAGGACGGCCCGTGGGGGATCCTCGGCGTCGCCAACCGATCCGCCACCGTGGCGGACGCGCTGCGCGAACAGGACCTGCTGTACGCCGTGGTCGAGGTCTCCCCGGAGGGCACCCGGGTGGTCGTCCCCGCCGTGCACACCGGCGCGCTGGTGGCGGCCCGCGAGCCCGACGCGGTGCTGGACGCGCTAGCGGCGCCGACGACGAGGATCGTCACGTTGACCGTCACCGAGCACGGGTACACGTTCGACCCGCGGACCGGCGCGCTCGACCTCGACCACGACGGTGTCCGCGCCGACCTGCGCGGCGGCTCGGCGCCCGGCACGACCCTCGGGCTGGTCGTGCGCGGGCTCCAGCGCCGCGCCCGGGCGCACGGCGCCCCGATCACGATCATGAGCTGCGACAACCTGGTCGCCAACGGTCACGTCACCGAGCGCCTGGTGCGCGAGTTCGTCGCGGCGCTGCCCGCAGCCGAGCGCACCGAGCTGGAGCCCTACCTCGCGCAGGTCGCGTTCCCGAGCAGCATGGTCGACCGGATCGTGCCGGCCACGACGGACGCCTACCGGGCCGCCGCGGCCGAGCACCTCGGCGTCCGCGACGAGGCCCCGGTCCCGGCCGAGCCCTACAGCATGTGGGCGATCGAGGACACGTTCGCCGCCGGCCGCCCGGCCTGGGAGCGCGGGGGAGCGCTGTTCACCGACGACGTGGGCCCGTACGAGCTGCTCAAGCTGCGGCTGCTCAACGGGACCCACTCGCTGATCGCGTACCTGGGCGCCCTCTCCGGCTGCGCCACCATTCCCGAGGCCATCGCCCGGCCCGCGATCAGGGAGGCAGCCGAGCGGGTGCTGCGCGACGAGTACCGGCCGACGGTGCCGGTGCCGGCCGACGTCGACCTCGAGGAGTACGTCGCGCAGCTCTACACCCGCTGGTCGAACTCGGCCCTCGGGCACCGCACCCAGCAGGTCGGTTCGGACGGCTCGGTCAAGCTCGCCCAACGAGTGCCCGAGCCAGCGTGCTCGCACCTGGCCGCTGGTCGGATGCCACACCACCTCGCGCTGACCGTGGCCGGCTACCTCTGCTGCGTGGCGCCGCCCAGCGGTTTCGACCCGGGCCCGCACGCCCGGGCGATGAACGACCCAATGCGCGAGCGGCTCGCCCCGCTCGCGACCCGGTCCACCGGCGACTTCGTCGCCGCCGCGCTCGGTACCGGAGTGCTCGGAGCGGAGCTCGCGGCGCACGCCTCGTTCACCGGCCGCGTCGCCGAGCTGGTCGACGTCCTGGTGCGCCACGGCGTCGACGCGGCCGTCCGCGAGGCCGCCGATCACCTCACACCGGTGCCGGTCACTTCCCGCTGACCCGTCGACGAGGACGAGCATGCCCACCACCATCCCGGACAGCACCCGCGCCGCGGTCCTGCACGGCGCAGGCGACCTGCGCATCGAGCGACTACCGGTTCCCCGGCTCGGCCCCGACGACGTGCTCGTCGCCGTCGACGCCGTGGGCGTCTGCGGGTCGGACATGCACTACTTCGCCAGCGGCCGCAACGGCGGCAACGTGCTCCGCCAGCCGACCGTGCTCGGCCACGAGGCGTCCGGCGTCGTCACCGCAGCCGGCGCGGACGTCGCGCTGGCGGTCGGGACCCGGGTGGCGGTCGAACCCGCCGTCGGGTGCGGCCGGTGCGCGACCTGCCGCACGGGCCGGTACAACCTGTGCCCCATCGGCACCTGCCTCGGCTCACCGCCCACCCACGGAACGATCTCCGAGTACCTGGTCGCGCCGTCGCGGGCGATCCACCCGCTGCCCGACGCGATCGGCACCGAGCTCGGCTCGCTGATCGAGCCGCTCGCCGTTGCCGTGTGGGCGGTGCAGCGGGCCGACGTCCGCGCCGGTCATCGCGTGCTCGTGACGGGAGCCGGGCCCATCGGGATCCTCGTTGCCCAGGTCGCGACCGCAGTCGGCGCTGCCGAGGTCGTCGTCACCGACGTCGTCGACGACCGTCTCGCTCGTGCTGCCGAGCTCGGCGCGACGGCGACGATCAACACCGGCACCACGGAGCTCGGCCGCACCGGCATGGACCGGCTCATCGAGTGCTCCGCGCATCCGGCCGCGCTGTGGCAGGGGATCCATGCGCTCGGGCCGGCCGCCAGGGCCACCGTGGTGGGCCAGGCCCCGCCGAGCGTCGACGGCCTGCCGCTCGCGTTCCTGCAGCGCTTCGAGATCGACCTCGTCACGGCCTTCCGCTACGCCCACGCCTTCCCGGCCGCGATCGCGTTCGCCGCGTCCGGCCGGGTGGACCTGGCCGGGATCCTGACCGGCCGGTTCCCGCTGTCGGCCACCGCCGACGCACTGCGCGCACCCGGCGACGACCCGAGCCACCTCAAGGTCGTCGTCCGGCCAGGTTCCTGACCCGCACACCAGCCCGACGGGCCCGATCCATTCGAGGACGCATGGACTCCACCGACACAACCGGCCGACCCGATCGCTCCACAGTGGACGCTGCACCGCCGCCAGCCGATCCGCGTGCGGTGCGCCGTGCCGCATGGGCGGGCCTTGCCGGCACCACCCTCGAGCTGTACGACTTCGTCATCTACGGGACCGCGTCGGCGCTGATCTTCTCGACGCTGTTCTTCCCGAACATCTCACCGGCGGCCGGCCTGCTGGCCAGCTTCAGCGCCTACGCGGTCGGGTTCGCGGCGCGTCCGCTGGGCGGCTTGTTCTTCTCCCGGTACGGCGACCGGCTCGGGCGCAAGTGGGTGCTCGTCGCGACCCTGATGCTGATGGGCGGGGCCACGCTCGCGATCGGCCTGCTGCCGACGTACGCCCAGGTCGGCCTCATCGCACCCGCCTTGCTGGTGGTGTGTCGCTTCCTGCAGGGCTTCGGGGCCGGAGCCGAGCAGGCAGGGGCGGCGACCCTGCTCACCGAGACCGCCCGCACGGGCCGCCGCGGGCTCCTCGCCTCCTTGGTGATGACCGGCGCGGCACTGGGCACCGCGCTCGGTGCCGTCGCCTGGATCCTCGTGCAGCTGTTGCCGAAGGACGACCTCATGAGCTGGGGATGGCGGTTGGTCTTCCTGTCCAGCGTGCTCGTGATGATCGCGGGGATGATCATCCGGCGGAAGCTGAACGAGAGCCCCGTCTTCCAGGAGCTCAAGGAGCAGCACACCGAGCCGCGCCGGCCGGTGGGTGAGACCCTCCGCCGCGGCCGCAAGCCGCTGCTGCTCGTGGTGTTCATGACCGTCGGGGTCAGCGCGCAGTCCTACACCTACCAGGTCTTCATGGCGTCCTACCTGGTGTCGTCCGTCGGCGTCGACCCGACGTTCGTGCCGAAGGTGCTGCTGATCGGGGCCATCTGCGGTGGCATCGCCGCCGTCGGGTTCGGCGCGCTGTCCGACCGCTTCGGCCGCAAGCCGGTGTACTCCGCGATCCTCTCCGCGCTCGTCGTGCTCCCGGCACCGTCCTTCATCGCGCTGAACACCGGGTCCACCGCGGCGATCGTCGTCACGATCATCGTCGGCTTCGTCCTCGCCGGCCAGGGCGCGGTCGCCGTGACGATGAGCTACTTCCCCGAGCTGTTCGGCAACCGCTACCGCTACGCGGGTGTCACCCTCGGCCGGGAGATCGCCGCCGTGCTCGGTGGCGGGTTCGCCCCGCTGATCTGCGCCGCGCTGGTCACGGCGTTCGGTGGTTCATGGGTTCCGGTGGCCGTCTACATGTCCGCGATGATGCTGCTCAGCCTTGTCGCCGCGCGGCTGGCCCCCGAGACGCGGGGCCGGGACCTGGCCGTCCCCGAGGACGCCACCGCACAAGGCCTGACGCGGTCCGCCCGCTGAAGACCGTGAACGGCGCCGGGTCTAGCGGGCGCGGCCGCCCGATCCGGCAGTCGCCCGAGCGCCGCGCCGGCCACCACGTCCGGCCCGGCCTCCGGCGACGCCCGGCGACCTCGGGGAGCACCACTCCGCGGTAGCGCTCGGGCAACCCCGATTGATCATGAGGTGGGGTTCATGAGCATGCCGTGAGGCAGAGGCCAACGCCCGTGTCGCCCCATGCGCCGTCGTCTCCGCAGTGGCATCCGGAGCCTGCCGTTCGCCTGCGGCCGTCGGCGTCGGACCGAGCGGTGTGTTCGGCAGGAGCAGCACCAGTGCGAGACCGAGGAGGAACAGCGGGGCCAGGTAACCGAACAGCGGGGTGAGCGATTCGGCGCCAACTCCGTCGTTGACGATGCGCAGGAGCACCTCATCGGCCCGCCTGCGGATGATGATCACACAGTGTTCGCCCTTGCTGTGCCGCAGCACGTGGGTCACCCAGCCGTTTGCGATAGATCGGCCAGGTCCGCGGCGTCACGCTCGCCCGGGGCCAGGCTCGACCCGGTCCGGTGAGTCGGGGGATTCATAACTTCCGATCTCGCCGAACTCCGCTGGGCTTAGGAGCTGCTCACGGAGGATGTCAGCGTGGCCGCAATGCTGGGCCAACTCGCGCAGCATGTGGAGGTAGACCCAACGTAGTGGCAGCGGGCCCCGCCGGTTGCCTCGTACGATGTCGTCCAGGGGTAGTTCCGCCGTGGCCTGGCGTGATACCGCGCAGGCCTGCTGGTGGGCCTGCTGGACGGATGCGATCGTGTCGACGTCGTCGAGGTCGAACGACTCGTCGGGGGAGTCGGGTATACCGATCTCAGCGCGGGGGCGGCAGGTGATCGCCTCGTCGAACCACACCTTCTCAACGAACGTGGCGTGCTTGACCAGGCCCAGCAGCGTGGTCTTGGACCTGACCAACGACCGGCGCGCCTGTTCCTCGGTCAGCCCGCTCAAGCTTTCGTTGAGCGCGGATCGATGTTCATCGAGGAAGGCTTCGAACTGATCCCTCAGCGCTGCGTGAAAGACGCTGTACAGGGCAAAGACGGGCTCGCCTGGCGGGATCTGCCTGAGCGGTACGGGCTGTGGAAGACCGTCTACAACCGATTCTGGCGCTGGGCGCGCAACGGCACCATGACCTGACGATCGAGATGACAAGGTGGTCCGGTCGGCTGCGGCTCGAAGCTGACCGGATCGTGCGGATGCGCTGCTGTGGAGGGCGGTGGGTGCCCCGGTGTCGCGGGTGGGGCGATCGTCGGCGGCCAGCGTGGCCGTGCCGCTGGGTGGTCGGGAGGTGGAGCTGGCCCGCACCCGGGCCGCGCTCGCCGAGGCCGGGGCGCTCGCCGATTGGGAGCGGGCACAGCGACGACAGCTCCTCCACTGGCCGCCGGCTACCGAAGAACCCGCGCACCTGCCGCACGACGTCACCGAGATCCTGCTCATCGCGCAACTCCCAGCAAGCCATACAAAAGGCCCTGAATCGCACCTCGACCCAAGCCGCTCAACCACGATGCGTCGATATTCGGCCTGTCTGAATGCTTCGCGCGTTGTGACCGGTGGTGATCGACCGTCTCGCCGCAGGTTCGTAGGTGGGCAGCTGCTGGCGCTGGCGCGTGGATCGGCTGTGGTGAAGGATCTCGTCCGGACCGGGTATGGGGCGCATCGGGGCGGAAGCAAGTAGCCACGGCTCGCCGCTTTTCGCTGGGTGCCTGGTCTGCGCGAAGGGGAAGCCGCCGGGCCCCAGGAGAGCCCTTCGGCCCTGATTAGGCTGGCGCGTGCGGCTCGCTTAGATACTGGTGGATGAGTTGCACGGCCATCGACCCGGTACCGACCGCGGTGGCGACACGCTTGATGGAGCCGTGACGCACGTCCCCGACAGCGAATACGCCGGGGGTGCTGGTCTCGAGCAGCCACGGCGGCCGCACGAGGGGCCACTCCGGCAGGGGCACGCCGCCGGCGAGCAGGTCGTGCCCGGTGACGACGTACCCCTGCTCGTCACGGCGAACGGTATCGCCGAGCCAGTCCGTGCGGGGTTGCGCGCCGATCATGACGAAGACCGCGGCCGCGGGAACGACCTCGGTCGCGCCCGAGCGGCGGTCGCGCAACTCAACCTCCTCGAGTCTCTCGTCACCGCGCCCGTCGATGATCTCGGTGTGCAGGCGCACGGTGATGGCCGGGATCTGCTCGATCACGGTGATCAGGTAGTCGGACATGCTCGCCGCCAGCGCGGGCCCGCGCACCAGAATTGTCACGGTGGAGGCCCATCGAGCCAGGTGGACCGCGGCCTGGCCCGCGGAGTTGCCCGCGCCGACCACGAAGACGTCCTCTCCCGCAACCGCGACCGCCTCGGCCCCGGCGGCTCCGTAGAAGACCCCGGCCCCGCGCAGCTCCTCCAGCGCTGGCACCCCGAGCCTGCGCCAGTCCACCCCGCACGCGATGATGACCGCCCTGGCCACGACCTCGTCGTCGCCGACCTGGACGACATGCCGGGCCGCCTCGGTGCGGAGGCCGGTCGCCGGCCGGCCGAGCACCAGGTCGGCGCCGAAGAGCCAGGCCTGCTCCGCAGCGCGGTTCGCGAGGTTCTCACCGCTGATGCCGCGAGGAAAGCCCAGGTAGTTGCGGATCAAGGAGCTCGTTCCGGCCTGCCCGCCCGGCAACGACATGTCGATCACCACGGTCCGCAGACCTTCGGAAGCGGCATATACCGCTGCCGCGAGCCCTGCGGGCCCGGCGCCGACGATCGCGACGTCGCAGGCCTCAGTGGCGAAGCCGGTGGGAAGGCCGAGCATGCTGGCCAACTCGGCGACATCGGGTTGCACGACAGCAGCCGAACCCGGCGCGCCCGGCACGACGACCGGCAGCCGCTCGCCGTCCTGGCCGTGCTCGCGCAGCATCCGGCGGCCCTGCTCCGAGTCGGGCGACGAGAAGCCGAACGGAACCCCGACCCGCCCCAGTGCGTCGCGGATCTCGTGCGAGCGCGCCTCCCATTGGTCACCCACCACGTGGAACGCTTCGAACAACGGGGCCTGCGTCTGCGCCCAGTCCACCAGCAGCTCGCTGACCGGGAGGTAGAGCCACCGCTCCTCGGGCTGCCACGGATCGAACAGGTAACCGTCGATCTGGCCGAGCAGCATCGCCCGTACGGCAGGGTGTCCCGAGCGCCACTCTCCGCGCCCGACGAGGAGCGCCCGCTTGGCCGCCGGGTGCAGTCCGTGCGACGCGGCGAGGAAGCCGGCACCGTCGGTGTGCTCCGCGTGCTGCCCCGCGATCACGAGGCAGACGTCGCGCCCGTCCTCCGCGAGGCGGGAGAGCACGGACAGGCCGGCTGCCGAGGACGGCTCGGCCCGCACGTCGTAGTCAGCTCCGAAGCGGCGGTTCAGGCGGCTCGCCAGCACGGACCTGCGTTCCTCGTCGTCGTGGGCCACGAGGATCACCGGCCCTGCCGGTCCGGCACTCGCAGGGCCACCCATCGACCGAACCTAGTGCCGCATGGCCGGCGCGGCCAGAGGAGCGACGCGGGCGCCGCCCTCCTGCTACCGACGGGCCGAGCTCCTGGGGACGTCCTCCACGCGTCCTGGCGATCGGATTCACCCTCCCGTCGGACTTCATGATCTGGAGCTCGCGGTCGATCAACGCGTGCCTGCAGCGGGAGGCGTCGCGCGAGGTAGATCGCGACCTGGGCGTTCTCGATCCTGCCCGCGGTGCCGGTGTACGGGGCGCTGCACCCCGACGATGTGCCATCACCCCGTCGGGCTCGCCGAGCTTCCCAGCGACGAGCCCGCGCGGATCGGCCGCGACACCGTCTCTGTGTCTCAACGGGCACAGCTGAACAGATGCTGCACCTCCACCGCGGGCACCGCCGTCGTGAGGCGGTAGGCGGGCAACCTGCTGGCGCGGGTGGCGTCACGTGGGGCTCGCGGCGGCCACGCGTCGACATCGGATGAGCAGCCCTCAACCAGGACGTCCGGGTAGCGGCCACCGCGGCTGCGCTCGCCACCGGCCGCGCGGCGGCCGGTGTTGATCGCGTTGCGGAAGAACACCCGCGAGAACCTGGTCGTACACCCCGCCCAGCATCATCGAGTTCCGTGACTGGGTCGCGCCGGCATGGCACCGGCGCCGGCAGGACGCGGTGCGCAGCGAGGTGGGAGCCCATTGCCGGATGGCTGCGGGAGCACGACGTGGCGCAGGAAAGCCGGGTCGTCGGCCACCTGCCGGGTGGCGTCCATGCGGTGATCGCGTTCCTGGCCTGCGCCGGCATCGGGCCGCCGTGGTGGTGTGCGAGCAGGACCGCGCCGACTCAGGCGCCACTCGCTTCGCCCAGCTCGAACCGAGCGTGCTCGTCGCGGCCGACGGTTACCGCTGGAACGGGCCGGTTCAGCGGACGTCGCGGCCGGCGGCCCGCGCCGCGTCCACGAAGGCCTCGACCGCTGGGGAGACGCCGTCGGGATGGTGGGCCACGCCGACACTGAGCTGCGGGCCCGCGCCGCGCAGCGGGCGGTAGACGACGCCGGGCCGGTTCAGCCGCTGCATCTCGCCTGCGATGAAGCCGAGCCCGACACCGGAGCTGACCAAGGCGATGATCGACTGAGCCGGGTAGGCCTCCATCGCGATCTCCAGGCTGAACCCGGCGTCCTGGCACATCGAGATGATCGTGTCGTAGAGCTGGGGCGCGATCTGCCGCGGGAAGATCACGAACCGCTGACCGGCGAGCTCCGCGAGCTCGAGGGACTCGCTGCGGGCCAGGGGGTGCACGTTGGGCAGCGCGAGGTGGAACGGCGCCCGGGCCACCTCCTCGGTGCGCAGGCCGGTGTCGTCGAGCGGGGGATGGATCAGGCCGACGTCGATGTCGCCCGCGCGCAAAGCCTTCTCCTGCTCCGCGGTCGTGAGCTCGCGCACGATCATGCCGACGCGGGGGAGGGCCGCGTGGAAGAGCCGCGCCGCCTCGGGGAACAGGACGTAGAGCGCAGGCGACGTGACGCCCACCGTGAGCTGGCCGATCTCACCCCGGTCGGTGCGCTGCGCCAGCAGCACGGCGAGGTCGAGCTGGCGCAGCGTCTTGCGGGCCTCGCGCAGGAACACCTCGCCCGCGGGCGTCAGCACGACGGTGCGCTTGGTGCGGTGGGCGAGCTGCACCCCGAGCTCGCGTTCGAGGTTGCGCACCTGCTGGCTCATCGCCGGCTGGCTGACGTGGCAGCGTTCGGCGGCGCGGTGGAAGTGCAGCTCCTCGGCGAGGGCGACGAAGCACTCGAGGCGGAAGCGGTCCACCGCCGCATCCTTGCAGCCGGCGAGCGCGGTGAAAAGCGCTCCTTATCAACTGATCCCAACTAAGAGTTGGACTCGATTACCGCTGCTCCATAGCGTTCCGGCAACCGACGAAGGAGTACGCGAGAGATGTTGTCGCCGACGCCGGACGACCCCGGCGCCCTCCGCATCACCGCCGTGGAGACGCTCGTCGTCAACGCGGAGATGCGGAACTGGATCCTCGTGAAGGTCCGCACCGACCAGGACGGTCTGGTCGGGTGGGGCGAGGCGAGCTTGAACTGGAAGACGCGGGCCGTGGTCGGCGCCGTGGAGGACCTCGCCTCGATGATCGTCGGCCGCGACCCGCGGGACATCGAGCAGGCGCTGCGGGTCATGACCAAGCACAGCTACTACCGGCTGGGGATCGTCGGCGTGACCGCGATCAGCGGTATCGAACACGCGCTTTGGGACATCCTCGGCAAGTCCGTGGGCCAGCCGGTCTGGCGACTGCTCGGCGGGCAGGTCCGCGACCAGGTACGGGTCTACACCCACCTCGGTCTCGGCGACATGCGCTCGGTCTACGACACCGTCGACGAGGGGCAGCTCCGCGAGCGGGCCACCGCGGTCGTCGAGCAGGGCTACGACGCCCTCAAGGTCGTGCTGATCCCGTACGGCGGGCACCTGTCGACCCCCGCCGACCGCCGGCACGTCGACCGGATGATGTCCGTGCTGCGCTCCACGGTCGGTCCCGACGTCGACATCATGATCGACTTCCACGCCCGGCCGGCGTCCCCGGCAGCCGCGATGCAGTACGTCGACATCCTCGCCGACTACGACCCGATGTTCTGCGAGGAGCCGGTGGCGCCGGGGGACACGGAGGCCCTGTGCGCGGTGGCCGCCCGCTCGCCCGTGCCCATCGCGGCGGGAGAGCGCCTGGTCGGGCTGCGCGAGTTCCTGCCGGTGCTCGCCTCGAAGGCGCTGGCCGTCGCGCAGCCCGACCTCAACCACACCGGCGGCCTGCTCGAGGGGAAGCGAATAGCGGCAGTGGCGGACGCCGAGCTCGTCGGTGTGGCACCGCACAACCCGAACGGGCCCGTCGCCGGGGCGGCCGCGCTCCACTTCGCGGTGAGCACCCCGAACTTCGTCATCCAGGAGGAGATGAGTGGCGCCGTCAGCTGGTACGACGAGGTCGTCAGCGCCCCGATGAAGCGCGTCGGCAACCACTGGGAGGTCCCCACCGCCCCCGGTCTCGGCGTCGAGGTCGACGAGGCGGCGGCCCGCCGCCATCCGTACCGGCCGGAGGTGCCGCACAGCGGCTCGGCCGTCCTCGCCGACGGAACGGTGGTGGACTGGTGAGTCTGCGCCACTTCGCCCACCCCGGTGGGGGCGTCTACAACGCCACCCCGGACCGGGTCGTCTTCGGCCCGGGCAGCATCGCGGTGCTCCCCGACGAGGTGGACCGGCTCGGCGTGACACGACCGCTCGTCGTGACCACCCCGGGCCGGGCCGAGATGGGCAAGGAGGTCGCGGCCGCACTCGATGACCGGTGCGTCGGGATCCTCCCCGAGGCCGTCAGCCAGGTCCCGGTCGAGCTCGCCCACCGCGGCCGCGAGCAGGCCGCAGAGATGGGCGCGGACTGCCTCGTCGCGGTCGGCGGCGGCGCCGCGACCGGCCTGTGCAAGGGCATCGCCTACGAGAGTGGGCTGCCGATCATCGCCGTGCCCACGACCTACTCCGGCTCGGAGATGACCGGCTACTGCGGGATGACGATCGACGGCGTCAAACGCATGCACGAGAGCCCGGCGATGCTCGCATCCGTCGTGATCTACGACGCCGAGCTGTCACGGCAGCTCCCGCTCGCCGTGACCGCCGCGAGCGCGATGAACGCCCTCGCGCACTGCATCGACGCCGTCTACCTGCCGAGCGTCAGCCCGCTGCTGCGGCCCGCGGCGATCGAGGGCGCGCGGGTCGTGACCAGCGCGCTGCCCGCCGTCCTCGCCGCTCCCGACGACCTCGGAGCCCGCAACGAGCTGCTGTACGGCGCCTACCTCGGCGGTGCCGCCCTCACCGGCGGGTTCGCGCTCCAGCACGCGGTCGCCCACATGCTCGGCGGCAGTTTCGGCGTGGAGCACGGCGTCGCCCACGCCGCCGTCCTGCCGTACGTCACGGCCCACCTGGTCGAGCGGGCCCCCGACGCACTGGGCCGCCTCGCCGACGCGGTGGGCACCGACGACCTGCCCGGACACGTCTGGGACATCGTCGTCGCGGCACGGCTGCCGGTCCGCCTGTCCGACCTCGGGATCCGGGCGGAGGACCTCGAGCTCGCCGTCGGGATCGCGAGCGGCGCGGAGTCCTACGACGTCAACACCTCGCTCGACCCGGGCCTGACCAACCCGGCGCCGGTCACCGAGGAGGTGGTCCGCTCGATCCTCTCCGCGGCCGCTGCCGGCCACCGTCCGGGGCGCGGCCGATGAGGATCCACCTGGTGGGCGAGGCGGCGGAGCACGCGGCCGACCTGGAGGCGCACCTCCAGCAGCCTGCGCAGATCGCCGTGCTGCCCGCGGCCGCCGCCCACAGCGACCGCCACGACGACGGGATCGGCGCGGACGACGTGGTCGTCTCGCTGCGGTTCACGCGGCCGGGCTCGACGGCCCCGGCGTTCCGGCTCCTGCACGTGCCCGGAGCCGGGTTGGACGGGATCGACCTGGCCGCGCTGCACCCCGGGACCGCGGTGGCGAACGTGTTCGAGCACGAGATCCCAATCGCCGAGTTCGTCCTCGCCCGCCTGCTCGAGTGGGAGATCCGCGCCGGCGCGATGCAGGCGGCGTTCGACGCGGAGTCGTGGCCCGACGCCTACCGCGGCCGGGTGCCGCACGGTGAGCTGCACGGCCGGACGCTCGGGATCATCGGTTACGGGCGGATCGGGCAGGCGATCGCCACCCGGGCGGCGGCGTTCGGGATGCGGGTGCGGGCCGTCGACGACAGGGCGGTCCCGTCCGCGGCGGCGGAGCTGCTCCCGCAGGCCCGCCTCGACGAGGTCCTCGCCACGGCCGACCACCTCGTCGTGGCCTGCCCGCTGACGCCCGCCACGAGCGGGCTGATCGACCGTGCCGCGCTGCGCCGGATGCGGCCGCACGCGGTGCTCGTCAACGTCTCCCGCGGCCCCGTCGTCGACGAGTCCGCGCTCTTCGACGCGCTCCGCGACAACGTCATCGGCGGCGCCGTGATCGACGTCTGGTACTCCTACCCACGCTCCTTCGAGGACCGGCCGGCTCCCGCGTCCCACCCCTTCTGGGAGCTGCCCAATGCATGGTGCACGCCTCATTCGAGCGCGTGGACGCGCGAGCTGACGCACCGGCGGTACCGCGCCATCGCGCTGAACATCGACCGGCTCCTGACCGGTCAGCCCTTGACCAACCTCGTCCGCGCCGGCCGCTAGCGCCGCGCCCGCCTCCCAGGAGCGCCGATGAACGCCGCCCCGACCCGAGAGACCATCTGGGATGAATCCCGCCGACGCCTGATCCGGGGGACGGTCGTCGGCAGCCTGATCGAGTGGTACGACATCGCCATCTACGGTCAAGCCGCCGCGCTCGTCTTCGGCACGCTGTTCTTCCCCGACTTCTCCCCGTCCGTCGGCCTGATCGCGGCCTTCGCAACGTTCGGCGTCGGGTACTTCGCACGGCCGATCGGGGCCCTGATCTTCGGTCACATCGGCGACCGGTACGGCCGCCGCTCCGCCCTGGTCGGCACCCTCCTGCTGATGGGTGTCGCCACTACCGTCATCGGCCTGCTACCGACGTACGCGAGCGTCGGGCTGGTCGCGCCCGTCCTGCTGGTGTTGTGCCGGCTCCTGCAGGGACTCGGCGTCGGTGCCGAGTACGTCGGTGCCGTCACGATGGTCGCCGAGTTCGCGCCCGCGCACCGCCGCGGCTACTACGCCGCGCTCCCGGCGTGCGGCGTGTTCCTCGGCATCGGGCTCGCCGCGGCGGTGAGCGGTGTCGTGGCGACCCTGCCCAGCGACCAGCTGATGAGCTGGGGCTGGCGCGTGCCCTTCCTGCTGAGCATCGCCGTGGTCGGGATCGGGCTGCTGATCCGCCTGCGGGTGCCCGAGTCACCGGTGTTCGCGGAGCTGCGCGAGGCCCGCCAGCGCACGCGCGTGCCGGCGCTGACGATGGTCAGGACGATGCCGGCCCGGCTCCTGCTCGTCATGATCGCCAACAGCCCGCTCGCCTTCAACATCTACGTCGTGCAGACCTACGCCCTGAGCTACCTCGCGGGCAAGGGCGTCTCCAAGTCGACATCGCTGTTCGCGCTGCTCGTGGGCTGCGCCGTCGGGGCGGCCGCCATCCCGTTGGTCGGCAAGCTCTCCGACAGGTCCGGTCGCAAGCCCGTCTACCTCGCGGTGTCGGTGTTCTGCGCCCTGATCTCCTTCCCGTTCTTCTGGCTGCTCGACACCGGGAACACGGTGCTGATCGTCCTCGCGTTCGCCCTCGCCCTCGGTGGCGGCTGCCTCGCGATGTTCGGGTCGCAGGCCGCCTACTTCGCCGAGCTCTTCCCGGCGGCGTACCGGTTCAGCGGCTTCGCCCTCGGCCGGGAGATCCCCGGCGCCGCGCTGGCCGGTCCCGCGCCGATCATCGCCGTCGGGCTCGTCGCGGCCACCGGTGGAGCGCCGTGGCTCCTCGCCGTGGCGCTCGTGGTCGTTGCACTCGCGAGCGCCGTGGCCGTGGCGGTCTTGCCGGAGACACGCGGTGTCGGGCTGGCGCCCGCGGCACCAGTCGGGTCCGGGCCGGCCGCCGGGCCCGGGGCGGCGCCCGCGGACGTGCCGGATCGGGTGGTCAAGCAGTAGCGCGTCCGCTCCCCGCCGGGCCGTCCGAACGGGCGGCCCGGCTGCGTCCTCGCTGCGAGCGACCGGTCCAGGACGCCGGGTCGTGACGGCGTTCCTGCGGCGGAGCGCCGGCACTGCGCCGTCGGCGTTCACCATCACGTTCCTGCGGTGGGCGTTCGGCGGTTCGTCGTCGCCCCGCGCTCATGTCGATCCGACCTTCGAGCGTCACCGGCGCCACGGCGCACGGTTCGTCCGTATACGCGCAGAGTTGCATCCGATGGACCTTTCGCCACTTGCCAGTGACGCCTGGTCAGAGTGAGATCCGATAGCCCTCGGCCTCGGATCCTCTCCTGACGTCGATCAACCCCGAGCCGAACAGCTGACACATTGTTGTGTTAGATGCAACGCGTGGATGAGGTTCTGGATACGCCCGGGTCGGCGCGTTTGGTGCTGGCCGAGGGCGTGTCCTACCTCGATCCGGCGCCGGCGGTGTTCGAGGCGATGTTGCAGGGCTGGGCGCGCCAGCAGCGGGTCCGCTTCCTGAAGGCGGAGACGATCCAGCGTCGGCAAGACCTGGTCCGGCGGGTGGTGCGCTTCTCGGGGCAGTACCCGTGGGAGTGGACGGCGGCGGAGCTCGAGGCGTTCATCGATAGCCGGCGCTCGGCTGCGCAGATCGTCGTGTCGACCGCGCGCGGCTACCTGGGCGGGCTGCAGATGTTCCTGGGCTACCTGACCGACCCGCGCTACGGGTGGCCGGAGGCGTGCCGCGAACGATTCGGGCGCGCGCCGGTGCAGCTGTTGGGCGAGTGGAACACGATCGCGCATGTCAGCGCCTACGAGGGCGGGCCGGGTCGGCGGCCGTTGAGCTATGACGAGGTGCAGGCGTTGTTCGATGCCGCCGACGGGCTCGTGGACGAGATCCGTGCCCGAGGGCGCAAGGGCGGGCTGGCGGCGCAGCGCGATGCCGCCGTGCTCAAGACGGTCTACGCGTTCGGGTTGCGTCGCCAGGAGGCGTGGGGCCTGGACCTGGCCGACCTGCGGCGTAACCCGAAGGTGCCCGGGTTCGGGCAGATGGGGGCGTTGCTGGTGCGGTGGGGCAAGTCGTCGCGGGGCAGCCCACCGAAGCGGCGCACGGTGCTGCTGGTGCCGGAGATGGACTGGGTGGTGCCACTGCTGGAGCAATGGCTGCACGAGGTCCGGCCCCGGTTCGGCCCGGGTGGGCATCCGGCGCTGTTCACCACGGAGCGGCGGGGGCGGATGTCGATGCGTGGGATCAACGATGCGTTCGTCGCGGCCCGCGATGCCGCCGGGCTGGACGGTGTGTTGGATCTGCACTGCCTGCGGCACTCGTATGTGACGCACTTGATCGAGTTCGACTACCCGGAGCGGTTCGTGCAGGACCAGGTCGGTCACGCATACGCCTCGACCACCGCGCTCTACACCGGGGTGTCCGATGACTACCGCAACCGGCTGCTCACCCAGGCTCTGCAGGCCCAGGAGCAGCAGTGGGAGGAACAGCGATGATCCGCAAGATGGGCATCGAGTGGCATCTGCGGCTGCGGATGGCCGAGCGCGGGTTGTTCGCCACCTCCGAGCTGCTGCCGCTGCTGGCCGAGCGCGGTATCCACCTGTCCCGGGAGCAGGTCTACCGGCTGGTGACCCAGCCACCGCAGCGGCTGAGCATGGACACCCTCGCCGCGCTCTGCGACATCCTCGGCTGCTCCCCGAACGACTTGATCGAGGTGCAGGCGGTGAACAAGCAGGTCCGCAAGGCGAGTGGGGACGCTGGCCGACCGGCTCCGCCGCCGGTCCGCCGGACCACGATTCGTCGGCCCGGCTCCGGCGGAGAGCCGAGGTGAGCACGGCGGCCGCCGATGCCGCCCGTCAGCGCGTGCTCACGCTGCTCACCACGCAGCTTCCCGACCTGGACGCGCAGGCCGCGGACCAGGCGCTGGTGACGGCGAACGCGGCCGGGCAGGCGTTGTGGGATATCGACAGGCACCTGGCCGTCCACCCGGATGCGCTCGTCTCCGGTTCGCCCGACGTTCCGCCGTCGGTGTTCCGGCTGGTGGTCGTGCTCGAGGCGGCCGGGCATCCGGTGCGCGTGCCGCACTGCGCCGGCTGCGGTCAGCGGAAGCCCCTGCCCCAACGCATCCCGGCCGGACGGGTCTGCGTCAGCTGCCGGTCGAAGGCCGTGCCGCCCCACCCCTGCACCCGGTGCGGCCAGCGGAAGCAGGTAGTCGCGCAATGGCCGATGGGGCCGGTTTGTCGACGCTGCTACCGAGAAGTCCGGGGCAGACCGGCACCCTGCGGCGGCTGCGGCGCCATCAAGCCGCTGATCGGCGTCGACGGCCGCGGCCGCGGCGTCTGCGGGGCTTGCGCCGGAGGGCGCTTCGACTATGTCTGCCGGCGCTGCGGCGGTGGGGAGGAGCGCTACCAGGACGGCAACTGCGTCCGGTGCGTCGCGATCGAACGCCTGCACGAGCAGTTCCGCGGCCCGACCGGCCAAGTGCTCGACGTGTTGGTGCCGCTGCTCGCGGCGCTGGCTCAGGCGGATCGCCCCCGATCGGTGCTGGAGTGGCTGCGCCGAGACGACGGCGGCGCGCAGGTCCTGCGGCAGCTGGGCGCCGCGGGGGTGGAGCCCACCCACGAGGTCCTGGACTCCCTGCCGCCTACGGGTGTGAACGCGCTGCGGCAGATGCTGGTGCACGTCGGGGCGCTCCCGGCTCGGATCGAGTACCTCGAACGGGTGCCAGCCTGGCTGAACCGGCAGCTGGCGCTGCTGCCCGAGCAACACCGCCAGGTCATCCACGTCTACGTCACCTGGTCGGTGCTGCGACGGGCGCGCCAGCGCGCCGCGCACGCCCGCTTCACCGAAGCCAGTGCACACAACCTCCGCGGCCGAGTCAGGGCGGCCCTCGCGTTCCTGCGGTGGCTGGATGAACGGCACGTCGCGCTCGCCGATGTCACCCAGGCCCTGATCGACCAGTGGCTCAGCGAGGGCGCCTGCACCCGGAGGGTCGTCAAGGACTTCCTCGACTGGGCCGCTGGCCGAGGCCTCGCCCCCGAACTCGACATCCGCTACCTACCTCCGTCCGAGCCCGACCTGTCGGTCACCAACGAGGAACGCTGGGAACAGCTGCGCCGCTGCCTCCACGACGCCACGCTGCCCCTCGAAGTCCGGGCCGCTGGCGGGCTCGTCCTGCTCTACGGGCTCCCGGTCAGCCGGATCAGCGAGCTCACCGCCGAGCACCTGATCTCCACCGAGACCGGCCACGTCCTGCAGCTCGGCGGGCACCGCACCGCGTTGCCTCCGCCCCTCGCCGCGCTGCTTACCGACCTCGCCCGCACCGCGGTCACCACCTCAACCGTCGGCCGCAGCGTCCCCGGGCCACGCTGGCTGTTCCCCGGCGGGCTGCCCGGGCAACACTTCACACCAGGCCGCCTCGCCAACATGCTCAATCGCCACGGCATCCGAGTCCGCGTGGGTCGCAACTCCGCGCTCGCCGCCCTTGCCGCCGACATCCCCGCCGCCGCGTTGAGTCCGCTACTCGGGATCAGCATCGAAGCCGCCGTGCGCTGGACCCACCGGGCCAAGCGTGACTGGCAGGCATACATCCAGGCACGAGCGACAGCACCTGCCGCCCCGGATCGTGACAGCAACGGTGCGATGGACGCACCGGCCACCGAGCAGGGCGCATCGCGCAGCGGACGAGTGAGGCCCTAGCCTCCGCCGGCTGCGACGAGGAGGGAGCGCTCTTCCGTGGACGCCTGTGCCCGGGCTCATGACCTCTAAAGGCTTGCCAGATCGCGAGCCGCAGAACGATCACGTGGGAAGGCTTCTTAAACGCCAGGGATCACGCAGACAGAACCAGATGGCTGGATGGACCGATCGGAGTCGGCCTGCTGGGCTGCTTACGAGGATGCTCGGCGCAGGTGTGCTCGCCGTCGCCGCGCCATCCAGCCCGAAGCCGACGATCTCGTGGAGCCGGACTCCCACATGCCTTCCCCATCGATCCCGAACGTCTGCGATCGACACGCCGCCGCAAGCCGATCCCTCCGCCGGCAGGGAACTATCGACGCACCCCTCCTCCGCCGGCGCGCCCCCTTCCCGCTCACGCCGCCGGTCGACGGGGCGCGTCAGCCGAACCCGGGTGGGTCGGCGGACGAGCGGTGCGTGAATGCGTCCCGGAATCGGTCGAGCGCCTCCAGTGGGTCGTGCGAAGCCCAGCCTTCCAATCCGACCACGCCGTCGTAGCCGAGGCGCGCCAGGGTCGCAGCGATGGCGGGGTAATGGATCTCACCGGTGCCGGGTTCGCAGCGGCCGGGGACGTCGGCGACCTGGATCTCCCCGACGACCGGCAGCGCCCGCTCGACCAGCTGCACGAGGTTCCCCTCGCCGATCTGGGCGTGGTAGAGGTCGAGGTTGAGCCGCAGGTGCGGGCTGTCGACGGCCTCGACGAGCGCGAGCGTGTCGGCCGCCCTCGCGAACGGCACCCCCGGGTGGTCGACTGCGGTGTTGAGGTTCTCCAGGGTGAACATGCGCCCGGCGCGCTCCGCCAGCTCGGCGAGCCGAGCCAGCGTCCGCGCCGCGGTCAGCCACATCCGCGGCGTGACGACCGGCGAGGCCACCACGGGCAGGCCGCGGTCGTCGAGGCCGGTGCCGTGCACGTTGAGTCGGGGGCAGTCGAGCTCCTCGGCGACCCGCAGTGACCGCTCCGCGGTGCGCAGCAGTTCCTCGGCTCCGTCCGGGTCGGAGAGGGTGCCTCGGATGTAGCCGGTCATCGAGGTGAACCTCGCCCCGGTCTTGGCGAGCGCGGCGATGTCCTTGGCCGTCCAGTCCCAGATCTCGACCTCGAACCCGAGGTCGGCGATGCGGCGCACCCGCTCCTCGATCGGCTGGTCGAGGAACAGCATCTCGGCGCAGGCGGCGAGCCGGAATCCGGTCACTTCGCGACCTCCTCGATCCGGACCGGACGCCCGGCGCGCACCGATCCGGCCGCCGCCAGCGCGATCGCCAGCGCCGCGCGCGCGTCCTCCCCGCCCACCGGGGCCGGCGTCCGGTCGCGGACGGCGGCGACGAAGGCGGCCAGCTCGGCGACGTAGGCGCCGGCCAGGAGCTCCTGGTCGCTGCGGGCCATCTCGACCGTGCGGCCGGCCGCGCCGGAGAAGATCATCCCGGTGCGGCGGCCGTCGCCCAAGGTCGCCATGCCCCCCGATCCGAACACCTCGCCGCGCACGTCGTAGCCGTACGCGGCCTCGAAGCACGCCTCCGCGACACCGGTGGCACCGTTGGTGAACCGCACCACCACCACCGCGGTGTCGAGCAGCCCGCGCTCCCGCCACTCGGGCTCGACGAGCGCGTCGGCGGTGGCGTAGACCTCGACGGCCTCCGCGCCCGGGTTGAGGAACCGCAGGGTGTCGAAGTCGTGGATCAGGGTCTCGTTGAAGATCGTGTCCGGCGGCACCCGGGACGGGTCGAACCCACCGGGGTCGCGGGTGACCGAGCGCAGCAGCCGCGGGATGCCCAGCCGGCCGTCGTCGAGCAGGGCGCGGGCGGCCTGCCAGTCCGGGGCGAAGCGCCGGTTGAACCCCACCTGCAGCACCACCCCGGCGGCGCGGGCGGCGTCGATCGCCCGGTCGGCGTCGGGCAGCGAGAGCGCCATCGGCTTCTCGCAGAACACCCCCTTGCCCGCCCGGGCCGCGGCCACCACCAGATCGGCGTGGAAGCGGGCGGGCGCGGCGATCACCACCGCGTCGACGCCCGGATCGGCGAACGCCTCCGCCGGGTCGGAGTAGGCGCGGTCCGCGCCCAGGCGCTCGGCCACCCCCGGCGCCGGGTCCGCCACCGCCACCAGCCGCGCCCCCGGGATCCGGCGCGCGAGCGACTCGCCGTGGAACGACCCCATCCGCCCCGACCCGACCAGGGCCACCCCGATCGCGTTCATCCGCTCCTCCTCGAGCCTAGAACGTTCTATGGCGCGCTAGCCTAGAACGTTCTAGGCGAGATCGGTAGGGTGTGGGGGTGACCCGAGCAGAGCGCGCTCGCCGGCCGACCCTCGCTGACGTCGCAGCCAGGGCGGGCGTGTCCGTCGCCCTCGTCTCGATCGTGATGCGCGACGTCCCGGGCGCGAGCCCGGCCTCACGGCAGCGGGTGCTGCAGGCCGCCGACGAGCTGGGCTACCGCCCGGACACCCGCGCCAGGCTGCTGCGCAGCAGTCGCAGCCGGCTGCTCGGCGTCGTCTTCGGGGTGCAGCACGCCTTCCACGGCGACCTGGTCAGCGGCCTCTACACCGCCGCTGACCGCGTCGGCTACGAACTGGCACTGAGCGCCGTCACCCCACAGCGCGACGAGCAGCGGGCCGCGGCGAGCCTGCTGCAGGACCGCTGCGAGGCGCTCGTCCTGCTCGGCCCGCACACGCGCACGGCCCACCTCGCCGAGCTCGCCGCCCGCCTGCCCGTCGTGGTCGTGGCGCGCGCGGTCCGCCACCGCGACGTCGACGTCGTCCGCACCGCCGACGAGTCGGGTCTGCACGAGGCCGTTGACCACCTCGTCGGCCTCGGCCACCGCCGGATCGCCCACGTCGACGGCGGCCGCGCCCCGGGAGCCGCCGAGCGCCGCCGCGGCTACCGCGACGCCATGCGCCACCACGGCCTCGCCGCCGACGTGCATGTCCTGTCGGGCGGGCTCACCGAGGACGACGGCGCCGCGGCCGCCCGCGCCCTGCTCGACCTCACCCCGCGGCCGACCGCCGTGACC
This sequence comes from Pseudonocardia hierapolitana, assembly GCF_007994075.1. Classification (NCBI taxonomy): domain Bacteria; kingdom Bacillati; phylum Actinomycetota; class Actinomycetes; order Pseudonocardiales; family Pseudonocardiaceae; genus Pseudonocardia; species Pseudonocardia hierapolitana. Next base: position 8,543,402 of record NZ_VIWU01000001.1, on the reverse strand, counting down.
GTGTTCAACGACCGCTGCGCCCTCGGCGTGCTCGATGTGCTCCAGCGCGCCGGCCTGGCCGTACCCGGCGACATCAGCGTCGTGGGCTACGACGACAGCCGCCTCGCCCGCCTGTCACACGTCGGCCTGACCACCATCGCCCAGGACATCGAGCAGATCACCACGCTCGCCGTCACCCGCGCGATCGACCGGCTCGAGCGCAACCCGGTCAGCCACCGGGAGCTAGTCGTCCCACCCCACCTGGTCGTCCGCACCACCACCTGCCCGCCGCCCGCCACCTGCCCGCCGCCCGCCACCTGATCGAGCGAATCGTGGCGCGTGGCCCCGACGCCGACGAATGCTCTCTCGGGTCTCACACCAACGGTGGCTCCTGCACACGACTGCTCGAGCAACGTCGGCGCACCGTGCACCGCGGGCCGGGCCAACCTCGACCGCCCGGCACAAGGCACGGAACCCGGCGGGAGAGCTCGCGGCTGATCTCCGCAGCCGCGGCGACCGGCAGGCCGATGGTAAACAGGTCGACGTCCGACTCCGCGATCCGCGCTTGGCCGGTCGCGACGGAGCCGTACAAGTAGAGCGAGACGTTGCTGTCGACCTTGCCGACCTCCGCCACCACGGCGCGAACGACCGGCTCGAAGGCGCGACGGGCACACGATCCCGCGGCGCTCCGGTCATGATCGTCCCGTCAGGCCTGACACCTCACCAGGATCACGCACAGGGAGCCCTCGAAATCCGGGTGGACGAGCGTCACCGCTCAACGAGCTGGGCAACGGCGGCCGGTATCGAAGGACCGCCACGAGATCACCACGGTATGAAGCATCGTGCCTGGCTCACGCACGCTCAACGGAGATCCCGGAGCCTGCGGCGTTCGCCGCGTCCTGCACCCAAACGAGCAGTACTCGACGGTACCCACCCGCGCCCGGCGGTCGAGTACCGCGCGTCGTGGAGCATTGCGCAGGGTTCGAATACCTACCGTCCGCCAGCTGTACCGGCAGAGTTGCAACCGAAGGATCTCTTGCCCATTCTCTGAATCCGCTGATCAGCGCGAAGCCGTGAGGATGATGGCTAGTGGGCGGCGCCCGGCATGATCGGTTCCCATCGACCGTCGCGCGACATGTTGCGTACCGAACTGTCGACGCGGAGCCGGTCGTCGCACTCGTAGAGGGCGCGGCTGTCAGCGGCCGTTTCGGGGTCGGTCGTGATGTCGGCGAGCGCATCGAACAGCTCGACCATCACCGGGGTGATCTCGTCCTGGGGTTCTGGCATGACGCCCCAGACGTCCCAGGGGAGTAGCTCCAGATTGGAGAGACAAGCGACGTCGCGGATGAGGTTTGCCGCGATCCACCAGTCGCCGAATTCGTTGACGGCGCTGAGGCCATAGCGGTTCGGGTCGTCCTTGCCGGCACGGCACTGCCGCCAGGCAAGGGTTTCATAGATCTATTTCCGGGCCCGGAGGCCGCCAGGTCTGCGGTCGAGCCGCGGCTCGGGTGCTGGCGCCCGCGGGAAGCAGTCGAATCAGGGAGTTGCGGAGAGCGACTGCCATCGGGCTGTGCGCCTGGGCGATCCGGCCGACCTGCCGGGAGCTTCGCGCAACCGCGGTGGTCCGCTGCCGCCGCGTCGTGTCGTACATGTCGAGCGCGGCATCCACGTCGTGGTGGTGGCCGATCAGCGCAGCCAGCGTGACCGCGTCCTCGAGGGCCTGGTTGCCGCCTTGGCCGAGGTCGGGGGTCATGGCGTGGGCGGCATCGCCAACGAGGACGACTCGCGCCCGGGTGAACCGGGGAAGCGGGGCGACGAGCTCGACGATGTCGTTGCGCAGGATGCTGCGGCCGGCCGTGAGCCTGCACCAACGCCAGAATCGGGTCGTGCCAGGCGGCGAACCTGCGCAGCAGCTCTGCCTTTTGTACCGAGTCCTCGTCGGCGCGGCCGAGTCCGACCCGGACGCGGCCGCCCTGCTGGCCGACCGGACTCGGCACCGCGCGGCGGGACAGGAGCTGATCGCACGTTCTCTCGCTCGTAGCGGCGCTCTGAGGTCGACCGTGCGGGAGGCAGACGCGGCCGACATCATCCACGCGCTGATGTCCCCCGAGGTGTATCAGCTGCTCGTCGCCGAGCGTGGCTGGCAGCCGGAACGGTACGAACAGTGGTTGACCCAGATCCTGATCGACCAGCTAATGCCTCGGTGAGCAGTGCGAGGGAGTGGCGATGGACCGACCACCGTCGGAGCGACCTGGTACCGAGTCTCTCGCCGCTCGGCCGTGCGGCTGTGGGAACCCCGCTGATACCGACGACCCGAACCTGTCAGACCACCAGCCGCCGCAGGAACTCGAGAACTTCGTCCGGGCCTTGCAGGACGAGGTCGGCGGCCGCGAGCAGCTGGGGTGGAGCCTCCTCCGACCGCACGGCCACCCGCAGCACGTCGTGCCCTTCGGCTGCGAGCTCGGTCAATGCTGCGAAGGCAGGCAGGTCACCGAGATCGTCACCGACGACCACGACGATCCGGGCGCCGGACTCGTCGACGACCCGGCGAACGGCGTCGCCCTTGTCGCTGCGCACCAGCGGTCGCAGCTCCCAGACCATCTTCCCGGGGATCAGCTCCAGTCCGTACCGGTCGGCGATCCGTCGGGCCGCCCGGTCAATCCGGTCCGCCCACCGCTCGCGATCGGGGATCCGCCGGGTGTGGACGGCGACCGCGTACTCCTTGTCCTCCAGCCATGCACCGCTGTCGTGCACCGCGTCGGACTCGCGAAGCGCCTCGGCGGCGGCAGCGACCGTGGGGCGGGCCTCCTCCAGCCGCGGGTCGACCCGGATCCGGCCGTCGTGCATCTCCTGCAGCCCGTACAGCCCGAGGTAGCGGACGCCCGGAGCAGCGACGTGCTCGCCCAGGTAGGCGGCCGGGCGCCCCGAGACGATGGCGACGGCGGCGAACCGGCTCGCCAGGGGGCCGAGCAGCTCCACCACGCCCCGCAGCGGCCGGGCCGCCTCCGGGTCGTCCACCACCGGGCTGAGGGTGCCGTCGAAGTCCAGGCACAGGGCGACCTCCTTCATCCGGTCGACCAGCGCCCTCGCCGCCTGCTCGGCCGTGACCGTGCCCGCGCTCATCAGGCGCGCTCCAACTGGAGTTCGCGCTGCTGACCGGGTGCGAGCTCGACCGCCTGACCGTGCACGAAGAGGTTGACGGGGCCGGCCCCGCCCGGCCGCACGCTGAGCCGGATGCGGTCCTCGGCCAGATCGACGTCCACGCGATGGCCCCGGTAATGGACGCTGAACCGCAGCCGCTTCACCTCCGCCGGCAGCGCCGGCTCGAAGCGGAGCACGGGCCCGAGCGCACGCATGCCAGTGAGGCACCGCAGCACGATGTCGACCGTCCCGGCCATCGCCCCCAGGTGGATGCCCTCGGCCGTGGTGCCGCCCTGGACATCGGCGACGTCGCTCTCCAGCGCGTGCTGCAGGAACTTCCAGGCCTGCTCGGGCTGGTAGCGGGCCATCACCCACGAACTCACCACCCCGCTGAGTGTCGAGCCGTGCGAGGTCCGGTCGAGGTGGTACTCGACGCTCCGGGCGAGCTGTTCGTGGCTCACCGCGTAGCCGAGGTTGTGCAGCAGCCCGCGCAGCTCGTCACGGGAGAGCAGGAACAGCAGCATCAGCACGTCGGCCTGCTTGGCGAGCTTGTACCGGTTGGTGCTGTCGCCCTCGGCCTCCAGCAGCCGGTCCAGCCGCTGGATGTTGCCGTAGCGCTCGCGATAACCCTCCCAGTCGAACTCGGGCAGCGCCTCGTAGCCCTCGAACTGGGTGAGGACGCCGTCGGCGTGGAAGACGACCTTCATCTTCCTGGTGATGTCCTGCCAGCGCTCCAGCTCCTCGTCCCGGATGCTCAGCTCCTGGACGAGCTCCTCGCGATAGTGCGGGGGTAGGACGTCCAGCGTCTCCAGCGCCCGCTGCAGCACCCACACCGCCATGATGTTGGTGTAGGTGTTGTTGGCCAGCCCGGGCTCGTCGGAATCCGGGTACGCCTCGTGGTACTCGTCCGGGCCCACCACGCCGCGGATCTCGTAGCGGTCCTCCCCGGCGTTGAAGGTGGCGATGCTCGCCCAGAACCGTGCGATCTCGATCAGCAGCTCCGCGCCGGTGAAGCGCAGGAACCCGATGCTCCCGGTCACCATGTAGTGCTGCCAGACGTTGTAGGCGATGGCGATGTTGACGTGCCGCTGGTTGTGCGAGTGGTCGGGGAGCCAGCGGCCAGACTTCGGGTTGAGGTGGACCTTCTGGGTCTCCTCACGCCCGGTTGCCCCGCTCTGCCAGGGGAACATGGCGCCCTCGTACCCCTCGGCGCGGGCGGCGGCGCGGGCCGTGTCGAGCCGCTCGTAGCGGTACTGGAGCAGGGCTGCAGCCAGGCTCGGGCGTTCGAAGTTGAAGAAGGGGAAGATGAACATCTCGTCCCAGAAGACGTGACCGCGGTAGGCCTCCCCGGTCCAGCCGCGGGCCGGGACGCCGACGTCAAGGCGATGCGTGTGCGGCGAGATGGTCTGCAGCAGGTGGAAGATGTGCAGGTGGAGGACCGTCTCGGTCCATTCGTTGGCGCTGTCGAGCTCGATGTCGAAACGGTTCCAGAGGCTGTTCCACGCGCCGACGTGCCGCGCCAGAAGACCGGCGAAGTCGTCCGCCGTGGTGGCCGCGAGCTGGGCATCGTCGCGGCTCTCGGATATCCCGCGGTCCCGCGACGTGTACACCGCAGCGATCTTCTCGACGGTCGCCGAGCGCCCGTCCTCGAGCATGACGTCCAGCGTGTGGGCGATGTACCCCGGCTCTTCGACCAGCCGCCGGTCGACGTCCTGCCGCTGCCCGTCGCGCAGCACCCGCGTGCGTGCCGCGCCGGCGACCCGCACGTGCGACTGCAGGGTCTCGACCTGCAGACCGATGGTCTCCGGGTCGACCTCGCCCTGACCCAGCACCTGCAGGTGGCGGCTGTTGAGGTCGCGGTAGCGCTTGACGCCCGTGTTCGCGACGCGGCCGTCCAGCCCGGAGACGACCTCGATGCGGCCCGACCAGTTCTCCGCCGTGAACGTGGTCTCCAGGCCGGCGAAGTGCTCGTCCTTCATGCTGACGAACCGGCGTTGGACCATGCTGGTGCGCCGCCCGTCGGCCTCCTGCCAGGTCAGGTGCCGAGCCAGCACCCCGCGGCGGATGTCCAGCTCGAAGCGGTGCGAGATCACGTCCGCGCGCCGCGCGTCGAACCACTCCCCACCCTCGATCCGGAAGCGCAGCGGCAGCCAGTTCGGGACGTTGACCAGGTCCTCGTTCTCGACCGTGCGCCCGGCGACCTCGGTCTCGGCGCGGTCGTAGAGCCCCGCGACGTACGTGCCGGGGTAGTTCACGTCGTCGGCGTCCGCCTCGGGCAGAGCGCCGCGGGTCACCATGTACCCGTTGCCGAGCGAGAGCAGCGCCTCCCGCAGCCCCTGCCGGGCCGGGTCGAAGCTCTCGTACACGAGCGTCCACACGCTCGGCGGCTGCTGCGTGTGCCGCTTCCTCATCTCGGCGGCCGCCCGGCGCTCCTCGAGGAACCCCGAGCGCAGGGCGCGCCGGGACACGTCGTCCAGGGTGGTCACGACGAGATCCGCGCCCGCCTCGAGCAGCATCTCCTGGTCGTCCAGGCGGGCCACGCCGAGCGCGGCCATTCCGGCCGCCTTGGCGGCCTGGATGCCGCTGGTCGCATCCTCGGCGACGAAGCAGTCGGCCGGGGCGACACCGAGCTCCTCCGCCGCGGTGAGGAAGATCGTCGGATCCGGCTTGCCCTTGGGGAAGTCCCGGCCGGAGATGTCGGCGTCGAAGATCTCGGCGAGGGTCATGCCCGGGGTGATGAAGTCGTAGTCGATCCGTTGCTCGGCGGCGAACAGGTCCAGGCGGATCCGTTCGAGGAACAGCTTGGCGTTCTTCGACGACGACGCCGCCGCCACCGGGACGCCCGACGCCTTCACGTCCAGGACGAACCGCAGCGCGTCCGGGAACGCCATGAAGCGGCCCTGCTCGATCAGCTTGATCACGTGCTCCTGTTTCGCGGCCGCGTACTGCTCGATCCGCGCGTCGATGTCCGGCACACCGAAGTGCTCCATCGCCGCCCGGGCACCGGCCATGCGCGGCATCCCGGCCATCACCTGCTGGTAGACGGCCGGCGTGAAGCGTTCGGGGGACCAGCTCGTCCGGTCACGGATGTCGCGCCAGTCGCCCTCCATCAGAGACCTGAACGACTCGCGCCAGGCCAGTTCGTGCGGGGAGTCGACGAGCACCCCGTCCACGTCGAAGATGGCTCCGCCGGAGCCCGTTGCACTGGTCATCGATATCTCCCTCGCTTCGGTGCGACCTCGGAGGCCGGGCCGGTTGCCGGCGGTGAGATCCCTCGTGCGGTGCCGAGCGGTGCCGCCGCAGTAGGCGTTCGAACGGCGTCGGCGGCGGCAACCTCGGCTCGGGTCGGGGGATCGGCACCAGGGCGAGAGCAGGTGATCGCCGCGACGAAGGCCGCCGCGTCCACAACGCTGACGAGCGTCGCCTCGTCGATCGCCGCCATCGCGTCGTGACGCGAGCCCCCGACCAGATCTGCTCGACGCAGCCCGTCGAGCAGGCCGGACGTGAACGAGTCGCCTGCACCGACGGTGTCCACGAGGTCGATCGGCGTCGCGGGTCGACGCACCTCCAGCCCCGCCGTGGCGGCGTACACCCCTCTGCCTCCACGTGTCACGACGACGAGGGCCGGGCCGCGCCCGAGCCAGTCCCGCGCCACGTCCTCGTCCTGGCGGTCGGGGTAGAGCCAGAGCAGGTCCTCGTCGCTGACCTTGACGACGTCGCACAGGGCGACGAGGTCCTCGATCCCCGGCCGCGCCCGTTCCGGCGCCCCGAGCAGTGCGGGCCGGACGTTGGGGTCGTAGGAGATCGTCACCCGCCCGCGCCGGTGCTCCCGCCTCATGAGGTCCTCGACGCCTGCCCTGCCGGGTGCCAGGACGGTTGCCAACGAACCGGTGTGCAGGCACCGGGTCTCGATGGGGAGGGGCTCCAGGTCGCCGATGTCCCACTCGATGCGGAAGTCGTAGGTCGCGATCCCCGCGGCGAGGGTGGCAATCGCCAGGCTGGTCGAGGTGCCCTCGCCCGAGCCCCCTTCGACCCGGACGCCGCTGGACTTGAGGTGCGCGGTGACCATCTCGCCCAACGCATCCCGTCCCAGACGCGTCATGAGCGTCACCTGGTTCCCGAGCCGGGCCAGCCCAAGAGCGACGTTGGCCGGGCTCCCACCGGGATGGGCGACCAGCGTTCGGCTGCCGCGTTGCCCGACCAGGTCCACGAGCGCTTCGCCCACGACGACGAACATCCGCCCAACTCCTATCGAAGAGAACCGGTGTGTCGGGTGCGCGGTCGAGGATCGCCACTGCCCGTCGGGGCACGCGGGCAGGTGCTCGCGCAGGCGATCAGCGATCGAGCAAGGCCCGACGCGTCTCGTTCGCCCTCAACCCGCGGCGCCCTCGCTCACGAGCGGCCCTCCGTGCCGTGCGGTGCGGAGGTCGAACAGTGCGTAACAGGCCACCAGACCCAGGCAGATCCCCGGGACGACGAAGGCCAGGTTCGCGCCCATGATGTCCATCAACTTGCCTTGGACCAGCGGAAGGAGCGCGCCTCCGAGGATGGCCATCACGAGACCGGCGGCGCCGAACTTCGTGTCCGGGCCGAGGCCTTGCAGGGCGACGCCGTAGATCGTCGGGAACATGAGTGACAGCGACAAGGAGATTCCGACGACGGCGAGCAATCCGATCATATTTGGCGAGAACATGGCGATGAGGGAGAACAGCAGCCCCAGCAAACCCATGGCGAACAGCAGCTTCGTCGGCCGGTAGATGCCGAGCAGATAGGTCATCACGAACCGTGAGATGAGGAAAAGGATGAGGCTGGCCTGGAGGTACCAGCCCGAGCTCGCGGTGGGCACGCCCACCACGTCCTGGGCGTACTGGATGGTGAACGTCCACGCACAGACCTGGGCGCCGACGTTGAGGAACTGTGCGGCCACTCCGTACCGGTAGTGCCGGTTGTGCCAGAGACGACCGACGAGGCCGGTATTCCTCTCGTCCGGCGCGAACCGGGCGTGCTCCTCCGGCACAGGAATCTTCTGGATGGCGATGACGATCCAGATCAGCAGGAGCGCGGTGGCGATTCCCGTATAGGGCCCGAGTACCAACGACAGGTCCTGCTCCTGCGCCGCTAGCCGCTGGTCTGCCGTCATCGCGGCCTTCTCCGACTCCGGCGTGATCTGGGGGAGGATCAACAATGCGCCGAGCAGGACGCCGATGTTCGCGCCGACCGGGTTGAACGACTGGGCGAGGTTCAGCCGCTGGGTCGCGTTCTCCTCCGGGCCCATCGCGATCACGAACGGGTTGGCCGAGGTCTCGAGGATCGACAGTCCGGCCGCCAGTACGAAGAGAGCGATCAGGAAGAACCCGTACGCGAGCAGCACGCTTGCCGGGATGAACAGGAATCCACCGAGCGTGGCGAGCCCCAGGCCGGCGAGGACGCCGGCCTTGTAGCCGTAGCGCCGGTTGATGAAGGCGGCCGGGATGGCGAGCGAGAAGTACGCGCCGTAGTACGCGAACTGCACAAGTGCCGACTGGAAGTTCGACATCGTGAAGATGTGCCGGAAAACCCCCACAAGAACATCCGTCAAGTTGGCTGCGGACCCCCAGGCCGCGAAGCAGGTGACGATCAGGATGAACGGAATGGTGAGGCCCGGGTAAACCAACTTGGGCTTCGCGTCGCGTGCCTCGTAGGGTTGTATCCGTGTGACCGTCTGTCGAGCCATTCGGATCACCTCTCGCTGACGCGGAGTGGGGTATGTGATGCAGCCCACAGTCGAACGGTAGTCCGCGCCGACGGCAGATTCCACCGGAGGCGGTGGCAACCTTGAGTGTCTGATCCGGTACTGTGCGTCATTAGTTCAAGGTTCAATATTAACTTTGCGGGGCGCTCCCTACTTCTGGTCGAAAAGGCGCAGGTCCGAGGGCTCGCGGAGGAGATCCTCCAGAATGATGTTCCCCTCGATGTTGTAAGGCTGGCGCATGTGCTCGTCCCACGCCGCGCGGGAGCGGAACATCTCCAACATCACCCACGTGGACGGGTCGTCCTGCGGCTGCGCGAGGTACATGAAGACGCAACCGGGCTCGGTGATGCTGTTGCGGCGCATGGACTGCAGTTGCGCCTCGGCTTCCGCCATTCGGTCCAGTCTTGGTTTGATATTGACCACGAGGAAGAGTGGCCGATCACTCTCGTCCATGGGGCATTCCTACACCCGTCCCACGTGATCGACGCCGATTCGGAGATTCGTTCGGAGGTACTCCGGACCCATGCCCACGTCGCCGGCCCGCCGGTCGTTGCCGGGGGTCCACACCCGTTCTCTTGCCGGGTGATGAGCGGTACCGTTCTCCAGTCCGGTGCCGGTCCGCGGTCGCCGCGGCAGGCGCACCCGACAACCTGCCCGGAGGCGTCATGCACCGCTACCTCGTCGTCGCGAACCAGACGCTCGGCAGCCAGGAACTCAGGGATCTCATCAGTGAGCGCGTTGCCCATGGTCCCGCTGAGTTCTGGCTCGTGGTGCCCGCAACCCAGGTGAGCGATCTGGCGTCGATCGCCGCCCTGCCGCCGATGCCGGTCGTCGGTGGCGTCCCGACGATCTCTGCGCCCCCCGAGGAGGCTCGCCGGTTGGCGCAGGCCAAGCTCCAGGCGACCCTGAAGGAGTTGGCCGCCGCCGGCGCCACGGCAGGGGGCGAGGTGTGTGACCCCGATCCGATGCGCGCGGTCGAAGACGCCCTCGGGAGGCAGGAGTTCGACGAGATCATCGTGTCGACGCTCCCGGCGCGCCTGTCTCGCTGGTTGCACCAGGACCTGCCCGCGCGCCTCGGACGCAAGTTCCACCTACCGGTCACCCACGTCGCCGCAAAGGATGTCTGAGTCGCGAACGCCGGGACAGGGGTGACGGTGGCCCACACCGAGATCTGCTCGTAGAGGCCGAACATCTGGGCGGTGCCCGGCGAAGACCGGTCCCAGCACGGGGATGAACCGTGGTACGAGGCCGGATCGGTACAGCAGGTACGCGAGCAGCACCGTGCTCGTTCCGAGGACCAAGCTGGGGCCGACCAGGAATGTCCAGTTGTGGAATGCCACCAATGCGCTTCCGATCGCGAGGCGTCGATGCCGTACGCCCCCGACAGGTCCTGACGCAGCGTCACGACGACGAGGAGGGGAACGACTCCGACGGCGATGACGCTCGCCTCGAGGGTGCGCATGACCACGGAGCCGAGGGCGATGCCTTCGTCCTGACGCTTGACGACGGGGAAGAGCGCGACGGTCGTCCCGACATTGGCGAGTGCCAGGACCAAGCTTGCCGGAATAGCTCGAGCTTCAGCGGGCCAGGACGATGTCGTCCCTGTTCGGCTGCAACGTTGGCGCCAGATCCGGTCGCTGCCCACGTGTCGATGCGGTGGAATCGTCATGGCCGTCGCGCGACAGTGGCGGGGGTGGCAGGGTGGCCGCGGTGACGGAGGATGTGACGGCTGCTCGGCCCGGCATCGGCGCGCTGTTGCAGGATCTGGATCGAGCGCCGCCGAGCGAGTTGGTTGATGTCTGCGCACGATGGCTGGCCCGGCACGTGTCGGCGCAGGGCTGCGTCGTCCTGCTGTCGGACTACGCGGAGGCGAGTCTGGAGCCGGTGGCGGTGGACCCTGCCACTGCGCCGATCCGGTCCCAGGACTTGCTCGACAGCGCTGCGGGTGTGGCGTACCGGGAGCAGCGCCGCGTCACCGCCGTTGTGGATCCATCCGGTGATGCTGCTGCGGCCGGGGCCGCTGGCAGTGGCGTGCCCGGGCCCGCGGTGGTGGTCTACCTCCCGGTGTCGGTCCGCGCGGAGCGTCTCGGGGTCCTCGCCGTAACGTTGCCCGGCCACCACGTCGGCGGGGGAACCATGGAGGTACTCGACGATGTCGCGCGCGTCCTGGGGCACGTCCTGACCGGCGCTCGCCGCTACACCGACCGGTTCGAGATGCTGCGCCGCCGGCGTGAGCTGGGGTTGGCTGCGGAGATCCAGTGGGAGCTGCTGCCCAGTCTGGCCTTCGAGCTGCCCGCGTTCTCCATCGCGGGCACCTTGGAGCCCGCGTACGAGATCGGAGGGGACAACTTCGACTACGCCGTCAGCGCGCACTGCCTGACCGTGGGCGTCAGCGACGCGGCCGGCCACGGGCTGCGCGCGTCGCTGCTGGCCAGCCTCTCCTGCACGGCGATGCGCAACGCCCGCCGCGCGCACTGCTCGATCGTCCAGCAGGCCGAGACTGCGAATCGGCACCTGGTGGAGCAGTTCCCGGGCCCCGACTTCGTCACTGGCCTCATCCTCGAACTCGATGTCGACAGCGGCGTAGGAACGATCCTCAACGCCGGACACCCGCCGCCGCTGCTGGTCCGGGACGGCGCGGTCAGTGAACTCCTCATCCCGCCCGAGCTGCCGCTCGGGCTGCTCGGTTCCACGCACTACCCGGTTCACCCGATCGCGCTCCATCCGGGGGACAGGTTGCTCCTGTTCACCGACGGCATCACAGAGGCCCATCAGCGAGGTGGGCAGGATTTCGGCTATCGCCGGCTGGCCGCGCTGCTCGCTGACCACCATGAGCTCGCGCCTCCCGAACTCGTACGACATATCACCCGGTCCGTCACCGAGTCGTGCAACGGCGAGATCAGCGATGACGCCACGGTCGTGTGCCTCGATTGGCATCCGAAGCAACCGCAGGCCCAGTGATCACCGCTCGTGGTCTGCGACGAACGCGAACTGGCCGCGTTCGTCGTCGCCAGTCGCTGCGCGTCGATCCACTCCAACCGCTCACCGACGAGGAGGTCCAAGCAGCGGGCCTCGCCGGTCGCGTGCCCGTCAGCTGGACCAGCGCCGCCCTCGTCGATCGACGACCGTGACGCCGGTCGGGAGCTCCGCAACCAGGCACGCGCGCAAGGCCGGGTTCACGCCGGTGACCACGACGCCCGCATCCGCGCTCAGGAGCCTGCGGACGAGCGTGAAGAGCATCAGCAGCGGAGCGCAAGCCGAAGTCGGCGGGAGGGACGACAGATCGATCACCACGTCCCGCGCGGCGTCCCCGTGGTGGCGCAGCTGACGACGCGCCTCCTCAACGAGGTGTGGCATCCACCGGGGCAGGTCTCTCGCCTGCTGTGGGGTGAGTCGGAGTATGACGGGAACACGTTGCCGGCGGTGAAGCACGTTCGATCTCGTTGCACTCTGAGGAGCGATGAGCGTCGTAGTAGGCGCAGGCATCAGGGCTTCCACTCATTTCATCCAGATCTAGCTGCAGCGGGTCGAAGGGCACGAGGGCAGGGGGAGCCGCCTCGGCGCCCGCGGAGCCACGCGGTGGGTTGGGCCGACCGTTCCCACCCGACCACCGTCACGTTGTTCATGAGCTGGAGATTCACCAGTTCGCCGGCGGATCGCTCGCCGGGAACGACTGCTCGCCCCATTCCTGGACGATGTCGCTCCATTCCGCGCCGGCCTCCGAACCGGATCGGGCCGGAGCGGAGAAATGTCCGACCGTCATGGGCGGCGCCGACCGGGCCTTCCGTCCGTTCGGCACGACCGCGGTGGCTCCGGTTGTTCGTTGGTGCAACATCTCAGCTCCTGATGATCGTTCTCGGGCAGGCGGACGGGTCGTCTGCGGCACCGTGAGGCAGGCCGCGCGGCTTCCGCCGTGGATCCGTGCTACTGCCACCGCTCCCGATCGCGAGGAGATCGATCGATCCACGGGCGAGTCGAAGCGGGTCGTAGCACCCTCGTCGTACTTCCACTCTGCCTCGCCCGGACTCCCCGGACTGGGGCGTTCCCCCGCAGAGTTGCTGGAACCCGATCTGCCGACCCACGGCAATGACTGTGTCTGCGGCAACTTCGCGTCGATGGCCGAGAAGGTATTCCCCTCGTGATCGACCGGAGCAGGTTGCACGATGTTGCCGGAAGCCGGCAACTCCGGATGGCGCGAGTCGGCCGGTGACCGCCCCTGCCGCCGGGACCTGGAGCAGGCAGCGTTGGAGGTGCCCGGTGCGCCGGGCTGGGCATGCGGACTGCCGATCCCCTCGCGCCCGTCCGCATGCCCACCCCGATCGTGGCCTGGGCGTGCAGACCAGTGGTTCCCGAGGAGCGTGAAGTCGACGATGCATGCAGTGGCGGCCCGGACGCACGTCTCACCCGGGAGGGGCGGGTGGCGTACCGAGCTCGTTCGGTGTCTGCCTCGACTGCGCGAGGCGCTCGAACGCGAGCGGGCTTTCCGGGTCGAGCAGCTGAGCTCGATGGCCATGATGGGGCCCGCGCGACGTGACGGGGCGTGCACGACTGCCGACATCGCTCGCGCCCAGGTGGACGAGCAGGTCGCGGCCGGCGCCGGTCGTGCCCTGGCGGATATCGAGACCGCTTTGATGGCGATCCGGACGGGTAGGTACGGGCGGTGTGCGGGCTGCGATGAGGAGATCGCCGTCGAGGTGCTGTGCGCGGTGCCGCAGACGCGGTGGTGCCTGACCTGCCACTGCCGCCGAGCTGAGCAGCGTCGGATGAGCAGTGGCCATGGCGCCTGATCGGGCTGCTACCTGCCGCGCTGCGGCAGGTCTGGTTGCGTGTGGTCCGCCGGAGGACCGGGTTGGTCGAACGGTGTGGGTGCGGCAACTCCTCGGCCGACCCGTCGTCGGTCCGGAAGCGCAGCACCTCGGTCACGTCCACGACGTCGCGGTCCGCCACACTCCGCATCCGCGGGACGCGGCCTTCGCGGGTCTGGTCACGGACATCGGGGGAGTGCGGATGTTCGCGCCCGCCGTCGCGGTTCGGCGGTGGCAGGACCGGCAGGTGCTGGTGGATGCCGTTCGGCTGCGGAACATGCGCGACCAGGACCTCGCGGAAGGGGTGCTGGTCGGTTCGATCATCGGTCAACCTGTGATGACGGGAGAGGGGGCATCGCGCGGGTCGGGGACATCGGCCTCCGCCGCATGCCGGGCGGCTGGTTCATGGGGGCGGCCGACACGCGAGGGCGCGTCGGGCGGTTCTTCGGGCTGCCGCGTCGTCCGGTCGAGTGGGAGGACCTGGTGAGACGCCGACCGGCATCCCAGCGCAGCTCACTGGTCCACCCTTGGCGGTGTCGGCGGCATCAGTTGTCGTCGATGCACCCGAGGTGCCACTGGGCCACCGCCCTGCTAAGCCGACGCGCGACGTCCACCCTTAGAAACGCGGGACCTGGTGGTCATCCGGGTCGCGCGGACCGTCGACAAGGACTGAGCGCCAACGCGAGCGCCGACGCCCGCCGGGGCCGGTGCTCTGAACTCGACAGCGAGCACAACCCCGCCGGGTGATCAAGTGGGTCTCTCCTCGCGTCGGCGCGACGGGTCCTATCCCGGGCACCGTCACTGCGCGACGTGAGGAGAGACCCCCACTCCGGCGCGGGCCCCGGCACGGCTTGGTCCCGAGATGCCCCTCCGGATATGTCCGCTGCTCAACGAGGGCAAGGAGAACGAACAGGGCAGATGCCGAACGACCCCACTCAGCTCTGCGACCCCGACCGTCTAGCCGGTCGGTACGCTTGGCGGTGTGTCTCTCCGCGATCGTGTCCTGGACGCACTACAACGGTTGGTCCTCGCCGGTGACCCGGCGCCGACGCTCGATGCGGTCGCAGCGGCCGCCGGAGTCAGCAAGGGCGGGTTGCTGCACCACTTCCCCGACCGTCGCGCGCTGGCGCACGGGCTGGTGCACCGGGCGTTGGCCGAGACCGACGCCGCAATGGCCACCGCAGCCGACGGTGGAACGGCGGCGGCCACGTGGCTGCGGCTGTCAGCGGCCGACGGTGCCGAGCAGGCCGCAGCCCGGGCCCTGCTCTCCCTTTTTCGAGTGTCCGCGGGCGGGGTGGATTTACCGCCCGACGTCGGGCAGGCCGTCCGCCGCTGGCAGTCGGCAATCGAGGCCGAGGTCGGCGACCCCGTGCACGCCGACGTCGTGCGCCTGGTGGGAGACGGACTGTTCACCGAAGCGCTGCTCGGGGCCCCACCGGCACCCGAGCGCGTCGAGGCATTGATCACCCACCTGCTCACCGACACCTCGCCCAGCCGGCGAAACACCTCGCGATGAGCACAGCGCTCCTGCTCACCGTCACCGGGCTGGCCCTGCTCGACTCGCTCAACCCCGCGACCATCCTCGGCGTCGCACTCGTCCTGGTCCTGCCCAACGGCCACCCGGTCCGCGCAGCACTCGCCTACGTGCTCGGCGCCTACCTCACCGTGCTCGGACTCGGCGCGGGGTTCTACCTCGCCGCAGACGCCGCGGCCGGCGTGCTCGACGGCGGGCTGATCTGGGTCCGCCGCATCGCATTCGGACTCGCCGCACTGATGCTCCTGCGCTCCGCGCTGCAACGCCTGCGCCGAACCCACCGCGCTCAGATCACGCTCCCCGCCTGGTTCACCCCCTGGACAGCACTACCGCTGGGCGCCGTGGTCACCGCAGCCGACCTCCCCAACGCCTTCCCCTACGCCATCGCCATCGAGCGCCTGGTCAGCTCCGGCATCACCACACCCCACGGGCTGCTCGTGCTCGCCGGCTACGCCATGATCTACTGCCTGCCCTGCCTCCTGCTGCTCGTCGCCGGCGTCGCCTGGGGCGACCACATCCGCAGCCGCCTCACCGGGCTCTACAACCGCTTCGGCCAAGCGCGCGACGTCCCACCCAGCATCCCCGCCGCTCTCGGACTAGGCGCACTCGCCGTAGCCGCAGCAGGAATCGCCATCACGAACTGACAATGCCAGCGCGACTACTACGGGGTTGACACAGGGCTCCGAGGGCGCGTCCTGCGGCCGGGTCGTCCGTCGGTTGCCCGTCCGTGGGCCGGGTGGGGATAGCCGGATGGACTGGCAGTTGATCTTCCGCTCCGAGCATTCCGCTGCTGGCGGAATTCGTCCAGGACCTCGCCCGTGTCCGGGCACGCCATCGCCCGGTCCGCCCACCGCCGAAACAGATGGCGGGGATGAACGAGCGGTCGACGCCACCCGCCGTGGACGACGTTCACCACCGGACACCCGGGGAGCGGAGTCGGACGGGGGACCGCACCTGCGGGTAGCCGGCGGGGGGAAGCCGCCGAGCGTCACCGAGCCGTCTGCGCTCCTCGCGGGGCACCAGCTGGAGCAACCGCCGCACGCGCGCGGCGGTCGGCGGGTGGGTGCGCAGCAGCAGCGGGTCGGGAGCACGTCGGCGGGGGACGATCACGCGTTCCCAGATCCGCCCCTCGAGCCGTTCCAGCCGGGCGAGCGCGGACGCGAGCCCCTCGGGGTCGCCGGTGAGCGCGGCGCCCTCGAGGTCGGCGTCGTACTCGCGGGACCGCGAGAGCGCGAGCTGGAGGAGCGTCACCACCGTCGGGGCCGCCATGAGCAGCACGGCGGGCCAAAGCGGGGAGTACGTGCCGCCCGCGGTCAGCGGCAGGGTCAGCACGAGGAGGATCAGCCCGAGGTATGCGAGTGCGTGGGTGAGTCGCCCGACCGCGTCGGCCAGGCTCATGACCCACAGGTCGTCGGCGCGGATGTGCCCGACCTCGTGGGCCAGCACCCCGACGACCTCTCGGCCGGTCAGACCGCGCAGCAGTCCGTCGGTCACGGCGAGAGCCGCGTCATCGCGCCGCCCCACGGCGAACGCGTTGACCATCGGGCTGGCGACGTAGTACAGGCGTGGCGCCGCGGGGAGCCGAGCGCGGTCGGCGAGCGCCTCCACGTAGCGGTGCAGCTCGGGCGCGACCGCGCGCGGGAGCGGGCGGGCACCGTACATCGACAGGATCCACCGCGGCGGGACGTGCGGCCGCATCGCCAGCACGATCCCCCCGATGACGAGCGCCCAGAGCAGGCCCACCACTCCGACGAGCAGCCAGGCGAGCCCGCCGACCACCATGGCCATCCCACCCAGCAGCAAGACCGCCTGGGCGGCGTTGCGGAGTCGATGGCGCCGGTGCGTCCGCGGGTCGAGCACTTCTCAGCCGCGGGGCGGGGGCATCGGCTCCGGTCGGTCGCCGGCGATGCGGCCGCCCATCAGCATGATGACGTCCACGCCGGTGGCGCGGGCCCGCTGGAAGCGGACGTTGTCGTGCCGCACCGCGATCCCCTCAGGGCGTAGGTGATGCCGCCGGGGTTGAGCGTTCCGGTCGCCACTTGGTAGAGGAGCGGCTGGAAGGTGCTGTACGGATCACGGTCGAGCAGCAGCACCTCGACATCCGTGTCACTCAGCTCACGCGCAGCGGACAGTCCAGGGAACTCACCCCCGACCACGACCACCCGAGGCCGGGCCGACCTCGCCGGATGCGCAGCGCTCACAGCATCGGCCCTCCTCAGGACGAGGTTGAACGGAGCCAGGCTCCGAGGGAGCCAGTACCCGCGATCCGGCTCTCGGAAAACCGCCCTGCACCGCATGTACCGCCGCGCTTGCGCCCGGTGCACGGCTTCGACCGGGGGATGCAGGACTGCGGACGGGCGAGGCCAGGTGGTGACGCGAAGCCGGGCCCACGCCGACCAGCCAACGGTCCAGCACAGGCGGGCAGAATCAGGAGCAATCCGGAATATCGCCCTTTCTGCCGAGCCGAAGGGGCAAGACCGAAGGAACACCCGGCCAGGGCAGCCGAGGCGCCGGAGCGGCGTGTGACCTGCCCTCATTCGGGGGTGGCTGGGCCATCGGGCCGGACGATGACACCGGAGCCAGAGCCGCCCGGCGGAAGGGCCGTTGCGGACGTGTGTCACCCGACTGCGCCAACGGGCGCAGCTGGGCGAGGCCGGCGCACGACCGCAGCTTTCGCTGGTTGTGCCCGGTGACCTGACGAGGACACTGGCCCGTCGCGGCGAGGCAGCCGCCGTCGGACGAGGTGCGATCAGCGAGGCCAGGAGCAAATCCCGACGGCTCGGCGCGGTCCGCCATGGGCAGGAGAGGAGCCAGGTCGTGGACATGAAGCTCGAGGTCGTGATGGTGCCGGTGGCCGATGTGGACAAGGCCATGGGCGGCTGGGGTGGCGGCTCGATGTCGACATCTCCGCTGGCGATGACTATCGCGCGGTACATCTGACGCCGCCCGGGTCGAAGGCGTCGATCCTCTTCGGCAGGGGGGTCAGCTCCGCCCAGCCGGGCTCGATCGACAGCCTGCTGCTTGCGGTCGACGACATCGAGGCGGCGCGCGAAGAGCTCCGGTCGCGCGGCGTCGATGTGAGTGAGGTGTTCCACGACGTCGGCGGCAGCCTCGGCGGCGGCTTCATCGCCGACACGGCGGCGCGCGCCCCCGGCCCGGATCCCGAACGCCGTTCCTACGCCTCGTATGCGTCGTTCAAGGATCCCGACGGCAACGGCTGGCTGCTGCAGGAGCTCACGGAGCGACTTCCGGGCCGGGTGTGACCGATGGACATTGCGGTTCTGGCACAGCTACTGCATGAAACGGCCGAGCATCACGGCTCGTTCGAGGCGGTCGCCCCACCACACGACTGGTGGGATTGGTACGCGGCGTACCTGGATGCCCGGCAGAGGGGAAGCACTCCGGAGGACGCGTCCGCGGCCGCCGGGCGTTACATGGCGGAGGTCAAGCAGGTCGTCGTGCCGTCCGCGTAACGCTCGAGGCTTTCTACATCGCGCTGCGCTAAGGCGCTCCATGCCGAAAAGACGCCCGCGCGCGAGCGGATCGGGGCGGCATCGATGACCGGAGGATTGGCAGAGACGATGGAGATCACGATCATCGGCACGGGCAACATGGCCCGCGGGATCGCAACGCGCGCGCTCGCCGGGGGCCACTCCGTGACGCTCCTGGGCACCGAGGTCGTCAAGGCCGAGGCCCTGGCGGACGAGCTTTCCGGCGACGTCCGCGCCGGGCAGGTCGGCGACCCGCTTTCCGGCGACGTCGTCGTGATCGCGGTCTGGTACGCGGCCCTCGACGACGTTCTGCGCCGCTACGGCGATCAACTCGACAACAAGGTCGTCGTGGACATCACGAACCCGATCGACGTCGAGTCGTTCGAGCCGCTCGCGCTCGAGGCCGGGTCCGCCGCACAGGAGATCGCGGCCAAGGCTCCGGGCGCGAAGGTCGTCAAGGCGTTCAACACGACGTTCGCCGGCACCCTCGGCGAGGGGCGCGTCGCCGGCCACCCGCTCGACGTTCTCATCGCCTCCGACCACGCCGACGCCAAGCAGGCGGTGAGCCGCCTCGTGGCCGACGCCCGGATGCGCCCCATCGACGCCGGGCCGCTGAAGCGCGCACGCGAGATCGAGGCGCTCGGCTACCTGCACATGGCGCTCCAGCAGCCGCTCGACACCAAGTACGCCAGCGCCGTGAAGGTCCTGTCGTAGGCGCCGTCCGTGGCCGAGTGCATGGGCGCCGGAGGCACCAGCGTGAGCGACCCGATGGCGCCGATGCGCAGCAGCCGCTGATGGCGGCTCCGCCTGCATTGTTCCGGTAGAGGCCATGGACGAATGCCCGCAGCAACCGAAGGGTGCGGCGATGAGGTCCTCGAAGGATCGGTGTCGAAGGAGTCGGGGTTGAGCCGGCGATCAGCCAGAGCGCGACGTCGGTCGACCGGCGGTGGTAACGGGTTGGAGTTGGTGTAACACCGGCTGCGCTGGTGCGAGCCACAGCGTTGTGTCGGGGTGTCGGCCGGGGTGCTGGGGTGGTTGTGGACGGCTACGTGGTGCACGGGGGTGAGACGGCCCCCGGTGCGGATGGGTCGCAGAGGGCCGGAGGCGCGGGCGAGTGGCCGGGGGAGCCGGTGCGAATGCCTACGCCGGGGGTGCCGCCTTTGACGCGGCCCACTTCGGGCGTGCCGCAGCAGATCGAATTCGTGCCGCAGGAGCCGACCCGCTGGCTGGTGCCGAAGCTGTTGGTACTGATCGGGGTGCAGGTCGCGTTGTCGACGAAGTTCGCTGAGTTCTTCGACCGGCGCGACGCCCACACCGGCGTCCTGGCGGCTCGACTCCCCGATGGGTCACAGGCCGGCGTGGACCAGGTCGGCGGGGATCGGTGGAGCCTGGTGGAGACGGTTGGCGGCTATGACTTCACCGGGGCCGAGGAGTTGTGGCTGGACTACGTTTCCGATTCCGGGGACGGGTTCGACGCGACCACCACCATCGCCGCGCTGGTGGCGCGCGAGAGCCTGACCCTGCCCGGCCCGAGGGGCGAGCACTTCACGCGGGCGGGCGCGATTCTGGTGTTGGGTGGGGACCAGGCGTACCCGTTCGCAACGATGGAGGAGTATCGCAACCGGTTGGTCGGCCCGTTCCGGTCGACGCTGCCGTGGACCTGGCATCCGCGGTGGCTGTTCGCCATCCCGGGCAACCACGACTGGTACGACGGCCTGGCCAGCTTCGTGAAGCAGTTCTGCCAGGGCCGCTGGATCGGCGGGTGGAAGACTTGCCAGACGCGCAGCTACTTCGCGCTGGCCCTGCCGCACAACTGGCACCTGTGGGCGGTGGACGTGGCGCTCGCCACCGATATCGACACCGGGCAGCTCGACTACTTCGAGGAGCGGGCTCGCGCGCTGGAACCGGGGGCACAGATCGTGCTGTGTGCGGCCAAGCCGACCTGGACCGCAGCGCGCCAGGACCCGACCGCGCACGACGTGCTGGAGTACTTCCAGCGGACGGTGATCGGTGCGCGGGCCGAGCTGCGGCTCACCCTGGCCGGTGACTTGCACTTCTACGCCCGCTACAGGACCGCGGATGGCGAGAGCAAGATCGTTGCAGGGGGTGGGGGCGCCTACCTCTCGCCCACGCACCACCTGCCGACCCCGGTCCGGCCGCCGACTCCGGAGTTGTCGGAGGCCGTACCCGAGGAGCAGCCCAAGGCGTTCGGGCTCGAGCGGGTCTTCCCTGCCACCGGCGAGTCACGACGCTTGCGCCGGCGGATCTTCGGGCAGATCTACCACAACCGGGGTTTCTTCGTGGTCACGGCGGCGGTCTACGGTTTGGTGGCCATGGCGGTCCCGGCTGATCGGGTCTTCGACCGTCCCACCGGACGGTGGCTGGAGGCGGTGGCGGCGCTGCTCCCGGTCACGCTGACGGCGCTGGGCCTGTTCGCTGCGCTGTACGCCTTCACCGCCGGGTCGCAGGCGTCCCCCGGTCGTAAGCGGGCCGTGGCCGCGCTGCACACCATCCTGCATCTGGGCGTCGTGATCGGTGTCGTCGACCTGCTCCTGCACATCAGCGGAGTCGCCGCGGCGGACCCGTGGATGCGCGCCGTCCTCGGCGGGGCCGTGGGCGCCCTGCTCGGCCCGCTCATGGTCGCTGTGTATCTGTGGATTGCCGATCACTGGCAGGTCAACAGCAACGAGCTGTACGCGGCCTGCGCGAACGAGAGCTACAAGAACTTCCTACGACTCCGCGTCAACCGGGACGGTCTGACCGTGTACCCGGTTGGCGTCCGGCTCCCAGTCCGATGGAGATTTGACCAGAATTTGCCAGGTACCGCGCCGACCGACTCGCAGGAACGCGGAGAATGGGCCAGCAAGCCCTGGTTCCGGCCGACCCAGGACATTCGGCCCGAAATCATCGAGGACCCCATCCACATACCACCCAAGCGTCCACACGGGCATCCGGCGTCGTCATCCTCGGCCTGTCCAGGGTGAGCTGCTCGGATCCGCGCGCCGCATCCCATCTGAGCGTCCTCCAGGTCGAGGCCTCCAGCTCGGAAACCCACCTCTCCACCGCGCGCGGGCGCCGGCCCTCCCACAACGCGAGCCCCATGGGGCGCCGACATCTATGGGCGGACCTGCGCCACCGGCAAGGACAGCGTCTCTGGCGACGCGCGAGGGAGCATGACGGGCTGGAACGGCCGGACTGGTCCGACGTGCAGCCGGCCGCCGCGCTGAGTACGCGGACAGCCGGAGATGAGGGCCCGCTGGCCGGTCGGTTCTTGCAAGGTGTCGGCAAATTCGATCGGGGCAAGTTGGCCGGTGGCAGCGGTGCCGGTGAGCTCGCGGGTGAGGCACATTGGGATGTAAGCCGGACCCGGTCCCCAGCCGGATCGGCCGGAGATAGATGCAACTCGTTACTGGTTGCATCCGAGCGAGAAGGACGAATATCCGATGCGTTGTCTCGACTGCAGGGCCGCCAGCACCGATCCGTCATTCGTCGCGGGGCCGGTGGTCGCGCTGTGCGCCTACTGCGGCGCCGCTGTCTGCTACCACCATGCACGCACCACCCGCGTGCACCCTCCGCCGATCGGCCTCGTCTCGCAGACGACGCACGGCGTCCGGCGGATCCTGTGCGCGCAGTGCGCCGGTGCCGCCGTCACTGTCAGCACCCCACACCCGCATGTCGCCGCAGCCCCGTGACGACACCGACCGATCGCGCGAGGTGTGAGCGAATTCGCCGCGTGGTCGGCGATGTCGTTCTCAAAACTCGGGGTGCCGGGGCAGTTGCCGTCTGAGGCGGTTCGTCATGTCCGGCGCCGGCTGGTTCGACGAACCCTCAGTGGTCGTCGGGGTCGACGGATCCGTGCCGCCGTTCACGAGACGGCTCCCGGCCTCGGCCGTCCCGCCGAGGCTGCGGCTTCGGAGATCGCGCTCGCCGAGCAGCACAGCGACGGTTCCGGGGCGGGGCGCGGTGCTCCGGAGCCGCATCCCGCCTGAGCGCTGTGACCGCGGCCTCAGCACGCGGACGCTTCATCCCGGGGATTCTCCGCAAGATTGGGAAGCGGGTTCGCCGCGGCCGTCAGCGCAGGTCCTGTTTCGGCCAGCCCAGGAGTTTCGCGCCGAGCGCGGCGGCGTGGATGGTGAACCGCTGTGCGGGGTCGGTGGGATCGTGCCCGGTGAGGGTCGTGATCCGGTCGAGGCGGTAGGTGACCGCGCGGACGGACAGGTGCAGGCGGCGCGCGGTCTCGGTGGTGACGCTGCCGGCGGCGAAGTAGGCGTCGAGGGTGGCCAGCAGCGGTTCGGCTCCGCCGCGGGCGCGGGCCAGCCCGCCCAGGACCGTCCGGACGAGGTCGGCGATCGCGGGTTGATCGCGTAGGAGCACGCGGTAGATCAGCAGCTGCTCGGCGTGGATCACGGGGGTGTCCAGGTGCAGCCGCTCCGCCATCGTCAGCCCTTCGCGGGCTTCCTCATAGGAGCGGGCGATGCCGTAGGAGCCGGTGTAGGGCCGCCCGACCGTGACCCGCCATGGTTGTCCGCGGGTCGAGCGGCCGAGTTCGGCGAGCATGAGGTCGCCGAGCCTGGACGGCCCGGTTCGGGGGTTGGGCATGTCTGTGTCGGGAGGTGCGACGACGACGATCCGGCCGTCCTTGGTCGCGACGAGGACGTCGCGGTCGCCGACCTCTTGCACGATCGTGTGTTCCAGGGAGCTGATCGCCGGTGTGGCGCGGTCGAGGCGGCCGGTCGGTGCGGCCAGCGCGACCTGGTGCGGGCGGAGCATGTCCAGGCCGAAGGGTTCGGCTCGTTCCGCGAGCCTGCCGACGTCGGCGTCGCCGCGTAGCAGGTCCTCGATGAACTCGTGGCGCAGCGTCTCCTCCCACCGGGCCATCTGGCGGCGGGCCTCTGCGTATCCCTCGGCCAGGCTGGCGACGGCGCCGTCGACGACGTGGAGGACCGCGGCGGCAGCGGCCCGCACCGCCTGGTTGTCGCGGGAGCGGATCACCATGGGGAGCTGTTGCCACAGCCGCCGGGCTGCCGAGAGGTACAGCTGGACCGCTGTGCCAGCGGACACGCCCAGTTCGGCCGCCCTCCTGCCGAGCAGGCCGACCGCTTCGAGTTCGGCGGCCTGTGGCTCGCGGCCTGAGGTGGCGGCGTCGGCCAACAACAGCAGGTAGTCGCCGAGCAGCTCCACCGGCGCGTCTCCGGCGTCCCGGCTGGCGGACGCGGCCACCTCGTTCAGCCACGACGGGTGGACGTTCTGCGTGTCGGCTCGCGTACGTGCTTGGTGGCGGTCGCTCACTTCTTTCACTCCGTCCTGCTGGACGTCGGCCCCGATGCCGAGTCTGCCCGGGTGCGGGTGTCCAGCCGACTGTTTCGGCACTCGCTCGTTGACCGCGACCGGAGGACCCGGTGCGGGCTCAGGCGGCACGGCCGCAGGAGAGGCGCTCACGAGGTGCGTCCGTGGTACACGCCTGTCGGTGGCTCCGCCGCCGTTGCGCAGTCGTGACGAACGATCGCGATCGGGCAATCGGCGTGATGCAGGACGGTCTGGCTGACCGAGCCGAGCACCGTCGCCAGGATGTGCCCCCGGCCCCGTGATCCGACGACGACGAGCGCAGCACCGCGCGATGCGGTGACGAGGGCCTGAGCCGGCTCGCCGCGCGCGAGTTCGGTGACGACGGGGACGTCGGTGTACTCGTCGCGCCACCGGGCGAGCCCCTTCTCGGTGCCCCGGCGGGCAAGAGCCTCGGCCATCGTCGCGCTGCCGGAGATCGCTTCGAGGTCCGCGGGTGGGTCCGGGGTCCAGGCGTGCAGGGCGGTGAGGGGAATTCCACGTTGACGTGCGGCCTGGAACGCGAACCCGATCGCCCGTGTGCAGGTCGACGCCAGGTCGACGCCCACGACGACACGGGCGGCGGCGCTGGCGGCGACGCTGGTGTTGTTCGCGGGGCGGACGACGACGACCGGGCAGGAGGCGTGCGCGGCGACGTGAATGGACGTCGATCCGGCCAGGAGGCCGCGCAGTCCGGATCGACCGTGGCTGCCCACGACGAGCAGCTGGGCGCCCTCGGCTTCGCGGAGCAGCGCCCATCGCGCTGACCCGAGTACCAGTCGTGTCGAGACGGCGAGGTCGGAGGCCACCGACCGGGCGCGACCCAACGCGTCCCGCAGCACCGACTCGGCCGCGGCATGCGCCGGGCCGAAGCTGTCGATCATCGGGGCGACCCCATGAGGGTCCGGGGGCAGTGGAGGGCGCAAGGCGTGCACCAGACGCAGCGGCAGCGTCGGGTTGCGGCCTCGGCGGCCGCCCAGTCCACCGCGTAGCGGGCGGAGCCGTTGTCGTCGACAGCGACGACGACGGCACCCTGCTTCCAGCCCCGGTTCATCGGCCGGCGACCGCGGGCACCGCCGATGCCGATGCCGGGACCGGCGCCGTGGGCGGTTGGCCGCTCATAGCGGGCATCTCACTCGCCCCGTCGTGCTGCCGGCCTTCGACCAGGCCGTCGGTCGAGGCGGGCGGCGATGCCGCGATTGCCTCGGGTGAGGGCGTCGCTGTGGCGGCCTCGCCGGGTGTTGCTCGTTCGAGGAAGCGCAGCAGCTCGACGGGGAAGGGCAGCACCAGGGTGGAGTTCTTCTCCGTGGCGACCTCGACGACGGTCTGCAGCAGGCGCAGCTGCAGTGCGGCCGGGTGCGCTGCCATCACCTCGGCGGCCTGCGCCAGCTTCTCCGAGGCCTGCAGCTCGCCTTCGGCGGTGATCACCCTGGAGCGTCGTTCGCGTTCGGCCTCGGCCTGGCGGGCGATCGACCGCTTCATCGACTCGGGCAGTGCGACGTCCTTGATCTCGACGCGGTCGATGTGCACGCCCCAGTCCAGCGCCGGGTTGTCGATCATGAGTTCCAGGCCCTGGTTGAGCCGTTCCCGGTTGGACAGCAGGTCGTCCAGGTCGCTCTTGCCGATGATCGAGCGCAGGGAGGCCTGCGCGACCTGGCCGATGGCGTGGTCGTAGTTCTGCAGGTCGACGACCACCTTCACCGGGTCGATGACGCGGTAGTAGACGACGGCGTCGACCTTGACCGTGACGTTGTCGCGGGTGATGCCCTCCTGGGCGGGGATGGGCAGCGTGACGATCTGCATGTTGACCTTGTGCAGGCGATCCGCGAACGGGGTGATCAGCGCGAGCCCGGGCCCGCGGATCGCCGAGCGCAGTCGGCCGAGGCGCAGAACGACGCCGCGCTCGAACTGGGTGATGACACGAACGCTCGACCCCAGCAGCAGCAGGCCCACTGCCAGTGCTGCGATCAGGACATACATGACGATCATCTCGTCCTCCGATGCTCGCGTGCGATTGGGTTGAGGTGAGCTGCTCGGCGTTCGACGTGCACGGCGAGGGTGGTCGTGGTTCGCGAACTGCTACGGGGTCTGTCGGTCGGTGCTGGTCGACCGGTGTCGCATCGCCCAGATGATCAGGCCGGTCCCGGCCGCGACCACTACTGAGCTTCCGAGCGACCCGGCGACCAGCAGGAACGTGGTGAGCAGGGCCGCGGCCACGACCGCGAGGGTGAGCCCCAGCTGGTGCGGATGGCCCGCCAAGCGGGTCTGACCGGCTTCGAAGGCGCGGGTGAAGTCCGGATCGTCGGCCATGCACTGGCGCTCGACCTCACGCAGCGTCTTCCGCTCGTGATCACTGAGCACGATCCACCTCCTCGAGATGGTCACCGCCCGGCCACATCCCCGTGCCCGGCAAATGTATCGTAACACGATATATTTGGCCGAGACCGCAACGAGAGGCACGAGACCGAGGGGCGTGGTGTCATGGTGGGTGTGACGGCCGAGGACGGGCGAGCGGGCTCGCGGCCGCTGACGAAGCAGGACTTCGAGGCGTTGGCCCGGTTCCGCTTCGGGATCCGCCGCTACCTGCGCTTCAGCGAGGAGACCGTGCGCACCCACGGCCAGACCCCGCAGCAGTACCAGCTGCTGCTTGCGCTGAAGGGGTTTCCGGACCGGGAGTGGGCCACCGTGCGGGAGCTGGCCGACGGGCTCCAGCTGCGCCACCACAGCGTGGTCGAGCTGGTCGACCGGGCACAGAAGCAAGGGCTCGTGGACCGGGCCGGCCACCCCGACGACGCGCGCGTAGTGCGGGTGCTGCTGACCGAGGACGGTGATCGGATCCTGGCTCGGCTCAGCGCCCTGCACCGCGACGAACTGCGCCGCATGGATCGGACCCTCATTCCTCCGATGTGGCACGACCAGCAGGACGAGCCTTCTCCGGATCGGTGAGGGCGTGAGCGGGAGTCACCGGTCGGTTCGGTCGCGATGCCCGCGACGGCCGCGATGACGCCCCACGAGCTGGTGGGGCGCAGCCGGGGCGCGCGGCTGCCCGGAGTCGGCAAACCTCGTCGGGCAAGTTGGCCGGCTGCAGACGGTGCCGCTGGGCGCGTGGGCGAGGCACGTTGGGGCTGTGCCTGAGCGGGCCCGGCGGGAGCGCTCCGAGGTGTGAGCGCAGTAGCCGCGTGGTCGGCGATGCCACCCCGGATTCGACCGGTGCCGGGTCGAGCGGGCCTTCGGAGGAGGTTTCGTCATGCTCAGTGATCAGGAGCGACAGACGCTGGACGAGGTCCAGCGCCGATTCGTCACCGAGGACCCGCGCTTCGCCGCGTCCTTCAACCGAGTCGGGCCGGGCGCGTCGAGTTACACCGTCCGATGGGTGCCGCGCTGGGCGTACACAACCGCGATGTTCGTCGCAGCGGCGTTCGGGGTGCTCATGCTGATCGCCGGGGCGCCGGGGACTGCGCTGGCAGTCGCGGCGCTGGCCACGGCGATCTCCCTGCTGCGCCCTCGCCGGAACCAGACCGGCCGGCGGGAGTCGTGAAATCGGTCGATCAGCCGGCGACTGCGTGGACAGCCGACGTCACCATCCGCTCCCACCCCTCGGATCAGAGGCCATCGTGACCGCCACCACCCCGCGCCCGGAGCCGGTCACCATCCACCCCTACTCGGTCCGTCGGGTGCCGAAGGGGTCGACCTTCCTGCGGATGCTGCGGACCACCGATCCCAAGGACATCGGGATCCTGTACCTGGTCACCTGCATCGGCTTCTTCCTGATCGGTGGCGCGATGGCGCTGCTGATGCGCGGCGAGCTGGCGGTGCCCGGGCAGCAGTTCCTGTCCAACGAGCAGTACAACCAGCTGTTCACCATGCACGGCACGATCATGCTGCTGCTGTACGCGACACCGATCCTGTTCGGCTTCGCCAACTACATCGTGCCGCTGCAGATCGGCGCCCCCGACGTGGCGTTCCCGCGGCTGAACGCCTTCTCCTACTGGCTGTTCCTGTTCGGCGCCCTGATAGTGCTGTCAGGCTTCCTGACTCCGGGCGGCGCCCCGGACTTCGGCTGGACCGGATACGCCCCGCTGTCCGGCGCACTCCACTCGCCCGGCGCAGGCGCCGACCTGTGGATCACCGGCCTCATCGTCGCCGGGTTGGGCACGATCCTGGGCGCCGTCAACTTCATCACCACGATCGTCTGCCTGCGGGCCCCCGGGATGACGATGTTCCGGATGCCGATCTTCACCTGGAACATCTTCGTGACCGCGATCCTCATCCTGCTCGCGTTCCCGGTGCTCACCGCCGCGCTGCTGGGCCTGCTCGCCGACCGACACCTCGGCGCCCACGTCTTCGACCCGGCCAACGGCGGGGCGATCGTCTGGCAGCACCTGTTCTGGTTCTTCGGACATCCCGAGGTCTACATCGTCGCCCTGCCGTTCTTCGGCATCGTCACCGAAGTGTTCCCGGTGTTCTCCCGCAAACCGCTGTTCGGCTACAAGGGCATGATATTCGCAACCCTGGCGATCGCGATGCTGTCCGCGGCGGTGTGGGCCCACCACATGTTCGCCACCGGCGCGGTGCTGCTGGCCTTCTTCTCCCTCACCAGCTTCCTGATCGCCGTGCCGACCGGGATCAAGTTCGTCAACTGGATCGGCACCATGTGGCGCGGCAACCTGACCTTCGAGACCCCGATGCTGTTCGCCGTGGGCTTCGCGGTCACCTTCCTGTTCGGCGGACTGACCGGCGTGATGCTGGCCTCCCCGCCACTGGACTTCCACATGACCGACACGTACTTCGTGGTCGCGCACTTCCACTACGTGCTGTTCGGCACGATCGTGTTCGCCACCTACTCCGGCATCTACTTCTGGTTCCCCAAGATGACCGGCCGCATGATGGACGAGACGCTGGGCAAGTTCCACTTCTGGCTCACGTTCGTCGGCTTCCACGGCACCTTCCTGGTGCAGCACTGGCTGGGCAACCAGGGCATGCCGCGCCGGTACGCCGACTACCTGCCGATCGACGGGTTCACCACGCTGAACGCGATCTCCTCCATCTTCGCGTTCGTACTCGGGGCGTCCACGCTGCCGTTCGTCTGGAACGTGTTCCGCAGCTACCGGTACGGCCGGGTGGTCACCGTGGACGACCCGTGGGGCTTCGGCAACTCCCTGGAGTGGGCCACGTCCTGCCCGCCGCCGCGGCACAACTTCACCGAGCTTCCGCGGATCCGCTCGGAGCGTCCGGCGTTCGAGCTGCACTACCCGCACCTGGTCGAACGGTTCCGCGAGGAGGCCCACATCGGGGGGCGGCCGGGCCGCACCCGGGCAGTTCCCTCGGAAATCGCGGCCCGAGCCGTGCAACACGACATCGAGGAGGATCCCCGTGCGCGGTGACATGAGCTTCGCCGAGCGTGTCTGGGAGAACGAAGGCGGACATCTACGGCGTCCGGAGAAAACGGCGACGGCGCCGCCGGGCCCTGCGAGTGTGCGGGTGCGCCGCATCTACGAGCCGGCGACCGAGCTGGACGGCATCCGCGTGCTGGTCGATCGCCTCTGGCCGCGCGGTATGAGCAAGTCCAGGGCCGAGATCGACGAATGGTGCCGCGACATCGCCCCGTCGACCGCGCTGCGCCGCTGGTACGCCCACGACCCGCAGCGCTTCACCGAGTTCCGCCGCCGCTACCGGCGCGAGCTCGCGACCGGTGAGCAGGCCGCCGCCCTGCTCCACCTGACCGAGCTGGCGGACGGGCGGACCCTGACGCTCCTGACCGCCAGCAGGGACCCCAAGATCAGCGAAGCCATGGTCCTCGCCGAACTCCTCGAGAATGGGCCGCGATCGCGCTGATCGGTAGTCACCTCGTCAGGACCGTGTCGGCACTGCAGACGCGGTTCGATCAGGAAAGATCTAGCTGGAACACTGCCTGCTCGCCCCGTTGTTGCCGGCGGCATTCCGTGTCCTCGTGCTGGTCGACGCTCGAACCTTGACCACACATTGCCGAGATTCGGCACGGCGTGGGTCCGAAGTATGCGAGCCGACGCCGATGTGTGTGTTGCCGCGACACGGCAGACTCGGCACAAGGGTGATACGGCAGGACGCGGGGTCCGATATTTGCACTGTCCCGGCAGCCCATGGTTGCCATCACCGCAGAAGCTTCCGCTGGCGAGAAAGAGATATCAATGATGGCCGAGGGAATGTACCCGGTGGCGACCCGCGAGATCGCCCTCCGACGCAAGCAGCTGGCCCCGGAGATCAACGAGGCCTTCGAGAACTTCAGTCGCGCCGTCTTCACCGACGGGGCCCTACCGGAGAAGGTCAAGCAGCTGATCGCCGTGGCGGTCGCGCACGTGACCCAATGCCCCTACTGCATCACCGGGCACACCCGACTCGCGCACCGCAAGGGGGCGACACCCGAGGAGGTCATGGAGGCGATCTGGGTCGCCGCCGAGATGCGGGCCGGCGGCGCCTACGCCCATTCCACGTTGGCGCTGCACGCCCTGGGTGATGGAGCGGCTGAACCTGCCACCGACCGGGCGAGCTCCTCGAGTCGGACACGCGGAGGTGACGGATCATGACTGCGGCGCCCGAGCGCGCGGCGGCGATCAGCGACCGGTCGCCTCGTCAGGTCGCTGACGTCGACCCGGCGGAGACGCAGGAATGGCGGGACTCACTGGACGGTGTGGTGGACCACGCGGGCCGCAATCGCGCGCGTCACCTCATGCGGAGCGTGCTGCAGCGAGCGCGGGAGCGGCAGGTCGACGTGCCGGGCCTGGGCAGCACCGACTACATCAACACGATCCCACCGCAGTTCGAGCCGAGCTTCCCTGGTGACGAGCGGATCGAGCGACGGATCCGGGCCTACATCCGCTGGAACGCCGCGATCATGGTGCACCGGGCGCAGCGGCCAGGGATCGGCGTCGGCGGGCACATCTCCACCTACGCCTCGTCCGCCTCGCTCTACGAAGTGGGGTTCAACCACTTCTTCCGCGGCCACGACGCCCCGGGCGGCGCGGACCAGATCTACGTCCAGGGCCACGCGTCCCCCGGTATCTACGCGCGGGCGTTCCTGGAGGGCCGGCTGTCGGAGGGCCGCCTGGACGGCTTCCGCCAGGAGCTCTCCCACTCCGGCGGCGGGCTGCCCTCCTACCCCCATCCCCGACTGATGCCGGACTTCTGGGAGTTCCCGACCGTCTCGATGGGCCTGGGCCCGCTCAACGCGATCTACCAGGCCCGGTTCAACCGCTACCTGCACGCCCGCGGCATCACCGACACCAGCGCGCAGCGGGTGTGGGCCTTCCTCGGGGACGGCGAGATGGACGAGCCGGAGTCCCTCGGCGCGATCGGTGTGGCGTCCCGCGAGGGGCTGGACAACCTCACCTTCGTCGTCAACTGCAACCTGCAGCGCCTCGACGGCCCCGTCCGCGGCAACGGCAAGATCATCCAGGAGCTGGAGGCGTTCTTCCGCGGCGCCGGCTGGAACGTGATCAAGGTGATCTGGGGGCGGGAATGGGACCCCCTGCTGGCCGCCGACCGCGACGGCGCCCTGGTCGAGTTGATGAACGCCACCGTCGACGGCGACTACCAGACCTTCAAGGCCAACGACGGCGCGTTCGTCCGCAAGCACTTCTTCGGCCGCGACCCCCGCACCGCCGCGATGGTCCGGCACCTGTCCGACGTGCAGATCTGGAACCTCAAGCGCGGCGGGCACGACTACCGCAAGCTCTACTCCGCCTACCGGGCCGCGACGGAGCACACCGGCGCACCGACGGTGATCCTGGCCAAGACCATCAAGGGCTGGACGCTGGGCTCGCATTTCGAGGGCCGCAACTCCACCCACCAGATGAAGAAGCTGACCCGCGAGAACCTGCGGGGCCTCCGGGACCGGCTCTACTTGGACATCCCCGATGACGCGCTCGACGATACGCTGCCCCCGTACCACCGACCGCGCCGCGGGTCGGAGGAGCTGGCCTACCTGCACGAACGCCGCCGCGCCCTGGGCGGCTACCTACCGGCCCGCTCCGTGACCAGCACACCCTTGATCCTGCCCGGCGACCCGGTCTACGCGGTGGCTCGACGCGGTTCTGGCGCCCAGCAGGTCGCCACCACGATGGCGTTCGTCCGGCTGCTCAAGGAGCTGATGAAGGACCCCGAGATCGGCCCGCGGTTCGTCCCGGTCATCCCGGACGAGGCCCGCACCTTCGGGCTGGACGCGTTGTTCCCGTCCAGGAAGATCTACAACCCGCACGGTCAGCACTACCTGTCGGTGGACCGCGACCAGTTGCTGAGCTACCAGGAGGACACCGCCGGTGTGCTGCTGCACGAGGGCATCACCGAGGCCGGTTCGGTGGCGTCCTGGACGGCGGCCGGAACCTCGTACGCCACCCATGGCGAACCGATGATCCCGGTTTACATCTTCTACTCGATGTTCGGCTTCCAGCGCACGGGCGACGGGCTGTGGGCCGCCGCGGACCAGATGACCCGCGGCTTCCTGCTCGGCGCCACCGCCGGACGGATCACCTTGAACGGGGAGGGCCTGCAGCACCAGGACGGACACTCGCTGCTCCTGGCCTCGACGAACCCCGCCTGTGTTGCCTACGACGCGGCGTACGGGTTCGAGCTCGGCCACATCGTGCGCGACGGGCTGCGGCGGATGTACGGAGAGCGCCACCCGGGGGAGGACCCGAACGTCTTCTACTACCTCACCCTCTACAACGAGCCGATCCTCCAGCCGCCCCAGCCCGACGACGTCGACATCGACGGCGTCCTCGCCGGGATGCACCGGATCTCCGCCGCGCCCGAGGGCGACGGGCCGAGCGTGCAGATCCTGGCCTCCGGCATCGCCGTACCGTGGGCGCTGGAAGCGCAGCGGCTCCTGGCGCGCGACTGGGGGGTGCGCGCCGACGTGTGGTCGGTGACCTCCTGGACCGAGCTGCGCCGCGAGGCCCTCGCCACCGACGAGTGGAACCTGCTGCACCCCGAAGGCCCCCGCCGGATCCCCTACGTCACCCGACGCCTGGGCGAACGGCCCGGACCAGCCGTGGCCGTGTCGGACTGGATGCGGGCGGTACCCGACCAGATCGCGCCGTTCGTGCCCGGCCCGTGGACCTCACTGGGCACCGACGGGTTCGGCAGCTCCGACACCCGACCCGCGCTGCGCCGACGCTTCCACGTCGACGCGCCCTCCATCGTGCTGCGAGCACTCCAGCAGCTGGTCGATCACGGGGAGCGCGACCGCTCGGTCCTGAGCCAGGCGATCGCGACCTACCGGCTCGACACCCTCGCCGCCCCGGCTGGACGGGTGAATGGAGGCACCGGATGAGCAGCGTCACCTTCACACCAAAGAGGTCACTGGTTCGATCCCGGCCGCCGAACAGCTCCCGGACCGTGACGGGCAACCGGACGATGCCGCCGACATCGTCCGCGGCGGGTGAGACGTCACTGCAGGACCGTCCGCACCTGACCGGGCGAAGCGGCAGTCGCGGCAGGGGCGCCCGCGGCGGGGCCGGGTTGCGTCGGTCATCTCGTTCGCAACGGGCGAGGCCGGATGCGCCGGATGCGGGGGAGGGTCGCGGTGCTCGCGACGAGGGAGCCCGAGGAGGAGAGTGCCGTGTCCGGTCCCATGGCCTCCGCGACGCCGGAGTCCGCCGCCGCGCCGTCGGCACCGCCGGTCGCAGATGGCGCCACCGCAGCGGTCGGAACGGCACAGCCTGAGGTCGCGAGGCAGTCGAGGTGGCGCACCGTCGGCGTGGTCGCGCTCGGTCTGCTGATCGTCTTCTACGGGATGCTGGTGATCAGTCTGCGCCCGGCCGCGCTCGCCGGGGTGGCCGTGCTCGCCGGGATCGCGCTGATCGCGGGCGGTGTCGCACAGATCGCGCTGGCGGGCGAGCTGGAGCGCCGGTGGCGGTGGCTGGGGTACCTCGGCGGCCTCGTCGGCGTCGCCGCCGGTGTGGCCGCGTTCGCCTGGCCCGCCCTCACACTCGCCGTGCTCGCCGTGCTCACGGCGTGGTCGCTGGTCGTCAACGGGGTCTTCCGGATCGTCGGCTCCGTGGCCGACCGCGACCGCGAGCTGTGGTGGGTCGGCCTGCTGGCGGGTGCCGTCGAACTGGTGCTCGGGTCGTGGGCAGTCGCCGCACCGGGGCGGGAGCTGTTGCTGATGGTCAACCTGATCGGGATCTACGTCATCATCGCCGGCCTGGACACGGCCGTTTCCGCGCTGCGCGATCGACGACTACCCGATCTGCGATGACCGCGACCGAGCGCGGCGAGCGGGCGATCCGCGATCCGTCGGTGGCCGATGCCGTCATCCCGCTGGTCGCGCTGGTCGTGCTGATCGGCGGGTCGCTCGCCCTGTTCGGCCTGGACGCGCTCGACGGTCCGATCCAGGTGGCGCTGGTGCTGTGCGCGATGATCGCCGCACTGGTGGTGCTGAAGAACGGGCACCGCTGGGAGGACGTCCAGGCCGCCGGCCAGCGCGCGGTCTCCTCGATCACCAGCGCGATCTTCATCCTGCTCGCCGTCGGCGCGCTGATCGGCACCTGGAACCTGTCGGGCACGATCCCGACGCTCGTCTACTACGGGATCCAGGTGCTGTCGCCCACCTGGTACTACGCCGCGACCGCGCTGATCTGCGGGATCATCGCGATGTCGATCGGCAGTTCGTGGACCACCGCGGGCACGATCGGCGTCGGGCTGGTCGGCATCGCGGCGATGCTCGGCATCTCACCGGGCATCACCGCCGGGGCGGTGATCTCGGGTGCCTACCTCGGCGACAAGCTCTCCCCGCTCTCGGAGACCACCGTCCTGACCGCCCAGCTCGTCAAGGTCAACGTCTACGAGCACATCAAGCGCCAGGCCTGGACCTCGGTGCCCGCCTTCGTGATCGGGTTCGTGCTGTTCCTGCTGATCGGGCTGTTCTGGGGGCCCGCGGCGACCGACGTCGGCGACACCGGCAGCGAGCTGAACGCCCTCGGCGACATCTACTGGATCACCCCGCTGAACCTGCTGCCGCTGCTGTTGTTGGTCGTGCTGTCGGTCCGCAAGACCCCCGCCTCGCTCGCACTGATGGCCGCGGCGCTCTTCGCCGGTGCCCTCGGGGTGTTCACCCAGTACCCGGTCGTGCGCGACTTCGTCGCCGATCCCGGTCTCAACCCGGTGCGCGCCGCAATCACGGCTGTGTGGCAGGCGATGGCGACCGGCTTCTCGATGGACTCGGGCATCGCCGACATCGACCAGTTGCTCTCGCGCGGCGGCATGGACAGCATGCTGCTCACACTGTGGCTGATCATCGGCGCGGTCACGTTCGGCACCCTGCTCGAGGAGTTCGGGCTGATCGGCCGGCTGATCGATCCGATGATCCGGGCCGCGAAGGGCACCGGCCGGCTGTTCCTGACCGTGTTCGCCACCGCGTTCGGGCTCAACGTCGTCGCAGGCGACCAGTACATCGCCCTCGTCATGCCGGCCAAGGTCTACCGGGCCGAGTTCGCCAAACGCGGCCTGGCCCCCACGAACCTGTCCCGGCTCACCGCCGACAGCGGCACCGTCACCTCGCCGCTGGTGCCATGGAACTCCTGCGGAGCGTTCATGGGCGCCGTGCTGGGCGTACCGACCCTGGTCTACCTGCCCTTCTGCTTCTTCAACATCGCCAGCCCACTGCTATCCGTCGTGTACGGCTTCACCGGCTTCCGGATCGAGAAGGTGGAACCGGCCGGCAGCGGACCGGCCGGCAGCGGACAGGCCGGCAGCGGACCGACCGACAGCGGACCGACCGACAGCGGATCGACTGACGGCGAACCGGCCGCGACGTGAACGGGATCCCACGATGACCACGACCGAGTCCAAGGCCGTACAGAAGCTGCCCCTGATGACCCTGACCGCGATCATCGCCATCGTCGGCGCCGAACTCGGCCGCGGCGGCGGGCACTGCATGCCCTGCCCGCTGATCCGCGACGCCGTCGACCACTGACTCGTGGGAGGCCCCGTGGCAGCACCTTCTCCCGCATTCGGGCCGGCCGAGTGGGTCGTCCTCACGTTCCCCGGCACGGCGTTGCCCGCCGCCCGGGTGCTGTTCAGCGATCAGGACCTCGTCTCGATCGCTGCCGAGACCGAACGCGACACGACCACCCTCGTGTTGGTCTGGGTGAACCGCTGGGCCGCCGAGTTCGCCGACACGACCCAACGCCACCAGGCGCCCGCTTGCCCGCCATGAACGTCGGCGCACCGCTCGACGCGTGCGGCCCGCGCACCCGCGTGGTCTGCGACTGGGTCTACGAACGCACCGACGGCAACGCGACCCTCGCAGCCCTCGCTGACTGGCTGGTAGGCCGGCCGTTGGCGATCGGCGCAGTACTCCTGGGCGCGTGGGTGCTGCGGTGGCTCATCCGTCGGATCGTCGCCCGCGCCGTGGCGCGCCTGCTGTCGGCACAGCCACTGATCCTGCGCACGAGCTCACCGGGGGATGGTGGGCCACCGACCGGTGTCCCGACCCGCGAGGAGGCACGACGTGGCGAGCGCGCACACGCGGTCGCCACCGCGGTCTCCAGCTTCCTCGCCGCACTCGTGTGGGTCGTCGCGCTCATCACCATCGCCGCCATCCTCGGGCTGGACCTCGGACCGCTCATCGCGAGCGCCGGACTCGCCGGCCTCGCCCTGGCGTTCGGCGCGCAGAGCCTCATCAAGGACATGCTCGCCGGCCTGTTCATCCTCCTCGAGGACCACTTCGCCATCGGCGACGAGATCGAGATCGGCGGCGCGACCGGCACCGTCGAGAAGATCACCCTGCGCGAGACAGTCCTGCGAGACCTCGACGGCACCGTCTGGCACGTCCGCAACGGCGAGATCGACCGCGTCGGCAACCACTCCCAGGTCTGGTCGGCCGCAATGATCGACATCGACGTCGCCCGCAGCACCGATCTCGCCCGAGCCCGCACCGTCCTCGATGCCGTCGCCGCACAGGTCTGCAACAGCCCGCCCTTCGACCGGGAAGTCCTCGAACCACCGGAGGTGCTCGGGGTCGAGGCACTGACCGCCGACGGCGTCGTCCTGCGGTTGCGCGTCAAAACCCTCGCCGGCCGACAGTTCGCCCTGCAACGGGTCCTCCTCGAGCGGATCGCGCGGGCCTTCGACAGCAACGGCCTCGCCTTGGCGACCCGCCAACTGATCGTCCGAACACCCGGCGTCGGGTCCCCGCCGGCCACCGCCCCGGCGGAACGGGCGTCGCCACCGCCCACGGCATGATGTCGGACCCAGCGGACACTCAGGGGACAGGCACGCCATCCCTCGGCCGACAGCCGGGTCAGCCGATCTTCCTCGCGAGCACGGCGATACCGACTGAGATCGACGAGCACAGGGCGACCAGGACGACCTGGCCAACCACGTTCGCCGTCTCCGCAGCCGAGTTCTGCTCGGCTCGCGAGTACTGCGGGACACGGCGCATCATGCTGATCTCTGATGTCTCATGGAGAACCGCGGCGGCTCTGGCGTAGCCGGGCGCCCACCAGGACACCGATGAGCAACGAGCCGATCATCGCCACCGCAACACCGATGCCCGGCTCAGAGCGTGCCGGACCTGCTGATGGTGCTGCGCTCGGAACCACGACCGGCGCCGAATCGGGTGCGGGCTCCTGGTTGCCTCGCACGGTGGCGGCCCACGCTGTCATGAAGAGTACGAACCGGGAGACGAGGTAGGCGAACACCAACAGCCCGAGCGACGTGCCGAAGATGGTCCCGCCCGGGGAGCCGGTGATTCCTCCCAGGTAGATCGTCAGCCCCTGCTTCAGCACCTCGAGGCCGATCGCACCGAGTAGGGCCGCCCGCGCTGCGCCCTGGATGTGTTGTCGCGTCCGGGGTAGGCGGGTGATGATCCAGAAGAAGATCAGCCAGTCGGTCACGAGGCTCAGGAGCAGGCCGAAGCCCGTACGGGTGAGCTGTGACCAGTCGGCGCCCTGCCACCCGAGCAATCCGAGAACGGTTTCTCCCAGTCCCGTGCCGACGGCGCTGATGGCAAGAGAGCCGATCACAGCGATCCACAGGCCTGCGAGAGCGGCGATGTCGGAGAGCAGACGCCGCGGCGACGCCGGATTGCGCGGTGGGATCGTCCACTGCGCGGACACTGCTTCGCGGAGGTTGAACATCCACCAGGTGCCGGCCCACAGAGCTGCGAGCAGACCGATGCCCGCGACGGTGTTGCGTTGCGCGATGGCGGCGTGGACGACCGGTTCGATGGTGTCGGACAGTTCGGGCGGCACAGCGCGGGCGATGCCCGCATCGAGAGCGGCGAGCAGCGAGGAGTTGAGGGCGAGCACGTATCCGGCCGTTGCGTAGGCGATCATCAGCAGTGGAACCGCGTTGAGGATGCTGAAGAACGTGATCGCGGCCGCGAAATGGTTCCCGTGCCGCTCGTGGTATCGGACGCCCGCACGCAGCAGGTGGTCGATCCACTCGTGCCGGGCTCGTAGCCCAACGACAGCTGCCTGAAGACGTGCCACGGACGAAGAGCGGCTCATCATGCTCCCCGCCTCCATCTCGTTCACGCCGATCGGTCGGCGCCGGATCGGGACGGAGCACACCGATCCGCCGCCCAGCCCCATGACCGGGGCTTCGCTGCCGAGTGGGCCTGGGCCGCGAGCTGGGCGTGCACCACGAGCGCGTGGTGGAGTGGTCTACGGGGCACTAGCTGGTTTCGACGGCATCGTGCGTTCGACGCCTGCGCCCGCGGAGGCGCCGCAGCAGGAGATAGCCCAATACGGTCACAGCGGAGGTGAGTCCGATGGCGAGCCCGCGGCGCTCCTGAACCGCTCCCTTCACCGCTGGGGCTTTGTCCGAGGCAATCTCCCGGGCGTGCGTGACACCGGCGTGGACCTTCTCGGTGGCGGCGGTGCGCCTGTCGCGCAGCGCGTCCTTCACCGCGGGTGCTTTCTGCGAGGCGGCCTCCCGGGCGTGCGTGACGCGGGCGTGGACTTTCTCGGTGGCGGCAGCGCCTTTCTCGCGCAGCCGAGTCGGCACGGTGCTGTGGCCGGGCGGCTTCTCGGCCGAGCCGGCGGCCCCGGCCGGCGTCGCAGCCGCGGGGGTATCGGGCGGGGTGTCCTGCTGTGCGGAGGTTGCGTTGCTGGAACGTGGGTCGGTCATCGGGACACCGCGCCTTTCGAGTTTCGTGAGTGCAAGGTCGGGAAACGGCCTACCCCGGCGATGTCGGAGTAACACCGGTTGCCCCGGTCGGGCGAAAGGCCTGTCACCTCGGGTGCCAGGACGCGGGAGGACCAGCCCAGTACGGGCGGCGCCTGCACGCGGGCACGCGGGTCCGGCCTTCGGAGAGTCTGGGAATCCGATGTGCCGATCAGAGCTCTGGTCGTCCGCACGGCGGCATCGACCGGACCTGGCTGCGGCACCTCTTTCTCCATGAAACCGACGTGGCCGATCCCCTTGATCACGGACGCTTTCATGTCCGCCTACCCTCCTCGAATGGTCGACGGGGTCACTGGCTGAAGGCGGGACGGTCGGTGAGGGTGAGCTGGGTCGTGCGTTCCTGGCCACCGGGTCCGCGGACGGTGATGTTGATCGTGTCGCCGGGGTTGCGGCGGCGCAGCGTGCCGAGGAAGTCCTCAGGCCGCCGGGTCGGTTCGGCGTCGACGGCGAGGATGAGATCGCCGGGTTGCAGGCCGGCGTTCGCGGCGGGCCCGCCGGCGACGATCGCAGCGACGATGACCCCGTCGGTTCCGGGGAGGTTGAGCTGGGCGGCGATCTGGGGGGTGATCTGGGTCGGTTCGAGCCCGGCGAAGGCGTGCCGGGCGCGTCCAGTGGTGAGCAACTGTTCGGCAACGTCGACGGCGGTGGCGGCAGGAATGGCGAAGCCGATGGACACCGCTCCGGCCTGTGGCGGAATGTAGGCCTCGCTGATCCCGATCACTTCGCCGCGGGCGTTGACGAGGGCGCCGCCGCTGTTGCCTGGGCTGATCGGGGCGTCGGTCTGGATCAGGTCGACCAGGGCCTGGGTCTCCGCGGCGGTGCCGGGGATCTCGCGGTGGAGCCCGGAAATGACGCCGGCGGTGACGCTGTTCTCGAAGCCCAGTGGGCTGCCGATCGCGATGGCGAGCTCGCCCACCACGGGTAGCTCGGTCCGGAATCGGGCCACCGGCAGATCGCGGCGGTCGGTCTGCACCAGAGCCAGGTCGGTGATGACATCGACCGCCTGGACCGTGCCGGGGTAGCGCCGGCCGTCGGCGAAGCCGAGCTGCACGGTCGACGCACCGCGCACGACGTGCTCGTTGGTGAGGATGAGCCCGTCGGCGGTGTAGACGACGCCGCTGCCGTTGCCGCCGCTCGTGAGGACCTTGACCACGCTCGGCAAGAGCTCTGCCGACACGGCGGGTACGTCGGCCAGGCTGCCGGCGGGCGCAGGAGCGGGCACGGCCGGAGGGGTCGGTGGGGGTGCCGTCGGTTGCGCCGGCGGAGCCGTGCAGGACGCGGCGAGGAACAGAGCCACCAGCCCGGCGGCCTTAGTAGTCGACTGCATCACGTTGCAGGGGGCAGGTCATGCAGTGTCCGCCTCCGCGGCCACGGCCGAGCTCGGCGCCGACGATCGTGATGACCTCGATGCCGGCCTTGCGCAGCTGGGAGTTGGTGTACGTGTTGCGGTCGTAGGCGACGACGACGCCGGGTTCGAGTGCGACGAGGTTGTTGCCGCTGTCCCACTGGCTGCGTTCGGCGGCGTAGGCGTCGCCGCCGGTCTCGACGACGCGCAGCTTCGTCAGGTTCAGGGCTTCGGCGACGACGTCGAGGAAGGAGATCTTCTCCTCGGTGACGTCCACCGGATCCTTGTCACCGGGTCGCAGGGAGAAGGTGTGGATCCCGTCGGTGATGTCCGGGTAGACGGTGACGCAGTCGCGGTCGGCGAAGGTGAACACGGTGTCCAGGTGCATTGCCGCGCGCAGCTTCGGCATACCGGCGATGATCACCCGCTCAGCGGCGCCCTCGGCGAACAACCGGGCGGCGAGCTGTGTGATCGCTTGCCGGGAGGAGCGCTCGCTCATCCCGATCAGGACGACCCCGTTGCCGACCGGCATGACGTCGCCGCCCTCGAGGGTGGCCAGGCCCCATTCCTGCTCGGGGTCGCCCCACCAGATCCGGGCGCCCGTGAAGTCGGGGTGGAAGGTGTAGATCGCCTTCATCAGCAGGGTCTCGTCGTGGCGGGCGGGCCAGTAGAGGGGGTTCAGCGTGACGCCGCCGTAGATCCAGCACGTCGTGTCGCGGGTGTAGAGCATGTTGGGCAGCGGCGGCATGAGGTACTCGGGAACGCCGGTGGACTCCCGGGCGAGTGCGACGTAGCCGGGCCGGAAGTCGTCCGGGAGGTCGGCGGTGGACAGCCCTCCGACGAGGTGTTCGGCCAGCTTCCGGTTGTCCATCTCGTCGAGGTAGGCCCGGGTGTCCTCGACGAGGCCGACGCCGACCTCGTTCGCCACGATCTTGCGGTCGAGCAGCCAGGTCTTCGCTTCCGGGATGGTGAGCATTTGGGTCAGGACGTTGTGCAGCTCGACGACCTCGCCCCCGCGTTCGCGGATCTTGCTCATGAAGTCGAAGTGGTCCCGGCGAGCGTTCTGCACCCACATCACGTCGTCGAACAGCAGCTTGTCGCAGTTGGTGGGGGTCAGGCGCATGTGGGAGAGCCCTGGCGCGCATACGAGGACCTTCCGCAGCGTGCCGACCTCGGAGTGCACGCCGTACGCTGCGGCCGGCCGCGGTGTGGTGGCGGTCATGGGCGGTTCCTCCTAGATGGTGATCAGGCCGGCGAGGGCGGTGAACTCGACACCGGTATCGCCCATGTCGGTCGCGGGCGGCCCCAGAACGAGCCGGGCGACGACACCAGCGCGAGCTGGAGCGGGCCGTCCAACGCGTCCAAGCCGAACAGCGCGAGTGAGCCGCCGATCAGGACGACCAGCGTGACGACGGGGATGACCGCGTCGACCACGGAGGGGTCGCGGACATCCTCGACCCTGGTCATCGCGCCCGGCCTGCGCCCGCCTGTGCACGTTCGCCGCTTCGCTCGGCGGTCAGTGCGACCACGATCGCGTCGACGCCGGCGATGATGACGTAGATCCCGATCAGGTTCACCAGCAGGAGCAGTTCCCGCCCGGGTGAGCTGATGGCCCACAGACCGAGTCCGAGCTCCACGACTCCGGCGAGCAGCCCGAACCACCACAGCTCCCGAGCCCGGGTGGCTACGGAGTCGACGATCCGGACGACGCCGTTGATGACCAGCGACCAGGCCGTGACCAGGGCGAGCACGAACAGCGTGAGGGTCGGCCAGAAGAACGCGGCGAGGCCCGCGGCGATCCCGACGACGCCGCCGAGGTACGCGAGCCACCGCCAACCCTTCTCGACCTCGGAGGCGAGCCCGAGCTGGACCACACCGCCCACGACCAGCGCGATCCCGGCGAGCACGGCCACGGACGCGAGCGCAGCAGGGCGCAGGCTCATCACCAGCAGCCCGTACACGACAGTGAGCAGCCCGAACACGACCAACCCCAGCCGACGCCACGGCAAGATCGGCCGCCGCGTCGGCCGCTCGCTCGGCGGCCCGATGGGCTGCGTTCGGGCCTGCTCGGCAGCCGGCGGCTGGACTCCGTCCGGGGCCGGCGGCTGCGAGGAAGCTGATGTGGGAGAGGTTTGCGGACCGGACACGGCGCACTCCTCCATCTGATCCACCGCGTGCAGCGCAATGAGCAGGAAGCCCACTGTCGTCCCTGCTCGGCGCGCCCGACGTCCTCCGCAAGGGGTGAATTCGCCCCGCGCCGCGCACCCAGCCGGGCCGGGGGGACGGTCGCCGGCCCGGCGGTCACGCCAGAGCAGTAGTCCCGACGGGCAGCCCGAACTCATCCCGCGCGGACGACCCCCGGCGCGCGCCGGACGGGCAGAGTGACCCTTACTGGGTCCGCTCCCGCTGCTCGTGGGGTGTCCGTCGACGTCGATTCCTGCGCGGCTGGGCCGAGGCGTTGCTGCGGACTACAGCGGGGCCCACACCGACTCTGCTGTGCCAGTGCCTGCGACCAGGTAGGTGACGATGGAGGCGGAACAACCCGATGACCCTGACATGGCGCAGGCCGAGATGGCGGATCAGGCGGCCTCCCAGAACGGCGTTCCAGTCGATACCGGCCGGGCCGCGGTGGCCGTCCTTGCTGGTCGCGGCCGTCGTCACGCTTGCTGGCTGCGGAACTGTCGATCCGCCCGAGTTCGTCAAGACCCGCGACAGCAACTACGGCCAGATCGGTGACGTGCGCCTGCTGCACGTGCACGTGGCCACTCCGCCGCGGGAGGGTTGGCAACCGGGGGGCACCGCGCCGCTGCACCTGACGGTCACCAACGACGGTTCCACGGGGGTCGCGTTGACCGGAATCAGCAGTCCCCGCGCGGCCCGCGTGGTGCACGAGGCCACCGGCGGAGCGACCGACGTGATCCGCATCCCCGTGGAGCCGGGCGACACGGTGTCGTTGCAGGAAAACGACACCGATCGGCTGGCGCTCGAGGGGCTTACCGAACGGCTCCTGGGCGGGCTCACCATGCCAGTCACGTTCACCCTCGACACCGGGGAAAGCGTGACGCTCGCGGTGCCGGCCCAGATCTCCGACAAGCCGGCGCGCTGATGCAACCCCTCCCGATCCGAAACGGCCAGACGACCGGGCTCGCCGCCGAACTCACCCCCTACGGACGATCCCGCAGCAGCATCCACTGGGCAGGGTGATCTCGCCCGATTTCGGCACCGAAAGACGCAGGCCCGGGGAAAGGAGTCGCGACGTGTTTCCACGACGCGTCTCCCCGACGCCACGAGTTCCGGGTGGCCGGGCGGCTGTCCGACGAGACTCGGGGGCGTTCCCGGACATGAAGGTGATTGACGTTCCCGGCGAGACACTCATCTGCGGCGACGTCGTCGACGAATCCCACCGGCTCGGGGTGTTGGCGCTGATCCAGAACCTCGGACTGCGCGTCGTGTCGATGAACCAGGTACAGGACTGGTCAGGGTGGAACCGCCGAGAGGATACCGCGCCGTTCTTCACCGTGTTCGCGCGCGCCGTTCGCCGTCTTCTGCTTCATGCGTCCGGCGCTGAGCCTGCTGCACGGAGTCACCGCAAGATCGAGGACGTCGAGCGGGTGGCGACCCACCAGTCACCAGGACGGGAGTGAGCTGACCATGGCCGACACGGTTCCCTCGGCTGCCGACACCTCGGTCGCGCCCACCACCTCGGGC
The DNA here is from genome assembly GCF_007994075.1 of Pseudonocardia hierapolitana. Lineage (NCBI taxonomy): Bacteria > Bacillati > Actinomycetota > Actinomycetes > Pseudonocardiales > Pseudonocardiaceae > Pseudonocardia > Pseudonocardia hierapolitana. The sequence continues at coordinate 8,499,178 of NZ_VIWU01000001.1, read as the reverse complement.
GCCGACACCTCGGTTACCGCGCAGGGCAAGATGAGCCTGCCCACCCTGACCGGCATGGTGGTCGGCGGCATGGTCGGCGCGGGCGTGTTCTCGCTGCCGGCGCGCTTCGGCGTGGCGACCGGCATCCTCGGGTCGCTGATCGCCTGGGTGATCGCGGGGGCGGGGATGCTGATGCTCGCCTTCGTCTTCCAGAACCTCGCCATCCGCAAGCCCGATCTCGATTCCGGGGTCTTCATCTACGCAAAGGCCGGCTTCGGTGACTACGTCGGCTTCAACTCCGCGTTCGGCTTCTGGGCCAGCGCGGTCGTCGGGAACACCTTCTACTGGGTGTTCATCACCGCGACCCTCGGCGCGTTCTTCCCCGCCTTCGGTGACGGCGACACCGTCGTCGCGGTGGCGCTCTCCACCGTCGGTGTCTGGCTGTTCCACTACATGATCGCGCGGGGAGTCCGCGACGCAGCCGTGATCAACCGGATCGTGACGGTCTTCAAGATCCTTCCGATCCTCGTCTTCATCGTCGTGCTGTTCTTCGCCTTCGACGCCGGCATCTTCTCCGACAACTGGATCGCCACCGGCTACGGCGACCTCGGCTCGCTCGACGAGCAGGTTCGCAACACCATGATCATCACGACGTTCGTCTTCCTCGGTATCGAAGGCGCCAGCGTCTACTCCCGCTACGCCAAGAAGCGCCAGGACGTCGGCAAGGCGACCGTCCTGGGCTTCCTGAGCGTGCTGTCGATCTTCGCCCTGGTGACGCTGTCGAGCTACTCGGTGATGACGCAGCCACAGATCGCCGCGACCCGCCAACCCTCGATGATCGGCCTCTTCGAGCACGTCGTAGGAGACTGGGGCCGCTGGTTCATCAGCGCCGCCGTCATCGTCTCCGTCCTCGGCGCCTACCTCGCCTGGACCCTGATGGCCGCCGAAGTGATGTACATCCCGGCCCGCAACGAGGACTTCCCGGCCTTCCTCGGCAGGGAGAACGACAAGGCAACGCCGATCACCGCTCTCGTCGTCAGCTCGCTGGCGGTCCAGGCGCTCCTCGCCGTGACCGTCGTCCTGACCGACGCGCTGAACTTCATGCTCGATCTGTGCACCAGCCTTGCGCTGATCCCCTACTTCCTCGCCGCCTCGTACGCGCTGAAGCTCGGCCTCACGGGCGAGTCCTACGAGAACGTTGACGCTAGGACTCGCCGCAAGGAGGCGATCATCGCCGGGGTCGCGACCGCTTACACGGTGTTCCTCTTCGAAGCCGCCGGTTTGAAGTTCCTGCTGCTGTCGACCGTGATCCTCGCCCCGGCCACGCTGCTGTACATCAAGGCGCGCAGCGAGCGGGGCCGCCGGCTGTTCACCGCCACCGAGATGGCGCTCTGCGCCGTCATCGTAGCCGCCGGCATCACCGGGGTCGTCGGCCTGTGGACCGGCTTCATCACCATCTGAGCCAGCGTCGTGAGCCCACCGTGTCCAACTCGAGCCTGATTCGAGCGAGCCCGATCCTTGGAGTCGACATGAACCGCATCGGAGTCGTGGGGACGATCGTGCTCAGCCTGCTGGTGCTCGCCGGCTGCAGCTCGGGGCAGGCCGGCTCCCCGGCCCCCGACCGGGCGGGGATCGAGCTCGACGGCGTCGACGGGCAGGTGGGCCAGCTCCGGCTGCTCGGCGTCACCGTCGCATCCACCGGTGGACGAGGCAGCATGCACATCGCCGGGGACAGCGCCGCACTCCTCCTGACGATCGCGAACGATGGCAGGGCCGAGGACGCGCTCACCGGGACCAGGACCGATCTCGCCGACCAGGTTGTTCTCCTGAACGGCGATGCCTCGCCGGCTCCTCGCGTGGACGTGCCCGTGCCCCCCGGTTCGGTCGCGGTCCTCAGCGAGGTGACCGGACCGCACCTGGAGCTCTCCGGGCTGCGCGAGACCCTGCGCAGCGGCGTCAGCATCCCGGTCACCTTCGAGTTCCGCGACGCCGGCTCGGTCACCCTCGAGGTGCCGGTCCGCACCTACACCGACGTCCGACCGGACAAGTACCTGGAGCCTGCCTGACTCGTCGACCCGGGCGTGCGGTCGCTCACCGAGTGCCGCCTGCCGAGCCGCGTCCTGGTGCCGACCCCGCGCGACTCGCTCCGACCGGCTCACAACCGGGTGCCGAGCAGCCAGACCATGTACGCGACGTAGGTCGTCACGAACGCTGCTCCCTCGAGTCGACCCAGTCGTCGATGGGTGAGGAAGACAGGCACGCACACGACCGCGGCGGCCACCATGAGGACCAGATCCAGCGCCAGTACGTCCTCGGGTACCGGCACGGTCCCGGGTGCGACCAGCACGGTGGGCCCGAGGATGAGGGCGATGTTGAACACGCTGGAGCCGATGAGGTTCCCGAGGGCGATGGATCTGTCGCCTCGCACGGTGGAGACCAGGGTGGTGACGAGCTCCGGGGCCGAGGTGCCGACGGCCACGATGGTCAGGCCGATCACCGCGTCGCTGGCGCCGAGGTCGCGAGCGATCTCGACGGCGCCGTCGACCAGGTACTCCGATCCGATGACGACGACGGCAAGGCCGAGGACGAGCAGCAGCGCCCGGACCGCAACCGGCCGGGCCCGGGCTGGAGGAGTACTGGCCGTGTCGGGGTCGGGGCTCGGAGATGGGCCGTCGTCGGCGACGACGGCCGGCTGTCGTGACTCGCGGTGGGCGAGCGCGGCGAGTAGCGCCAGGTACGCGGCGCCGTAGAGGCACAGCCAGAGGCCGTCGGCGGTGGTGAGGTCACCGTCGACGGCCAGGACGAAGAGCAGCAGCGCCGCCCCGGTCATCGCGGGCAGGTCCAACCGCAGGGTCCGGGCCTCGAGCGCGATCGGCCGGATGAGCGCGCTCAGGCCCAGGATCAGCAGGATGTTGACCAGGTTGGTTCCCACGATGTTCCCCACGGCCAGGCCGGCGTTGCCCTGCTGAGCGGCGTTGAGGCCGATGGCCAGCTCGGGGAGGCTGGTGCCGAGCGAGACGATCGTCATGCCCACCACGAGCGGGCTGACGTTGAACCTGGCCGCCAGTGCGGATCCCTCACGCACCACCATCTCGGCGCCCACCACCAGAGCAGCGAGCCCGAGGATCAATGCCAGCACCGGGTTCACACCAGGCCCCTCCCGACGGCCGTGCTCCTCTCATCATCGGCGAGGAGCACCGCGAGCGTGCGCCGACCGCGGTGATGGCGACTCCCTCAGGATCGCTGGGGGGCCTGGTGACGGCACCTCATCCGCTCCGGGTGAAGTCGGGCATCCGACATCGAGCGAGCGTGGGCGGCAACCCGCGGCAGCTGCCCGTTGATCGTGAAACCGTCGCGTTCCGACCCGCTGGAGGCCGCATGACTCTCCACACCGACATCCCGACGCGATCCGAGATCGAGCGGCTGCTCGCCGTGCGTGGCCCCAGCTGCGTCTCGATCTACCTGCCGACGAGCGTGATCACGCAGGACGCCCAGGCCGACCGGATCGAGTTGAAGAACCTCGCGGCCACGGCGATCCGGCAGCTGGAGGCTTCCGGCGTCGCGCCGACCGCGATCGCGAGCGTGCGCGACGAGTTGGGCGATCTCGTCGACGACGACGACTTCTGGGCCGTGCAGGCGCGCAGCCTCGCCGTCTTCGCCGCGGCCGGGTGGGTCCGGACATTCCGCCTCCCGAACCGGTTGTCCAGCGTCGTCGAGGTAGCGGATCGCTTCTACCTCACGCCGCTGCTACGGGCCGTGACGTTCCCGCAGGCGGCGTTCGTCCTGGCCCTCGCAGCCGGCTCGGTCAGGCTGGTGGAGGTGACGCCCGAGGGACCGTCGTTCACCGTCGACGTCCCCGGACTGCCCACCGATGCGGCGAGCTCGGCGGGCAAGGCGTCGATCGCTGATCGTTCCCCGATCCGCCGGATCCAAGGCTCGGAGGGGCAGAAGATCAGGCTGCGCCAGTTCGCCAGGAAGGTCGACCAGGCCGTGCGTGGTGTCCTGTCCGGGCTCGAACTGCCGCTCATCCTCGCCGCGACCGAGCCGCTCGACTCGATCTACCGGTCGCTGAACAGCTACCCGCACCTGGTCGAGCGGGGCATCGGGGGGAATCCCGAGGGCGTGCCCGATGAGCGCCTCGCCGCGGCGGCGCGACCGCTGTTGGACGAGGTGTACGCGGGTCAGCTGGCCGCGGTCAGGGACCTGTTCGAGCTGCGGTTCGAGCAGGGGCGCGCGTCAACCGATGTGGCGACGTTGGCCCGGGCGGCGACCCGCGGCGCGATCGACACGCTGTTGGCCGACATCGACGTGAAGCTGCCCGGCTTCGTGGACGACGAGACGGGCGCGGTCACGTTCGCCCAGGACGATGCCGCCAGCTACGGCGTCGTCGACGAGATCGCTCGGCAGGTGCTGCTCTCCGGGGGCCGCGTGCTCGCGGTGCGTGCCGCGGACGTCCCCCACGGCGGACCGGTTGCAGCGATCCTGCGATACGCCCTGTGACCTGCTCAGGGCGCCCACGGGCTCCAGGCGCGGTGTGTCCGCTTGGCAACTGACGGCGGCTTCGCGCCCTGTCCCGCTTGCCTCGAGCACGTCGAAGACCAGGAAGGAAGCTGGCGCCTCGGTCGCCGCGTGTGGGGTTGCGAGCCGGCCCTGCGGCGCGGTGAAGTCGAGCCGACCGGCGCGGCACACCACTTGCTCGCCGTCGAGCACGACGTCGCGGAACGATGCGCGGAGCGCGTCAACCACCTCAGGGAAGAACCGGGTGAGCAGTCGCAGCTGCCTCGACTGCAGCCGCACACCATCCTCGGCGACGGAGGCGATAGCCCGAATAGTTGACTGAACTCCGACCCTTAGTCTGAGTCCGGTTCGGCGGTGATGATCACCGCCTGGTTGATGTTGCCGGGTGGGTGGCCTCGTTGGACGGCATGACCGATATCGGGACCGAAATCAGCGCAGGTCTCATCCGTCACCTGCTGCGGGACCAGCATCCGGACCTGGCCGAGCTGCCTCTCCGCGAGGTGGAGGGCGGCTGGGGCAATCAGATGTGGCGCCTCGGGGACGAGCTGGCCGTGCGGATCCAGCGCATGGAGACCGACCCCGATCGCCAGCTCAAGGAGCGCCGGTGGCTGCCCCTGCTCGCCCCACGCCTGCCGCTGCCGATCCCCGTCCCGGTGCGAAGTGGTGAGCCCTCCGAGCGTTTCCCCAAGCTGTGGACGGTCATGACGTGGGTGCCGGGGCTGCCGCTAGACCGCGGGTCGATTACCCGCGGCGAGCACGCGGCCGAGACGCTGGCGGCGTTCCTGCGGGCGCTGCACGTGACAGCGCCCGCCGACGCACCGGTCGATACGACGGGCCTTGGCGCGCATCCCAAAGACTCCACGAGCGGCTTCAAACAGTTCTTCGACTCCGTCGACGCTGGCACGATCGGCGCCGAGGCCGCCGACGTCTGGGCCGTCTGGGACGACGCCGTCGCGGCCCCCGCATGGGAGGGTCCGTCGGTGTGGGTGCACGGCGACTTGCATCCGGCGAACGTCGTCGTCGTGGACGGGACGTTGGCGGGCGTTGTCGACTTCGGCGAGCTGTTCGTCGGCGACCCGGCGTCGGACCTGGCGGCTGCCTGGGTGTTGCTGCCGGCGGGCGCGGCCGCCCGCTTCTTCGCCGCGTACGGGGAGGTTGACGAGGCGACGGTCCGGCGCGCCCGCGGGCTGGCCGTGCTGAAGAGCCTCTTCCTGATGCTGATGGGCCAGAACGGGGATCGCGGCCTGCCCGGCGGTAAGCCGGCGTGGGGTCCGGCGGGACGGGGGGCGCTCGACCGGGTTCTGAGCGAGCGTCTGACCCGATTCCACGAGTAGATCGGCGGCATGTGCCGGCGACTGGGCCTGCGGCTGCCGCCGCTCACTGAGCTGATCTGATCAGGGGAGCTGATCGGGATGGGGTGCGGCGTTGTGGAGGCGGGAACCGCTGAACTCCACCGTTGATCCGCGTTGACGGGACGGCACTGGCAGGCACCAGTAGTGGTGGCGAGGCAGTGGGAGGGCATTACGAGCGCTGACACGGCTCCCCTGCGTGGGGGAGCAGGCCGGGGAGTCGGGCGAGCTCGTGCCGCCACGCGGTGGCGGTGTTGAACTCTGCGCCGAGGTCTGGCAGCTCGGCCATGTCCGCCTCCGGTAGGTCGGTGAGGGTCCCTCCGGCACTGACCACCTTCAGTGACAACCGGGCGAGCTGATCGACGCTGATCGCCTGCAGGACGGCCTGCTCGATGGTCGCCGCCGCGCTGGTGAGACCGTGGGCGCGGAGCACGACGACCGGCCGGTCTCCCATGGAGGCGACCATCTCGACGGCGAGCCTGCGGTCCCGCAGGAGCACCCCGCGAGGGTGGACCGGCACACCACCGGCGGCGAGCCGGGTGCCCGGGATGTCGAACGCACCGATGATGGGGCGGATCCTGATGCCTGCGAGGTCCGCGGCGACGACCTCGGGCGGGTGCGCGTGCACCACCGCGGTGACGTCCGCTCGGGCGCGTAGGACCTCGACGTGCAGGGGCAGCTCGGTCGGCGGGGTGTACCCGCCGTCGAGCTCACCGCGCGCGCCTTCCCGGCCCTCGAGATCGACGAGCCGAACGTCCTCCGGGGTCGTGAACGCGAGCCCACGCTCCCGTGGCCCGCGGCATCGGACCAGGAGCCGCTGGTCATCCACGCGCACACTGATGTGCCCGAGGACGCCGTCGGCGAGCCCTCGTCCGGCGAGCACCCGGCACGCCGCGGCCACGAGCTCGCGCAGAGGTGCGAGCTCGTGGCCCAGCGGGGTGCCCGACCCACCGTCGCGGCTACTGACCCTCACGCGGGACTCCCTCCACTTCGGCCGGTCTTACACCGTGGGCGGCGGTGGCTCGCGCACTGCGCGCCGTCCAGCCGATGGCTCCGAGCCGCTCGGCCGGCCCCGCCCCAGCACATCGGCGGCTCGACGCCGTCCCGAGGGGCCGCGCCGCCGGACGGGATGCGAGCCGCATGCGGCAACAGGCGTGAGCTGCAGCTCTGTGAGATCGCGCCGGCCTTACTTCGGCTGGCAGACCACGTCGACCAGCGCCGGCCCGCCGGCCGCCTGCACGTGCGCGGCGGCGCGGCGAACCGCGGCCTCGACCGCTGCCGGGTCCATGATCGGGCCCTCGGCGTACCACCCGAAGCCCTTCGCCACGGCCGCGAAGTCCGGGGCCGGGTCGGAGATCGCCATACCGATGTGCGCGCGGTCGACCGGCGTGCCGCGCTGCGCCGCCAGCTTCTCCTGGTGCTCCCAGTCGTTGTAGTAGGCGCGGTTGTTGAACATGACCACGAGCAGTGGCAGCCGGTAGCGGCTCGCCACCCACAGCGCGCCGACGTCGAACATGAGGTCACCGTCGGGCTGCAGGTCCACGACGAGCCGGCCGGTGCCCTTGTGGGCGAGCGCCACCCCGAGCGAGATGCCGATCTGGGTGGCCGTGCCCAGCTGCTTGCCGGGGTGCCGGTGCGGGGCGTCGAAGTCCCAGAGGCGCAACGCCCACTCCGCGGCCGTGCCGGCGGTGAGCACCCAGTCGTGCTCCCGGACGACGTTCCACACCGCAGCCGCGAGCTGCGCGGTGGCCACCGGCGTCTCCCCGGCGACTTCGGCCGCGTGCTGGGTCCAGCCGGCCCGGGTGTTCTCGTGCACCTCGGTCAACCTGCGCGTCCACGCGGCGCGCTGGGCCGCACGCTGGGCGTCGTCCTCGGCCAGCAGGGCGCGGCACTCCTCGATCAGCAGCGGGAGCGCGACGGCCGTGTCGGCGACGACGGTGTGGTCGGCCGGGATGAGCTGGGCGTAGTCCTCGCTCCAGGACGAGATGCCCATGTCGCCGAAGCCGATCGAGAGCACGCGGCAGCCCGGCGCGAGACGGGAGACGTTCCGCCGCGCGAGCCGGTCGGTGCGGTGGGTGGGCTTGACCATGTCCTTCACGTCGACGAACAGCACGCAGTCGGCCTCGTCGACGATGTCGGTGTCGCTCACGCACAGCGGGTGGCGGGTGGGGAAGTTGAGCCGCCAGTGCGTGTCGAGCGCGCCGATCCCGACCAGCTCGGCAAGGTCGACGAGGTGCCCGAACGACGCCGGGTCCCGCCCCGGGTAGGCCAGCACCATCACCGGCCGCTCCGCCGCGCACAGCTGCTCCGCGAGCGCCCGCAGCGCTGCCGGGTCCGGCGCCACCGGGGACGGCGCGGCGGCGAGCGCGGCGACGTCGTCCACGGGCACCGGCTCGGTGACCCGGTCCTCCTGGAGCCCGGCATCCAGGGCGACGTACGTGGGGCCGGCCGGCCCGGTGGTCGCGATGCGGTGGGCGCGTGCGAGCACGCTCGGCACGGATTCGATCGAGCGGGGCTCGTGGTCCCACTTCGTGTACTCGCGGACCGCCTGGCCCTGCACGTTCGCGGAGTGGATCCAGTCGATGTAGGGCCGGCGCCGGTCGTGGTCGGCCGGCCCGGAACCGCCCAGGACCAGGACGGGCGCCCGGTCGATGTAGGCGTAGTAGATGCCCATCGTGCCCTGCAGGAGCCCGACCAGGTCGTGCAGCAGCACGCCCATCGGCCGTCCGGTCGCCTTCGCGTAGCCGTGTGCCAGCGCGACGGCGATCTTCTCGTGCGGGCACTCGATCATCTGCATCTCGTCGCCCGCGTAGTTGACGAGCGAGTCGTGCAGGCCGCGGAACGAGGAACCGGGGTTGAGCGCGATGTAGGGCAGGTGGAGCTCGCGGAGGGCGTCGACCATGACGTCGGAGCCCCAGACCGCCTTGTCGTACGGTGCCCAGGAAGGATGGGCGCTGCTCGTCGTCATCGACCGCTCCAGTCGGGGTCCTCGGGAGGCAGGGTGATCGTGATCGTCTTCTCGCGCGTGTAGGAGAGCAGCTCCTCGTGCGCGTTCTCCTTGCCCAGGCCGCTGTGCTTCCAGCCGCCGAAGGGCGAGCCGGGCGGACGGCGCCCGGTGCCGTTGACGTAGACGTAGCCGGCCTGCAGCCGGTCGGCCAGCCGGTGCGCGACGCCCAGGTCGCGCGTGTAGACGTTCGCCGTGAGCCCGTAGTCGGTGTCGTTGGCGCGACGGACGGCGTCGTCGAGATCGGAGAAGCCGAGCACCGCCATGACCGGCCCGAACACCTCCTCGCGCGCGATCGGCATGTCGTCGGTGACGTTCGTGAACACGGTCGGCTCCACGAAGTAGCCCCGGTCCAGCCCGGCCGGCCGGGAGCCGCCCGCGGCGAGCGTGGCGCCGGCGCCCTTCGCGCGGTCGACGTGGTCGAGCACGCGCGCGTGATGGGCGGCGAACGCGAGCGGGCCGACGTCGTTCGCCTCGTCGCACGGGTCGCCGACGCTCAGCGCGCCCACCCGCTCGAGCAACGCGTCCGTGAACTCCGCGCGGATGCTGTCGTGCACGTAGATCCGCGAGGTCGATCCGCAGGACTGCCCGTTGCTGCGCGCGATGTTCATGCTCGCGACGGCGTCGTGGGCGGCCTTGCGGACGTCGATGTCGGGACACACGATCAGCGGGTTCTTGCCGCCGAGTTCGAGGGTGACGTGCGCGAGGTTCTGCGCGGCGGCCGCCATGATCGCGCGTCCGGTGGGCACCGAGCCGGTGAACGCCACCCGCTGCACGCCCGGGTGCGCGACGAGCGCCTGGCCCAGCTCGGCGCCGGTGCCCGTGACGACCGTCAGCACGCCCGGCGGGAGCACCGCCTCGGCGACCTCGGCGAGCGCGATCGCCGACAGCGACGTCTGCTCGCCCGGCTTGACGACCACGCTGTTGCCGGAGGCGAGCGCGGCGGCCGCCTTGCCGCAGGCGAACTTGAAGGGGTGGTTGAACGGCACGATCCGCACGACGACGCCGTAGGGCTCGCGCTGGGTGGACGACACGGTCCCGGCGGCGGTCGGTGTGCTGGTCCCGTGCGTCTGTCCGGCGAGGCCTGCGAAGTAGTGCAGCTCCCGCACGGTCGACTCGAGGTCTCCGCGCATGCCGGCGATCGGGTTGCCGCTGTCGAGCGTGTCCAGGACGGCGAGCGGTTCGGCGACCTCGGCGACGGCGGCGGCGAGGTCGCGCAGCAGGGCCGCGCGCTTCGTCCAGCCCAGCGCTCGCCACGCCCCGGCCGCCTCCTGCGCGGCCTGGACGGCGAGGTCGGCGTCGGCAGCGCCGCCCGCCGGCACCGTGCCGAGCAGCTCCTCCGTGGTGGGATCGATGCAGTCGAGGCGGGCACCGGAGGCGGCGTCGCGCCACCGCCCGCCGATCGACATCTGCGCGTGCACCGGCGCGCGACCGCGTCCGACCCGGCCGAGGACGCTCATGCCGGCGCCGTCCGCACGTGGACGACCGCGAGCTGTCCGTCCTGCGCCGCGGCCAGCCCCTTCGCGAACGCGCCGGCGAGCTCGTCGGGCTCGGTGACCGTGCCGGCCGTCCAGCACCCGTACGAGGCGGCGAGGCCGTCGATGTCGACCGCGGGGTCTGCGATGCGCATCCCGATCCAGCTGTTCGTCTCCGGCCGGCCACGCTCGCGGGCGACGGCGGCCTGGTGCGGCTCGTCGTTGTAGAAGGAGCCGTTGTCGTTGACGACCAGCAGCCCCGGGATCCGGTAGTGCACGGCGGTCCAGAGCGCGCCGGCGGCCATGAGGAGGTCGCCGTCGCCGACGATCCCGACGCCGAGCAGGCCCCGGTCCCGGGCCGCGAGGGCCCCGCCGACGAACGCCCCGGGCCCGTATCCGACGCCACCGCCGCCGGAGTGGCCGAGGTAGCTCCCGGCGCCGGGCAGCTCCCAGATGCCCTCGGGCCAGCTGCGGGTGTTGCGCAGGCAGAGCAGGTGCGGCACGTCCCGCACGACGTCCCACAGCTCCGCGACCATGCGTGCCGGTGCGATCGGCCGGGCGTTCCACGTCGTCCGGCGCGCGGCCGCCGCCCGCTCGCGCCGGATGAGCACCTGCGCTCCGACCTCCTCGCGGCGAGCGGATGCGTCCGGCGCGCGGTCCCGCAGCGCGGCCAGCAGCTGGCGCGCCCCGGTGAGCGGGTCGGCGAGCAGCTGGGCGGCCCGCGGGAACGGGGTCTGGAACGCGTGCGACCAGGACCGCTGATCCAGGTGCCCGGTGGAGACGTCGACGATCGCCGGCTGGACGACCGGCCCGTCCGTGCGGCTCCGGTCGCGGCGGCGCAGCCGGCCGGGCACGTCGGGCAGCCCGATCGCGAGCACGACGTCGGCGCGCTCGAACCAGCTCGCGTCGCCCGTGCCGTTCAGCGGGTGCGCTGTGGGGAAGGAGACCGTGTTGCGGTCGTCGTGGTACGCGGCGCCGAGCAGTTCCACCAGCTCGACGAGCACGTCCGTGGCGGCGGGATCCCAGTCCAGCGCGCCCGCGGTGACGACCGGGCGCCGCGCGGCGAGCAGCACGTCCACGGCCCGCTCGACGCTCGCCGCGTCGGCGGCCGGAGGAGGCGCGGGGGCGTGCAGCTCCAGGTCGGGGAGCGGCACCGGCTCGGCGAGCGGAGCCTCCTGCACCCCGGCGTCCAGCGAGACGTACGCCGGGCCCCGCGGGACGCTCGCCGTCCGCCGGTGCGCGGCCAGCACGTCGGCGACGAACGCCGCGGGCGTGGCCGGTTCGGCGTCCCAGGTGACGAAGTCGCGCACGAGCTGCGCCTGGGTGGTGGCCGAGTGGATCCAGTCGATGGGACGGCGCAGCGCCGGGTCCACCGGCCCGCTGCCGCCCAGCACCAGCAGCGGCACCCGGTCGCAGAACGCGTCGTAGACGGCCATCGAGGCGTGCATGAGCCCGACGAGGTCGTGCACCGCCGCCACGCCCACCTGCCGCGAGCCCTTGGCGTAGCCGTGGGCCAGGGAGACCGCGATCTCCTCGTGCAGGCACAGCATCAGCTGCGGATCGGTGTTGCCGCCGTGGTTGACCAGTGAGTCGTGCAGGCCCCGGAACGACGAGCCGGGGTTCAGCGGGACGTAGCGGGTGCCGAGCGCCCGCAGCAGGTCCACCACCAGGTCGCTGCCGTACGCGGCGGGCGCCGGCGCGTTCTCGACCGGCCTCTCGACCGCACTCATCGATCAGGCCCGGGCGAGGTCGGCAGCCGCGGTCTCCGACCGGGGCGCGGGCTCGAGCACCTTCACGTTGTCGTAACCCAGGTGCTTGAACAACCGGTTCTGGAAGCTGAGCAGCCGCAGCGGCGTGCCGTCGGCCGCGAAGTGCTGGGCCACGGTGTTCTGCGGGACGTACAGGACGTCGCCCTGGGAGAACTCGTGGCGCGTCGGCTCCTTCGCGATGTGCGCGTAGTACCGCTCGGCGATCTCGGCCTGCACCTCCCAGTGCAGCGAGTAGCCGCCGCCGTGGAGGGCGTAGAGGACCTCGTCAGCCATCTTCCAGTAGCGGGCCGTGCGGCTGCCCGCGTCGACGGCCCACTCGAACGCGTCCACGCTGAACAGGCGCGCGTGGTCGGTCTGCGGGCTCGTCATCACGCGGATGCGGCCCAGCTCGGTGTCCTCCCAGACCGTGTCCTCGACGCCGATCACCTTGGTGCGGTCGAGCACGCCGGGCGTCCAGATCTGCGACCAGTCCTCGCGGGGGCCGAACTCGTCCGGCCGGTCGACCGGGCCGCCCCGCCCCTGCTGCAACAGGCCGAGGAACATCCAGCTGCTCTTGGCCTTCACGACGAGGGTCAGCGCCTTCTCGTCGTAGGGGTTGAAGTGCCGGTGCACCGAGTCGGTGTGGACGAAGACGAAGTCGCCTTCCTTCCAGTCGTAGCGCTGGTCGTCGTGGATCTCGTAGCCGGCGCCGGAGAGGATGTAGAACGCGGCTTCGTTCTGGTGGCCGTGGCCGCGGTTGCTGCCGTGCCCGTCGATCTCGACGAAGTGCACCTGCAGCGTCTGGGTCAGGAACTCCTCGTCGCCCGGGCCGATCCGCCACCACGTGCGCGACTGCTTGTTGCTGCCCGAGTGGGCCACGGCCTCGCCGTGGTCGGTGACGACGGTGTCGTCGCGGACCCGCGCCCGCGCCAGCTGCTCCCGGCGGAACGCCTCGAGCTCGTACTTGTCGGACTCCAGACCGCGCACGAACACGCGACCGTCTTCACCCACGGTGGCCTCCTCTGCGCGGCGTCGGCGCCGCCGCTCGGCGACTAAGGTCTACTGGTAAGACCATTGAGTGTCAAGGTTCTTTGACAGGTGACAGGAAGGGTCTTACGGTCTTACCAATTATTGCCGACAGGGAGGCCCGATGGCTAAGGACGCGCTCGTCACCGACGACCTGGCGGCGAAGTTCGCCACCGAGAAGGACTCGCCGTACACGCGGTGGGTGGCAGCGGAGGGCCTCGACATCATCGCTGCCCACTACGTGCCCGACCTGCGCACCGTCGAGCTCAAGCCGTGGGAGCGGCGTGGCGGCCGCGGCGTCTTCATCAACCACGAGGCCACCCGCACCTCCAACGACTGCTACGTCTGCGAGATCCCCGCGGGCGGGCAGCTCGCGCCGCACCGGCAGCTGTGCGAGGAGATGGTGCTGGTCCTGGACGGGCACGGGTCGACGCGCGTCTGGAACGACGCCGGCGCAGAGGTCACCTTCGAGTGGCAGCCCGGATCGCTGTTCGCGATCCCGCTGAACGCGAACCACCAGCACTTCAACGGATCCGGGCAGCGGGCAGCACGCTTCGTCGCCTCGACGAACCTGCCGCCCGTCCTGAACCTCTACGACGACGTCGACTTCGTGTTCGGCACGGCGCACGACTTCCCGAAGCGGTTCGCCGGCGAGCCCGACTACTTCGCCCCGAAGGGCGAGCAGAAGGGCCTGTTGCTCGACACCAACTTCGTCGCCGACGCCGCCAACCTGCCGCTCATCGAGGCCAAGGAGCGCGGCGCGGGCGGCGGGCACATCCGCTTCGCCATGGCCAAGGGATCGATGAACAGCCACATCTCGCAGTTCCCGACCGCGACGTACAAGAAGGGGCACCGGCACGGCCCCGGAGCACACGTGATCATCCTGTCCGGCGAGGGCTACAGCCTGATGTGGCCCGAAGGCGAGGAGCCGCGGCGCTACGAGTGGGGTCCCGGCAGCCTGATCGTCCCGCCGAACATGTGGTTCCACCAGCACTTCAACAGCGGCACCGAGCCAGCCCGCTACCTCGCGTTCAAGCACGAGGTCGTCTCGGTGCGCAACGCGCAGGGCGTGCCGAAGGCGTGGATCAGCCAGCGCGTCGGCGGCGACCAGATCGACTACGCCGACGAGTCGCCCTACGTCCGCGAGACGTTCCGCGCCGCGCTGGCCGAGCACGGGATGGAGCCGAAGATGGACGCCGCCTACGAGGCCGAGTTGGCGACGCTGCCGCCGAAGCCGCAGGAGACGGTCGCGGTCTGAGGTGGAAGCGCGCACGGTCCACTCCGCTCACGTCCCGGGGCACGACCACGACCACGACGACGAGCCGCTGAGCCCGATCGAGGACAACCCGATCTGGCAGCAGGACAACGTCGTGCTGGCCAGCGTCGGGATGGACATCGGCTCGTCCGGTACGCAGGTCGTGTTCTCCCAGCTGCACCTGCGGCGCATCGGCGAGGACCTGACCAGTCGCTACGTGGTGGTCCGACGCGAGACGCGGTACCGCTCACCCGTCGCGCTCACCCCGTACACGAGCGCCGAGCTCATCGACGCCGCTGCGCTCGGGTCGATCATCGACCGGGCGTACGGCGAGGCGCGCGTCGACCCGGCCGAGGTCGACACCGGGGTCGTCATCCTCACCGGCGAGGCGCTGCGCCGGCGCAACGCGGAGGCGATCGCGCGCATCCTCGCCGACCGCGGCGGCGCCCTGGTCACCGCGACGGCGGGGCACAACATGGAGGCGATGCTCGCCGCGTACGGCTCCGGCGCGGCCCAGACCTCCTACGACACCGGCTCGCGCATCCTCAACATCGACATCGGCGGCGGTACCACCAAACTCGCCGTGCTCGACCGCGGCCGGATCGTCGCGACGGCTGCGGTGCACGTCGGCGGGCGGCTGCAGGTCGTCGACGAGGACGGCACGATCGTCCGCCTCGACCCGGCCGGCGCCACCCACGCCGACCGGGCGGGCCATCACTGGCAGCTCGGGGGCACCGTGCGCGACGGCGAGTGCGATCGCGTGGCGGAGTCGATGGCGGACGTCGTGGTGGCGGCGGTCACGGGCCGGGCCGAGGCTGCGCCCTTCCTCCTCACCGACACCCTCGGCGACCTCGGACGCATCGACGGAGTCATGTTCTCCGGCGGTGTGGCGGAGTACGTCTACGACCGGGAGAACGCGCAGTTCGGCGACCTCGGCCGCCCGCTCGGGCAGGCCATGCGGCGGCGCATCGACGCGGGCGCGCTGCCGTGGCCGCTGCTCCCCGCCGGGGAGTGCATTCGCGCGACCGCGCTCGGCGCGTCGGAGTACAGCGTGCAGCTCAGCGGGAACACCTGCTGGATCTCCGACCCCGACGCCCTGCTGCCGCGCCGCAACCTGCAGGTCGTCCGGCCCGCGTGCGTGCTGGGCGAGACGGTGGACCCCACCGCGGTCGCGTCCGCCGTCCGCCGCCACCTCGTCGCCCTCGTCGCCGACGGCCCGGACGGCGACCTCGCACTGGCGATGTCCTGGACGGGGACGCCCAGCTATGCGCGGCTCCACGCATTCGCCCGCGGCCTGCGCGCCGGCCTCGCCGAGCGGATCGACCGCGGCAGGCCCGTCTACCTCGTCCTCGACGGCGATGTCGCCATGACGCTGGGAAGGCTGCTGACCGAGGAGCTCGACGTGACCGGCGAGCTGCTCGTCCTCGACGGGTTGCACCTGCGCGACTTCGACTACGTGGACATCGGCCGGCTGCGCTACCCGTCGAACACGGTTCCGGTGACGATCAAGTCGCTGGTGTTCGGGGACGGCCTCGCGCCGAGCTGAGCGGAACGGGCGGTCGGAGTCAGCGGACTGTCTGCTCCGCTCCCTCTGCACCGGCGACCCGGGAGGCGGTCCGGTTGAGGTGAACGCTCATCAGCTCGGTGGCGCGGGGGACGTCGCGCGCGGCGACGGCGTCGACCAGCGCGCGGTGCTCGTCGGCGCCGCGGCGCCCGTGCGTGGGCTCGGAGGAGCGGGCCTGCTGGAGGGAGCGGATCATCGGGTCGTGCAGTGACTCGGCGAGCAGGGTGATCGCGCGGTTGTGGGTGGCGCGCGCGAAGCGGGTGTGCCACTCCGCGGACAGGGCGAGCGGGTAGTCGTCGGCCTCGAGGGCGGCGCTGCTGCGGTCGCAGATCTCGTACAGCGCGGCGACGTCCTCGTCGGTGGCCCGCTCGCAGACGAGCGGCACGAGCCCGAGCTCGAAGACCATGCGCGCCTCGGTGACCTCCATGGCGCTGAGGCTGGAGAGCGAGATGAGGTCGGCGATGCCCTCGCCGACCATCCGGCTGCTGGGCGCGGTGACGAAGGCGCCGCCCCGCGCTCCGACGCGGATGTCGACCAGTCCGTTGGCCTCGAGCACCCGCAGCGCCTCGCGCACGGTGACCCGGCTGACGCCGAACCGCTCGCACAGCTCCCGCTCGGACGGGAGGCGGTCACCGGCGGTGAGCTGACCGGAGCGGATCAGCAACCGGATCTGGTCGACGATGACCTCGGAGATGCGACCGACGCTCACGCGGCTGAGCAGGTCGCCCTTGTTGGAGGTCGCACCGCCGTCTGTGGCGGGGGATGTCGTTCCGGGCCTCGGCACGCCCGCAGTGTATGCCCAATGGACAGTCCATCGAACGGTACGGGCGGCACCAAACGCCACGAACCTGACGCTGGCTCCGGGGAGACCCTCATGGTCTAATGGACAGACCATCTGCAGGAGAGGACGTCTCAACCGTGCCGAAGGTGATCTACGTCGGCAGCGACGGGCAGGGGCACGCCGTCGATGCCGTCATCGGGGAATCGGTGATGGCAGCGGCCGTGAAGAACGGCGTTCCGGGCATCGTCGGCGAGTGCGGCGGCAACGCGTCCTGTGCGACGTGCCACGTCTGGGTGCGGGCCGAGTTCGTGCCGCTCGTCGGCGAGCCGAACGACATGGAGGAGGACCTCCTCGATCTCGCGGTGTCCGAACGCCGCGACGGGAGCCGGCTCTCGTGCCAGGTCCCGGTGACGGCGGAGCTCGACGGGCTGACCGTCGACGTGCCGCCCGAGCAGCCCTGAGCGTCGCGGCGTTGACCGCGGCCAGCTATTTGGTATAACTGTTAGTCCGCCCCGGCGTTCCGTCCCGAGAGGGAGTCATCCGTGCTTCGTCCCGACATCAACGAACTGCTGACCCGCACCGGCCCGGGGACGCCCATGGGTGCGTTGTTCCGGCAGTACTGGATGCCGGCCTGCCTGGCCGAGGAGCTCCCGGAGGACGACTGCCCGCCGGTACGGCTCAAGCTGCTGTCCGAGCGGCTCATCGCCTTCCGCGACACCGACGGGCGCTACGGGCTGATCGACGAGTTCTGCGCTCACCGCGGCGCGTCGCTGTGGTTCGGCCGCAACGAGGAGCGCGGGCTGCGCTGCCCGTACCACGGGTGGAAGTACGACGTCACGGGCCAGTGCGTGGAGGTGCCGTCGGAGGCGGACAACTCGAGCTTCTGCCAGAACGTCAAGCTCACGGCGTATCCGCTGGTCAAGATCGGCGACATCCTCTGGACCTACATGGGGGACCCGGCGAAGCAGCCGCCGCTGCCGGAGTTCGAGTTCGCGCTCGTGCCGCCGGAGCAGACCTACACGTCGAAGCGGCTGCAGCAGTGCAACTGGCTGCAGGCCTTCGAGGGCGGCATCGACTCCAGCCACGTCACGTTCCTGCACTCGGGCGGGCTGAAGACCGATCCGCTGTTCAGGGGGGCCAAGGGCAACGAGTACAACCAGAACGACAAGAAGCCCTTCTTCGAGGTGGCCGACTCCGACGGCGGACTGTTCGTCGGAGCGCGTCGCAACGCCGAGGAGGGCAAGTACTACTGGCGGATCACGCCGTGGGTGATGCCGGCCTTCACGATGGTGCCGCCGCGCGGGGACCACCCCATCCACGGGCACTTCTGGATCCCCATCGACGACGAGAACTGCTGGACCTACAGCTTCGACTACCACCCGGTCCGCGCGCTGACGACGGCCGAGCGGCAGGCGATGATCGACGGCCACGGCGTGCACAGCGAGAACATCCCGGGCACCTACCGGCCGGTTGCGAACCGGGACAACGACTACCTGATGGACCGCGAGAAGCAGCGCAGCGGCGAGTACTACTCGGGGGTCAAGGGCATCGCGATGCAGGACGCGTCGCTGCAGGAGAGCATGGGCCCGATCGTCGACCGGTCCAAGGAACGGCTCGTCCCCGCCGACGCCGGGATCATCAAGGCCCGCCAGAAGCTGCGCAAGGCGGCCATCGCGCTGCGCGACCACGGCACGACTCCGCCCGGTGTGGATCCGGAGCACCACCGCGTGCGCTCGGCAGCCGTCGTGCTCCCGCACTCCGAGTCCTTCCTCGACGCCTGCCGCGACGACGTGCGCGTGAAGCCCGGCATGCCGATCGCGTCGGTGTGACCCGTGGCCCCCCGAGTGGTCGATCCCAGCATGCCCGGCAGCTGCGCCCGCGCGGCCACGGCCGCCGAGGCCCGGTTCCGCATCGACCGGCCGGTCGCTCCGGCGCGGGCGCCGCGGATCGTCGCACTCGACGACGGCGCGGCCGAGGTGGTCCGTCGGACCGCGGCGCTGCCGTGGGCGAACGCGCGGTTCTCGGTGTGCGAGGCGACCGACGGCGCGGACGCGGTCCTGCTGCGCGGCGTCGACGGCGGCACGGCGACGCTCGCCGACGAGCTGGCCAGCGCCGACGTCGTGGTCATGATCGCGACGAGCGACGCGGGCGCTGGCTGCGCGCACACGATCGGCAAGGCCTGCTGGCAGCGCGCGGTGCAGACCGCGGGGCTCGTCGTGTCGGACGGCCCCGGGTCCGCCCGGGCCGTCGCGGCGCTGCGCCCGCACGCGCGGGTGCTGCTGCCCGGCGCCGACGAGAGTGACGTCGTCGACCTGCTGACGGCGCTGCGCGCCTGACCGGAGAGGACGAGGACGGACGCCATGGCCGAGCACGAGAAGACCACCCTGCGAGCACTGCAGCGGTACAAGGACGAGGGCCGCAAGATCGTCGGCGTCGTCGCGTGGGACTACCAGATCGCGCGGCTGGCCGACCGGGCCGGCGCGGACCTCGTGTCCGTGGGCGACACGGTCGGGGTGAACCTCTGGGGCCACGCCAACCCCTTCGAGATCACGATGGACGAGATGCTCACCGTGGCGCGCGCGGTGCGCCGCGGCGTCTCGCGGGCCCTGGTCTGCGTCGACTTCCCGTACGGCCCCGTGCAGGAGGGCACGACCGAAGCCGTCCGCGCGGCGATCCGGTTCGTGAAGGAGGCCGGGGTCGACCTCGTCAAGGTCGACGGCGCTGCCGATCACCTCGACGCGGTCACCGCGATCACGCGCGCCGGGATCCCGGTCTTCGCGCAGTTCGGCATCACGCCCCAGACCGCGCTGCGCTACGGCGTGGAGTACCGCTCCACGCCCTCGGCCGCCGACCAGGTGCCGGTCGAGCTGACCGAGGAGCTGGTCGCCGAGGCGCGGCGGCTGGAGGCCGCGGGCGCGGTGCTGCTCAACTTCACGAACTCGGGGCCGGTGGTCGGTGCGGCGGTGGCCGCGGCCGTGTCGGTCCCGGTGCTCGGCGGCTTCGGCGGTGGGCCCTGGTTGGACGGGCGGATGCGCATGGCGCACGCCGCCATCGGCTACGCCGCGAGCGCCGTCGACGACGCGCCCGACACCTACGCCAACGTCGCCCGCACGACGCTGGACGCCCTGACCCGCTACGCCGACGACGTGCGGGCGGCCCGCCAGCTCCCCGGGGGTCTCCCCGTTCCCACGCCGTGACCTGAGACTCCGGGAGGACCCACCGTGCCCACCGCCGTCGCCGACGGGATCAGCACCCGCTACGAGGTGGCCGGCTCCGGCCCGCCACTGCTCATGTTCTCCCCGGGCGGCTTCGACTCGACGCTGGAGAGCTGGCGCACGGTGGGGATCTACCGCCGGCTCGCGCTGCTCGAGCAGCTCTCGGAGAACTACACGTGCATCACGTTCGACCGGCGCGAGTCCGGGCGCTCCGGCGGGCGGGTCGAGCGGCTCACGTGGTCCCACTACGTCGCGCAGGCGATCGGGCTGCTCGACCACCTCGGCATCGAGCGAGCCCACCTGATGGGCGGCTGCGTCGGTTGCTCGACCGCGGCGGCGATGGCCGTGGCGCACCCGGAGCGCGTCCGGTCGATGGTGCTGTTCTCCCCGGCCGGTGGCGTGAAGTACCGCATGAAGCAACACGCCCGCTTCGCCCAGCACCTGGCCCACGTCGAGGCGCACGGCCTCGCGGGCGTCGTCGCGCTGGTCGGCGAGACGGAGCAGGGTTTCGCGGCCGACCCGCGAGTCGGCCCGTGGAACAGCGTGGTGCGCACCGATCCCGCGTTCGCCGAGGCGTACGCGCGGCTCGACCCCGCGCGCTACGCCCTCGTCGTCAACGGCACGGCACGGCTGATGTTCGACCGCGACACCGTGCCCGGCGCCGAGCCGGAGGACCTGCTGCGGCTCGACGTCCCGGCGCTGATCGTGCCCGGCCAGGACGAGTCGCACGCGCCGTCGGCCGCGCGCTACCTGCAGGAGTGCCTGCCGCGCGCGGCGTACTGGGACGTCCCGGTCGCCGAGCAGACCGAGCAGACCGCGCCGGCCCGGGTCCTGGATTTCCTCGACGGCCGGTAGCCCTCCGGGCGCGGGCGCCCCCGAACCGCCCGTCGCACCGGCCCCGTAGCACCGGCATTGCAGCAAAGGAGCAGCAGATGTCCCCCACCACCACGCGCACCGTCGGCCGGGCGCTGACGGCCGCCGCGCTCGCGGCCCTCCTCGCCGCGTGCGGCTCGTCCGCAGGCAGCGGCGAGCCGGCCGGGCCGTTCTCCGGGGAGGACGTCGACCTGGTCGTCCCCTACGAGCCCGGCGGCGGCTACGACGCCTACGCCCGCGCGCTCGCGCCCTACCTCGAGGAGTGCCTGGGCGCGACGATCGTCGTGCGGAACGAGCCGGGTGCGGGCGGGCTGGTCGCGACGAACAAGACGGCCGCGGCCGGACCCGAGGACAACCGCTTCCAGATCGTGAACACGGTCGGCCTCGTCTCCGCGCAGATCGCGGCGGCCGCGGGAGCGAACTTCGACCTGAACGACCTGAACTGGATCGGGCGGGTCTCCGCACCGCCGAACGTCGTGGTCGTGGCGCAGGACAGCCCGGTCGGCAGCTTCGCCGACCTGGCGGCCGCACAGCAGCCGGTGCGGTTCGTCGCCCAGGGTCCGGGGGCGAACGACTTCATCGCCCCGAACCTCGTGGGCACCGCCTACGGCTTCCCGTTCGAGATCATCACCGGGTTCGCGGGCGCCCCGGAGGCCCGCACGGCGGTCGTCGCGGGCAACGCCGACGCGCACGTCCTGCCGGTCGACAGCCAGCTCCCGGCGATCGAGGCGGGTGACGTCCGGCCGCTGGTCACGATCGACCACGAGCCGGACCCGCTGCTGCCCGACACCCCGACGATCTTCGAGACCGCGCCCCCCGACGACCGCGCGAAGATGATCATCGACGAGCTGGTCGCGCTCGGGCAGACCGGGCGCGGGCTGATCGCCTCCCCGCAAATGCCGCAGGACCGCGTGGAAGCGCTCCGCCAGGGGTACGGCTGCGCGGCCGGGGACGCCGAGCTGCTCGCCGAGCTGGACGAGCAGCAGCGGCCGCTGGACCCGCTGGGCGGGCCGGAGACCGCGCAGCTGGTCGCCGACGTGCTGACGGCGCCGGAGGAGTTCCGGCAGCTCGTGGTCGCCAGCTACTGACCCTCGAACGCGGCGAGCCGCCCCCTACGGGAGCGGCTCGCCGCGTTCGAGCGCCGCGATCTGGTCGAGGCGCCGCTGGTGGACCCCGCCGTTGAACGCGGTGGTGAGCCAGGTGTCGACGATCTGCTCGGCCAGGTCGGGTGCGACGACCTTCGCGCCCAGCACGAGCACGTTCGCGTCGTTGTTGCCGCGGGAGATCCGCGCGTGGAAGAGGTCCGGGCACAACCCGGCCCGGATGCCGTGGATCTTGTTGCAGGCCACGGTCTCGCCGAGCCCGCTCCCGCCGACCACGATCCCGCGGTCGGCGGCGCCGTCGAGCACGCGCCGGCAGACCGCGAAGCACAGCGGTGGGTAGTCGACGAGCTCGCCTGCGTCGGCCGCGCCGAGGTCGGCGACGTCGTCACCGCGTTCCCGCAGGACGGCGACGAGCCGGGCCTTCAGCGCGACGCCGTTGTGGTCGGCCGCGATCGCGATGCGCACGTCGCTCCTCTCAGGCGATCAGGTCGTGCGTGCCGACGGCGAAGACGTCCTCGAGGGCCACCGGTCGGGTGAGGATCTGCTGGTCGACCGCGGCGCGCAGGAGCTGCTCCAGCACGGCGCGGTTCGGCCGCAGGCCGTAGGGCAGCGGGTCCGACGCGGTCAGGTCGAGCACGCGCCGGTAGGTCCGGTCCGCCCCGGTCGGGAAGGCGAGCGCACCGTTGCGCAGCCGGTCGACGTAGCGCTGCTTGGCCCGGGCGAACGCGTCGAAGACGTCGGTGGCGAGGCCGGGGTGCTCGCGGAGCAGGTCGTCGCGGACGACGACGAGGTGGTTGATCGGGTAGAGCCCGCGCCGCTGCAGCGCGGTGAACGCGGCCTCCGTCGGGTCCGGTATTAGCGGGACGACGTCGGGTGCGTCGATGCCCGCGCCGATGACGGCGGCGAGGTCGCCGCTGCGCAGCTGCTCCTCCATCGTCGAGCCGGGGTCGGCGGGAACGACGTTGTCCGGTGCGCGGTAGGCCTCGACGTGCTCGTCGCCCGACAGCACCCACGTGACCGCGTCGAGGTCGACGCCGTACTCGTCGCGCAGGACCGCGCGCGCCCACACGCCCGTCGTCACCGTGTAGCCGCGGTTCACCCCGACCCGGCGGCCCTCGAGGTCGGAGGGCTTCGTGATCCCGGAGCCGGCGGCCACCTGGATCGCCCCGTGGTGCAGCCCGCGGACGAGGAAGACCGGCACAGCGGTGAAGGGCACCCCGTGCTCGCGGGCGACGAGGTAGGTGGTCAGCGCCATCTCGCTGACGTCGAACTCCAGCCGGCGCACCATCCGTCGGAAGGCGCTGACGAGGACCGGCACCTCCTCGAAGTCGAAGCGGAACCCGCGCGGGGTGATGGACCCGTCCTTCAGCGCCTCGTTGGCGCCCTGGGTGCGGGTGACGGTGCGCAGGCGGAGGTCGGTCCCGGGCATGGCACTCCTCGACTCGATCGCCGTTGTCGTGGGAAGGTAGCATGGTAAGACCAATAGACCTTGGGGTGCGATGCTGCGCCCTCGGACGTGAGGACGGTGCATGGCCGAGCAGGTACTGGCGGCGGTCCGGACGGGACCGCGCACCACGGAGATGCGCGAGTTCCCCCTACCGGACGTCGACGATGACAGCGCCCTGCTCAAGGTCGAGGTCGCGGGCATCTGCGGGACCGACGTGAAGATGTACGCGAACCCGCCCTTCGCCGATCCGGTGATCATGGGGCACGAGAACGTGGGGGTCATCGCCCGCGCCGGGCGCGGCTTCACCCGCCGCAAGGGCCTCGCCGAGGGCGACCGCGTGTTCGTCGAGCACTACGTGGGCTGCTTCCACTGCGCGTGGTGCCACGCGGGGGAGTACCGCCACTGCGAGCTCACCGACTGGCGCACCAACCCCGACGCCCGGCGCTACGGCTACACCTCAGCAGAGAACCCGGGCCGGCTGTGGGGCGGCTTCGCGCAGTACATGTACCTGCCCTGGAACGCGGTGACGCACGAGGTGCCCGACGGCGTCACGCCCGAGCTGGCCGGGCTCGTCACGCCGCTGTCCAACGGCATCGAGTGGGCGCTGAACGCCGGACGGGTCGGTTACGCCTCCACGGTGCTCATCCAGGGGCCGGGGCAGCAGGGTCTCTCGCAGGTCGTCGCCTCGAAGCAGGCCGGGGCCTCGCTGATCATCGTCACCGGTACCACGCGGGACGCCGCGCGGCTCGACCTCGCGAAGGCGCTCGGAGCGGACGCGGTGATCGACGTACAGCGTGAGGACCCGCTGACGCGGATCCGGGAGCTCACCGGCGGCGTCGGTGTCGACACGGTGCTCGACTGCACGTCGGGCGCGGGCACGGCCCCCGTCCTGCTCGGGATCGACGCGCTCAAACGCCGCGGGGGCGTGATGGTCACGCAGGGCGAGCTCGCGGCGTTCCCGGACTTCCCGCTGAAGAAGATGACCGAGAAATCGATCACGCTCGCCAGTGCGCGGGGCCACGGCTACCGCGCCGTCGAGCTGGCGCTCGAGCAGCTCGCCTCGGGGCGCTTCCCGCTCGAACGACTCGCCACCCACAGCTTCGGCCTGCACGAGGTGGACCGTGCGATCCGGGCACTGGCCGGGGAGACCGGCGAGGACGCCCTGCACATCTCGCTGCTGCCGTGGGGGAAGACCGTATGAGCGTCGTGGTCCGCAACCCCGCCCGCACCGAGCGCGCCCTCGTGGACGGGCTGGGGCAGCTGGGCGTCTCCACCGTCCACGAGGCGCAGGGCCGCAGCCATCTGCTCGACCCCGCGCTGCGTCCGATCTGGCCGGGGGCCCGCGTGGCCGGGACGGCCGTGACCGTCAGCGTGCCGCCCGGCGACAACTGGATGCTCCACGTGGCCGTCGAGCAGTGCGCCGAGGGCGACCTGCTGGTGGTCGCCCCGACCACGCCGTCGTCGGCCGGGTACTTCGGCGAGCTGCTGGCCACGGCGGTGGCGCACCGCGGGGTGCGGGGCCTGGTCATCGACGCGGGCTGCCGCGACGTCGCCGAGCTGCGCGACATGGGCTTCCCGGTCTGGTCGCGGCACGTGTCGGCGTTCGGCACCGTGAAGGAGACCCTCGGCAGCGTCAACGTCGGGCTCGTGTGCGCGGGGCAGTGGGTGGAGCCCGGGGACGTCGTTCTCGCCGACGACGACGGCGTGGTCGTGGTCCCACGGGCCCGGGCCGCCGATGTCCTGCGGGCTTCGCGTGCGCGCGAGGAGAAGGAGGCGCGGTCGCGGGAGCGCTACGCGCGCGGGGAGCTCAGCCTCGACGTCAACGCGATGCGGGCCGCTCTCGCGGCCAAGGGCCTCACCTACGTGGACGCGGAGGATCAGTGATCATCGACTGCCACGGTCACTACACGACCGTGCCGGGAGCGCAGCAGGAGTTCCGGGACGCCCAGCTGGCCGCGCTGGCCGACCCGGCGCTGCCGGCGCCCTCGCCCGCGACCATCAGCGACGACGCGATCCGGGAGAGCGTGGAGGGCAACCAGCTGCGGATCCTGCGCGAGCGCGGCGGTGACCTCATGCTCTTCTCCCCGCGCGCCTCCTCGATGGGGCACCACGTCACCGACCCGGCCACCGCGCGGGCCTGGGCGGAGACGAGCAACGACCTCGTCGCCCGCGTCGTCGGCCTCTTCCCGCAGCACTTCGCCGCGGTCTGCCAGCTGCCCCAGATCCCGGGCGGGGCGCTCGACGACGCCGTCGCCGAGCTGCGCCGGTGCGTGGACGCGGGGTTCGTCGGCTGCAACCTCAACCCCGACCCGTCCGGCGGGTTCTGGACCTCGCCGCCGCTCACCGACCCGTACTGGTACCCGCTGTACGAGGCGATGGTGGAGCTCGACGTGCCGGCGATGGTGCACGTCTCCGGCTCGTGCAACCCCAGCTTCCACGCCCTCGGCGCGCACTACCTCAACGCCGACACCTCCGCGTTCATGCAGTTCGTCGAGGGCGAGTTGTTCACCCGGTTCCCGGCGCTGCGCGTCGTCATCCCGCACGGCGGCGGTGCCGTCCCCTACCACTGGGGCCGCTACCGGGGGCTCGCGATCCGGATGGGCAGGCCGGACCCGGGCACGCTGCTCTCCAACGTCTTCTTCGACACCTGCGTGTACCACCAGCCCGGCATCGACCTTCTCGCTCGCGTGGTGCCGGCCGAGAACATCCTGTTCGCCTCGGAGATGCTCGGCGCCGTCCGCGGCGCGGACCCCGAGACCGGCGTGGCGTGGGACGACACCAAGGCCTACGTCGACCGGCTCGAGCTCACGGCGGAGCAGCGGCAGAAGATCTTCGAGGGGAACGCGCGCCGCGTCTACCCCCGCCTGGACGCGCAGCTGCGGGCTGCGGGGAGGTAGTCGTCATGGGATCGCTGAGGCTCACGTTCGCGTGCGGCGACTACGACCGCACCCGCGCGCTGCACGAGGGGACGGTCCGGCCCGACGGGATCGAGCTCATTTCCCTGCGGCTCCCGGTCGAGGAGACGTTCTTCCGGATGATGCGCCACCACGAGTTCGAGGTGGCCGAGCTGTCGCTGTCGTCCTACGTGAAGTCGCTGGACCAGGACCCGTCGCCGTTCGTCGCGCTGCCGGTCTACCCCTCCCGGCAGTTCCGGCACGGCGGCATCTTCGTGAACGCGGCCGCGGGCATCGAGGAGCCGGCGGACCTGCGGGGCCGGGTGGTCGGTACGCCGGAGTGGCAGCTCACGGCCGGCGTGTGGATCCGCGGCATCCTCGCCGACCGGCACGGCGTGCCCGTCGACTCCGTCGAGTACCGCACCGGCGGGCAGGAGACGCCCGGCCGCATCGAGAAGGCCGCCGTCGACCTCGGCGAACAGATCCGGATCGCGCCGATCCCCGAGGACGCGACGCTCTCGGAGATGCTCGCCGACGGCCGGATCGACGCGCTCCAGAGCCCGCGGGTGCCGTCCACGTTCCGTCCCGGCGGGGGCGTCCGGCGGTTGTTCGCCGACCCCGTGGCCGCCGAGAAGGAGTACTTCACCGCCACCGGAATCTTCCCGATCATGCACGTCGTCGTCGTGCGGCGGGACGTCTACGAGCGGTACCCGTGGGTGGCCCAGACCCTCACCAAGGCCCTGCACCTGGCGAAGCGGGAGGCGATGGCGAACCTCTACGACTCCTCGGCCCTGCGGTTCTCCCTGCCGTGGCTCATCCCCGGCCTCGAGGAGGCCAGGGCGCTGATGGGGGAGGACTTCTGGTCCTACGGCCTGGAGGCGAACCGGAACGCGCTGGCGACGTTCCTGCGCTACCACCACGAGCAGGGGCTGTCCCGGCGGCAGTACGCGCCGGAGGAGTTGTTCGCGCCGGAGGCGACGGAGGCGTTCGTGATCTGACGGCCGGGCCCGGGAAGCCCCTACCCGGCGAGCAGGGTCTTCAGCGGGATGCCCGCGTCGGCGGCCTTGTCGGCCGGGAGGGTCTTGCCCTGGGTGAGCGCCTTGCGGACGACGAGGTAGTCGGCGGGGGCGTTGACGGCGTCGACGGCGAGGAGCTCGCCGTCGCGGTAGTAGAGGACGGCGAACTTCT
This sequence comes from Pseudonocardia hierapolitana, assembly GCF_007994075.1. Lineage (NCBI taxonomy): Bacteria > Bacillati > Actinomycetota > Actinomycetes > Pseudonocardiales > Pseudonocardiaceae > Pseudonocardia > Pseudonocardia hierapolitana. The sequence continues at coordinate 8,471,759 of NZ_VIWU01000001.1, read as the reverse complement.
CGCTGTCGGGCTCGCCGCGCACGTCGCAGCGGTCGAAGCCGGCGGACAGGCCGGCGATCTGCAGCCGCAGGTCGCCCTGGTTCGACCAGAACCACGGAACGGTGCGGGCGGCCGCCGGGCGGCCCAGCAGCGCGGCCGCGGCCGCGCTCGCCTGGGCGACCGCTGCGGGCACCGACTCGAGCCGGACGCGGCCCTCGCCGGTCATCGGGTGCGGGGCGACCGTGCAGTCGCCGGCCGCCACGACCGCCGGGTGGCTGGTGCGGGCGGCGGCGTCCACGACGATCCCCCCGTCGCACTCGAGCCCGATCTGCTCCGCGAGCTCGGTGCGGGGGACCGCGCCGACACCGACCAGGACGAGGTCGGCGGGCAGCGCCCGCCCGTCCGCGAGCTGCACGGCCTCGACAGTGCCCCCGGCGCCCGCGCGGATCGCCACGACCTCGGCGGACAGCAGCACGCCGGTGCCGCGGCGCTGGTGGGCGCGGCGGAGGAACTCCGAGACGACCGGGGCCACCGACCGCCCGACCAGTCGCTCCGCCGCCTCGACGACCGTGACCTGCTTGCCCTGGGCCCGGGCGGCCGCGGCGGCCTCGAGGCCGATGAAGCCGCCGCCGACCACCACCACCCGCGCGGCGTCGGCGAGCTGCCGTCGCAGCCGGACGGCGTCGTCGAGCCCCCGCAGTGACAGGACGCCCTCGAGGTCGGCGCCGGGGACGTCCAGACGGCGCGGTCGCGCGCCGACGGTGAGGGCGAGCCGCGTGAACGGGAGGCTCCGCCCGCGGTCGGTCCGGGCGCGGCCGGGTCGGCCGCCGGCCGGGAGGGCGAGCTCGACGACCCGTTCCCCGCAGATCAGCTCGACCCCGTTCTCGGCGTACCAGGTGGGGGTGCGGAAGGCCAGGGACGCGGCGTCGGCGGTACCGGCGAGGAACTCCTTCGACAGCGGCGGGCGTTGGTAGGGCGGGTGCGGCTCGGCACCGACGAGCGTGATCGGGTCCGGGTCCCCGAGCTGCCGCAGCGAGACGGCGAGCTGCACGCCTGCCTGGCTGGCGCCGACGACCAGGGTGCCGGCGGGAGTGGTCTGCGGCATCCGCGTCCTCCTGGGCCATTGGACTTACCATTATTCCATACGCGTCGGTCCGCGAGAAGTCCCGCGCTTGCGGAGCGCGAGGGCCGGGAGCGTCATCCCCGCGCCGACGACCGCGATCGCGGGCGTCAGCGGGACGACGACCACCATCCCGGCGACCGCCAGCGGCGCGGTGAGCAGTGCCGCGGCACGGAACGTCCCCGTGACGGCGATGGCCTCGCCGCGCTCCTGCGGGTGCACCGACTCGGCCGCCAGCGCCGGCCCCAGCACCTGTACGGCGCCGGCCGCCATCCCGCTGACGACGAGCACGAGCGCAGCGAGCGGCGGACTCCCGGCGACCGCGGCGGTGAAGGCGGTCGCGACGCCGGTGGCGAGGATCCCGACCAGCAACGCGGGCACCGTCAGGTGCGCCCGGATTCGGCCGGCGAGCGCTGTGCCGAGCAGCTGGGCGCCGTTCGCCGCCGCGACCAGCACGCCGATGGTCGTGGCGGACTGGCGAGCGGCGTCCAGCGCCACCGGGACGTAGGAGGTGAGCAGCGCGCGCCAGGCGCCCGCGGTCATCCCGGCCCAGCACCCGACGTCGACACCGGGTCGGCGCCACATCCGGCCCGGCGGCCGGTCGGCCGGGGGCGCGAACGGCGGCAGCCGGTCGAGCAGGAGCGTCGGGGCCAGGCCGGTCAGGGCGATTCCCGCGGCCACGGTCAGTGCCAGGACGGGGGTCGTCTCGGACAGGACGCCGGCGACCAGTGGACCGGCGAGCAGGCCGACCGACGCCACCAGGTTCACCTGGGCCAGTGCGCCCGCCGCGCGGCCGGACCCGCGGACGACGTGGGTCTGGCTCCCGGTCCAGAAGCAGGCCCGCGACACGCCCTGCAGCAGCTGGGCCAGGACGAACGGCACCAGGGTGGTGGACAGGGTGACGACCGCGCAGCTCGCAGCGAGCGCGATCTCGGCGCCGGCGATGAGCGTCCAGTCCGGCCAGCGGCGCATCGCCCATCCGAGGGCCAGGCGGATCAGCATCTGCGAGACGGCCGACGCGGCGGTCAGGGCGCCGATCTCGAAGGCGGAGTAGCCGGCCTGGAGTGCGAGCAGGGGTAGGGCGACGCTGGCGGCGCCGAGCGACACGGAGTAGATCCCGGCGCCGGTGGCGGAGGCGACGGCGTCGCGACGAGGACGAGGCGATCGCACCGGCGGTGCTCCGTTCGGACGCAGCAAAGGTCTTATAATTGTGCCAAACTACTGCACGCTCACCGGAGACCCCGGGAGCGGCCGGTCCGCCGACCGGGGACACGGCGCACGACGCCGGATAACGAAAACGTAACAAAGGGTCCGATCATTGGCCCCTTCGCAGCGCTCGGTGTTTGGTCTCCCTAGTTCTGCCGTGGACCACCGCACCGTCGCCACGCGGCCGAGAGGACGTACATGCTCACCGACGCGCTCAGCGGCCTCGCGCAGGTCTTCCAGCCGGTACCGCTGATGCTGATGCTCCTCGGCGTCGCCATCGGGTTCGTGGTCGGCATCCTCCCCGGGCTGGGTGGCGCCGTGACGCTGGCGCTGATGCTGCCCTTCACGTTCGACATGCAGCCGGTCGAGGCCTTCGCCTTCCTGCTGGGGATGTGGGTCGTCACCTCGACCACCGGGGACATCACCTCGGTGCTCTTCGGCGTCCCGGGCGAGGCCACCTCCGCGGCGACGGTGCTCGACGGCCACCCGATGACCAAGCGGGGCGAGGGCGGCCGGGCGCTGGGTGCCGTGCTGCTCAGCTCCGCGCTCGGTGCCGTCTTCGGGGCACTGGTGCTCGCGCTGTCGATCCCGGTGATCCGCCCGATCGTGCTGGCGTTCGGTCCGCCCGAGTTCTTCGCGCTGACCCTGCTCGGACTGACCTTCGTGGTCGCGCTGTCCGGTCAGCGCCTGCTCAAGGGTTTCGTCATGGCCGGGCTCGGCCTGATGGTCGCGCTCGTCGGGCTCGACCCGCAGGAGGGCGTGCCCCGCTACACCTTCGACCAGCTCTACCTGTGGGACGGGATCGGCATCGTCCCGCTGGTCGTGGGGCTCTTCGGCGGGGCCGAGGTGCTCCAGCTGATGCTCAGCAGGCGCAGCATCGCCCGCGCCGAGCCGGGAGCCGCGCCGGACACCTCGCTGGCGGGTGTCGGGCAGGGCGTCCGTGACGTGTTCCAGCACTGGGGTCTGGTGATCCGCTCCAGCGCGATCGGCACCGGCGTGGGCATCGTGCCCGGTCTGGGCGGGTCGGTCGCCCAGTTCATGGCCTACGGCGCCGCACAGCAGAGCTCGAAGACCCCGGAGCTGTTCGGCAAGGGTGCCGTCGAGGGCGTGATCGCCTCCGGAGCGGTGAACAACGCCAAGGACAGTGGTTCGCTGATCCCCACGATCGGCTTCGGCATCCCGGGCGGCGCCGGCAGTGCCGTGCTGCTGAGCGCCTTCCTCATCGTGGGCCTCAACCCCGGCGAGGAGATGCTGACGACGTCGCTGGACGTCACGTTCTCGATGATCTGGGTGACGGTCCTGGCGAACTTCATCGCCGTGGCCGCCGCGTTCCTGCTGCTCAAGCCGCTCACCCGGATCACGTTCATCTCCGGGCCGCTGCTCGTGCCGTTCCTGCTGCTGCTCCTCGCGCTCGGCGCGTACACGGCCAACAACTCCTTCGCCGACGTGCTGGTCATGATCGGCGCGGCTGCCATCGGAGTGGCCTGCATCCGCTACGACTGGCCGCGGGTGCCGTTCCTGCTCGCGGTCGTGCTCGGCTCGCTCGCCGAGCGCTACCTGTTCCTGTCCCACTCCCTGTTCGGGTGGTCGTGGCTGGCGCGGCCGATCGTGCTGGCGATCGGCGTGGTCATGGTGCTGGCGGTCGTGACCCCCGTCGTCCGGCGGGTGCGGGCCCGCGACCGCGGGATGCGGGACCAGAAGATCGAGGAGACGGCATGACGACCCGCGAGTCGACCGACGCGAGCGCAGCCGTGCCGACGCCGGCCCCGCGCCGCGCCCCTTCCGGTGCCGTGGCCGACGTCGTCCTCACGGTGCTGCTGCTGGCTCTGTTCGGCTGGGGATTCCTGGAGGCCGCCCAGTGGTCGTTCCAGGCAGCCCTGTTCCCCCGCATCGTGACGGGCAGCGCCTTCGTGCTCGCCGCACTGCACCTCGTGCACGCGCTGCTGCGGCTGCGGCGGCGCGCCGCCCTGACGTCCGACGGTTCCGCCGACACCCTCGCCGCGGAGGCGGAGGCGGAGGCGGACGCGGACGCCGACGACGCCGTGCAGCTGTTCCGGACCGCCGGCCCGCAGCGCTGGGCCGCCGCGCTCGGCTGGGTCGTGGGGTTCTTCGTCCTGCTCTTCGTCGGCGGCCTGTTCGTCACCGCGCCGGTGTTCTCGCTTCTGTACCTGCGCTTCGCCGGCGGGCGGACGTGGGTCTTCAGCGCGGTCTACGCCGTCGTGACCGGGGTGGTGCTGTACCTGGCGTTCGAGGTCGCGCTCGGCGTGCCGACCCCGCCCGGGCTGTTCCTGAACTGATCAACGACTGATCAACGGAGTGTGCGATGACTGCAACGGCGCCGCTGCGGCGGGCCCTGTCCTCCGTGGCCGCGCTCGCTGGGGCCGCCGGCGTCCTTGCCGGTTGCTCCAGCGGCGCCGACGCGGCCGCGGGGACGACCCCGGCGTGCGCGGGTCTCGCGGGTGAGACCGTCTCGCTGGTCGTGCCGTACGAGCCGGGCGGCGGCTACGACGCCTACGCGCGGCTCATCGGGCCGTACCTGGAGGACGCGACCGGAGCCACGATCGCCGTCGAGAACCGGCCGGGCGCCGGCGGCCTGCTCGCGCTGAACAACCTGCTCACCGAGGAGCCGGACGGCACCACGATCGCGATCATGAACGGGGTCGGTGCCGGCGGGTCGTCCATCGCGGGCGCGGACGGGGCCACGTTCGCCCTCGACGACTTCACCTACATCGGCCGGGTGGCGAGCGAGCCGCCGCTCGTCGTCACCAGTGCCACCGGCAATTACCAGACCTTCGACGCCGTGCGCGCCGCGCGGGGCTTCCGGTGGGGCTCCACCGGCCCGGGCGCCGAGGACTACGTCACGGCGTCGGTGCTGAGCGCGGTGTTCGACATCGACGCGCAGGTGGTGACCGGCTTCCCGGGGTCGGGGGAGACCGAGCTGGCCGTCCTCCAGGGATCGATCGACGGCATGTCCGGCAACCCGGGCAGCCGACGGCAGGCGGTCGAGGAAGGCACGCAGACGGCGGTGCTGCTGATGGGAGAGGAGAAGCCCGGGTGGCTCGCCGGGGACGTGCCGTCCGTTGCCGACGTCCCGATGAGCCAGGAGCAGGCGAGCATCGTCGACGCCCACCTCGCGCTGATCGAGATCGGGCGCCCGCTCGTCGGGCCGCCCGGGATGGACGAGGAGATCACCACCTGCTGGCGGGAGGGGATGGCCGCCGCCATGGCGAACCCCGACCTGCAGGCGGAAGCCCAGGAGCAGGAGCGCGAGCTGGGCTTCCTGGCCGGGGCCGAGCTGGACGCACTGGTCCAGCGGCTCGTGGACGCCCCTCCGGCGTACCGCGAGCTGCTGGCGACCCTCTACTGAGGACGAAAGGGAACGAGTGGGCGACGAGCACGAGGCGACCGGCGCGGAGCCGGCGCCGCACCTGTACCACAGCCAGAAGAACCGGACCTTCGTCCGCGCCATCCAGGGCGACTACGGCCTCTCCGCGGAGCTGGAGCGGCTGCGCTCGATGCCGCGGGTGCAGAAGGCCAGCGAGATCAAGTTCGTGGACGGCCCGCAGGCCTACAGCCGTCACTACGTCGAGCCGAAGGACGGGATCACGCAGACCTTCCACCTGCACCTGGAGGAGTACGGGCCGGGCGGGAAGTCGCAGAAGCACGGCCACGTCAACGAGGCGGCGTTCTACATCCTCGACGGGCGCGGCTACGAGGTCCACGACGGCGTCCGCTACGACTGGGAGGCGGGAGACGTCGCGATCGTGCACAACAACTGCGTGCACCAGCACTTCAACGCCGACCCGGAGAAGCCGGCCCGGGCGCTGGTCATCAAGACCAAACCGATGTACCTCTTCATGAACATGCTGTTCCAGAAGCAGGTGGAGCCGCGCCAGACCACGCCGACCCCGGAGGGTGTCGGGTTCGAGGTCCGCGAAGAGGAAGAGGACTTCAACCACCCGGCGGAGGGGTACTGATGGCCTGGGGCGAGACGACCGCGTGGGTGGCGGGCACGGACAACGCGCCGCTCTACGCGAACCTGCTGCAGGACGCCACCGAGGCACCCGAGCGCAACGCCGGGCGCCGCAAGGTCCTCAAGCCCACGGACATGCCGTGGGAGATGTCACGGCAGGGGCTGCTGAAGCACCTGATCAACGAGGACCTCAACACGCGCATGGAGACGGTCGACGCCTACATGCAGATCATCCCGGCCGGCAGCCGGTCGGGGAAGCACCGCCACCTCGCCGAGGAGTGCCTCTACGTCCTGGAGGGGCGCGGCTACGACCTGCACCAGGACTGCGACGTCGAGATCACCGACACCTACTTCTGGAAGCCCCAGGACGAGGTCAAGCGCTTCGAGTGGGAGGCGGGCGACGTCATCTACGTGCCGCCGAACACGATCCACCAGCACGTCAACGCCGATCCGAACCGGCCGGCCCGGCTGATCTCGGCGATCAACCGGATCTACAAGCACAGCGGGCTCAACGACCTCGAGCAGATCGAGGACGCCCCGGAGTACGACCCGTCGGTGGTGCTCGACGCGGAGCGGATCCGCGAGTACCTCCGCACCCGTGACTGAGGGCTCCCGTTGGGAGGGCCACCGTCGGGAGGGCCACCGTCGGGAGGGCCGCCGTCGGGAGGGCCACTGCTGGGACGACGTCCTCGGAGAGGACGAACGGCTGGTCGCGAGCCGCTACGACCGGCGGCCCGACCTGGGCCGCCAGCCTGCGCTGCTGATGGTCGACTGCTACCGGAAGGTCTTCGGCGACGGCCCGCTGCCGGTCGCCGACGCCATCGCGCGGTTCCCGTCGACGTGCGGCACCGCGGCCTGGGCGGCGCTGCCGCACCTGGAGGAGCTGCTCGCCGCCGCGCGCCGGGCGGGTGTCCCCGTCGTGCACACCACCGGCGACCCGACCGGCGTCGGCCCGGTCACCCGGCGGCGCCGCACGCCGGGTGAGGAGGAGGCGGCCGGCCTGGAGTTCGTCGGTCCGCTCGCACCGCGCGAGGGCGAGACCGCCCTGCGCAAGGGCCGCGCGAGCGCGTTCTTCGGCACCCCGTTGTCGACCTGGCTGCGCGGGCTCGACGTCGACACCGTCGTCCTGGCCGGGGAGACGACGAGCGGTTGCGTGCGGGCGAGCGCGGTGGACGCCTACTCGCACGGCTTCCGCGTCGTCGTGGTGGAGGAGGCGGTGTTCGACCGCAGCCCCCTCTCGCACAAGGTCGCGCTGTTCGACCTGAGCCTGAAGTACGCATCGGTGCTCCACGTCGACGAGGCGGTGGAGTACCTCGGCGAAGGCGTCAGCGCCCGGTGACCCGCCGCAGGAGGGCGGCCGGGTGGGCCGGCGCGGCGTCGCCGGTCCAGGCCACGAATTGGTCGGGCCGTACGAGCACCAGCCGGGAGCCGTAGGCCTCCCGGCCGCCGCCGAGGGTGTCGCGGATGACGGTGAGGGGCACGCCGGTCGAGCGGGCCGCCTGTGCGAACGGTTCCGCCTCCGCGTCGAAGGCGAGCAGGGTGAACCCGGGGCCGAGCTCGTCGAACACGCCCCGCCCGGACGAGAGCGGCTGCGGTGGCAGGTGGTGCCCGGCACGCGCGGTGAACGTGTGCTCGCCGTGCGCGCTGATCACCGCCCCGGGCGGACCGGCCACGACGGGCGACCCCTCGTAGTGCGGCTCGAAGTCGCGTAGCCGGCGGCCGAAGCCCGCGGCGGCCTCGGCGAAGCGGCGCTCGAACTCGGCCCGGTCGGCCTTCGGGTCGTAGGTGCGCAGGAACTCGCGGTCGTCGGAGATCCAGCCGCCGATGATGTCCTCCCCGACGTCGCGGAAGACGGCCTGCCGCTCCAGGCTGTAGGACTCCAGCAGCGCCTCCCCGCCCCAGCCCTGCAGCGCGGCAGCGAGCTTCCAGCCCAGGTTGACCGCGTCCTCGAGCCCGTTGTTGAGCCCGAACCCGCCGTAGGGCGGGTGGGTGTGCGCCGCGTCCCCCGCGATGAAGGCCCGGCCCGCGCGGTAGGTGTGCGCCACCTGCACCCGCAGGTCCCAGTACCCGACGTGCTCGATCTCGGCGTCGAAGGCGAACCCGGCGGCGTGGTGCAGCAGCGCCGGGAGGTCGTGGTCGGCGTCGCGCGCCTCCCGCGGTACGGGGGCGTGGAAGAAGAACTGCTCGCCCACGTCGACCCGCCCGAAGAACATCCAGTAGCCCTCCAGTGCGGGGTGGAGCACCCGGTAGGTCGAGCGGTCGGGGAAGCGGGCCAGCGCCCGGTGCAGCTCGGGGGAGCGGAACACCACCAGCGCCACGAGTTCGTCCCAGTCGGTGCCGCTGCGGGGGATGTCGGACTGCTCGCGCACCAGCGAGCGACCGCCGTCGCACCCGACGACGTAGTCGCCGGTGAGGATCTCGCGCACACCGTTCCGCTCGATCGTGACGTGCGCGCCGTCGCCGTCCTGCGTGACGGCGGCGGCGCGCCAACCGAACCGCGTCTCGACCTCGGGGAGGCCGGCGACGCGGCGGCGCAGCACCTGCTCGGTGCGGTACTGGGGAAGGCGCTCGTTCGCCTGCGCGTAGTAGGGCGCCACGAGCTCGCGGGCCGGCGGCGCCGCCCAGAACTCGCTCATCAGGTTCTCGTAGGCGGTGACCTGGCCGATGGCGTGCCCGGGCGGCATCGTGCGGGCGGCGCGGATGTCCTCCGCCACGCCCCAGCGCCACATGTGCTCCATGGTCCGCTGCGACAGGCCCTGCCCCTTGGGAACCGAGGAGAGCTCGGTGCGCTGCTCGACGACGACGCAGCGGATGCCGCGCAGGCCCAGGTCCAGGGCGAGCCCGACGCCGACCGGTCCGCCGCCGACGATGACGACCTGGTGCCGCCGTTCCATGATCACCTCTGGCTTCGTGGCATAATGATTAGACCAAGACTAGCGGCGTGGCTCCGGGAGGACCAGTGGCGCGTTCCCGGGCGGTGGGCGTCGTCGGACTCGGGCGGATGGGTGGCCCCGTGGCCGGGCACCTCGCCACCGCAGGGCACGGAGTGGCGGCGTTCGACCCCGACCCCCGCGCCGAGCTCGCGCCCGGGGTGCGCCGGGTGAGCGGCTACGTCGACCTCGCCGGGTGCGACACCGTGCTCGTGCTGGCGGGCGGCCGTGCCGTTCCGGAGATCCTGCTCGCCGACGGGCGACTGCGCCCGGAGTGGCGCGACCGGGACGTGCTGGTGTGCGCCACCGTCGACCCGGGGGAGATGCGCCGCCTGCACGAGACCGCTGGCCGGGACGGCGGCCGGCTGCTGGACGCGCCGCTGTGCCGCGGAGACCACGGGGCTCGCCGCGGTGACCTCCTGGCCCTCGTCGGCGGGGCCGAGGACGTGCTCACGCGCTGCGCGGACGTCCTGGAGGCGTTCTGCTCCGACGTCGTCCACGTCGGCGGACCGGGTGCGGGCCAGGTCGCCAAGCTCGTGAACAACATGCTGCTCTGGACCGGAATCGCCGCCGTCGCCGAAGGCCTGCGGCTGGGCGAGGAGCTCGGTGTCCGGCGCGGGCCGCTCGTCGACGGGCTGCGCCGCAGCAGCGCGGCCTCCTGGGTGCTCGAGACGTGGGACCGGCCGCGGGAGCTGCCGTGGGCAGACGAGGACATGCGCATGGTCCGCGCGGCCGCCGGTGCGACGGGCCTGGACGTCCCGGTGGCCGAGGTCGTCGAGCGCGCCGTCGCCGCCGTGCGGGACGCCGGGATGCTGTCCGGCGGCGGGTTCGGGGCGGCGGGCTGGCGGCTGCCCGCGCACCCCGACTCCTGACCGGGCTCAGCCCGGCTCGCGCGCCGGCGCGGGCGCGCTGATGCCCGTGTAGTCACGCACGCAGTTCGGTCGTGTGAACAGCGCGATCCCGGCCAGCACCGGGATCGTCGCGCCGGCCGAGAGCGCGACGACCGGGCCGAGCACACCCGCGGCCACGCCGACGACGACGTCGCCGAGCGCGGGCCCGCCGCGCGAGGTGATCTGGTAGAGCGACTGCACGCGGCCGCGCAGTTCGTCCGGGGTCTCCAACTGCACGGCGGCGTGGCGGATGGTGGTGGCGGTGGCGTCGAAGACCCCCAGCAGCAGCGCGAGAACGAGGATCACGGCCATGGCCGCCATGAGTGCGGTGACCTGGGCGAAGGCGATGGCCACCAGCCCGTAGGCGACGGTCGCGACGAGCAGGGCGCGGCCGAGCCGGCGCGACCGGGAGACCAGTTGGACGATGCCGTAGGTCGCGAGCAGCGCGCCCAGCGACGGCGCGGCGGACAGCAGCCCGTAGCCCGTGGGGCCGATGTCGAGCCGGTCGGCGAACGCGGGGAGCAGCACGCGGTACGCGCCGAAGACGGTGAGCAGCAGGTCCAGCCCGCACAGCGACCAGATGATCGGGCGCCGGCGCACGTACCGGACGCCCTCGGCCATCTCCGTGCGGATCGACGGTGGGGGAGCGTCGGCAGGCTTGCGCAGCGGCGGGACCCGCACGGCGAGCAGCACGAGCACCAGAGCCGCGTACGTGATCCCGTCGAGCAGGTAGACCAGCCCCGGCCCGGAGACGGCGATGAGCACCCCGCCGATCGCCGGCCCGGTGAGGACGGCGACCTCGCGCGAGGGGTTGAGCAGCGCGATCGCGGCGGGCAGCACGTCGCGCGGCACCAGTGCCGGGACGAGCGCCTGCCGGCACGGCTGGTCGAACGTCGCCGCGGCGGTGGTGACCAGCACGCCGGCGACGACGTGCCAGGCCGCCACCGATCCCGAGAACGTCACCGCGGCCATGCCGAGGGCGGCGAGCATCGCCACGGCCTGCGTGGCCTGCAGCAGCCGTCGCCGGTCCCAGCGGTCGGCCAGCACCCCGCCGAGGGGGCTGAGCACGACCAGCGCCACGGCCTGCGCGCCCCCGACGAGGCCCGTGGCCGCGATGGAGCCCGTCAGTTCGTAGACCTGCCACAGGCTCGCCGCGACGGTCGCCCGGCTGCCGATCTGCGACAGCACGACCCCGGACCAGAACAGCAGGAAGTCCCGGTTGCGCAGCAGCGGTGCCCAGCGCATCAGCCCACCGGCACGAGCGTGACCTTGGCCGGGTCGGTGGCCAGGTGCACCTCGGTGCCTGGCTCGATGGAGATGGCGGGGTTTCCGCGCACGCGGATGCTGCCCTGGCCGACGCGGACGATGTGGTCGACGGCGTCGCCGAGGAACGCGCGGTTGGTGACGGTGCCCGACCACTCGTTGGGCCGGTTTCCCCAGCCGGTGCGGCTGATCTCGAAGCACTCCGGGCGCACCGCCGCGATGACCTCCTCGCCCACCGGCACGCGCACCGGCGACTCCAGGCGGATGCGCCCCGCGTCTGTGTCGACGTCGACGAGGTCACCCTCACGGGACGCGACCGTTCCGCGCAGGAAGTTCGACGTGCCGATGAACTCGGCGACGAACCGGCAGTTCGGGCGCTCGTAGACCTCGCGCGGGCGCCCGGTCTGCAGGACGTTGCCCTCCTTCATCACGGCGATCGTGGTGGAGAGGGCGAGCGCCTCGATCTGGTCGTGGGTGACGTAGATCGAGGTGATGCCCAGCTCACGCTGCAGGCGCTTGAGCTCGTAGCGCAGCGATTCGCGCAGCTTGGCGTCGAGGTTGGACAGCGGCTCGTCGAGCAGCATCAGCGGTGGCTCGATGACGATCGCGCGGGCCAGCGCCAGGCGCTGCTGCTGGCCGCCGGAGAGCTTGGTGGCCTGGCGGTCAGCGAGGTGGCCGAGCTCCATGGTCTCCAGCACCTTGGCCACGCGCTCCTGGATCTCGCGCTTGCCGGGCCGAGCCGAGCGCTTGCGCACCTGCAGCGGGAACGCCACGTTGTCGAACACGGTCATGTGCGGCCAGATCGCGTACGACTGGAACACCATGCCCAGCCCGCGCTGGTTGGCGGGCACGTTCGTGGTGCGGGAGCCGTCCCCGTCGAAGAGGATCCGCTCGCCGACCGCGATCCGGCCGGAGTCGGGCCGTTCCAGGCCGGCCACCGAGCGCAGCGTGGTGGTCTTGCCGCAGCCGGAAGGGCCGAGCAACGTGAACATCTCGCCGTCGCCCACCTCCAGGCTGACGTCGTTGACCGCGAAGACCCGCGCCGGCGCGGCGTTCGCGACCGCCGTGCGGTCGGTGCCGCTGCGGCTCTTCGCGCGCCTGCTCGCCTCGCCCGCGTAGGTCTTCACGAGGTTGTCGATGGTCAGCATGGTCACGGCCGTGGCCTCCGGTGGGTCGAGGGGTCAGTCGGACTTGAGGCCGACGCGGGCGCCGACCTTGTAGGCGACCGCCACCAGCACGGCGAGGATGAGCACCATGATCACGCCGAGGGCGGACAGCTCCCCGAAGCGCGCGTTGGCGTACAGCTCCCAGATCGAGATCGAGAGCACTTCGTTGCCCGGGGTGTAGAGCAAGATGGAGGAGGAGAGCTCGCGGAAGCTCACCACGAAGATGTAGACCCAGCCCGCCACGAGCGCCGGCGCGATCAGCGGCAGCAGCACGCGGCGGAACGTCGCCCACCAACCGGCCCCGCTGACCTGCGCCGACTCCTCCAGCTCGGCTGAGACCGTCTGCATCCCGCTCACCGCGTAGCGCATGCCGTAGGGCAGGTAGCGGGTGCAGTAGGCGATCAGCAGGATGAGCAGCGTGCCGTAGATCGGCAGCGGGCTGCGCAGGTAGACGAACGCGATCCCGACACCGAGGACCAGCCCCGGGATGACCAGCGGTGAGAACGCGATGTGGTCGAGCACCTGCCGGCCCGGGATGCCCGAGCGCACGACGACCCACGCGGCCACGGCCATCAGCGCCATGACGATCGTGGCCGCCCCGCCGCCGAGCAGCAGCGAGTTGCGCAGGGCCGTGGGCACCGTCGGCAGGTTGAACACCGCGACGAAGTTGTCGAGGCTCATCGACGCGAACGCCTCGGCGGACGGGGGCCGGTAGTAGGGCAGCAGCGCCGTGTAGAGCAGCACCAGCAGCGGGGCCAGCACCGTGACGAAGAAGTAGAGCAGGATGCCGCCGCCGACGGCCGGCTTCCAGCGGCCGAGGTCGATCGGGCGCGGGCGGAAGCCCTTGCCGGTGATCGTCCCGCCCCCGTGGTCGCGCGAGAGCACGTTCGACAGCCAGATCCCCAGCGCCGCCACCGCGAGCAGGCCCACGGCCAGTGCTCCGGCCCCGGCGAAGTCGACCGGGAAGCTGCGCAACACCTGGTAGATGCGGCTGGTGAACACGTAGATCCCGTTCTGAAGGCCGAGCAGCGCCGGCACCTCGAAGCTCTCCAGGCTACGCACCAGCATGATCAGCGCGGCCGACAGCAGGGCCGGCCGGACCAGCGGCAGGGTGACCCGTCGGAACGTCTGCACGCGGGTGGCACCGCTCATCAGCGCCGACTCCTCCAGCGAGGGGTCGGTCGAACGAAAGGCGGCCACCATGAACAGGAAGGCGATGGGCGAGAGGTGCAGGCCCTCGACCCAGATCATCCCCCAGACCGTGAAGACGTCGAACGTCCCCGGGCCGAACACCGGCTCCAGCAGGCTGTTGAGCAGCCCGATCGTCGGGCTGGCCAGGAAGATCCAGGCGATCGTGTAGAGGATGCCCGGGATGATCAGCGGGATGATCGAGGCGGCGAAGAACAAGGCCTTGAACGGCACGTCCGTGCGGACGTTGAAGTAGGCGAGCGCCGTGCCGACCGCGAGCGACAGCAGCGCCGACCCCACCGCGAACCACAACGAGTTGCCGATCAGCTCCCCGATGCGCGGGTCGCCGTAGGCGCGCGCGAAGCCGCCGAGGCTGAACCCGTCGGCATCGGTGAAGGTGGTCAGCAGCAGGTAACCCAGCGGTACGAGCGCCAGGTAACCGACGACGACGGTCACCGCCACCGCGACGAGCGTGCGGGGGCGCAGCAGTGTGTCGCGCCAGCGTGCGATGCTCGCCCGGCCACCCCCGGCGGAGGTGCCTGCCGGAGACGGGGTACCGGAACGGGGCGGCGTGGTCACCGTCGCCATGGATGTGGGCTCCTCGGGCTCGTCGGGTCGGGCTCGCCGGGTCGGTCAGTTCTCGGGGAGCTGCTCGCCGCCGCGGACGACCTCGTCGTAGCGGGCGGACCACTCGTTGCCCTCGTCGAGGAGCTTCTGCACGTCGACCGGCAGCACCTCGTGCCCGGCGAGCGGATCGGTGCCGTCGGGCATCACGGCCGGCGTCAGGCCGTTCTCGAGGATCACGCCCTGCCCGTCGGCGAGCATCCAGTCCATGAACAGCACCGCGGTGGCCGGGTGCTCGCTGCTGCGCATCAGGCCGCCGCCGTTCGCGCGGGCGACGACCGGCTCGACGAAGGGCTGGTCGTCCACCGGGGCGCCGGCGGCCCGGGCCTTCTCGGTCAGGTACGTGTACGAGGCGGCGACCACCCCGAACTCCCCGGCCGAGAGCAGCTCGACCTGGCCGGAGTGGCCCTTGGCCACCTTGGAGCCCTGCACCATGTCCGCGAAGAGCCGGTCGATGTCCGCGTCGGCCATGCCCTGTTCCTGGTAGTGCGTGTACAGGGTCATGTACCAGTCGTAGTCGCTGACCTCGAGCGACAGGATGCCGTCGTACTTCGGGTCGGCGAGGTCCTCCCACGTGCGCGGGACCAGGTCGGCGCCGACGAGGCCGGTGTTCCAGGCAGGCGCGAAGATGTTGAAGCGAGTAGGCGTCCAGCCGTCGTAGCGGAACTGTTCGTTGATCTTGTCTCGCTGCTCGCCCGCGTAGTCCCCGGTGAGCCCCTCCGAGGCGATGATCGCCATCTCGGTCGCGTTGGTCTCGACGACGTCGGCCCCCGCGAAGTTCGCCGACGCCTCCTGGAGGGTGCGCTGCAGGATCGTCTCGGAGTCGGCGCGGTAGAGCTCGACGTCGATGCCGAACTCCTGCTCGAACCGCGGCACGACGATGTCGGCGATGTCCGCGTTCATCGAGGTGTAGATCGACAGCCGGTTGCCCTCCTCGGCCGCCAGCTGCACGAGGCGGTCGCGGCGCTCCGTGCCGGTGAGCGCCGTGACCTCGGTGTAGACGGCCTCGGCAGCGGACGGTTCGCCGGACGCCGGGCCGCCGGAGGTCGGGGCGCCGCCGCAGCCGGAGAGCACCAGCAGGCCGGCGGCGCCGAGGCCGATGAGCGCCGATCGTCGTGACATGTCTTCTCCAGGGAGGTGCGGCGGTGCAGCTCGGGGTGGCCGGTCCGGATCTACGGACTAACGGACTGACCATTTGTTCGCGAGAAGGTAACCCGTCTCACAGTCGCCTGTAAAGCCCCGGGTCTTCCCCGGCCAGGAGGCGTTTCGCAGTCGTGATGTCGAACGTCCGCATGAAGCTCAGCGCTGTCCGTGCCATGGACAGGTCCGCGCCCGTTCCCGCGGCCATCGCCTCGGCGTTGGCGATGTCCTTCTCGAACCAGGTGAAGCGCATCTGGTCCATCTCGCGCAGCGTCCGGCTGTCGGTCGGGCTGTCCTGCAGGGCCCGACGCAGTGCCGGCACGTCGCCGCCCAGGCGTCGGCCCAGCTCCAGGGCCTGTCCCAGCGCGGAGATCTGCGCCCAGTGCACGAGGTTGTTGACCGTCTTGCCCACTTGTCCCGCGCCGACGCCGCCCAGCAGGTGCACGGCCGCCGTCCAGGGCGGGAGGACGGGCCGGGCGGCGTCCAGCGCGTCTGCATCGCCGCCGACCAGCAGTGTCACGCGCCCCGCCTCGGCGGCGCGCACGCCGCCGGTGAGCGCGGCGTCGAGCACGTCGACACCATCCGGGGCGGCGGCGGCGAGCTCACGGCAGGTCTGCGGCAGCGCGGAGCTCGACAGCAGCACGACCGAACCCGGGCGGGCGCGGGTGAACACGCCGCGAGGGCCGGTGAGGACGTCGCAGAGCTGCTCGTCGGTCGCGACCGCCACGATCACCACCCCGGCGGCCGCCGCGACGCCCGCCGGGTCGGCCGCCGGTACCGCACCATGGGCCGCGGCGGCGGCCACTGCGGTCGCGTCCAGATCGGTGACGACCGTGGCGATCCCGGCGGCGGCCAGGTGGCGGGCGATCGGGCCGCCCATCGCCCCGAGGCCGATCACGCCGGCGCCGGCGGGAACGGGCGGGCGGGTCGTCGCGACGGTCATGGAAGCCTCCCGGATGCAGCGATGCAGGTCACGTTCATAATGGACTAGTGTCAGACCTATGAGCGAGCGGCGCGGATTCGCGGCCCGCGCGGCCCGCTCGCTGCGGCATCCGAACTACCGCCGTTACATCGGCGGGCACGCCGTGAGCATCGTCGGCACCTGGATGCAGCGGGTCGCGCAGGACTGGCTGGTGCTGGAGCTGAGCGGCAGTCCGGTGGCCGTCGGCACGGCGATGGCCCTGCAGTTCCTGCCGATGCTGCTGTTCGGCATGTGGGGCGGGGTGCTGGTCGACCGGTTCGACCGGTGGCGGCTGCTGGTCGCCACGCAGGCCGCCAGCGCGGTGCTGGCCGCGGTGCTCGCGGCGACGACACTGATGGGCGCCACCACGCTCGGGCTGGTGTACGTGATGGCCGCGCTGCTCGGCCTCGTCACGGTCGTGGACTCGCCCGGCCGGCACACGTTCGTCACCGATCTGGTGCCGCCCGCGGACTACGTCAACGCACAGGCCCTCAACTCGACGATCCACAACACCGGGCGTCTCGTCGGACCCGCGGTCGCCGGCCTGGTGATCGCCGCGGCCGGGGCCGGCCCGGCCTTCGCCGTCAACGCCTTCTCGTTCGTCGCCGTCCTCGCCGGCCTGGCCCGGATCGACCGCTCGGCGCTGCACCGCACGGTGAAGGCGGGCCGCGGAAGGGGACAGGTCCGGGCCGGGCTGCGCTACGCGTGGCGACACCGGGAGCTGCGTGCCTGCCTGTTCCTGGTGGCGGTGTGCGGGGTGTTCACCCAGAACTACCGCGTCGTCCTGCCGATCACCGCCGTCGACGTGCTCGGCGGAGATGCGGCGGTCTACGGCTGGTTGACCTCCGCGCTCGGGCTCGGCGCAGTGCTCGGTGCGATCGGGGCGTCGGCGAGCGAGACCGTCACGGGGCGCCGGGTGCTCGCGTGGACGGTCGCGCTCGGCGCGACGAACCTGCTGATGGCCCTGGCTGCGCAGTTCGCCGCCGCGATAGCGGGCCTGGTCGCTGTCGGCATCGCGAACATCGTGTTCAACACCCTCGTCCGCAGCCTGCTGCAGCTGCGCAGCGCCCCGGAGATGCAGGGACGGGTGATGGCCCTGCACGGGCTGCTCTTCCTGGGCACGACACCGTTCGGCGGCCCGTTCCTGGGCTGGATCTGCGCGGTCGCGGGCGCACGGTGGGCGTTCGTCGTCGCGGGCGGGGCCGCGTTGCTCGCGGTGGCTGTCGTGGTTCGGCAGCTGCTGGCCCGACCGGAGGTCGCCGCCTGACTCCCGACCGCGCAGCGGCCCGACCAGTGGTCACCCGCGTGCTCGATCTCGACGAGGTGGCGGAGGCGCACCGGCTCCGGCATGACAGATGTGGATTGCGATGATCCACCAGCGCTGAACCCGATGACTGCGCAGCGATGAGTTCCTGGCCGCGCCCGAGTCTGACTGTCTGGATGGGGGCGGACCGAGGACGGGCCAGCTCCACATCATCGACACGAGTCGGACGAGCAGGGGGCACCGGTGAGCGGTATCAGGGTGTTGGTGGCGGGGGCGAGCATCGCGGGGCCCGCGCTGGCCCACTGGCTGCGTCGACGGGGGGCCGAGGTGACCGTGGTGGAGCGGGCCCCCGAGCTGCGTCCCGGTGGGCAGGCGGTGGACGCGCGCGGGGTGGCCAAGGAGGTCATCCGCCGCATGGGGCTGGACGCGGCGGTGCGTGCAGCCTGCACCGACACCGCCGGCGCGTACACGGTGGACGCGGACGGGACCGTGCTGGAGACCTACCGCGCGGACGACCACGGCGGCGACGGGTACATCGCGGAGATCGAGATCCTGCGCGGGGACCTGTCCCGGGTGCTCCACGACGACACCCGCGACGGTGTCGAGTACGTCTTCGGCGACCGGATCGCCGAGCTCACCCAGGACGCGGACGGGGTCGACGTGACCTTCGCGGGCGGCGACCGGCGCCGCTTCGACCTGGTGATCGGCGCGGACGGGCTGCACTCGGCGCTGCGGGGGATGGTCTTCGGGCCGCGCGAGCGGTTCATCCGCCACCTCGGGCTCGTACTGGCCTTCTACAGCGTGCCCAACGAGTTCGGGGTGGACCGCTGGCTGATCGACTACCAGGAGTCCGGGCGCTCCGCCGGCCTGCGGCCCCTCCCGGACGCCACCCGGGCGATGGCCATGCTCTCGTTCAGTGCCGCCGACTTCGACGTCGACCACCGCGACGTCGCGGCCCAGAAGTGCCTGCTGCGCGAGCGGATGGCCGGCTTCGGCTGGCTGACCCCGCGCATCCTCGAGCACCTGGACGACACCCCGGACTTCTACCTCGACCAGGTCGCCCAGGTCGTGATGGATCGCTGGTCGAGCGGACGGGTGGGGCTGCTCGGGGACGCGGCGTTCAGCTCGTCGCCGATGTCCGGGGGTGGCACCGGGCTGGCCCTGGTCGGCGCCTACCTATTGGCCGGAGAGCTCGCCGCCGCCGGGTGGGACCCGGAGGCCGGGTTCGCCGGATACGAGGCGCGGATGCGCTCGTTCGTCGAGGCCAACCAGGAGATCGGCCGGATGCACGTACAGAGCCTCCAGGCCCCGGCGCCGGACGCGGAGCCGAGCCCGGAGCCCGACATGGAGGCGCTCATGGAGCTGGTCGAGCGCGCGATCAACGGCGTCGAGATGCCCGACTACGCCGGGGTGCCGGACTCCGGGGCCCCGGCCGGGTCGACGATCACCTCGTCGGCCAGGCCGTAGGCCACCGCCTCGGGCGCGGTGAACCAGCGGTCCCGGCCGAAATCGGTGATCTGCTCCACCGACTGCCCGGTGTGCTCGGCGGCGAGTTCGGGGATACGCCGCTAGAGCCGCCCTGGCGGTCCAGCCGCAGTTCGTGATCTTCACGGCGTGGCGGTCCCGGGCGTGGGACGGCCACCGCGTGATGCTCATCCGTTGTGTCGACAGTCGATGAAGCTGCTGGCGCTCGGCTAGGAGATGCGCGATGAACGCCGACCGGTCGAGTGTGTCAGTGGCTACGGTGCGCGAGTTGCTGGATCGGCAGTTCCCGCGGTGGGCTGACCGACCTATCACGGAGGGCCCTTCCGGTGGGGCCGGCAACGCGTTGTTCCGCCTGGGTGATGACTTGGTGGTGCGTCTTCCGCTCCATCCCGGGTCAGCGGCGGCAGTCGACGTGGAACTGACTTGGCTGCCGTGGCTGGCCTCGCAGCTGCCGTTGACCGTACCGATCCCCGTCGCCGCTGGCGCCCCAGATGAAGTATTTCCCCGGCAGTGGGCTGTATTTCGGTGGATTCGTGGGGTAGGTTTGGACACCCGTCAAGACGTTGATCTTGTGGATGTCGCGGTGCGCCTTGGCCGGTTTGTGGGTGCACTCCGGAGTATCGAGGTCACGGGTGCGCCGGCTTCGTTACGCCCCCACCCTTTACAAGGCGACGGGAGCGATGTTCGCTCCGACATCCGTGCGCTTGGCGCGGAGGGCATCGTGGACGAAGCGTCGGCGACTGCTGTGTGGGATAGTGCCCGAGCAGCGCCGTCAAACCATCTCCCCGTATGGATCCACGGGGACTTGTTTCCGATGAATCTCTTGGCCGAGCGGGGCAAATTGTCTGCGGTGATTGATTTCGACTTGATGGGGGCGGGCGATTCGGCCGTCGACATGGTGTCGGCGTGGACATTGCTCACGGCAGAGACGCGACCGTTGTTCCGTGAAGCATCCGGTGTCGACGACGACACCTGGGTCCGCGGCCGCGGATGGGCATTGAAGGCCGGGCTCGGCGCGGTACGCAGATACGGCGTGGGCGGCCACCCCCGAGCGGCCGTGGGGCGATACGCATTGTCGCAAATAATCGCCGACCATCGGCGAACTTCTTGACACGGTCGCGCGACAACTCCCGCGGCGGCGCTCCCAAGCGGGCGGGCGAGCATGCTCGGCAAGCCACTGGATGTAATGTCGAGGCATGATCGTGTTCCGGCCCTCCGCGCGGGCACTGATCACCGATCCTGACGGCCGGGTACTGCTACTGCGCGTGCGAGACGCCGTTGCGCTGGACGCGTCTGATCCCGTCACCGATTACTGGATCACCGTCGGCGGCGGCGTCGAGCCCGGGGAGACCTTCCGGACCGCGGTCGTGCGCGAGATCTTCGAAGAGACCGGACACGTCGTTGACGACCCCGGACCGTGCATCTGGCGACGTCGGAAGAGCGTCACCGATGCAGCCGGCGTGACCCACGCTTCCGACGAGCGGTACTTCTGGTGCTCAGTTCCCTCGAGCGACCTGAGCCAGGACAACCTGATTCCGAGTGAACGCACCTACTTCCAGGAGTACCGCTGGTGGGACATCGACGACCCCGCCCTGCGGACCATTCGGGTCTTCCCAGCGGACTTCGGCGCTGCCGCATGCAGGGTGCTGCTCCACGGCCGGCCACCGATTCCGCGCTGGCTGCGCTAGCAGGGGGATCTCGACGTGGAACAGGTGAGGGTCCGCATCGGCGACGACGAGATCCTGGTGTCGTGGCATCCTCCTGACCTGCCGCCGGACGGCCAGCGTCACGGCGCGGAAGGCATCTGCGTCACGGACGGCGGCGAGGTCGTCGTCATCAGCCGCGACGGGCAACGCTGGGAGTTCCCCGCCGGTCGACGCGAGGGCGACGAGACATGGGAACAGACCTTACGCCGAGAGGTTCGTGAGGAGGCGTGCGCGACCGTCGTCCGAGCCCGCCTCTTGGGGTTCTCCCGCGGTGAGTACATCGCGGGACGACAGGCGGGTTGCGTGCTGGTTCGTTCGCTCTGGCGGGCTGACGTCACGCTCGATCCGTGGGATCCACGGCACGAGATCCCGTTTCGCCGGGTGGTGGCAGCCGCCGACGTCGCGCGGCAGCTCGACATCGCAAGGCATCCCTTTGCGCCAATCGTTCGTCGCGCGATGCGTGAGGCCCGAATCTGACTGTTGAGCAGCAGCGTCTCGCCGGCACAGCCGCCACCCCTAGGAGTCCACGAGCCGTTGGAGGACGTCCACGTCGCACCCGCGGGCCGTCACCCGCAGCCGTGGTCCCTCGCGTCCGATCCGCGCCGCACGTGTCAGTGCGGCGTCAGCTGCCTCGATCAGGTTGCGGGCGTCGCGGCTGAGCGCCCGGCCGGCCTCGGTGAGCTCGGTTCCCTGTGGTGTACGGATGAACAGGGCCGTCTCGAGCTCACGTTCCAGCGCGCGGATCGCCCGGGACGGGGCGGGCTGGGTCATGCCCAAGTGCTCGGCGGCTGCGGTGAAGGTGCCCTCGTCGGCGACGGCGAGGAAGTAGCGAAGATGCTTGAGATCGACGTCCGTCGCCACGGGCCCAGGGTGCCACGCCGGTGCGAGCACGCCGTTCGCCCTGCGTGTCACCCATCCTCTTCTCGGGCCATGACCGATGCCCGTGCGTCACAGGGCGGGGCTCCCCGATGGCGCGAGCACGATCCTGCCGAACACGTCGCCGGCTTCCATCTCCCGGTGAGCCGGCACCGCCTCCTCCAGGGGCAGCACGTCGTGGACGACTGCGTCCCACTCGCCGCGACTCGCGGCAGCGAACAGATCTGCGGTCACGGCACGTCGGTCGGGTTGTGCCACGGTGTCGGCGCTGAAGGTCGCGAAGGACATCGACTTCCGGAACGCCGCGATCATCTCCATGGCGAAGCCCGCCGGCGGGGGGCCGCCGACCGCGCCGACGGCCACCATGCGGCCGTTCGGGTTGAGCTTGGCGAAGAAGGACGGCAGGTGCGCGCCTGCGACGACGTCGATGATGACGTCGTAGCCCGCGGGAGCGTCCTCGTCCCCCTCCCCGGCGCGGTCCAGCACGTGGGTGGCGCCGAGCTTGCGCAGGCGATCGCCGCGCTCGGGCGACGACGTCGTGACCGCGACCGCACCGGCGTCACCGCGAGCCGCGAGCTGGACCGTCATGATCCCGATGCCGCCGGCCGCGCCGCGCACCAGCACCGACTCACCCGGAGCGAAGCGGGCGTGGCGAAGGCCGAAGTGGGCAACGATTCCGGAGCTCCCGAGCGTCACCGCGTCGACGGCCGACAAGGCCGCCGGGAGGGGGACGAGTGTCGCGGCCGGAGCGACCGCCTGCTCGGCATAGCCGCCGCCCATGCCGGTGAACGCCCAGACACGTCGACCGACCCACGACGTGTCGACGCCGCTGCCGACCGCGGTGACGGTGCCCGCGATCTCGCCGCCGAGGACGTGGCCTTCGGAGAAGCCGTAGGCGGCAAGAGCACCGCGCCGGATCAAGACATCGACTGAGCCGACGCCGATCGCCTCGGTGGCGACCAGCACCTGCCCGTCGGCGGGAGTCGGGTCGGGGAGGTCGATGACCACAAGGCCCTCGGGGCTTCCGAACGCCTGGATCGCGACTGCCTTCACTGTCGTCTCCGTGTTCTGGGATCGATGGGACTGACGCGGCGGACGTTAACGGACGCCTGTGTCCGTTTAGCTAAAGTGAGAGCGGTGACGGACCGTTTGCCTCACGCGTTGCGCTCCGATGCCCGGGACAACCGCGAACGCATCCTCGATGCGGCCCGCGCGGTGTTCGCCGCCGAGGGTCTGAACGTGCCGATGCGGGAGATCGCCCGGCGGGCCGGGGTCGGTCCCGCCACCCTCTACCGCCGCTTCCCGACCAAGGAGGTGCTGGTCACCGAGGCGTTCCGGGACCAGATGTGCGCGTGCCTCGCCGTTGTCGACGAGGGGCTCGCCGACCCGGATCCATGGCACGGCTTCTGCCGCGTGATCGAGCGGATCTGCGAGCTGCACGCCCTGGACCGGGGCTTCACAGCGGCCTTCATGTCGACCTTCCCCCACGCGATGGACTTCGCCGCATTGCGGGCGTCCTCGCTCGACCGCGTCGCCGAACTGGCCCGTCGCGCCAAGGACGTCGGCCGCCTGCGCCCGGACTTCGTTCTGGACGACGTGATCCTCGTGCTCATGGCCAACAGCGGTATCCGCGCCGCCTCACCGGCTGCCCGGGTCGCGGCGTCCCGACGCTTCGCCGCGCTCGCGATCCAGGCGTTCCAGGCCTCGCCGGTGGCCTCGCCGCTGCCGCCGGTGGCACGGTTGGCGCCCGCCTCGGCGCCGACGACGTCAGCCTCGTGATCGGGAGTGGCTTCGTCCGGTTCATGGGGAAGCCGACCGACGAGGCCCCGCGCCAGGACGGGCTGTGCACCTGCAATATGTGCTCACCCGCCCAGCAAACTTCATCGACTTCGGCGCGGTCAGGGGTTCAGGAGCCGGTGGAACTGCTTGTCGAACTCCCGCGGGTCCTCGCTCAGGGACGCCTTGACCATCTCGGTGAACTCGTCGACGACCACCTCGACGGCGTCGGCCTCGACACCGTCGAGGGTGATACGAGCGACAGCGGCTGGGTCCATCTTGGGCACGTCGTCGCCCTTCATCATGTCGGTGTCGGCCGCCCCGAGATGCACCGAGGCGACGAGCGTGCCCTGACCGGCCAGTTCCTGGCGCAGCGCTCGACTCATGCTCCAGACGGCCGCCTTCGAGACCGCGTAGGCGCTGCTGCCGGGGAAGACGAACCAGGACGCCGAAGAGGCCATGTTCACGATCGAGCCCCCGCCGTTCGCTGCGAGGACCGGTGCGAAGGCGCGGGCCATCGACAGAGTGCCCCAGAAGTTCACGTCCAGCGCAGCGCGGACCGCCTGCAGGTCGCCGAGCAGGGTGCCCCCTCCGACGCCGGCATTGTTGACCAGCAGGTTCACGTCGCCCGCCACGCGGGCTGCGGCCGCGACGGCGTCCGGGTCGGAGATGTCCAGGGCGAGGAGCGCGGAGCGCGAGGCCGTCGTTGTTGCCGACGCCCGGGCGCAGGCGGGTCGTGTCGGCGTCGATCCCGAGTGGGTGGCCCGCGTGGTCCTCGACCAGATCGCGGCCAGCACCCAGGTGCAAACCGATCTGCTCCGGCAGTGGGACGAACATCCGCATACCCGGCCCGCAGAGCGTCCGGACCTCGCGCAGGTCCGGCCCGAGATCACCCGGATCAGCAATGAGCTGGTCGCCGCGCTGAAGGCCGCTGAACCGGCTCGCGCACCGGAGAGCTGCTCGACCTCGTTGGCCGCGGCGGTGAGGGAGCGGGCCGGCGAGATGGATGCCATCCACAAGGCTGCATTGGACCGGGCCTTGAGGTCCGTCTGCGGTGAGGCTCCGAACTGACTCGTCGGGCCGGGAGCCGGCGGGCGCGACCGGTGGTCGGCCGACGACCGGGATTCCTGGGCCTCGGCTCGGCGTGCTTGCCCATCCGAATTCGGCGTGGCGGCAGGACCCTCGCCGACCCGGGAGCACCCCAGGTGGCGGCAGTGACCAAGGGCTGATGGTCGCTCCCAGAGATCAACTGGCGACCATCAGCCCTTGTTCGACGACCGGCGGGCGGTAACCGGGCCGACGCACCCAGCATCAGGCTCGCAGCCGCTCGCCCTCATCGGCAGGATCCGGCTTGCGCTGAGAACGGAGCGGCTTCGCCGGCCGCCGTTCTCCATCGCCGGCCGACCGTCACCCGACGGTCGCGTCCACGGTGACCGCGATGTTGCCGCGGGTGGCGTTCGAGTAGGGGCAGACCGCGTGAGCCGCCTGCACCAGCTGGTCGGCGGTGGCCTGGTCCAGCCCGCCGAACTCCACGTGCAGCGCCGCGGTCAGCACGAACCCGCCTTCGGGCGTCGCGTGCACCTGCACCTCGGCGACGACCGCGGAGTCGGTGAACGTGACCTTCTGCTGCGCGGCGACCACCTTGAGTGCGGAGTGGAAGCAGGAGGCCCAGCCGGCGGCGAAGAGCTGTTCGGGGTTGGTGGCTCCGCCGGGGCCGCCCATGGACTTCGGGATCGCCAGCGTGATGTCGAGGAGTCCGTCGTCGGTGAAGGCGCGGCCTCCCGCCCTGCCGTCGCCGGTGGAGGTGGCCACGGCCGTGTACAGCGAATGACTCATGTTCTGCTCCCTGGATCTCTCGGGTGAGGTAGACGAACTAGTACGTCTGACAGTAGCACGACCGATCGCCACGGCAGGCCAACAGCTACCGCGACGAGAGGCAGCGGGCGGAGAGCGCGCACGTTGCGGCCGCGGACGGGGATGGCCGAGGGTGGCTCGGCTCGGAGTCGATCAGGAGGCGCGTGGTCCGGCTGGGGACTCACTCGGCGCCGAGTCGGACCGTGGTCAGCCGAGTGGGGCGAAGAGTGCAGGCCGCGCTGCTTCTCTCGACAGCCGGGCGGCCGGCACTGCTGAGCTCGAACGGCTCACGCTGGACGACCTGCTCGTCGCAGAGCCGTCGCCGGCTCGACCACGGGTCTGAGCTGCCCCGTCAGCGTTCCCGCAGCGTGCTGAGCACCGGGGCGCCGCCAAGGGCGCGGGACAACGCGAGTGCGGCGGTGCGGACGGCGGGAGCGACTCGTCTCGTGTCCAGCCGGTTGGACCACCCCGTGATCGATATCGCGGCGACGGCCACGCCGCTCGGGTCCATGACCGGGGCGGCGACGCAGGCGACGCCGGGGGCCGATTCCTCGTGTTCCTCGGCGAGGCCCTGCTGGCGGATGGCGGTGAGCTGCTTGCCGAGCATGCCGGGGAGCACGATCGTGCGGGGCGTTCGCCGGGTGAGCCCCGCAGTCAGGACGGCGGTCAGTCGCTCCGGCGGGCCGAAGGCGAGGAGGGCCTTGCCCACCCCCGTGCAGTGGGCGGGCATCCGCCCTCCGAGGCGAGAGGGGATGTCCGGCCCATCGGGCGCGGCGAGCTTCTGGACGTAGACGACCTCGGCCCCGTCCGGGACCGCCAGGTGCACGGTCTCCCTGGTCGCCTCGTAGAGGTCGGCCAGGAACGGGGTGGCCGTCTCCTGCAGGTCGCGTTGGCGCGGAACGACCTGACCGAGTTCGAACAGGCGAAGTCCCAGCCGGTAGCCGCGGCCGGTCCGCTCGACGAGCATCCAGGCCTCGAGCTCGGCGAGGAGCCGGTGTGCGGTGGGCTTCGCGACGCCGCTGCGGCGTGCGAGCTCAGCGAGGCCGACCTCGCGCTCGCCGGGTCGGAACTCGGACAGCAGCGCCAGTGCTCTGCCCAGCATCGAGGGCTTCACACTGTTCCGCCCAGTGGAACGCACGGCTCGATGATCCGCTCGACGTGCGCGATCGTCCAGTCATGGCCGGCACTTCTCTCAGCTCTGAGGTCCACGCAGCCGCGGACAGGCTGCTGCGCGCCGCGGACGAACGCACGCCCTGTGCGCCTGTCCGCGAGATCCTCCCCGGGTCCTCGGTATCCGTCGGGTACGCGGTGCAGTCGTTGCTCACCCGCGCCCGGCTCGACCAGGGGCGGCGCGTCGTCGGCCGGAAGATCGGCCTAACGTCGCCCGCTGTGCAGGCGCAGCTCGGGGTCGATCAGCCGGACTTCGGTGTGCTGTTCGACGACATGGCGTGTCCGCAGGACGAGCCCGTGGTGATGCGGCGCCTGCTGCAACCGCGCATCGAGGCGGAGATCGCGTTCGTCCTCGGTGCGGACCTCGCCGAGGGAGATCTCGACGAGAGGGCCGCCCGTGCCGCCGTGGCCGAGGTCGTCCCGGCGCTGGAGATCGTCGACAGCCGGGTGGCCGGGTGGGACATCACGATCGTCGACACCATCGCCGACAACGCATCGAGCGGCCTGTACGTCCTCGGGGAGCCCCGACGGCCCCTGGGCGAGCTGGACCTGCGGGGCGTCGAGATGACCCTGGTCGACGAGGAGGGTGAGACCGTCAGCTCCGGATCCGGCTCCGCCTGCCTCGGCGACCCCGTGAACGCGCTCCTCTGGCTGGCCAGGACGACACGCGAGCTCGGCGACCCGTTGCGCGCAGGCGAGGTGGTCCTCTCCGGTGCCCTCGGCCCGATGGTGCCCGTGCGGGCCGGCGCCCGCTACACCGCGACCCTGACCGGCTTGGGCACGGTGCGCGCCGCGTTCACCGACGACACCGCAGGAGGCGCGGCATGACAGCCACCCGCACGACCGACGACACCGCACGGGGGACGAAGGCGCGGGTCGCGATCATCGGCTCCGGCAACATCGGCTCCGACCTCATGATGAAGGTCATCCGGCTCTCGGAGACCCTCGAGATGGGCGCGATGGTCGGTATCGATCCCGACTCCGACGGGCTCGCCCGGGCCCGGCGCCTGGGCATCCCCACCACCGCCGAAGGCGTCGACGGGCTCGTCGCACTGCCGGACTTCGACGAGATCGACGTCGTCTTCGACGCCACCTCGGCCCGTGCGCACGTCCTGAACGCGACGAAACTCGAGCCGTACGACAAGATCCTCATCGACCTGACCCCGGCGGCGATCGGCCCGTTCGTCGTGCCCGCGGTGAACCTCGAGCAGCACGTCGGGGCCCGCAACGTCAACATGGTCACCTGCGGCGGCCAGGCCACCATCCCCATGGTCGCCGCCGTCGCGCGGGTCGCGCCGGTCCGCTACGCGGAGATCGTCGCCTCCATCGCCTCGAAGTCGGCCGGCCCCGGGACCCGGGCCAACATCGACGAGTTCACCGAGACCACGGCGAAGGCCCTCGAGGTCGTCGGCGGAGCCGACCGCGGCAAGGCGATCATCGTGCTCAACCCCGCCGAGCCGCCGATGATCATGCGGGACACCGTTCTCTGCCTCGCCGACGACGGCGACCCCGAGGCGATCACGGCCGGTGTCGCCGCCATGGTCGAACAGGTCGCCCGCTACGTCCCCGGCTACCGGCTCAAGCAGCAGGTCCAGGTCACACCGATCGCCGACGACGAGCCGCTCGGCACCCTCATCGGCGCCGGCACGCCGCGGCCGCGGTGGAAGGTCTCGGTCTTCCTCGAGGTCGAGGGCGCCGCGCACTACCTGCCCGCCTACGCCGGCAACCTCGACATCATGACCTCGGCCGCCCTGCGCACCGCCGAGCTCCTCGCCGCACGGGCCCGTACCAGCGAGCCGGCGGAGGCCCTGCGATGACCACCACGACAGCGCCGACCCTCTACATCCAGGACGTCACCCTGCGGGACGGCATGCACGCCATCCGGCACCGCTTGGACCCCGCCGACCTGCGCCGCATCGCCGCAGCCCTGGATGCCGCAGGTGTCGACGCCATCGAGGTCGCGCACGGCGACGGCCTCGCCGGCGCGAGCCTCACCTACGGCCCCGGCAGCAACACCGACTGGGAGTGGATCTCCGCTGCGGCCGAGGTCGTGCAGAACGCGGTGCTCACGACC
This sequence comes from Pseudonocardia hierapolitana, assembly GCF_007994075.1. Taxonomy (NCBI): domain Bacteria; kingdom Bacillati; phylum Actinomycetota; class Actinomycetes; order Pseudonocardiales; family Pseudonocardiaceae; genus Pseudonocardia; species Pseudonocardia hierapolitana. The sequence continues at coordinate 8,443,114 of NZ_VIWU01000001.1, read as the reverse complement.
CTGCTGCTGCCCGGCATCGGCACCCTGCACGAGCTGCAGAAAGCCTACGACCTCGGCGTGCGGTCGGTCCGGGTGGCCACCCACGCCACCGAGGCGGACATCGCCGTCCAGCACATCGGCAAGGCCCGCGAGCTGGGCATGGACGTGGCCGGCTTCCTGATGATGTCGCACATGGCCCCAGCCGCCGATCTGGCCGTGCAGGCGAAGATCATGGAGGACGCGGGCGCGCACTGCGTGTACGTCACCGACTCGGGCGGCCGGCTCACCATGGGCGACGTCCGCGACCGGGTGCGCGCCTACCGCGACGTCCTCGACCCCGGCACCCAGATCGGGATGCACGCCCACGAGAACCTCTCGCTGTCCGTGGCCAACTCGGTGATCGCGGTCGAGGAGGGCGTCACACGGGTGGACGCCTCGTTGGCGGGGCAGGGTGCCGGCGCCGGGAACTGCCCGATCGAGGCGTTCATCGCCGTCGCGAACCTGCACGGCTGGAAGCACAACTGCGACCTGTTCGCGCTGCAGGACGCCGCGGAGGACATCGTCCGCCCGCTGCAGGACCGGCCGGTGCGCGTGGACCGGGAGACCCTGACGCTCGGCTACGCCGGTGTGTACTCCAGCTTCCTGCGCCACGCCGAGCGAGCTGCTGCGGAGCACGGCCTGGACACCCGCGACATCCTCGTCGAGGTCGGCCACCGCCGCCTCGTCGGCGGACAGGAGGACATGATCGTCGACATCGCCCTCGACCTCGCGCGGTAGTGCGGTCCGGCCTCACACTGTCCGGTCGGTCGCAGCACGGTGATGCGAAGCGGTCCGGCCGCGGTCGCTGCGTGGTCCACGGCCGTGTTCGAAGGGTGCCCGGAGTTCGACGACTGGTGGCAGCGCCACGAGGTCCGGCGCCCAGGACCCGGTCGCAAGACGCTGCACCACCCGGAGAAGGGCGTGATCGCCTTCGATCACGCGAGCTTCCAGACTCATGACGATCCGGACGTCAGGCTGGTGATCTACTCGCCGGTCGCCGGCCGAGCCCGGACGTCGTCACGACGATGTGTCGCTCGGCGGGGCGGTGCTCGCTCTCGCGTCGTTGATCACGGCTCGCCCGGCTCTGATGAGCGTGTCGGTGAGGGTGGCCGGGTCGGGCCCGAGGTAGCCGGTGACCATCGCGCCGTCGCGCAGGATGATCAGTTGGTCGGCCACCGTCTCGCGGTCGTGGATGGCCATCTCCCCGAGCAGGTCCTTCAGGAACGTCGCGAACCAGGCCCGGTGGGCGGCGATGGCCCTTCTCGCGGGGTGGGCGGGGTCGGCGAACTCGGCCGCGGCGTTGATGAACGGACATCCGCGGAACCCGGGGGAGCAGCTGATGTCCGCGATGCCCCGCGCGATGGCCAGGAGGGTGTCACAGGCATCGCCTGCCTGGTCGCGGAATTGTTCCAGCGCCTGGCGCTCGACTGCCGCGCGGCCCTCGAGGTAGGCCAGGACCAGGTCGTCCTTCGAGGGGAAGTGCCGGTAGAAGGTCACCTTGCTGACGCCGGCCGCGGCGATCAGCCGGTCGGCGCTGACGGCCCGGATCCCCTCGGCGTAGAAGTGCTCGTTCGCCGCTGCGAGGATCCGCTCCCGTACCGGTGACGACTGCTGCGGGCCGGCATCTCGGGTGCGGCCGGCTGTCTCTGTCATCGGTGCTCCACCTCGTCTCGGCACTGCCCTCGGCCTTCCCACGCTAGCTCCTCCGGTCATCGGAGCGAGGTGCTGTCGCGAGGGAAAGACGTACTAGTCAGTATACGTCAGGGCCTGCGCGATCATCGTCGTTCACCGGGAAGAACTGGCTGATCATCGTGCCCGACGCCTGGGTGCCGCGGTCGGGTTGGGTGAGGCCGTTCAGTGCCACAGCGGCGCGCTACTCGGCCTCGGCCTCACCCGTGCCCGGGAGAAGGGACGGTGGCCGAACGTGTCACGCGGGCCGCCTTCGGATACCTCGGCGGTGCCGACCGCTCAGGCCCGAACCGGTGCGGACCAGTCCAAGATCTGTTCCGGCAGTGGACCGGGCGGGGGCTGGCGCAGATCCATCCCGTAGACGTCGGCGATGAACTCCCGGAACCACACATCGAACGGGTCTTGCGAGGTGCCTAGTTCCATGAACATCCGGGCCGGGTCATCGACCTCCATGACCAGCAGCTCCAGCGGCCCACCTGGGCCCTCCTGCAGCCAGACCTTGCTGCTCGCGACACCTTGCCGCTGCCGCGAGGCATCGAACTCCGCGCGGCGGGGGCCGGCGATCTCGCGCATGCCACTTCGCCAGGTCTCGAGCTTCTCCGGTGGGATCGGAAAAGCCATCGCGATCGTGGGCACTCAGACCACCTCCTCGAGGAGGGGCCCACCCAACTCCCCGAACGAGCGTGAGTCACCGGCCGTTCAGGTGTGCACCTTTTCGTAGTGGACGATCGCCGCTGACCGGGTCCCACGACACGATCAGGTCCGAGATCTCCAGCACGCGGGCCACCTGCCGAGCCGGCCCTGGCATGGCCAAGGCCTACTCGGGGCTGGGGAGGCAGTCGGGAGCAGGGGGCCTTGATGTGGTGGGTGGATGGAGGGTGGTGATGCCGGTGAGGACGAGGTCGATGCCGGTGAGGAACTGTTCGCGGTCGTCGTGCTCGCGCATCTGGTCTGCGATGGACCGGATGAACGGGTAGTCGTCGGGGTCGAGACCGTCCCATGCCCTGGATGCCGTGTTGAGGAACTCGGCGCGATCCGCTTCGGAGCCGGGGATGCTGTCGTCGCCCGTGTTCTGAGAGGTCTGGGCGGTGGCGCCGAGGATGTAGTGGACCAGCGTCGAGGTCGTCGTGAACCACTCGCCTTGCGGCACACCCAGCGTGCGGACCGGCCGGCCGATGTTCTCGAAGATCCGCAATGTCACCGGCCCCCAGGGGTTGCGGGTGAGCTGAACCGCGAGCTGGGTGGCGAGCCACGGGTGTTCGGTGACCGCGTCGAACAGGCCGAGTGCCACGGCGCGGATCTCGTCCTGGGGCGTGCCCGCGGCCTCGGCGAGCTGGGTACGCGTGGCCAGGGCGGTGGCGACGACGGCGTCGGTCGCGGCCTCCAGCAGCTCGTCCATGTTGCCGATGTGCCAGTAGATCGCGCCGGGACCGGTGGCCATGCGGCCGGTCAGCGCCCGCACCGTCAGTGCGCCCACTCCTGCCGCGTCCAGCAGCTCGACAGCCGTCTCCACGATGTGCTCCCGGGTGAGCACCTGCCTGCGTCGCTGTGATCGACGTGTCCGTGCGGCCATGCCGGACATCCTGGCAGGTTTGGAGCACCGATCCAACATGGAGTATCGTTCCAGTGTTGGAGCGATGCTCCATTCCGGAGGGGGTTCACGTGCATGACGTGCTGGTCGTGGGTGCCGGCCCGGTGGGCCTGTTCCTCGCCGGTGAGCTCGCACTGGCGGACTGCTCGGTCCTGGTGTTGGAGCGGGACCAGGAGCAGACCTCGCCGTGGAAGGCGCTCCCGCTGGGGATGCGGGGCCTGAACGCCGGATCGGTCGAGACGTTCTACCGCCGCGGGATGCTGGCAGAGCTGCTGGAAGCGTCAGGCGTCGACGGGGAGCAGATCGGCGCGGATCCCGACGCTCACGAGCCGCCGGCTCCTCGTGGCGTGAGCCACTTCGCGGGCATGCGGCTCGACCCGGCCGACATCGATGCCGCCGCCCTCCCGTTCCGGCTGCCCGGTCCGGCGATGGAGGGCATCGTGACCAGCCTCGACGCGGTCGGGACGGTGCTGGCCGAGCGGGCGGCCAGGCTCGGCGTGCAGATCCTGCGGGGCGCTCCCGTCGAGGCCGTGACCCACGACGGCGACACCGTCGTCGCACGAGCCGGCGGGCGCGACCACCAGGCGCGCTGGCTCGTGGGATGCGACGGCGGACGCAGCACGGTGCGCGAACTGGCGGGCTTCGACTTCGTCGGCACCGAACCGCTGTTCACCGGCTACGCCGCCCGTGTCACCTTCGCGGATCCGGAGAAGCTGGACCTGGGCTTCAACCTGACGCCGACGGGCATGTACCTGCGGACGCCCTTCGAGGGACACCTCGGGATGATGGACTTCGACGGCGGCGCCTTCGACCGCTCACGGCCCCTGACGCGCGAGCACCTCCAGACGGTCCTGCGCCGGGTCTCCGGCACCGATGCGACACTCACCGCGGTCCATCTCGCCTCCAGCTTCACCGACCGCGCGATGCAGACGACGACCCACCGGAACGGCCGCATCCTGCTCGCAGGCGACGCCGCCCACATCCACTCCCCGCTCGGCGGTCAGGGCCTCAACCTCGGCATCGGCGACGCCATGAACCTCGGCTGGAAGCTCGCCGCCACCATCCACGGCACGGCACCGGACGGCCTGCTCGACACCTACACCGCCGAACGCCACCCCGTCGGCGCGGCGATCCTCGACTGGTCACGCGCCCAGGTCGCGACGATGAACCCCGGCCCCAACACCCCAGCTCTGCAGCGGCTGGTCCACGACCTGCTCGACACCCGCGACGGGACCACCCACGTGTTCCGCAGCACCTCGGGACTGTCCCACCGCTACGACCTGGGCAGCGACCAGCCGCTCGTCGGCCGGACCGCCCCGGACTTCCGGCTCGCCGACGGCACCCGTCTCGGCGACCTCCTGCGGGATGGACCCGGCGTCGCACTCGACTTCACCGCCGACCAGCGCCTGCACGACGCGGCGACGAGCTGGAAGGGCCGGATCCCTACGCGGCCGGGCCGGTGAGCGACGACCTCGGGTTCGGCGCGCTGCTGATCCGACCCGACGGCATCGTCGCCTGGACCGACGACCACGACCCCGATCGCGAGGCGTTCCGGCGCGCCGCGACCCACTGGTTCGGCGACCCGACACCCTGACGGGACGTCTCGAAGCCGACCAGCTCACGGCAAGTGGCGGACCATGGCGACGCCGAGCGGACCGCGGCCCTTCCCCGCGACGACGAAGCCGGTCCGACAGTAGAGCCGGACTGCGGGGTTGAGAACGTGGACGTTGAGGGCGAGCCGGTCGTAGCCGTGTCGCGCAGCGCGGGTGATGAGTGCGTCGAGCAGGTGACGACCGACCCCGTGGCCGCGCTCGGCGGGCGTCACCGCGATGACCAGCTCGGGGACCGGCGCGCCGTCGGGTGTCACGACCAGCAGGGGTTCCCGGAAGTGCCACCAGGCTGCACCGACCGGACGGCCATCGTGGTCGAGCGCCAGCACGCTCGTGTCCGGTGACGGGGGAAGGCCTTGCGCCAGCACGGGATCGTCGGCCGGGGGCAGCGGGCGGCCCTCGATCGACGAGGCGAGTCGGGCCATCTCGACGATGAACGCGGCGTCGGATCGGTCGCCCGTTCGGGTCCGCACGTCGATGACGGTACAACCGGCACATCTCGAATACGGCGTCGCGGCCTGCCGGTCCCCCTGCAGCCGGGGCCGGTATTAATATACCGACACGGTGCGGTATAACAATACCGTTCGCTGGCCTCGTTGTTCCCGGGAGAGACGCGCATGATCGAGCTGAAGACGCCTACGGAGATCAAGAAGATGCACATCGCGGGCCAGTTCGTGGCCCAGGTGCTGAGCGAGCTGCAGGGTCTCGCGGAGGTGGGTGTCAACCTCCTCGACCTGGAGCACCACGTCCGCCGCCGCATCGACGAGCGCGGGGCCGAGTCCTGCTACTGGGACTACGCGCCGTCCTTCGGCCGCGGCCCGTTCCGCAACGTCGTCTGCCTGTCGGTCAACGATGCGGTCCTGCACGGGCTGCCGCACGACTGCCGGCTGCGTGACGGCGACGTCCTGAGCATGGATCTCGCCGTGGGGATCGACGGCTGGGTGGCGGACTCGGCGGTCACGGTGATCGTCGGGACCGCTGCGGAGGACGACGAGCGACTGGTCCGCGCAACCCGGCTGGCCCTCGAGGCCGCCATCGAGGCGGCCCAGCCGGGGAACCGGTTGGGCGATGTCTCGGCGGCGATCGGAGCCGTCGCCGGCGCGCACGGATACCCGGTGAACCTCGAGTTCGGTGGCCATGGACTCGGCCGCACCATGCACGAGGACCCCCATGTCTCCAACGACGGCCGCCCGGGCCGTGGTCTCGTCCTCCGGCCGGGCCTCACGATCGCGCTCGAACCGTGGTTCGCCGCCACGACGGACCGGATCGTCTTCGACGAGGACGGGTGGACGATCCGCTCGGCCGACGGTTCGCGAACGGCGCACTCCGAGCACACGATCGCGATCACCGAGGACGGCCCGCTCGTACTCACCCGGCGGGACGACGAGCCCGTGACCGCTTGAACTGGAGGGGCACGGCGGCGCTGCGCGTCGACGAGCAGGTCCCCCGCCTGCCCGGTCTCGTCGCGGCCGGTCACAGCGGCTCCCCCTCGACCACCTCGTACCGGTAGCCGCCCGCCGGGTCGGTCACGACCCGGCCCGGCGCCGACTGCGGGAAGTGCGCCGGGAACAGCAGGACGTCCTGGTCGGCGATGTCGCGCAGCAGCTCCCGCCGGGCCTCGCTCGCGCCGCAGGCGTCGACGCAGAAGTCCGTGCTGCGCTCGGGGAAGGCGAGCTGCAGGGCGTGGTGCACCATGTCGCCCGCGAACACGGCGCGCCCGCCGTGCGAGGAGACCTCGACGCAGACGTTGCCCGGGGTGTGTCCCGGCGCGGGCCGGAGCCGCACCTCCTCGCAGATCCTCAGGTCCGGCTCGACGAGGTCCAGCACGCCCGCGTCGCGCAGCGGGAGCACGCTGTCGGTGAGGTAATCGCCGAGCCGGGCGCGGTCCCCGGCCGCCGCCGCACCCGTCCAGTGGGCGAGCTCGGCCGCGGTCGTGAGGTACCGGGCGTTCGGGAAGGCCGGTACCCAGGCGGCGCCGTCGAACCGCGTGGCGAAACCGACGTGGTCGACGTGCAGGTGCGTGAAGACGACGGTGTCGATCTCCTCCGGCGTGACGCCTGCCCGGTGCAGCGCGGCGAGCCAGTCGTCGTCGCGGTCGTCGAAAAGGGGGTTCGGCCGCCGCTTGCCGTTCCCGATCCCGGCGTCGACGAGCAGCGTCCGCCCCGGCGTGCGCACCAGGAAGGCGCCCATGTCGATGACGAGCATCCCGTCCTCGCAGTAGGGCGGGCGCCAGAACCACGCGTCCTCGTCGATCGCCGCGAGGTCGAGGTCCGGGAAGAACCGCAGCGGATCGACGCGGTAGTGGAGCTGCACGACGGGGGTGACGGTGACCGTGCCGATGTGCACCCGTCGTTCGGTGGTGTGGTGGTCGCGGGTTCGGGCTCGGGGTGGTTTCGCTGTCATGGGGTGGTGACCTTGCGGATGCCGATGCGGTGCAGCAGTTTGGTGGCGAGCAGGTATTTGAGGTGCGCGCCGGGCCATTGGGTGATGTTGGCCCCGCCGGGGGCGTGGTAGTAGTTGCGGCAGCCCGATTCCATGGCGTTGGCCTTCTTGGCGATCTGGGTGTCGATCCAGGCGAGGTAGCGTTGCTGGATGCGCGGGTCGGTGTCGAGGTAGCCGGGCCCGGTGTGTTCGAGTCGGCGTACCGCGGCGGCGGCGACCTCGGCCTGGCGTTCCAGCTGGGCGATGATGGAGAAGCCGCCGTTGGTGTTGGGGCCGTAGAGGATGAAGAAGTTGGGGAACCCGGCCACCGTGACCCCGAGGAACGCCGAGGCGCGTTCGGCCCACGCGTCGTGGATGCTCTGCTTGTCCAGCCCGCGGACCTCCAGGCTCGCCAGGAACTTCGTCGGCTGGAACCCGGTGCTCATGACCAGCACGTCGATCTCGTGGTGGGTGCCGCGGGCGTCGAGCAGCCCGGTCTCGGTCACCGAGGTGACCGGGTGCGGCACCAGTTGCACGTGGGGCCGGTTCAGCGCCTGGTAGAAGGTCGAGGCCAGCACCGGGCGCTTGCAGCCCCACGGGTAGTCCGGGGTGACCGCCTGCCGGGTGGCCGGGTCGGCGACGGTGCGGCGGATGTAGTCCAGGCAGGCCTGGCGCTTGCGGTGCTGGGCGCGGCTGGTGGCGTCATAGGCCTTGAACCGGGCGATCGACCGGTAGAACAACCAGCCGCGGTGCAGCCGCTGCGCCCCGGGCACGTGCCGGTAGAGCCACCGCTCCCGCGGGGTGAACGCCCGTTCCTGCTTGGGCTCGACCCAACCCGGCTCGCGCTGGAACACCAGCAGCGACGCGACCCGCTCGGCGATGCCGGGCACGACCTGCGCGGCGGTGGACCCGGTGCCCACCACGGCCACCCGCTCGCCGGTCAGGTCCACGTCCTGGCGCCACCGCGAGGTGTGGAACGCGATCCCGCCGAAGGTGTCCAGCCCCGGCCAGTCCGGGTGGTTGGGCACGTTGAGCAACCCGAGCGCGGAGATCACCACGTCGAACACGTGGCTCTCCCCGTCGGCGGTGGTGAGCACCCAGTGGTGTTCGGCCTCGTCCCAGACGACCTCGGTGACCGGGGTGGACAGGCGCAGGTGCGGGCGCAGCCCGAAGGTGTCGATGACCTCGTTGGCGTAGCGGAGCAGTTCCGGTTGCCGGGCGTGGGTGTGGGACCAGTCGTAGCGCAGGAAGGAGAAGCTGTAGGCGTGGGACGGGATGTCGACCTCGCAGCCGGGGTAGCGGTTGTCGTACCAGGTGCCGCCCACCTGCGGGGACTGTTCGAAGATGACGAACGAGGCCGAGGTGCGCTGCCGCAGCTTGACCGCGGCGGCGATCCCGCCGAACCCGGCCCCGATGATGCCCACCCGCACCGTGCGGCGGGGGATCCGGCGCCGCACCCTCACGACCCAGCCCCGTCCCCAGCCTCGGCCATGGTCGAGGGGGTCGGCGGTGCGAGCGCGCCGGCCTCGGCGAGTACCGGTTCGGCCTGCCGGAACGCCGCCAGCACCGCGGGGGCACCGCAGTAGGGCGCGGTGTGCAGCAGCAGCTCCTGGATGTCGGTGACCGTGCAGCCGTTGGCCAGCGCCCCGCGCAGGTGCGTCGCGAACTCCACCGGCCGGTTCAACGCGGTCAACATCGCCAACGTCACCAGGCTGCGGGTGCGCCGGTCCAACCCCTCGCGGGTCCACACGTCCGCCCACACCGCCCCGGCGATCCAGTCCTGCACCGGCCGCTGGAACTCGTTGGCCTCCAGGTAGTTGCGCTCCACCAACTCCGGGCCGAACACCGCCCGGCGCACCTCCAGCCCCTCGGCGATGCCCTCGTCGTCCCGCGGCCGCATCAGTCGCGCCCCCTGGCCGTCCGCGCCTGCGCATCGTCGAGATCGGGGTCGAGCAGGATCTCCTGCGACCGGGTCATCGTGCTGTCCTCTCGGTGTTCGCGGCGCGCCGCGCGGGGGAGTGGGTCGGGTCGAACCGGAAGTCCTACTGCGCGCGCACCTCCTCGACGACGCTCGAGTCGATCAGCACGGCCAGCTCCCCCCGGCTGCGCGGCGCGCGGCCGTCCTTCTCCGCGAGCCACCGCTCCTCCGCGACGAGCACGTCGAGCAGGTCCGCAGGCAGCGCGCACGGGAAGCGGTGGTGGTGCCAGGATTCGGCGATGAGCGCCCGGTCCTGGCCGGTCCGCTCCGCCAGCAGCGCCTGCATCTGTCCGGGGTCGTCCTCCGCGGCGCGGCACCCGTCGGTGACCTCGCGCAGGAAGTCGACGATCCGGCCCCGCATCACCGGGTCGGCGAGGTCGCCCGCCTTCGCGTTGAGGCTGTAGATCTCGCGGTAGCTGCCCTCCGGCCGGAAGGTCACGACGTCCGCGCCCAGTGCCTTGACGGCCCGCTCGGAGTCGGGCTCCCAGATCGAGATCGCGTCCACCTCGCCGTTGATCAGGGCGTCGGCGCTGGCCGGCGCGGTGAGCGAGGTGATCGCGACGTCGGCCTCGCTCAGCCCCGCGGACGTCAGCACGTGGTTGAGGAAGACGGCGGCCGAGGTGTTCGCGAAGGTCGCGACGCGCTTGCCCTTCAGGTCGGCGATCGAGCTGATCCCGGCCGACGGCCGCGCGACCATCCGGTACAGCCCCTCGGTGACCGTCATGACGATCCGGGCGTCGGGGTGGGTGAGCGACATGCGCAGGGTCTGGGTGCCTGCGTTGCCTGCCAGATCCGCGATGCCGGGGCTGACGGGCGGCGCGTCGCCGGCCGGGCGCCCGCTGACCCCGCTGGACAGCTGGGGGTCGGCGGCGTCCCACAGGTTCGGCACCCCGCCGCTCGCGGTGACCACGGTCCCCTCCGGGACCTTCGTCGACGCGAGCAACACGGGGCCGAACTCCAGCACCGAGCTGTGCCCGACCACGGTGAGCGGCTCCGGGGGAGGTGTCGGTGCCGCAAGTGGGGTGGGCGGGGTGGCGGCGCAGGCGGCGAGCGCGAGCACTGCGACGGGGGTGAGCAGCAACGCCTTGCGCATGACCGGTCTCCTCGTTGATCGGGTACTCACGCGGCTCGTTCCACGACGAAGGCCTGGGAGGGCACGTCCCACGCGGCACGGACGTCGTCGCCGACCCGCACCCGGACGGCATCCGTCGACGGCAGGACGGCGGCGCCGGTGGTGCCGTCGGGTAGGGCCAGGTCGATCCGGGACGACGGGCCGAGGCGGGACACGTCGGTGACGACGGCCCCGACCGAGTTCCAGCCGGCCGGCACCTCGTCGGGGCCGAACACCCGCACGCGTTCCGGGCGGACGACGAGAACCGCCTCGTCCGGGCGGGCGCCGGTCGTCGTGCGCCACTTCTCGCCGTTCCAGGCGTAGGTCTGCGCGTCGACCGAGCGGCCGGCGAACGTGTTGGCCTCGCCCAGGAAGTTCGCCACGAAGAGCGTCCCCGGGTCGTCGTACAGCTCGGCGGGCCTGCCGACCCGGTCGATCCGGCCCTCGTTGAAGACCGCGATCCGGTCGGACAGGAACATGGCCTCGTCCTGGTCGTGCGTGACGAACACGAAGGTCAGGCCGACGTCCTGGTGCAGCTTCTTCAGCTCCGCCTGCAGCGACTGGCGGAGCTTGCGGTCGAGCGCTCCCAGCGGTTCGTCGAGCAGCAGGACCGACGGCGAGAACACCAGCGCCCGGGCCAGCGCCACGCGCTGCTGCTGGCCACCGGACAGCTGGGCCGGGCGCCGGTGCTCCATCCCGGCCATCCCGAACCGCCCGAGGATGTCGAGCACGAGCCGGCGGATCCCGGCCTTGTCCAGCTTCCGCTGCCGCAGCGGGTAGGCGACGTTGTCGAAGACCGTCATGTGCGGGAACAGGGCGTAGTTCTGGAACACCATCCCGAAGCCGCGCTTGTGCGGCTGCAGCTCGGTCAGGTCCACGCCGTTCAAGTGGATCGACCCGGCGCTGGGCTGCACGAACCCGGCGATCATGTTCAACGTCGTCGTCTTGCCCGAGCCGCTGGGCCCGAGCAGGGTGAGGAACTCGCCGGAGTCGACGGTGAGGTCGATCCCGTCGACGGCGGCGGCGCCGTCGGCCCCGTACCGCTTCACCAGGTCCCGGATCTCGAGACGTCCCGCTCGTGCGTTCATGCGCCGCTTCCACTTCTCTGTTCCGACCGGCGCGTCCAGCCGATCTGCACCACGAGGACCACCGCGCTCACCACGACCACCAGGACCGTCGACGCGGCCGAGATCGTCGGGTCGGCCGCCTCGACGACGGCGTTGAACATCTGCACGGGCAGCGTCACGTTGCCGGGGCCCTGCAGGAGCAGCGCGATCACCAGCTCGTCGAACGAGGCGACGAACGCGAACACCGCCCCGGCGACGATGCCCGGCAGGATCAGGGGGAAGGTCACCGTCCGGAACGCCGTGGCCGGCGAGGCCCCGAGGCTCAGCGCAGCCGTGGTGAGCGACCGGTCGTAACCCTGCAGCCGGGCCAGCACCGCGATCAGCACGAACGGGATCGCGAGCGCCGTCTGCCCGAGCACGAGCCCCAGCAGGGTGCCGCTGAGCCCCAGCCGCAGGAACGTCCCGTAGAGCGCCAGCGCGACCAGGATGTTGGGGATCACGAGCGGTGCGGACAGGGCCGCGGCGCCTGCGATGCGCAGGCGCTCGCCGAGCCGCATCAGCCCGAACGCGGCGCAGGTTCCGATGACGACCGCGAGCGGCGTGGAGAATGCCGCCACCTGCAGGGACACGAGCACGGCCTCGCGCCACTCCGGCGCCTCGACGAGGTTGCGGTACCACTGCAGGGACCAGCTCGGGGGCGGGAACTGGAACGTCGAGCCGCCCGAGAGGCTCATCGGGACGAGGAACAGCGTGGGGACCGTGAGGAAGCCGGCCACGGCCCACACCGCGATCGACAGGTACGGGGCTCGTCTCATCGGGCGGACTCCGTGCGCGCGGGCTCCTCGCGTGCGGGAGAGGCGTGCCGGGAGACCAGCCGGCTGAGCAGCAGCATCGCGATCGTGACGAGCAGCAGGAAGATGCCGATCGCGTTCGCCCCGGCGAAGTCGAGGACCTGCTCGACCCGGGCCATGATCAGCTGGGCGATCAGCGTCTGCTGCGGCGAGCCGAGCAGGGCCGGGGTGATGTAGAAGCCGAGGGCGAGGATGAACGTGAGCGCCCCGGCGGCGACCAGTCCCGGCGCCGACAGCGGGAGGTAGACCTGCCGGAACGCGCGCGCCCGGCCGGCGCCCAGGCCCTGGGCGGCGTCGAGCAGCCGCCGGTCGATCTGGTCGAGCCGGGCGTAGAGCGGGAGCACCGCGAACGGCAGCAGCACCTGCGACATCGCGATGAGCACCGCGGGTGTCGTGCCGAGGAGCGGGTGGTCGATGCCCAGCGTGGCCTGCAGGAACCGGTCCACGAGGCCGCCGCGCTGGAAGAGGATCATCCAGCCGAAGTTCTTCGCCAGCGCGCTGGTCCAGAACGGGATGAGCACGATCGTGAACAGCACCGCCCGGGTGCGCGGCTTGCACACTGTCATGGCGTAGGCGAACGGGAACGCCATGAGCAGGTCGAGCACGGCGACGGCGAGGGCCACCCACAGGGTGCGGATCAGGACCCGCAGCGTGTAGCCGTCGGTGAACAGCTCCAGGTAGTTGCCGAGTCCGATCGTCGGCTCGGTGACGCTGACGACGACGATGCGCGTCAGCGGGTAGACGAAGAGCAGGAGCGACGCGACGACCGCCGGGAGCAGCAGGAGCAGGGTCGCGGTCCGGGAGCGCGTCTCCCGCTCGGCCGCGCGGGGCCGGGCCGGTCGGCCGACCTCGAGGACGGCTGTCGTGGTCATCGTCGGATCCCCTTCCGGGGTGCTGTCGGGTTCTCCGGGGACGGTGAGCCGGCCGGGCGAGCAGGGCTCGCCGGCGTCGTCGGGGTCGGAGGGGTGGAGCGGGTCAGTCCACGGCGATGCGGGAGACGGCGGCCACGAGCTGCTCGGTGACCGCGTCGTCCTCGTCCTCGGGCATGAAGACGGCCAGGCCGATGACGGCGAGCGTCGCGACGATGGCCCCGTCGGCGGTGAGGATCGGGGCGGCGATGGTCTTGAAGCCGCCGCCCGCGTAGACCTGGCGCGCGGTGAGCAGCTCACCGACCGGCCGGAGCTGCTCGTCGTCGACGGCGCGGAGCCGGCCGGCGGAGCCCGCACCGCCCCTGGCCCGCTTGTGGTACGCGGCGAAGACGCGGGACTGCGCGGCGTCGGCCGGCAGTGAGCGCCCGACCTCCACCGAGATCGTGGTGATCCGGCTGGTGTCGGGCACCACCCGCGCGATGACGGGCGCGCGGCCACCCCACACGCTCAGGACGACGGTGTTGCGGACCTCCCGGGACAGCTCCTGCATGACCGGCCCGGCGGCCTCCAGCACACCGAGCCGCGACAGGGCCAGCGTGCCGATCCGGCAGAGGACCGGGCCGAGCTCGTAGGTCGTGGCGTCGCGCCGCTGCAGGAGGCCGCGCTTCTCCAGGGACACGAGGTACCGGTGCGCCGTGGAGCGCCCGACGCCGAGGGCCTTGGCGGTGGTCTGGGTGTCGAGCGAGGGGGAGTCGGGGTCCACGCACTCGAGCAGGGTGGCGATCCGGGCGATGACCTGGATGTCGCCGCCGGAACCCTCGCCGTCGGCCTGAGCCGGATCCGACTTCCCCACACCGACCTCCCAACGTCGCGCATTCCGGGATGCAGATCGCGCGATGCGCGACGCAGCAGGACGTTAGCTGAGCACATCATCGGCGTCAATGCTCCTCAGGCATGGTTTGTCTGACAGTCCGACCACATGGGTACGGTGGGCGCGCAGCACCCGACGCGGGACGGACAGGAGGACCGGATGAGGAACGAGCGGGAACGGGTCGCGCTGGTGACCGGCGGCAGGCGGGGTGGGCGGTGCGCTGGTCGAGGTGCTCACCGCGCGCGGGTACGCGGTGGTCGCCACCGACATCTCGCCCGACGTCGGCAGGCCGGCCGACGGCACGGTCGTACCGCTGGTCGCCGACGTCGCCGACAGCGCATCCGCCGAGCGGGCGGTGGCAACGGCGGAGCGCGAGTTCGGGCGGCTCGACCTGCTCGTCAACAACGCCGCGCGGTTCCTGCGCAAGCCGATCGGGCAGGCCACCGACGAGGACTTCGACCGGCTGTTCGCCACGAACGTCCGCGGCGCGTTCGTCCACTCCCGCGCCGCGGTGGAGCCCTTGGCGCGCACCCGGGGTGCGATCGTGAACGTCACGTCGATCTCCGGCCTCGTCGGGATGCCGAACCAGTCGGTCTACGCGATGACGAAGGGTGCGCTGGTCCAGCTGACCCGCCAGCTCGCCGTCGAGCTGGCGCCGAGGGGGATCCGGGTGAACGCCGTCGCCCCCGGCGCGATCGAGACCGACTTCATCGCCGAGGCGCGGGCCGCCGACCCGGAACCCGAGGCCACCGCGGCCGCCGTCCTGAGCCGGCACCCGCTCGGCCGGATCTCCACGCCGCTGGACGTGGCCGCGGCGATCGCATTCCTCGCCTCGCCGGAGGCCGGCGGGATCACCGGCACGATCCTCAGCGTCGACGGCGGGTACGTGGCCCAGTAGTGCGGGTCCCGTCAGCGAGGGCTCTGTCGGTGAGGGCTCTGTCGGTGAGGCGGCTCAGCCGACCTGCCAGGCCGTCCACTTCTCGGCCACCGCGTTGTAGTTCCGGGCCCAGTACTCGGGGTCCTGCAGGACCACATCGCCGCGATCGCCGCCGAGGAAGGGGTTGAACAGCTTCCCCGACTCGGTGTACTCCACGCTGCTCGGATCGACGTCGCTGCGCACCGGCGTCAGCCCGCTCAGCGCGGAGTAGGTCCGCAGCTGCTCCGGCTGCAGTGCGAACTCGAGCGACTCCTTCGCCGCCGCCGCGTTCGGTGCCCCCTTCGGCACGACGAACGCGTCGAAGTCCCAGCTGGTGAAGTCCCACACCGGCACGAGGTCGCTGCCGCTGTCGCGGATGATCCCCAGCCGGCCGCTCAGGGTGATCGTCATCGTCGCCTGCTTGTTCACGAGGTTCTGCTGCAGGGCGGTGAACGACGGCGCGAAGATGATGTCGGACTTGATCGTGCCGAGCTTCGCCAGCGCCCGGTCGACGTCGAGCGGGTAGAGCGCCTCGGGCGGCACGCCGTCGGCGACCAGCGCGGCTTCGATGATCCCCTTGGGGGAGCCGGCGAACACCACGCGCTTGCCCGGGAACCGGGCCGTGTCGAAGAAGTCGCCGATCGTCGTGGGCGCGTCGCCCTGGTAGGCCGCGGCGTCGTAGGCGAAGCCCGCCGCGTACTTCGTGGCCGGGACCGAGCACTCCGTCGTCGTGCCCTCGGGCACCAGGTCAGCGGGGAACCGGCTCAGGTCCACCGGCTCGAACAGCGTGCCGCAGTACTGTTTGACCAGGTAGGACCCGGTGTGAACGACGTCCCAGACGGTCTGGCCCTGCTCGACCATCGTGAGCAGCTGGCTGATGTAGTTCAGCGACGTCACGTTCTCGAACCGCGCGCCGGTCCGGGCGGTGAACGGTTCCTGGAACGCCTGCTTCTCGTACTCGGTGTTGTCGCCGCCGGTGCTCTGCCAGGTGATCGTCGTGTCCGGGCCTGCGGGCGCGGCCGGGTCCGCGGCGGGGGCCGATCCGCACGCCGCGGTCGCCAGGACGGTGCCCGCGACAGCCGCTGCCATCAGGTGCGTGGTCCTCATGCACCTCTCCTCTTCGTCGAGTCATGGGTGGAGGCCCGGTCCAACGGGGCGGGGTTCGTCCGATGTCCCTCTTGCGCGATCGGACGACGGGATGACACTCTGCATCGCGAACAGCCTGTTCGCAACCCGAACATGCCGGTGATGTCCTGATCGCCACGAGTCGGCGGCGTCGGGGCCCCGACGTCATCAGCCGATGTCCTCGGTTGTCGTCTTCAGGGTCGAAGGAGACCTGCCATGTGCGAGAGCCCCTCGGCTCCGACCGGTGCGCCGGACCCCGCCTTCCGCACGCAGCGGAAGCGGGCGATCCTCTCCGCCTGGGCGGGCTTCGCCGTCGACTCGTACTCGATCTACATCGTGTCGACGGTGCTGTTGCCCGCGCTCGTCTACTTCCAGGGCGACATGTCCGCAGAGGCGAAGTCGATCTTCGCGGGCCTGACGCTCGCCGCGACCCTGCTCGGGCGCCCGCTCGGCGGCGTGATCTTCGGGCACTACGCGGACCGGCTGGGACGGCGGCGCATCGGGTCGATCACGATCTTCGGGTTCGGGGCGATCTCGCTGCTCATCGCCTGCCTCCCCGGCGCCGAGCTGATCGGCGCGATCCCCGCGATGTCGCTCCTTCTCGCGCTCCGGTTCGTGGAGGGCATCTTCCTGGGCGGGGAGTACACCGCTGCCACCCCGATGGCGCTGGAGTACGCCCCGCCGCACCGGCGGGGCCTGATCGGTGCGTTGATCCAGTGCTCCGCGAGCGGCGGCCCGCTGCTCGTGGCGGTCGCGATGGCGCTGACCCTGCTCGTGGCACCCACCGGCGGGCCGGACTCGCCCTACGTGCAGTGGGGCTGGCGCCTGCCGTTCGTCCTCGGCTTCGTCCTGTCCTTCCTGGTCGCGTGGTTCCTGCGGCGCAAGGTCGAGGAGTCGGAGATCCAGAAGGAGGCGGTCGCCGAGGCGGGGGACCGGGTGGGCTCGCCGCTGCGGCAGGTGCTCAAGGGCGCGTCCGGCCGCGCGTTCGTCCAGGCCTACGTGATCATGACCGGTGTCTTCTTCGTCGTGAACCTCACCGGCAGCGTGCTCAACCAGTTCCTGCTCGGCAACGAGGGGTTCACGGCGACCGACCTGGCCAACACCCAGCTCGTCGTCTCGCTCGCGATGGGCTCGTACATCTTCTTCGGGTGGCTCTCCGACCACATCGGCCGCAAGCGCGCGCTGTACATCGCCACCTCGCTCTCGCTGGCGCTCTACCCCGTGGTGATCTCGCTCGTGGGGTCCGGCACCGTCCGCGGCTGGCTCAACCTGACCCTGCTCGCGCTCGCGGCGCACGTCCTCACCGTGGCGCCGCTGGGTGTGCTGCCCGCCTACATCAACGAGCGTTTCGCGACCACCGTCCGGTCGACCGGATGGGGCGTGGCCTACAGCACGGCGGTGATCATCCCGTCGTTCTTCTCGTACTACATGATCTGGCTCAGCGCCCTCGTCCCGTTCGCCTGGACCGCGGGCGTCCTGGCCGCCTTCGGCGCCGTCCTCATCCTCGTCGCCACGGCGTTCGGTCCCGAGACGCGGGGCATCGACCTGCGCAAGGCCGGTGAGGACGCCGATCGCGAGGAGGCCGCCCACGAGGGGGCCGCACCGCGGCCGCTCGGTGCCGAGTCGTCCGTCGCGAGCAGTTCATGACCAGCGGCCCGGCGAGTGCGGAGGAGCACCAGATGACGTCCCGAACCCGGACCACCGTTCCCGCCTACGAGGAGCTGGCGCGGCGGGCCGACGCCCCGCCGGGGTCGTCGTGGGGGGTGTTCGGGCCGGGCGATCAGCTCGGCATGCTCAACTTCCTCACCCCGGAGCGCACCGCGGCCGCCGCCGCGCTCGTCCGCCGGGGCGCGACGTTCGACCTCGACTACCCGCTCAACACGTTCGTGCCCAGCCTCGCCGGCACCCGGCCGCCCACCGAGCACCACATCTTCGCCAACAACTCCAACCACCGCGACGACTGGGTGGACTCGTTCTACCTGCAGTCGACGTCGCAGGTGGACGGCCTGCGCCACATCCGCCACCCCCGCCACGGCTTCTACGGCGGGGTGCCGGACGACGCGATCCAGGTCGGAACGCCGGACCTGGGCATCCAGCTCCTGGCCGAGAAGGGCATCGCCGGGCGCGGGGTCCTGCTCGACGCGGTCCGCTACTACGAGTCCGCCGGCCGCCCGCTCGAGTTCGGGACGATCACCCGGATCACCCCGGCCGACCTGGACGCGATCGCCGAGTTCTGCGGCGTGACGCTGCGGCCCGGCGACATCGTGCTCCTGCACACCGGCTTCGCCGAGGGCTGGATCGCCCGCACGCCCGAGGAGCGCGCCGCGCGCGGCGGTGGCACCGGCCTGGACCAGTCCGACGAGATGCTCGCGTGGCTGTGGGACCACCAGGTCGCGCTGATGGCGTCCGACAACGGCGGCCTGGAGTCGTGGCCGGTCAACCCGGACTCCGGCTGGGTCGATCCGGACGAGCCGCCGCCCCCGCGCGGCCCGTCGCACAACGGCATGATGCACCGCCCGCTGATCGGGCTGCTCGGCATGATCATCGGTGAGCTGTGGAAGCTCGACGGGCTCGCCGCGGACTGCGCCGCCGACGGCGTCCACGAGTTCTTCCTCACCGTCAAGCCCTTGAACCTCGTCGGCGGCGTCGGGTCCCCGCCCAACGCCATCGCGATCAAGTGATCCAGAACGCACGTCGAAAGGGCAGTTCCTGATGACCCAGACAGTCAGCGGCCTGTGGGACGAGACGCTCGACGCGGACCGGTTCGTCCCGGACGCGGAGGTCGACGGGTTGCTCGTCGGCGCGGTCGATCTGCACACCCATCCCGGGCCGAGCCCGTTCCCGCGGCGGATGTCGATCCTGGATGCCGCGGTGGATGCGGCCTCGGTCGGGTTCCGGGCGTTGGTCGCGAAGTCCCACCACCACAGCATGCAGACCGACGTCCTCGCGTTGGGGCCGGTCGGGCTGGCCGAGACCGGGGTGCGGGTGTTCGGGGGTGTCGCGCTGAACCGCACGGTGGGCGGGCTCAACCCGTATGCGGTGGAGCTCGCGCTGGGGTTGGGTGGGCGGGTGGTGTGGTTCCCGACGATCTCCTCGACCGCGCATGTCGAGTTCCATCGCCACCACCATCACAGCGGCTTCCCGGTCGCGGGGATCCCGTTGCGGGACAACGAGCCGATCAGCGTGGTGGGCGGGGACGGTGCGCTGGTCGCGGAGGCGCGGGACATCCTGTCGGTCATCGCGGGGGAGTCGGCGATCCTCAATTGCGGGCACCTGCCGGCCGACGAGATCGACGTGCTGGTGCCTGCGGCGGTCGCGGCGGGTGTGGAGCGGATCGTCGTCAGCCACCCCGACTTCATCGTCGGTGCGGACCCGGAGCGGATCGGCGCCTGGTGCCGGCAGGGCGCCTACGTCGAGCACTGCCTGGCCATGGTGGTTGGGCGCAGCGCCACCGAGCCGCCAGTGGAGAAGGTCGCCGGTTTCCTCCGCGAGGCCGGCGTCGGGCACACCGTCTTCTCCTCCGACCTCGGCCAGAAGGGCAACCCGCTTCCGGTCACGGCGTACCGGCGGATGGTGCGCGCCCTGCTGGACGCGGGCACCGCGGAGGACGACATCCGGGCCATGGTCGGGGGCAACGCCGGGCAGCTGCTGCTGCCGTGAGCACCCGGCCCGGCCGGGGCGAGGCCTCGGGCGGCGCGCTGACATCCAGGCGGTGAGCGGGTCGGCCGTCGACGAGCGACCGGTCGGGCGTCCCGATCCGATCCTGCTCCTGCGTGCCTGCGGACCTTGACACGATCCGGGCGCTCGGGCAACGTCCATTCCCGTCCGCTCAGCGGACATGTGTCCATTCTCGAAGCGGGCAGCGTTGCCGGAAGGACCTGGACATGACCACGAGCGTCTCCGTCCCCAGCTATGGGGCGGACATCTACACCGACCAGGCGCTCCTCGAGCCCTACGAGCACTACCGCACCCTGCGCGAACTGGGGCCGGCCGTCTGGCTGGAGCAGCACGGGGCGTTCGCGGTGTCCCGCTACGCCGACGTCCGGGCCGTCCTGCTGGACAGCGACACCTTCCGGTCGGCCAACGGGATCGCGCTGAACGAGCCTGCGAACCAGGCGATCCTCGGCTGCACGCTCGCCAGCGACGGGGAGCTGCACGCGCACCTGCGCAAGGTCGTCGCCCACCGGCTGACGCCCCGGTCGCTGCGGCCCATGCGCGACCTCGTGACCGAGCGGGCCGACGAGCTCGTCTCCGAACTGGTGGCCCGCGGCTCGTTCGACGCCGTGGCCGACCTCGCCCGTGCACTGCCGCTGTCGATCGTGCCGGACTTCATCGGCTGGCCGCAGGAGGGGCGCGAGCACCTGCTCGAGTGGGCAGGGGCCAACTTCGACTCCTTCGGGCCCATGAACGCCCGTGCCGAGCGGGCGATGCCCAAGTGCGGCGAGATGGCCGCGTTCGGCGCGGAGCTCGTCCGCACCGGCAACGTGCTGCCCGGGAGCCTCGGCGCCGGCGTGCTCGAGGCCCGCGACCGCGGCGAGGTCACCACCGAGCAGTGCATGATGCTGATGCTCGACTACCTCGCACCCTCGCTCGACACCACGATCAGCGCTGTCGGGAGCGCGATCTGGCTGTTCGCGCAGCACCCCGAGCAGTGGGACCGTGTCCGGGCCGACCCGGGCCTCGTCCCGAACGCGGTCAACGAGGTCGTCCGGTACGAGTCCCCGATCCGGGCGTTCGGCCGGCTCGCCGAGACCGACACCGAGATCGGCGGCGTGGCGATCCCGGCGGGGTCCCGGGTTCTGGTGATCTACGCGTCGGCCAACCGGGACGAGCGCAAGTTCGAGCGCGCCGACGAGTTCGACGTCACCCGCCGCGACGCGGTGCAGCAGCTCGGGTTCGGCTTCGGCGAGCACGGCTGCGCCGGGCAGGCCCTCGCCCGCATGGAGACCGAGTCGCTGCTCACCGCGCTCGCCCGGTCCGTCACCCGGTTCCGCCTCGCCGGCCCGTCCGAGCGCGCCCTCAACAACCTGATCCGCGCGTTCGGGACGGTCCCGGTCACCGTGGAGACGGAGGCCTGAAGTGCGGATCGTGGTCGACTACGACCGGTGCGAGGGCCACGGCCTGTGCGAGGAGCAGGCGCCCGAGGTGTTCCGGCTGGACGACGCGGGGGACCTCGTCCACCGGTTCGACGGCCGAGACGTCCCGGAGGAGCTCGCCGAGGCCGCCGCACGCGGGGCCGGGGTCTGCCCCGTGGCCGCCCTCCGGGTCGCCGGGTGACCGCGGCGCCCAGAACCCCGGCGCCCAGAACCGCAGCACCCGCAGCCGCGGCACCCACAACTGCAGTACCCGAAGAGGAGCGAGCGATGACGACGACCAGGACCGTGCTGCACGGCGACCTCGTGGCCGCCGCCCGCGAGCTGCAACCCCTGCTGCGCGACAACGCCGCGGTGGGCGAGGCCGCGGGCCGGCTCACCGAGCCGGTCGTCGACGCCCTGCACGACGCGGGGCTGTTCGGCATGTGGGTGCCCGCACCGCTCGGGGGCGCCGAGCTCGACCCGGTGTCCTCACTGGAGGTCGTCCAGTCCCTCGCGGAGGCCGACCCGTCGGCCGCGTGGGTCCTCATGGCGGCGGCCCTGGCCACCGGCACCGGCGGGGCCTACCTGGGCGACGAGGCCGTGGCCGCGATGTTCACCGGCTCGCGCTTCCCCGTCGTCGCAGGCCAGGGCACCCGGCCCGGCCGCGCGGTGCGCGACGGCGACGGCTACCGGCTGTCGGGCTCCTGGTCATTCGCCTCCGGCATCAAGCACGCCCAGTGGATCCACACGCTCGGGATCGTGGAGGAGACGGGGGAGCCGCTCATCTTCGTGCTCCCCGTCGAGCAGGCCGAGCTCGTCGACAACTGGGACGTCATGGGCCTGCGGGCCACCGGCAGCATCGACTACACGATCGAGGACGTGCACGTCCCGGCGGCGTTCACCCACCCCGGGCCCACCGAGACCCCGCTGCGCGGCGGGGACCTGTTCCGGCTCGGCATCATGCACTTCGCGCTGGCCGGGCACTCCGGGTGGGCGCTGGGCGTCTCGCGCCGCATGCTCGACGACCTGGCGGCCCTGGTCCGCGCGAAGGCGGGCCGCCCCGGCACGATGGCCGACAACCCGCACTTCCAGGCGGTCTACGGCGAGGCCGAGGCCCGCTGGCACGCGGCCAGGGCGTTCGTCCACGAGACGTGGCGCGGCGCGAGCGGGACGATCCTCTCCGGCACGCCGCTCGACGTCCGGCAGAAGACGCTGCTGCGGCTGGCGTTGTACAACGCCACGTGGGCCGCCGAGGAGATCAGCGTCGCGGTCTACCGCGCAGGCGGCACCACCGCGCTGCGGGCCGGGACGATCCAGCAGTACTTCCGGGACATGCACGCGGGCACGCAGCACGTCACGTCCGCCCCCGGGGTGATCGAGGCCTGCGGACGCCACCTCGGAGGGCTCGCACCCGGACACGACTGGCTCTACATGAACCTGGTGCCGCCGAAGGGCTGAGTGGTGCTCGGCGCCGGCCGGATCCGCCGTACGTGCCCGGGAGTGGAGTCGCGGACATCGAGGCCCGGCAGTTCATCGGGAAGAGCCTGCTGCTGATCTGAGGCCGGCTGCCCTCAGCGGGCCGCAGGCTCCGGCGCCGTGAGGAACCCGATCACCTCGTCGGCCACGGCGTCCGGTCGCTCCTGGTAGAGCGCGTGCCCGCAGCGCGGGACGACGTGCAGCTCCGCGCCGCCGATCGCCGCCGCGTACGCGTCGCTGTGCGCGCGCGGGATGATCTCGTCGACCTCCGCGGCCAGCACGAGCGTCCGGGCCGTGATCGACGGCAGCCGCGCGGGCAGCTCGGGGTCGTGCAGGAACGGGTGGCGGGCGAAGCGCTCGAAGGCCGCGGCGTCGCGCGCGGCCTGCGCGGCCGCGTCGGGCGTCGGTGGCACGGCGAGCGCCGCGTCGGCGACGGCCCGGTCGAGGAACAGCGCCCGCACGATCGCCTCCGGCGCCATCGTGAACAGGTCGGCAGGTGGCGCGTCCGGGACGTGCAGGCCTGCGGGCGCCATCAGCACGAGGCGCTCGACCCGGTCCGGGACCGCCGAGGCCAGCTCCGCGGCGATCCAGCCCCCGAACGAGGCCCCGACGACGTCGACCCGCTCGATCCCCAGCGCGTCCAGCAGCCGCACGTAGTGCTGCGCGAGCTGCGGCACCGTGCGGATCTCGGGCAGCTCGTCGCTCCGCCCGAACCCGGGGTGATCGGGCGCCAGCACGTCGAAGTGCTCCGACAGCCGCTCCAGGTACGGGTTCCACGCCCCGGCCCCGCCCGCCGCGTGCAGGACCAGGACCGACCGCCCTGACCCGCGCCGGAACAAGTTGATCTCGCCCGAGCCCATGGCGGTCCTCGTCGGCTCCGGCCCGTCGGCGGGAACGCTCACGCCCACTCCTCCTCGAGTCTGTGCCGGACATCTGTCCGTCCCGGCCGACAGTGGTCGACTGCTCGGGTCGTGTCAATCCGCCGGGTACGAGGTCGGCCGGCAGATCGGCCGGATGACGGACGCCTGTCCGGCGCTACCGAGAAGCACTCCAGGGTTGTCAGGGGAACGCGGACGTGCTGCTCACGTCGATCTCTCGCTCGTGGTCGATCGCCGAGCGCAGTCATTGCGGGTTTCGTATGACGGTCGGGCAAATCGCGGGACACCGGCTTGACACCGCGGCGGATCGCGCAGGATTGTATGACCATCCGACACGATGGAGTGAGGGTGCGAGCCGCTGTACTTCCCGCGTTCGACGCGCCGCTTGCCGTCGAGGAGCTCGAGTTGCTGCCGCCCGGACCGCGGGACGTGGTCGTGCGCGCTCGGGCCGTCGAGGTGTGCGTCACCGACTCCTACGCCGTCCGCCCTGGCCCGTTGGCGCACCCGCCTGCGATCCTCGGCCACTCAGCGGCGGGGGTCGTGGAGGCCGTCGGATCCGCCGTCACGGCGGTCCGGCCGGGAGACCGGGTCGTGGTGGCCGGCACCCCGGCCTGCGGCGCGTGCTTCTGGTGCGATCGCGGCGAGGGCCACCAGTGCCGGGAGATCTTCGAGGGCGAGGTCCGGCACGTGGCCCGCCGGGAGGACGGCGCACCGGTCAGCGCGGCCGGCGGGGTCGGCACCTACGCGGAGCTGCTGCTGGTACGCGAGTTCGGGCTCGTGCGGGTCGACACCACCTTGCCCGACGAGCACCTGTGCCTGCTCAGCTGCGGGGCGGCGAGCGCGATGGGTGCGGTGTTCGGGATCGCCCGGGTCGGCCTCGGCCACAGCGTCGCCGTGTTCGGGGCCGGGCGGATCGGGAGCTGGCTCGTGCAGAGCGCCCGGCTGGCAGGCGCCGTGCGCGTCGTGGCCGTCGAGCCGCTCGCCGACCGCCGGGAGCGCGTGCGCGCGCTCGGCGCCACCGACGTGCTCGACCCCGCCGACGGCGACGTGGTCGAGCAGGTCCGCGACCTCACCGGCGGCCGCGGCGTCGACGCCGCGTTCGAGGCGGCCGGGGACGCGGCGGTGGTGGTCCAGGCATTCTCCGCCACCCGCCGCGGCGGCGTGCTCGTGCCGCTGGGCATGACCGACTGGGCGGCCACCGTCGACCTGCCCGCCAACGCCCTCGCCATGCGCGGGCGCGAGATCCGCAGCTGCCAGTACGGCAACGTCGACATCCGCCACGACCTCCCGCGCTTCGCCCGCGTGCTGGAAGCGGGCCTGCTCGACCCGGCCGCCGTCGTCGACCGCACGTACCCGCTCGCCGAGGCCGGGAAGGCGCTGGCCGCCGCGGCGGACCGCGAGCTGCTCACCGCCGTCCTGCTGCCCACCACCTGACCGACACCCGGGGGAGTCATGACCACGACCGTCACCGCGGCGTCGCGTGCCGGCGCGCAGCCGGAACCGACGCCCGCCCAGCTCGTCGAGGCGGTGATCGACCTGCGCCCGCAGCTGGTGGCGGCGCAGGCCGAGACCGAGGAGCGCACCTACTACTCCGAGCAGCTCCACGAGGCGTTCGTCGCCGCACGCCTCTACCGGGTGCTGCAGCCGCGCCGCTACGGCGGGCTCGAGTTCGACTTCCCCACCTTCGCCCGCCTGCAGATCGAGATGGCGCGCGGCTGCGTGTCCACGGCGTGGTGCTGGGCGCTGTCGACGAGCCACGCCCTGCAGATCGGCTCCTACTTCCCGGAGGCGGCGCAGGATCGGATCTTCGGCGACGGCGACTTCCGCTGTGCGTCGGTGGCGGCGCCGGATGCGAGGGCGCAGCGGGTCGACGGCGGCTGGCGGCTCGACGGCACCGTCCGCTACTGCTCGGGCATCCCGTACTCCACGCACTTCATGGGCCAGGCGCTGCCCGCCGACCTGCCGCCGCAGGAAGCCGCGCAGCACCTGATGCTCTACGTCGCGCCGCGCAGCGAGTGGACGATGCTGGACGACTGGGGCGACACGCTGGGCCTGCGCGGCAGCGGCTCGCACAGCATCCGGCTGGACGACGCGCGGATCCCCGTGGACTTCGCGCTCACCGACGTCAACATGGTGAACGTCGACGTCAGCGGCGGCACCCCCGGTCTCGCGCTGCACGGCAACCCGATGTACGTCGGGCGCGCCCTGGCGCCGTTCACGATCTCGCTGGCCGCGCTGGCCGTCGGGGCCGGCTACAACGCGCTCGACGAGTTCGAGCACCAGATGCGGACCCGCAAGACGAGCATCCCACCGATGGTGCCGCGCCTGGGCGACCCCGAGCACCAGCGCTGGTACGGCACCGCCCTGGGCAAGCTGGCGACGGCCGAGGCGCTGGCGATCCGCTGCGCCGAGGAGCACGTGGAGGTGTGCGAGCGCACGGCAGCGGGCGGGCCGCCCTACAGCGAGGAGGAGGAACAGCGCATCGGCGTCATCGCGCGTGAGGCGATGGTGCAGGTGTGGGAGGCGGTGGACGAGAGCCTGGTCCGCAACGTCGGGTCCAGCGCGTTCAAGGCGGGGCAGCGCTTCGAGCGGGTGTGGCGCGACCTCACGATGATCGCGAGCCACCGCAACACCGGGTTCCGCGAGACGACGTTCCGCAAGCTCGCGCAGCTGCACCTCGGCCTGCCCGTCACCGACGGGGCCAGGTGAACGAGCTCGTCACCTCCCGCCGCGGGTTCTTCTGGGTCGGGACGGAGCGCGTGGCGCACGCGGCCGGCACGGTGCCGCGCGGGCCCATGTTCGTGGCGTGGGAGGAGCCCGAGCACGTCACCGCACCCCACCCGCTGGTGCTGGTGCACGGCGGCGGCGGGCAGGGCACCGACTGGATGGGCACGCCGGACGGGCGGCCCGGCTGGTCGAGCATGCTGGTGCGTGGCGGGCACCGGGTGTACGTGGTGGACCGGCCAGGGCATGGGCGCTCCCCGCACCATCCCGACGTGCTCGGACCGATGGGTCCGCCGTTCTCCTACGAGCGCGCGCTGGAGCTGTTCGCGCCACCGGCGGCCGCGGATCGGCACACCCGGTGGCCCGGGTCGCGGGACCTCGCCGACCCGCTGTTCGACCAGGTCGCCGCCCCGACCGGACCGATGCTCGCCGACCTCGCCGCGAGCCAGCGGCTGGACGCCGACCGGCTCGTCAGGCTGCTGGAGCGCATCGGGCCCGCGGTGCTCGTCACGCACTCCGCGGGCGCGCCGGGCGGGTGGCTCGCCGCGGACGCGCGGCCGGACCTGGTGGTCGCGCTGCTCGCGCTGGAGCCGATGGGCCCGCCGTTCCTGACGCTCCCGGACGGGACGGTGCTGCTGCCCTGGGGGCTGACCGCCGCCCCACCGGCGTTCGACCCGCCCGCCGACGACCCCACCGCGTTCGCACCGGGGGAGCGGCGGCTGCCCGGCCTCGCGCGGGTGCCGATCGGGGTGTTCTCCGCGGAGGCGTCGGCGTTCGACGCGTTCGCAGGCGAGGTCGCCGCCTTCCTCCGCGCCGCCGGTTGTCGGGTCGAGCACGTGCGCCTGGCCGACCACGGCGTGCGCGGCAACGGCCACGCGGTGATGTTCGAGCGCAACTCCGCTGAGGCGCTCGCCGTGCTCACCGGCTGGCTCGACGGCGTCGTGAACCGGTCCACCTCGACAACCCCTCGATGACCCCTCAATGACGAGGAGCCTCGCATGAGCAGCACCGAACCGCCCTCTCGCACCGTCTCCACCTGGCGGGTGGCGTCCGCGAGCTTCGCGGGCACCACGGTCGAGTACTACGACTTCGCGATCTACGGCACGGCGGCCGCGCTGGTGTTCCCGCGGCTGTTCTTCCCGGCGGCCGACCCGTTCGTCGGCAGCCTGGCGGCCTTCGGCACGTTCGCGGCGGGCTTCCTCGCGCGCCCGGTCGGCGGGCTCGTGTTCGGGCACTTCGGCGACCGCATCGGCCGCAAGCGGATGCTGGTGACCACGCTCGTGCTGATGGGCGTGGCGACCACGCTGATCGGCCTGCTGCCCGGCTACGCGAGCGCAGGCGCGATCGCCCCCGTGCTGCTGGTCCTGTTGCGGCTGGTGCAGGGCTTCGCGTTCGGCGGCGAGTGGGGCGGCGCGGTCCTGCTCGCGTACGAGTACGCCCCACCGCACCGGCGCGGGTTCTTCGCGAGCCTGCCGCAGACGGGCCCGGCCGCAGGCGTGTTGCTGGGCAACCTGGTCTTCCTGCCGGTCGCGGCGCTGCCCGACGAGGCGCTGCTGTCGTGGGGCTGGCGGGTGCCGTTCCTGGTGAGCATCGTGCTGGTCGGCATCGGGATCGTGGTGCGGCTGCGGATCGCGGAGTCGCCGGAGTTCGTCGCGGTGCAGCGCGCGGGCGCCGCGGCCAAGGTGCCGCTGTGGGAGGTCCTGCGCCACTACCCGCGGCAGGTGCTGCTGGTGTGCGGCGGCTTCCTCGGGTTCGGCGCCCTGTCGATCGTGGCCGCCACGTTCCTGCTCGGCCACGCGACGACCACGCTGGGCGTCGACCGTTCGTCGGTGATCACGGCGATCCTGCTGGGCAACGTCGTGCAGCTGGTCGTGGTGCCGCTCTCGGGGGCGATGGCGGACCGCTTCGGGCCGCGGCCGGTGGTGCTCACCGGATCGGTCACGGCGATCGCCGCCATCTTCCTCCTGGTCGCGGCCGTCGAGACCACGAACGTGGGGATGATCGTCGCCGGGTACGTGCTCGGGTTCGGGCTGCTCTACTGCATCGGCTACGGCGCCCAGCCCGCGATCTACGCGGGCGCGTTCGACGCCCGGGTCCGCTACACCGGGATGTCGCTGGGCTTCCAGCTCAGCAACGTGCTCGGCAGCGCGCTCGGGCCCGGCATCGCGACCATCGTCCTGCAGGTCACCGGGCAACCGCTCATGGTCGCCGGCTACGTCGCCGCGATGTTGCTGATCTCGATGGCCTGCCTCGCCGTGCTCACGAGTCCGGCCCGTTCCGTCGCGCCCGTCCCGGCGCTGCCCGCGGACCAGACCGCCTGACGAGAGGAACCGCATGACGCAGACCCGGCCCGCCCGCACGGCCGCCCTCGCCCCGCCCGAGCCGGACCTCACACCGGAGGCGATGATCGCGCGCGCCGTCGCGATGCGCGACGAGCTGATCGCCGAGGCACCGGCGGGGGAGGAGCGCGGCGGGTACTCCGAGCGGTTGCACGAGCGGTTCACCGAGGCCGGCTTCTACCGGGTGCTGCAGCCGCGCCGCTACGGCGGCTACGAGTTCGGGCTCGACACGTTCTTCCGGCTGATCACCGAGCTCTCGCACGGCGACCCGGCCACCGGCTGGTCGGTGTGCCTGGCATCGGACCACATCTTCCACATCGCGTCCTTCTTCTCAGAGCAGGCCCAGGAGGAGCTGTTCGGCCCCGACGGGCACTTCTGCGCGCCGCACCGCGCGGCCCCGAGCGGCACGGCAGAACGCGTGCCGGGCGGGTACCGCGTCACCGGCACCTGGGACTACTGCTCGGGCATCACCCACGCCAGCCACTTCATCGCCACCGCGATGGGCCCGGTCCCCGGCGGCGACGGACCGCTGGTGCCGCTGGCCTGCGTGCTGCCGCGCGCCGACTGCACGGTGCTCGACGACTGGGGCGGCGGCGCCACGCTGGGCCTGCAGGGCACCGGCTCGAACTCGGTGCGCGTCGACGGCACGTTCGTGCCAGAGCACCTCGCCGAGCCCTACGACTGGAAGGGCTTCGAGCTGCCCCCCGGTGGGACCCCCGGCTACCGGCTGCACCGCAACCCGCTCTACCTCGGTCGATCGCTCACCATCTACTACGGCGGGCTCGCCGCGCCCGTGGTCGGCGCAGCGTTCGCGGCGCTCGACGAGTACGAGCAGATCCTGCGCACCCGCCCGACGACCGTGCCGCCCAAGGTCCTGCGCTGCGAGTCACCGGACTACCAGCGCTGGTTCGGGGAGGCGCAGAGCCTGGCCGACTCGGCACTCGCGGTGCTCGTCGCCGCGGGCGCGGACTACACGGCCGCGGGCCGGGAGTGGGAGCGGACGGGCTCGTTCGGCGTGGTCGAGGACGTGCGGTCCCGGGGCATGGCCCAGCAGGCGGCGCGGCTCGGCGCGGAGGCGGTCGACCGGCTCTTCGCCACCGGCGGGACGTCCGCGGCCAAGCGCGGCTCGCGGCTGCAGCGCTGCTTCCGCGACGTCGCCATGTACCGCACGCACATCGGCGCGCAGGCCGACCTGCACTTCGCCGCGAACGCGCGGGTCCACTTCGGCATCCCCACGCCGCTGTAGCGCGGCGCAATGTATGACGAGCATCCAGTAAGGTGACGCCGTGGACGATCCCACCCCCGAGCTGCCGTCCCTGGCGTCCCAGATCGGCCGGGTCGCCGCGCCCCTGCGCACCCAGGTGCTCGACGTGCTGCGCGAGGCGATCCTCACCATGCGCTTCGCGCCCGGCCAGCGGCTCGTCGAGCGCGAGCTCATCGACATGACGGGGGTCTCGCGCACCACCATCCGCGAGGTACTGCGCGAGCTCGCCGCCGAGGGGCTGGTGCGCACGATCCCGCAGAAGGGCGCGGTCGTCGTCGCGCTCTCGCCGGAGGAGGCCGAGGAGCTCTACGAGCTGCGCGAGGTGCTCGAGCGGCACCTCGTCGAGCGGTTCGTCGAGCGGGCGCCCGACGCGCAGCTGGTGGCGCTGCGCCGGGCCTTCACCCGGCTCGAGGACGTCGTCGAGGAGGGCGGCGGCACCCTGGACGTCCTGCGTGGGAAGGACGCGCTCTACGACGTGCTGCTCGCCGGGGCGGGCAACTCCGCCCTGCGCACGTCGCTCTTCCAGCTGCACGCGCGGGTGAGCCTGCTGCGGGCCGGATCGCTGTCGTCGGACGCGGGCCGCCCTGCCGAGTCCGTGCGCGAGCTGCGCGCGCTGGTGGAGGCCGTGGAGGCACGTGACGCCCGCGGGGCGGGCGCGGCGATGGTCGCCCACATCCGCGCCGCCGCCCGCCTGGGCATCGCGGCGATGCGCGCGTCCGGCGACGTGCCGGCACCCGCCCACTGACGGGCTTTGACTGATTGTATGACGGGCGTACATTGCCCTCGTTCGCTCGGCGCTGAGGAGGACAGATGGCACACGTCAACGGCAGCCACCA
This sequence comes from Pseudonocardia hierapolitana, assembly GCF_007994075.1. NCBI lineage: Bacteria > Bacillati > Actinomycetota > Actinomycetes > Pseudonocardiales > Pseudonocardiaceae > Pseudonocardia > Pseudonocardia hierapolitana. The sequence goes on along the minus strand of NZ_VIWU01000001.1, from coordinate 8,412,405 downwards.
CGTCACGCTGTCGGTGGGACCGGCCCAGGAGGACGTGGACTTCCACGTCGACACGCTCGGCATGCGGTTCATCAAGCGCACCGTGCTCTTCGACGGCTCGCTGCCGATCTACCACCTCTACTACAGCAACGCGAACGGCGACCCGAGCGCCGTCGTCACCACCTTCCCGTTCCGGCAGGCCGGGCTGCGCGGCAGGCGGGGCACCAACCAGGCCCGCGAGGTGCACCTCGCGGTGCCGTCCGGCTCGCTCGACTACTGGCAGCAGCGCCTGACCTCCCGCGGGGTGGAGGTCGAGAGCGCCGACGTGCTCGACCGGCGGCGGCTGCTGTTCCACCACCCCTGCGGGATCGAGTACGCGATGGTCGGGGTGGACGACGACCCCCGCGAGGGCTACACCGGCGGCGGGGTGCCGGCCGAGTACGCCATCCACGGCATCCACGGCGTCGGCGTGCACGTGGCGAACCCGGAGAACATGGTCGAGTTCCTCAGCGACTCCTTCTACGGCAAGGGGCTCGTCGAGGAGGGCGACCGGGTCGTGCACCAGGTGGGGCGCCCCGGCGAGGGCGGACAGGTGGAGCTCGTCGTCAACCGCACCGACGACCCGGGCACCTGGCGCTACGGCGAGGGCACCATCCACCACTTCGCCTGGAACGCCGAGACCCTCGAGAACCAGGACGCGCTCAAGTTCGAGATCGAGGGCGTCGGCTACACCGACATCTCCGAGCTCAAGGACCGCAAGTACTTCAAGTCCGTGTACGTGCGCACCCCCGGCGGTGCGCTGTTCGAGCTGGCCGTCACCCACGCCGAGGGCGGCTGGACCTGCGACGAGTCGCCGAAGGAGCTCGGCAGCGCCTTCCAGCTGCCCGAGCAGTTCGAGGACCGGCGCACCGAGCTGCTCGACCAGCTGGAGCCGATCCGCGTGTCGGGCGAGGGCTGACGCGCCGGCCGGGACTCAGGAGGCCCTGGCGGCGGTTCTCAGCTGCCGGGGCCGGGCGGCGTGGTCCTGCACCACCCGCACGGCAGCGGCCAGGTCGGCGCGCTCCAGGGCCTCCACGAGCCTGCGGTGGTCCTCGACCAGCACTGGGTGGGCGCGGGTGGCCGCGTCCATCGCGCGCGGCTCGAGCCGGTGCACCTCCAGGGCGCGGTGCAGCTGCAGGAGGGCGGGCGAGCCGGCCAGCCCGACCACGTGCTCGTGGAACACCCGGTTGGCGCGCAACCAGCCCGCCACGTCGGTGAACCGGTCGCCGTCGACGAACGCGGCGGCGGCGGCCGCCAGCGAGCGCAGCTCGGCCAGTTGTGCAGGCGTGATCCGGCCGACCGCCTGGGCCACCGCGCCGACCTCGATCGCCGCCCGGGCGCGGTACGCGTCGTGCAGTGCGTCGAGGTCGACCGGTTCGGCGGCGCGCGGCAGCGGCAGCATCCGGGCGAACGAGCCGCGGAAGTAGGCCAGCGGAGGACCGGCACGCCCGCCTGCGCGCTCGACGACCCCGAGGAACACCAGGTGCGTCCCGCCGGTCACGACGCTCTCCAGCCGGCAGACGAGGTGCGCGATCGCCTCGTCGAGCAGCGGCGGGCCGAGCGGGTCCGGCGTGACCGCGACGCCGGCGAACTTGTCCGGGCCCTTCGCGGCGAAGCGGGCGGCGAGCGCGTCCTGGTCCTCGCCGAGGACGTTGACCGCGAACGTCCCCGACGCGCGCACCGCTTGCGCGGTGGCGGACGCCCGGTTCAGGCACACCAGGACCATCGGCGGCGCGTCGGACAGGGACGTGAACGCGCTCGCCGTCCCGCCGCGCGGGACGCCGTCGTGGCGGGTGGTGACGACCGTGACGCCGCTGGCGAAGCGTCCGACCACCTCGCGGAACCGGGCGGACGTGAGGGGCGCGGGCTCGGGCACGTCCACGAATGTATGACAATCTCGAGCGGCTCGACCAGGCTTGAGTGCTTTGAATTATCGTCATACGATCCGCGTCGTGGTGGAGCCGGTGGTGGCACGCGTCGAGCGCTGGGGTGACCCTCCTGCCGAGGCCGGTCTCGCGGTGCTCGCCGTGCACGGCCGCGGCCAGGAGCCGGTCTACCTGTGGGAGGTTGCGCAGCGGGTCGCTGCGGGGGGCACCGCCTGGTACGCGCCTGCCGCGCCGGGGCGCACCTGGTACCCGCAGCGGTTCACCGAGCCGCTGGAGGCCAACGAGCCTGACCTGTCGGCGGCCCTGGGCGCCGTCGACGCCGTGCTGGACACCCTCGCCCGCGACGGGTTCGGGGTGGAACGGGTGGTGTTGCTCGGGTTCTCCCAGGGCGCCTGCCTGCTCGCCGAGCACCTGCTGCGCCACCCGCGCCGCTACGCGGGGGCGGCACTGCTCACCGGCGGGTTCGCCGGCCCGCCCGGGTCCACCCGCACGGTGGCCGGCGACCTCGCCGGCACCCCGGTGCTGCTCGCCACCAGCTCGCGGGACGCGTGGGTGCCCGTCGAGCGGGTCCGGGAGACGGCCGCGCTGCTCGGCGGCGCCGGCGCCGAGATCACCCTCCGCATCGACGACGACCCCGAGCACCACGTCAACGACGACACGGTCGCCGCCGTGCGGGCCTTGCTCGCCCGGGCGCTCGGCGCGAGCCAGAGCGCGTGCTGACCGACGTCCGCGACGGCGACGCGACCGTGTCCCGAGCGAGCCGGACCGCGACCCGGAGGGGCCCGTGGCCGACGCGGAGGCGACGGCGCGGCTGCGCGCCGGGCGCCGTGAGGAGGGGGCGATGAGGGCAGCGGTGATGACCGGGCCGGGCCGGCTCGACGTGCAGGAGGTGGAGCTGCTCCCGCTCGCCCCGGGCCGGATCCGCGTGCGGACCGGCGCGACCCCGTTCTGCGCGACCGACGTGATGAACGCCGACGGGGTGTTCGGCAAGGAGCCCCCGACGATCCTCGGGCACGCCTCGATGGGCGTCGTCGAGGAGCTGGGTCCGGACGTCATGGGGGTCCGGGTCGGCGACCGCGTGGTCGTGCACGGCACGGCCGAGTGCGGCCGGTGCTTCTACTGCGCGCGCGGCCGCACCGACCAGTGCTCGGTGATCTTCGACCGGCCGGACGGCCCGCCGCCGGTGGCGCGGCTCGCCGACGGGTCGATCGCGACGGCGGCGGGCAACGTCGGCGGCTACGCCGAGGTGATGTCGGTGGACGCCCGCCAGGTGGTCGCACTCGACTCGAGGCTGTCGGACGTCGAGCTGGGGTTGCTCGGCTGCGGGGTCACCACCGGGCTCGGCTCGGTGTTCAACGTGGCGGCCGTGGTGCCGGGCTCGGACGTGGCCGTGGTGGGGTGCGGCCAGCTGGGGCTCTGGATGATCCAGGGTGCGCGGCTGGCCGGGGCCGGGCAGATCATCGCGCTCGACCCGGACGCCGGCCGCCGGGACCGGGCGGTGAAGGCCGGCGCGACCGCCGTCCTCGACCCGGACGAGGCCGACCCGGTCGAGCAGGTGCGCGCCCTCACCGGCGGGTACGGCGTGACCTACGCGCTGGAGGCGGCCGGGCCCGCGCTCGCGCAGCGGCAGGCGGTGCTCATGACGCACCGGGGCGGCACGACGGTGCTCACCGGGTGCGAGCCGCTCGGCGCGAAGCTGTCGTTGCCGCAGGTGCCGGTCGCGCTGCACGGGCGGACCGTGGTGAGCAGCCAGAACGGCCGGGTGCGGATGCACCACGACATCCCCCGCTACGTGCGGATGCTCGAGGACGGGCGGCTCGACGCCTCGCTCGTGGTCAGCGCCGAGTTCGCGCTGGACCGGGTGGAGGATGCGATGGAGGCGGCGCGCACGCACCGGACCGTGATCGGCGTGATCGTGCCGCGGTGATCGCGGTGACCGCGGGGGGTCACGGGGCGGCGCCGAGCTGCTTGAGCCCGGCGTCGGTGGAGTTGCGGCGGTGCCGGTCGCAGGCGGCGACGGCGGCGTCGGCGTCGCGGGCCGCCAGCGCCCGTTGGATGGCGCGCAGCTCCTCCACGATCTCGGCGGGCCGCCCCGGTCCGGCCACCGCGAGCGACATCACCAGGCCGGCGTACGACCGCAGGGTGCGCAGCAGGTCCCGCGTGGCGAGCCCACCGGCGCGCAGCAGGACGACGAAGAACCAGTCGCGGGCGCGGACGAGCCGCTCGAGCGGCGGGTCGGGCTCCGCCGCGACCCGCTCGACGTCCTCGACGGCCCGGCGCAGCGCGGCCACCTGCGACTCGGTGGCGTGCCGGACGAACCGGCGGACCGCCACCTCCTCCAGGATGTGCCGGACCTCGTCGGTGTCGGCCATGGTCGTGGCCATCGGGTCGGCGACGACGATCTCGCGGCCGTCCCTGCGCGCGACGCCGAGCTCCACGAGCGCCCGCAGCGCCTCGATGACGGTGTCGGGCGACGCGGTGGTGCGCGCGACGAGGGTGTCGACCGAGAGGACGTCACCCGGGCGCAGCGACCCGTGCGCGATCGAGCGGAGCACCGCGTCCCGGACGGACGCCGGTGGGGGAGCCGAACCGTCGTTGGCGGGCACGGGGCCACGGTAGCAGGACGGCGTCCCGATCAAGATCGACTGCGGGTCGCTCCTGTGACTCAGCCCACCTTCCGTGGCGGAGGATTGTCTGACAGCCTGACGGTCCGTCCAGCTCGTCGAAGAAGGAGTGCGATGAAGCACGGTGTGCAGGACGGCGCGGCCCGCCGGGTGGCCGCGCTGGCGACGGGGGTCGGCAACTTCACGGAGTGGTTCGACTTCGCGATCTACGGCTTCCTGGCGGCCACGTTGGGCCGGCTGTTCTTCCCCGGGGCGAGTCCGGCAGCGTCGCTGCTGGCGTCGCTGGCGGTGTTCGGGGTGGCGTTCTTCATGCGCCCGCTGGGCGGGTTCGTGCTCGGGGCGGTCGGCGACCGGTGGGGACGCCGGGCCCTGCTGACGCTCTCGATCGGCCTCATGGGCCTCGCGACCACGCTGATCGGGGTGCTGCCCACGTTCGAGAGCGCCGGGCTGCTCGCCCCGGTCCTGCTGGTGCTGCTGCGCTGCCTGCAGGGCTTCTCCGCAGGGGCGGAGTGGACGGGCTCGGCCGCGTTCCTGATCGAGCACACGCCGGTGGACCGGCGCGGGCGGTTCGCGAGCGTGGTCTCGGCGACCGCGGCGCTCGCGACGTGCGCAGGCGGCCTGCTCGTGCTCACCCTCGAGCTCTCGCTGACCCCCGAGCAGATGTCGGCGTGGGGCTGGCGCATCCCGTTCCTCGTCGCCGTGCCGCTGACCGCCGTCGGCACCTGGGTGCGGCTGCGGATCGACGAAACGCCGGTGTTCCAGCGGCTCGTCGAGGCCGGGGCCCGCTCGGAGGCGCCGCTGCGCCAGTCCGGTCGCGACGTCCGGGCGATCGCGCTGACCTTCGCCTTCTCCAGCGTCCAGGGGCTCGGCTTCTACTACCTCGCCACGTACGTCGTCACCTACCTGACCGCGACCGTGGAGCTGTCCCGGCCACGCGCACTGGTGCTCGTCGCCACCGGCCTCGTCTGCTACGCGGTGCTCTGCCCGATCGCGGGCGCGGTCTCCGACCGCTTCGGCAGGCGCCGGGTCAACCTGGTCGGCGGGTTCGGGCTCGCGGTCGTCAGCGTCCCGGCGTTCGTCCTGATGGGGACGGGTACGGCGGCGGGCGTCGTCGGCGGGATGGTGCTGTTCGCGGTGTTCCAGTCGATGGTGAGCGTGACGACGGTGTGCATGCTCGTGGAGCTGTTCCCGGCCGAGACCCGCTCGACGTCCAGCGCGATCGGGTTCAACCTGGGGCTCGCCCTCATCGGCGGGCCCGGCCCGCTGATCGCCGCGGCGATCGCGAGCGGCACGGGAAGCAGCACGCTGCCTGCCCTGTACATGGTGGTGGTGGCCGCGGTCGCCACGCTCGCGCTCGCCCGGTGGCTGCCCGAGGTGCGCGGGCGCGGGCTCGACGCCGCGACCGCCACGCCTGCGGAGGCCACCCGGTGAGCGCCGCCTACGAGGTCCTCGCGGTCCGTTACGGCACGCGCACCACCACGAAGGCCGAGAGCTACCTCAACTACCACCTCTACGGCGAACCGGACGCCGAGATCGCCATGGACTACTTCTTCTGGGTCGTCCGGGGCGCCGAGCGCACGGTGGTGGTCGACTGCGGGTTCGGCGCCCAGGCGGGAGCGCGCAGGCGCCGCACCCTGCTCACCGACCCGGTGGAGGCGCTGGCGGCGCTCGGGGTGGACGCCGCGGCGGTCGACCGGGTCGTGGTGTCGCACGCGCACTACGACCACATCGGCAACCTGCACCGGTTCCCGAACGCGGAGATCGTGCTGGCGCGCCGGGAGTACGAGTTCTGGACCGGGCCCTACGCGCGGCGCATGCAGTTCGCCCACTCCACCGAGCCCGACGAGCTGGCACACCTCGCCGCGGCGGGGGAGCAGGGCAGGTTGCGGCTCGTCGACGGCACGTGCGACCTCGCGCCGGGCATCGAGCTGGTGGTGGTCGGCGGGCACACCCCGGGCCAGCTCGTGGCGCAGGTCGCCACGGGGGAGCGCGAGGCGGTGGTGCTCGCGGCCGACGCCCTGCACTTCTACGAGGAGCTGGAGCGCGACCGCCCGTTCTTCGTGGTGGCCGACCTGGCCGACATGTACCGGGGGTTCGACGTGCTGCGCGAGATGTGCGAGGACAGCGGCCGGCTGCTGGTGGCGGGCCACGACGCCGACGTCGGGCGGCGGTTCCCCGAGCGGGTGGGCGGGCTGCCCGCCGGGCTCGGGGACCTGGTCGTCCGGGTGGCGGGAACGACGGAGGGAGCGGCGTGAGCATGGAGGGGAAGGTCGGCCTCGTCACGGGGGCGGCGGGCGGAATCGGCTCGGCGAGCGCGCGGCGGCTCGCGGCCGAGGGGGTGCGGCTCGTCCTGCAGGACGTCGACGGCGACCGCCTGAAGGCGCTGGCCGCCGACCTGCCGGTGGAGACCGTGGTGTGCACCGGGGACGTGTCGCGCGAGGAGGACGTCGACGCCGCGGTGGCCGCGGGCGTCGCGGCGTTCGGGCGCATCGACCTGCACCACCTCAACGCCGGGATTCCGGGCCCGCTGACCCGGCTGACCGAGCTGTCGGTCGCCGACTGGGACCGGGTGATCGGGATCAACCTGCGCGGGGTGTTCCTCGGGGTGCGGGCGGCGTTCCGCCGGTACGAGGAGCAGCGCAGCGGCGGGGCGATCGTGCTCACCGCCTCGATCGCGTCCCTGCGCGGCAGCGACGACCTGCTCGCCTACCAGGCCTCCAAGCACGGCGTGCTCGGCGTGTTGAAGGGTGCCGCGCTGTACGGGGGTCCGATCGGGGTGCGGGTCAACGCCGTGGCGCCGGGCATCGTGCCCACCGCGCTGTTCGCGGGGGCGGGCACCGGGCCCGGCGGCGGGGACGACATGGTGCGGCGCGCCTCCACCACCCCGCTGCGGCGGGCGGGCACCGGCGAGGAGATCGCCTCGGTGGTCGCGTTCCTGCTGGGGGACGGGGCGGCGTACATGACCGGCGAGGTGGTCTCCGTCGACGGCGGGGCGGCCGCGGTGAACACCGTGCGGCCCTCCGGCGGGGCGGGGGCGTGGGACCCGCGGCCGGGCGACGAGCGGATGCACCCGGGGTGGTTCTCGTGAGCGGGGCGCGGACGGTCGGGTTCGTCGGCCTGGGGAACATGGGCGGGCGGATGACCAGGCGGCTGGCCGACGCCGGGATCGAGGTGGTCGGGTACGACCCGCGGCCCGGTGCGGCCGAGGCGGCGGGCGCCACCTCGGCGGCCTCGCCCGCGGAGGTGGCCGGGCGGGCCCGGGTGGTGTTGATGTCCCTGCCGGACAGCCACGTGGTGGAGCCGGTGGTCCGCGGCCCGGACGGGCTGCTGGCGGCGGCGCGGCCCGGCGACACGATCGTCGACCTCTCGACCGCCTCCCCGGCGTCCACCGCGGCGCTGCACGGCGAGGCGGCGGCCGCAGGCGTCCGCTACCTCGACGCCGGGATCTCCGGCGGGGCGGCCGCCGCGGAGAAGGGCACGCTGACGATCATGGCCGGGGGCGACGCCGACGCGCTGGCGGAGATCGCCTGGGTCTTCGAGCCGATCGCCGCCCACGTGCACCACATGGGCGCCTCCGGGGCGGGCCACACCGCCAAGCTGCTCAACAACTTCCTCAACGCGGTGTCCCTCGCGGCCACCGCCGAGGTGATGGTGGCCGCCCGGAAGGCGGGGCTCGACCTGCCGGTGCTCCTCGACGTCCTCAACTCCAGCAGCGGGGCGAACTGGGCGACGAGCAACCGGTTCCCGCACATCGTGCGCGGGGACTACCTGGAGGGCGGGCTGACCGGGAGGCTCATGACCAAGGACGTGGCGCTCTACGTCGAGCTCGTCGGCAGGCTCGGGGTGCCGAGCCTCAACGCCGCCGGGCCGCTGGCGAGCTTCGGGCTCGCCGAGAACCTCGGCTACGGCGACCAGATCAGCAACCGCGTGGTCGACGCCATCGGCGACGTGGCAGGCGGAGTCCGTGTGCACGACCAGACGGAGGGATGAGAGCAGTGCAGATCGTCCGGGGGCGGGCCCCCGAGACCACGCCGACGCAAGCCCGCACGGAGACCTTCACCGGCACGGTGTGGGGCGATCCGGTGCTGCCCACCACCGCCGAGGGCAACACGATCAACTCGGTGACGTTCACCCCGGGTGCGCGGACCTATTGGCACCACCACACCGCAGGCCAGATCCTCGTGGTCACCGCAGGCCTCGGCTGGGTCTGCACGCACGGCGAGCGGCCGCAGGTGATCCGCGCGGGGGACGTCGTGTGGGTGCCACCGGGGGAGCGGCACTGGCACGGGGGCACGCCCGACACGGTGATGACCCACCTCGCGGTGTCGCTCGGGCCGACCGTGTGGCTGGACGAGGTGGCCGAGGACGACTACCGGGGGGCAGAACGATGACCGACCAGCGCTACGAGCAGGGGCTCGGGATCCGAAAGGAGGTCCTCGGCGAGGCGCACGTCGAGCGCTCGCTCGCCGCGGTGAGCGAGTTCTCCCGGCCGGTGCAGGAGTTCGTCACGCGCGCCTGCTGGGGCGACGTGTGGGGCCGTCCCGGGCTGGACCGGCGCACCCGCAGCCTGCTCAACCTGGTGATGCTCACGGCGCTGGGACGCAACCACGAGCTCGGCGTGCACGTGCGCGGTGCGGTCACCAACGGCGCCACCGAGGCCGAGATCCAGGAGGCCCTGCTGCAGGCCGCGATCTACTGCGGGGTGCCGGCGGCGCTGGAGTCGTTCCGGGTGGCCGAGCGCGTGCTCGCCGAGATCGACGCTGAGATCGCGGCGGAGCGCGGCGATGGCTGAGCGGACCGGCCTCCCGCAGGCCGTGGGGTTCGTCGGGCTCGGCCGCATGGGCGCGCCGATGGTGCGGCGGCTGGCCGCGGCCGGGGTCGCGGTGCGCGGGTACGACAGCGCGCCGCGCCCGGAGCTCGACCGGGTCGTCACGCAGGTGGAGAAGGCCCCGCTGGTGGCCGATGGCGTCCCCGTCGTGGTGCTCATGCTCCCGGACTCCGACGTCGTGGACGCCGTGGTGCACGGCGCCGGGCTGCTCGACGCGCTCGAGCCGGGCACCGTGCTCGTCGACATGGGCTCCTCCGAGCCTCTGCGGACGCGCGCGCTGGCCGAGCAGGTCGCCGAGCGCGGCGCCGTGCTCGTCGACGCGCCCGTGTCCGGCGGCGTCTCCGGGGCCACCGCGGGCACGATGACGATCATGGTGGGCGGGCCGGAGGACGTCGTCGCCCCACTCGTGCCGCTCTTCGGCGTGCTCGGCCGGATGCGCCACGTCGGCCCGGTGGGGGCGGGGCACGCGCTGAAGGCCCTCAACAACCTGATGTCCGCCGCGCACCTCCTGGCCAGCTCGGAGGCGTTGCTCGCAGGCCAGCGGTTCGGGCTGGACCCGGCCGTGATGCTGGAGGCCGTCAACGGCTCGAGCGGTCGCAGCGGGTCCACCGAGAACAAGTGGCCGAACTTCGTGCTGCCCGGCACGTTCGACTCCGGGTTCGCCCTCGGGCTCATGCTCAAGGACATCCGGATCGCGCTGGGGCTGGCCGAGGCGACCGGCGCGCCGTCGGCGCTCGCCGCGCGCACCGTCGAGCTGTGGGCCGAGGCGGCCGAGGCGCTGGGGCCGGCTGCGGACCACACGGAGATCGTGCGATGGTTGCGGCAGGAGAGGGGAGGGTGAGCGTGACCGGCAGCCCGGCGTCGTCGGTGTGGTCCGCCGACCAGATCGGCCGTGTCGCCGCGCCGCTGCGCGAGCAGGTCGTCACGCTGGTGCGCGACGCCATACTCGGGTTCCGGCTGCAGCCGGGCCAACGGCTCGTGGAGCGCGAGCTGGTGGAGCAGCTGGGCGTCTCCCGCGCCACGGTCCGCGAGGTGCTGCGGCAGCTCGCCGTGGAAGGGCTGGTCACGGTGGTGCCGCAGCGCGGCGCGATCGTCACCGCACTGACCCCGGACGACGCCGCCGACCTCTACGAGATGCGCGCCTCGCTCGAGGCGCTCGCGGTGCAGCGGTTCGTGCAGCGGGCCACGCCCGACCAGGTGGCGGCGCTGCGCGCGGCCGTCGCCGAGATCGAGCGCACCGCCGACGCGGCGGACCCTCAGGACCAGCTGTACGCCAAGGACCGCTTCTACGAGGTGCTGCTCGCCGGGTCGGGCAGCCGGCCGCTGCAGGAGACGCTCGCCGGGCTGCAGGCCCGGGTGCGGCTGCTGCGGGCCACGTCGCTCGCCGTGCCGGGCCGGCCGCGGGAGGCGGCCGCGGAGCTGCGCGCCGTGGTCGACGCGGTCGAGGCGGGCGACGCCGACGCCGCCTCGGCGGCCTGCGCCCGCCACATCCAGAACGCGGCGAGCACCGCGCTCGCGCGCCTGCACTCCTGATCCCCTCTCCGCTTCCCACTCCCTGGAGGAGTCCCGTGTCGCTCACGCCCGAGCAGCAGCAGATCAAGGACGAGTTCGTGAAGGTGCGGGGCACCTGGGGCGAGCCGTGGCAGCGCATGCTGGAGATCGATCCCCAGTTCGTGCGCGCGTACCTGGGCTTCTCCGCCGTCCCCTGGACGGGGGAGTCGCACCTGGAGCCCAAGGTCAAGGAGTTCGTCTACATCGCGGCCGACGCCGCGGCCACCCACCTCTACGAGCCGGGCATCCGCCAGCACGTCGCCGCGGCGTTCGAGCACGGCGCCACCCGCGAGGAGATCATGGAGGTCATCGAGCTGACCTCCACCCTCGGCATCCACGCGAGCAACATCGGCGTGCCGCTGCTGCTGGAGGTGCTGCAGGAGGAGGGGCTGCGCGACGGCCCGGCCCCGTTGGACGAGCGCCGCGAGCGGCTCAAGGCCGAGTTCACCGCCAACCGCGGCTACTGGCACGAGTTCTGGGACGGCCTGCTGGAGCTCGACCCCGACCTGTTCGAGGCCTACACCGAGTTCTCCTCGGTGCCATGGCGCACCGGCACCCTCCCGCCGAAGGTCAAGGAACTGATCTACATCGCCTTCGACGCATCGGCCACCCACCTCTACGTGCCGGGGCTGAAGCTGCACATGCAGAACGCCGTCCGGCTGGGCGCCACCGCGGGCGAGATCATGGAGGTGCTGGCGATCGTGTCCGTCATCGGCATCCACGCCGCCACCACGGCCACACCGATCCTGGCCGAGATCGCGGCACAGCGGGGCTGACAGATCCGGCTGACGGTCGTCACGGTCGTCAGCTGACGAAACCCCGGCGAATCCCGTGGGCGACGGCTTCGGCGCGGCCCCCTACGCCGAGCCTGCGGAAGAGTCTGCGCGTGTGCGTCTTGATCCTGTCCTGTGACAGGTACAGTTCGCGGCCGATCTCGCCGTTGCTCTTGCCCTGGACCATGCCGCGCAGCACCTGCAGCTCACGTTCGGTGAGCCGTGCGGGAGCGCCCGCCGGGGTCCTCGCTCCGGCATTCGGGAGGGCCTGCGGGAGCGTCACGGATCCCGGGTTCGACGTGTCCCAGCGCAGGCAACCGTGGGCACCGGCTGCGATCGCGGCGGCGAGACCGGTCGTATCCGTCGAGGAGCCGAACACCAGCGTGGTGGCGCGCGGATACGTCGCGAGGAAGCGCCGCGTGGTCTCGACTCCGCCCGGATTGTCGCGCTGGACGCCGATGAGAACGAGGGCCGCGGGTCGGTTCCGGTACGTGAGCAGCAATTCGTCGCTGCGCGCGGCACATTCGATGTGCTGCACCCCGGGAATGTCGGATGTGGCCCGGGCGAGTGATTCGCGCACGGTTCGTCGGGCGTCGCAGATGAGGATCGTCGTCGGAACGGATTTCTGGAGCGACGGTGCCGACATCACATCGACGGATCGAGATGGGTTCTCGATCTCATTCCCCACATCGCCGGCCATCGCGCCCCTCCTGTCCAGTTGACGCGGTCCCTGATTCCCGTGCAACGACAGGGGCCGGTGGGCGTTACCCGAATGGCCGCCGGCGCACCCGTGTGAGTGGCGCGTGCTTCTTCCGGGGCTGCCGCGTTGCTACTGGCGGTCACCGGCGAAACCATGAACCCACCCGCCGGCCCGTGCCCTCCCGCGACCTCCTGCACCTTTCGATGGCATCAAGGGCCTTCGGTCCTTCGCATCTCGTTCCGGGCCTCGCCGGATTCGAGACTTCGAGCCATGACGATCTCGGACAGGAGCACGCAGCCGGCCGGTCCCGCGACGCGGCCAGGGCGTGGTGGGGGAGTGCTCGGGCCGGTGCGGCGCCACCCGCTGCTCAGCTTCTTCGTGCTCGCCACCGTCATGAGCTGGCTGGCATGGGTGCCCTACATCCTCTCCCGGAACGGCATCGGGGTCTGGAGCTACCGGTTCCCCGACGTCCTGGGCACGAGCCAGCTCCTCGGGGTGCTGCCCGGGGCCTACCTCGGCCCGATCGCGGCGGCGCTGTTCGTCACCGCGGTCGCCGACGGGCGGGCCGGGCTGCGGCGGTGGGTGGGGCGGATGTGGCGCTGGCGGGTCCCCTGGCACTGGTACGCGGTGACCCTGCTCGGCGTCCCCGCCGCCATGCTCGTCATCGGCTACGTCTTCTCCGGCGGACGGGTGAGCACCCCGTCGGCGATGGCGGTCGCCGCCTACGTGCCGGGGCTGCTCCTGCAGATGATCACGACCGGGCTCGCCGAGGAACCCGGATGGCGCGACTTCGCGCTGCCCCGCCTGCAGCGCCGCTTCGGGCCGCTGGCCGGGTCGATGGTGCTGGGACCGCTCTGGGCGGTCTGGCACATGCCGCTGTTCCTGACCGAGTGGGGTGGCTGGCCGGATGCGGACTGGACCCACCCCGTGGCCTTCGTCGTGTTCTGCATCACGTTCAACATCGTGATGACCTGGGTGTTCAACCGCACCGGGGAGAGCCTGCCGCTGGCCATGCTGCTGCACGTCAGCGTGAACAACTTCGCCTCGATCCTGTGGACGGAGACGTTCCCGACGATCGACGCGTACCAGGCGTCGCACGCACTGGCGGCCGGAGCGGTCGTCGCCGCCGTGTTGGTCCTGGCCGGGACCCGCGGGCGGCTCGGCTACCCGGCGCCCGCCTCGGGGACGGCGACGACGCGGTTCTGATAGGCCCAGACGACCGCCTGCAGCCGAGACTGCACGCCGAGCTTGGGCAGCATCCGCGCCAGGTGCGACTTCACCGTCGACACCTCGACGACGAGGGTGCGGGCGATGTCGTCGTTCGACATGCCCTGGGCGAGCAGCAGCAGGATCTCGTGCTCCCGGGGGGTGAGCAGGTCCTCGGCGCGCCGGCCCGTCACCGGCTGCAGGCGGCGGCGGTGGACGAACTCGCGCAGGATGCGGCGGGTGAGCGTCTGGTCGATGGTGCCCTGACCGGCCGCGACCTGGCGGACGGCGTGCACGATGGTCTCCGGCGGCGCGTCCTTGAGCAGGAACCCCGACGCCCCGGCCTCCAGCGCGCCGAAGACGTAGTCGTCGAGATCGAACGTCGTCAGCACGAGGACCGGCACCTGGGGATCGGCGCCGGGGGCGCACAGCTCGCGGGCCACCTCGATCCCGCTGCGGCCGGGCATCCGGATGTCGAGGCAGGCGACGTCGGGCACCAGGTCGCGGGCCATCGCCAGCGCCTCCGTCCCGTCCGGGGCCACGCCTGCCACCTCGATGTCGGTCTCGGCGCCCAGCAGCGCCGCGAGGCCGGAGCGCACCAGGTGCTGGTCGTCGGCGATGAGTACGCGGATCATGCATGGGCCTCCGGGAGCGGCGCGGGCGCGCGCATCGTACTGATCGGGGCCTCGACCGGGAGCGTGAGACGGACCTCCCAGCCGCCGTCAGTGGTGGCGCCGTAGGTGAGCTCGCCCCCGACCAGCTGTGCCCGTTCGGCCATGCCGACCAGTCCGAACCCGCCGCCGCGGCCCGGGTCGGGCCCGGCAGCCGCGCCGTTGCGCACGGCGATCGTGACCCGGCCGCCGTGCGGGCCCCCGATCTCGACGGCGCACGGCGCCCCCGGTGCGTGTGCCGCGGCGTTGGCCAGCGACTCCTGCACCATCCGGTAGGCGACGAGCTGGGCGAGCGGGCCCAGGCCCGCGCCGGATCCCGGGCTTCCTGCGAGCACGACGAGGTCGATCTCGAGTCCCGCGGCCCGGCGGGTCTCGACGAGCGCGGACACGGCGTCCAGGGTCTCCACCGGCCGGGCGGCGTCGGCGTCCTCTCGCAGCAGTCCGACCAGCCGCCGCAGGTCGTCCAGGACGGCACGGCTCTGCTCGCGGACCTGGCGCGCCGAGCGTTTCGCCGCGGCGGGGTCGGCGTCGATCTGCCCGTCCATCGCCGCGGCCATCAGCGCGATACCGGACATGTGGTGGGCGGCGATGTCGTGCAGCTCCCGCGACATCGCCACGCGCTGGCGCGACACCGCGGCCTGCAGCAGGGCGTCCTGCTCGCGCCGCAGCGCCTGCACCTCCTGGTCGCGGGCCTCGCGCGCCTCGCGCTGCCCGGCGATCGCCAGCCCGAGCAGCAGCGGCAACCCGACGACGACGAGTGCCTGCAGCAGCGCGCCGGTGGCCGCCGCGGCGATGTCCGATGTGCCGCCGCGGACCTCGTTGAGGAACTGCCCTGTCGCCAGCAGCAGAGCCGTGGCCACCAGTGCGATCCACGGCCGGCGGGCCGGGTGGGCGACGGCGAGGAACACCCCGGCCAGCTCGGCAACGGCGGTCAGGCTGAACGCCGCGCCCGGGGCGACCCAGGCGAGCACCAGCGGTACCGCGGCCAACCCCGGCAGGACCGTCGCGGGGAACCTGCGGACCCAGGCCAGCGCCGTGGCCTGCAGCACCAGGACCGCGACCATCGTCCACCACCCCGCGCCACCCGGGCGGGGCAGCGCGTGGGCGTCCGGGTCGGTGCCCGCGACGGCCGGCAGGGCGAGCAGCATGGCGATCGAGACGAGCCCGCACACGGCCGCGGTCACCGGGTGGAGCGGGACAGGACGTCGTGACGCCTGGACGGGTCGGGACACGGTCCGCCTCCGCGGTGGTGCTCGTCGATCGTCGCCGGGCGGTACGTCCGCGTCGCGCGGCGCCCGTTGCCATCATCCGGCACGGCGGCAGTCCGCCGATCATGGCCCGCTCCGTCTCCATCGGAAGTTGGTGACGGGGAACTGCGCACCTCGGAACGATGTGTCCCGGGAGCGGCGCGGCCACGCTGGACGGCATCGACGCCAAGGGGGGACCGCCCCCGGACGAGAGGTGCCTTCCATGACCAGCGATCCACTCGACCCCGGTGCGCCCCGCGAGACGCCGGATCCGCCGGCGCGCGGCCTCCGGCGCCCGCTCCTGTGGGCGCTCCTCGTCATCGCCCTCACGGCCAACGCCGTCACGTCGGTCTCGTCGCTGCCGACCGCCGTCGGGGTGACGTTCGGCGGCGTCGTCGCCCTCGCGCTCGGTGCGCTGCTGGTCCGCGACCACTACCGCCACCGCGCCAGGACCGGGGGCGGCAGACCGCCGAGGAACCCGGATGCGTGATGCGTAGCGGTGCCGGCGATCGCCGGCCCGCCGACCTGTTCCCACTCCGCACGGCGGGGCGATCGCGTTGCGTCGGGCCGGCGAGCGCCTTCGCCCGCCGCCCACGGGGGAGTCGATGATCCGGGTACTCGTCGTCGACGACCAGGCTCTGGTCCGGGGCGGGCTCGTCGCCCTGCTCACCGCCGCGCCGGGTCTCGAGGTCGCAGGCGAGGCCGCCGACGTTGCGGAGGCCGTCGCGTTGGCGTCCGAGACCCGCCCGGACGTGATCCTGATGGACATCCGGGTGCCGGTGCTGGACGGGATCGCGGCCACCCGCCGGACTCGCGGCCCCGGACGGGCACCGGCTGCCCCCGGATCGGTCAATCGGACCGAGACAAACGAAGGTCCCGTACAGGACGTACGACGGTTGCCCCGTCGGCGGCTCGTGAGAGAGGCTCAGCCAATCAGCCTCTGATCCACATGGTGCCTGGCGTGGGTCCACGAGTCGTCGGGGACCGCAGTGCGAACGATCCGCCGTTGCATCGCCGTGGGCACGTCACGGGAAGGGGTACCGGTCGTGGAACGCGTGAGCACCGAGCTTCGCAGGGCGGTCGAGGACATCGGGCAGATCGTTCGGCGCGACGGGGGAGCGCTGGACTTCCAGGCCTTCGACCCGGAGGCCGGCGCGCTGGTCGTCGCGTTCCGGCAGGCACCGGCCGACAAGTGCGCGGCGTGCACCATCGACGAGCCCATGGTCCGGGCCTTCCTCGAGGAGGCCGTGCGGGCGCAGGGCATCGAGCTGACCTCGCTGCAGATCCGGTCCCCCCGGGGATGACCCCCGCCCCACCCGCTTCGACGTCAAGGGAGACGGATCAGATGACGGCATCGTCCACTGTGGAGGCCGGGAGTCATCGCTGGCACGTGCTGAACCCGACCGCGGACAGGTACGGGACGGACGTCGCGGGGCTCTCGCCGCGCCCGCGCAGGCTCGACGGGCAGACGGTGGGGTTGCTCTGGAACGGCAAGCCCAACGGGGACGTCGCCCTGCGCGCGATCGGCGCGGCCCTGGAGTCGCAGTTCGAGGGACTGCGCACCCGGTTCTACAGCGGTTCCATCCCGTGCGACAGGAAGCTCCTCGAGCAGGCCGCCGCCGAGTGCACCGTGGTCATAGGGTGCACGGCCGACTGCGGGTCCTGCAGTTCCTGGATGACCCACGACGTCATCGCGCTGGAGCGGGCGGGCGTCCCCGCGGTCGTCGTCGTGTCGAAGGGGTTCGAGGAGGACGTCGAGGCGAGTGCCCGGGCCTTCGCGCTCCCCGACGTGCAGCGCGTCGTGGTGCCGTGGGTCTACAACAACGCGACCGAGGAGGTGTCGATCCGGCAGTCGCTGGACGCGCTGCCGGCCATCGTCGACAGGCTCGAGGGTCGGCCCCACGTGGCGGGCGGGGGAGGCGAGCATGTCGTCTCGCCTGCGGTCATCCCGGTCAGCGCGGACAGCCCCGTCGAGCTGTTCGCGGAGTTCAACCGCTACTTCACCGAGCGCGACTGGGGTGACGGGTACCCGCTGCTGCCGCCGACGGAGGCGGCGGTGGACCGCCTGCTGGACGGTGTCGCCGACGCGGACGACGTGTTGTACACGCTGCCGCCCGGGAACGGGCAGGTCACCCCGCGGAAGATCGCTGTCGCCTGCGCCATGGCGGGTGCCACGGCGCAGGAGATGGCGGTCGTCGAGGCCGTCCTGCGGGCCTTCAACGACCCGCAGCAGCAGGTGCGGTTGCGCACGGTGCTGATGTCGACGAGCGCCCATGCCCCGTTCGTGCTGGTGAACGGGCCGGTCGCCCGCGAGCTCGGGATCAACGGCGGCCGCGCGTGCGTCGGGCCCGGGGCGCAGAACCAGGTGAACCTCCGGATCGGCCGCGCCGTCACCCTCGCGCTCAAGAACCTCGGCGCGTGGTACCCCGGCGTGCTGGACATGGACACGATCGGCTCGGTCCGCAAGAACGTGATCGTCGTCAGCGAGAACGTCGACGAGAGCCCGTGGACCCCGTTCCACGTGGACGCCGGGTACGGAGCCGACGAGAGCACGGTGTCCCTGTTCGTGACCCTGGGCGAGACCGATGTCGGGTTCCAGGGGCACCTGGACGCCCGCCAGCTCGCGCGCTCGATCAGCTCCTTCGACAGCGTGCAGGGCGGCTACTTCTCCGGCCTGTTCGGCGGGGAGAAGGCCAAGGAGTCCCCGAGCGGTCGCCTGCTGCTCGTCGCGCCACCGCACGCGCACGCGCTGGCGGAAGGCGGGATCGGCAAGGAGCAGTTCCGGGACCTGCTGTTCGAGTTCGGCCACCAGCCGCTCTCCCGCGTCGTCGAGCAGTGGCGGAAGCTGCACGTGGACGGGAAGACGTTCCCGGAGTGGGACTGGGTGTTCGAGCTCAGCGAGGACGAGCAGGCGAGCCGGACGCTTCCCGTGGTCCGGGACCGGGACCAGTACGTGCTCGCGGTCTGCGGGTCCACCCGCGGCAAGGACCTGTTGATGCCCACCGCGCTCCCGCCGGTCACGGCGGCCGTGCGCGCGGACTGGGTGTCCCGGCACGCCTGACCACACGCCAGTTCTGCCACGAGCGTGCTCCCACTCAACGACGAGGCGAGGGAAGACAATGGGGTCGAATCGGAAGACAGCGCCCGCATGGGCGGTCGTGGCGGCGGCCGGCCTCCTCATCGCCGGCTGCGGGGTGACCAACACCGGCGCAGGCGGCGGGACCGGCGGCGACGACGGCCGTCCGTTCTACGAGGGCAAGGAGATCAACCTCATCGTCCCGTTCGACGCCGGTGGGGCCTCCGACACCTACAGCCGGATGCTGGCCCGCTACCTGTCGCAGCACATCGAGGGCCGGCCGGAGATCATCGTCGAGAACGTGCCCGGCGGTGCGCAGAAGGACGGCATCAACCGCTTCGAGCGGACCGAGCACGACGGCCTGAACCTGGCGATGAGCTCGGGCGCGCTCGTCACCGCGACCAAGTTCGACAAGGAGGGGATCCAGTTCGACCTGGCCGGCTACGAGGCCCTCGTGGGCTTCGGCGGCACCATGATCATCTTCGGTAGCACGCAGGCCGGGATCAACTCCCTCCAGGATCTGAAGGACCCGACGATCCCGATCTTCTACGGCGGTCTCGAGCTCAACGCGTCCGAGGCCGTGCGCACGTTCGCGCTCGAGGAGATGGGCCTGGCCCGGTTCGAGCCGCTCATGGGCTACGACGGCGGTGGCGCCATCACGGCGGCGGTGATGCGCGGGGAGCTCACCATCGGGAACTCGACGTCGACGCACTACCTCCAGAACGTGAAGCAACTCGAGGACGAGGGCTCCATCGTCCCCCTGATGACCCAGGGGTACGTCGTGGACGGCCGGGTCGTGCGGGATCCGGCCTTCCCGGATCTGCCCACGATTCCCGAGGCTTACGAGACGCTCACCGGCAAGAAGCCGGAGGGGATCGGCTGGGAGACCTACACCGCCCTCACCGCAGCCCAGACCAACCTGCTGCGGACCTACTGGATCCACGGCGACGCTCCGGAGGAGGCCCGGGTCGCGCTGCGCACGGCGGTGGAGAAGCTCGTCGCCGACGAGGAGTTCAACGGCGAGGCGGTGAAGCTCCTGGGCGTCCACTCACCGCCGCAGGTCGGGGACGAGGTCAAGGCCTCCATCGACCGGATCCTCCAGCTCCCGCCCGCGTCGGTGACGTGGGTCGAGGACTACCTGGCACGGACGACCGCATGAGCCGGCTGATCCCCGCAGCTCGGATGACAGGAGTCGTGCCGGAGATGAACGGACCGATGACCGGTGCTTGAATCCGCGATCGAGGCGCTGCAGATCCTGGTCAGCCCTCAGCACCTCGTCTGGCTGTTCATCGGCGTGGCGATCGGCCTGGTGCTGGGGCTCATCCCGGGACTCGGCGGGCTCACCGGCATGGCGGTGCTGCTCCCGCTCATCGTCGGGCTCGAGCCTGCGAGCGGCATCGCCATGCTCATCGGCCTCAACGCCGCCACGACGATCGGTGACACGTTCCCGTCGGTCCTGATGGGTGTCCCCGGGACCGCCGCGTCACAGGCGACCGTTCTCGACGGCTATCCGATGGCCCGCAAGGGTCTGGCCAACGTCGCGCTCGGCGCCGCCTTCACCTCCAACATGCTCGGCGGGTTCATCGGCGCGGTCGTCCTCCTCGTGCTGATCCCGCTCGCCCGCCCGATCATCGTCGGGATGGGGTCCCCGCAGCTGTTCATGCTGACGCTGCTGGGCTTCAGCCTCGTGGCGGTGCTCGCCAGGGGCGCCGTCGGCCCGGCGTTCATGTCGGGACTGATCGGGATGCTGCTCGCGACGATCGGCAGCGCGTCGATGACCGGCGAGTACCGCTTCGTCGGTGGCATCTTCTACCTCTACGACGGGCTGGACCTGTCCGTCCTCGCCGTCGGGCTCTTCGCGATCCCGTCCGTCATGTCGCTGCTCACGCAGAACCAGGCGGTGGCACGGACGCTGGCGCACCAGCGTGGCGGCGTGCTGCGTGGCGCCCGCGCCGCCCTCCGCCACAAGGGGGTGCTCGTCGGCAACTCCCTCCTGGGTAGCGCACTCGGCATCGTCCCGGGGATCGGCGGGAGCGTCATCGACTGGATCACCTACGGCGCGACCAAGCAAGCGGTGCGCAAGGATCGCGACCAGTTCGGCAAGGGGGACATCCGCGGGGTCATGGCCCCGGAGGCCGCCAACAACGCCAAGGACGGCGGGGTACTCGTCCCGACCCTGATGTTCGGGATCCCGGGGAGCGCGACGGCCGCGATCCTCCTCGGCGGTTTCGCGACCATGGGGATCGCGACCGGGCCGAGCATGCTGCGCGCCGAGAACCTCTACCTGATCTTCGTGATCATCTGGACGCTGGTGCTCGCCAACGCCATCGGGGCCATGTCGAGCGCGGCGCTCGCCGGAACGCTCAGCAAGATCAGCCTCCTGAAGCCCTACACCTACGGCCCGTTCCTGCTGGTGATCATGGTCATCGCGGCCTACCAGGCCGGAGTCCGGTGGGGCGACGTGGTGGCGGTCATCGTCATCGGCCTGCTGGCCTGGCTGATGCAGGCGCTCAAGTGGCCACGCCCTCCGCTGCTCATCGGGTTCGTCCTGGGGACCGGCGCGGAGAGCTACCTCTGGATCTCGGTCGGCCGGTACGAGTGGAGCTGGTTGACCCAGCCCTCGGTCATCGTCATCGGCCTCCTCATCGTCCTCACGCTGATCGCAGGGTTCACCGACGTCTTCGGCCGGCTCCTCGGCAGGTTCGCGGGTGCCCGGACGATGACCGAACCGGCCGAGGAGGCCAACCGTGGTTGACCTGAGCGCGGTACGGATCTGGGCGGACGGGGTCGTCCTCGCGGTCTTCCTCGCCGCGGCGGCCATCTCCCTGCAGGCCCTCAGCAGCCCGACCTACTGGTTCCCCGCCTTCATCGCCCTCAGCGGGACGGTGGCCGCCGGCTACAACCTCGTCGCCGATCTCCTCCGGGTCCGCGCAGGCCACTCGCTGACCGAGGGGGAGATCGTCGACATCGGCGCGTCGGTCTCCGACGGCCACGACGACGCCGGATCG
The DNA here is from genome assembly GCF_007994075.1 of Pseudonocardia hierapolitana. NCBI lineage: Bacteria > Bacillati > Actinomycetota > Actinomycetes > Pseudonocardiales > Pseudonocardiaceae > Pseudonocardia > Pseudonocardia hierapolitana. Next base: position 8,390,817 of record NZ_VIWU01000001.1, on the reverse strand, counting down.
GGATCCGCTGCCGAACCCGGGGAGGCGGGGAGCGTGGCGCGCAGGGTCGTCGCGCTGACGCTCTGGCTGGTGGCGCTACCGCTGCTCGGGCTGGCGGTCCCGTTCTTCTACGCGTCACTGATCTGGCTGGTCGCGCTGCTGCGTTTCCAGGCGAGGAAGAGCTGGCTCTTCGTGGTCGTGTCCGTCGCCGTGTTCGGGGTGCTGCTCAACGTGCTCATCGTGCTGCTGGAGATCAAGATGCCCCCGGCGGTCCTGACGGGACTCGGCTGAGCGCGAAGGACCCCGCCCTCCCCACCGACGCGCCGGGGCCTCGGCCGGTGCGTCCCGTTCCGGTGAATCGGCGGACCGGGCCGTCGTAGACTCCGCGGTCATGCCCACGTCGAGCGGCCGCAGCGTCCGCTCCGCGGCGTTCGCCGCGTGTGCCGTGGGCCTGTCCCTCGGTGCGCACGTCACCGCGGGCGGCGAGGTCCCCGACGTCCTGGCGCTCCTGCTGCTGGGAGTGCTCGTCGAGGCGGCCTCGTCGACGTTCGCCGGCAGGCCACGCGGCGCGATCGCCACGGCCGTCGCGCTGCTCTCGGCCCAGGTGGTGCTGCACGGCGCGTTCGTGATGGCCGCGCCTGCGCACATGGCGCACGGGAACCATCTCCCCTCGCCGCCGATGCTCGTCGCGCACACGGTCGCGGCCCTCGTCCTCGGTGTTCTCCTCGCCCGCGGCGAGCGGCTGATCACGCGTGTCGCCCGGGTGCTCGTGCCGGTGGTGGTGCTGCGTCCGTTCCGGCCCCTGCCGGTGCGCCGGCTCGTGATCGCCGCCCCGGGCGACGTTCCCCGGTTGCGTCCCGCGGTGACCCTGCACGACCTCAGCAGGCGTGGTCCGCCGGATCGGTGTCTCGCGTCGCGAACCTGACCGGAGGTCCGATCCCCGGTTCGGTGCGCCGCGACGCGTTTTCGCCGGCCCGGGCCCGTTGCCCGGCCGGATCCGGACACCGAAGCCGAGGGATCTCACATGCTTGTTTCCGCACGCCCGCGTCGCGGGCCGCTCCTGTTGGTCACGACCGCATGCGTCATCGGGCTCGCGGGGTGCGGCGCCCCGTCCGCCGCCCCGTCCGCCGCAGCATCTGCCGCAGCATCCGACGTCGCATCCGCGGCGGTCCCCGCACCCGCCGCGGTCCCGGCGGCCGCCGTCACGGTCGCCGATCCGTGGGTCAAGACCGCCGAGTCGGGGATGACGGCGGTGTTCGGCACGTTCAGCACGACCGGGTCCACACCGGTGACCGTCGTGTCCGCCCAGACGTCGGCCTCGCCGCGCACGGAGCTGCACGAGGTCGTCGCCGGCAGCGACGGTGCGATGACGATGCGGCCGAAGGACGACGGCTTCGTCGTCGAGCCGGGCGCGCCGCGCGTGCTCGCCCCGGGCGGCGACCACATCATGATCATGGATCTGGCGTCGCCGATCCGCCCTGGTGACCAGGTCGACGTCACGATCTCGCTGTCCGACGGCTCCACGACCCGCTTCACGGCCCTGGCGAAGGAGACCAGCGGTGGGGAGGAGAACTACGACGGCGGCTCCGGCGACGTGCACTCCTCGGCGGGGCAGGGCGGATGACCGAGCGTCAGCGAGCGAATGGTGGGCACAGCGGGCCGGGTCCCTCGTTCCGTCGCCGGGCCCTGCTGCTGGGCGGTGCCGCCGCCGCTGTCGGTGGTGGCACCGCCGCGGCGCTCGCGGCCCGGCACGACGACCCGGAGGCCGGGCCGGTCGCGGTGGCGCCGCCGGGCGCGGAGACCGTTCCGTTCCACGGTGTCCACCAGCCCGGAATAGACACCCTTCCGGCGCAGGCACATGCCGTCTTCCTCGGGCTCGATCTGGCCGCCGGCAGCGGGCCCGCCGAGGTGCGCCGGCTGCTGCGGTTGCTCACGGACGACGCCGCGCGGCTGATGGGCGGGCGAGCTCCACTCGCCGCCGAGGACCAGGAGCTCCCCGCGCTGCCGTCACGGCTGACGGTGACGTTCGGGTTCGGTCCGGGGCTGTTCGACGCGGTGGGTCGTACGGAGGACTGCCCCGCAGTCGTCCGTCAGCTGCCCGCGTTCCCGACCGACCGGCTCGACCCGCGATGGTCAGGTGGTGACCTGCTGCTGCAGGTCTGCTCCGACGACCCGGTGCCGCTGTCCTACGCGGTGCGACGCCTGGTCCGGGACGCCCGCAGCATCGCCACGGTGCGCTGGACCCAGCGGGGGTTCAACCCGGCCCGCGGGTCCGAGCCGGCAGGGACCACGCCGCGCAACCTCTTCGGCCAGCGCGACGGCACGGCCAACCCCGAGCCGGGCTCCACCGAGCTGGCCGAGGCCGTCTGGGTGCGCGACGGCCCGTCGTGGTTCGTCGGCGGCACCATGCTCGTGCTGCGGCGGATCCGGATGGACCTGGACACGTGGGACGACTTCGGCCGGGACGGGAAGGAGATGGCGTTCGCCCGCCGGCTCGACACCGGCGCCCCGGTGACCGGCGGCACCGAGTTCGACGAGGTGGATCCGCGGGCGGTGGACGAGCGCGGCATGCCGATCGTGCCGGCGAGTGCCCACGTCGTCCGGGCGAAGGCGCGCACTCCGGCCGAGCGGATGCTGCGGCGTGGCTACAGCTACGACGACGGGCCCACCCCGGACGGCGCGCCCGACGCGGGGCAGCTCTTCGCCGCCTACCAGGCGGACGCGGCCACCGCGTTCGTGCCGGTGCAGGCCCGCCTCGCGGAGTCCGACGTGATGAACCTGTGGATCAACCACGTCGGGTCGGCCGCCTTCGTCATCCCACCGGGGTGCGCGGAAGGCGAGTTCGTCGGGCAGGGCCTCCTCGGAACGTGATCGCCGAGATGCCGGCCGTGGCTGACGACCGGCAGCGATGACGAGGGCGGTGGCGAGGGTGTAGCCGCCCGCCCGGGCGAGGTGCTGCGGAGGTCCGGATCGTCGCGCAGGCGATCCGGACCTCCGTCGGCAGCACGTTCACCGCGGAGGAGAACGAGGCACGCCGTGGCGAGCGGCGTCTTACGAGTGACAGCACCCCGGCGACGACGAAGCCGGGTGGCCCTCGTCCGGAGTTCGCGGCTCGGAGCCGCCGCCGGTCAGGTCGTCGGAACGGCCGGCTTCGAGCCGCGACCAGTGGGCGATGGGGCGTCCGTTCATCCGCAGGTTGTTCTTCTGCAGCCTGGAGCCGTCGACCTGCCACTCCTGCGGCCAGCCGGGTGGCGAGTCCTCCCACGGCTCCTGGCGCCCGTACGTGGTGAGATCCATGAGCGCGTAGCTGTAGTCCATGGCCTCCACACCGCGGCGGGTGGTCCAGTAGGTCTCGAAGACGCGGTCGCCCTGCCGCAGGTAGCTCACCAGGTACATCAGGCCGACCTGGCGGCCGGCCAGCAGGGTCTCGGCCGAGTCCTGCACGGAGTACCAGGGCATGTCCCAGCCCATGAACTCGTGGTAACGGGCGCTCTCGGCGTGGGGACCCTGGCAGAACACGGCGTAGGTGATGTCGCGGGAATGCAGGTAGGACAGCTCGGCGACCTGGGTGGTGTAGTGCGTGCAGCCTTCGCACTGCTCCGCCGAGGGGCGGCCGAGGTGCCACATGAAGTAGTAGGCGACGAGCTGGCGGCGCCCTTCGAACGCGTCCAGCAGCGTGACCGGCCCGTCCGGACCGACCAGTGCGATCGTGGGATCGATCTCAACCATCGGGAGCCGCCGCCGCGCGGCGGCGATCGCGTCACCCTCGCGCGTGTGGGCCTTCTCCCGGACCCGCAGCTCGTCGAGCGCGGCCTGCCAGGTTTTCCGGTCGACCACTTCTGGCGCGGGCGTGGTCGGGTCGATGCTCATGGACCTCTCCCTTCGTCTCGGTTCGCCCCATCGACGAAGGGAGCCGCCCGGCATGGACATCGGCCCCGAAGAATTCTCAGATCTCGGGACGGCGGTGCTCCAGGTAGCTGCGAGCAGCCCGCTCGGCGCCGGCGCGTCCGGCATCAGCCGGACCAGGATCCGGGCCGGCCGGATGGCCTCGGCGGTCAGACCTCGACCCGCCTCGCCTCCGCCGGGGACCTCGTCGTAAACCCTGGCTGAAGATCACAGATCAGCAGCACGTCCTTCCTGCGCAGAGAGTCTGGCTCCCTTCGATCCGCTCACGTCTCGAGATGCGGGCGATGCACGCGGGCGTACGCAGGCCCGAGCACGTCGGGTTCGGGGGTGTCGAGAGCCAGGCGCAGGAAGCGTTGCACGGGTGGACCGGGCGGGTCGGCGCGCCTGCGCAGCAGGCCGGTCTCGACCACGGGGACGTGCCGGGCGAGCGGGCGGGTGACCACGTCCGGCCCGCACACCCGCTCCGCCGACGCCGGCAGGACCGAGACACCGACCCCGGCGCCGACCAGTGCCACGACCGTCTGGACGAGGTCGACCTCGCGCAGGACCGGGTCGAAGCCGGAGAGCCGGCACGCCCCCAGCACGTGCGCGCCGAGGCCTCCGGTGAGCTCTCGCGCCGGGGCGACGAACGGCTCGCCCGCGAGCTCGGCGAGGTCGACCCGCTCACCGAGCCGGGCCGCGCGCTCCCGCGGCAGGACCGCGACGAGCGGTTCGCGCCGCACCACGGCCACGTCCAGGTCGGGTCCCACGCCGCCGGCCGCGCCGCCCGGGGCGAGGTGCACCAGCCCGAGGTCGGCGCGCCGGGCCCGCACGTGCTCGGCCACCGCGTCGGTTCCGGCCTCCAGGAACCGCACGTCCACCTCGGGGAGTGCGGTGCGGAAGCGGTGCAGCAGTGGCGGCAGCACCGACCAGGCGATCGCCGGTGCGAAGGCGAGCGCGAGGCGTCCGCTGCGCCCCTGGCCGGTGCGGCGCACCGACTCGGCCGCAGCCTCGACGTCGGCGAGCACGCGCCGGGCGTGCTCGACCAGCTGCCGCCCCGCCTCCGTGAGATCGACGCCGCGGCGGTGCCGCACGAACAGCTCCACCCCCAACTCGTGCTCCAACCGGCCCAGCTGGGCCGAGAGCGGGGGCTGGGTGAGGTGCAGGCGCGCCGCCGCGCGGGTGACGGAGCGTTCCTCGGCCACCGCCAGGAAGTACCGGAGCTGGCGCAGGTCCATAGCGCATCGTATGGCTGGCCGTTGCGATGCGTATTGGACGAATGCCTCGGTTGGTTGCACTGTGAAGGAGCTCACGACGATGGCGACGGGAGACGCGCGGTGATCGAGACCGACGTTCTGGTGATCGGCAGCGGACCGGCAGGCGGCGGCGCCGCACTCGCGCTGGCCACGCTCGGCGTCGACCACGTGGTGATCACCAAGTACCGCTGGACGGCCAACACCCCGCGGGCGCACATCACCAACCAGCGGACCATGGAGATCTTCCGCGACCTCGGCATCGAGGAGGACGTGCTCGCCCAGGGCACGCCCCACGAGCTGATGGGCGACACGGTGTTCTGCACGAGCCTCGCAGGCGACGAGATCGGTCGGGTGCGCACGTGGGAGACCGACCCGGCGCGGGAGTCGGACTACCTGCTCGCGAGCCCGTCGCCGAACTGCGACATCCCGCAGACGTTCCTGGAGCCGATCATCATCGGGCACGCGGCGTCACGGGGGAGCCGGATCCGTTTCGACACCGAGTACGTCGGGCTCGTGCAGGACGCCGACGGGGTCACGGTCACGGCGCGGGACCGGGCGACCGGCCAGGAGTTCCCGATCCGGGCGAAGTACGTGCTCGGCGCCGACGGCGGGCGCAGCCAGGTGGCCGCCGACGTCGGGCTGCCGTTCGAGGGGCGGATGGACCTCGCGGGCTCGATGAACATCGTCTTCCACGCCGACCTGTCCCACCTGGTGGCGCACCGGCCGAGCGTCCTGTACTGGGTCCTGCAGCCCGGTGCCGACATCGGCGGGATCGGGCTCGGGCTGGTGCGCATGGTCCGGCCGTGGAACGAGTGGCTGATCGTCTGGGGCTACGACATCAGCCTGCCGCCGCCCGAGGTGGACGACGAGATGGCCACCCGAATCGTCCACGAGCTGGTCGGCGACCCGACGGTGCCGGTGACGATCCGCTCCATCTCGCTGTGGGGCAACAACAAGATGTACGCCACCCGCTACCGCGCGGGCCGGGTGTTCTGCATGGGCGACGCCGTGCACCGGCACCCGCCGTCGAACGGGTTGGGCTCCAACACGTCCATCCAGGACGCCTACAACCTGGCCTGGAAGCTCGCACTCGTGCTGCGCGGCACCGCGGGGGAGGCGTTGCTCGACACCTTCGACGCCGAGCGCGCGCCGGTCGGCAGGCAGATCGTGCTGCGCGCCAACAAGAGCATCGAGGAGTTCGGACCGATCTTCGAGGCGCTCGGGCTCATCGGCCAGTCGGATCCGGAGCTGATGCGCCGCCACATCGCGGCCCGCGCGGAGAACACGCCGGAGGCCGCCCGGCAGCGGGAGGCGCTTCGCAAGGCCCTCGAGCTCAAGAACTACGAGTTCAACGCCCACGGCGTGGAGCTGGGGCAGCGGTACGCGTCGACGGCGGTGGTGCCGGACGGCACCCCGGAGCCGGAGTACACCCGCGACCCCGAGCTGTACCACCACCCGACGACGTGGCCGGGCGCGCGGCTGCCGCACGTCTGGCTGGGCCGCGACGGTCGGCGGGTCTCCACGCACGACCTGGCCGGGAAGGGCCGGTTCTGCCTGCTCACCGGCATCTCGGGGGAGCCGTGGGCGGAGGCGGCCGCCAAGGTCGCGCAAGAGCTGGACGTCGAGATCGCCGCGCACGTGATCGGCCCCGGCCGCGAGCACATCGACCTCTACGAGGACTGGGCGCGGGCGCGCGAGGTCTGTGAGGACGGCTGCGTGCTCGTGCGTCCGGACCTGCACGTCGCATGGCGCTGCGCCGACCTCGCGGCCGACCCGGCAGCGCAGCTGCGGCGCGTGCTCGGTGCCGTCCTCGCCCGCGACTGACGACCGGACCCCGACGAGCAGCAGGGACGAGGAGCAGGCATGGGACGCATGGAAGGCAAGGTCGCCTTCATCACCGGCGCGGCACGCGGGCAGGGTCGTGCGCACGCGATCCGGCTGGCGGGCGAGGGCGCGGACATCATCGTCACGGACATCGCGGGGCCCGTCGACACCGTGAGCTACCCGTCCGCGACACCGGAGGACCTGGCCGAGACCGTCAAGGAGGTCGAGGCGCTGGACCGGCGGGTCGTGTCCTTCGTGGCCGACGTGCGCGACCACGACGCGCTCGCCGGAGGCCTCGCCGCCGGGGTGGAGGAGCTCGGTGGCCTGGACGTCGTGGTGGCGAACGCGGGGATCATCAACGCCGTCCGGCCGAGCTGGGAGCTCGACGAGGCCGACTGGCAGACGATGCTCGACGTCAACCTGACCGGCGTGTGGCACGCGACCAAGGCCGCCGTGCCGCACCTGATCGAGCGTGGACCCGGCGGCTCGGTCATCCTGATCAGCTCCACCGCAGGCCTGCGTGGAATCCCCGGCATCGCCCACTACAACGCGGCCAAGCACGGGGTGCTCGGCCTGGCCCGGACGCTCGCGAACGAGCTGGCGCCGCACCGCATCAGGGTCAACTCGGTGCACCCGACGAACGTGCGCACGACGATGATCGACAACCCGTCCAGCGCCAAGATCTACCGGCCGGACCTGGAGAACCCGACGTTCGAGGATTCCCTGCCCGCGCTGGCGGACATCAACATGTGGGACGAGCCGTACCTCGACGTCGAGGACGTCGCCAACGCCGTGCTGTTCCTTGCCTGCGACGAGTCCCGGTACGTCACGGGCATCGCATTGCCGGTCGATCTCGGCATGAGCATGAAGTACTCGGGAGCGTGACATGAACAACGCAGGTGCAGCTCGGGGTACCGCACGGCCCGCGGCGGGCGGGGAGTTCGACCGCGAGGCCGACGTGGTCGTCGTGGGTGGCGGCGGCGCGGGCCTCCCGACGGCCCTGTTCGCGCGGTGGCTCGGCGACGACGTCGTGCTGCTGGAGAAGGCGCCCGAGCTCGGCGGCACCGCGAAGAAGGCGGCGTTCTGGTACTGGGTACCGAACAACGAGCCGATGCGCGCCGCGGGGCTGACCGACGAGAAGGACGACTTCCTGCGCTACGTCGCCCGCCTGTCCCGGCCCACCCGGTACGACCCGCAGAGCCCGACCTTCGGGCTCACCGAGTGGGAGTACGCGATGGCGGGCGCCATCCACGACAGCGCGAGCCCCGCCGCGGAGCTCCTCGCCGAGCGGGATGCGCTGCCCTACCGGCACTGCCCGGCCGTGCCCGACTACTGGGCCGAGATCCCGGAGGACAAGGCGCCGTACGGGCGGGTGCTGGTACCGCGCGACGCGTCGGAGTCCATGTCCGACGGCGGGGAGAACGCGATCCGCACGCTGAGCGCGGCAGCGGCACGTGACGGCGTGGAGGTCCGGACGAGCCACCGGGTGCAGCGGTTGATCGTGGATGCGGGGCGCGTCGTCGGCGTCGAGGCCAGCACGCCGGACGGGCGGTCGCACCGGGTCGGCGCGCGCAAGGCCGTCGTCTTCGCGACCGGGGGCTTCACCCACGACGACGAGCTGCGCGCCAACTTCCTCGGCGTCCCCGCCTACCGGGGATGCGCCGCGGCGACCAACGAGGGCGACTTCGTCCGGATCGCCTCGGCGGTGGGCGCGCAGCTGCGGAACATGAACTACGCCTGGATGTGCCCGGTTCCGCTGGAGCGATCCGGCCGGCCCGACCTCGTCGGCATGTTCTCCGTGGCCGGCGACTCGATGCTCTTCGTCGACAAGACCGGACGCCGGGTCGTCAACGAGAAGCTGCCCTACAACGAGCTGGCGCAGGCGTTCTTCCGATGGGACGGCACCGCGGGGGAGTACCCGAACCTCGTGCTCGTCCAGATCTGGGACCAGCGCAGCCAGGACCACAGCGCCAGCACCGAGTACGGGAGGCTGATCGTCCCGCCCGGTGCCGACGACTCCCACGTGATCCGCGGCGCGACGCTCGACGAGCTGGCCGGCGCCATCGCCGCCCGGTTGGAGTCGGTGTCGGACCGGACCGGCGGACTGCGGCTCGCGCCCGAGTTCCTGGAGAACCTGCGGTCCACGATCACCCGCTTCGACGAGCTCGCCACGAAGGGCGTGGACGAGGACTTCCACCGCGGCGAGACCGCCGTGCAGCAGCTGTTCAACGGCCCCGTGAAGGACGAGCCGGGCCGGGTGAACCCCACGATGTGGCCGCTCGCCGAGACCGGGCCGTACTACGCGGCGCTGGTCACCGGCGGCACGCTCGACACCAAGGGCGGTCCGCGGACCGACCCCGACGGCCGCGTGCTCGACGACGTCGGCGAACCGATCCCCGGGCTCTACGGCGTGGGCAACTGCGTCGCGTCGGCGTCCGCGCAGGCCTACTGGGCCGGTGGCGCGACCCTCGGCCCGATCATCGCCTTCGCCCACCGGGCCGCCACCGCCGCACACGCAGGCTGATCAAGGAGGAGAAGTGGCAGTCACCACGGGGACCATGACCGACGAGCAGCGCAAGTCCGTGGCGCTGGAGTACCTCAAGGCCTTCGACAACGGGGGCACGACCAGCACCGGCGGCAGCATCCTCGACCTGTTCGCCGACGACGCCCAGGTGTACTTCCCGAAGTGGGGCATCGCGGAGGGCAAGGAGGAGATCGGGCGGCTGTTCGGCGACGTCGGCGGCACGCTCAAGGCGATCAAGCACGACTACGCCGCGTTCAACTGGATCTTCTCTGGCGGTGACACCGTCGTCGCGGAGGGCACCAGCTACGGCGAGCACCAGGACGGCCCCTGGCGCGCAGGCGTACCGGACTGGGGTGCCGGGCGGTGGTGCGACGTCTTCGAAATCCGCGACTTCCTGATCCAGCGGGTCTTCATCTACCTCGACCCGGACTACGCGGGCAAGGACACCGACCGCTACCCCTGGCTCGCGTCGCGCTGACGGTCAGGGCATACGGGTACCGCCGGTTGCCCCGGCGCGACGACCATGCTGGTGGTTCTCGGCGGTCGAGCACCCGATGAGGCGGGCAGCGGGCACAGCCGGATCACCGGCGGCCCGTCGCCCGTCCGGGTTGTCGAAGGAGATCGGCCCGCCGCGCCCGGCACCGACCGTTCTGGGGAGGTCATCCCGCTGATCGCGGTGTTGACCTGGCCGCGCTGGACCTGCCAGCCGGCCGGGAGCGTGCGGAGCGCGGTGGAGATCGTCGTCAGCGCGCGGGAACCCTCCCGGACGGCGATGTGTCGCTCATCGAGGGTGAGGGCGTGCGTGACCGGCCCGGCGGCGCCTACGCTCCTGGCATGTCGCGGGTCAACGACGTCGGTGGCCAGTCCGGCTTCGGTCCGATCCTCGTCGCGGAGGACGAGCCGCCGTTCCACGCCGACTGGGAGGCGCGGGTCTACGCGCTCAACGTCGCGATGCTGCGGCAGGGGGTCTACGACCTCGACCAGTTCCGCGACGCGATCGAGCGGATGCCACCCGCCGAGTACCTGGCGGCGTCCTACTACGAGCGCTGGCTCCACGCCGTCGAGACCCTGACGACGGGCCACGGGCCGGCGGGCCATGAGTGAGCCCCGCTTCGCGGTGGGCGACCGCGTGCGCACCAGCACCGTGGACCCACCCCACCACACCCGGCTGCCCCGCTACGCCCGCGGGCAGGTCGGCGAGGTGGTGGAGGTGCAGGGGACGTGGCCGCTGGCCGACGACCGGGCGCAGGGGTTCGCCGATCCGCGGGTGGAGCCGGTGTACACGGTCCGGTTCCCGGCCGCGGATCTCTGGGGGCCGCCGGGCGGGCACTGGGTGCAGGTGGAGCTGTGGGAGTCGTACCTGGAGGTCGCCACATGAGCGGACAGCACTCGAACTCCGAGATCGCCGTCCGGGTGCGCCGCCTGGAGGAGCGGCTGATCGGCGCCGGGCTGACCAGCGACGACCAGCTCGACGCCATCATCGGGCGGGTGGCCTCCGGGTCGCCGGCGAACGGGGCCCGCGTCGTCGCGCGCGCCTGGGTCGACCCGGCCTACCGCGGGCGGCTGCTCGCCGACGGGAACCGGGCGCTCGAGGAGCTGGGCTTCTCGATGGGCCACGGGCCGCAGCCGCAGCGGTTCACGGTGGTCGAGAACACTCCCACCAGGCACAACGTGCTCGTGTGCACGCTGTGCTCGTGCTACCCGATCGCGCTGCTGGGGCCCTCGCCGTCCTGGTACAAGAGCGAGGCGTACCGGGCGCGCGTCGTCCGGGAGCCGCGGGAGGTACTGGCCGAGTTCGGGCTGGAGCTCCCCGCGGACACCGAGATCGTCGTGCACGACACGAGCGCCGAGAGCCGGCACATGGTGCTCCCCGTGCGCCCGGACGGCACCGACGGGCTGGCCGAGGCCGAGCTGGCGGCCCTGGTCACGCGGGAAGGGCTCATCGGCACCGCAGTGGTCTAGCACCACTGCCGGATTCCGTGATCATGGTCTGCCGCACCGCCGGACCCGTACAGCAGGGTCGCTGCGACAGCAGCGGCGTGCTGCTCGAACCGACCACACCCGGTTGATCGCCGCGAGCAGCACGTCAGCGCGGACCCGGCAGCAATGAGGGACTGCCTGGATCGACCATGACCGCGATACAGCGGCCACCGACGTCCGGGGCCGGGAAGCCTTTCATGGACGGACACAACGATCCGCAGCCGGAGTGCCAGGACAAGATCACTACGCGTAACGCCGCCGTAACCGGACAGTAGTGGTCACCGCTCTACAGTCTGGCCATTCTCGACAACGTTGATCCCTTCATCGGGACCGCCGCGACCGGCCTTCCGCCCGCGAGTGGTCTCGCCGCCACGTGGTGGTGGCCGAAACCGCAGGTCGGCAACACCCATCCGGGTGCCACCTCGCCCCTCGGCATGGTGTCGGCGTGCGCCTACTCCGGGGCCTATCCCACGGGTTACGGGCGCTACAGCAAGAACACCGAGGGTGTTCCCGAGGAGATGTTCGAAACGCTGCAGGCGTCCGGTTTCACGCATTTCCAGCAGTCCGGAACCGGCGCGATCCGCAAGTACTACAACTACGTGCGGGTCACGCCGATGGTGCAGCCCCTCGACGACCTCGGCGAGGCGTGGCCCCTGCGCGACGAGACGGCGACGCCCGGGTACTACGCCACCACGCTGGACACCGGCATCCACTGCGAGATCACGGTCGGCGAGAAGGTCGCCGTCCACCGCTACACGTTCCCGGAGAGCCGCAGCGCCCGCGTGGTGGTGGACCTGTCCTGCGGCGGGCTCGCCATCGACCTCGGCCGCACGGTCCCGCTGCGCGCCCACGTCGAGAGCATGGGGCACGGGCGCGCGCAGGGCACCGTGGTGCTGGAGGGCGTGCCGCTGTCGGTGCACCTCGAGGTGCACGGGCCCGGGTTGCGGCAGATGCTCTGGCACGACCGCCGGCTGATCGAGGGCGGTACCCGGCTCGACTTCGACAGCATCCGCCAGACCACCCTGCGCCCGTTCGGGCTGCTGTTCATGGGGCCCGTGCGCGCGGGCGACGTCGTCGAGGTGCGCCTGGGGTTCTCGCTGCGCGGCTGCGACCAGGCGCGCGACAACCTGGAACGCGAGTGCGCGGGCGCCGAGCCGGTCTTCGACGCGGTCCGGACCCGCACCGCCGACCGATGGGCCGAGCACATCGGCCGGGTCCGGGTCGAGGGCGGCACGCCCGCCCGACGGCAGGTGATGGCCACCGCGCTCTACCACTCGCTGATCAAGCCGTGCTTCGGCGACGACGAGAGCCCGTTCTGGCCGGCATCGGGACCGTTCGCGTTCGACATCTGCACGATGTGGGACCTCTACAAGACCCAGATCCCGCTGTTGATGACCATCGCCCCGAACCGCGCCACCGACCTGCTCGAGTCGTTGATCCGGGTCTGCGAGGAGGAGGGCAACTTCCCGATCGGCTACCGGATGGCCCGCGGCGCGGACCGCTTCTTCCGGCAGGCCAGCGCGCTCGCCCACACCGCGCTGGCCGACGCGCACGCGCTCGGGCTCCCCGGCATCGACTGGAGCTGGGCCCTGGTGCACATGGCCGACGACCTGCGCCGCCTCTACGGGGAGGACTTCTTCGAGCACGGCATCGTGCACCCGATCTCGCACACGCTCGACCTCGCCTACGGCCACCACTGCACGGCCACGGTCGCCAGGGCTCTGGGCGACAAGCGCCTCGCCGACGAGCTGGAGTCGCGCAGCCGCTGGTGGGTCAACGCCTTCGACCCGTCGACGGGGCTGCTGCGCGACTCGGAGTTCTACGAGGGCGGCAAGTGGAACTACTCGTTCCGGCTCGTGCACGACATGCGGGCGCGGATCGCGCTCGCCGGCGGCGACGACGCGTTCATCGACATGCTCGACGCCTTCTTCGGCTTCGACGCCGAACCGGTGAAGCAACCCGGACAGCGCCCCACGGCCGAGGAGATGGCCGCAGGCTTCGCGCTCAACCGGTTCGAGGGGCTCAACAACGAGCCCGACATGGAGGCGCCGTGGGCCTACCACTACGCCGGGCGCCCCGACCGCACCGCCGAGGTCGTGCACGCCGCGCTGACCTGGCAGTTCGGCACCGGGGCCGGTGGCCTGCCGGGCAACGACGACTCCGGCGGCCTCTCCTCGTGGTACGTCTGGGCGTCGCTCGGGCTCTTCCCGATCGCCGGCCAGAGCCTGTTCCTGGTGAACGCACCCGCGTTCGCCCGCGCCGCCCTGCAGGTGGCGGGGGGCGAGTTCGTGATCGAGACCAGCGGGCACCGCGAGGCGCCCGTCGGCGCGGACGGCATCGAGCAGACGCCGCCCGTGCAGTACGTCCAGTCGGCGCGGCTGAACGGCGAGCCTCTCGAGGCCACCCACCTCACCGCCGCTGACGTGCACGCCGGAGGCGTGCTGCAGCTCGAACTGGGGCCGGAGCCGTCTCCGTGGGGGAGCGCGGCCCGGCCACCATCCCTGTCCGATGCCCGAGCGGGAGGTGGCCGATCATGAACGAACGCCGACTCGTGATCGTCGTGCGGGCCGATCCGGTGATCTGCGGTCACTCCGGGGAGGCCCGCAACCTGGCCGAGGTGGCGCTGCATCGCGGCTTCACCGACGTCCGGCTGCTCACCTGGCCGATCGCCGCGCTGCAGGCCGTCGGGCTGCCGCTGAAGCCACTGGACCGCCTGCTGCCGTACTCCGACGGCATCACCGTGGAACGCCCCGAGCCCGTCGGCGACTACCGGGTGCCGGACGGGCGGCACCTCGCCGGGCTCACCGGGCGGCTGGTCGAGCTGCTCGCCGAGCCGATCCCCACCACGTGCCTGTCGATGTACCTGTCGCCGCACGCGAACGTCGTGGTCGACGCCGTGGCCGCCGCCCGCGCGGCGGGCTTCCCCGCCGACGTGCACACGGTGGCGAAGGCCGTGGGATCCGACGTCACGAACGTGATCCGGTCCTGCCTGCGGGAGGGACGGTTCGGCGCGGCCGCCGTCGTGCTCACCACCTACCTCGCCCACGACGAGGTGCTCGCGGTGTCCGAGTACACGCGCGAGCAGATCATCCTCGCCGCGGAGGCCGTCGACGCCCATTGCGGCACGCGGTTCGCCTGGGCGTGCCGCGACCGCGTCACCATCAGCTATCCGCCGATCGACACCTCCGCCTACCTCGACCTCGATCCGGCGGAGGTCGACGCGGCGCTCGCCCGGCGCGGCCTCGAACGCGACGGCTATGTGCTCTTCCTGTCGCGCGTGACCCGGGCCAAGGGCGTCCACGACCTCGTGGCCGCCTACACCGCGTCCCGGGCGCGGGACCGGGTGAAGCTCGTCGTCGCGGGCACCGGGCCTGCGCTGCCCGAGGTCCGTGCGCTCGCAGGCGACGACGAGCGGATCGTCTTCCTCACCGACGTGGACGACGACGAGAAGCCGCTGCTGATGCGCGGGTGCGCGACCTACGCCCTGCCCACCAAGCCAGAGCCCGACTTCGTCGAGACGTTCGGCATCGCCCTCACCGAGAAGCTGCTCGCGGGCGGCGGGCCGGTGATCACCACACTGACCGGCGGCACCGGCGAGGCCGTCGGCGACACGGCCGTGATCGTGGAGGCCGGCGACGTCGAGGCCTTGCGGGCGGCCCTGGACCGCGTGGTGCTGCAGATGCCCGAGCACGAGCGGCGCAACCTGGAGCTGCGCGGCCGCGACCACGCCATGGCCTTCGACCGATCCCGGGTCTTCGACCAGCTCTTCGGTGCCCCGAGGCACGTGACCCTGGTCGACGGGGCCGCCGCGAACGCCGGCTGAGGCCCGACTGCCTTCACCGCGACAGCCCCCAGGGGCTGGGAGAGTGAACGCATGACGACCGCCCCGACCGTGGACGTGCCGGCCCTGCTCGCGGACCTGACGCTCGAGGAGAAGGCGTCGCTGTGCTCCGGCGCGGACTTCTGGAACACGAAGGCCGTCGAGCGCGCCGGCGTCCCCGCGGTCATGCTGACCGACGGCCCGCACGGGCTGCGCAAGCAGGCCACGGCCGCCGATCACGTGGGCCTGTCCGACTCGGTACCGGCGACCTGCTTCCCGCCGGCCGTGGCGCTGGGGTCCTCCTTCGACGCCGAGCTCGTGGAGCGGGTGGGACGGGCGCTGGGGGCGGAGGCCCGGGCCGAGAACGTCGCCGTGGTTCTGGGGCCGGGCATCAACATCAAGCGATCCCCGCTCTGCGGGCGCAACTTCGAGTACCTGTCGGAGGATCCGCTGGTCAGCGGCGTGCTCGGGGCCGCGCTGGTGCGCGGGATCCAGAGCGCGGGCGTCGGCGCCTGCGTGAAGCACTTCGCCGCCAACAACCAGGAGACCGACCGGGCGCGGGTCAGCGCGGAGGTCGACGAGCGCACGCTGCGGGAGATCTACCTCGCCGGTTTCGAGCGGGTCGTCACCGAGGCGCGGCCGTGGATGGTGATGTGCTCCTACAACAGGGTCAACGGGACGTACGCATCGCAGCACCCGTGGCTGCTCACCGACGTCCTGCGCACCGAGTGGGGCTTCGACGGGGCGGTCGTCTCCGACTGGGGCGCGGTGTCCGATCGCGTCGCCGCCCTGCGCGCCGGGCTGGACCTGCAGATGCCGGCGACCGGCGGCCACGTCACCGACGCGGAGATCGTGGCCGCGGTGCGCTACGGCGAGCTCGACGAGGCCGTGCTGGACCGCGCGGTCGGGCGGATCCTCACCCTGCTGGCCCGCGCCCTCCCGGCCGTCCGCGAGGGCGGCGTGTTCGATGCCGACGCCCATCACGCACTGGCTCGCGCGGCGGCGGCCGACTGCGCCGTCCTGTTGAAGAACGAGCCCGTGGACGGCACCCCGTTGCTGCCGCTCGACCCCACGGCAACCGTCGCGGTGATCGGCGAGTTCGCACGCACCCCGCGCTACCAGGGGGCCGGCAGCTCGCAGATCAACCCGACGCGGCTGGACGACGCGTGGAGCGCGATCCGGGGGATCGTCGGAGACCGGGCGGTCTTCGCGGCCGGTTTCGGGGTGGACGACCCCTCGGCCGACGACGAGGCGCTGCGCGCGGAGGCCGTCGAGGCCGCCCGTGGCGCCGACGTGGCCGTGCTCTTCCTCGGCCTGCCGGCCGGCGACGAGTCGGAGGGCTTCGACCGGGAGCACATCCTGCTGCCGGCGGCCCAGACGGTGTTGCTCGCTGCGGTGGCGGAGGTCAACCCGCGGGTGGTCGTGGTGCTCGTCAACGGATCGACGGTCCAGGTGGCGGGCTGGGACCACCACGCCGCCGCGATCCTCGAGGGCTGGCTGTCGGGGCAGGCGGGTGGCGGCGCGATCGCCGACCTGCTCCTGGGGCGGGCGAACCCGTCGGGCCGGCTGGCGGAGACCGTCCCGCTGCGGCTGCAGGACAACCCGTCCTACCTCAACTTCCCCGGCGAGCTCGGGGTGGTGCACTACGGCGAGGGCGTCTTCGTCGGCTACCGGGGCTACGACGCGCGCGAGCAGGAGGTGTCCTACGCCTTCGGCCACGGGCTCTCGTACACCACCTTCGGCTACACCGACCTCGAGGTCGCGGTCGGCGGCGAGCAGAACATCGGCGAGCAGGACGTCACGGTGTCGGCGACCGTCACCAACACCGGATCGCGTGCAGGCGAGGAGGTCGTGCAGGTCTACGTCGGCCCGCCGGCGTCGGCCGTCGCCCGCCCGGTACGCGAGCTGAAGGCGTTCACCAAGGTCGCGCTGGAGCCCGGCGAGTCCCGGCGCGTGACGTTCGCGCTGACCCGGCGCGACCTGTCCTACTTCCACCCCCGGCAGGGGCGGTGGGTGTTCGAGGGCGGCGAGTTCGGCATCGCCGTGGGCGCCTCGTCCCGCGACCTGCGCCTGAGCGCGACCGTCACCGTCACGGCGCCGACCTCCGCGCCGCCACTGGCCGAGGACGCCAGCCTGGAGGAGTGGCTGGCCCACCCGGTGGGGTCGCGCCTGCTGGAGGAGCGGCTCGCCGCGGCGGGCCCGAGCCAGCTCACCGACCCGGAGATGCGCAACGTGGTGGGGAACTTCCCCCTCGCCCGGCTGGTGACGTTCCCCGGAATGCCGCTGACCCCGGCCGAGGTGGAGGACCTGCGGAAGGCCGCGGGCTGAGTCGGCTCCTCGCAGGGCCCGCGGGCCCTGCGAGGATCACGGCGAGCGCGCGGCGCGGCTCTTGCGCGCGGCCGCAGAGCGGGGCGGGAGGGCGCGCATGTGGTCGCGGACCCGGGTCATGATGTCCCCCAGGTGCCGCAGGTCCGCCTCCGACAGGGGGTCGAGCAGCATGCGGCGGACGACCTGGACGTGGCCGGGCAGGATGCTGCCGAACAGGGCCAGCCCCTTCTCCGTGATCGTCACCAGCGTCGCGCGCTCGTCGTCCGTGCTGGGGCTGCGGGTGATGAGGCCGGCCTTCTCCAGCAGGCCTGCCTGGTAGGTCAGGCCGCTGCGGCTGTAGACGACGCCGTCGGCGAGCTGCGTCATCGTCAGCCGGTGGGCCTCGGCGAGGCGGGCCAGGAGCTGGAACTGCACGTAGCTGAGGCCACCCTCGGCGCGCAGGTGCTGTTCGACGTGGTGCTGGAGCAGGCTGGTGGCTTCCGAGAGCGCGAAGTAGGCCCCCAGCTGCTGGGGATCGAGCCCCTCGGTCATCCCTCCATCATTCACCAGACACGCTTGCTTCGAGCCTGAAGCAACATGGTGATGTCACGGCGCGGATCGCCCGGCGAGCAGCGGTGCGAGGACGCGGGTGCCCGGGCCGACCTGCCCGCCGGGCCCCGGGAGCTGGGTGGTGTTGCGCGGCGTGAGCGAGCCGGCGCAGTGTGCGCAGACGGTGACCGGCGTCGTGTCCTGGCCGCAGGTGAGGTGGTGGACCAGCGCGGGCGGGCCCGCCTCACCCGCGTACCACCGGTCGCCCCAGGCCATGAGCGCCAGCAGTACCGGGTAGAGCTGCTCGCCCTTCTCGGTGGCGATGTAGTGCTCGCGTGGGGGTCGCTCCTGGTAGCGCTCGCGTGCGAGCACCCCCTCGTCCACGAGCCGTGCGAGCCGGGCCGCCAGCACCTTCCGCGAGATGCCCAGGTCCTCGGCGATGTCGTCGAACCGGGTCACCCCGAGGAGGACGTCGCGCATGATCAGCGCGGTCCAGGCGTCGGTGAACAGGTCCGTGGCCCGGGCGATCGAGCACGCGACCCCGGCGAGTCGTGTCCTGGTCATCGGCTCACCGTACATGGGTTCACTCGGGGAACTCGACGTATAGGGTTCCCTGAAGGAACTCGATCAGGGGAGTCGCATGTCCGCACCACGCATCCAGCTCGACTCGGCCGACGCGATCGACGGGCGCCACATCCGCGCCGTCGCCTTCCAGCAGGTCCGGCTGCAGTACGTCCGCAGGACGCTCGACACCGTGGGTGCCGCAACGGCAGGCGGACCCGCCCTGGTGGTCGGCAGCGGGCGGGGTGATCTGGCCCGTGGACTGGCCCGGCTGGGCATGGACGTCACGGCGCTCGACCCGTCGGCCGCGGCCACGGAGCTGGCCCGGCGGCGCTCGGACCCGGGCGACGGCGCCGTCACCTACCGGACGGCGCGCGCGGAGGACCTCGGGGAGCTGCCGGACTCGTCGTTCGCCCTCGCGTACTACGCCGACACCTTCGAGATCACCGCGGATCTCGATCGCGTGCTCGCGGAAGCGGCCCGGGTGCTGCGGCCGGGCGGCGTGCTCGTCTACGACACGGTGACCCGCACCCCGGTCTCCCGGCTGGTCTACCTGGGCGCGTTCCAGTCCTTCCCGCCGACGCGGATCGTGCCGCCCGGTCGCTACAGCGCCGAGCGCCTGCGCCGGCCGCAGGAGATGGCCGATGCGCTGGCCCGCGCCGGTCTGACCAGTGAGGACGTGTGCGGGTTCGCACCGAGGAGTCCGCGGGCGCTCGTCTCGGCGGTGCTGGCCCGCAGGCGCGGGCGCATCGGCGACGACCAGATCCCCGGCGTCGTCGGGTTCGCGCTCGCACCGGATCACACTCCGGTGGTCACCTACCTCGGCTTCGCCCGCATGCCGCACTGACGGTCAGCGCGCGGGACAGCCGCCGTCCGGTCGGTTCGACGAGCAGTGCTCCGCAGCTCCGGCGCGGCCGCTCAGCCGCGGGCCGTCGGCTCCCACACCTCACGCACGTCGAGGTTGTAGAACTTCGGCGGCGCGTCGCAGAGCTTCGCGAGGCGCGCGGCGAACTCGCCGGTCTCGGGCCGGCTCGAGTTCTCCATCGCGGCCTCGTACGAGTCGAACTCGACGATGTTCAGGTAGACGCCGGGGCGGTCCCGGTCGGCGGTGATCGTCCCGCGCAGCGGGCTCGACGGGCTGCCGTCGTCGAGGCGGGCGCGGATCTCCTTCCCCAGCGCCTCGACCTCGTCGAAGCGGGACGTCTGCATCTCGATGATCTGGATGAACCCGCCCATGACGCCTACTCCTTCTTCGCGGCCCATACGGAGGCGCCCTGCCAGTCGATGGCCACGACGGGCTCGTCACCCACCACCCATGCGTCGTGCCCCGGCGGCAGTGAGACGACCTCGCCCGGGCCGACCTCGAGCTCGGCGCCGTCCGCCATCGCGACGTGAACGCGCCCGCTCACCTGGTACTGCTGGTGCGGGGCCATGCACAGGTCGGTCCCTGCCACCGGCTTCACGTCGTTCGACCACTTCCAGCCCGGCTGCAGGGAGATCCGGCCAACCTGCGCACCACCGGCGAGGTTCACCAGCTCCATCCGCCAGTTCGTGCCCTCACGGACCTCGTCCGGCTTCTCGAACGACACGTGTTCCATCGGTTGCGTGGCCGTCATGGCGTGCCTCCAGGATCTGCGCTGGTCGTCGGAGGGCGGCCGAACCTACGCCAGGGCCTGATCGCCAACCAGCAACCGAACGGGTGGATTACCGCAGGTCAGGAGGCGATCACCTGCGGCGACGTCACCTTGAGCTGCGCGTTGGCCCACCGCATCTGGCGCAGCGTCTGGGGGTGGCAGTCGGCGGCGAGCTGCATCAGCGACTGCTTCTTCATCGCCTGCGCGGCCTGGGCGAGCAGCTCCCAGTCCAGCGACACCCCGGCCGCCTTCCGATGGACGTGGCGCAGATCGGCGAGCAGCAGCAGGCCGGAGGCCGGCCGGCGGGCGAGCGCGGCGCCGGCGCGCCTGCCCAGGACGCCGACCCCGGGCAGGGTCCAGCGCGGCTCCGGGTTCAGCCGGACGCCGAAATCGGCGCCGACCTCGGCGATCCGGCGGACGTGCTCCTGCGACCAGCCCGCCACGTCGCGGGCCACGTGGAAGATCTCGTGGTCGGCCCGGTGCCGGTCGGCGACGGCGAGCAGATCACGGGCGAGGCCGGCCTCGCCGCGGTGCAACTCCCGCAGGACCAGGCGCAGCTTGCTCATGACGCACCCCCCAGTCGTGCGGCCGCGGTCTTGAACAGCGGTTGCTTGGAAGCCGGATCCCAGTCGGTCACGGTGAGCTCGTTGGCGGCGCGACCGCGACCACCGCCCGGACCCGAGCCGGTCGTGTCCCAGTAGCCGTAGTGGAACGGGACGAAGAGGACGCCTCCGCGGATGTCGCCGATGCGCACGCGCGCGGTGATCGTGCCCCGTGGCGTGGCGACTTCCGCCGCATCCCCGTCGGCGAGGCCGAGCCTTCGCGCGTCGTCCTTGGAGCACTCCACCCACACATCCGGCGCCGCCGCCTGAAGCTCCGGGACGCGGCCCGTCTTCGTCCGGGTGTGGAAGTGGTGGATCGTCCGGCCGGTGATCAGCACGAAGGGGTACTCGTCGCTCGGCCGCTCGTGCGGTGGCAGGTACTCGGCCGCCTTGAGGATCGCTTTCGCGTCCGGGTTGAGCGCGCGGTATTCGGTCTCCTCCAGCGGTGCTCCGGTCACGAGGTCGCGGCCGTAGCTCTCGCAGTGGTCCGGGGCGCTCCAGAAGCGGCCGTCGGTGTAGAGGCGCTCCGTGCCGTCCGGGTTCTCGGCCGTGCACGGCCACTGGATGCCCGACGGTGCCTCCCGCAGCTTCGCGTGGGAGAGGCCCGAGTAGTCGCACGGCCGGCCGGCGCTGCACGCCGCCCAGGCGTCGAACGCCGACTCCCCGTCGTGCCACTGCGGGAACGGCCTGCCGTCCTTGTCGCGGAAGTCCATGCGCCGCGCGTAGTCGAGGAAGATGTCGAGGTCCGGACGGCCGTGTCCGGGCGGGTCGACGGCCTTCTCGGAGAAGTGCACGGTGCGGTCGGCGTTGGTGAACGTGCCGGTCTTCTCGCCCCAGGTCGCCGCCGGTAGGACGACGTCGGCGAGCTGCGCGGTCTCGGACAGGAAGATGTCCTGCACCACGAGGAAGAGCCGCCGCTGCGACAGGATCCGCCGGATCCGGACGAGCTCGGGCAGCGACACGGCGGGGTTGGTGCCGCTCACCCAGAGCATCCGGATGCTTCCCTGCTCGGCGTAGCGGAACATCTGCATCGCGTGCGTGGGCGGGGCCATGTGCGGGATCCGCGTCGGCTCGACGTTCCAGTGCCGCGCCAGTTCGGCCACGTGCGCGTCGTTCTCCCAGTTCCGGAACCCGGTGAGGTCGCCGTCGGCGCCGCACTCGCGCGTGTTCTGCGCCGTCGGCTGGCCGTTCATCTGCAGGATGCCGCACCCGGGCCGGCCGAGCATGCCGCGGATCAGGTTCAGGTTGTTGACCTGCACGGCGGCGGCGGTCGCCTGGTGGGACTGGTAGAAGCCCTGCAGCACGGTCGACAGCAGCCGCTCCGCCCGGCCCAGCACGCGGGCGGCGGAGCGGATCTGCTCCGGCTCGATCCGGCAGATCTCTGCGACGCGATCGGGCGGGTACTCCTGCACGCGCTTCTCGAGCTCGGCGAACCCGACGGTGTGCGCCTCGACGTACTCGCGGTCGACCCAGCCGTTCTCGACGATCTCGTGCAGCAGGCCGTTCATCAGCGCGACGTTGGTGCCGGGCAGCGGTGCGAGGTGCACGCCGCCGCTCTCCCGGGCGGCGTCGGCGACGGGCGTGTCCCGCGGGTCGACGCAGACGAGCGCGGGCGGGTTCGGCCCGGCCAGCCGGTCGAGGATCCGCATCCACAGCACCGGTTGCGTCTCGGCCGCGTTGTGCCCGAAGAGTGCGATCACGTCGGCGTGGTCGACGTCGGTGAAGGAGCCGGGCTGCCCGTCGCAGGCAAAGGTCTCCTTCAGTGCCGCCGCGGCGGTCGCCGTGCACAGGCGCGTGTTCCCGTCGAGGTGATTGGTGCCGATCGCGCCGCGCGCGATCGCGGCGAGGGTGTAGTACTCCTCGAGGAACAGCTGCCCGGTGGTGTAGAAGCCGATCGCGGACGGGCCGCGCCGCTCCAGCAGGCGCTTCGACTCGGCGACGACGCGGCCCATGGCCGTGTCCCAGTCGGTCTCGACCAGCCGTCCGCCCATCCGCACCAGCGGCCGGGTCAGGCGGTCCGGCGAGGCGTTCGCCTGCCAGCCGAACAGGTCCTTGGGACCCAGCCGCCCGCCGTTGACCCGGTCGTCCGCGCGCCCGCGCACCCCGACGATCCGCCCGTCGACCACGGCGATGTCCATCGCGTCACCGTTCGAGTGCAGCAACGACGCGCTCTTCGCCCATCGCTGCACGTCCTCGGGCGCGACGCCGTCGGCGAGGTGCTGGTCGACGCGAGCGGGCCAGCGCCCGTCCCGGCCGTAGGGCGTCCGCTCGCCCCACGGGTGCGCGATCCTGTCCGGTTGTTGCATGTCGCGGGACTACCCACATCCGCGCGGACTGTGCCGCTAGCCCGCCGTCCGGTCGACGGCGGGGACCGGGATCCACGCGGCGTGCTTCGCCGTCCGGTCGTCACCGGACGAGCGGCCGCGCAGGCGGCGCCCGACCCACGGCAGGACGTGCTCCCGGTAGTACCGGGCCTCCGCGAGCAGGCGGCGGGCCGCGGGCGACCCGGCGCTCGCCGCCTGAGCCGCCGGACCCTCGCCCAGCGTCGCGAGCACGAGCTCGGCCACCCGCTGGTGGCCCGCGCCGTTCAGGTGCAGCCGGTCCGCCGACCAGTACTCGGGGCGGCGGATCTCGGCGTCGTGGAAGACGTCGACGAACTCCAGCCCGTGTGCGGTGGCCAGCGCCGCGACGCCCGCGGTCAGCTGCGCGGCGCGCCGGTGGACCGTTCGTCCGAAGGGGAGCCGGTCCGACGGGTCGGCGCCGCTGATCAGCACCAGCCGCACGCCGGTTTCCGCGCAGCGGTGGACCGCCCGTTCGGTCAGGGCCACCAGGTTCGCCACGTCGACGCCCGGGCGCAGCATGTCGTTGCCGCCACCGTTGAGCGTGATCAGCGTGGGGGCCGGTACGAGGGACAAGGCCGCTTCGAGCTGGTCGGTCACGATGGGCGCCAGCAGGCGCCCGCGGACCGCCAGGTTGGCGTACTGCACGTCGCCGCCGCGGGTGGCTGCCAGCCCCGCCGCCACCCTGTCGGCCCACCCCCGGACCGCCCCGTCCGGGAGCTCGTCACCGACGCCCTCCGTGAAGCTGTCCCCGATCGCCGCGTACCGCACCGCACCTCCTCGCATGACAACGCTCCCGCCAGTTGACCACGACGGGCGGACGCGTCTCGAGGCCGGTCTCGTCGACCGGGTCGACGTGGCGCCGGAGGCCGGATCAGCCGAGCACCTCCCGGTGGGTCTCGCGGGCCGCGAGCACCGCGGCGAGCGAGATCGCCGAGATCGCCGCGTAGTAGCCGACCACCGCCCACACCGACCCAGCGGCCGCGTACAGGGCCGCAGCGATCAGCGGGAAGAGACCCCCGATCACCCCGCCCACCTGACGGCTCACGGCCAGGCCCGAGAACCGGCGTGCGGCCCCGCGGAAGAGCTCCGCGAAGAAGCTGGCCTCCGTCGCGAAGATCATCGTCTGGATGACGGCCGGCGGGATCGCCAGCGCCAGCACGATGAGGACGGTGTTCCCGCTCGCGAGCATCGGGAAGAAGGCGAACGCCGTGTAGAGCGCGCCGATGACGAGCGACCCCGCGATCAGGATGCGGCGGCCGACGAAGTCGGACAGGCGCCCGAAGAGCGGGTTCATCGCGATGCCGACGATGTTGCCGATGAGCACGCCGTTCAACATCACCGACGTCGGGATCCCGAGCTCCCTGCCCCCGTGGACGAGCGCGTACACCGTGAAGAGCTGCAGCATGCTGGTCTCGGTGATCACGCAGAGGAACACGGTGAGGCAGGCCTTCGGCTCCTCCCGCAGCGCGACCAGCAGAGGGGCCTTCGGCGGGGCCTCCCGCACCGCGTTCGTGAAGACCGGTGACTCGTTGATCCGGGTGCGGACGTACACGCCGACCACCACGAGCACGGCGCTGAGCAGGAATGGCACCCGCCAGCCCCAGGCGAGCGCCTCCTCGGTGGGCATGCTCGCCACGAGGGCGGCCGCGAGCGACGCCAGTACCGAGCCGAGCGCCCCGCCGATCTGGATCGTGCCGGCGTAGCCGCCGCGCTTGCCCTGCGGTGCGCTCTCGGTCGCCATGATCGTCGCGCCGACGGTCTCGCCGCCGAGCGCGAAGCCCTGCACGCACCGCAGGAGCGTGAGCAGGACCGGCGCCGCGACGCCGATCGCCGCGTACGTGGGCAGGAGCCCGATGCCGGTCGTGGCTGCACCCATCAGGACCAGCGTCACGAACATGATCGGCTTGCGTCCGACGCGGTCGCCGAAGTGGCCGAAGACGAACCCGCCGAGCGGCCGCGCGACGTAGCCGACGGCGAACGTCGCGAGCACCGCGATCGTGCCGACCAGCGGGTCGGCCTGCGGGAAGAAGAGCTGGTTGAACACCACGGGGGCGATCAGGCCGAACAGCAGGAAGTCGAAGTACTCGATCGTGGTGCCGATGGTGCCCGAGATCAGGACGCGGCGCCGTTGCGTCGCGATCCGCGCATCGTCCTGGAGCGGCGACTCCGCCGCGCTGTCGATGGTCACGGGTCAGTCCTCGTGCACGACGATGCCGCGGATGAGCTTGCCGTCATCCAGGTCCTGGTAGCCCTGGTTGATCTCGTCGAGGCCGTACTCGCGCGTGATCAGCTCGTCGAGTTTCAGCCGGCCCACCCGGTAGAGGTCGAGCAGCCGCGGGATGTCGAGCAGCGGGTTGCACATGCCGAAGACGTGGCCCTGGATCCGCCGCTGGTAGCCCACCAGCATCCCGTTGGCCGCGAGCTGCACCTGGGTGTCGGTGCTGCGGCCGACCGAGGTGACGGTGACCTGCCCGCCCTTGCCGACGATCGCGGCCGCCTGCGACACGACCTCCGAGGTCAGCACGCCGACGGTGCAGATGGCGTGGTCGGCCAGCTGCCCGCGGGTCAGGTCGACGACGGCCTCGTGCGCCTCGGCCGCGTCGGCGAAGGTGTGGGTGGCCCCGAAGTCCAGCGACTTCTCCCGTTTGAACGCGACCGGGTCCACCGCGACGATGTGCTTGGCGCCCGCGTGGCGCGCGCCCTGCACGGCGTTCGACCCGACCCCGCCGACACCGAAGATCACGACCGTGTCGCCGGGCCGCACGCCCGCCGCGTAGACCGATGTGCCCCAGCCGGTCGGCACCCCGCAGCCGGTGAGCGCGGCGACCTCGAACGGGATGTCGTCGTCGATCCGCACGCAGGACGCCTGTGAGACGACCGCACGCTGCGAGAACGTGCCGAGCATGCAGAACCCGCCCAGGTCCTCGCCCCACTCGTCGTGGAACCGGAACGTGCCGTCGGCGAGCATCCCGGTGACCATCTGCGCGCCCTGGTCGCAGAGGTTCTGCCGGCCGGAGGAGCAGTAGCGGCACGTGCCGCACGCCGGGATGAACGAGCACACCACGTGGTCGCCGGGCCGCACCCGCGTGACGTTCGGGCCGACCGCCTCGACGACGCCCGCGCCCTCGTGCCCACCCACGATCGGCAGGCGGCACTTCGCGTCACCGGTGCGCAGGTGCTCGTCGGAGTGGCACATCCCCGACACGGCGAACCTGATGAGCACCTCGCCGTCGCGCGGTTCGTCGAGCTCGAGGTCGACCAGCTCCCACGGCTTGCCGGTCTCCCGGATGATCGCTGCCTTCGTGCGCATGGCGCTCCCGTCGTCGCTGACCGGACGAAGTCCTCAGCGACGCTAGAGATCGGGAGGGGCACCGGCGATCGACGCATGGCGGCGTGGTCTTACGTCATGCGTCGCGTGCACCAGGCCTCACCGGGGCGCACGCCGGGTGCCGGAACGATCGAGGTGAAATGTGATCGCCGCTGCCGGCGCTCCGCCCTAGCCTTTCGCGAATGCACTACCGACCGCCCTTCTCCGCGGAGCGGACCGCGGTGCTGCGGAGGTGGCACGAGCGGGCCTACCGCGAGATGAGCGAGGCGGGCGAGCGCCGGCTGTCGTACCTCGGGCTCGACCTCGGGCGCGTGCTGTTGTTCTTCGGCACGTCCGGCGATCAGGACCACGTGCTCGGCCTCGCCGCCGGCGCCGGACTGGCGGTCGAGACCGTGCGGACCCGCGAGCTGACGCGGGACGGTCTCACGGTCACCTACTCGACGTTCCGGCTGACCGTCCGCCTCGGTGGCCGGCGGTGATCGGGGGTCCCGATACCCGACCGGCCACCCGCACCGAACGAATGTTTCAGCTCACGACTCCGTCTCGATGATCTGCGCGCCGTCGGCGGCCTTCTGCACCGACTCGCACCCCTTCAGCGCCGACGCCTTCGTCTCGTAGGCCTCGCCGGTGGCGACGACCTGGCCGTTGGACGCCTTCAGTCGGAACCGGTACTTGCCACCACGGTCCTTGTACACCTCGAACTTGCCCGCCATCGTCGTCCCCTTCACTCTGCGTGATGTCAGCGACGCGGAAGGTAATGGACGTGGCGGGAGGGTCGGGGCGACGCGCCGCACCCGGACGGGGGACGCCAGGTGCACTCTCGGCCGTCCGGCGCTCCATCCTCCTCATCCGGCGTTCGTGACGACCGCGGCGACGATCTTGCGGACCTCCACCTCCGCCGGAGGAGTGTCTCCGCCTGCGAACAGCAGGTGCGCGCTGCCGATCAGGGTGAGGGCGAGGGTGTCGACGTCGGCGTCCGCCGCGATGCGGCCGAGGTCGCGCTCCGCCGCGAGGTAGGCGGCGATCATGGCCGAGGCCTGTGCGAGCAGCGGGATGCCGGCCAGTCCGGCTTGGCGCAGCCGGGCCCGCAGGCCGTCGCGGAAGGTGACGAGCCCGACGATCGCCACGGCGACGGGCCCGAACACCCCGGTCAGCGCGGCGGTGAGGTTGTCGGTGACGGTGCCCGTGCCGGCGGACCGGCGCAGGGCCCGCTCGTCGAGCCGGCCGATGCGGTCGAGGACCAGCTCGGCGAGGAAGGCGTCGAAGTCGGCGAAGTGCCGGTGCAGCACGCCCTTGGCGACGCTCGCCTCGTCGGTGACCGCCCGGCTGGTCAGCGCGTTCGGGCCGTCGCGGAGCAGGACGCGCTCCGCGGCGGCGAAGAGCTGTTCGCGCGGATCGCGCAGGGCCACTCCGGTCGGCATACCGCCACCCTCCCTCGATGAGTGGGCACGTGCCCACTAGAGTGGGCGCATGCCCACTATGCCATTCGAGTCCCACGAAGCCCGTCACCTCGCGGAGTCGTTCGGCGCGGACCCCGAACGCTACGACCGGGCGCGCCCGCGTTACCCCGAGGCCCTCGTGGAGCGGATCGTCGCCGCGAGCCCGGGCCGTGAGGTCGTCGACGTCGGCTGCGGCACGGGCATCGCAGCCCGGCAGTTCAGGGCGGCGGGATGCGCGGTGCTGGGCGTCGAGCCCGACGCGCGGATGGCCGCCTGGGCGCGTCGGCACGGGCTCGAGGTCGAGGTGGCCACCTTCGAGGAGTGGGAACCCGCCGGCCGGACCTTCGACGCGGTGGCCGCCGGGATGGCCTGGCACTGGGTCGACCCGGTCGCGGGGGCGGCCAAGGCGGCGCGGGTGCTGCGGCCCGGTGGACGGCTCGCCCTGTTCTGGTACGTGTTCCAGCCCTCGTCCGACCTGGCGGAGGCCTTCTCCGCGGTCTACCGGCGGGTGCTACCGGACTCGCCCTTCGCGAAGGGGGCGATGCCCGGCCTGGACGCCTACTCGGCGTTCCTCACGAAGGCGACCGAGGGGATGCGGCAGGCAGGCGGGTTCGGTGAGCCGGAGCAGTGGCGGTTCGACCGGGACCGCTCCTACACGCGCGACGAGTGGCTGGAGTTCGTGCCCACCTCGGGCGGGCACCACCTGTTCCCGCCGGATGTCCGGGAGGAGCTGCTGGCGGGCATCGGGGCCGCCGTCGACGCGGTCGGCGGCAGCTTCACGATGCACTTCACCACCGTTGCGGTCACCGCGGTGCGCGGGTGAGCGCGGCCGTCACGAGCCGGTCGGAGAGCTCCCGCAGCCGCCGGCGCGCGTCCGGGTCGCTCGCCTGGGGATCGGGGTCGACGGGGTCGGGCGTGTTGCTGTCGAAGTAGCGGCCCGTGGTCGTCGCGAGGCCCTCGTCGAGGATCAGGCGGAGTGTGGCGGTGCCACCCTGCTCCAGCATGCTCACCGACGTGCCCGGCCACGCCTCGTTCACCATGGTGGTGGGCATCAGGGTGGCCGGGTGCAGGGCGTTGACGGTGACACCGGTGCCGCGCAGCTCGGCGGCGAGGTCGACCGTGGCCATGATCTGGGCGAGCTTGCTCTGCCGGTAGGCCCGCATGCCCGAGTACGAGCGTTCGAGGAGCGGATCGGCGAAGTCGATCGCCTCCTGCCCGATCGATGCGATGTTGACCACCCGCGCCGGGGCCGACGCGACGAGCAGCGGCACGAGCCTGCGCGCCAGGTGGTAGCCGGCCAGGTGGTTCACGGCGAAGCGCAGCTCGATCCCGTCGGCGCTCTCCTCGCGGCGGCTCTGGTCGGCGCCGGGGCCTACCCCCGCGTTGTTGACGAGGACGTCGAGGCGGTCGAGGCGGCGCAGCACCTCGTCGGCGAGCCGGTCCACCTGCCGGAGCTCACCGAGGTCGGCCTGCACCGTGTCCACGCCCAGCTCGTTGTGCAGGCCGCCCAGCCGCTCCGGGTTGCGGCCGTGCGCGAGCACCCGGTGCCCGGCCTTCGTGAGCTCCCTGGTCACGTACCGGCCGAGACCATCGGTCGCTCCCGTCACGAGGATCCTCATGGGACCGAGGCTAGCTGCCGGTGATCACGCGAGGCTGAACCGCTCCGCGTGTACCTGGCCGCGGGGGACGCCCAGCTCGCGGAGGCTGCGCAGCACCGCATCGGTCATGGCGGGCGGGCCGCAGACGTACACGTCCCG
This sequence comes from Pseudonocardia hierapolitana, assembly GCF_007994075.1. Taxonomy (NCBI): domain Bacteria; kingdom Bacillati; phylum Actinomycetota; class Actinomycetes; order Pseudonocardiales; family Pseudonocardiaceae; genus Pseudonocardia; species Pseudonocardia hierapolitana. Next base: position 8,361,030 of record NZ_VIWU01000001.1, on the reverse strand, counting down.
ATCCGCGATGTCCGGTACGAGCCCGCGGAGGTTCGCCGGCTCGAACGGCGCGAAGGGCGGGTTCCCGGATCCGGTCCGCCCGGCCAGCACGTGCAGCTGCGCGCCCCGCTCGCCCGCGAGCCACTGCAGTTCGCGGAGCAGCACGGCGTCGTCCATGCTGTGCACCCGGTAGAGGACGACGGCCGGCCCCGTCGACTCCTCCAGCATCGCGCGGATCGGGGTGATCCCGACGCCGCCTGCGATGAGGAGGGTGGCTTCCCGGGTGCGGTGCAGGGCGGTGAACGCACCGTAGGGGCCTTCGAGGAAGGCGGGGGCGCCGACCGGCAGCCGGCGCAGCCCGGCGCTCGTCGTGCCGACGGCCTTGGCGGTGAGCCGCAGCGTGCGACCGTCGGGCGCCGCGGACAGCGAGAACGGGTTGGCCTGCCACCAGCCGTTGTGCGTCGGGAAGCGCCAGATGAAGAACTGCCCCGCCCGGGCGTCGAGGCGGTGGAGGTGACGCCCGGTGACGTAGACGGAGACGACGTCGTCGGACTCCGGCTCGACCGCGGCCACCCGGAACCGGTGGTGGGCGTTGCGCCAGATCGGCAGGACGATCCGGCCGGTCAGGAACGCGAGCAGCACGAGCGTCCACACCGTCCACCAGTACGCGCGCGCGGCAGGGGAGGACGCGAACGTCGTGCCCTCGAGGCCCTGGTGGATCAGGGCGAGCAGGACGGCGAGGTAGAGGCCGATGTGGAGGGCGTGCCAGGTCTCGTACCGCATCCGCCTGCGGGCGTAGCGCAGGGAGGCCACGGCCATCGCGAGGATGATGGCGGCGGCGCACATCCCGAGCAGGGAGGCGATCACCCCGGCGAGGCTGAGGAAGGTCGCGGTGACCGGCATCGAGTAGAGGACGGCGTAGCCGAGCACCACGAGCGTGGCGTGCGTGAGCACGGTCCAGGCGAGGGTGAAGCCGGTCCAGCGGTGCCAGACGGTGAGCCGGTCCATGCCGATGCGGCGGTCGAGCCACGGCAGCCGCGCCACCAGCACGAGCTGCAACATCATGATCGAGGCGGCGTGCAGCGCGAAGAACTTGGCGACGGTCAGCACCGAGTTCTTGCCCGCGCCTGCGCCGGCGAAGAGCACCTCCACGACCACGAGGTGGGCCAGGAAGCCGGCGCCGAGCACGACCTGCGCCGCCACGGCAGGGGACAGGCCCGTGCGCGCGCTCTGGCTCCGAACTGCCACCGGCAACCACCGTCCCTCGGTCGGGATGACCGTATTCCCCGCGGATGTCGCTCGGGAGTGGCTGCGCGTTGCGGGTTCGCGCGCCGTGATCGGTAAGACGCTCGAGCCGGCGCGCGGGTTCGATCTCGGGGCGCTGTCGCCCGGATCCGGCTAGCGCTGGTCGAGGAGCCAGCGGCCCACGTCCCGCAGGTGGGCCAGCACCTCGGGGGAGGCGTCGAGCCGGGTGCCGGGGCCGAGCGTGACGACGTCGCGCACGAGCCGATCGAGCGAGTCGGCACCCAGGGCCACGGTGCACGAGGTCTCGTCGATCGGCTGGATCCGGGCGAGGATCGACATCGGCAACCGGGCCCGCACGACCTCCGCAGGCGCAGGGACGGTGGCGCGGACGGTGTAGCGGTAGGGCGTCGAGGCGATCGCCTGCCGCACGTGCTCGGCTGGGTCGCCCGCAGGTAGCTCGCGGGGGCTGAACCGCAGGCGCGCCGACTCGGGGCGGTCGATGCGGTCCACCCGGAACGTCCGCCAGTCGGCTGCCCGGGTGTCGAAGGCGATCAGGTACCAGAGCCCGTACGTCGTCACCACGTGGTGCGGTTCCACGCGGCGGTCGGTCGTGCTGTCGTCGCGGCGGCGGTAGGCGAACCGGACGATCTCGCGGTCGCGCACGGCGGCGGCCAGCACCGCGAGCACACCCGGGTCGATCCGCGCGACGCGGTGGTCGGGCACCGACACCACCGAGGCGCCGACGGCGGTGACCCTGTTGCGCAGCCGGCCCGGCATCACCTGCGTGAGCTTGGCGAGCGCGCGGCCCGCCGTCTCCCCGTCGCCAAGCGTGCCGAGCAGGCTCGTGGCGATCGCGACTGCCTCGTCGTCGTCGAGCAGGAGAGGGGGCAGGTCCTCGCCGGAGGTGAGCCGGTAACCACCCGCGGTTCCGGTGGTGCTCACGACCGGGTAGCCCAGCTCGCGCAGCCTGCCGACGTCGCGGCGCACCGTCCGGTCGGTCACCCCGAGTCGCTCGGCCAGCTCGGTGCCCGCCCACTCCCGCCTGCCCTGCAACAGGCTGAGCAGGCGCAGCAGGCGCGCCGGGGTGGAGAGGGTCACGTCGGATCTCTACGGGACCGCCCGCTCGGCGGCAACCCGGTTCACGCCGATGTCCGCCACCGGCCGGCGTCGCACCGCGACCGCCGCCGCGCTCAGGGCGACCAGTGCGGCGCAGGTCCCCATCGCCGGGCCGAAGCCGTCGACGAACGCCGCGGGGGAGGCGTAGCTGCCGGTGCCGGTGAAGACGGCGACGAACACGGCGAGCCCGAGCACGCCGCCGAGCTCGCGCAGCATGGCGTTGACGCCGGAGGCCTTGCCGATGTCGGCGGCCGGGACCGCGCCGAGCACGGCGTTGGCAGTGGGTGCGAGGGCCATCGACCCGCCGATGCTCGCCACGAGGAACGGGACGACGAGCTCGCCGTAGGGCATCCCGGGGCGGGCAACCAGCGCCACCCAGGCGATGCCGGCCGCGGTGGTCAGCAGCCCGGTGACGATCAGTGGCCGGTTGCCGATCCGGTCGGCCAGCCGGCCGGAGAGCGGTCCGAGCACGATCAGCGTCGACGTCCACGGCACGAGGCCGATCCCGGCCTGCAGCGGGGTGAGGCCGAGGCCGGTCTGCAGCAGCTGCGCGTAGAAGAACAGGCCTCCGAAGATCGACGCGAAGAGGCCCGCCGTCGCGACGTTGCCGGCGACGAAGCCGCGGCAGCGCAGCAGCCGCATCGGGAACATCGGCTCGGTCGCCCGCCGCTCCCACGCGACGAACGCCACGAGCGCCGCGCCACCCAGCGCGAGCGCGCCGAGCACCTCGGTGCTCACCCAGCCCACCGCGTTGCCGCGGGCGAGCGCCCACACGAGGCCGAGCACGGCACCGATGACCAGGAGCAGCCCGCGCACGTCGAGCGCGGTGCCGGCGCCGCGGCTCTCGTCGCACTTCGCGAGGATCAGCGGCAGCACGGCGAGGCCGATCGGCACGTTGAGCCAGAAGACGAACTCCCAGCCCACGGCGTGCGTGATCGCCCCGCCGATTCCGGGCCCGGCCAGCACGGCGATACCGGACCCGCCCTGCAGCAACCCGATCGCGCCGCCCCGCCGCTCCGGCGGGAACGCGGCACTCACCAGCGTCATGGCGAGCGCGCTGACGAACGCCGCGCCCGCCCCCTGAACCGCCCGGGCGAGGACGAGGACCACGACGTCGGGTGCCGCCGCGCACGCCGCCGAGGCCGCGGTGAACAGGGCGATCCCGGCCGCGAACATGCGCCGCCGCCCGTACCGGTCGCCGAGGGCCGCCGCCGGCATGAGCAGCACGGCCATCACGAGGTTGTAGCTGTTGACGGTCCACTCCAACTGCTCGGCGGTGGCGCCGAGGTCGGCCTGGATGGTGGTGAGCGATGCGGACACGACGAGCGCGTCCAGCGCGGTCATCAAGGATGCGACGGCCGCGAGCGCCAGCACCCATGTCCTCCGGTGCACCATGATCGTTCCTCTCGATGTGAGCAGCGATGTCATGGCGACAATCGGGATGGCGCCGGATCGACATCCCGTCCGCTACCGTGCGCCCGGGGGGCGCTGTGGCGGGTGGTGAGGTGATCGCCGGGCGGTACCGCCTCGACGCCGAGATCGGCTCCGGCGGCATGGGTGAGGTGTGGCGTGCCACCGACCGCGAGACCGGCGCCACCGTCGCGCTGAAGCGGGTCCGCCTCTCCCACCTCACCGGGGGCGAGCGCGACCGCGCCCGGCGGTCGCCGGGATCGTCCCGGGCGGGGTGCTCGGGTCGGCGGCAGGTGACCTGCTGCGCATCGTCGGGGCCGCGCTCGCCGTCCTGATCGTGCTGGCCGTGACGGCACGGCAGCGGGCGCGGGCCTACCGCGCCGTGGTCGGGGTGAGACGGCTACTTCGCCGGCAGGCCACGTCCGGCGTGGACCACGCATGAGCTCGGTGGCGCGCTCCACGTGGCGATCGCGTGGCTCGGCGCGGTGGAGCGCTCCTCCTGGAGCGAGCGGATCTTCGGGCAGACCACGATCGGAGAGGGTGTCGAGCGAGCCCGCCCCTATCCCTCGAGCTGGTGCGCGCCGGCGGCGAACACGTTCTCCAGCTTCACCGGGCGCGAGAGGATCTTCTGGTCGACGGCCGTGCGGACCAGCCGCTCGAGCATCTCGCGGTTGGGGTCGATCCCGTAGGGCAGCGGATCGGCCCCGGTCAGCTCGAGCACCTGCCGGTTCAACCGGTCGGTGGCGCTCGGCGACGCGATCCCGTCGTCGGCGAGCCGGTCGACGTAGACCTGCTTGGCGCGCACGAACGCGTCGAAGATGTCCGCGGCGATGTCGGGACGTTCCCGCAGCACCTCGTCGCGGACGACGACGAGGTGGTTGATCGGGTAGAGGCCGCGTTCCTGCAGCGCGGTGAGGGCGGCGTCCTCCGGGTCCGGGATCAGCGGCGTGACGTCGGGGGCGTCGATGCGGGCGCCGAGCACGGCGGCGAGCTTCCCGCTGCGCAGCAGGTCCTCCAGGCTGCGCGGGGGTTTGACCGGGACGACGTTGCCCGGGGGCCGGTACTGCGCGACGTGCTCGTCGCCGGAGAGCACCCACGTCACCTCGTCGAGGTCGACGCCGTACTCCTCGCTCAGGATGGAGCGGGCCCACACCCCGGTGGTGACCGTGTAGCCGCGGTCCACGCCGACCCGGCGGCCCTCGAGGTCCTTCGGGTGCCGGATGCCGCCCGCCGTCGCCACCTGGATCACGCCGTGGTGCAGCCCGCGGGCGAGGAAGACGGGCAGCGCGGTGAGCTCGACCCCGTGCTCCTTGGCGACGAGGTAGGTCGTGACCGCCATCTCGCTGACGTCGTACGCCAGCTCTCGCACCATCCGGCGGAAGGCGGAGGCGAGGACCGGCACTTCCTCGAACTCGAAGCGGAACCCGCGCGGGGTCACCTCCCCGCTCTTCAGCGCCTCGTTGGCTCCCTGCGTGCGGATGACGGTCCGCAGCACGGGCCCGGGTTCCTGCATTTCGATCCCCTCTGGTCGCTCACCGACACCTACGTATTACCAATGGACCTCAGGGCGAGAGCTGGTGGGGTCGCTGGCCGATCATCTGCGCGAGGCGATCCGGAGCCGGGCCGGGCGTGACCGAACTCCGCGAGATCCCGATGCCGGACATCGACGAGGACAGCGCCCTTCTCGAGGTCGCGGTGGCCGGGATCCGCGGCACCGACGTGGAAATGTACGCGACGCCACCCTGCTCCGCCCCATGATCATGGGGCACGAGAACGTCCGTGTCATCTCGCGGTCGAATCGCCGAACCCGACCCGACCTCGCCAAGGGGTCAGGTGCGGAAGCGCCTACCGCGATGACCGGGCGCCGGTGTGCGGTGGCGCGGCGGGTAGTTGCACCGTGACGCAGAGCCCGCCGGCGGCCCGGGGGGTGAGGGTGAGGGTTCCTCCGTGGGCTCGGGTGATGCTCTTGACGATCGCCAGGCCGAGGCCGACACCTGCGTGGTCGGTGCGTATGCGTTCGGTGCCGCGCTGGAACGGCTCGGCGAGCGTGGAAACCAAATCCCGCGTGAGCTTCTGGCCGGTGTTGTCGACGATGAGCAGCACACTCCCGGAGTGCACGCTGGTCGTGACCCACACGGCGCCCCGTTCGGGCAGGTTGTGGACGATCGCGTTGTGCACGAGGTTCGTGGTCAACTGCAGCAGGAGCGCGGGTGAGCCGACGGTGGGGGCGATGTCGCCGGCGGTCCCGATGCTGACGCCGCGCTTCTCCGCGAAGGGGAGGAGCGTTTCGGCGGCTTCCTCCGCCAGAAGGGACAGGTCGACGTGTTCCCGCCTGAAGGACCGCCGGTCGGCGCGGCTGAGCAGGAGCAACGCCTCGGTGAGGTCGATCGCTCGGGTGTTGACGGCGCGGAGGCGGTCGACGAGCTCGTCGGTGTCGCGGGTCGGATCGTTGCGGGCCACGTCCAGGAGCGACTGCGTGATCGCCAGCGGGGTGCGCAGTTCGTGGGAGGCGTTGGCGGCGAACCTGCGCTGTTCGGCGACGTGTGCCTCGAGCCGCGCGAGCATGGCGTCGAAGGCGTCGGCGAGCTCGCGGAACTCGTCCCCGCGGCCCGGTAGCCGGATCCGGTGGGACAGCGATCCGTTCGCGGCCATGCGGGTGGCGTTCGTGATGCGGGTCAGGGGGGCGAGCATGCGGCCGGCGAGGATCCACCCTCCCGCGAGGCCGAACACCAGCAGGAATGCCATCACCACGACTGCCGCCGGACCGAAGACGGCTGGGCCGAAGGAGCCTCGTTGGAAGACGAGCGGGAGGTTGGAGAGGTCGGGAAGGGAGTAGCTGCTGGGCGTTCCTCGCAGCAGGAACACCCACACCGCCGCGAGCAGCAGGGCACCGGCGACCATGAGGAACCCGGCATAGCTGAGGGTGAGTTTGAGACGAACGCTCAACCCAGGCGCTCTATCCACGGTCCCCTCCCTCGTGTCCGGCCGCCGGTTGCGCGTCGACGCGGTACCCGACGCCGGGCACGGTGGCGATGATCCCGGGTTCGCCGAGGCGTTTGCGCAGTGCCGAGACGGTGATGCGCACGGCGTTGGTGAAGGGGTCGGCGTTCTCGTCCCACGCGCGTTCCAGGAGCTCCTCGGCGCTGACGACACCACCTTCCGCGGCGACGAGGACCTCGAGCACGGCGAACTGCTTGCGGGTGAGCGCGACGTAGCGGCCGTCGAGGTAGACCTCGCGGCGGAACGGGTCCAGCCGCAGGCCGGCGATCTCCCGCACGGGGGGTCTGTTGTGGGCGCGTCTGCGGTCGAGCGCTCTGAGCCGCAGCACGAGCTCCCGGAGTTCGAACGGCTTGGTGAGGTAGTCGTCGGCGCCGAGCTCGAACCCGGAGACCTTGTCGTCGAGCCGGTCGGCGGCGGTGAGCATGAGGATCGGCATGCCGCTGCCGGAGGCGACGATGCGTTCTGCGATCTCGTCGCCGGAGGGGCCGGGGATGTCGCGGTCGAGGACGGCGATGTCGTAGGAGTTGACGCTCAGCAGCTCCAGAGCGGTGTCACCGTCACCGGCGATGTCGGCGGCGATCGCCTCCAGGCGCAGGCCGTCGCGGATGGCTTCCGCCATGTAGGGCTCGTCCTCGACGATCAACACACGCACAAGTTCTCGATGCTACGAGCCTGCGCATATCGCAGGCATATCGAAAACCGGATACGTGCTGGCAACACCATCATTCCTTGACTGGAGGCATGACCCGCGTGCTCCCGATGCCGCCGGCCGGCACATGCCGCCGGCACACCGGCGACCGCACGCCGATCCCACGCACGATCCGAGGATGCAGAAGTGACCAGAATGCTCGGCAACCCCCCGCACGGCACTCGGGAAACCCTGGCGGCCAGCGCGCGCGGGCTGGCCAAGACCTACGGCCGGGGCGACACCCAGGTGCATGCCCTGCGCGGGATCGATCTCGACCTGCCCCGAGGCAGGTTCACCGCGATCATGGGGCCGAGCGGGTCGGGCAAGTCCACGTTGATGCACTGCCTGGCCGGGCTCGACCAGGCCAGCGCGGGCACCGTCACCGTGGCCGGCACCGAGCTGGGGTCACTCGACGACGACGCGCTGACGGTCTTCCGCCGCCGGCACGTCGGCTTCGTGTTCCAGTCGTTCAACCTGCTGCCGATGCTCACCGCGGAACAGAACATCCTGCTCCCGGTCGAGCTGGGCGGTGCGCGGGTCGACGACGCGACCCGGGAACGTGCCCAGACGCTCGCCGAGAAACTGGGCGTGGCCGACCGGCTCGGGCACCGGCCCGCGGAGCTGTCCGGTGGCCAGCAGCAGCGGGTCGCGATCGCCCGGGCGCTGGTCACCGGGCCGGATCTGCTGTTCGCCGACGAGCCCACCGGGAACCTGGACTCCACCACCTCGGCGGAGGTGCTGGAGCACCTGCGCCGGTCGGTGCGCGAGCTGGGCCAGACCGTCGTGATGGTCACCCACGACCGCGACGCCGCGGCCTACGCCGACGACGTGGTCACCATGCAGGACGGGCTGATCGCCTGATGCGCACCGTCCTCCTCGCCTCCCTGCGCATCCACGTCCGCCGGTACGTGGCAGCGGGGATCGCGGTGATCGCCTCGGTCGCCTTCGTCGTCGTGATCGGCGTGCTCACCTCCGGGGCCCGGGCCGGGTTCATGGAGAACTCCGGGGCGCCGTACCGCGGTGCCGACTTCGTGGTCGACGCGCCCGAGGACGGACCCGAGCCGGGCCCACCGTGTTGCCCCGACACCCTGGACCTGTCGGACGCGATCGCGCTCATCGACCGCCTCGGCGACAACGCATCCGGGCTCGGCCGGGTCGACCTGCCGGCGCACCGGGAAGACGGCGCACCGCTCGGCTCGGGCGAGTTCCGGGGCCAGACGACGGTGGGGCCGATCGCGGCCGGGGAGGGCCTGCGCTGGCAGAAGCTCGTCTCGGGCCGCTTCCCGGCACACACCGGCGAGGCGGTGATGCACGTGTGGGACGCCCAGGCCCAGGAGGTCGCGGTCGGCGACCGGATCCGGGTCGGCGACGGCTCAGGCGCGACCGACCTGGAAGTGGTCGGCCTCGTGGTGTCGCCCACCACATGGACTCAGGCCTCGATGTACGTCACGTGGCCGCAGTACCTGCAGTGGCGCGACCAGCCCACCTTCCACGTGGGCAGCGTGGCGGTGCGCGGGGAAGTGGGTCCGCTCCCCGAGGGCATGAGGGTCTGGACGGCGGACGAGTACGTCAGAAACGGCCTGACCCGGCTCAACAACGACACGGACATGATCACGTTGATGCTGCTGTTGTTCGCCGGCGTCGCGCTCGTGGTCTCGGTCCTGGTCGTCGCGAACACGTTCTCCATCCTGTTCGCGGGGCGCCTGCGCGACTTCGCGCTGCTGCGCTGCGTCGGCGCCACCCGGGCGCAGGTGCTGGGTTCGGTACGCCGGGAGGCGGCCGCCGTCGGCGGGCTCGCATCCCTGGCCGGGGCGCTGGTCGGTGTCGGGCTCGGCTACGGCCTGCTCCCCCTGATCAACACCCTCGCCCCCACCCCGTTGGCCGCTCCCGCACCGCCTGTGCCCTGGCTGCTGGGCGGGTTCGCCGTCGGCCTGCTGGTCACCATGCTCGCGTCCTGGCTGCCGACCCGGCAGGTGATCCGGGTGAGCCCGCTGGCGGCGCTGCGCCCGCCGGCCGCGCTCGACGTGCGCACCGCCACCGGCCGGGTGCGGCTGGCGCTCGCCGCGCTGCTCCTGCTCACCGGGCCGGCCCTGCTCGCGGCCGCGATGGTCCGGGACAGCACGCTGTTCATGGTGGCCGGCGGAGCAGCGGTGTTCACCGGCGTGCTGCTGGTCGGGCCGGTGCTGGTGCCCCGCCTGGTGCGGGTCAGCGGGGCGCTGCTCGGCCGCGCCGGCCGGCTGGCCACCCAGAACGCCGTGCGCGACCCGCGCCGGACCGCCACCACCACCGCCGCCCTGCTGGTCGGGGCCACCCTGACGACCGCCGTGCTCACCGGGATGGCCACCTGGCGTGCGGGGCTGGACGAGGTGAACGTCAGGCACAACCCCATCGACGCCGCGCTCACCTCGCTCGAGGAACCGGTCCCCACCGACCTCCTCGACCGGGTACGTCGCACTCCCGGTGTCGAGCAGGCCATCGCCGTGGACGGCGCCGTGGCCCGGCTCTCCGGGTTCGACGCACCGCTGCCGGTCCTCACCACGTCGGCCGCGCCGCAGGTGGCCCGCGACGGCGGGAGCTTCGCCCAGGTGGAGCCCGGGACGATCCGGCTCGACCTGGACGCCTTCACCGACCCGAGCGTCCGGCCCGGGGACCAGGTCACGGTGCGCGTCGGCGACCGCGAAGCCCGGCTGCGGGTCGTCTCGCTCTCCGGCTGGGGCCGGGCCGGCATGCTCGCACCGCAGACCCTGGCACAGCTCACCGACGCCCCCGAACCGCGCGTCGTGTGGGTCCGCGCCACCGCAGGCGCCGACCCGCTGAAGCTCGTCGACGACCTGGACGGGCTGGCGGATGCGGCCGGCGCGCAGCTGGAGGACCGGCTGCAGGCCCAGGCGGCGGCGAACCGGGAGCGCGACCTCCTCGCCGGGTCGGCGCTCGGCCTGCTCGGCGTCTCCGTGGCGATCGCGCTGATCGGGATCGGGAACACCCTGGGGCTGTCCGTCCTCGAACGCGCCCGCGAACATGCGCTGCTGCGTGCGCTCGGGCTGACCCGCGGGCAGCTGCGGCGGACGCTGGCCGCCGAGGCCCTGCTGCTGTCGGTGGTGGCCACCGTGCTCGGCACCCTGATCGGCGTCGGGTTCGCCTGGGTCGGCTACGAGACGTTCGTGAAGCGGGCCCTCACCCACGCCACGATGGTCATCCCCTGGCCCTCACTGGGCGCCGTCGTCCTCATCGCCACCCTGGCCGGACTCCTCGCCGCAGTTCTCCCGGCGCACCGGGCCGCCCGGGTGTCTCCCGCAGAAGGGCTGTCCCTCGACTGACACCTCCTCAACTGCGTACCGATGGACAACCGTCACACACAGATCGTCCGAGCTGCGGATGGACTTCGCGGCCGGACGGAAGCGGAGACAGCGTGATCCTCGAGGGGTGGCACCACTGGTTCGGCACGTTCACCGGCGTCGCTCTGTCGACGGTGGCCGTACTGCCGTTGGCCGCCCTGGCCGTGTGGGCTCTCGCACGCCGCCGGATCGTCACGGGCACCGCGCCGGCGTGGGCGTGGCGCAGCTCCCTGGCCGAGGTCGGCATGGTCTACGGGACGGTGCCGTGGGTGTGGATGACCATGCTGCCGGGCAGCCGGGCCGGCGAGGTTCCCGGTCGGGTGAGCCCGGTGCCGCTGCTGGACCTGCTCACGATGTCGACCAGCCAGGTCGTCGGGAACCTGCTGGTGTTCGCGGCGCTGGGCTTCTTCGTCCCGCTGCGGTTCGCGGCGCTGGCCTCGGCACCGCGGATCCTGGCGCTCGCGGCGTCCTGCTCCGCGCTGGTCGAGACCGCGCAGTACGTCCTGCAGCTGGACCGGGTGTCCTCCGTGGACGATGTGCTGCTCAACGCCGCAGGCGCCGGACTGGCCGCGCTGGCGTCGCGCCGCTGGTGGCGGACAGCGGCCCTCACGCGTCCGGTGTTGCTCGCACACCGGTTGCCCGGACCGTGAGGAGATCCACCACGTCGGTGAGCCCCACCTCGATGCGCCCGTGGACGCGGGGGTTGAGCAACACCGCTGCAGCAACCTGTCTGCGCAGGCAGATATCCCTACGATGTGAGAGATCGGATCACGGTGTCGGCGTCGCTCGTCACTGTCCGGTGGTGAGGATCATCCGGTAGCGGGCCTCGCCGGTGAGCATGCGGTCGTAGGCCGTGCCGACCTCGTCCAGCGGGCGGGTCTCGGTGATCGGTCGGATGCCGGTGAGGGCGGCGAAACGCAGCGTCTCCTCGACGTCGCGGGCGGTGCCGGAGGGGTGGCCGTGGACCGTCCTGCTGGTCGCGATGAGCTGGAAGGGGCTGACCTGGATCGGCTCCGGATCGGCGCCGACGACGATGAGTTCCCCGGAGCGGCGCAGGCCGTCGACGGTGGCGCTCATGGCGGCGGAACTGCCCGCGGTGGCCAGTACGACCTTGGCACCGCCGAGCGCCTGCAGTCGCTCGGCGACGTCGCCTGCGGAGCCGTCGACGTAGTGGTGGGCGCCGAGCTTCTCGGCCGCCTCGGCCTTGTCGGACCCGCGGGCGATGGCGACGGTCTCGAACCCGAGCTTGTTCGCGAACTGCACGCCGAGGTGTCCGAGTCCACCCAGGCCGAGCACCGCGACGAGGTCGCCGGGGCGGGCCGTGCTGCGGCGCAGGGCGTTGAAGGTGGTCACGCCTGCGCAGCCCATCGGGGCAGCCTCCGTCGCGCTCAGCCGGTCGGGGATGCGGGCCAGTGCGTTGACGGGCACGACGGCGGCCTCGGCGTAGCCGCCGGGGTAGGCCCAGCCCGGCACCTGGAGCCGCTCGCAGTGGATGAAGTCGCCGTCGCGGCAGGCCACGCAGGTCCCGCAGTGGCCGCCGAACCAGCCGACCGCCACCCGCTCGCCGGGCTCCCAGCCCTCGACGTCGTCGCCGACGGCGGCGACGCGCCCGGCGATCTCGTGTCCGGTGACCAGGGGGAACGGCACGTTCGGGAAGGCCGCGCCGACGAAGGCCGCGTCGGAGCGGCACACGCCGCAGGCCTCGACGGTGATGCGGACCTGGCCGCGGCCGGGTTCGGGGAAATCCCGCTCGACGATGTGGAACGGGCCGCCGGGCTCGTTGACCTGGGCGGATCGGTACGTGGGCATCGCGCGCCTCGCTTTTCACGTCGGTGTCTCGTTGTGGTGTGCACTCGAGTCAACCGCCGGAACGAGGGCCGGTGGCCGCGATAACCGGCCCGGCCGTGCCTGGGTACGGCACACCCCCCTTCCGCCGTCGGCCGGTCGGGTTGCGGGCGGTGCGATCTGGCTACCGTGCCGCCATGGCGACCGGCGGTCTGCGAGACCTCGACAGGAAGCGTGGAGCGGGTTCCTGTTCACCCACGATCGGCTCTGGCGTGCGCTGGCGGCGGGCCTCGCGCCCCTGAACGTGAGCATGGCCGAGTACAGCGTGTTGGCCCTGCTCTACGCCGCCGACCCGAAGGGCATGCGGATGTCGGATCTCGCCCGGCGCCGCCTGATGTCCACCGGTGGTTTCACCCGTCTCGCCGACCGACTCGTGAGCCGCGGGCTCATCGAGCGGCGGCGGTCGCCCGTCGATGCCCGTAGCTTCGATGCGATCCTGACCAGCGAGGGACGGGCGCTCATGCAAGGCACGGCGCCGGCACCACAGCGATCTGCGAGAGCTCTTCTTCAGCCGGCTCGACGATGACCAGCTCCGTTGCCTCGTCGACGTCTGGGCCCGCCTCGACCCCGCGGCCGACACCAGCGGCGGCGACGACGCGATGAGCGGCAGCGCAACGGCATCCTGAGCGGTGGCTCCGGTCATCCGGTTGCGGCCGGCTCCCGCCGCCGTCGGCATGATGACCAGGACGAGAAGGACGAGGATCACCGGTCTCCGCACGCACCGTCAGACCCGCGACGGTGACGATCGGTTGTGTCGAGCTGCTACTCGCCGTCCACGTCGGGGAAGGCGACGAACCGGACGAGGAGGCGGCGCGCTCCTTCCGTCGGCGGGTCGGTGGCGGCGGCGTAGCGCCGGAGGAGCTCCATGTAGTCCGTCCAGAACCGCAGCAGCTCGTCCTTGGTGAGGTGCAGCACTCCCCGCGAGAACAGCAGTCCGTCGCCCCACTCGCCCATCGCATCGCGCTGCCGCTGGAACCGGGCGAACGCCTCGATGTCCTCGGCGACGCCGTGGCGGGCGAACTCGTCGAACGTCGCCCGCATGTCGGCGCTCATCGTGCTGCGCGGTGGGAACCGGATGTCCTGGCGCCGCGCCCGCCACCAGCGCTCACGGCCCTGGCCCTGCTCCGGCGCGTCCTCCACGAAGCCGTGTTCGGCGAGCCGGCGCAGGTGGTAGCTGGTGGCGCCGGTGTTCTGCCCGAGCGCCCGGGCCAGCGAGGTCGAGGTCGCCGGTCCCTTCGAGTCCAGGTGGCGCAGGATCCGCCGCCGCAGCGGGTGGGCCAGTGCCTTCAGGGTCGCCGGATCGGTGAGCTCTCGGGGTTCTCCCTGGTCTGCCACACCGCGGAAACTAGCAGGGTTCCCTTTGCACAACTTTCTATGCAACGATTCCTCTGTAAAGGGGGGCCACTCATGGACGTTCTCGCCGCCGTCATCGCCGCCACCATCGCGGTGCTGCCCGGTCAACCGCCGCCGACCGCCGCCGACGTCCAGGATTCGCAGCTCTCCGTCACGACCGCCGACGGGCTGACCCTTGCGGCAACGCTGCACGTCCCGGCTGGTGCACGGCCCGGCCTGCCCGGCATGGTGCTGGTGCACGGGTCCGGGCCCCGCACCCGGGAGCACCTCCGCGCGGAGGCGGAGGCCTTCGCGCGAGCGGGCATCGTCACGCTCACCTACGACAAGCGCACCATGGGCTACTCGTTCACGCAGCGCTCGTACTCCCAGCTCGCCGACGACGCGGTCGCCGCTGCCGCGGTGCTGCGGGGCCGGGCGGAGGTCGATCCGGGGAAGGTCGGGATATGGGGGCTCAGCGAGGGCGGCTGGGTCGCTCCGCTCGCCGCCGCCCGCGACCCGCACACGGCGTTCCTCGTGGTGGTGGGTGCGAACGGTGTCGCGCCGCTGCGGCAGCAGGCCTGGGCCGACGCGGCCGAGCTGGAGCACGCCGGGGTGCGCGGCTCACTGGTCGACGCAGGCTCGCGCACGCTCTACCGGCTGATCGCAGGCGGCGGCGTGTTCCCGGAGCCGTATCACGACCCCGCTCCGCCGCTACGCGCGCTCACGCTGCCGGTGCTCGGCATCTGGGGTGCGCTGGACCGGGCGACCCCGCCCGTCGAGAGCGTTGCCGCCTACCGGGAGTTCCTCGATCAGGCCGGCCACCGGCAGTACACGCTGCGCACGTTCGACCGCGCGGAACACACCCTGCGCGCCAGCGCGACCGGGTACGACCGGGGCGCGGAGTTCGCACCCGGCTACGTCGACCTCGTGGGCGCGTGGGTCTCCGACGTCGCCGCCGGCCGGGCCCCGTCGACGTCCGTGGAGGGCGCGGGGGAGCAGTCGCGGCCGACCGCGGACGTGCCGCCTCTGGCCTGGTACGAGTCGGTGTGGGTGCAGGCAGGCGCCCTCGCCCTGATGCTGGCCGGCTTCACCGGGCTCGGCTTCACGGCGGCCTGCCGTCGGATGCGCGGGCGCTCCCGGGTGCCGGCGCCGCGGTCGGCCCGCGTGCTGGCCGGAGCGGGCCTCACCGCCGTGGCGGGCTGCCTGGTCTACCTCGGACTCGTGCTGACGAGCCGGGGCGGGCAGTTCGATCCCGGCCCGATGATCGCCGGCCGACCGCTGCCATGGCTCGCGCTCCAGGCGCTGGCCGTCGTCGCGGCCGGTGCCGCGGTCGTGCTCGGCGTGCGGACCTGGCGCCGCGGTGCGGGCGGGCCACGGACGGTGCTGCTGCTGTCGGCGGGTGCGGTGTTCGTCCCCTGGGCCGCGTACTGGGGGCTGCTGCTGCCGTAGCTCCTCGCGGCGGCCGCGCCTGCTCGCCTTTGTCCGGGCAGAAGGACTTCCCACCGCCGGCCTCCGGATTGCCGCCCCATGATCAGCAGGTCGGTGCGACAACGGCCGGATCCGGCCGCCATCGCACCGAACCGCTGATCACGGGCGTTCCGCGGAACGCGCCGGGTGCCGCTGCGGGGCCGCCACCATGATCAGGGAATGCAGCAGGACTAGCCGGACCGCCAGTTCTTCAGGCTGTCCAGCCCGACGGCGACGATGATGACGGCGCCCTTGATGATCAGCTGGGTGAAGAACGGCACGTTCATGAGCACCAGGCCGTTGCTGAGGACGCCGATGATGAGCGCGCCGACGAACGTGCCGTGGATCCGGCCGCGGCCACCGAAGAGCGAGGTGCCGCCGAGGACGACCGCGGCGATCGCGTCGAGCTCGTAGCCCTCGCCCGCGCGCGGCTGACCGGACTCGACGCGGGCGGCGAACATGACGCCGGCGAGCCCGGCCGTGAGCCCGGCGAGCAGGTACACCTTCAGCAGCACCCGCTTCACCTTGATGCCGGCCAGGCGGGCCGCCTCGACGTTGCCGCCGACGGCGTAGATGTGCCGGCCGAACGTGGTGCGTTCGAGGACGAACCACACGGCGAGGTAGGTGATCACCATGACCACCACGGGCGAGGGGATCGCGGCGATGTTGCCGTTGCCGAGCAGGCGGAAGCCCAGATCGCCCTTGGCGATGAGCGGCTGGCCGTCGGTGAGCGCGTATGCGGTGCCGCGCAGGTAGGTGAGCGCCCCGAGCGTGACGATGAAGGCGGGCAGCGCGAGGTAGGCCACGAGCAGGCCGTTGAGCAGCCCGGCCGCCGCGCCGACGAGGATCCCGCCCAGCACGGCGACGAGGGCGGGGGCGCCGCCGTTCCACAGCAGCACGGACGTCACACCGGCCACGCCGATGACGGACCCGACCGACAGGTCGATGCCGCCGGTGAGGATGACGAGCGTCATGCCGGCGGCCAGCACGGCGTTGATCGAGACGGCACGGGCGACGTTGAAGCCGTTGCTGAGGCTCCAGAAGTTGGGCGCGATCACCGCCATCAGGGCGACCATCGCCAGCAGCACGATGAGGATGCCGTAGCGGTCCCACACCTGGCCGAAGCTGCGCCGCGGGCGCTCGGCCTTCTCGAGGGCGGAGCTGTCCGCCGGGGCGGTGCGGGTCATGCGTGGGTGCCTCCGTTCTGCTCGCTGCCCACCGCTGTGCCGGAGCCGGCCACCCCGGTGGCGTGCAGCATGACGGCCTCCTCGGTGGCCTCGGACCGGTCGAGCTCGGCGACGATCCGCCCGCCGCGCACCACCAGCACCCGGTCGCTGATGCCCAGCGCCTCGGGCAGGTCGGAGGAGACCACGAGCACGGCGACGCCGCGGCGGACCTGCTCGTTGATGATCCGGTAGATCTCGTACTTGGCGCCGATGTCCACACCGCGGGTGGGTTCGTCGAGAACCAGCACCCGGGGGCCGACGGTGAGCCAGCGGCCGAGCACCACCTTCTGCTGGTTGCCGCCGGACAGGTGGCCCGCGTCCTGCGAGGCCGCGGTGCGGATGCGCAGGGTGTCCATCTGCCGCCGGGCCACCTCGCCGATGGCGCCCCGACGCAGCACGCCGAGCCGGGACAGCGTGCCGAGCGCCGCGGCCACCAGGTTGTCGCGGATCGACATCTGCGGGAAGAGCGCCTGCTCCTTGCGGCTCTCGGGGAGCAGCCCGATGCCGTCGCGGATGCTGGTGGCGGGGGAGCGGTTGTCGAGCGGCTTGCCGTCGAGCTCGACGGTGCCGCCCCTGGCGCGGTCGGCGCCGTAGATCATCCGGGCGATCTCGGTGCGGCCGGCGCCGATGAGGCCGACCATCCCGACGACCTCGCCTGCGCGCAGCTCCAGGTCCACCGGCCCGATCCCGGCGCCGTCGGTGAGGCCCCGGACCCGGAGGACGACATCGCCGGGCGCACGGTCGTCGTGGACGTAGAGCTCCTCCACGTTGCGCCCGATCATCTGGGTGACCACCCGCTCCGGGGTGATCTCGGCCTTCTCGCTGGTGCCCACCGAGCGGCCGTCGCGGAACACGGTGACGCGATCGGCGAGCTGCCAGACCTCCTCCATCCGGTGGCTGATGTAGACCAGCCCCATCCCGGCGGCGCGCATCTCGTCGATCAGCGCGAAGAGCTGGCGGGCCTCCCGGTCGGACAGCGCCGCGGTGGGCTCGTCGAGCACCAGGATCCGGGCGTCCTCGGCGAGGGCGCGGGCGATCTCGACCATCTGCTGGCGGCCCACGGACAGGCGGCGCATCGGCAGCCGCGGGTCGACGTCGGCGCGGACCCGGGCCAGCTTCTCCTCGGCGTCGCGCAGCACCCGCCTGCGGTCGAGGCCGCCCCAGCGGGTGCGCGGCTCGGCCCCGAGCGCCAGGTTCTCCGCGACCGTCATGTCGGGGACGGTGTTGAGCTCCTGGTGGATGATCGCGATGCCCAGTGCCGCCGCCTCGATCGGGGACGAGACGGTGACCTGCTCGCCGTCGATGCGGATCGTGCCGGCGTCCGGGGCATGGACGCCGGCGAGCACCTTCATCAGCGTCGACTTGCCCGCGCCGTTCTCCCCCATGAGGGCGTGGACCTCGCCGGCGCGCAGGTCGAAGTCGACGCCCCGCAGGGCGGGGGCACCACCGAACGACTTGGTGATGCCCTCCATGGTGAGGAGAGCGGGCCCCGCGGATCTCATCGGGGATCTACTGCCAGCCCTTGTACTGCGCCAGGTTCTCGCGGGTGATCATCTCGGTGGGCACCAACACCGACTGCTGCTCCAGCTGCTCGCCCGCGAAGAGCTTCTGGGCCATCTCCAGCGCGATCGCACCCTGGGTGTTGGGGTCCTGCGCCGCGGTGGCCTCGAACATCGAGTCGGGCTTCTGCAGTTCCGCGACGGCCTCGGGGGACGCGTCGACGCCGACGATCACCAGGCCGCCGATCCCGGCCTGCTGCGCGGCCAGCGTGGCGCCCAGCGCGGTGGGGTCGTTGATCCCGAAGATCCCCTTCACGTCGGGGTGGGCGGTGAGCATGTCGGTGGCGATGGTCAGCGCCTCGGCGCGCCCGTTGTCGCCGTTCTGCTCCGCGACGATCGTGATCTGCGGGTAGTTCTGCAGCGCCTGCTTGCACCCGGTGACGCGGTCCTGCACCGAGGAGATCGGGGTGCCGTTGATCAGCAGGATGTTGCCCGCACCGCCGATCTGGTCGGCCAGGTAGGTGCACGCCAGGTTGCCTGCCGCGGTGTTGTCGAGTGTGACCTGCGCCTCGGCGCCGCGCGCCGCGACGTCGATGGCAACCACCTTGATCCCGGCCTCCTTGGCGCGCTCGACGGCGGGCCCGATGCCGTCGGAGTCGACCGCGTTGATCAGCAACACGTCGATCTGCTGCTGGATGAACGCGTCGATCTGCTCGTTCTGGGCGCCGAGGTCCTGCCGCCCGTCCTGCACGTTGACGGTGGCGCCGATCTTCTCCGCGCCGGCCTTCACACCGTTGGCCATCGACTGGAAGAACGGGTTGGACAGGTCCTGGACCATCAGCCCGATCGTCTTGACCTGCGCGCCTGCCCCGCCCCGCTCGGTGCTGACCGGGTCGCCCTCACTGCACCCGGCGGCCAGCGCGCACGCCAGCACCATCCCGCCGGCCACCAGCCGGGCACGGCCCCGTCGGATCAACCCAAGCGCCATCGCTCGCCACCTCGCTCCTGATCACGCCATCGCGGCGCGCAGATGTTAACGCACACATCAGACAACATCGACGGCCCGGAGCACGGCGGCGACCGAGCGGTCCACGTCGTCCTCGGTGGTCATCGCATTGGAGACGGCGATGCGCATGTAGCGGCGGCCGCGCCAGGTGGTGCCCCCCATCCAGCAGGTCCCGTCGCGCTGGACGGCGGCGATCACCGCGTCGGTGCGGGTGTCGTCGCCGAACCCGACGAGGACCTGGTTGAGCACGACGTCGTTCGCGATCTCCAGCCCGTGGGCCGCGAGCCCCTCGGCGAAGCGGGCGGCCAGGCGGCAGCACCGCTCCACGAGCTCCGCCATCCCGTCGGCGCCCAGCTCGCGCAGCGCGGCCCAGACGGCGAAGCCGCGCGCGCGGCGGGACGACTCGAGGACGAGGTCACCCGGCATCGGCACCGGACCACCCGAGCCGGTGAGGTAGCTCGCGGTGTAGTTCATCGCGGCGACGTGCACCTCCGGGTGGGCGCAGATCGCGAAGCCGCAGTCGTAGGGGACGTTGAGCCACTTGTGCCCGTCGCAGGCCCACGAATCGGCCAGCTCGACGCCCTCGACGAGGTGGGCGCGGCCGGGCGCGGCGGCCGCCCACAGCCCGAACGCGCCGTCGACGTGCACCCAGGCGCCGTGCTCGCGGCCCAGCGCGATGGCGGCGCGCAGGTCGTCGCAGGCGCCGGTGTTGACGTTGCCGGCCTGCAGGCACAGGACCGTCGGCGCGCCGTGTCCTGCGGCGAGGACGCGGCGCAGTTCGGCGACGTCGATCGCGCCGTTCCGGTCGGCGGCCACCGGCTCGATCGCGGCGGTGCCGAGGCCGAGCAGGCGCGCCGACCGGTCGATCGTGGCGTGGCGCTCATCGCCGGCGACGACCCGCACCCGCGGGGCGCCCTGGAGGCCATCGCGCTCGACGTCCCACCCGGCGGCGCGCAGCACCTGGTGGCGGCCTGCGGCCAGCCCCACGGTGTTGCCGGCCTGTGCTCCGGTGACGAACCCGACGGTGGCTGTGGCCGGCAGGCCGAGCAGCTCGAGCAGCCAGCCGCTCGCGGCCCGCTCGGCCGCCACCGCCGCGGGGGAGAGCGCGTTGTTGAAGGCGGCCTGGTCCCACCCCACGGCGAGCACGTCCGCGGCCGTGGCGGCGGCGAGCGCGCCGCCGACGACGAAACCGAAGTAGCGCGGGCCCGCGGTGCTCATCAGCCCGCCCTCGGCCGCCGCGACGAGGTCGTCCACGACCTGCGCAGGTGGCGTGCCGGTGCGGGGCAGGGGCCCGCCGAACCGCTCCAGCAGCGTGTCCGGGGCGGTCGGCGCCTGCACCGGCCGGTCGGGGAGGGACGCCCGGTAGTCCGCGGCGACCTCCGCGACATGCTGCAGAAGCGATCTCATGTCCATCGCCGGATCGTACGAACGGCGTGCCCGTCCCCTAGGTTGGGCGACGTGGATCACGTCGATGCCGTCGTCGTCGGGGCCGGGATCAACGGCATGGCCGCCGCCGCGCATCTCGCGGGAGCGGGATGGTCGGTGGCCCTGGTCGACCAGCACGAGCGGATCGGCGGGTTCGTCGCGGGCGAGGAGCGCACGGTGCCGGGCTACCGCCACGACACCTACTCCTCGTGGCACCCGCTCTTCGTCACCGGTCCCGTCTACGCGGAGCTGGGGGCCGACCTGCACCGGCACGGCCTGGAGTACGCCAACGCCGACGGTCCGGTCGCGGCGTCGGTGTCCGACGCCGGGGACGTGACGATCGCGCACCGGGACGTCGAGCAGACCGTGGCGGGCTTCGCCGACCCCGCCGACCGGGACGCCTACCGCGCCGCGATCCAGCGGTTCGGGGCGCACGCCGCACACATCGGCGGGCTCCTGGGCAGCGAGCTGCGCTCGCCCGGCGTGCTCGGCCCGCTCTGGGGGCTCGCCCGGGCCGGCGGGCGCACCGAGTTGGCGGCCTACGCGCGGGAGGTCGCGACGAGCGGGCGGGCGTGGCTGCGCACGCACTTCCGGGGCCCCGAGGTCGACCGGCTCTGGGCGCCGTGGCTGCTGCACGCGGGCCTGGCCCCCGACAGCGCGTCCGGCGGGCTGATGGTGCCGGTCTTCGCCGCCACCCTGCACGCCGCGGGCCTGCCCGTCGTGGTCGGCGGCGCGGGGAACTTCGTGGCCGCGTGGGAGCGGCTGCTCGCCGAGCGGGGCGTCACCGTGCACACCGGCCGGCGGGTCGACCGCGTGGTGCTGCAGGACGGGGCGGCCACCGGGGTCGCGGGCGACGGCTGGGGCATCGCCGCCCAGCGGGCGGTGCTCGCGTCGGTGACGCCGGCCGCGCTGTACGGGCAGCTGCTGCCGCCCGGTGCGGTGCCGGCCGCGGTGGCCGGGGAGGCGGCGCGCTATCGCCCGGGGCGGGCGGCGATGCAGGTGCACGTCGCGCTGTCCGGGCCCGTGCCGTGGCGCCACCCGGCGCTGGCCGCGGTGCCGCTCGTGCACCTGTCGGACGGGTCGGCGTCCACGGCGATCGCCTGCGCCGAGGCCGAGGCGGGCCTGCTGCCGCGGCGCCCGACGGTGGTGGTCGGCCAGCAGCACGTCCTCGACCCCTCGCGAGTGCCTCCCGGGACGGCCGCGCTCTGGCTGCAGCTGCAGGAGGTGCCGTTCGCCCCGGTCGGCGACGCGGCAGGCGAGCTGGACGTCGCGGGCGGATGGGACGCCGGCCTCGCCCGCGGGTACGCCGACCGCGTGCTCGACCGGGTCGCGGCGCACGCACCGGGGCTGCGCGACCTGGTGGTCGGGACGGACGTGATCACCCCCGCCGACCTCGCCGCGTACAACCCGAACGCGATCGCAGGGGACCCCTACGCCGGCTCGGCCGAGCTGGACCAGAACTTCCTCTGGCGTGCCGACCACGCGACGCCGGTGCCGCGGCTGTGGCACATCGGCGCGTCGACGCACCCGGGTCCCGGCCTGGGCGGAGCGTCCGGCCACCTCGTCGCCCGTCGCCTGCTCACGCCGACGATGCCCGAGCGGCTGCGCCGGATGATCGCCGCCCGGCCGGGGTAGTCGAGATCCATGACGGAGGACGGCCCGCCCCTGCCGGATGCGCTGGAGCGCCACCGGGACACATCGGCGGGCCGGATCCGCAGCCGCTCCGTGGGGGAGCCCGGACCGGGTGTGCCCGAGGTGGTGCTGGTGCAGGGGATGGCCGTGGCCGACTACCTGATGCCCGCGGTCGCGGAGCTGGGCAGGTGGACGCGGGCGCACCTCGTCGAGCTGCCGGGGTTCGCCGGGAGCGGGCAGGCGACGCGCAAGCTCGACGTGCCCGGGTACGCCGCGGCGGTGGTCGAGTGGCTCGACGCCGCGCAACTCGGGCCGGTGGTACTGGCAGGGCACTCGAGCGGGACGCAGGTCGCCGCCCGGGCCGCGGTGCAGGCGGGGTCGCGCGTGGCCGCGGTGGTACTGGCCAGTCCCACCGTCGCCCCGATCGCGCGGCCGTTGCCGCGCATGCTCCTGCGCTGGCGGCTCGACGGGCGGCACGAGCCACCCGGCCTGACCGAGTCGCACCTGCCCGAGTGGCGGCGGGCGGGTGTGCGCGGGCTGCTGCACCTGGTGCGGGTGCACCTGCGGGACCGCATCGAGGAGTCCGTCCCCGCGCTGACCGTCCCGGTGCTCGTGCTGCGTGGCGCCGACGACCGGCTGAGCACGCGCGAGTGGGCCCGCGGTCTCGCCGCGGCCGCGCCGTCGGGCCGGTACCAGGAGGTGCCCGGGGCGCACACCTTCCTCTGGGCGGACCCGGGCTCGTGGAGCGCGCCGGTGCGGCAGCTGGCGCTCGGCGCGTCATGACGGAGCGGTTCTCCAGCACCTGGACGCAGGTGGACGGGCGGCGCATGCACGCCCGCGTCGGGGGCCGGGTGGACGCGCCTGCGGTGGTGTTGCTGCACGGCCTGGGCGTGTCCAGCCGTTACATGCTCCCGCTCGCCCGGGAGCTGGCGCCGCAGTTCCGGGTGCACGCCGTCGACCTGCCCGGCTTCGGCCGGAGCGAGCCTCCGGCCGAGGTGCTCGACGTGCCCGGGCTGGCCGACGCGCTGCTGGCCTGGGTCGACGCCGCAGGGCTCGTC
Organism: Pseudonocardia hierapolitana; assembly: GCF_007994075.1. NCBI lineage: Bacteria > Bacillati > Actinomycetota > Actinomycetes > Pseudonocardiales > Pseudonocardiaceae > Pseudonocardia > Pseudonocardia hierapolitana. The sequence goes on along the minus strand of NZ_VIWU01000001.1, from coordinate 8,337,767 downwards.
GCCCAGGCACTCGTCGCGAACTCGATCGGCTGCCAGGTGGCGGCCTCGGCGATGGCCCGATCACCGCAGGCGCTGGAGCGTGCCGTGCTCATCGGCCCGACGTTCGACCGGCGGGGGCGCAACCTGCCGGCGCAGGTCGTGCGGCTGGTGCGCACCGGGGTCCGCGAACGCCCCGGGCTGGCCGCGGTCATGGCTCGGGACTACGCCGCCTGCGGGCCGCGGCGGGTGGTCCGCACCGTGCGGCACGCGTTCGCCCACCGGATCGAGGGCGACCTGCCCGCGATCACCCGCCCCGTGCTCGTCGTCCGCGGTGGCCGGGATCGCGTCGTGCCGCAGCGGTGGGCGGAGGAGGTGACCGCGGCACTGCCGGACGGCAGGCTCGCCGTGGTGCCCGGGCACGGACACGCCCTGAACTACTCCGCGGCGGGCCCGCTGACGTCCGCTATCCGGCCGTTCCTCGGCGGCCCGCCCCCTGGACCCGACGCGCCGACCGCGCGGCCTGCGACCGCGAGCATCGCCCAGTTCGACTCGGCGACGGCGATCCTGCGGGGGAGTGCCGCGGCCCTGCACGGGCGGGACCTGCCGGCCCTGGGCGCCTTCCCGCGGCCGGTGGCCCCGCTGGTGGAGCGGGTCCTGCCGGCCGTCGACCTGCTGCCCGACCGCCTGCGCGAGCAGGTGTACCGCATCGGCAGCGGCAGCGAGGCCGCGCCGCCCGGCGAGCTGCACGCGGTGAGCGCGGAGCTGCTGGCGCGGTGGATGGTGGCGCAGTACCCGCGGCGCGAGTACCCGGCGGCGATCGTCGGGTCGTCCAGCGGGGCGCTCGCCCACCTGGCGGCCGCGCTCGGTGTCCCGTTCCTGCCCCAGACGTTCCTGCTCCCCGTGGCCCAGCCGCAGGTCGACCCGGACGATCCCCGCCACGGCCTCGCCGCGGGCGCCGGGCCCGGCCGGTTGCTGCTGGACGCCAACCCCGAGGTCGCGCTGCACCACATGCACGATCCCAACCAGGACCGGTTGTCACTGGCGCGGATGACCTACTTCCGCCTCAAGCGCCGCCGCCTCGGTGCCGCCTTCACGGGCTTCCTCGCCGACACCCTGCCCCGCGGCGCGACGCTGCTGGTCGCGGACTGCCGCCTGCGCTGGCCGGTCACCCCGCTCGGCGACCGGCACGTGTTCCAGTTCGGCGCGCTGGGCGGCATGCCGGCCGAGGAGTTCCGCACCGGCAGTCCCCGCGTCGCCGACTACCTCCGGCGCTACGGCTCGGCGTGCCGCCGCTGGGACCCGCCTCCGGTGGACGGCGACGCCCCGGAGGCGGAGTGGGGGTTCGACCCGGCCCTGTGGGACGACCTGAGCGAGATCGCGCGGGAGCGGGGGTGGCGGCTGCGCCGCGTCACGTTCGGCGAACCGGCCGCTCTCAGCCCGCTGGTCGCCGACCTGTACCGCTGGTGGTACCGGCGCCGCGGCCGGCAGGCGGAGCGGCTGCTCGTCGAGTCGTTCGTGCTGCTCGATCCCCACCTCGTCCTCGCGACCGGCCTGGTGCCGTACTGGTCGGAGTTCCCCGTCGAGCCGTCGGCAGCCGCACTCGAGCGCTACCTCGACGGGACCCAGAACGGCCCAGGAGCGCAGCCCTACGAGGAGATCCTGCTGACGCTGTTCCAGCACGGCACCGACGGCGTCGGGGTGGCGCCGATCGAGCGCTGGCGCGAGCTGATCGGTCGGGCCGGAAGGCACGGTGCGTTCCTCGGGGTCGACCCCCGCCTGCACCCGCGGGATTTCAGCAGCTTCGGCCGGTTCCACCGCACGCTCGCCGGGAAGCCCCGCGCCACGCCACCCGCGCCGCTCACGCTCGAGGAGCTCGACCTCTTCCTGGCCGAGCGGCCCGACGACGCGGTGTCGTGGGACGGGTGAGGCGAACCGGGTACCCCCGGCCCATGGCTACGTGTGAGGTGTGCGGGAACGACTACGACATGGCGTTCGAGGTGCGGGCGCAGGGCGCGGTCCACGTGTTCGACAGCTTCGAGTGCGCGATCCACGCCATGGCACCGGTGTGCGAGCACTGCGGGTGCAAGATCGTCGGCCACGGCGTGCAGGCGGCCGGCCGGTTCTTCTGCTGCGCCCACTGCGCGAACTCCGCGGTCTCCGGCGCAGGCCTGCGCGACCGCGTCGACGCGACGGTGTGATCGCGTGATCCCGTCCCGCTGATCACTGACCGGTCGGCGCGGTCTCCGGCTCCGGGTCCTCGGCCGGTTCGGGGCGCAGCGGCTCGAGAGCGGTGGTCTCGCCGAACCACAGCAGCGCGTCGTACCGGTCACCGAGCGTCGAGGGGACGTAGTTGCCCCAGCGCTCCTTCGCGGGGTGGTAGACCACGCCGATCGCCCGGTGGTCCAGCGACGTGCGCAGCCACCGCGGCTGGTCGTAGGTCTCCGGGAAGACCAGCAGGGACGGCTCGTCCCCGAGCGCGCGGTGCAGGAGGTCCTCGACGCTCCCGTCGCGTCCGGGCGGCACCGGCAGGCGCTCGGCGGGCGCGCCCCATGACGACGCCGCGACGACATCGCCCCGGTGCCCGGCGAAGCCGACCAGCACCACCCCGTCGTCGGCACGGCGCTCGCGCGCGAGCTGCCCGAGGTTGGTCATGCCCGTGGCGGCCATGTCGGTGGCCCTGGCGTCACCGATGTGGGTGTTGTGCGCCCACACGACTCCCTTCGAACCAGGTCCCTGGTGGTCGAGGATCCGGTCGAGGGTGTCGGCCATGTGCATGTCGCGGATGTTCCAGGAGTACGGCCCGCCCCGCACCGCGGCCCGGTAGTAGCGCTCGGCACCCGCGACGACGGCGGCGTTCTGCTCCACGACGAACCGCTGATCCGCGTCACCGGCGGACCCGTCCTCCTCACCGTGCCGCTCGCACATGGCCCGCAGCACCTCGACCACCGCGTCCTCGCAGCTCTCCGGCACCCAGCGGGTCGCGCGGGCGTACGCGAACGGGTCCGGCCCGTAGGGCTCGAAGCAGGCGTAGGCCTGAAGCGCCGAGGACGCGTGGTCGGGCTCGTGCTCGCGCAGCCACCGCACGACCTCGCGCATCGACCGGTGCAGGCTGTAGACGTCGAGCCCGTGGAAGCCGACCCGCTGCTGCGGGGGCCGGCCGGCGTTGTGCTCCCGCAGCCAGGTGGCGGCGTCGCGCACGGCGCTGTTGGCCCACATCCAGGTGGGCCAGCGGTCGTACGCGGCCAGTGCATCGCCGACGTCCTCGGGTCCACCGGTCACGGACCGGTGCAGGCGTCGGCAGTCCGGCCAGTCGCCCTCGACGGCGACGAAGCCGAAGCCCTTGTCCGCGACGAGCCTGCGGGTGAGCCGGTCGCGCCACGCGTAGAACTCGTGGGTGCCGTGCGACGCCTCGCCGATCAGCACGAGCCGGGCGTCGCCCACCCGCTCGACCAGCGGGTCGAGGGCCGCATCGGGGCCTGCGTCGGTCCGCAGCGGCCGGGCGAGGGCACGGACGTCGGCCGGGTCGTCCATCGGGTCCTCCTAGTCGGGCGGCTCGACGGGGAACACGCGGTACGGGCGGTGCAGCAGCGGGCGGGCGACGTTGTGCACCGGCACGCCGCCCCGGGTCCGGCCGTCCGGAAAGCCGGCGTGGGCGTGGCCGTGCAGCGCGAGGGCCACGCCGCAGCTGTCGATGACGTCGGCGAGGAGGTGGCTGCCGAGGAACGGGTAGATCTCCCGCGGCTCGCCCTCGAGCGTCTCGGGGACCGGCGCGTAATGGGTGAGGGCGACGGTCACGTCGCAGTCGAGGGTCCGCAGCGCCTCCCCGAGCCCGGCGGCGAGTGCGCGGCCGCGGGCGGCGAAGGCCTTCATCTCCGGCTCGCCGAAGTCGGCCACCATCCCGCTCGGGAACCCGCCGCCGAACCCGACCGTGCCCGCGACACCCAGCCGCACGCCGTCGAGGACCAGCACCGTCGAGCTGCACTCCAGCACGGTGATCCCGGCGTCCGTGAGCGCCGCCGTGACCCCGTCGCCCTCGTCGGAGTGCAGGTCGTGGTTGCCGAGCACGGCGACGACCGGCACCGGCGCGCCGGTGAACTCGCCCGCCACGACCTTCGCCTCGGCCACGGTGCCGTGGCGGGTGAGGTCCCCGGCCAGCAGCAGGACGTCGGCGGTGCCCTCCAGCGCCGCCACGTCGTCGGCGTAGCAGCCGTGCATGCCCTCGCCGATGTGGATGTCCCCGACGGCGGCCACGCGGATGGTCACCAGGAAACCTCCTCCTTGGGCGGGATGTCGAGGTCGTCGCAGAGGTCGAGGAACGCCCTCGCGAACGGCCAGTGCTCGACGTCGCGCCGCAGAGCGGGCCAGTCGATCTGCTCCCGCAACGCCCTGGCGTGCGGGAAGATCCGCCCCATGTCGCAGTAGTGCTCCGACAGCGCGAGCACCTTCGAGGCGAGGATGTCGGTGGCCGGCTGCACGGGCATGAGCACCGAGTCGACGCGCAGCTCGTCCGCGAGCTCCAGCTGCTTACGGGTGACGGGCCGGTCGGCGGGCCGGAAGATCAGGTCGACCAGCGCGCCGCCGTCGTAGACCTTCTCCAGCCAGTCCTCCGGCGGGTGCTCGATCCGCAGACCGGCGTCGGAGAGCGCCTGCAGGGCGCGCGGCACGTCCTCCTCCACGAGTACGAAGTCGGCGTCGTGGATCGGCTCCGGGCCACCCCGGGCCCATGAGGCGTAGCCGCCCGCCAGCGCGAACGCGACGCCCGCGGCCTTGAGCGTGGTGGCGACGCGCTTCAGGGCGGTCCGCAGCTCCTGGTCCGCCCGCTCGGTGTGACCCGGCGGTGAGACGGTCATGTCGCACCGCCGGTCACCAGCGGCACGAACGCGACGGCGCCGAGGTCCTCGGCCCGGCCGCCCCGGAAGCGCGTGAGCGTCCCGGACCCGTGGTGGCCGACCGGGCAGACCAGCGCGGCGTCCTGGGCGAGCTGGTCGAGCAGCGCGGGCGGCGGCTCGTCCTCCGCCATGGCCGTGACGACGATCCCGTCGAACGGTGCGCGCTCGGGCGCCCCGAGCGCGCCGTCGCCGGTGCGGACCTCGACGTTGTCGTAGCCGAGGGCTTCGAGCGCCCTGCGGGCGCGGTCGGCGAGCTCGGGATGGCGCTCGATCGTCACCACCGAACGGTGGCACCGGGAGAGGACCGCGGCGCCGTACCCGGATCCGGTGCCGATCTCGAGGACGTGCGCGTCGGGCCCGGCCTGCATGGCGGCCGCGCTGAGCGCGACGATCAACGGGGCCGAGATCGTCTGCCCCAGGCCGATGGGCAGCGGGTTGTCCTGGTAGGCCGCGCCCGCCACGTCCCGGGGGACGAACCGCTCCCGGGGTACCTGCCGCATCGCGTCCAGCACGCGCTCGTCGCTGATCCCGCGCCTGCGCAGGCGTTCCACCATCGCGGCCCGTTCCCGGTCGGCGCGCCCGGCCATGTTCTCCGGGTTCCCGCCGCGGCGGACGTCATGCCTCACCCGATCACTGCGCGGCCTGCTGGCCCTTCGCGTACAGCAGCTGCAGGAAGTCGGCGCCCGCGAGCGCGGTGAACGTCGCGGCGACGAGGCGGGTCACCCGCGGCGCGAACACGTACCCGAAGGCGAATCCCGTGGCGATCCACATGTCGAGGCAGAACGGGCAGGTCACGAGCTCGCCGATCGCGTGCCGGACGTCGCTCGCCGTGCGGGTGTCCTCCATGACCTCGGCCGGTCCGCCGGTGCTCCCGTAGCGCGTGAAGGGGACGCGGAGCGGGCTCGTGACCGCGTCCTTGCTGAGGGTGCGCGAGAGCTTGTGCGTGCCCGCGGTGATCAGCAGGAGGTCCCATGGGCTGATCCCGTCCGGCAGCCGGCGCCCCGCTGCCGCCGCGACGCCCGCCCCTCCGGCGACGAGCGCGGCGAAGACCGCCATGACGAGCACGTAGCCCTCGAGGGGCCGGTCCTCACCGTGGCGGTACACGCCCGCCTCGTCCCGTGTGGCCTCGGCGAGGCCGTTCGTGCCTTGGTGGCTCATGTCGTCCCGCTCGTGTCCTGTCGCTGGGTGTGGCTCGCCGTGTGTCGACGCCGCCCCGTGGGCTACCCAGGAGCGTGAGCGCGAACCGGAGGAGGCCGACCGTGGTGGACGGCGAGCACCCGGTGGTGATCGTCACCGGGGGTACGGCGGGAATCGGGCGTGCGGCGGTGCGGGAGTTCGCCGCCCGCGGCTACGACGTCGCCGTGCTCGCGCGGGGAACCGACGGCCTGGACGCGGCGGTCGCCGACGTCGAGAAGGAGGGCCGACGGGGACTCGCCGTGCCCACCGACGTCGCCGACGCCGCTGCCGTGGACGGCGCGGCGCGCCGGGTCGAGGCCGAGCTCGGGCCGATCGCGGTGTGGGTCAACAACGCGTTCACGGGCTCGATCACGTTCTTCGAGGACCTGGCTCCCGACGAGTTCCGCCGGATCACCGAGGTCACGTACCTGGGCTTCGTCAACGGCACGCGGGCCGCGTTGCGGCACATGGTCCCCCGCGGGCAGGGCGTGATCATCCAGGTCGGGTCGGCGCTGGCGTTCCGCGGCCTGCCCCTGCAGGCCGCCTACTCCGGGGCGAAGCACGCCATCGTGGGGTTCACCGAGGCCGTCCGCACCGAGCTGCGGTACCGGCGCTCGCCCGTGCGGCTGTGCGAGGTGCACCTGCCCGGCGTCAACACACCCCAGTTCGACGAGGTGCTCCACCGCGGTGTCGCGCACCAGCCGCGGCCCGTGGCTCCCGTGTACCAGCCGGAGGTCGCTGCGCGCGCCATCGCCGAGGTGGCCCGGCGCCCCCGGCGCTCGACGTGGGTCGGCGCGTCCACCGTCGCCACCATCCTCGCGAACCGGATGGCCCCCTGGCTGCTGGACCGCTACCTGGCGCGCACGGCCGTCCCGGGCCAGGAGGATCCGGCGCACGACCCGCCGTCGTCCCGCACCAACACGTGGCAGCCTCCCGCCGGTGACCTCGGCGCCCACGGCGAGTTCGACGACGAGGCGCACGCCCACAGCCCGCAGGCCTGGCTGACCCGCCACCGTGCCGTCGCGCTGGTCGGAGGGCTGGCGCTCGCCGCCGGCGCAGGCGCGGCCGCGCTCAGAGTTCCGGCGCCCCGCCGACCGTTCGCCAGTCGGGGCTCAGTGCGCAGACGTTCCCGTCGCGGATGGTGACGCTGTCGTACGCCACCCAGCGGCGCCGGCACCAGCACGTGTAGACGGTGCCGCGCAGCGCCCGCCGTGGCGGGTGGCACCGATGTGGGTGTGCGGTCGTCATCCCTCGATCCTCCAATCGAGCGTCGAATCGGCCGTGCTCGCGGACTCCTGGCAGGGGTACCCGCCGATCGGTGGACCGACAGCTCACGCCGCGCAGACTGGTGCGGACGTGGCTTCCCACCGCACTCGCCGTGCCGTGGATGCCGGTGCTGCTGGTGGTCCCCGCGCTGTGGGTGGCCCGGGCGCACCTGCACGGGATCCTCGGTGCGGCATGCCTCGCGGTCGTCGCGGGTGTGCTCGCCGACGTCGCCGTCATCTGGTCCGGCCAGGTTGGTTCCGGGCAGGCGGGGTACCACCCGGATTCCCGAACAGGCAGGAAGGAGCCCGTCGTGGCTCAGAAGACCACCACCGACGTCATCGACACGCTGACCACCGACCACCGGGAGGCGCTCGACCTCCTCGACCGCATCGCCAGGAGCACCCACCCCAGCGAGAAGCGCGACCTCGCCGACACCGTCATCGCCGAGGTCGTGCGGCACGCGATCGCCGAGGAGATGTACGTCTACCCCGCGATGCGCGAGCACCTGCCGGAAGGGGACAAGGAGGTCCAGCACGACATCGAGGAGCACAAGCAGCTCGAGGAGACGATGAAGCAGCTGGAGGCCGTCGACGCGACCGAGCCCCGGTTCGACGGGCTCGTGCGCAAGATGACCGAGCAGCTGCGCCACCACGCCCACGACGAGGAGTCCGAGCAGTTCCCGCAGCTGCGCGCGCAGGTGCCGCACGAGCGGCTGGTCGAGATGCGCGAAAAGGTGGAGGCCGCGAAGAAGCTCGCCCCGACGAGGCCGCACCCGAACGCGCCGCACGCCGAGCTGTTCCACAAGCTCGTCGGCCCGGGCGTGGGGCTGGTCGACCGGCTGCGCGACCGGCTCACCCACCGCAGCAACTGAGGTCCGGCCGCCCGTAGAGTGCCCCTCCGTGGTTGCGGACGGGGGCGCTCTGCGGGCGGTGGACGAGGGGGTCACCCGCCGGCTCAAGGCGCTGGCCTGCACCGCTCCGCTGCACGACCTGGACGCCCGCAAGACGCGGCTGGACTGGGTCGATGCCACGCGCTACCAGATGGCCGAGATCGCCCTGCAGGCCATCGACCAGGTCACCCTCGCCATGGACTTCGACCACGGGGCCGACCAGGCGCAGGTCGTGAAGCGGCTGCGGCCGTTCGTCGCGGCGCAGGTGCCCGACGCCCCGGCGGGCGAGCACGAGCGCGTCGCGCAGTGGGTGATCGAGAACCTGATCAACGTCGGCAGCCTGGACCGCGGGTTCCAGGTCGACTACGGCACCTTCACCGAGGACGGGCGCTACGTCCGCCGCCGCTTCGATTTCAAGCTGCTCGTCGAGGTGGCCGCCCCGGACGGCGAGGTCTACCTGCGTGCCTCCGACGAGGCGATCAACGTGCTGGTCGGCGCCCTGGACACCGACGTCGAGTCGGCGCAGGTCGCGGCCGAGGTGAAGCTGGAGAACCTGATCAGCCGTGGCCGGCTGGGCGACGCGCGCCTCGCCGCCGAGCAGGCGCGCTACCGCACCGTGCAGTACGCGGAGGCGCTGCGCCAGAAGCTCGACGCCACCCGCCGCGACGTCCGCTCGGTCGACTGGCTCACCGCGGTGCCGCAGCTGCTCGACGAGGCACTCACCCACATCGAGTCGCGCTACCGCGCGGAGACCGCGATCCTCGCGAACATCGCCGACGCCCGCGACGAGGCCACCGAGCCCGGGCGCCGCCGCCAGGCCGCGGAGCTGGTGGACGTCGTGAGCGACTGCATCCAGCGGCACACCCAGCTGCAGGCGCGGCTGCAGGAGGCGGGCGCGACGTTCCGCGCGGAGCAGGACCGCCAGCAGTTCAGCGGGCGGCCCAAGCGCGCGGCGATCGACGTGTTCGGTCAGCTGCTGCGCCCGTGCCTGGCCCTGGACACCGCCACCGCCACCGGTCCGGCCGCCGCGTTCTTCGGGGCGGGGGCGGGCGTGCGGGTGCCGAGCGTGCCGAGCCTCACCGGGCTGGTGGAGACGCTGCTGACCCCGCCCGTCGAGCGCGACCCGCTGGGGGAGCCGGTGGTGGAGCCCGACCTCGCGCCGGTCACCGCGGAGCGCTTCGGCGAGCACCTCTGGAAGCAGGCCACCCGGCTGCTCGAACCCGACCGGGGCGCGCGGCGGCTGTCGGAACTGCTCGCCGAGGCGCGGGAGATCGACCCCGAGCTGCCCACGCTGGTGGCGCTGCGCGTCGTGCACGCGGTCGGCTCCAGCGTCGGGACCGCGCGCAACCAGGGCGACCCGAGCCTCCTGCTCGCGTTCGACGACGGCACGGTGCTGCGCGACCCGGAGTTCGGCGGGGCGGACCTGCTGGTCACGACGGCAGGCGTGCTGGGCGGCGAACCGGACGTCGAGGAGGTCGCGTGACCGAGCTTGCGAGGTCACCATTGGGCGCAGCACGCCGCGAGATCCAGCCGCACGACGTCGAGTCCGCGGCGCGGCTCGTCGCGCACGGAATGCGGCCCAAGGCACTGCCGTCGCGCGACGCCGGCTACGCGGAGCTGGTGCGCCGCTACCGCGACGACGACGGGTTCGCCGACACCGTCCAGCGCGTCGCGGCGGGGCTCGGCCTCGTCGTGCTGGCGGTGGGCCCGCAGTCGGGGATCGTGCTGGCCGCGGTCGAGGAGTCGGTGTTCGAGATCCGCATGGACGAGTACGCCCGGCGCACCGTCCTGCAGAACCGCCAGACCGACAAGATGCTGCACGGTCTCGCCCACCTCGCCGCCGCCGCGCTGGCCTTCCCCCGCCCCGACGACCTCGGCGACGACAGCTACGTCGGCCGGGTGTCGGTCGACCATGTCGACGGGGCGGTGCGCGAGGCGTGCCGGGCCCTCGAGGAGCGCACGGCAGGCGCCGAGGCCGATCCGCTGTCGGACGCGCCGCACCTGGAGGCCGCGTGGCGGGCGTGGCTGCGCCGGCCGGAGGCCACGGCCACCAAGGACGGGCGGGCAGGCGAGGCGACGACCCGCGGGATCGTGGGCAAGGCGCTGCGGTTCCTCGCCGACCAGGGCTTCCTCGTCGCCGTCGGCACCGAGGGTGGCGTCTACCGCACCACGCCGCGCTACCAGGTGCAGGTGCGCGAGCTCGCCGCGCAGCGCGCGTTCGACGAGCTGCTGCAGCTCGGCGTGCTCCCGGCCGCGACGGCAGGCGGCGCCCTGCGCGCCCCGAACGGACTCGAGGCCCCCGATGTATGAGCTCACCCGCGTCCGCCTCTTCTCGGTCGGGCCGCCAGGGGCGCGCTACCAGGACGTCACGCTCGACCTGCGCGGCGTCGGCCCCGCCGTGCAGGCGGCGCAGCAGGTCGACCTGTTCGCGCCCGACGACCTGGAGCGCGTGCCGCGCCGCCCGTCCCCGGCGTCGGTGCTGTTCCTGGAGAACGGCGGCGGCAAGTCCGTGCTGCTCAAGCTGGTGTTCTCCGTGCTCCTGCCCGGACGGCGCCAGGTCGTCGGCACGACGAGCACCACGGTGCTCGAGAAGTTCGTGCTCGGCGAGGACGTCGCGCACGTGGTGCTGGAGTGGATGCACACCCGCACCGGGCAGCTGCTCGTCACGGGCAAGGTGTCCGAGTGGCGCGGGCACGTGACGTCCCTCGACCCGGAGAAGCTCGGCGCGGCCTGGTACTCCTTCCGGCCCGCCCCCGGCTTCGGCCTCGACGACCTGCCGTTGACGGTCGACGGCCGCCGGGTCACGACGACGGGTTTCAAGGACCGCCTCACCGAGCAGCACCGCGCGCTGCCCGCGCTGGAGCTGGTCTGGGAGACCGGGCCGCGGGACTGGACGCGCCACCTCGCCGACACCGGCCTCGACCCCGAGCTCTTCCGCTACCAGCGCGCCATGAACGCGGGCGAGGGTGAGGCGGCCGAGGCGTTCGCGTTCCCCACCGACGAGGCGTTCGTCGACTTCCTGCTGCGCGCCGTGCTCGACACCGAGGAGCCGCAGAACCTCGCCGACCTCGTCTCCGGATACGCCACGCGGCTCGCGCAGCGGGCCGACCTGGAGCAGGAGCGCGACTTCGTCGAGGGCACGCTGGCCCGCCTCGACCCGCTGACCGACGCCGAGCGGGCCGCCACGGCCGCCCGCCAGGACGAGGCGGCGGCGCAGGACGGCGCCCGCGCGCTCGCCGCGGCGATCGTGGCCCGCCGCGGCGCCGAGGACGATCGGCTCGCGGTGGCGGTGCAGGCCCACGACGCCGCGCAGGAGCGGGTGCGGGCCGCCGAGCTGCGGGATCGCCGGCAGCAGGAGATCACCACCGAGCTGCGCCGCCGCGTCGCCGCGCTGGAGCTGGCCGCCGCCCAGGAGGCCGAGACGGCCGCCCGCAGCGCCCACGCCGAGGCCGAGCGGCAGGTGGCGGCGTGGCAGGCCGTCGAGCCGGTCCTGCGCCACCGGCTCGCGGAGGCCGAGGCGCGGCGCCTGCGCGGCGTGGTGGACGCCGAGCAGGAGCGGGCGCGGCCCGCGCTTCGGGCGCGCCAGGACGCAGCGAGTGCGCTCGCCGCGGGGCTGCGGGCGATGGTGCGCGAGGCCGAGGCCGCTGCCGCCGCGACCGAGCACGCCGCGGCAGCGGCCGACGAGCGGGCCGACACCGCGCGGGCGGCCGAGCTGGCCGAGGTCGGCACCGCAGCATCCCAGCGGGCGGCCGCCGACCAGGCGCGCCGCGAGCTGGACCGGATCGAGCGGCGCACCGCCGTGGCCGTGACGGCGGGGCACCTCACCGAGGGTGCCGACGTGGCCGCCGCGAGCGCCGCCGCCGAGAGTGCGGCGGAGGCGGCCCAATCGGAGGTGGCCGCGCTGCACACCGAGCTGGCCGAGCTGCGGCACGCCCGCCGCGCGGCCGACGAGCGCCGCGGCACCGCCCGTCGTGCCGAGGACGGGGCCCGCGCCGCCGCGGAACGGGCCGAGGCCGCCCTCGCCGACGCCCTCGCCGCGCGCGACGCCCTGGCCGGCGAGCCGCGGTTCGCCGAGCTGCTGGGCGTCGAGGAGATCCGGCCGGACACCGACGCGTCCGCCCTCGAGGAGCGCCTCGTCGCGGCGATCGGCGTGGGGGATCGGCGGCGCACCGAGCTGCTCGCCGCCCAGGACCGCGACGCGCGGGCGCTGCGCGCGCTCGGTGCGGGCGGGCTGCTGCCCGAACCCGCGGAGATCGAGCAGGTGCTCGCGGTGCTGGAGGCGGCCGGGATCACCGCGTACTCGGGCTGGCGCTACCTCGCGACGCTCCCCGAGGCCCGGCGCACGTCCGCCGTCGAACGGCTCCCGCACCTGGTGGCGGGCGTGCTGCTCAACAAACCCGAGGACGCGGCGCGGGCCCGTGAGGAGCTGGAGCGGGCACGGCTGCTGCCGTGTGCGGCCGTGACCGTGGGCGCCACCGTCTCCGTGGACGCCGGCGGGAGTGCCCCGGGCGTCGACTTCGTGGTGCCCCCGAACCCGGCGATGATCGACGAGGGGGCGGCCGAGCAGGTCCGCGCGGAGCTGGAACGCGAGACCGCGGACCGCGCGGCGGCACTGGAGTCGCTCGGCGCCGCCCTGGAGGCCGACCGCGCCCTGCTCGCCCGGCTGCGCGACTGGCGGGAGCGGCACCCGACGGGGGAGCGCGACGCGCTCGCCGAGGCCGCCGACGCGGCACGCTCGGCCCTCTCCCGCGCCGTTCGGGAGGCCGAGCTGGCCGATGCCGAGGTCGCCGGGCTCGACGACCGGGCCGACCGGCTCGAGCAGGACGCGCCGCGGCTCGCCGCCGCCGGGGAGGACGCCAGGGCCCGCGCCGCGGCGCTCGCCGCCCTGGTCACCGAGGTGCGCAGGCGGCCGGACCTGGACGAGCAGGTGCGGGCCGCCGCCGCGGCGGTCGAACGCGCCGAGGCCGCGGCCGCGAGCGCGCGGGCCGAGGCGGCCGCCGCCCGCCGCGCCGCCGACGAGGCCCGCCGCAGCCGCGACCGGCAGCGGGCGGTGGCCGACTCGAGCCGCACGGAGCTCGCGGATCTGCCGCTGGACGACATCGAGCCGGAGGACGCTGCCGGCTCCGATGCCGACCCCGCTGCCGACTCCGATGTGCCGGACGTGGCCCTCGAAGTGCTGAGGGCGGAGTACCGCAACGCCGATGCCGCGTACTCGGCCGCCGAGGTCGACGCCGACCTGCGGGCCCGCCTGGGGGACGCGGAGCGGGCGGCGAGAGCGGAGCAGGCCGCCTTCGACGAGCTGCCCGACGAGGTGCGGGCCGCAGCCGACGCGCTGCTGCGCTCGCCCGACGCCGCCGACCCCGCCACCCGCCGCGCCGCGACGGACCAGGCCCGGTCGGCGCTCGCCCGCTGCGCGGAGGCCCTGCGGGAGGCCGGCGCGGAGCTCGCGGTGGCGAGGCGGGAGGCCGGCCGGTTCTCAGCAGGCCCGCAGTCCGTCGAACCCTACGGCGAACCCGCCGGCGTCGAGCACGGCCGCGAGCTGGTCGACCGGGCCGAGCGCGACCGGCGACAGGCCGCCGCCGACGCGAGCGCCGCCCGGGACGCGGCCGGTGCGGCCGAGTCCGCCCGCCGCGCGGCCGAGGCGTCGGCCGACGGGTTCCGGCACGTCGTGGCCGGGCTCGACGACGGGGCCGTGGACGCGGCGGAGCCGGGTGCCACGCCGTTCGCGGGCGACGTCGACGCCGCGCTGGCGCGCTGGAAGGAGCTGCGGGCGGCGGTACGCGACGCCGCCCGGGACCGGGCGGCCGCCGAGCGCGCGGTGCGTGCGGCCGTCGACGCCGTGGCGCAGTTCGCGCAGGAGGCCCGCTTCTCCTCCGTGGCGAGCCCGGTCCGCAGCCACGTGCTCGGCGTGGCCCGCGCCGACATGCCCGGGCTCGCGGCCGAGTGGGAGCAGGCGCTGCGCCCGCGGCTGCGCTCGCTCGACGACGACCTCGCCACGATCGGCCGGCACCGTTCGGGGATCGTGACGCGGTTGCACGGGATGGTCGGGGAGGCCCTGCGCACCCTGCGGCTCGCGCAGCGGCTCTCCGAGCTGCCCGAGGGCCTGTCGGACTGGTCGGGCCAGCAGTTCCTGCGCATCCGCTTCGACGAGCTCGACGACGCGGCGCTCGTGCACGAGCTCGGCGAGGTGGTGGACCGCACCGCGCAGGAACGCGCCGGGAACGCCCGCGACCGCCGGGACGGCATGTCGCTCCTGCTGCGCGGCGTGCGCGCGGCGATGCCGAAGGGCGTGCGGGTCGAGATGCTCAAGCCCGACGCCGTGCTGCGGACCGAGCGGCTACGGGTGTCGGAGATCCGCGACGTGTTCTCGGGCGGGCAGCAGCTGACGGCCGCGATCGTCCTGTACTGCACGATGGCCGCCCTGCGCGCCCACCAGCGCGGGCAGGGCAGGCGCGCCCACGCGGGCGTCCTGTTCCTGGACAACCCGATCGGGCGCGCGTCGGCGGGCTACCTCCTCGAACTGCAGTTCGGTGTGGCCCGTGCGCTCGGCGTGCAGCTGATCTACACGACCGGACTGTTCGACGCCGGAGCGCTGAGCGCGTTCCCGCTGATCATCCGGCTGCGCAACGACGCCGACCTGAGGGCGGGCCGCAAGTACCTGTCGGTCGACGATCGCGTCACCCGCCGGCTGGCCGAGCTCGACGCGCCGGACGGCAGCGGCCGGGTGGCCGCGGCGCGCGTCTTCCGCAGGCCCGAGCCGGTCGGGTCCGCACCTGCCTGAGCGGCGCCGGTCCTGGCGTGAGGGATGGGACGCGCTGGTGTGCCGCGACACCATCGGGAACGGTGCGGGGGTGACCGAGCCGTACGAGCGCTTTCCCGGCCTGTGCCTGGTGCGCACGAGCGATCTCGACGAGGCGCTCGGCCGCATGGGCGAGGTCTACCTGCCGCACCGGATCGACCTGCTCGACGCCGGGTCCACGCTGGACGTACAGCTCAACGCGTTGCGGCTGGGCAGCGTCACCGCCGGCTACGTGCGCTACGGCGCCGAGATCCGGATGGTCACGGCGGAGGCGCGCGACTACCACGTCAACATCCCGCTCGTGGGCCGCGCCCGTTCCCGCAGCGGACGCCGGGACCCGGTGTTCACGGCCCCGGGCCGGGCGGCGATCTTCATGCCCGGCGCGCCCGCGGAGATCGAATGGGGCGCGGGCAGCGCCCAGCTGAGCCTCATGCTCGACCGGCGGGCGGTGGACCGGGAGCTGGAGCGGCTCCTCGGACACCCGCTGTCGCGGCCGCTCGAGTTCGCCGTCGGGATGGACCTCACCACCCCGGCGGGCGCGTCGTTCCTCGCCGCCCTCGACCTCGTGGAACGGGAGGCCGGACGCCCGGACGGGATGCTGCGGTTCCCCGCCGCCGCGGCGCACCTGGAGGGTCTCGTGATCCACGGGCTGCTCCTGGCCCAGCCGCACAACCACTCCGACGAGCTGCGGCACGGGGACGCCTCGCTGCAGCCGCGCGCGGTCCGGCAAGCCGTCGAGCTGATCGAGGAGCGCCCCGAGCACGCGTGGACGATCACGGAGCTCGCCGCGACCGTCGCCGTCAGCGTCCGGACCCTGCAGGACCGGTTCGCGCAGTCGGTCGGGATCCCGCCGATGACCTACCTGCGGGACGTGCGGCTGGACCGCGTCCACGCGCAGCTCCTCGCGGCCGACCCGCACGAGGTCACGGTCGGCTCGGTGGCGGCGTCGTGGGGCTTCCTGCACGCCGGCCGGTTCGCGGTGGCCTACAAGCGCCGGTTCGGCCGGTCCCCCTCCGCGACGCTGCGTTCGGGGTGAGCTAGCACGAGGTCTGACGGGCGAGCGCCCGCTGGACCGCTCCGATGCTGTGGTGGATGAGGATCAGGTCACCGGAGGTAGTGCCGCCGAGCAGGCTGTCCACCGCGCCACCGTTGGTCACGACGTGCAGGCCGACGTGCCCCGCCCGGACGCGCTCGACCAGGCTGCCGAGCTTGGGCACCGCGCCTGCACGCAGCTCCGTCACGCGCGTCAGATCGATGACGACCGCCCACGGCGTGGTCTCGAGGCACCGGTCGACGGCGTCGTGCAGGTCGTGGACCGTGTGGCGGTCCAGCCGCCCCCGCGCGCGCACGACGGGCACGCCTGGCCGAAGGCGTGCCCACTCGGTGCTGAAATCCGGCTCCTGCGGGCCACCGTCCCAGAACATCGCCGCTCCCGTCCTGCCCCCTTTTACGCGCCCACATTCGAACGGCGAACGGTGCCGGGACAGCACGGATCACGCAGCGTTCTGGCCGATCTACGCAGCGGTACCGGCGCGGCTCTCGACGCTCGTCGTGCGCAGGTCGCGGCGGAAGGTCTCCGGCGCCTTCCAGACGGCGAACATGGAGAGCACGGCGCCGAGCATCACGTAGCCGGCCACCAGCGGCCAGCGCGTGCCGTCGGGCCCGGCGAGCGCGGTGGCGACGAACGGCGTGAGCCCGCCCGCGAGGATCGAGGCGATCTCCCGGCCCGCCGCGGCACCGGTGTAGCGCCGGTCGGCGGGGAAGAGCTCTGCGAAGAAGGCCGGCTGCACCGCGTTGATCGCGTTGTGCCCGAGGTTGAGCACGAGGACGTAGCCGAGCGTGATCAGCAGGAACGACCCGGTGTGCAGCAGCCCGAAGAACGGGAAGGCCATCACGAACACGACGACCGAGCCGAAGAAGTACACCGGGCGGCGGCCGATGCGGTCCGACACCGCCGCGAACACGCCGTGCGAGACGAACGCCAGGACGGAGACCACGAGGATGGCGTTGTTGAGGGTCTCGCGCTCGATCCCGAGAGCCTTGTTGCCGTAGGACAGGGCGAACACCGTGAGCAGGAAGTAGGGCAGCGCCTCGGCGAAGCGCAGGCCGAGGATCAGCAGCAGGCTGCGCCAGTCGTCGCGGAACGTCGAGACGATGGTGTCCGTCCCCGTCTTCACGGCGGCCGGCTTCCCCGGGTCCTCGGTGACGGGTGCGACCGACTCGGTGAAGACGGGGGTCTCGGAGAGACTGCGCCGCATCCAGAAGGTGACGACGAGGATCACGGCCGAGAGCAGGAACGGCACCCGCCAGCCCCATGAGAGCAGGTCCGCCTCGGGGAGCGTGTAGACCCAGGCGAACGACAGGGTGATGAGGATCTGCGCGGAGAACCCGCCGGTGTTCGGCCACGCGGTGAAGAACCCGCGCCGGTTCGGTGGCGCCGACTCCAGCACGATGATCATCGAGCCGCCCCACTCACCGCCGACGGCGAAGCCCTGTGCCAGGCGCAGGACCACCAGGAGCAGCGGCGCCCAGATCCCGATCGTGGCGTACCCGGGCAGCAGGCCGATGAGGATCGTGCTCACGCCCATCACGGTGAGCGTGACCAGCAGCGTGGACTTGCGGCCGTGCATGTCGCCACGGCGGCCGAAGAAGAGGCCGCCCAGCGGCCGGGCGAGGAACCCGACGGCGAACGTCCCGAAGGCGGCGAGCGTCGCGACGAAACCGCTGCTGTCGGGGAAGAAGACCTGGGGGAAGACGACGGCTGCTGCGGTGCCGTAGACCAGGAAGTCGTAGTACTCCAGCGTGTTGCCCAGGAAGCTCGACGCCGTGACCTTCCAGGTGTAGCGACGATCTGGTTGCGCGACGGTCGCGGCCATGCGACAGCCCCTCTCGAGTGCGGTGGTGCGGGGAACTATGACTTGTCTACGGTTAACCGTCAACGGTTGACGTTGACCGTCTACCGGGCCAGCGCCTAGGGTGACCGCATCCGAACGAGGAGCGTCGATGATCGTCAGTCCCGTCCACCGGCCACCGTTGGGCGAGCAGCTGCTCACCCAGGTGCGCGCGCTCATCGTGCGCGGCGAGCTGGAGCCGGGCACCCACCTGGTGGAGGGGTGGATGGCGGAGCGGTTCGGGGTGAGCCGCGGCCCCGTCCGTGACGCGCTGCGGCAGCTGGAGCTGGAGGGTCTCGTGGAGACCCGCAGGCGCGGCGTCTACGTCCGCGGGCTGTCCGAGGATGACATCGTGGAGCTGTACGCCGTGCGCGCCGCACTGGAGGGACGGGCGGTCCGGGACGTGATCACCCGCCGCGCGAGCCTCGAGTGGACCCCCCTCGAGGGTGCGGTGGCCCGGATGCGCGCGGCCGCCGCCGACGCCGATCCGCCCGCGTTCGCCGCCGCCGACCTCGACTTCCACAGCGCGTTCTACGACCTGGGCGGCAACCGCAGGCTGGCGGCCACGTGGGCCCTGCACCGCCCGCTCTTCGCCGCGATGCTCGCCGTCACCAACACCACCGACCGCGACCTCACGCCCATCGCGCAGGACCACGCCGACCTGGCCGAGATCGTCCGCACCGGCGAGCTCGAGCCGGCCCTCGCCGCGCTGGACGAGCACCTCGACGGTTCCTGCGGGCGCATGCGCAAGGTGCTCGCCGAGCGGCCCCGCCGGGCCTCCTGAGAAGAAGAACGCCCACGATCCGAGGGAGACCCATGTCCGAGACCGCACCCGCTCCGCAGGTGAGGGCCGAGGTGCTGGCCGCCGTCCCGACGTTCTTCGATGCGGACGGCGAGATCGACCGGGAGACCACGGTCGCGCACCACGCCGCGCTCGCCGGGCGCGTCGACGGGGTGTTCGTGGCCGGGACCACCGGCGAGTTCCCCGCGCTCGACCGCGCCGAGCGGCGCACGCTCACCGAGCTCGCCCTCGACGCGTACGGCCCTGAGCGGGTGGTGGTGCACGTGGGCGCGGCCGGCACCCGCGAGTCGGTGGCGCTCACGCGTGACGCGGTGGCGCTCGGCGCCCGTCGGATCGCGGCGCTGACGCCGTACTACCTCCCCGTGGACGCCGCCGCGGTCGCGCGGCACATGGCGGCCGTGGTCGAGGCGGCACACCCGGCGCGGGTGTACGGGTACCTGTTCACCGAACGCACCGGCGTGGTCGTCGACCCGGCCGAGTTCGGCGAGCTGGCCGCCGAGGTCGGGCTGGCCGGCGTCAAGCTGTCGGGCGCGGCGAACGGGCGGCTCGTCGAGTACGTCGCCGGGTTGCCGGCCGGCGCCCGCCTGTGGTCCGGCGCGGACACCACGCTGCCTGCTGTCGTGCGGGCCGGCGGGGCGGGGATCGTCTCCGGGCTCTCGGCGGCGTTCCCGGAGCCGTTCACGGCGCTCGCCGACGCCGTGGCCGCGGGTGACACGGAGGCGGAGCGGGCGGCGCAGGTCCGCGCCGACGCCGTGCTCGACGCCCTGGCAGGCACGGTCGAGGGGATCAAGGCCGCACTGCGCCACCTCGGGCACGGCAACGGTGCGTTGCGCATGCCGTCGCCCGACGTCCCCCGGGCGGCTCTGGAGCGCATCGCCCGGCTCACCGATCCCGTGCCGGTGGCGTGATCAGCCGGTCTTTCGTCACCCTCGACCGCGGGTCGCAGTGCCATGCATCGACCGTCGCGGTCGTGGACGGGCGCCCGGTCGTCGCCTGGTTCGCCGGCACGCAGGAGGGCACGCCCGACAACCGGATCCACGTCGCCGGGCCGGCGGGACCCGGACGCTCGACACCGGCCGGGACGTGGCCCACTGGAACCCGGTGCTGGCACCGGGGCCCGATCGCACGATGTGGCTGTTCTGCAAGGTGGGCGCGCGGATCTCCGAGTGGATCACACTCGTCACGCGCTCGCCCGACGGCGGCGCCACCTGGGAGCCGGTGCGCGAGCTGGTGGCCGGTGACCGCTCCGGCGGTCGCGGCCCGGTGAAGAACCCACCGCTCGCCACGCCGGACGGGCTCTGGCTCGCCCCGGCCTCTGTCGAGGAGTGGGGTGAGCGGCCCAGCTTCAGCCCGTTCGTCGACGTCTCGCCCGACGGCGGGCGTACCTGGGAGCGGGCGCCGATCCCGGTGGACCGGTCGGTGCTCCGCGGTGCCGGCCACATCCAACCCGCGCTGTGGTGGGGTGCGCGCGGGCCGGTGGCCCTGATGCGCAGCACCGAGGGACGCGCCCACCGGTCCGATTCGCCGGACGGCGGGCACACGTGGACCGCGGCCGTGCCGACCGACCTGCCGAACGGCAACTCCGCGCTCGCCAGCGTGGCGCTGCGGTCCGGCCGGGTCGCCTGCGTGCACAACCCCTCGGACCGCGACTGGGGGCCGCGCTGCCCGCTGGTCGTCTCCGTGTCCGACGACGACGGCTGGACATGGCGGCAGGTGCTGACCCTCGACGACGGCGCCACCCCGGTCGACCCGGCGGTGCCGCTGCGGCACGGCCCGGCGGACGGCTTCGCCGCAGGCGACGGTGGCGTGGTGACCAGCGGCGCGGGGGAGTACTCCTACCCGACGGCGGTGCTCGACGGCGACCGCCTCCTGGTCAGCTACACCTGGCAGCGGCGCGGGATCGTGCTGGCCGAGGTGCCGCTCGCGCAGCTCCTGGACGTGTAGGTCCGGAACGCCCGGGTTCGGATCGGTCGCGCGTGCTCGAACCGACCCGGCGCGATCGCACGACACGTAAGACGGCCGGACCGCCACCTCGCCTGCGACGACTGACCAATTCGGACGTACCGATCTAGATCAGATCGCTGCGGCTCAGCACGCCGACCACCCGGCCGCCCTCCACGACGGGCACCATGCGCAGCCCGTGCTCGGCGATGAGGAGGCGGGCGCTGGAGATGGAGTCGTCCGGCGAGAGGGTGATGACCTCCTTGGTCATGACCGAGCCGACGGTGCGCCCGTTGGCGCGGCCGGACAGGGGCTCGCGGCCGAGGATGTCGGCCTCGCTGACCAGCCCGACGAGCCGCCGCTGGTCGTCCACCACCGGCAGCGACCGGTGGCGGCGCTCGACCAGCAATGCGGCGACCGTGTCGATCGGATCGGTGGCGCGAGCGGTGACGACCTCGGTGGTCATCGCGTCGCGCACCTGGCCTGCGCCGGGATGGGCGGGCGCCTTCGGACGGGTGGGCAGCGGGGCCACCACGTCGTCGTCGCCGCGGAAGCGTTGCGCCAGCCGCCCGAGCGGGCCGGGCCGGGAGCGGACGCGCAGCAGGTCGCTGCGGGTGACGACGCCGACGAGCACGGAGCCGTCGACCACGGGCATCACGCGCAGCTCGCCGTAGGAGCGCAGGCGGTGGGCGAGCAGGCTGAGACTCGCCCGCGGCGGGACCGACAGCACGTCGGGGTTCATGACGGCGCCGACCCGGGCGGAGTCGGCGCCCCCGTCCTCGCGGTGGCGCAGCACGTCGAGCAGGCTGATCATCCCGACGAGGCGGAACCTGCGGTCGATCACGGGCAGGGAGCTGTACCTCAGCTCGGTCATCTTGTGGACGGCCACGTCGAGCGTGTCGTCGGGGCCGACGGTGACCACACGAGTCGTCATGATGTCCCGGGCGCGCAGAGCCATGCACCGACCGTAGCGGCGGGCACGGACACCGTCAGCGTCCGTGCCCGCCGCACGATCGTCAGCCGGCGAGGAACTCGACGAGCAGGTCGCTCACCTCGTCGCCGTGCGTCCACAGCATGCCGTGCGGGGCGCCGTCGATCTCGACGTAGCGGGCGTTCGGGAGGCGGTTGGCGAACTCCCGGCCGGTGGCGTCGATCGGCAGGATCCGGTCGTGCGTGCCGTGCACGATGAGGGCCGGGACGTCGATCTTGTCGATGTCGCCGCGGAAGTCGGTGCCCCAGGTCGGCACCACGGCCCAGGACGCCAGGGAGCCCGCGCCCGCGGCCACGTTCCAGCTGTTGCGCACCGCTTCCTCGCTGATGCGGGAGCCGAGGTTCTCGTCGAGGTTGTAGAAGTCGTTGTAGAACTGCGTGAACCAGGCGTAGCGGTCCTTGCGGGCGGTGGCGAGGATCCCGTCGAAGACGGACTGGTCCACGCCGGTCGGGTTGTCCGCGGTCTTGATCAGGTACGGCTCGAGCGAGGCCAGGAAGGCGGCCTTCGCCACCCGGTCCGAGCCGTGCCGCGCCAGGTACCGGCCCACCTCACCGGTGCCCATCGAGAAGCCGACGAGTACGACGTCTCGCAGGTCGAGCGCGGTGAGGACCTTGTCGAGGTCGTCGGCGAAGGTGTCGTAGTCGTAGCCCGTGGCGGGCTTGCTGGAGGCGCCGAACCCGCGGCGGTCGTAGGTGATGACGCGGTAGCCGGCGTCGAGGAGCCGGTCCTCCTGCTTCTCCCACGACGCCCCGTCGAGCGGGTAGCCGTGGATCAGGACGACCGGCTGGCCCGTGCCCCGGTCCGTGTAGTGCAGGTTGATCTCGACGCTGTTCTCGTGGCCGACGGTGATGTGCGACATGGCCGGGAGCCCTTCTGCTGGTGGCTGGTGCTGACGTTGACGAAAGCTATTACCGAACGATCGGTAAAGCAACGTGAGGAGGGCGACATGATGCGATTACCGTTCGTTCGGTAATGTCGACTCATGCCTCGTCCCCAGACCGTGTCCGACGACGAGCTGTTCGACCGGCTCGCCCACGTCTTCCGCGTGGCGGGCTTCGAAGGTGCCTCGCTCGGCGCGCTCGCCGAGGGCGCAGGCCTGCAACGCGCGAGCCTCTACCACCGCTTCCCCGGCGGCAAGGTGCAGATGGCCGAGGCCGTCATGGGCCGGGTCAAGGGCCTCTTCCTGCGGGCGCTCGAGCCGATGGGGAGCGACGCCGACGTCGCGGCGGGCGTCGCCGAGTCGGCCCGGCGGATCTCCGAGATCTACGCCGACGGCGAGCTGCCCTGCGTGCTGGACACCCTCACGCTCTCCGGTGCTCCGGAGAGCATCCGCGCGCGTGCCGCCGAGATCACCACGGCGTGGATCGACGCGATGGCGGGCGCCGCCGAGCGTGGCGGCGCCGACGCGGACGCGGCCCGGCTGGCCGCCGAGGACGCGTTCGTCCGGATCGAGGGCGGCCTGGTGCTGGCCCGTCTGCACGGCGACCCCTCCGCGTTCCGCCGCGCGATCGCCGGGTTGCCGCGGATGTTGCTGACGGGTCAGCCGCCGCCGGGCGTGGATCCCGGTTCGGCGAGCGGCTCGCGGAAGCCGCAGGCGAGCGCGCGCAGCGCGGCGTCGAGGTAGACGGCGAGGTCCGCGTCGGCCCTTACCGCCCAGCGCTCGTACGCGGCACGGCACGCTGCGAGCGTGGCACGGCCGACGACGTGTGGGAACAGGGAATCGGCCGGCTGCCCGACACGGCGGCCGACGAACTCGCTGATCGCCCGCTCCCACGCGTCGTAGCGCACGGACGCGCTGGCGGCGATCTCGGGCACGGTGCCGACGAGGGTCATGCGCATCCGCAGCTCGGGCACGTCGGCGGCGCGGTAGTGGTTGGCGGCGAGCACGGCGTGGCGGATCGCGTCCATCACCGGGAGGTCGTCGGGCGCATCGGCGAGGGCGGAGCGGATCGCCTCGACCTCGCTGTCGAACGTCTGCCACAGCACGCTGGCCTTGGCGTCGAAGTAGCGGAAGAAGGTGCGGGTGCTCACGCCCGCCGCCGCGGCGATCTGCTCGATCGTGGTCTCGTGGAACCCCTGCTCGGTGAACAGGCGCAGCGCGATCAGCTCGAGCTCGCGCGTGCTCGTGCCGCGGGGGCGGCCCCGGCGCGCCGGTCTTGTTCCCGTCACGGTGCGACGCTATCGTCCCCTCAAATTCGACACGTCATGTCGAAAGTCTGCGGCGTTGCCGACGAAGGGCTGATCATGGCCGGTGGCTGGTTCGAGACGGTGGCCGAGGCACAGCGGCGGGCGCGGAAGCGGCTGCCGCCCTCGGTGTACGGCGCGCTGGTGGCGGGCTCGGAGAAGGGCCTCACCGTGCGCGACAACCAGGCCGCCTTCGACGAGCTGGGCTTCGCGCCGCGCACGGCCGGGTTCTCGGGCGAGCGGGAGCTGGGCACCACCGTGCTGGGGCAGCACGTGTCGCTGCCGGTACTGATCTCGCCGACCGGTGTGCAGGCGGTGCACCCGGACGGGGAGGTCGCCGTGGCCCGTGCCGCCGCGGCACGGGGCACCGCGATGGGCCTGTCCTCCTTCGCCAGCAAGCCCCTCGAGGAGGTCGTCGCCGCCAACCCGCAGACGCTCTTCCAGATCTACTGGTGCGGCAGCCGGGACGACATCGCGCGCCGCGTCGAGCGGGCGCGCGCGGCAGGCGCCGTCGGGCTGATCCTCACCCCCGACTGGTCGTTCTCCCACGGCCGCGACTGGGGCAGCCCACGCATCCCGGAGCGGCTCACCCTGCGGGAGATGCTCCGTTTCGCCCCGGAGGGGATCGCCCACCCGCGGTGGCTGCTCGACTGGGTCCGCGCGCGGCGGCTGCCGGACCTCACCGTGCCGAACATGTCCGACCCCGGCGGTCCGCAGGCCACGTTCTTCGGCGCCTACGGCCAGTGGATGCAGACCCCGCCGCCCAGCTGGGAGGACGTGCGCTGGTTGCGTGCCCAGTGGGACGGCCCGTTCCTGCTCAAGGGCGTGTTCCGCGTGGACGAGGCGAAACGCGCCGTCGATGCCGGCGTCAGCGCCATCTCGGTGTCCAACCACGGCGGCAACAACCTCGACGGCACGCCCGCGTCGATCCGGGCGCTGCCCGCGATCGCCGAGGCCGTCGGCGACCAGGTCGAGGTCCTGCTCGACGGCGGCATCCGCCGCGGCAGCGACGTGGTGAAGGCCCTCTCCCTCGGTGCCCGCGCCGTCATGATCGGCCGCGCCTACCTGTGGGGCCTCGCCGCGGGCGGGCAGGCCGGTGTGGAGAACGTCCTCGACATCCTGCGCGGCGGCATCGACTCGGCCCTGCTCGGCCTGGGCCGCAGCTCGGTGGCCGAGCTGGGCCGGGAGGACGTCATCGTCCCGGCCGGGTTCACGGACGCGGTACATCCCCGCGTGGGCTGAGCCGCGCGCCACCCGCAGGGAACCAGCCTCGCCGGGTGGCGCAGGAGGAGAGCACGCTCACGGTGCTGGTGGCCACCGCCGTCAACGCGGCCATCGCCGTGCTCAAGTTCGTTGCCGGGATCTTCACGGGATCGGCGGCGATGCTCGCCGAGGCGGCGCACAGCGTGGCCGACACCGCCACCGAGCTGCTCCTGCTCACCGCACTGGGGCGCTCGGCCCGCCGTCCGGACCGGCGGCACCCGTTCGGGTACGCAAGGAGCGGTTCTTCTGGCGCTGATCGCGGCCGTGAGCATCTTCGTCTCCGGCGCGGTGTTCGCGATCATCGAGGGCGTCCGGACGATCCTCGGCGAGGACGTCGAGCAGACCCTCGCGTGGGTCGCCTACGCCGTGCTCGCGGTGTCGTTCGTGCTCGAGGGCATCTCCTGGCTGCAGGCCGTGCGGCAGGTGCGCGTCGCGGCCCGCGCCGAGTCGACCACGCCGCTGCGCTGGCTGCGCGCCACAGACGACCCGACCGTGCGCAGCGTGTTCTACGAGGACAGCGCCGCGCTCATCGGGTTGCTGCTCGCCTTCGGCGGTGTCGGGCTGCACCAGCTCACCGGCTCGTCGTTCTGGGACGGGCTCGCATCGCTCCTGGTGGGACTGCTGCTCACGGCCGTGGCGTACATCCTCGGGCGCACCAACATGGGCCTGCTGATCGGGCGCCAGGCCGATCGCGCCACCGTCCTCGCGCTGCGCGACACCCTCGCGGCGTGCCCCGAGGTCGACGAGGTCGTCGACCTGCTCACGATGACCACCGGCACCGACCAGGTGCTGCTGTGCGCCCGGCTCGACTTCGCCGACGCCATCGGCGTCGCCCAGCTCGAACGCGCTGCGTGGCCATCGACGCGGAGCTGCACGAGCGGTTCCCGGATCTGCAGGAGGTGTTCCTGGAGCCGGTGCCGCGCACCGACCCCGTCATGCGCAGGCGGGTGCTGGAGCGCTACGGCCGCGGCGTGGCCGACCGCCTCCGCGAGGGCTAGAGGCTCAACAGCAACACCCCCGCCAGCACGACCGCCGCCGCCACGGCGCGCCGGTGCCCGAGTGGTTCGCGCAGGAACAGCGCGCCGATGAGCGCGCCGAACACGATGCTGCTCTCGCGCAGCGCCGCGATGGGAGCGAGCGCGCCGGAGGTCTGGGCCCACAGCACGATCGAGTACGCGGCGAGCGAGGTCGCCCCGCCAGCGAGGCCGGGCAGGGCGTGGCGGCGCAGCAGCGCGGGGAGGCGCCTTCGGCGGCGCAGGACCGCCACCACGGGGAGCGCGGGGCCCTGCAGGAAGAACATCCAACCGATGTAGGGCAGGAGCGGTCCCTCCGCCACGCCCACGCCGTCGATCACGGTGTACAGGGCGATCAGCAGGCCGGTCGCCAGTGCCGCCGCAACCGCCGGCAGCTCCTTGCGCCCGGGGACGCCGCCTGCCAGGACGAGCCCGATGAGCCCGGCGGAGACGGCGAGGATGCCGGCGAGGTCCTGAGCCGCCAGTGGCCGGTGGAGCAGCAGGACGGACACGAGTGCGACGACGAGCGGCGCGGTGCCCCGCGCGATGGGGTAGGTCTGGCTGAAGTCGCCGAGCTGGTAGCTGGCGAGCAGCAGCAGGTTGTAGCCGATGTGCACGACGGCCGAGGCCACGATGTACGGCCAAGCGCCGGGGGCGGGCGGGCCGGCGAGCGCGGCGAGCGCGCCGCCGCCCACGAGGTCGACGACCCCGATCATGGCGAACCCGACCAGGCGGTCGCCGATGCTGTGGGCGATCGAGTTCCAGGCGGCGTGCAGCAGGGCGGCCGCGAGCACCGCGGCGATCATGAACGGGCCGAGTGACGGCGCATGCACCGGTTGGGCTCCTTCTGGCCGGTCCGCGGGTGCGGACGCGTCGGATCAGGAGCCCTCAGGGCTTTTGTCCCGTCAGGTGTGGGCCCACCGGTGGAGGCGGGGTACTGGCGCCGCTCGGTCCAGTCCCCGCCGCCCTGATTGTGGATCACTCGTGCTCGGCGGGCGGCGAGCGGAACCCTAGGCGCAACCACGCGCTGACCGGCACGCTAGCCGCTCTTGTCCAGGTCCGCACGGCGGCGTACGGTGACCGTCGAATCGATTCGATACCTCAGCGGGGAGGTGCCGGATGGGAGGCCGTCCGGTCGTCGAAGGCCTGCTCCTGTACATCGCGATCGCGGTGGCCCCCACCGTGGTCGTCTGGCTGGGCGTGCGGCTCCTGCCCGCGCTGGTCACCTCGTTGTGGGAACGCAGGCGACGCGGTGACCCGGTCACCGGCCCGAGCCTGGAGTCGGTGGTCGCGGACGTGCGCAGGCTGCACCGGCAGGTGCGCGACTGCCGCCCGCCCACCCGCGTGCGGACGGTGGCCCTGCTCGCCGCCTACGACGACACGTTGCTCGAGGTCTGCGCGATGGTCGACGTCGACGCCCCGTTGGCCACAGCCTGCGGAAGCGACCGCGCCTTCGCCCGGATGCTCACCGAGGCGGCCCTGGAGAACGCCGGCATCGCCCTCGACCCACCGGCCTGATCACGGCCGGAACGAGCGGCGGTACGTCTGCGGGCTGACCCCGACGACCTCGCGGAAGCGCTCGCGGAACGACGTGGGGGAGTCGAACCCGACCAGCTCGCCGACCCGTTCGACCGGCTGGTCGGTCTCCTCCAGCAGTTGCTGCGCCTTCCGGATCCGGTGCCGGTTCACCCAGCGCAGTGGGGTGGTGCCGGTCTGGCGCCGGAAGTGGCGGGAGAGCGAGCGGTCGCTCATCGAGGCGCGGGCGGCGATGTCGGCGAGGGTCAGCGGGCGGTGGAGGTTCTCGGCGAGCCAGGTCAGGAGCGGTTCGAGCGAGCTGCCCTCCGGTGGCGGGGGTTCGTGCGCGACGAACTGCGCCTGTCCGCCGGCCCGCTCCAGCGGAGCGACCGACAGTCGAGCCGTCCCGCGGGCCACCGCTGCGCCGTGGTCGCGCCGGACGAGGTGCAGGCACAGGTCGAGCCCGGCCGCGGCGCCGGCCGAGGTCAGCACGTCGCCGTCGTCCACGTAGAGCACGCCCGGGTCGACGGTGACCTCCGGATACCTGCGGGCCAGCTCCGCGGCGGCGGCCCAGTGCGTCGTGGCGCGCCGCCCGTCGAGGAGCCCGGCCGCGGCCAGCGTGAACGCCCCCACGCAAACCGACACCAGCCGGCCGGGCGCGACGCGCAGGGCGTCCAGAACCGCTGGTCGGACCGGAGCGGCGATGTCGGCGACCCCAGGGACGACGACGGTGTCGGCCCTCGCGAGTTCGTCCAGCCCGTGCGGCACGCGCAGCCCGAACGGACCCGCGTCGACCTCCGGCGACGGACCGCAGACGCGCACCTCGTAGGCCGGGCCGCCGTCGGCGAGCCGAGCCCGGCCGAAGACCTCGATCGGTACCGACAGGTCGAACGGGACGACCCCGTCCACGGCGAGGACAACGACCCGGTGCACCTCACGAGTGTGGCGGAAATCCGTCGAAGACCGGCGCTCTCGCCACTGCTCGCGCCCACGACGGCTCCGTACGGTCCGCTCGTGACCGTGATCGCCCCGATCGCCATCGGCCTCCTCTACGTCGTCCTCTCGTCCCTGCTGCCGGAGCCGCACCGCCGCCGTTTCAACGCGATCATGGTCGCCGGTGCCGGCGCGGCCTACCTCAGCGGCGGCGGGCTCGGGATCGCCGAGTTCGCCTTCACCGCGCTGCTGACCTGGGTGGCGTTCCGCGGCCTGGAGTCGTGGACGTTCATCGGCATCGGCTGGCTGCTGCACACGGCCTGGGACGTCGTGCACCACCTGCGCGGGGAACCGATCGTCCCGTTCGCCGAGCACTCCTCGCTCGGCTGCGCCATCTGCGACCCGGTGATCGCGGTGTGGGCCTTCATGGGCGGGCCGTCGGTGATCGACGCGGTGCGCAGCCGGGTGCGGCGCAGGTCGCGCGCGTAGCGGGAACGAACGCGACTACCGCGCGAGCCACCCGCCGTCGACCGCGAGCACCTGCCCGTGCACGTACGCGGCGGCGGGGGAGGCGAGGAACACCACCACGTTCCCGACATCCTCCGGCCGGCCCCAGCGCCCGGCGGGGATACGAGCGGAGATCTGCTCGCGCCGGACCGGGTCGGCGAGGAGCGCGGTGTTCAGCTCGGTGTCCATGTAGCCGGGGGCGACGGCGTTGACGTTGACGCCCCGGCCGGCCCACTCGTTGCAGAGCGCCTTCGTGAGCTGGGCGACCCCGCCCTTGCTGGCGGCGTAGGCCGGCACCGTGATGCCGCCCTGGAACGACAGCAGCGACGCCACGTTCACGATGGCGCCGCCGCGGTCGAGCATGGGACCGCCGAAGAGCTGGCAGAGCTGGAAGACCGCCCGCAGGTTGACGTCGATGACGTGGTCCCACGCCTCGAGCGGGAACTCGACGGCCGGGTGCCGGTCCTGGACACCCGCGTTGTTGACCAGGATGTCGATCCGGTGCTCGGCGAGCACGTCCCGCGCGGTCGCCGTGATCGCGGCGGTGTCGGCGAGGTCGAGGGTGCGGGCGGTGAGCCGCCTGCCCAGCGCGGAGGCGGTGTCGGTGAGCTCGGCGGGCAGCGGCGAGCGGCCCAGCGAGACGACGTCGGCGCCCGCGGCGAGCAGCGCGAGCGTGATGCCCCGGCCGAGACCGCGGGCGCCGCCGGTGACGACCGCCGTCCTCCCGGTCAGGTCGAACGGGCGGGGCCGGCTTTCCCGATCTTCAGGCACGCACCGAGTATGGCCGGGCGTCCCCTCATCCCTGCACGGCCGCGAACGCCTCGTCCGTGCGCGCGAGGATCGCGTCGATGTCCGCGTCCGTGTGGGCGGCGGACAGGAACCAGTTGTGCCAGGGGTGCAGGTACACACCGCGCTCGACCGCGGCCTCGGCCCACGCGGTGACCAGCCGGAAGTCCTCGTCGCCCGCGAAGGAGAGCATCGGCATCTGCACCGGTCCGGTCTGGCGGATCTCGAACCCGTGCGCGGCGGCCTGCGCGGCCAGCCCTTCCCGGAGCCGGGCCCCGGTGCGGGCCATGTCCGGCAGCGCCACGCCCTTGCGCAGCTCCGTCAGGGTCGCCAGCCCGGCGGCGAGCGGCACCGCCGCGGTCCAGAACGACCCGGTGACGTAGACCGACCGGACCGCGTCGCGCAGTGCCTCGATCCCGGTGACGGCACCCAGCGCCTGCCCGTTGGCGATCGCCTTCGACCAGGCCGACAGGTCCGGCCGGACGCCGAGCGGCTCCCAGCTGCCGCCGAGGTCGAGCCGGAACCCGCAGCGGACGTCGTCGAGGACCAGGACGGCGCCGGTGCGGTCGGCGAGTGCGCGCAGGCCGCGCGCGAAGGCGGGGTCGACGAGCTCCTGGTCGCGCTTGATGTCGTGGCGCATCGGGCAGACGACGATCGCGGCGAGGTCGTCGCCCGCCTCGGCCGCGGCGGCCTCGGCGGAGGCCAGGTCGTTGTACTCGTAGCGCACCAGGTGCGCCTGGTCCTCGGCGGTCACGCCCGAGCCGCGCAGCGAGCACCACGGGACCGCGCCGTGGTAGGCGCCGTGGGCGACCAGCAGCTTCCGCTTCCCGGTGGCGGCGCGGGCGATCGTCACGCAGGTGGTGGTGGCGTCGGAGCCGTTCTTGCAGAACATCGCCCAGTCCGCGGACGGGATCGTGTCCACCAGCAGCTCGGCGAACTCGACCGCGACGGGGCTGGTGCCGTCGAGGCAGTCGCCGCGTTCGAGCTGGTCGAGTATCGCCGCGGTGACACCCGGGTGGCGGTGCCCCAGCACGACCGGGCCCCAGCCGCACATCAGGTCGAGGTAGGTCCGCCCGTCGGTGTCGGTGACCCGGCAGCCGTCGCCGGAGGCCATGAACTGGGGGTGTGCGGAGCTGAACGCCTGCACGGACATGTGGCCGTACATCCCGCCGGGGATCACCTGGCGGGCCCGCTCGCGCAGCGCGAGCTCGTGCTCGCCGAGGACGGAGGCGGGTGCGATCGTCATGAGGTTCCCTTGCTGGAGTCGAGCAGCTCACGGGCGACACACGCGATGCCGGGCCCGTCGAGGCGGTAGTGGGCGTAGAGCGCGGCGGGCGGTCCGACGGGCACGTGCTCGTCGGGCACGCCGTGGCGGCGGAACGGGACGTGGGCGCCCGCCTCGAACAGGCACTCGGCGACCGCACTGCCCAGCCCGCCGGTGACGTTGCCCTCCTCGACGGTGAGGACGGCACCGGTGGAGCGCGCGGCGTCGAGCACGGCGTCGCGGTCCAGTGGGGCGATCGTGAACATGTCGATGACCCGGGTGGAGATGCCCGCGCCGGCCAGCTCGTCGGCGGCCTGCAGCGCGGGGTGCACCTCGGATCCGGTGGCGATGATCGTCAGGTCGGTGCCGTCGCGGACGGTCTCGGCGCGGCCGATCGCGAGATCCGGCACCTCGGGGTAGACCTGCGGATCCCGTCCGCGGCCGAGCCGGATGTACATCGCGCCCGGGTGGTCGAGCGACAGGCGCAGCAGCGCGCGCAGGTGGTTGGCGTCGGTGGCGCAGACGACGGTGAGGTCGGCGATGCAGCGCATCATCCCGAGGTCTTCCAGGCTGTGGTGGCTGGTGCCGTAGAAGCCCATGGACATGCCGGAGTGGTGGCCGACGACCCGGACCGGCATGCCGGGATAGGCGCAGTCGGTGCGGATCTGCTCGGCCCCCAGCAGCGCGGCGAACGCGCCGAACGTGGCCGCGAACGGGATGTAGCCGGACGCGGCCATCCCGGCCGCCATCGTGATCATGTTCTTCTCGGCGATGCCGACGTTGACGAAGCGCTCGGGGTGCCGGTTCGCGAAGTCGGTCGCCCGGTTGGACCGGGCGAGGTCGGCGGTGAGCACGACGATGCGGGGGTCGTGGTCGGCGAGGCGGGCGAGCTCCTCGCCGAAGACGAACGCGGGGATCGCCCGGGTGTCGGTGCCGTCGACGGAGCGGGTGTCCTTGAGGCCGACGTTCGCCGTGCCGTTGAACAGCTCGGACTGGTCCTGGGTGCTCATGCCCGTCCCTCCAGCTCGGCCAGCACGTCGTCGTAGTCGGCGCCGACGAGGTTGCCGACGTGCCAGTCGGGGGAGAGCTCCATCCGGGCCACCCCCTTGCCCTTCACGGTGTCGGCGACGACGAGCTGCGGCGGGCCGTCCGCGGCCGCCGGCAGCCCGGCGAACAGCTCGAGCAGGGCGGGGATGTCGTGGCCGTCGACGCGGTGGGTCTGCCAGCCGAACGCGGCGAAGCGCCGGTCGATCGGCTCGGCGGCCATGACGTCGCGGACGAAGCCGTCGATGCCGAGCTGGTTGGCGTCGACGATCGCGACGAGGTTGCCGAGCCGGAAGTGCCCGGCCGACATGGCGGCCTCCCAGATCTGACCCTCGGCCAGCTCGCCGTCGCCGAGCATGCAGTAGGTGCGGTGGTCCGAGCCGGACATCCGTCCGGCGAGGGCCATGCCCGCGGCGATCGACAGCCCGTGCCCCAGCGAGCCGGAGGAGAAGTCGACGCCGGGGATGCGGCGCATGTCCGGGTGGTCGCCGAACGGGCTGCCCAGCCGCGTGTAGGTGTCCAGTTCGGACGGGTCGAAGAAGCCGAGGTCGGCGAGCACCGGGTACAGGCCGATGGCCGCGTGCCCCTTGCTGAGCACGAACCGGTCGCGGTCCGGCCAGTCCGGGCGCGACGGGTCGAGGCGCAGCTGTGCGTAGTAGAGAACAGCGAAGAGTTCCGCGCAGGAGAACACGGCGCTGTAGTGGCCTGCTCCCGCGATCCGGGTGAGCCGGACGGTCTCGGTGCGCACGAACCTCGCCCGGTCGGCGAGGTGCGCCACCTGGTCGGTACTGGTGACGGGCACTGCTGCTCCTTACTGCTCGCCGACCACCGGGCCGGGCTCGTCCCGGAACCGGTCGAGGACGTTGGCGGTGATCCGGGAGACGTCGTTGTCGCCGCCCTTGTGCGTGATCGCGGTCGACCAGGCGATCGAGCCGACGGAGAACACGGCCCCGCCGCCGGGCCGCGCGAAGAGGACGACGTCGGCGCGGACCTTGGGGTGGATGCCGGGTGGGGGCGCGGCGTAGCCGTGGTCGGCCTCCTCGGGCACCAGCGCGATCTTGTCCGAGTGCCCGACGGACGAGGCCAGCACGACGGCGTCGGCCGGTGTCCCGAGCGTGACGTCGGCGCGGTCCAGCTCGTCACCGGCGGCGCCGCCCAGACCGGGCCCCTCGACGCCGAAGACGTCACCGACCCCGGCGGGCACACCCTCGAACACCCACGAGACCGACGGGTCCGCGCTCGCCTCGGTGCGGGCGTAGCCGTACCCGGAGTCGAAGCCCTGCGCGGTGAACCCGACGCCGGCCAGCAGGTTCGGCGCGCGCCCGCGCATCCGCCACAGCCCGCCCCGCTCGCCGGTCGCCGCGAGGTGCTCCTCGCCGGGGTCGGACACCCAGGTGGCCACGCCCGCGTGGCCGCGGCGGATCTCCACCGAGTCCGGGTGGCCCGGGTGCCGGGCGGTGACCTGGTAGAAGCCGTTGCCGCCCAGGTACATCAGCCGCCCACCGGCGCGCGTGTAGCCGAGGTAGGCGTCGAGCATGCCCGCCGAGCAGTACTCGGGGTGGCTGCCGGTGAGCACCACGTCGTAGCGGGAGAGCAGGTCCGCGCCCTCGCGCTCGACCTCGTCGTCGGTGACGACGGCGTAGTGCTCGCCGCGCCGGTCGAGCCAGTCGAGCAGCAGCAGGTCCTGCGCGTAGTGGCGGAACCCGCGGGTGGTGGGGGTGTAGTAGTCGGGCCGGATGTTGACGATCGGGCGCAGCCTGCTGGAGTGGCAGACCCCGCTGCCGTCGGTGTGCACGTCGTAGAGCGAGCGACCGAACTCGGGGTGCGCAACCAGCCAGCGGTCCCGCTCGTCGATCCCGCGCGCCTCCCCGTAGATCACCAGCCGCTCGGCCTCGTACTCGGCGTAGGTGCGCCAGTTCGCGTAGGCGAGGTAGGTCCACGTGGGCAGCACCACGAGCACCGGCGCCTCGTGCCGGGCCGGGGTGACGACGAACGGGATCCGGTCGACGTCCCCCTCCGCGGTCGTCTTCAGGGCGTAGACGCCGCTGGGCAGGTCGGTGGGGACGTCCCAGGTGAGATCCGGTTCCCAGCCTGCGTCGGCGAGGTCGTCGTCGTGCAGGTGCAACGCGTCGAACTCCTCCGAGGCGCGGCGGAAGTCGGCCTCCGCGCCGGTCCAGAACGGCCCGGGCACGCCGCGGGTGGGGAGGTGCCTGATCAGCGCGCCGCCGGTGAGCCCGCCGCGGTCGTGCACGCGGGTGCCGCCGGGGTCGGCGGCGAGGTCGAGCGCGCTGGTCGTGGCCGGGTCGAGCAGGGTGAGCGGGTCGGCGCCGGCCGCCACCGCCGCCGTCGTCGTCGCGGGCCAGGCGGTCGCGGCGACGACCGGCCGGGCGACCTTCCCGTTGAACGTCGTGCCGAGCCCGCCGGTCGGCGTGCCGCCCGGACCTGCATCAGCGCCGATCCGCAGCACCCCGCTGGTCGCGGACGGTCGCGCCTGCGCGGCCGTGGTTGCCGCGTCGAGGCCCGGCCGGTGCAGCGAGAGCCGCACCTCGCCGGTGGCGTCCACGGTCGCGGCGGCGAACGACCAGCGTCGCTCGACGGGCGCCGCGTCGAGGGTGGCCAGCGTGGTCGCGCCGCGGCGCAGGGCCAACCCGGCGGCCGAGACGTCGAGGACCAGGTCGCCGACCGCCAGCAGCGGCCGAGGGCTGGTGCCGGGGAGGGTCGGGAGGAACCACACCGCGAGCCCGACCGCGTCCATCGGACCGACCGGGCCCGCCTCGACGAACGAGCCGGAGGTGGTGGTCTGCACGCGGCCCGGCAGCCGAGCCGGCAGCCCGCTCGCGACGGTCTCCTCGACGAGCGCGAGCCCGTGGCGGGGCGAGCCGCCGCGCCGCAGCCGGACGACCTCCGGCCGATAGTCCGCGTGCGCGCAACTGACGTGGAACGCGATCGGGTCCCCGGCGCGCACGGAGAGCCGGTCGGCGTAACCGACGAGCCTCATGCGCGGGCCACCGGGTCGGCGTGGTCGCGGAAGCGGTCCAGGACGTTGGCGGTGATCCGGGAGACGTCGTTGTCGCCGCCCTTGTGCGTCATCCCGGTGGACCAGGCGATGGAGCCGACCGCGAAGACGGCGCCGCCGCCGGGCCTGCCGAAGATCACGATGTCGGAGCGGACCCGTGGGTCGGGTGCGGTGGGTACCGCGTAGGAGATCGTCTGATCGTCCGGGACCAGGACGATGCTCGCGGAGTGCCCCACGGAGCTCGCCAGCACCACGGCGTCGGCCGGGGTGCCCAGCGCGACGTCGGCGCGGTCGATCTCGTCGCCCGCCGCCCCGCCGAGGCCGGGGCCGTGGTCGCCGAAGATCTCGCCGACGCCCACGTCCACGCCGTCGAAGACCCAGGCGACCGCATCGTCGCGGCTCTGCGGGGTCCTGCGGTAGCCGCTCGCCTTGTCGAAGCCCTGTGCGGTCATGCCGACGCCGAACTGGCGCTGCGGCGCCCGGCCGCGCCACCGCCACAGCCCGCCGGGCTCGCCGGTCCCGGACAGGTGTTCCTCGCCCGCGCCGCTGGCCCACGCCGTCCGGCTGCCCCGGGCGCGGCGGATCTCGATCGCCCCGGACGGCCCCTCGTGGCGGGCGGTGACGTGGTAGAAGCCGTTGCCGCCCAGGTACATCAGCCGGCCGCCGGAGTCGGCGTGGGCCTGGTAGGCATCGAGCATCCGCGCCGACGAGTACTCGGGGTGGCTGCCGGTGATCACGACGCGGTGCCCGGCGAGGGCGTCCGCGCCGTGGTCCTCCAGCTCGTCGTCGGTGATCACGGCGTAGTCCTCGCCGCGGCGGTCGAGCCAGTCCAGCAGCGACAGGTCCTGCGCGAAGTGGCGCAGCCCGCGGGTGGTGGGCGTGTAGTAGTCCGGGCGGATGTTGACGATCGGCCGCGCCCGGGAGGAGTACATGACGCCGCTGCCGTCGGTGTGCACGTCGTAGAGCGACTTGCCGAGCTCCGGGTGGCGGGCCAGCCAGCGGTCCCGGGGGTCCACGCCGCGGCGCTCCCCGTAGAGCGCGACCCGCTCCTCCTCGAACTCGGCGTAGGTGCGCCAGTTCGCGTAGGCGAGGTAGGTCCAGGTCGGCAGCACCACGAGGACCGGGGCCGGGGGAGTGCCGTCGGGCGCGGTGACGACGAACGGGATGCGGTCGACGTGGTCGCCCGCGCGGATCTTCAGGGCGTAGGCGCCGCTCGCCGCCCCGGCGGGGACGGTGAGGACCACATCGGTCTCCCATCCGGCGTCGTCGAGGTCGTCCTCGTGCAGGTGCAGGGCGTCGTACTCGTCCGGCACGCGCCGGAAGTCGGTCTCGCGGCAGCGCCAGAACGGCCCGGGCACGGCGCTCGCCGGCCGGTTGACGGCGACGCCGCCCGCGGTGAGCGACCCGTCGTCGGCCACCGCGGTGGCCGCGGGGTCCCGGCCGAGCGCAAGGGCGCTGACGCCGTCGGTGCCCAGGAGCGCGACCGCGTCCTCGCCCGCGGCGAGCCGCTCGGTCGCGTCGGCGGTCCAGCTCGTGGCAGACACGACCGGCCGAGCCACCCGGCCGTTGAAGAAGCCCCCGCGCGGGCCGGCGCCGACCCGGAGCAGCCACGTGCCCGTTCCCCGAGGTTCAGGAAAGCCACTTTCCTGGCCTTGACGGCCCTGAATGTGGCTTTCCTGAACCCGGGAGTCGGCACCTCCCGGCCTGTGCAAGGCGAGCTGGACCTCGCCTGCGAGGGAGACCGTCGCCGCGAGGAACGACCACTGGCGCTCGACCGGTGCCACGTCGAGGCGGGCCAGTTCGGTCCCGCCCGCGTCGCGGAGCGTGCAGCCGCGCGCCGAGACGGACAGCAGGTAGCCGGTGGCTCCGTCGGGGGCGATCAGCGCGAGCACGGTCTGCTCGCGGTCGCGGTCCAGCCGGGTGGGGAGCAGCCAGACCGCGAGCCCGGCGCCGGACACCTCGGCGCCCGGACGCAGTGGCGCCTCGACGTAGGAGCCGGCGCGGGCCACCTGGACGCGCCCGGGCACCGTCGCCGGGAGCGACGCTTCGACCTCCTCCTCCAGCAGGTCGGACTCGTGCACCGGGGAGCCGCCGCGGCGCAGCCGCACCAGGGAGGGCGTGAACTCCGGGAGCTCGCTGCTGACCTTGAACTCGACGCGCCCGCCCGCGGGGACGGAGAGCCGGTCGCCGTAGCCGAGCAACCTCACCTGTTCACCCACTCCGTCCACTGCCGGGTGGCCTCGTCGAGGTTCGCCGCCCACCACTCGTTGTCGCGCTGCACCTCCGTGCCGGTGACGTTGCTGGTGGCGATGAAGGAGTTGATCAGCGGGTCGTCGGACGGCTTCGCGTTGGCGTTGGGCGAGCCGTAGGGCTGGCGCTGCATGATGAGCTCCTGGGTCGGGACGTCGACCAGTGCGTTGATCAGCGCGTACGCCGCGTCGAGGTTCTTGGCGCCCTTCACGATGCCGAGCGAGTCCTCGTAGTAGAGGGGCTGGTTCCAGACGACCTTCAGGTTGGCGCCGTTCTTCGCCGCCTCGTAGGCGCGCCCCGGCCAGGCCAGCATCATGTCGACCTCACCGGACTCGAGAGCCTGGGTCTGCTGCGCACCGGTGTCGTAGAACCGCACCGAGGGCCGGATCTTGTCGAGCGTGGCGAACGCGCGCTCGTAATCGAGGGGGTAGAGCTGGTCGCCGGGCACGCCCGCGGCGAGCAGTGCCGTCTCCATGCCGGCGTCCTTGGCGTAGTTCATGATCCCGCGGGTGCCGGGGAAGTTGGTGGTGTCGTAGAAGTCGGCCCAGCTGTGCGGTGGCCGGTCGCCGTACTTGTCGGCGTTGTAGACCAGCAGGAAGGCGGACTTCAGCACCGGCACCCCGCAGTCGGTGACCTGCGCGGGGTCGAGCCCGGCGGTGTTGATCCTGGACTTGTCCAGCTTCTCGAACAGCACGTCGCACTTGGCCACGGTGCGGTAGGGCGAGGAGTAGAAGACGTCCCAGGTGGGGGAGCCGGACTCGACCATCGCGGTGAGCTTGGCCTCGTTGTTCGGGGACTCCTCGGCCACCTGGATGCCCTGCCCGGAGAGCTCCTTGTAGGCGGTCTCGGCGAAGATCGCGGCGAGCGCTCCGCCGGTGTTGCTGAACACGACGGTGCCGCCGGCGGCCGGGTCCCCGCCGACGGTGGCGAAGCAGCCGGTGGCGCTGAAGCTGACGGCAGCGGTGAGGGCCAGCGCGGTGACGAGCCTGCGGTTGCGCACGGGACCACCTTCGATCGACGGGGTGCCACGCACCTTTGCGTTTCACAATCCAGAACGCGATTCAGGATGTGGCACCAGGAGAATGGCTGGCACAGGACGGGGGCGTCAAGGCCTCGCGCGTGAACCGCCTGATCGATCCGATTTCATCCACGTAACCGGCCTCCTCGACGGGTTGACAACACGCCGCTCGGCCGCGACGCTGCCATTTCGAATGGTGAAACCCGTGCCACATAGCGACCGAAGTGGGGTGTGTCCATGGTGTCGGTCAGCTCGGCGGGGACAGCGGCCGTGGCGCCCGCGCCACCGGCGGTGTCCCGCACGCGGCGCGCGGGCCGCGCGCTGCTGCTGCTCGCGCTTCCCGCCGTCATCGTGCTCGGCGTGTTCTTCGTGGTCCCGGCGATCCGGCTGGCCTGGCTCTCGGTGAGCACGCCCGAGCTCGGCATCGGCAACTACACCGGCCTCGCCACCGACGGGGTCGTCGTCACGGTGGTGCTGCGCACGCTCGGAATGGCCGCGGTCGTCACGGTGCTGTGCGTGCTCTGCGCGTACCCGTACGCGTACCTGATGACCATCGTCGGTCCCCGGTGGCGGGCGGTGCTCACCGCACTCGTGCTGCTCCCGTTCTGGACGTCGCTGATGGCACGGACCTTCGCGTGGGTCGTGCTGCTGCAGGACACCGGCGTCGTCAACGCGCTGCTCGCGGCGGTCGGGCTCGGCCCGACCCGCCTGCTGGGCACGACCGCGGGCGTCAGCATCGCGATGGCCCAGGTGATGCTGCCGTTCATGGTGCTGCCGGTGTACGCGGCCATGCGCGGCATCGACCGGCGGCTCGTCGATGCGGCGATGGGCCTCGGCGCCCGGCCGATCAACGCGTTCCTGCGCGTGTACCTGCCGTTGTCGCTGCGCGGCGTGGCCGCGGGCGCGACGTTGGTGATGGTGCTCTCGCTCGGCTTCTACGTGACGCCGTCGCTCGTCGGGTCGCCGCAGCAGTCGATGCTGGCGCAGCTCATCTCGGTCCAGGTCAACCAACTGCTGAACTTCGGCGCGGCCGGCGCGCTCGCGGTGACGCTGCTGGTCGTCACCCTCGTGCTCGTGGCCGGCGTGCAGCGGCTCACCCGCACCGGCGGCGCCCCCGCGGCCCTGGTCGGAGGTACTGCCTCATGAGGTCCGTCGGCCTGCGCCGCGCGCTCGTCGCGCTCGGCATCCTGATCGGCGCCTGGTTGCTCGTACCCACGCTGATCGTCATCCCGATCAGCTTCTCCGGTGAGGACAGCTTCGCGTTCCCGCCGAGCTCGTGGAGCCTGCGGCACTACGAGACCTTCTTCACCGAGCCGAGCTGGCTCAACGCGCTGCTGGTGTCGATCCAGCTCGCCGTGATCGTCACGGTGGTCGCGACCCTGCTCGGCACCGCGGCCGCATTCGCCCTCTCCCGCACGGCGTTCCGGGGCCGCGGGGTGCTGAACGGGCTGTTCCTCGCGCCGCTCATCGTGCCCGGCATCGTGGTCGCGGTCGCCGTCTACGCCGCGTTCCTGCAGTGGGGCCTGATCGGCACGCCGGTCGGCTTCATCATCGCGCACACGGTGCTCGCGATCCCGTTCGTCACCGTGAACGTGGGGTCGGCCCTGGGTGGGTTCGACCGCACCCTGGAACGGGCCGCGGCCAGCCTCGGCGCCTCCGCGCCCGCCACGTTCCGCGCCGTCACCCTGCCGCTGATCATGCCCGGGGTGCTGTCGGGTGCGGTGTTCGCGTTCGTCACCTCCTTCGACGAGGTCGTGGTGTCGATATTCGTCCAGTCACCGCAGCTGCAGACGCTGCCGGTGCGGATGTTCACGTCCGTGACCAACGAGGTGGACCCGACGATCGCGGCGGCCGCCACCGTGGTCGTCACGCTCACCACCGCCCTGCTGACCCTGGCCGCCACCCTCAGGAGGACCCGTGCCTGACGCCCCGTCCGGAGCCCGCATCGAGGTCGAGGGCCTCACCAAGCGCTTCCCCGGCGCGGCCGCCCCCGCCGTCGACGGCATCGACCTGGAGATCCGGGCCGGGGAGTTCATGACCCTGCTCGGCCCCAGCGGTTCGGGCAAGACCACGACCCTGAACATGATCGCCGGGTTCGAGGCGATCACCTCCGGCCGGATCGCCCTGGACGGCAACGACATCGCGCAGCTCCCGGCGTACCGGCGCAACCTGGGGATGGTCTTCCAGAACTACGCGCTGTTCCCGCACATGACCGCGGCCGAGAACATCGCGTTCCCGCTCAAGCAGCGCAAGGTCGCCAAGGGCGAGATCGCCCGGCGGGTGGCGGAGGCCCTCGACCTGGTGCACCTGGACGGGCACGGCGAGCGGCTGCCGTCCCAGCTGTCCGGCGGGCAGCAGCAGCGCGTCGCGCTGGCCAGGGCGGTCGTGTTCGAGCCGCGCGCGCTGCTGCTCGACGAGCCGCTCGGGGCGCTGGACAAGAAGCTGCGCGAGTCGCTGCAGCTGGAGATCGCCCGGCTGCACCGGGAGCTGGGCATCACGTTCGTGTTCGTCACCCACGACCAGGACGAGGCGCTCGCGCTGTCCGACCGGATCGCGGTGTTCCGCGACGGCCGCATCGAGCAGGCGGGCACGCCCGCCGAGCTGTACGAGACGCCGGCCTCGCGGTTCGTCGCCACGTTCCTCGGCGATTCCAACGTGTTCGCCGGCCGGGTCCGCGACGGCCGGCTCGACACCGGCTGGTGCAGCCTCCGGGTGCCGGAGGCATCGGCCTCCGACGGCCCGGTGGCACTGGTGGTGCGCCCTGAGCGGCTGCGGATCGCCCCGGCCGGTGGGGCGGCCACCGGTGGGAACGTCCTGTCGGCCACCATCACCGACGTCGTCTACCACGGCGCGTTCCGGCGGGTGCTGGTCCGGTTCGACGGCGGGGGCACCGGACAGGTGCGTGACACCGCGGGCGCCGGTGGCTCGCTCGCGGTGGACCAGCGGGTCGAGGTCTCCTGGGACGACGGCGCAGGCGTGCTCGTCCCGGACGACGAGCCGGAGCCCACCGTCGACGCGCAGGCCACCCCGGTCGCGGCTGGTGCGCGATGAGCCGGGGAACGGACGCGCTCGCCGCCGCCCGCCGGGAGGTCGCGGCGTGCGGCCGCCGGATGCTCGACGACGGGCTGGTGCTGGGCACCGCGGGCAACGTGAGCGTCCGCGTCGGTGAGCTGGTGGCGGTCTCCCCGTCGGGCATGGCGTACGACCGGATCGAACCCGCGGACGTCGCCGTGGTCGACCTCGCCGGGAACCGGGTGGACGGCCCGCACCCCCCGTCCTCCGAGACGCCCATGCACCTCGGCGTCTACGCCACGACCGGGGCCACCGCCGTGGTGCACCACCACGGGCTGCACAGCGCGGCGGTGTCCACCGTGCTCGACGAGCTCCCGGCCCTGCACTACTACGTGCTGCAGCTGGGCGGGCCGGTCCGGGTCGCGCGCTATGCGACCTACGGCACCCCGGAGCTGGCCCGCTCGGTGCACGCGGCGTTGCAGGGCCGCACGGCTGCGCTCATGCAGAACCACGGCGCCGTCGCCCACGGCGACACGCTCGATCAGGCATACGACCGGGCCCGGCTGCTGGAGTGGCTGTGCGCGCTGCACGTCACCGCGACGGGCATGGGCACACCCCGGGTGCTCACCGGTGACGAGCTGGCCGCGGTCGCGCGCCGCCGCACGGAGGTCCCGGCATGAAGGTGATCTGCCTCGGCGCGCACATCCTGGACATCCTCGGCCGCCCGGTCCCCGACATCCCGCCCGGCCAGGGCCGCCGCGTGCTCGACGAGATCCGGATCACGGCCGCCGGCACGGCGGGCGGCACCGCCGTCGACCTCGCCAAGCTCGGCGCCGACGTGGTGAGCATCGGCCCGGTCGGCGACGACGTCACCGGCAGGCTGCTGCTCGACCTGCTCGCCGGGCACGGCGTCGACGTGCGGCACATGGCCCGCCGGCCGGGCCTCGCGACGCCCGCGACCATGCTGCCGATCCGGCCCAACGGCGAGCGACCCGCCCTGCACGCCCCCGGCGCGATGGCGACGCTCACCGCGGCCGATGTTCCCCTGGACCTCGTGGCGGAGGCCGACGTGCTGCACGTCGGCGGGCCGGACGTCCTGGGGGACTTCACCCGCGACGCCCTCCCGGACCTGCTCCGCTTCGCCGCTTCGCACGGCACGGTCGTGAGCATGGACCTGCTCAGCGTCGGCCGGCCGGAGCTGGTGGACGTGCTGCGGCCCGCGTGGCAGCACACCGGGTACCTGCTCCCCAACGACGACCAGATCCGCGGCGTGACGGGTCGCGACGACCTGGTCGAGGCCGCGGGGGTGGCCCGGGCGGCCGGGGTCGGCACCGTGATCGTCACGACCGGAGCGGAGGGCTGCGTGGTCGTGGACGACGGCGGCGTCGTGCGGATCCCGGCGTTCGAGGTTCCGGTCGTGGACACCACGGGCTGCGGGGACGCCTTCACGGCCGGGTTGCTGGTGGGCCTCGGTTCCGGCCGTGCGCTGGCCGACGCGGCGCGGCTGGGCACGGCGGCCGCCGCCCTCGTGGCGCAGGGGCTGGGCTCCGACGCCGGCATCGTCGACCTCCCGTCGACGCTCGCGTTCGGCGCCGTAGCGTGATCGAGTGGACGATCGGAGGAGCCGCTGATGGCCGAAAGGGCCGCCGGTGCGGGTGAGCCCGTCCGGGTGCTGGTCAAGGCGATGGCGGTGCTGGAGCTGCTCGCCGAGGCCACCGACGAGCTCTCCCTCGGTGACATCGCCGCCCGGCTGGAGCTGAACAAGAGCACCTGCCACCGGATCCTCACCACGCTCGCCGCCGGGGACTTCGTGGAACGGCCCTCGCCGGGCACGTACCGCCTCGGCATCGGGGCGTTCCGGGTCGGCAGTGCGATGGCGCGGCGGCTGTCCGTTCGCGAGCGGGCGCTGCCGGCCATGCAGGAGCTCTACCGGCGCACCGGCGAGACGGTGTTCCTGCTGGTGCTGCGCGGCGACGAGGCGGTCTGCGTGGAGCGGCTCGACGGCCGGTACGCCTCCACCCACACCCTCGGCGTCGGCGGTGCGCTGCCGCTGCACCTGGGCGCAGGCCCGCGGCTGCTGCTGTCGACCCTGCCCGACGAGCAGGTGGAGAGCTACCTGGCGGGTCCGTTGCAGCGGCGGACCTCGCCGACCCAGGCCACGGCCGACCAGTTGCGCGAGGACGTGCGGCGGATCCGCGAGGACGGGTTCGCGGTCAGCCGCGACGACGTCGAGCTGGGCGTCAAGGCGCTGAGCGTCCCGGTGCGGGATCACACGGGCGCCACCGTCGCGGCCCTGAGCGTGAGCGGGCTGACCGCGCACCTGCCCGACTCCGAGCAGGAGCACCAGCTGGGGCTGCTGCGCACCGCGGCGGCGGAGGCGTCCCGGGCGTTGGGGCTGCGTGCAGGGGTGTAGACCTGGGGGCGTCGATCGAGAGACCGGAGGGATCCGCATGCGCCACGACGCCGTGCTCGCCGAGACCATCGGCATCCGAGGAGCGGACGACGACGAGATCGAGGCCTACACCGCGCGCCCGCTGGACGGGGGCAGCCGCGGCGGGGTGGTGGTGATCCACCACATGCCCGGGTTCGACTGGGGCACCAAGGAGATCGTCCGCCGGTTCGCCGCCTGGGGCTACAACGCGATCTGCACGAACCTCTACAGCCGGGAGGCGCCCGGCGCGGAGCCCGACGACGCCGCCGCCACCGCGAGGGCGCAGGGCGGGGTGCCCGACGCGCGGTTCGTCGGCGACGCCGCGGGCGCGGCGCGCTGGCTTCGGTCGCTGCCCACCTCGAACGGGA
This sequence comes from Pseudonocardia hierapolitana, assembly GCF_007994075.1. Taxonomy (NCBI): domain Bacteria; kingdom Bacillati; phylum Actinomycetota; class Actinomycetes; order Pseudonocardiales; family Pseudonocardiaceae; genus Pseudonocardia; species Pseudonocardia hierapolitana. The sequence continues at coordinate 8,293,540 of NZ_VIWU01000001.1, read as the reverse complement.
AGGTCGGCACGATCGGCTTCTGCTCCGGCGGGCGGCAGGCCTTCCTGTCCGCGCTGGAGCTCGACATCCAGGCCGCCGTGGACTGCTACGGCGCGTTCGTCGTCGGCACCCCGCCGGAGGGTTTCCCGCTGCAGGTGCAGCCGCTCGCCGACCGCACCGCCGAGCTGCGCGCCCCGCTGCTGGGCCTGTTCGGCAACGAGGACTCCTACCCCTCGCCCGACCAGGTCGACGAGCTGGAGAAACTGCTGGAGACCCACGGCAAGGAGTACGAGTTCCACCGCTACGACGACGCGGGCCACGCCTTCTTCTCCGTCGACCGCCCCGCCTACCGGGTGGCGGCAGCGATGGACGGGTGGCAGCGCGTCCAGGCGTTCTTCGCGAAGCACCTCGACGGAGAGGCGTGATCCGCACCGTGTGCACCTACAGCACCGAGAAGTTCGACGTCACGGCGAGCAGCGGCAAGGGGGCGCAGGGCTGGTTCCCCCTGCGGACGGCCACGGTCTACTACGACCACCCCGTCCACGCGCCGGAGGACCACACGGTCAACATCGACTTCCTGAACCCGGATCAGGGCCCGGGCGCGCGCGTGGCGGTGGAGCTCTCCCTCGACTCCGCCCGCGCGCTGCTGGCGGCGCTGCAGGTGACCGTGGAGCGGGCCGAGCACCACTGACGGCGCCCGGCCGCATCGTGCGCGACCATCGACGGCGGCACCGGCGATGACGCCGGTGGCTTCCCGGCTTCAGGAGGGCAGCATGCAACGGACCGCCGTCAACCCGTGGAACTGGTCGCTGGGCATCGGCTTCGACCAGGCCGAGCTCATCGAGGGCGGGCGCAGGCAGCTCATCTGCTCGGGGCAGACGTCCGTGGACGCCGACGGGCGCCCGCAGCACCCCGGGGACATGCGCGTGCAGGTCGGCCTGGCGATGGACAACGTCGAGGCCGTGCTCGCCGGTGCGGACATGACGCTCGGCGACGTGGTGCGGCTCAACGTCTACACCACCGACGTCGACGCGGTCCTCGGTTGCTTCGACGTCATCGCTCAGCGGTTCGGTGCGGCCGGGGTGCGGCCGGCGAGCACGCTGCTGGGGGTGACCCGCCTCGCCATCCCCGAGCTGATGGTGGAGCTGGAGGCCACCGCCGTCGCGTAGCACCACTCGGCGTGCGTCGGCGCAGTGCACGAGAACTCCGTCAGCGCCCCTCCTCGGGGAGGACGACACCGGCAGTGGCGGTGAGCCCGCCGTCCACGCGCATCTCGCTGCCCGTGACGAACGACGAGCGCGGGCCGGCGAGGAACACGCACGCCTCGGCCACCTCCTCGGGGCGGGCCGTGCGGCCCAGGGGGTGGGCGCGGCCCCAGTCGGCGAGCAGGTCGGCCGGATCGCGGTCGCCTGCGAAGCGCTCGGCCGTGGCGCGCAGCATCGGTGTGTCCACGGAGCCGGGGCACACCGTGTTGCACCGGATCTGCTCGTGGGCGTGGTCGACGGCGATCGCGCGGGTCAGGGCGTTGATCGCGCCCTTGCTCGCGGCGTAGGCCACCACGTCGGTCTGCGTCACGAACGCCTGCACCGACGAGACGTTGACGATCGAGCCGCCGCCCGCGGCGCGCATCAGCGGGACGAGGTGCTTCGCGAAGAGGAAGATGCTCGTGACGTTGACGGCGAGGACCTCGTTCCACACGCCCTCGTCGGTGGTCTCCACCGTACCGTAGCGCTGGATGCCGGCGGCGTTGACCAGGATCTGGGCGCCGCCGAACTCCTCGCGGGCGACCTGCGCCGCCCGCTCGGCGGTGGCGGCGCTGCTCACGTCGCCCACCACCTCGGCCACCCGGGCGCCGCCCGCCCGCAGCCGCCCGGCGTGCTCGTGCAGCGCGTCGCCGTCCACGTCGCAGGCGACGACGGCGGCGCCCGCGGTGGCCAGGCGCGCGGCGACGGCGGCGCCGATGCCCTTCGCCGCGCCCGTGACCACGGCGGTCCGCTCCGCGAACTCCGACATGTTGTTCATGAGCACACGTTGCGCCGAGCTTGTCTGACAACGCAAGATCTGGCGCGATGACTGAGACGAAAGCTGCCGTCGCCGATCTCTTGACGCGCCTGGGCTACCCCGCCCGGGAGGCCAACGACCTGCCCGACTCGCCCTTGCGGTTCCCGGACGGGGCGCAGTACCGCACCGAGATCCCCAGCGTCGAGGGCCCGGCCGCCCTCGAGGCCGTGTTCGACGAGGCGGACAAGCGGGGCGTGCGGGTGCACCGCGTCTCCTCCGGCAGCGGGATCATGCTGGCCACCGACGCCGAGATCACCGACATGGTGCAGGCCTGCGCGGCCCGGCGCGTGGAGCTGTCCCTCTTCGTCGGCCCGCGGGCGCCGTGGGACATCGGCGCCCAGGCGCGCACGCCTGCCGGCGGCGCCGTCGGCTGCCGCCACGAGGGCGCCGACCAGCTGGCGTACGCGATGGAGGACCTCGTGCGCGCCAACGAGCTCGGCGTGCGCGGCGCGCTGGTCGCCGACGAGGGCCTGCTCCTGATGACCAAGCACATGAAGGAAGCGGGCCTGATCGCCCCCGACTTCGTGGTGAAGGTGTCGGTGCAGATGATGGCGTCCAACCCGGTGAGCGTGCGGCTCATGCAGGACCTGGGCGCCGACACCTACAACGTGCCGCCCGGCCTCACGCTGCCCCGGCTGGCCTCGATCCGCGCAGCCTCGCAGATCCCGATCGACATGTACGTCGAGTCGCCCGACACCCTCGGCGGGTTCGTCCGCCACCACGAGATCGCCGAGTTGGTGCGGGTGCTGGCGCCGATCTACGTCAAGTTCGGGCTGCGCAACCACCCCGACGTCTACCCCAGCGGTGGGCAGCACGAGGCGCTGAACGTCCAGCTGTCTCGCGAGCGCGTGCGTCGCGCCGAGATCGGGCTGGCCCACCTGCACCGGGCCGCGCCCGACCTCGTGACGTCTGAGCTGGGAGCCCAGGGGCTGGCGGTCCCGGTGGCCTGAGCTCAGCGGCCGGGTGCGACCGCCGCCAGGCCGGCGCCGCGGAGGGCCTGCTTCGACACGTTCACGGCGGAAGGGAAGCACACCGCGGTGGCGTGCGGATGAACGCCGGCCGACGGGGCGCCGCCTGCGTCCGTCTGGTCGACCTCGAGCATCACGCGGCGAGCATCACGCGGCGAGCTCGGCCTCGCTCAGGCGCAGCTCCGGCGGCCGCCGTGTGAACATCCGGGTGAGCCCGGCCAGGTAGACGAGCCCGGCGGCGATCCAGGCGAGCCCGACGACGAACGTGGTGCCCGACAGGCTCGTCCACAGCCACAGCGTGAGCAGCACGCCGATCCCCGGCACCACGGCATAGGCGATCAGGTTCGCCGGTGTGCGCCGCCCCTCGTCGATGACGTAGTGCTTGACGACCGACAGGTTGACGAGCGAGAACGCGACCAGGGCGCCGAAGCTGATCATCGAGGAGGCCAGCTCGAGGCTGATGACCAGCGCGATCAGGGACAGCACGCCGACCACCGCCGTGGCGAGTGCTGGGGTGTGGAAGCGTCGGTGCAGCCGGCCGAAGACCGCCGCGGGCAGCGCGCCGTCGCGGCCCATCGCGTAGAGGATGCGCGAGACGCTCGCCTGCGACGCCATCGCGGAGCCGAAGCAGCCCGCGATGTAGGCGGCGGTGAAGAACGCCGTCAGGGCGGCGCCTCCCGCCGCCCCCACGACGTCCAGAGCGGCCGAGTCGACGTCGGTGAACTCCGAGTACCGCGGGAAGACGAGGTGCCCGGCGTAGGAGACGACGATGAACAGCGCGCCGCCGATCAGGGTCACCAGCATGATCGCGCGAGGGATGCGCCTGCGCGGATCGCGGGTCTCCTCCGAGAGCGTGGACACGGCGTCGAACCCGAGGAAGGACAGGCAGAGGATCGCGGCCCCGCCGAGGACGGCCGACGCCTCGCCGCCGTCCGGCAGGAACGGCTCGGCGAGCGACGGCATGCCGGTGCCTGCGGTCGTGCGCGCGACGGCGACCAGGAAGACCACGATGAACACGACCTGGATCGCGACGAGCACGAAGTTCATCCGCGCCACGAGCCGGATGCCCAGGACGTTCAGGCCGGTCACCAGCAGGATCGCGCCGATGATCCAGACCGCGACCGGGACGCCGGGGAACGCGGCCTCCAGGTAGATGCCCATCACCAGGTAGTTGATCATCGGCAGGAACAGGTAGTCGAGCAGCAGCGCCCACCCGGTCATGAATCCGAGGTGGGGGCCGAACGACCGCTGCGTGTAGGTGTAGGCCGAGCCGGCGAACGGGTGCGCGCGCACCATCAGCCCGTAGCTGTAGGCGGTGAAGAGCATCGCCGTGAGCGTGACGACGTACGCCGCCGGCAGGTGCCCCGAGGTGAGCTCGGTGACCACGCCGTAGGTGGTGAACACCGTGAGCGGCACCAGGTAGGCGAGCCCGAAGAGCACGATCGACGGCATTCCCAGCACCCGGTCGAGGTGCGTGTTCTCGGCCATGATCGCGAGTATCGGGTGCTGATGGGTCTCCCGACTACCATCAGCGGCCGAATCCTCGGGTCATCGGGCGGAGCATGGGTACCGCGTTGCGGGTGGGCGTCGCCGTCGTCGTGCTGGCGGTCGTGGTCGTCGCGCTGGCGTGGGTCTTCCAGCGGCGGCTGGTCTACCTGCCGTTCGGCGGGCCGGACGGACCCGCGGCGGCTTACCTGAACGGCGGCCGCGACGTCGTGCTGCACACCGGGGACGGGCTCGACCTGGCCGCGTGGTGGGCGCCCGCCACCGGGCCGGCCGAGGACCGGACGGTGCTGGTGGCGCCCGGCAACGGCGGCTCGCGGGTGCTGCGGGCGCCGCTCGCGCGCGCCCTCGCGGCGGAGGGGTTCGACGTCCTGCTCGTGGAGTACCGCGGCTACGGCGGCAACCCCGGCTCGCCCACCGAGGAGGGCCTCGCCGCGGACGTCGACGCGGCGTACCGGTACCTGGTCGAGGAACGCGGTGTGGCGCCCGACCGGCTGGTGCTGTTCGGGGAGAGCCTCGGCGGCGCGCCGCTGACCCGGCTGGCCACCGAGCGACCGGTCGGCGCGCTGGTGCTGCGCAGCCCGTTCACCTCGCTCGCCGACGTCGGCGCGCGCGCCTACCCGTTCCTGCCGGTCCGGGCGTTGCTGCGGGATCGGTTCCCGCTGCTGGAGCACGTGCGGTCGGTGCGGGCGCCGGTCGCGGTGGTGGCGGGCGCGGCCGACGAGATCGTGCCGGTCGAGCAGAGCCGGGCGGTCGCCGAGGTCGCGGGCGCGTCCTACGTCGAGCTGCCGGGGGTGCGGCACAACGACGAGGAGCTCAACAGCGGGCCTGCCGTCGTCGACGCGGTGGTGCGGATCAGCGGCGGTTGATGCCACCCTGACCCCGTGGAATGGACCGGTGCCCGCTATGCCGACTGCCCGACCGCCGAGGTGACGACGTGGATCGCCGCCCCGCCGGACGAGGTCTGGACCGCGGTGGTCGACCTGCCCGGCATGGCGGCGTCGAGCCCCGAGCTGCAGTCCGTCGAGTGGCTCGACGCGTGCGGCCCGGCCGTCGGATCCCGGTTCGTCGGGCACAGCCGGCACGACGCCTTGGGGGAGTGGTCGGTCATCTCGCACGTCGTGACCTGCGAGCGGCCGCGGGAGTTCGCCTGGGCCGTGCACGACCCGCAGCACCCGGCGGCGACCTGGCGGTTCACCCTGGAACCCGCCGACGGCGGCACGCGGCTCACCGAGTGGGTCCGGCTCGGGCCCGGCCGGTCCGGGTTGAGCCACGCCATCGAGCGGATGCCCGACAAGGAGCAGAAGATCGTCTTCGTGCGGCTGCGGGAGTTCGAGCGGAACATGACCGCCACCCTCGCGGCGCTCAAGGAGCGGGTCGAGGCGGGATCCTGATGCGCACCGCCACCACCGTCGAGGGAGCCGGCCGGGAGACGGTGGAGTTCGTGTGCGAGGCCGAGAACCTCGGGCTCGACATCTGCTGGGTGGCCGAGGCGTGGGGCGCTGACGCGGTGTCGGTGCTGGGCCACCTCGCCGCCCGCACCGACCGGCTGCTGCTCGGGTCCGGGGTGCTCCAGCTCGGCACGCGCACGCCGGTGGCGATCGCGCAGGCGGCGCTCACGCTCGCCGACCTGTCCGGTGGGCGGTTCCTGCTCGGCCTCGGCGCGTCCGGTCCGCAGGTGATCGAGGGGCTGCACGGGGTGCCGTTCGCCCGGCCGCTCACCCGGATGCGCGAGACCGTGGACGTCGTGCGCCGGGTCCTCGCAGGCGAGAAGGTCGCCTACGACGGGGAGACGGTGCGGATCCCGTTGCCCGGCGGCGACGGCCGCCCGATGCGGCTGTCGACGGCCCCGAACCCGGACATCCCGCTGTACCTCGCCGCGCTGTCACCGAAGCTGCTGGAGCTGGCCGGTGAGATCGCCGACGGCTGGCTGGGCACGAGCTTCGTCCCCGAGGGCGCGGCCGCCTACTTCGCCCACCTCGACGCCGGGCTGGCACGTTCCGGGCGGCGCCGGCGCGACCTGGACGTCTGCCAGGGTGCCGAGGTCGCTTTCGCCGCCGACGAGGACGAGCTGCGGCGCATGACCGCCGACCGGCGGAAGGGGCTCGCCTTCAGCCTCGGCGGGATGGGCTCGGCGAGCACGAACTTCTACAACGACGCCTACAGCCGCCAGGGATGGGCCGAGGTCGCCGCGGCCGTGCGGGAGCGCTGGCTGGCCGGCGACCGCGACGGGGCCACCGCGCTCGTCACCGACGAGATGGTGCTGGCCACCACGCTGATCGGCACCGAGGAGATGGTGCGGGCACGGCTACGGGTCTGGCGCGACGCCGGCGTCGACACCGTGCGGCTCTACCCGGCCGGCGACACGCTCGACGACCGGCTCACCACGCTGGCCCGCGGGATCGACCTCGTCCGGGCGACGACTTCCCACTCTTCCGGCCCTACGACGCTTCACGCATCGTCATCCCGGAGAGCGAGATGACGTAGTCCTTCGACTGCTCGTCGACGTGGACGCCGTACGTGGTCGGGTAGTAGGCGGACTTGTGGTACGCCTGGGGCAGTTTGAGGGGCTGCTGGAACGCCGGGTCGGTCAGCAGCCATTCGCGCGTGATCATCGGCTCGACGAACGTGTAGCGGCCGTCCCAGGTGCCGTTGATGATGATCTGCTCGAAGTCGTAGGAGCCGGGGACGAGAGCGGGATCACTGAAGTCGATCAAGTGCACACCCATGCCGGGCACCGCCTGAGCAGCGGCGGGCGCGCCGGGCGGGACGACGTAGTCCTGTGGCACGTACTTCGCCTCGGGTGCGCGTTCGGCCTTGGCCGTGTAGTCCGGATCGGACGCGATGATGCCGTGGATCGTCGCCATGTCGACCATGTCGAAGTGGAAGTCGAAGTGCGGTTCGCCGAACAGCTCGGGTGGCTCGTGCCCCTGCGGGTTCCAGTTGAGCATGACGTGATCGAACGCGGTCGCCGACGCCTGGTCGGGGAAGTCGAGCATCAACGTCGGTGGGAGACCGGTGCTGGTTTCGGGCAGCCCGTCCAGGGCGGTGGCCGTCAGTCGCACGCCGACCTCGGTCGGGCGGCCGCCTTCGTCGAGCGCGGCGTAGGTCTTGACGGTGCCGTTCCCGAGAGGTTGGGACGGGCCGAAGAAGGTGCCGCTGTTGCTGGGAGGCGCGCTCCCAGCACTGCTGCAGCCCGGGAGAAGGGCCAGGGCCGTGCTGGCGGCACAGACCAATCCGAGGCCGCGGAGAAGTCGCTGACAACGCATGATGATCTTCCCTCCGTTCTGGGGGTCGTCGTCCCGATCGAGGTGACCGGCCGTGTGGGCGATCCGGCGGCACCGGTGCCCTGGATCACGCATGAAGGCGCTGCCGGGACGTCGTGGAGCGGCGCCGGCCGTCGGTCAGCGCGGTGATCGAGTTCGACGCCGTGTCCGCGCCTGCCCGTGGTCCTCATCGGAGTCCCGCTCTGACGGAGGCCGGCAAACTACGCCTACCGACGGCGCACCGCTAGGCCCCCGCACGGACACCACTCGTCCGCACGCCCGAAGGTGTCACGCGCTGGTGGTGGCGGGGGCCGACCCACGACGACCGGGGCCGCCGGCCTGGCCCGGGCGACCGACCTCGTCCGGTCAGGGGAGGTGCGGGACGGGCCCCACAGCGGCCGCCGCGCGCAGCCGCGTCGCGTCCTGCCCGGGCGGTGCACCGAAGAGCCGGCGGTACTCGCGGCTGAACTGCGACGGGCTGTCGTAGCCGACGAGGTGGCCCACGCCCGCGACGTCGTCGGGCCGCGCCAGCAGGAGCGACCGCGCCTCCTGCAGGCGGATGCGCTTCTGGAACTGCAGGGGGCTCATGGTCGTGACGGCGCGGAAGTGCCGGTGGAACGCGGCGGCGCTCATCCCGGCGGTCCGCGCGAGGTCCTCGATCCGCATCGGTTCGGCGTAGTTGTCGCGGATCCACCGGATCGCCCGGCTCACCTGGGACAGGCTGCTGTCGGCGAGGCCGATCTGGCGGACGATCGCGCCGTGCGGGCCGGTGAGCAGCCGCCAGAGGATCTCCTTCTCGACGAGAGGGGCGAGCACGCGGGCGTCGGCCGGGTGGTCGAGCAGCCGCAGCAATCGGGCCGCGGCGTCGAGCAGGTCGGGGCCGGCGTCCCCGGTCGCGATCGCCGGTTCGGTCGAGGCTCGCGGCGACGGCGCGGCCGGAGCGTCCAGCAGCAGCTGGGCGATCGTGGCCGGGCGCAGCACCAGACCCATGCCGAGCGCAGGGGTCTGCGGGGTGGCGTCGAGGAAGTGGCCGGTGACGGGCAGGCCGGTCGTGACCACGAGGAGCTGTCCCGCCCGGTACTCGAACACCTCGTCGCCGAGCAGGAGGCGCTTGCCCCCTTGCGCCATGACGACCAGCAGCGGGTCGGTCAGCGAGTAGTCCGGCTCCTGAGTCGCCACCCGGGACAGCAGCAGCCCGGGAATGGGCGTCTTCATGTCCGGCCGGGCGTGCGTCACGATCGAGCGGCGGATCTCGGCGAGCGGGTGCACTCACCGATCCGATCGAAGTTGCGAGGATCGTGCAAGAGCGGGCGCGGATCGATCTACCTCGGCGGCGGGCCTGGCGGTTGCATGGGTTCATGCCTCTCGACCACTACGTCACCCTCGGCCGGTCCGGCCTGCGCGTCAGCCCGTTCGCCCTCGGCGCCATGACATTCGGAGACGATCGCGGCGGCGCCGGCTGCAGCGTCGAGGAGTCGGAGAAGATCCTCTCGACCTACCTGGACCGCGGCGGGAACTTCGTCGACACCGCGAACTTCTACACGAACGGCCACTCGGAGAAGATCCTCGGCGACTTCTTCGCGGCCCGCCCCGGTCGGCGCGAGCACGTGGTGCTGGCGTCGAAGTTCTTCGGCAACATGTTCCCCGGCGACCCCAACGGCGGCGGTGCCGGCCGGGGGTCGATCATCGCGCAGCTGCACGAGACCCTGCGCCGCCTGCAGACCGACTACCTCGATCTCTACTGGCTGCACAACTGGGACCGCCACACGCCGATCGAGGAGACGATGCGCGCCCTCGACGACCTGGTCCGAGCGGGGAAGATCCGCTACGTCGGCTTCTCCAACACGCCTGCATGGGTCACCGCCCAGGCCCAGACCACGGCGCTGCTGAAGGGCTGGACCCCGCTGATCGCGCTGCAGGTCGAGTACTCGCTGCTGGCCCGCACCGTCGAGGGCGAGCTCGCCCCGCTCGCACATGACCAGGGCATGGCGCTCGTGCCGTGGAGCCCGCTGAGGAACGGCTTCCTGTCCGGCAAGTACCGCCGCGGCACGCAGGTCGCCGACTCCGCCCGCGCCGCCTTCGTCGGCGGGCCCACCGACGACGAGTTCGCCGTCATCGAGGCCGTCGCCACGATCGCCGACGAGCTCGGCACCAGCCCGGCCGCGGTGTCGCTGGCCTGGCTGCGGGCCCGGCGCGGCACCGTCGTGCCGATCGTCGGCGCCCGGCGGGTGCAGCACCTCGAGGACAACCTCGCCGCGCTCGAGGTGACCCTCACGCCGGAGCAGCTCGGCGTGCTCGACGAGATCTCGGCGCCGACCCTGGACTACCCGGCACCGATGCACGGCGCGCAGCGGGCGATGCTGCAGTTCGCGGGGACCACCGTCGACGGCGAGGTCTCCACCGTGTACCCGCCGCTCCTGCAGAGCTCCGTCCGCTACTGAGCCTCACGTTTGGGCCTGACGTTTTCGGACCGGGCACCGCGGTTACGGATCACGTGTGAACGACCAGCGATCCGACGAAGCGACGATAGCGGTGCTCGGCGCCGACGAGGCCAACTTCGAGCTCCTGCGCCGCATGCCCGGTCACGAGCGGCAGACGTTCGTGCCGGTGCTCACCGACTCCGAGATGCAGGAGGGGGAGGTCAGCATCCCGGACCTTCTCGACCGCGCCGTCCGCACACTGGACGGGCGGGACGAGCCGGTGGACGCCGTCATCGGGTTCTGGGACTTCCCGATCAGCACGCTGGTCCCGCTGCTCGCCGCCCGCTACGGCCTGCACGGCGCGTCGCTCGAGGCGGTCGTGAAGTGCGAGCACAAGTACTGGAGCCGTCTGGAGCAGCAGCAGGTGATCGAGGAGTACCCCCGCTTCGGGCTCGTCGACCTCGACGACCCGCGGTTGCCCGACGGCCTGCGCTACCCGGTGTGGCTCAAGCCGGTGAAGTCGTACTCCTCGGAGCTCGCGTTCCACGTCGCCGATGACCGGCAGTTCGCCGATGCCGTCGCGGAGATCCGCGAGGGCATCGGGCGGCTCGGCAGGCCGTTCGAGTGGGTGCTCGACCAGCTCGACCTGCCGCAGGCGATCGCCGAGGTCGGCGGGCAGGCGTGCCTGGCCGAGGAGGCGATGACCGGGGCGCGCGCCGCCACGGAGGGGTACGTGCACGACGGGGAGGTCGTCGTCTACGGGGTGCTCGACTCGATCACCTACCCGGAGCGGTCGAGCTTCCTGCGCCACCAGTACCCGTCCCAGCTGCCCGAGCCCGTGCAGAAACGGCTGGTGGAGGTGTCCGAGCGCGTGATCGCGGGTGTCGGCCTGGACTGGACGACCTTCAGCGTCGAGTTCTTCTGCGACCCGGAGTCGGGCGACGTGTGCCTGCTGGAGATCAACCCGCGGCACTCCCAGTCGCACGCCCAGCTCTTCGCCGACGTCGACGGGATCGCCAACCACCACGCCATGGTCCAGCTCGCGCTCGGCCGCGATCCCGAGCTGCCCCGCGACAAGGGCCCGTACGGGATCTCGGCGAAGTGGTACCACCGCCGCTTCTCCGACGGTGTGCTGCGGCGCGGCCCGAGCCCCGAGGAGGTCGCACGGATCGAGCGCGAGATCCCCGGCGTGCGGGTGACCCCGGTGCCGCGCGAGGGGCAGCGGCTTTCCGAGCTGCTCGGGCAGGACAGCTACAGCTTCGAGCTCACCGACGTGATCGTCGGCGCCCGGGACGAGGCCGAGCTGGTGGCCAAGTACGAGCGCGCCGTCGGCGCCCTGACCTACGAATTCGACTGATGCGCACCGTTTCCGCTCTCCCGCACGAGGTCCGCCCAGCCGAGACCGTCCGCATCCCGATGCCCGACGGCGCCGAGCTCGCCGCCCGGCTGTGGCGGCCGGTCTCGTCCAACGGCGAGCCCGTGCCGGCCGTCTGCGAGGCGATCCCGTACCGCCAGCGCGACCTCACCTCCGTGCGCGACTCGATCCACCACCCCTACCTCGCCGGACACGGGTACGCCTGCCTGCGCCTCGACCTCCGCGGCAGCGGTGACTCCGACGGCGTGCTCTGCGACGAGTACACCGAGCAGGAGCACCGCGACATCGAGACGGCGCTGGCGTGGCTGGCCGACCAGCCGTGGTGCACGGGGCGTACCGGGCTCATGGGCATCTCGTGGGGCGGGTTCGCCGGGCTGCAGGTGGCCGCGCGTCGCCCGCCGAGCCTCGGCGCGATCGTCATCGCGTCCTTCACCGATGACCGCTACGCCGACGACATGCACTACATGGGCGGCTGTCTGCTCTCGGACAACCTGGCCGAGGCCGGCACGATGTTCGCCTACTCGACCCTGCCACCCGATCCGACCGTGGTCGGGGAGCGCTGGCGGGAGATGTGGCGTGAGCGACTCGAGCACGCCGAGCCCTGGATCCTGAAGTGGCTCGCACACCAGCGCCGCGACGACTACTGGCGCCGGGCGTCGGTGTGCGAGGACTACTCGGCCGTTCAGGTGCCGGTGTTCGCCTCCAGCGGATGGGCCGACGGCTACTCGAACGCGGTCTTCCGGGTGCTCGAGCACCTCGACGTGCCCCGCAAGGGCCTGATCGGGCCGTGGTCGCACAAGTACCCGCACCTCGGCGTGCCCGGCCCCGCGATCGGCTACCTGCAGGAGGTCGTGCGCTGGTTCGACCGGTGGCTGAAGGACCGCGAGAACGGCGCCGAGGACGGTCCGATGCTGCGTACGTGGATGCAGGAGAGCGTGCCGCCGTCCACCGCGTACGAGGAGCGGCCGGGCCGGTGGGTCGGCGAGCCGAGCTGGCCCTCCCCGCACGTCCGGCCGGCCGAGCACGCCCTCGCCCGCTACCGGATCGCGCCCGTGGGCGCCCGGATCGAGCCCTGCGAGGTGAGCGTGCAGTCGCCGCTGTCGGTGGGTCAGTTCGCCGGCAAGTGGGCCTCGTACAACGCACCCCCGGATCTGCCCTACGACCAGCGCGAAGAGGACGGCGGCTCGCTGGTGTTCGAGACCGAGCCCCTCGCCGAGCGCTGCGAGATCCTCGGCGCCACCGCGGTGGAGCTGGACGTCGCAGCGAGCCGGCCGGTCGCGACGATCGCGGCCCGCCTGTCCGACGTCGCCCCCGACGGGCGCGCCACCCGCGTGACCTACGGGCTGCTCAACCTCACCCACCGCGATCGCGACGACGACCCGGAGCCGGTCGAGCCGGGCGCGTTCCAGCGGGTCCGCGTGCAGCTCAACGGCGCGGCGCAGGCGTTCCCGCCGGGACACCGGATCCGGCTGTCGCTCTCCTCGTCGTACTGGCCGCTCGCGTGGCCGCCCCCGGAACCGGCCGAGCTCACCGTCCGCACCGGGACCAGCTGCCTGGTGCTGCCCGTCCGGCCCACGGCCGAGGACGACGAGGTGCCGCTGCGCCCCTTCGACGAACCCGAGGGAGCACCACCCGCGCCGGCCACGCAGCTCGAGCCGGGGGAGAACAGCTGGACGGTGTCGCGGGACCTGATCGACTACCGCTCGGTGCTGGAGATCGTCAAGGACGGCGGCGTGCTGCGCCACGACGACACCGGCATGACGACCGGTCGGCGCGTGGTGGAGCGCTACAGCAGCGTGGCCGACGACTTCGCCTCACCGCGCGGAGACGTGGAGTGGTCGATGACGTTCGCCCGTGACGGGTGGAGCACGCGGACCGTCACCCGCACCGTGCTGACCTGCACGCCGGAGACGTTCGAGGTGCACGGCCACCTCGACGCGTACGAGGGCGAGCACCGCACGTTCTCGAAGGACTGGGCGCGCAGCATCCCGCGCGATCTACTGTGAGGGCGTGATCCGACTCGACCGGCAGCCGTGGCGGGAGGTGCGGGCCGCGGGGGAGCGCGGGGCGATCGCCGTGCTCCCCGTCGGCTCGCAGGAGCAGCACTCCGAGCACCTGCCCATGGGCACGGACACGCTGCTCGCCGAGGCCGTCGTCGACGCGGCCGCCGGCCTGATCGGGGACGGCGGCGACGGCGGCCCGGAGCTGGTCCGGCTGCCCGCGCTGCCGTTCGGACACAGCCCGCACCACCTCTTCGCGGCGGCGGTGTCGCTGTCGGCCACGACGCTGCTCGCCGTGCTCGACGACGCGCTCGACTCGCTGGTGCGCAGCGGGTTCCGCCGCGTCCTGCTCGTGAACGGGCACGCCGGCAACGACGAGGTCGTGCGGCTCGCCGTGAAGCGCTGCGCGCTGCGGTCGGACGTCGCGCTGGGCGCCTGCTCCTACTGGGCCCTCGCAGGTCCCGAAGAGCCACCGCAGTCCCCGGGACACGCCGGCTGGTTCGAGACTTCGCTGCTCCTCGCCGTCCACCCGGACCTGGTCCGCCCCGCGGTCCGGTGGCGGGAACCGGATCCGCCGCCGCTGTTCCACCGGTCACCGGCGCCGGGACTGGTGGTGGCCCGGCACGGTGAGTGGGAGCGGGTGGGCGGCGCCACCGACGACGCCACCGATGCGGAGGCCGATACCGGCCGGGGCCTCCTCGCCGCGCGCGCCGAGGCACTGGCGGGCGCGATCCGGGCGTTCGACGCGGCCACGGCCGGGAGCCACGGCCCGTCGCCGGGGTCCTGAGCTCCCAGGAAGGGCGCTGTGGTCGACCGGCTGCCGCTCCGGTGGAGGTCGCACGCCGCGTCACGACTCCACGAGCGCAACGGCGTGATCCTCCACCCACGCGATCTCATGTGCCAGTTCGTCGAGCACGCCGCGGCGAGCCAACCTCACCTCCCACTCGGAACCCTCGGCGACGAGCGTCCACAAGTGGTCCAGGTACTGCCGCATCCGCTCGATCCCCGTCCGCAGGATGCCCACGTCGGCCTCGACGCCGTACGCGTCGACCAGCAAGCGGAACCGGCGCGCCTTCTCCGCGATGCTCGTCGGCAGTCCCGCCGCTCGACACCTCTCCTCGGACGAGAACGGCACCCAATTCCAGGCGGCATACCCGAGGTCCCACGCGCGAGGCCCCGGCGCCGCCGACTCCCAGTCGATCAACGCCACCGGCACGCCCGCCCGGAAGACGACGTTCCCCGGCGACAGATCGTTATGGCAGATCGTCTCGACCGGTCGCCGAACCTCCAACTGCCACTCCCGGCCGGTCCACGGAAACGTCGCCGCGGCATCGTGATACGCACGCAGGAGGCCGCCGAGGTGCACGAGCACGTCGTCCCGCCAGACCCGGTGACCCTCCCGTACGGGCCCGACGTCCGTTTCCGCTGGACGTGCACCGGACCGGCCGTCGACGAAGGTGAGAACCTCGCGCCCCCGGTCGTCGAAGCCCAGTGCACGTGGCGCGCCACCAAAGCCTTCACGCTCGAGATGCCGCAGCAGATCGAGCACGGCCGGAGACCACGGGCGACCCACGCGCCGAACCGTCCGACCCACTCGAACGGCCCCTGAATGCGAGCCGCCCTCGAGGGGAATCTCCGGCTCGACCACGGGTCCGGCCAACGGATCGGCTGCTCGCCGACCGAGCTGGTCGCGGCACATGGGGGCACCGTAGCGCCGATGGCCAGAGCGATCGATCGAGTTGCCGGGGTCGGTACCGGGCGATCACCGCTCTCATGAACGGTCGGTTTACCCACGCGCGAGGCCGCCGGCTTCCGCCGACTGGTGGGCGCCTCGGCGGAGTGGCGGACGTTCGGCGCGCCCGAGCAACTGTCAGGGCTGGTGACGAGACCGACCGGGGCGCGCGTGCCGCGCTCCGGAACGCGCCGGACGGTTCCGGGTCACGCTGGGAGCGCCAGCCCGTCCGTCAAGTCGGCAGAGGCTCGGTTCAGTGCGCGGCCGGGACCGTGCCGGACGCGAACCAGGCCCTCGCGTCGAGCGGGCAGCATTTCCCGGCACCCATCGCGCACGCGCGCCCGCCGCTCGACCGTCAGCGACGCGAGGTGCTGCCCGGCGGGCCCGACCCGGTAGGTGAAGGGCTCGCGTCGGCCAGCGCGACGGCCAACGTCGGCGTGTAGCGCCCCATGAAGCGGTCGTACTGTTCCGCCAGGGCGGTGAACTGCACCTCGCTACTCAATCCGAGCCGTATGTCGAGGTCAGGCCCCGCGCGTCACCAGCGGTAGTCGAGGAACTTCCCGTCGAGGGTGACGACGACGCGGTCGCCGTCGGGGTCCGGCCGGCGGGAGATGTCGACGCGGAAGTTGATGGCGCTCATGATCCCGTCGCCGAACTCCTCGTGGATGAGCTCCTTGAGCGCTGGGCCGTAGACCGAGAGGGCCTCGGTGAAGCGGTAGATCGTGGGGTCGGCCATGAGGGCCGGGTCGGTGCCCCGGGAGGGCTGGAGCTGGAGGCTCTCGGCCACGGTCTCGTCCAGCCCGAGGACCTCGCACGCCTTCTCGGCCTGCTCGGGTGTCATCGGGTGCTGGCCGAGCAGCGCCGCGGTCGTCCACACCAGCGGGGTGCCCAGCGCCTCGGCGATCCCGGCCCACGTGAGGCCGCGCCGCTTCCGGGCGGCGACGACGAGGTCGGCGGCGTCGGACTTGCTCGTGATCGGGTTGATCGTCGGCTCCTTCTCCAGATCGATGGGGCCTCAGGCTCGCGGGCGCTCTTTGCGCTCGTGTTACGTCCGGGATACGTGCGCCTGACCGGAGGAGCGTGACGCTGTGAGCGGGGCGTGACGCGATGATCGTCGGACCGTAACGGAACGGCAACACGGGGTTTCAACACTCGACGGGTCTGCCGGGAGTGACCTGAGGAGTGCCCGTATGTCCTACCTGAACCCGTCGGAGTTCGTCGGAAAGATGATCGACGCGGGCGAGGCGAAGGTCTTCATGTCCACCCGTGACACCGTGATCCGGGCCTACATGGCAGGCGCCATCCTCGCCCTCGCCGCGGCGTTCGCCGTCACGGTCACCGTGCAGACGGGGTCGGCCCTCGTCGGGGCGCTGCTGTTCCCGGTGGGGTTCTGCCTGCTGTACCTGCTGGGCTTCGACCTCCTGACCGGTGTCTTCACGCTGGTGCCGCTGGCCTGGATCGACAGGCGACCGGGCGTCACGGTCAAGGGGGTCCTGCGCAACTGGGCGCTGGTGTTCGCAGGCAACTTCGCGGGCGCCCTCACGGTCGCGCTCATGATGGCCGTGATCCTCACGTTCGCCTTCACCGTGGCCCCGAACGAGGTCGCGCAGCGGCTCGGCGAGATCGGCACGTCGAGGACCGTCGGCTACGCCGACCACGGTGCTGCCGGGATGCTGACCCTGTTCCTGCGCGGCGTCCTGTGCAACTGGATGGTCTCCACCGGCGTCGTCGCCGCGATGATCTCGACGTCCGTGTCGGGGAAGGTGATCGGGATGTGGATGCCCATCCTGGTGTTCTTCTACATGGGCTTCGAGCACTCGGTCGTCAACATGTTCCTGTTCCCGTCCGGGATCATGCTCGGCGGCGACTTCTCGATCGTGGACTACCTGGTGTGGAACGAGTTCCCCACCGTGGTCGGCAACCTCGTCGGCGGCCTCACCTTCGTCGGGCTCACGCTGTACGCCACCCACGCGCGCCCCGGCGCGGGCCGCACGCGTCCGGCGCGGGAGGACGTGAGGACGCCCGAGGTGGCCGCGCGCTGAGCGTCAGCTCCCCCGGTGCAGGCGCCGGTATCGACCCGGCGGCACGCCGCAGGCCTGCGTGAACGCGGCGTGGAAGCCGCTGTGCGAGCCGAAGCCGGTGTCCTCGGCGATCCGCCGCGTGGTGGCCGTGCTCGTGAGCAGCTGCCGCTGGGCCTCGGCGATGCGGCGGTCGGTGAGGTAGGTGTGGATGGTCGTGCCCAGGACCTCGCGGAACAGGGTCATCGCGTAGTTGGGGTTGAGGTGCACGGCGGCCGCCACGTCGGCCGTCCGGATCGGGTCGCGGAAGTTCTCGGTGATGAACCGGGCCATGTGAACGACGTGCCGGACGGCGTCGGGCAGGTCGGCGCGGGCGCCGGCATCGGCCGGCAGCGCGGTGCGCAGCAACCGGCGGATGCCGGCCTGGATCTCCAGCAGGGCGATCGCGTGCAGGTCGGACGCGGCGCTGGCGAGGTCGTCCGACCAGCGGCTGAACGCGTCGCGGCCCGGGTGGCCGGGTCGAGCGGTGACGAGGGGCGTGCCGCGCAGCAGCTCGGCGATCGCCGGGCCGGGCAGGCTCCAGGCGAGGACCTGTCCCAGCGGGACGTGCAGCCAGCGGACGCTCGCGTTCCAGTTGTGCGGGGTGTCGATCAACCGGTGCGGCACCGCCGCCCAGAAGAGGGCGGCGGTGCCGGGCTGGATCGTCACCAGGGTGCCGCCGAAGAGGTAGGTGAGCGGCTGGTCCTCGACGATGTTGACCTCGAGGTCGTCGTGGCGGTGGGCGCTCGCCATGGCGTGGCCCCGGCCCTGCCAGCAGGCCAGCCGGGACGGGTGCTCGAGAACGTTGGACACCTGAGGATCCTGGAATTCCGCCGGAGGTTCGCGGACCGATTCTAGGGGGCTCAGCTCCTAGCGTGGGGGCATGGCCAAGATCACTATCGTCGGCGCCGGCGGATACGTCTTCCCGTTCCGGCTGATCGGTGACCTGCTCAGCTATCCCGCGCTGCGCGACAGCACGCTCACGCTGATGGACATCGACGCCGGCCGCCTGGAGCGCACCGCGAGCGCTGCCCGCGCGCTCGTCGCGCACCACGGCTTCCCGACCACGGTGCAGAGCACCACCGACCGGCGGGCGGCCCTCGACGGCGCCGACCACGTGATCATCACGTTCCAGGTGGGCGGCGTGGACGCCTTCCGCGACGACGTGGAGATCCCGCGCCGGTACGGCGTGGACCAGACCGTCGGCGACACGCTCGGCCCCGGTGGGGTGTTCCGGTTCCTGCGGTCCGTGGTGGCCTACCGCGAGATCGCCGCCGACCTCGCCGAGCTCGCGCCGCGTGCCCAGGTGATCAACTACGCCAACCCGATGGCGATGGCCACCTGGTACCTGAACGCGCTGGGCGCCCGCACCGTGGGCCTGTGCCACAGCGTGCAGGGCACCTCCCGGATGCTCGCCCGCGCGCTGGACGTCCCGTACGAGGAGGTGCGCTTCCGGGCCGGGGGGATCAACCACCAGTCGTGGTTCACCGAGTTCCGTCGGGGCGATGAGGACCTGTACCCGCGCCTGCGCCAGGTCATGGGGGAGCGGCACCTGCACGGGCCTGCCGGGCGCGGGTTCGCCTCGGACCACGGCGACCACAGCGGCGCCGACCGCGGGGAGTCGGTGTACGAGGGCGGCAACGAGCGGGTCCGCACCGCGATCATGGACGCCTTCGGCTACTTCCACACCGAGTCGAGCCACCACGCGTCGGAGTACCTGCCGTACTTCCGCAAGTCGCCCGAGCTCGTGCGCGAGTTCATCCCGGAGCGCTGGGACTACTACGAGATCTGCCAGAACCACGACGAGGACGGGCAGACCGCGAAGCTCCTCGACGACCTGAAGCGCGAGCTGGCCCCGTCGGTCGAGTACGGCGCGGCGATCGTGCACAGCATCGAGACCGGACAGCAGAGCGTGATCTACGGCAACGTGCCCAACACCGGGCTCGTCACCAACCTGCCCGACGGCTGCTGCGTGGAGGTGGCCTGCCTCGTGGACGGCAACGGCGTGCAGCCCGCGGTGTTCGGTGCGCTGCCGCCGCAGTGCGCCGCGGTCAACCGCACCGGGATCAACGTGCAGGAGCTCGCGGTGACGGCCGCGCTCACCGGCCGCCGGGAGCACGTCTACCACGCCGTCATGGCCGACCCGCTCACCAGCGCGCTGCTCACCCTCGACCAGATCACGGCGATGGTCGACGAGCTGTTCCTGGCGCACAAGGCGTACCTGCCGCCCGAGCTCTCGGCCTGATTCCGGATCCACCTCGTCGGGGAGTACTCGCGATCTTCCGGCGGATCGTGGGCCCTGTCCAGCATGAGATCGTTCGCTGCGTGACGACGCCCGCCCTCTGGTGGCGGCCCGACCCGCAGGCCGGGTCCCATCCGCGCCCGCTGCCGGACGGGCTGCTCCCGTTCCACCGCCTGCTGCCCGGTTACGCGCCCACCCCGCTCGTGGAGCTGCCGGAGGTCGCGGCGCGGCTGCGGGTCGGGCGCGTGCTGGTGAAGGACGAGTCGGACCGCTTCGGGCTGCCGGCGTTCAAGATGCTCGGGGCGTCCTGGGCGGCGGCGCGGGCGGTCCGGGAACGGGTCGGCGCGGACTCGCTCGACCCCGACGCGATCCGCCGCCGCGTCGCGGAGTCGGCCGCCCGGGTCCTGCTCTGCACGGCCACCGCGGGCAACCACGGCCGCGCCGTCGCGCGCACCGCCCGCCTGCTCGGTGTGCCCGCCCGGATCTGGGTGCCCGCGGCGACGCCCACACTCCTGCGCGCGGCGATCGAGGGGGAGGGCGCCGACGTGGTCGGCGTCGACGGCGACTACGACGACGCGGTGCGGGAGGCGCGCTCCGCCGCGGCGGCGGAGCGCGACGCGGTGCTGGTGCAGGACACCGCGAACGGCACGGACGACGGTGAGGTCCCCGGGTGGGTGGTGGAGGGCTACGCGACCCTGTTGCACGAGGTCCGCACCCAGCTCGGGCGTGAACCCGACGTCCTGGTCGTGCCGGTGGGCGTCGGCTCGCTGGCCCTCGCGACCGCGACGTATGGCGCCGCGCGGCTGCTGACCGTCGAGCCGGCGCAGGCGGCGTGCCTGCTCACGAGCCTCACCCACGGCGAGCCACACACCGTCCGCACCGGCCGGACCGTCATGGCCGGGCTCAACGCAGGCACCGTCTCCGCTGCGGCGTGGCCGGTGCTGAGCGCGCGGGTGGCGGCCGCGACCGCCGTCGCCGACGAGGCGGCACTCACCGCGGCCGGCGAGCTGCACGCCGCGGGCGTCGCGGCGGGGGCCTGCGGTGGCGCGGCGCTCGCCGGGCTGGAGCGGGCCATGGCCGAGCCCGGCGCCCGGGAGGCGCTCGGGGTCGACGAGGACTCGTGCATCGCGGTGCTCAGCACGGACGGGACCGGCTGACGATCTCGCCCCCCTGCACGACGTGCCGGAGGTGCTCGGGATCCACCAGCACGCCGATGTCGGCGAGCGGATCGCCGTCGAGCACGAGGAGGTCGGCGTGCGCGCCGGGCCGCAGCATGCCGATCTCACCGGCCATGTTCACGAGGTCGGCCGCCACCGAGGTGGCCGAGCGGAGGATCTCGAGCGGCTGCTGCACCTCGGCGCGCAGGCGGAACTCGTGCTTCTGGTGGCGGTGCATACCGCCGAGGAGGTCGGTGCCGTAGGCGAGCTTGACGCCGCCGCGCGCGGCGCGGTCGAGGGCCTCGAGGCCGGCGCCGAGCACCTCGTCGACCTTGCGCCAGCTCGACTCGGGGAGCCCGAACTCGCGGCCCTCCTGCTCCAGGGCCCAGTAGGTCACCAGCGTCGGGACGAGGAAGGCGTCGCGCTCGCGGAACAGCTCGACGCTGCGGTGGTCGAGGAGGTTGCCGTGCTCGATCGACCGGATCCCCACCTCGAGGGCGCGGTTCACGGCGCGCGCGGTGTAGGCGTGGGCGGCCACGTACCGGTTGGCCGCCTCGGCCTCCTCGGCGATGGCCCGCAGCTCCTCGAGCGAGTACTGGGTGGAGTCGATGCGGTCGGTGGGCGAGGCGACGCCGCCGGAGGCCATCACCTTGATGTGGTGGGCGCCCTTGCGCAGCTCGTCGCGGGCCGCGGCGCGCACGGCGTCGACGCCGTCGGCGATCCGGCCCAGGCCCGCGCAGCACGGGTGGTCGTCGTGGCGGTGGGTGCCGCGGGCGCGGCCGTCCCCGTGCCCGCCGGTCTGGCTGAGGGCGCGCCCGCAGAACAGCAGGCGCGGCCCGCGGATCAGGCCTTCGGCCTGCGCGTCGGCGAGCCCGTAGTCGGCGCCGGAGGCGTCGCGGACCGTGGTGAACCCGCGGTCGAGCATCTGCCCCATGATCCGCGTGCTGTGGGCGGCGACGTACGACGGCGACAGCGCGAGCCGAGGTCCGCGGTCAGCGCGGTGACGTGCACGTGCGCGTCGATCAGGCCCGGGATCACCACCGCGCCTCCGACGTCCTCGACGCGCGCGTCCGGTGCCCTGAGGCCGGTGCCGATCTCGACGATCCGGCCGTCGGCGCAGCGGAGGTCGCCCTCGACGTAGCTGCCCTCGGCGGGGTCGAGCAGCAGGGCGTTGCGGAGCAGCAGCGAGCCCGCGGTCACGTCACACCTCCACGCGTTCTCGGGGACGGCTCTGCGGGAGGCGGTCCGGTCGGGCCGGCAGGGGCACCGCGGCAGCGTATGGTCCGCTTCTCGATCTCGGCAACGCGTTGCGCCGTCGTGCCGTCGCCGCGAGGGCGCCGGGCTTGGCAGCCGTCCGGTGGCGCGGTAGGCAGATCATGTGTGGGCGCAGCAGCTGACCGGTCCGTCGATGTTCCAACCGGTGGAGGTGCCCGCCCCGGCCGCGGGCGACCTGCGCCCGGGGGAGGTGCTCGTGGCGCTGGAGCACGGCGGCATCTGCGGCAGCGACCTGCCCTACTTCCGGGCGGGCGGGCGGCCGGTGGTGGAGCGGGGACGGCCTGCGGGCGCGCCACCGGGCTTCCCGCTGCACGAGATCGTCGGGCGCGTGCACGCCTCCCGCGACTCCGCCGTGGCGGTCGGGGAGCGGGTGGTCGGTTGGGCGTCGGCGGCGGACGCGCTGGCCGAGCTCGTGGTCACCGCCGGTTCCGGACTGCACCCCGTCGACGGCGACGGCCACCGCGCGCAGGCGATCGTGGCGCAGCCGCTGGCCTGCGTCCTCTACGCGGTCGACCAGCTGGGCGACCTGCGGGGCAAGCGGGCCGCTGTGCTCGGGCTCGGCTCCATCGGCATGCTGTTCGCGTGGGCGCTGCGGCAGCGGGGCGCGGCAACGGTGGTCGGTGTCGACCCGGTCGACCGCACCGCCCACGCCGCCGCGTTCGGCCTCGACGAGGTGCTGGTGACCGACAGCCTGCGGTGGTCGGAGTCGCTCGGTGGGACCGACCGGCCCGACGTGGTCGTCGAGGCCGTGGGCCACCAGACCGCCACCGTCACCCATGCCGTGCGCGGGGTCGCCGACCACGGCACCGTCTACTGCTTCGGCATCCCGGTGCGGGACGCGTACCCGATCGACGTCTACGACGTCGTTCGGCGGAACCTGCGGGTCATCGGTGGCCTCACCCACGACCGGCGCGCGGTGCTGGGCCGGGCGCTGGCGCACCTGCACGAGTTCCCGCAGGTGGCCGAGGAGCTGGTCACCGACGTGCGTCCCGCGACGGATGCCGCGGCCGCCTACACGGCGGCCTGCACCCCGACGGCGGGCCGCCTGAAGACGGTGCTCGCGCTGTAGCGGCCCCGAACGTCACCAGTCGTGGACGGTGCCGTCCTGGAGGCGGTTCACCGGGAGGTAGGACGGCGAGTACTTGAACTTCGCCGCGGCCTCCTTGTCGACCGTGACGCCGATGCCGGGGGTCTCGCCGGGGTGCAGGTAGCCGTCGTCGAAGGTGTAGGAGCGGCGGAACACCTCGTAGGTCTCGGCGGTGTGCGGCGCGAACTCCTGGATGCCGAAGTTGTGGATCGCGAGGTCCAGGTGCAGGCCGGCGGCCATGCCGACGGGGGAGATGTCGGTGGGGCCGTGGATGCCGGACTTCACCTGGTGCAGCGCGGCGTAGTCGAAGAGCTTGCGCATGGCGGTGATCCCACCGGTGTGGGTCACGGCGGAGCGGACGTAGTCGATCAGCTGCTCGCGGATCAGGGTCTGGTAGTCGAAGACCGTGTTGAAGACCTCGCCGATCGCCAGCGGGGTGGTCGTGTGCTGGCGGACCAGCCGCAGGCCCTCCTGGTTCTCGGCGGGCGTGCAGTCCTCCAGCCAGAACAGGTCGTACGGCTCGAGGGCCTTGCCGAGCTTCGCCGCCTGGATCGGGGTGAGCCGGTGGTGCACGTCGTGCAGCAGCGGCAGTTCGGGGCCGAACTCGCCCCGGACCGCCTCGAACACCGTCGGCAGGTGGCGCAGGTACGCGGGGGTGTCCCAGACCTCCTCGTTGGGCAGGCCGGTGCGGTCGAGGGGGTTCCCGATGCCGTAGATCGTGTCCAGGCCGGGCACGCCGGACTGCACGCGGATCGACCGGAAGCCTTCCTCCCGGCGCGCCCGGATCGAGTCCAGCACCTCCGGCAGGTCGCGGCCGCTCGCGTGCCCGTAGGCCATGATCCCGGTGCGGCTGGCCCCACCGAGCAGCTGGTAGAGCGGCATGCCGGCGGCCTTGGCCTTGATGTCCCACAGCGCCACGTCGACGGCGGCGATGGCCGCCATGGTCACCGGCCCGCGCCGCCAGTAGGCGCCGCGGTAGAGGTACTGCCAGGTGTCCTCGATCCGGTGGGCGTCGCGGTCGATCAGCAGGGGGACGACGTGGTCGCGCAGGTAGCTGGCCACGGACAGCTCGCGGCCGTTCAGGGTGGCGTCGCCGTAGCCGACGAGGCCGTCGTCGGTGGTGATCTCGAGGGTGACGAAGTTGCGTCCCGGGCAGGTGACGATGACGTCGGCGCCTGCGATCCGCATGGAGATCCTTTCTCGTTATCCCTTGGTGGCGCCGGCGGTGAGCCCCGGCGATGAGGTAGCGCTGCCCGAAGACGGCGGCGAGCACGACGGGGACGCTCATCAGCGTGGAGGCGGCCATCAGCCCGCCCCAGTCGGCGTGGGCCGCTCGGTGATGATCGGTACGCCGAACACGCGGCCCTCGGTGGTGACCCGCTCCCGTGCGCCCTCCTGCACGTCCGCCCAGTCGTACTCGGCGTCGCCGCTGACGAGGTCGGTGAGATCGGCGAGCCAGCCGTTGCGGGCGAAGAGCAGCTGCTCCTGCAGGGGCCGGTACATCATCACGTCGATGTCCGGCGCGCTCGCGTTGAGCTTGACGTTGTAGGTGGACGAGAGCTGGTCGGCCGTCATCGTGGAGACGACCACCCGCCGGTGGCGAGATCCTCGAACTCGCCGATCCGCTCCCTGATCGCCGCGTTCCACACGTGGTTGTTCAGCAACAGCCGCAGATCGCCGTCCGGCCCGTCGCCGGAGCGGGCACAGCCTGCGAGCCCGGCGAGCGCACCGACACCAGCGGCCCGCAGGACGTCCCGTCGTCGTAGCACGCCGCCCCCTCGCGGACTTGTCTGATGTCCTCTTCGGACCCTACGACAGATCTCGATCAGCCGCTCCAGCGATACCGGCGCTCGGGCCGCCCCGTGCCGCCGTACCGCAGCCTGACGGTGGCCGCGCCGGTGGCGACGAAGTGCTCCAGGTAGCGGCGCGCGCTCACCCGCGACAGCTCCGTGAGCTCGGCGCACTCGGCCGCGGACAGGTCGCCGTCGTGCCCGCGCAGAACCTGCTCCACCAGCCGGGCCGTCGGTGCGGTGAGGCCCTTGGGCAGCCGCGTCGTGCCGCCGTGGCGACCGCCGAACAGGCTGTCGATGTCGTCCTGCGCGGCACGCTCCAGCCCGGCGAGCCGCCCGCGCACCCGCGCCACCCGCTCCACGTGCTCGCGCAGGACGGCCGCGTCGAACGGCTTCACGAGGTAGTGCGTGGCGCCGCCGTGCAGCGCGGCGGTCACGGTGCCCGGGTCGTCGGCCGCGGTGATCACGAGCACGAACGGGTCGTCCGGGGAGCCGGTGCGCAGCTCGCGCAGCACCTCGATCCCGGACCGGTCGGGCAGGTAGACGTCCAGCAGCACGAGGTCGGGCCGCAGCTCGCCGGCCAGCCGGACGGCGTCGGCGCCCGTGTGGGCGACCCCGACCACCTCGCAGCCGGGGATCCGCGCGACGTACCCGCTGTGCACGCGGGCGACCATGAAGTCGTCGTCGACGACGAGCACCCGCATGTCCATCAGGCGGGCACCTGGGCGGGGGCGAGCGGCAGGCAGGCGGTGAACACGGCGCCGGCGAGGCCCGGGCCGCCGTCGTTGTGCAGGGTGATCGTCCCCCCGCGGCGCAGGCACACCTGGCGGGCCAGCGCGAGCCCGAGTCCACGCCCGCCGGTGTCGTGCTCGGCTGCCTTGGTGCTGAAGCCGTGCCGGAACACCTCCTCGACCAGCTCGGACGCCACGCCGGGGCCGGAGTCGCGGACGGTCACGCGCACGGCGTCGGGCTCCGTCGCGAACGCGATCTCCACCCATCCGGGGCCGGCGGCGTCGAGCGCGTTGTCGACGAGGTTGCCCAGCACCGTCACCAGGTCGGCCGACAGGGCGGGATCCCGCGCGGGGTCGACCGCGTCGAGCCGGCTGCCGGGCGCGAGCCGCAGCTCGGCGCCGCGCTCGGTGGCGAGGCTCGCCTTGGCCACCAGCAGCGCGGCCACGGCGGCGTCCCCGACGCTCGCGGTGACCTCGCGGCGCCACTGGTCCGACCCGGCCACGATCCCCGCCACGAACCGCCGCACCTCCTCGTGCTCGCCGAGCTCGGTGAGCCCGGCGATCGTATGCAGGCGGTTGGTGAACTCGTGCGCCTGCGCCCGCAGCGTGTCGGTGACGTGGCGGGACGCGTCGAGCCGGTCCTCGAGGGCGGCCAGCTCCGTGCGGTCCCTGAGCGTGACGACGGCACCGACGGTGGCGCCGTCCACCACCACCGGCATCCGGTTGAGCACCAGCACGCGCGTGTCGTGCAGCACCACCTGGTCGGCGCCGACCGCGGTGCCGGTGAGGACGTCGCGCAACCGGTCGTCCAGGCCGAGGTGATCGACCCGGGTGCCGACGGCGTCGATCCCGAGCAGCTCCTCCGCCGCGGCGTTGAGCAGGGTGATCCGGTGGGCGCGGTCGAGCCCGAGCACACCCTCCTTCACCCCGAGCAGCATCGCCTCGCGCCGCTGTACCAGCTCCACGATCTCGGCCGGTTCGAGGCCGAGGGTCTGCCGGCGCACGCGCCGGGCGAGCAGCAGTGAGCCGGCCACCCCGAGCACGACCGCGACCCCCACCAGCGCCGCGGCCGGTCCGGGCGCCGCCACGAGCCCGGTCAGCAGCGGCGGCGCCTCGACCCGGGCGGCCACGAGCCCGACGACGCGCCCGTCGTCGGCGAGCACGGGTACCTGCGCCACGACCGTCCGCCCGTCCGGGTTGCCGACCCACGCCCGCCCGGCAGGCGCGGTGCTCTCCCCGACCGGGAACGGCTCGCCCACCTGCGCCGGGTCGGCGGCGCTGCGCACCACGAGGTCGGCGTCGACGATCACGATCTCGTCGGCGCCGGACAGGTTGCGCGCGCTCGTCCCGAGTGCGGGCAGGGGGCCGAAGCTGCGGGCAGCGAGGCTCTCCCGCACGCCCGCGGTGGCCGCCACGTCCTCGGCCACCGACAGCATCCGCCGCCCCTGCGTCTCCCGGAACGCCGCATCCGACTGCACCACCGCGAGCGCGGTGACGGCGGCGAGCAGCAGCCCCACGATCCCGAGCTGCCAGCCCAGGAACTGCCGTGCGAGCGTCCGTCCTGTGCTCAACTGCCTCCGCTCCGCTTCGGCGGGCTCGCGGGCCTTTGAGGCGCCGCCCTGCTCCTCCGGTGCTCGGTCGCTCGTGTTGATTTGATTGCCTCCGCTTCGCTCCGGCGGCTCGCAGGCCCTCGAGACGCGGTCCCGCTCCTCCGGTGCTCGGTCGCTCGTTCCTCGCTCCCTGCGCGCCTCCCCCGCGGGACCGCGTCGGCCTGCTCGCGCCTCGATCCCTGCGCGCCTCCCCGCAGGACGGCGCCGGCCCGCGAGCGGTCGGCGCGGTCGACCTCGATCGGGGCGTCGAGCCGTGACCATAACGACCACAACGACCGATGTGCGAGCAAGGCAGACAGGAGCGTCGTCGCAGCTCACGATGTGCGCCACGACATACCTCGACGGAGAGGGAGACACATGCGGACCCGGAGTGTGGTCGCGGTGCTCGCGGCGCTGGCCGCGGTGCTGCTGGTGCCGCCGGCGGTCGGCGGGCTCACCGGCGGCGGCGACGGCACGCAGCTGCGTGGCCTGCGGTTCCTGGTGCCCAACGCGCCCGGCGGTGGCTACGACATCACGGCGCGCACGGCGGCCAAGGCGATGGAGGACGCCGGGGTCACCGGCGCCGTGGAGGTCTTCAACCTCCCGGGCGCGGGCGGCACGGTCGGGCTCGGCCGCACGGTCAACGAGAGCGGCAACGACCGGCTCGTCATGTCGATGGGCCTTGGCGTCGTCGGCTCGGTGTACACCAACGACTCGCCCGCGACGCTCACCGACACCACGCCGATCGCGCGGCTCACGCAGGAGACCGAGATCGTCGTCGTCGGCAAGGACTCGCCGCTGCGCACCTTCGACGACCTCGCGGCGGCCTGGCGGGCCGACCCGGGCGCGGTGCCCGTCGGTGGCGGGTCCAGCCCGGGCGGGCCGGACCACCTCGCGCCGATGCTCATGGCCGAAGGCATGGGGATCGACCCGCGCACCGTCAACTACGTCTCCTACGACGGCGGCGGTGAGCTGCTCGCCGCGGTGCTCGGCGGCAAGGTCGCGTTCGGCGTCTCCGGGCTGTCGGAGTACGCCGACCAGATCGAGGCGGGCGAGCTGCGCGTGCTGGCGGTCACCGCGGCGCAGCGCGTACCCGGCGTCGACGCGCCCACCTTGAAGGAGGCGGGCGTGAACGTCGAGTTCGCCAACTGGCGCGGCATCGTGGCGCCGCCGGGGCTCAGCGACGAAGGTCGCGCCGAGCTGGTGGCGGCGTTCACGACGCTGCGGGAGTCGCGGGAGTGGAAGGAAGCCCTCGAGCGCAACGGCTGGCAGGACGCGTTCCTGCCCGGTGACGACTTCGCGGCGTTCCTGCGGTCCGAGAACGACCGCGTCGCCGGTGTCCTGCGGAACCTGGGGTTGGTGGCATGAGCGAGCTCGCGAGCGAATCAACGGCACAGCGCGAATCAACGGGCGAATCAACGGGCGAATCAACGGGCGAATCAACGGGCGAATCAACGGCACGGCGCGCGTTCGTTCCGTGGCTGCGCGAGCACTCCGAGCTGGGCGTGTCGGCCCTGCTGCTCGCGACCGGCGTCCTCGTGCTCGCCGACGTCCTCACCGCACCCCGTTCCGGCAACGCCTCCGACCCGCTCGGCCCGAACGCCGTGCCGTTCCTGCTGGGCGGCCTGCTCCTGCTGCTCGCCGTGCTGCTCACGCTCGACGTGCTCCGGGGTGGCCACGGCGAGGCCGAGGCGGGGGAGGACATCGACCTGGCCGTGCCCGCCGACAAGCGCACCGTGCTGATCCTCGCCGGCGTGATCGTCGCGACCGCGGCGCTCATCCCGCTGCTCGGCTGGCCGATCGCCGGCACCGTGCTGTTCTGGGGCGCGACCTACGCCCTCGGCTCGCGCGCCTTCCCGCGCGACCTGCTGATCGCCGCGGGCGTCTCGCTGGCGACGTGGCTCGTGTTCGACGCGCTGCTCGGCGTGGACCTGCCCGGCGGACCGCTCATGGGGCTGATCTGACGTGATGGAGAACCTCACCCTCCTCTTCGAGGGCTTCGGCCAGGCGCTGACGCCGGCCAACCTGCTGTTCTCGGCGATCGGCGTGCTGCTGGGCACCGCGATCGGCGTGCTGCCCGGCATCGGCCCGGCGATGGCGGTGGCGCTCCTGCTGCCCGTCACGTACGCGTTCGACCCGACCGGCGCGTTCATCCTGTTCGCCGGCATCTACTTCGGGGCCATGTTCGGCGGGTCGACCACATCGATCCTGCTCAACACCCCCGGCGAGAGCGCGTCGGTCATGGCGGCGATCGAGGGCAACCCGATGGCGCGGTCCGGCCGCGGCGCGCAGGCGCTCGCCGCCGCCGCGATCGGGCACTTCATCGGCGGCATCGCAGGTGCACTCGGGCTGGTGCTGCTCGCGCCGCTGGTGGCCTCGGTCGCGGTCGACATCGGCGCCCCCGATTTCTTCGCGATCATGGTGCTGGCGTTCGTCGCCGTCACCTCGGTGCTCGGCAGCTCCCGGGTGCGCGGCTTCGCGGCGCTCGCGATCGGCCTGACGATCGGCCTGGTCGGGCTCGACCCCCTCTCCGGCCAGCCGCGCCTGACGTTCGGCATCCCGCAGCTCGCCGACGGCATCGACGTCGTGATCGTCGCGGTGGGGCTGTTCGCGGTGGGCGAGGCGCTGTGGGTGGCCGCGCACCTGCGACGCACCGTCGACCGGCCGATCCCGGTGGGGCGGCCGTGGCTGTCGCGCGACGACCTGCGCCGCACCTGGAGGCCGTGGCTGCGTGGGCCCTTCATCGGGTTCACGTTCGGATCGATCCCCGCCGGTGGCGCGGAGATGTCGACGTTCATGTCGTACGTGGCCGAGCGCCGGCTCTCCCGGCGTCGGGACGAGTTCGGGAAGGGCGCGATCGAGGGCGTCGCCGGACCGGAGGCGGCGGCCAGCGCGTCGTCGGCGGGCACGCTCGCCACGATGCTCACGCTCGGCCTGCCGACCACGGCGATCGCCGCCGTCATGCTCGCGGCGTTCCAGCAGTTCGGCATCCAGCCCGGCCCGCTGCTGTTCGAGAACGAGCCGGACCTGGTGTGGACGCTCATCGCGAGCCTCTTCATCGGGCTCGTGCTGCTGCTGGTGCTGAACCTGCCGCTCGCGCCGGTGTGGGCGAAGCTGCTGCGCATCCCGCGGCCGTACCTCTACGCGGGCATCCTGTTCTTCGCCTGCGTCGGCGCCTACGCGGTGAGCGGTCAGCCCGTCGACCTGCTGGTGCTGCTCGCGATCGGTGCGGTCGGGTTCCTCATGCGCCGCTACGGGCTCCCGGTGCTCCCGGCGATCATCGGCGTGATCCTCGGGCCCGACGCCGAGCTGCAGCTGCGCCGCGCCCTGCAGCTCGCGGACGGCGACGTCACCACGCTGGTCTCCACGCCCCTGTCGGTGGTGGTGTACCTGGTGATCGCGGCCCTGCTGCTGTTCCCGCTGGTCGGGAAACTGAGGAGGCGTGATGCGGACGTGCCGCCTCCACCGCCGCGGGAGCGCGTGGGCGTCTGAGGCGTGTCAGCAAAGCCACTTTGATGGCGCGAGACGTCGTGAAAGTGGCTTTGCTGACGTCCGGCGTGGCCGGTAGGACGGACCCGTGCTCGTCACCTCCCGGTCGGCCGCGGAGTACCACGCGATGTTCGACCTCACCCCCGACGACCTGGCGGGGCCGATCCTCGACTGCTGCGCGGGAGGAGCCAGCTTCGCCGCCGAGACCGGCGGCCGGGTCGTCGCCGTCGACCCCGCCTACGCGCTGGGCCCCGGTGAGTTGGCGGTGCGGGTGCGCACGGGGCTCGACGAGGGCGATCGGATGATCGAGCGGAACGCGGACCGGTTCGAATGGGGCTGGTACGGCAGCCCCGCCCGACGCGCGGAGATGCGGAGGGAGGCGGCCGAGCTCTTCCTCGCCGACCTGGAAGGGCGCCCCGAGCGGTACGTCGCCGGTGCGCTGCCCGACCTGCCGCTGGCCTCCGGCGCCGTCGACCTCGTGCTGTGCTCCCACCTGCTGTTCACCTGGGCCGATCAGCTGGGCGAGGACTGGCACCGGCGTGCGCTGGCCGAGCTCGTCCGCGTGGCCCGCCGCGAGGTCCGGATCTTCCCGGTCGTCGTCCAGGGCACCGGGGATCCGGTGGCGTTCCTCGACCGCCTGCGGGCCGAGCTGGACGATGTCGGCTGCCGGTCACACCTCCGGGATGTGCCCTACCGGTTCCAGCGGGGCGGGGACCAGATGCTCCTCGTCGAGTGTGCTCCACGGCCGAAGCGGTGAGAGTCCGAGCTAGCCCACGGGCTGGTCCGGCCGGCTGTCCGGCGCCCGTCCGATCGTGCGAAGGGCCTCCTCGGTCCAGCGCTGGGCCCCTCGCACGGCGCCGAGGCTCTCGGCGTCGGCAGGGGGACGGGCCCCCGTGTAGGCGTCGGTCGCGGAGCGCAGCTCGAAGACCGCGGCCCGCAGCTGGTCGACGCCGGCCCGCCGGTCTTCCGGAGCCGACGCCGCAACCTCGTTCAGGTTGGTCGTGAGCGTCTCCACCCGGGGTCGGTAGGCGGTCCAGGTGGCGAGACGCGCAGCGGCGTCCTGACTGCTGAGCGTGTTCGGGAGCAGCTCGTGGGCCAGCCACGTCGTCTCCGCCACCACGGCGTCGAGCCGAGCGGCCCAGGCCTTCGCCCGCCGGGCGCGGGCCGACGCAACGATGATCACCACGGCGGCGACGACCAGCAGGCCGAGCAGCCACCAGAGCCAGCTCGGGGTGGAGGTGGACGACGGTTCGGCTGGAGCCGCCGCGGCGGGCGCCGGGGTCGGCTCTGCCGGAGCGGCGGTCGTGGCCGGCGCCGATCCGGTCGTCTCCGCCTGCGCGGGGGTCGGGGCCGGTGACGGGTCCTGTGTGGGGAGCAACGCCTCGGAACGCGTCGGTAGCGCGACCGCGGTCCGCGGCGGTTGATCCGGGGACTCCTCGGGCGTGGTCGCCCGCACCGGCGGGGTGAACGAGAGCTCGGGGAGCTCGACCGTGGGCCGGGCGGTGAGCGATGGTGCGGGCAGCTCATCGGTGGCCTGCGCGGTCGAGGCGGGAGGCCCACCGCCGCCACAGGCGGAGACTGCCAGCCCGAGAACACCCGCGAGAAGAACGACCCGAGGCCTGCCGAGTGGTCCGCGCACAATGGTCACTCAGCGGATCGTCCTCATCCGCCCGATTACGGGCGTCGCCCGAACCGGGTGAATCGGATCCGGCAATCGTGCGCGATCGAGGTGTCAACGGTGCCGGCCCGCCGCTCTCGTGGGTTCGGCGTGCGCGTGCCTGTTCCAGCTCAGATCCATGACAAAGGCGAGAACGACGATCACCAGCGTTGCGAGCACCGACACCGGAGCGTTGACGACGAGGTCGAGCAGGAATTCCGCCGGCGCGATCGCGGCCGTTGCGACGGCGAGGACGAGGAGGGACAGGCGGGCGCCGGTCTCGGTGTGAACGCGGAAATGCGCCACGGTGCACCTCCCGAAGATCAGCAGAGCTACCGCGCTACCGATGGAGTCGATCGCGTTCAGCGCGGCGGCCCGCCGGAACAGCGCTGATCACGGCGGCCGGGCTAGCGGCGGTGAGTCGCGTTGTCGCCGAACGCGGTCAGGAGCTCGTGGCGGAAGGCGTCCATCCGCCACACCGGGGCGTGCGGGCCGGGCCGCAGCCCGTCCTGCCAGTGCCAGTCGGAGACCTGGTCCAGCACCGCGGGGTCCTTGGCGACGATCGTGATCGGGACGTCGCGGTTCTCGGTGGGGCCGGTGACGATCGGGGAGGGCTGGTGATCACCCAGCAGCACGACCACGAGGTCGTCGTCGCCGTAGGTCTGCACGTAGGAGATCAGGCTCGTGAGCGAGTACTCGATGCTGCGGCGGTAGTCCTCGCGCACGGTGGCCGGGTCGCGG
This sequence comes from Pseudonocardia hierapolitana, assembly GCF_007994075.1. Taxonomy (NCBI): domain Bacteria; kingdom Bacillati; phylum Actinomycetota; class Actinomycetes; order Pseudonocardiales; family Pseudonocardiaceae; genus Pseudonocardia; species Pseudonocardia hierapolitana. The sequence continues at coordinate 8,260,421 of NZ_VIWU01000001.1, read as the reverse complement.
GTCAGGATGGCCTCGGGCTGTTCGGTCTGCCCGTCGAGGTAGTCGTAGACCGAGCCGTCGCCGACCTTGTCCCAGTCCAGGAACGGCGGGAGCGGGGTCCACGGGGCGTGGCTGGTGACGAGCGGGATCTCGGCCATCACCGGGCCGCGGTCGGCCCGTGAGCGTTCGAGCTCCTCGAAGGCCTTGAGGGTGTACTGGTCGGGCATGGTCGCGAAGCTCATCCGCGGGCCCTGGTAGCCGAGCTGGGAGAAGTCGTAGATCTGGTCGTAGCGGTACCAGGCTCCCTCCGGCCAGTCGAGGAACACCCCGGGCATCACGCCGACGGTGCGCCAGCCCGCGCGGCCGAAGTCGGTGATGAGCGTCTGCCGGTCGGTGTGTTCGAGGGCGTCGTGGCGGTGCTGGCTGTCGACCCACAGGCCGGACAGGAAGGTGGCGTGGGCGAGCCAGCTGCCCGCCCCGGTGGTCGGCGAGGTGAGGTACGCGCTGCGCGCCCCGAACCCGGCGTCCTCCAGCTGCTTGGTCCCCTCGTCGAGCAGGGAGTGGATCGGCGGGCCGAGCCGGGGGTCCTCGAGCGCGACACGCCCGTAGCTCTCGACGAACGCGAACACGACGTCCTTGCCCTGCAGGCCGGCGAGCAGCCGGTCGTCGGGGGTGGTCCGGAACGGGTCGACCGGGACCTCCGTCTCGAACCGCTCCAGGTCCAGCACGTCGCTGCGGACCTCCAGCGCCCGGTACAGGGCGAGCGTGGCGGTGCTGTCGGAGGCGAGATCGACGTCGGGCACCAACCTCGTGCCGGTCGTGAGACACGCGGTCCACACGGCCGTGGCCACCGCGATGGTGGCGATCGCCGCCTGCCGGTGCGGCACCACGACGTGCCGGGCGAGTCGCCCGACCGCCCACGTCGTGAGGGCGACGACGGCGACGGCGAGCATCGCGGCCGCCACGCCCGCCGCCATCGCTCCGCCCTCGCCGGCGGCCTGCTTCACGAAGATCGCGGCATTGGCGAGGTTCTGCCAGTCCGACAGCAGGTCGAACGGGCGGTTCAGCGTGGCGAAGAAGCCCATGTCGAGGACCTTGAGGATGGTCACCGCGCCGAGGCCCGCCCCGATCAGCGCCGTCAGGACCGGCCGGATCCGCGTGGGGACGGCGAGCACGAGGGTGGCGGCGAGTATCGCCTCGGCGGGGACGCGGAGGAACGCGGCGGGCGTGATCATGTCGATGTCGTTCGGCAGGAGCAGCGCCCCGAACACGATCGTGGCGGCGAGCGCGGTGAGCACCCGGCCGGCCACGGGGTGGTGCGCCGGTGTACCGGTGACGAACGACAACCCGGGCCTCCTTGCGTCTGCGGGATATGACCCCGGGTAGACACACGGCGGGAGGCGGCGCCGGGTTCAGCCCGCCGGCCGGGCCGCCCTCGGCGGGGCGCCTTCCAGCGGAGCCGTCGTGCTGCGGACGACCAGCTCCGTGGCGAGCTCGACGTGGTGGGAGTCGAGCGCCGCCCCGGCCGCCATCTGCAGCACGGTCTTGACCGCGACGCGGCCCATCTCCCGCAGCGGCTGGCGGATGACCGTGAGCGGGGGAGAAGCCATGCGGGCGAGCTCGGTGTCGTCGAAGCCTGTGACGGAGAGGTCCTCGGGGACCCGCAGGCCGCGCACGCGGGCGGCCTCGATGATGCCCATGGCGATCGTGTCGCTCCCGCCGACGACGGCGGTGGGCCGGTCCGGCAGGTCCAGCAGCCGGGCGCCGGCGCGCAGCCCGACGTCGTAGGTGAAGTGCTCGTTGTGCACGAGCGCGGGATCGGCGGTGATCCCGGCGTTCTCGAGCGCGGCGCGGTATCCGTGCAGGCGGGCCTGGTTGCAGCCCGAGCCCGCAGGCCCGCCGACGTAGCCGATGCGCCGGTGCCCGAGCGCGAGCAGGTGCTGGGTGGCGGACAGCCCGCCCGCGAAGTTCGTGGACCCGACGCTGGTGACCTCGACCCGGGGGAGGCTCATGGGGTCGAGGACGACGAGGGGAATGCCGGTGAGCGCGAGGGCGTCGATGTGGGCGCTGGTGAGCGCGCCGGTCACGACGATGACGCCGGCGCGCCCGCTGCTCGCGAGGCGGCGTGCCCAGTCGTGGGCCGAGCCAACGGGCAGGCGGTCGTCGCCGAGCTGGCCGATCACGATCGAGGCGCCCGCCTCCTCGCCCGCGTGCACCACCCCCTCGATCACCTCTGTCGAGTAGGCGCCGAACGCGCCGTGGACGATCAGCTCGACGGTCAGGACCGCGCCGGCCGAGCGGCGCGCGGTGGGCGACACGTAGGCGTGCCGGCGTAGCAGCTCCTCGATCAGAGCGCGGGTGTCGGGTGCGACGTCCTCCCGGCCGTTCAGGACCTTGGAGACGGTGGCGACCGAGACGCCCGCCGACGCGGCGATCGTCGCGAGCGTGGTGCGTCCGGCCCGCCGGCCACCGGCAGACCGCTGCGATGCGGTCAGGAGGGCCTCCTTCGGCCTGTCGTGGACACGCGCACGTTATCCCGAGAGAGCACTTTGGGGAAGGTTGTATCGAAACTTTTCGGGTTCTATCACCCAGATAACGGCGCTTGACGCCCGGAACGCGCCCTCACTATGGTGCGTGGGCACGTTGTTGTTTCGAAAGATTTCGGAGCTGTCGACCGGCAGCTCCGCCGTCCGGTTCTACTGGCCGCACCGATGCGGCCCGGCGCAACGGAGATCGACGTGGATCAGAACGGGTTCTCCCGACGGTCGTTCCTCGCAATGGCGATGGCCGCACCGCTCGGTATGAGTGCGCTGGCCTCGTGCGGCACCAGCGGCCCCGGCCAGGCTCGTAGCGGCGAGGCCAGCGTCTGGTACCTCACCGGCCAGCCGCAGGAAGGCCTTCGCAAGGCGTCGGTCGACGCGTTCAACGCCGCGCACCCCGACGGGCAGCTCGCGGCGACGTTCTTCGAGAACGACGCGTACAAGACCCGGATCCGCACGGCGGTCGGCGCGAACCAGGCGCCCACGATCATCTGGACGTGGGGCGGCGGCGGCCTGCGCGATTACGTGCGCAACGGCCAGGTGGACGACCTCACCGAATGGTTCGCCCAGAACCCCGACGTCAAGTCGAAGCGCTTCGAGACGTCCTTCGGCGCGGCCACCATCGACGGGAAGATCTACGCGGTGCCGTGCGAGCAGGTGTCGCCGATCGTCATGTTCTACAACAAGCAGCTGTTCGAGCAGGTGGGCGCCCAACCGCCGACCACGTGGGACGAGCTGATGGCGCTCGTTCCGGTGTTCAACAACGCGGGGATCGCGCCGTTCTCGCTCGCCGGGCAGTCGCGCTGGACCAACATGATGTGGCTGGAGTTCCTGTTCGACCGCCAGGGCGGCCCCGAGGTCTTCGACGCCATCGCCGCCGGCGAGCCGAACGCCTGGTCGCACCCGGCCGCGATCGCCGGGCTGACGAAGGTGCAGGACCTCGTCCGGGCGAACGGGTTCGTCAACGGCTTCCAGTCGATCGCCGCCGACGCCAACGCCGACCAGGCGCTGCTGCACCAGGGTCGCGCCGCGATGATGCTGCACGGCGCGTGGACCTACGGCTCGATGAAGGAGGAGGGCGGCGACTTCGTCCCGAGCGGCAAGCTCGGCTGGGTCCCGTTCCCGGCCATCGAGGGCGGAGCGGGCGACCCGAGCACCGGCGTCGGCAACCCCGCGTCGTTCCTGGCGTTGTCCTCCCAGGCGTCGGAGGAGCAGAAGACCATCGCGCGGGAGTACTTCAAGAGCGGTCTGCTGACCGACGCGGACGTCGACGGGTGGGTCGCCAGCGGCGCCGTACCGATCGTCAACGGCGTCGACAGCAAGTTCTCCGGTCCCGACGCTCCGTTCCAGCAGTTCGTCTACGACACGGCCACGCAGGCGCGGTCGTGGGTGCACTCCTGGGACCAGGCGCTGCTGCCCGGTCCCGCGGACGAGATGCTCAACAACATCGAGCAGCTGTTCTCGCTGTCGATCAGCCCGGAGCAGTTCGCGACCAACATGAACGCGGTCCCCTCGTCGTGACCAGCGGTTCGGTCAGCGCTCGGCAGCACGGGTCGCTCGCGTGGCTGGTGCTGCCGGCGTTGGTGATCTTCACGGCGTTCGGGGTCATCCCGCTGATCGGCGTGCTCCTGCTGAGCTTCACCAGCTGGAACGGGATCGGCGAGATCACGCCGATCGGGTTCGAGAACTGGGTGTCGGTGCTCACCGATCCGGGCCTGGTGCACTCGCTCGGCGTCACGTTCCTGATCATGGCGCTGTCCTGGCTGGTGCAGACCCCGATGAGCATCCTCGTCGGGGTGTTCATCGCGGGCCAGCAGCGCTACCGCACGGTGCTCGCGGTGCTGTACTTCACCCCGCTGCTGTTGAGCTCGGCGGCGATCGCGATCACCTACAAGGCGCTGCTGGACCCGAACTTCGGCCTCGGTGCCTCGCTGGGGATCCCGCTGCTGGTGCAGAACTGGCTGGGCGACCCCGTGCTCGCGATCGCCACGGTGGTCTTCGTGGTGTCCTGGCAGTTCATCCCCTTCCACTCCCTGATCTACCAGGGCGCGGTGCGCCAGATCCCGGCGTCGCTGTACGAGGCGGCCCGGATCGACGGTGCCGGGCGGGTGCGCCAGTTCTTCTCGATCACGCTGCCGCAGCTGAAGTACACGCTCATCACGTCGTCCACGATGATCGTGGCCGGGTCGATGACGCTGTTCGACCTGATCTTCGTGCTCACCATGGGCGGCCCGAGCGACGCCACCCGGGTGCTGGCGCTCGACATGTACCTGCGGGGGTTCCGGGGCAACATGATGGGACCCGCGAGCGTGATCGCGCTGATCATCGTCGTGGTCGCGGTGCTGCTCGCGATGGGCGTCCAACGCATGGGCGGCAAGGACGCCAACGAGAGCCGGCTGGAAGGAGCCTGACGTGGCCGCACCCACCAGCGCCGCCGCCGGCGCACCATCGGCGGTCTCCGTCCCGGTTCCGGGGAAGGCGCGGCCACCGCGACGGCGCCCGGTGTCCGCGGAGCGGCCCAACTACCTCGGGAGCTTCGCGAGCTTCCTGTGGCTCGGGATCATCATCATCCCGGTCTACTGGGTGGTCATCACCAGCTTCAAGCCGCAGTCGGCCTACTACACGAGCAACCCCATGCTGCCCGCCGAGCCGACCCTGGAGAACTACCAGGCGGTGATCGAGGCCGACTTCCTGACGTACTTCCTGAACTCGGTGATCGTGACCCTCGGCGCGACGGTGCCCGCGGTGCTGGTGTCGTTCATGGCGGCGTTCGCGATCGTCCGCGGCGGGCGCGGCCGGTTCCTGCGGTTCAGCAACACCGTCTTCCTGATGGGGCTGGCCTGCCCGCTGCAGGCCGTGATCATCCCGGTCTACCTGATCATCATCCGGCTGAGCCTCTACGACAGCCACCTCGCGCTGATCCTGCCCTCGATCGCGTTCGCCATCCCGCTGTCGGTGCTGATCCTGGCCAACTTCATCCGCGACGTGCCGAACGAGCTGTTCGAGTCGATGCGGATGGACGGGGCGACCGAGTGGGGCACCATGTGGCGGCTGGCGTTCCCGCTGACGCAGCCTGCGCTCATCACGGTGGCGATCTACCAGGGCCTGCAGGTGTGGAACGCGTTCCTGCTGCCGCTGGTGCTCACCCAGAGCCCGGAGCTGCGGGTGCTCCCGCTCGCGCTGTGGGCCTTCCAGGGCGAGTACGGGATCAACGTGCCCGCCGTGCTCGCGTCCGTGGTGCTCGCGACGCTGCCGATCCTCGCGCTGTACGTGATCGGGCGGCGGCACCTGTTGGCCGGCATGACCGCCGGCTTCTCGAAGTGAAAGGACAACCGTGACCGAACGGCAGGCACTGGTGGTGCGCGGCGGCTGGGAAGGACACCATCCCGTCGAGGCCACCGACTACTTCCTCCCGCACCTGCAGGCCAACGGTTTCGCGGTCCGGGTGGAGAACTCGCCGAAGGTGTACGCCGACGCCGACTACATGGCGGGCGTCGACCTGATCGTCCAGTGCATGACGATGAGCACCATCGAGAAGGACGAGCTCGCCGGGCTGACGCGCGCCGTCGAGAACGGCACGGGGCTCGCCGGGTGGCACGGCGGGATCGCCGACTCCTACCGCAACTCCAGCGACTACCTGCAGCTGGTCGGCGGGCAGTTCGCCTGCCACCCGCCGAAGGCGCCCGAGGAACGCACGGGCGAGCAGTCGGACTACTTCATCCCGTACCGGGTCGAGATCACCGCCCCCGACCACCCGGTCATGGAGGGGATCGCGGACTTCGACCTCGTCACCGAGCAGTACTGGGTGCTCTCCGACGAGTACAACACCGTCCTCGCCACCACCACCCTGGCCAAGAACGAGTGGGAGCCGTGGCACCGGCCGGTCACCTCGCCGGCGATCTGGACCCGGGACTGGGGGAAGGGCCGGGTGTTCGTCTGCACGCCCGGGCACGACATGGACGTGATCCGGAACGAGGACGTCACCACGATCATCCAGCGGGGGATGCTGTGGGCGGCGCGTTGAGGATCGGGATCGTCGGCGCCGGCAACATCTCCGGGCAGTACTCGGCGAGCCTCGGTCGGCTGCCGCAGCTGCAGGTCACCGCCGTGTGCGACCTGCAGCACGAGCGGGCCGAGGCGCTCGCCGCGCAGCACGACGGTGCCCGGGTGGTCGACTTCCCCGGTCTGCTGGCGGCCGACGACGTCGACGCCGTGCTCGTCCTCACGCTGCCGGCCACGCACGCCGACGTCGCGCTGTCCGCGCTCGCCGCGGGCAAGCACGTGTACGTCGAGAAGCCGCTGGCCACTTCGGTGGCGGAGGGCCGCGAGGTCGTCAAGGCGGCGGCGGGCGCAGGCCTGCGCGTGGGCTGCGCGCCGGACACGGTGCTCGGCACGGGCGTGCAGACCGCCCGCGCCGCGGTGGACGCGGGCCGGATCGGCACCCCGCACTCGGCCACGGCGTTCATGACCACCCCGGGGCACGAGCGCTGGCACCCCGACCCGGAGTTCTACTACCAGCCGGGCGGCGGGCCGCTGCTGGACATGGGGCCGTACTACCTGACGTCGCTGGTGCACCTCCTGGGCCCGGTCGTGCGGGTGGTCGGCGCGTCGACCCGCCCGTCCGCCACCCGCACCATCGGCTCGGGGCCGAAGGCGGGCACGTCCTTCGACGTGACCGTCGACTCCACGATCACCGGGATCCTCGAGCACGCCTCCGGCGCGGTGTCGACGCTGATCATGAGCTTCGACATCTGGGCCGCCCGCCTGCCCCGCATCGAGGTGCACGGCACCGGGGGCTCGCTGTCGGTGCCCGACCCGAACCACTTCGCAGGCCCCGTCGAGCTGTACTCCGCCTCGGCGGTCGACGACGGCTGGGTGGACATCGGGGCCACGGCCGGCTACGTCGACTCGGGCCGCGGCTACGGGCTGGCGGACATGGCACTCGCGATCGCCGAGGGCCGCCCGCACCGGGCGGGCGACGAGCTGGGCCTGCACGTCCTGGACATCATGGAGTCCGTGCAGCAGGCCGCCGACACGCACGCGTCGGTGGAGCTCACCACCACCTGCGAACGCCCGGCCGCAGTGCCCGGGCCGGTGGACCTCACCCACGGGTGACCGTGCGGTGGGGGGTGGCCGGGCCGGGCCCGGTCGCCGACAAGGTGCTGCGGGATCTGGTTCACGTGCCGGATGCGGTTCTCACCGCCGTCGGCTCGCGCTCGGCCGAGCGGGCGGAGGCATTCGCCGCCGGGCACGCCGCGTCGGCCGGCCGCGGGACGCTCCCGACGGCGCACGGCTCCTATCGGGCGCTGCTCGACGACCCGGACGTGGACGTGGTCTACGTGGCCACCCCGCATCCCACCCACCGCGCGTTGGCGCTGGCCGCGCTCGCCGCCGGCAAGGCGGTGCTCGTGGAGAAGTCGTTCACCGTCACCCCCGCGGCGACCCGGGAGGTCGTCGCGGCTGCTGGCGCGGCCGGCCGCTTCGCCATGGAGGCGATGTGGACCCGGTTCTGCCCGGCCGTGGTCCGGCTGCGCGAGCTGGTGGCCGACGGGGCGATCGGCGAGGTGTGCACGGTGACCGCGGATCTCGGGGTGCGCAACCCCGTCGACCCGGCGACCCGGTCCTTCCGACCGGAGCAGGGTGACGGCCTGCTGTTCCACCTGGGCGTCTACCCGGTCTCGTTCGCCCAGATGCTGCTGGGCGCTCCGGAGGCGGTGGTCGCGCACGGCGTGCTGCACGAGTCCGGGGTCGACGTGGAGGAGTCGGTGCTGCTGCGCTACCCGGGCGGCCGCTCGGCGCAGCTGTTCGCCTCGCTGCGCAGCCCCGCCCCGGGGGAGGCCCGGGTGCTGGGCACGACCGGCTGGATCCAGGTCCCGCCACGGTTCCACTACCCCAGCCGGATCGTCCTGCACCGCACGGGGCACGACCCGGAGACGATCGACGCCCCGCTCACCGGCGCGGGCTACACCCACGAGCTGGCCGAGGTCAACGAGCGCGTGGCCGGCGGGCACACCGAGAGCGAGATCATGCCGCTGGCCGACACGGTGGCCGTGCAGGACGTGCTGGCCGAGATCGCCGGCCAGCTCGGTGTCCGGGTGGTCGAAGGGGGCCCGCCGAGCTGCCGTGACGGACTTCGCGGTGGCGGGCAGGGACCTCGCGGGCCCCTAGCTCCAGGGGAACGGTGAGTTGCTCACGGGGTGCAGCTCGCCGGTGTGGCAGCGCGCGAATCGGAACGGCTCCAGCTGCGCGCTGCGCTCGCCGAGCAGCTCGCCGGCCACCAACTCGCCCACGCCGAGCATCTTGAAGCCGTGGTTCGAGTCGGCGATCACGTAGGCGCTGCCGCCGTGGAAGGTGTCGAACACCGGGAAGCTGTCCGGGGTGAACGCTCCGATCCCACCGGAGGGCACGTCGCGGTAGTGGCGGGCGGCTCCGACGAAGCGTTCGTGGCAGTGCGCCAGCGCCGCGGTCCACATGCGCACGAAGTCGGCACCGACGGTGAACTCGGGGCTGGCCGGACCGTACGGGTCGATCGCGACGTCCGCGACCGGGCGGGGCACCGGGAGCGGCGCGGCCCCGCCCTGTACGCCGCCGAAGGCGAAGTCCGGCTTGTAGTAGACGCCCCACATCGCGTCGGTGACGAGCCGGCCGTCCTCGTCGTGCAGGGGCTGGTCGGAGTCGACGTGCACCACGGGTGGCATCGCCCCGTCGGTCGTGCGGAACGTGTGCGGGTCGAACCCGAGGGTGCCCTCCTGCAGCGGAAGGTAGGTCCACATCGGACGGTCGCGGTGCACGACGCCGTCCCGGCCGGTGACGTCGATCCGCTCCGGCAGGTCGAGCATCGCCCACAGGTCGCGCACCCATGGTCCGGCGGCGACGACGAGCTGCTCGCACCCGATGGTGCCGTGGTCGGTGTGCACGGCCGTGACGGCGCCGTGGTCGAGGTCGAGGCCGGTCACCCGCACCCCGGTGCGGATCTCGACGCCCGCCCCACGGGCCTTCGCCGCCAGTCCGTTGATCGCGGCGCCGGATGTCGTCTTCCTGGGCGACGGCGGCGGGGTGGCGCAGGCCGCGCTGTCGCCGGTGGTCGGGGCCGACGAGGTGGCTCGCGTGCTGGCCGCGAGCCGGCTTGCCGGGGTCGCCGCCGTGGCGCCGCTGCAGCCGGCACAGGTCAACGGCTACCCGGCACTGATCCTCCGCCTCGACGGCAAGATCGACACCCTAATGGCGGTGCGCATCGACCATGGCCTCATCACCGGCCTCTACGCCGTGCGCAATCCCGAGAAATTGTCACAGCTGGAGCGGGAGACCGCCCTGCGTCGCTGAGGCCTCCAGGGACCGACCGGGTTCGGCCTCGACGCCGCGCAGTAGGTCAGAGCTCGTCAGGGCGCTCCAGGTCAGCGGGCCTCGGCGATCTCCGCGACGACCGCGCGCGTGACCGGGGCGCCGTCGGGCAGCGCCCGCAGGATCGGCCCGGCGATGGCGTCGAGCTCCAGGGTGGCGCCTGCGATCGCGTCCTTGAGCATCGACGAGCGCATCCCGGCGGGCAGGCCGGCGATCCGCTTCGCGACGGCCGCCGGGTCGATCTCGGCGCCGGCCGTGGCGGCCGCCGCGGCGGTCTCGGTGACGAGCCCGTCGAGGAGGTCGGGGTGGGCGTCGCGGGCCGGGCCGACCGGCTGCCGCGCGTGGGTGGTGAGCAACGCGAGGGGTGCGAGGAAGGAGAGCTTGCGCCACAGCAGCGTGGCCTCGTCGGGGGCGGAGGCGTCGACGTCGAGGCCCGTGGTGCGCAGCAGGTCCTCCGGGTCGACGCGGGCCCGCTCGCGCTCCTCGGCGAGGGCGTACTCGAGGAACGGCGAGAGGTGCTCGATATCGCCGGGTGCGGTGCGGGTGGCCTCCACCGACACCGTCATCGGCACGACCGCGGTCCGTGGCAGGGCGGCCCGCAGCAGCGCGACGTGGTCGGTGCCGTTGAGCAGCGGGGCCACGGCGGTGTCGCTCAGCAGCGCGGCCGGCACCCGACCCAGCGCCGCGAGCAGGTCCGGCGCCTTGACCGCGACGAACAGGACGTCGACCGGTGCCGTGAGGTACGGGCGCGCGGGTACGTGGGCCCGCCGGTCGCCGAACTTCTGGCTGCGCAGCGCGATGCCGCCGACGTTGATCGCCGTGCTGGTGCGCTCCGAGGCCAGCACGGTGACCTCGTGCCCCGCCTCGGCGAGCAGGACCGCGAGCATCCCGCCGACCGCTCCCGCACCGAGGATCCCGACCCGCGCCCCGACCTGCCCCGCCACGTGTGCTCCTTCCACCGGTTCCCGCTCATCGTGTCAGCCCGGCCATGTCCGGCCCGGGCGCACCCGCCAGACTGCTCCCGTGAGCGGGGGATCGGGTCGTCGAGTGCCGGTGCTGCTGCTGGTCGGGGTGATCGTGCTGGTCGCGGCGGCACTCGCCACCGGTCTCGCGTGGCCGGGATGGATGCGGCAGGAGATCGCGGGCATCCCGTCGGCCGCCGTCGACCGCTCCACACCCGACGGCACCGCGCGCGGCGTCGTCGCGGCGTTCAACCGGCGCGACGTGCAGCGGTTCGTGGACGAGCTCGTGTGCCGGGACGGGCGCACTCCCACCGACGACGGCGACATGACGCTCGCGGAGGAGACCCTCTACCGCGACGTCGAGCCCTTCGACCCGAGGAGCGAGGCTGCCGTCGCGGCGGTGGACCCGGTGTTCGCGCTCGAGGAGGTGCGGGCGCTGCGGCCCAGCGACCCCGGTTACGACGAGGGGCTGGAAGGCGCCCAGGTCGCGATCGTCAGCATCTCCTTCGCGTCGGCGCCGCCCGAGCTGCGCGAGCGGCTGCCGGACCGCAAGGGCGCGCTGACGATGGTCGACGAGGACGGCGCGTGGGTGGTGTGCGTGATGGGCTTCGCGCCGGTCGGCGAGCTGGCAGGCGAGGTGCCGCCGGATCCCGACCCGGCGAGCCCCACCGGGCGCGCGCAGGCGTTCATCGCGGCCGTCAACGCGGGCGACCAGGCCGAGGCGCGGATCTACATGTGCTCCACCGCCGACGAGGTGGACGACTTCGTGGAGCAGACGATCGCCGACGGTGCGCAGCTGCGGCTCAACGCCCCGGTCACGACGTTCGGCGACGGGGACGGCTCGCTCCAGATCTGGCACACCGCCGGCGGGCAGGAGCGCAGGGCGCCCGGGTTCATGAAGCAGGAGCCCGACGGGTGGTGCGTGTCCGTCCTCGGCCTCCAGGGCTGACGTCCATGACGAACGCGGCTCACGCCTTTCGCAGGGCGGGTGGCAGGAGCATCCGCCGCGGGTCGACGAGCACGAGCGCGGCGAGCCCCAGCAGCGGCAGCAGTGTGAGCTGCACCAGGCCGGCGCCCTGCCAGCCGATTCCGGCCACCAGGCGGGCGAAGATCAGCCCGGACACCGCCGCGGCCACGTAGTAGGTGAGGATGAACAGCCCCGCCCCGCGCCCGACGTGCTCGGGCCGCACCGAGCGCTGCAGCACGGTCGTGCAGTTGGTGAACAGCACCCCGCTGGCGAACGTCCCGATCAGGAACGCGAGCACGTACTGCGCGGCGGCGCCCGTGGCCACGGTGTAGGCCAGCAGCGCGGACGCCGCGGTGCCCACGAAGCCGACCGCGAGGAGCAGCCGCTGGTCGACGCGGTCGGCGAGCCAGCCCACCGGGAGCGCCATCATCGCCCCGAACCCGACGAGCGACGCCGCCAGTGCCGCCTCGCCGGGGGCGAACGCGAGCTCCTCGCGCAGGAACGTCGGGTAGAGGCCGAGGAAGCCGTAGAAGACCAGGCCGGACACCGCCGAGGTGATCGCGAAGGCGAGCGAGTTGCGGTTGTACGGGCTGGCCGGAACGTGGTCGTAGTCGGCCGCATCGGCTGCGGCGCTGCGGCCCGCCACGGCCTCGCTCATCGCCCGCGGCACGGTGACGAGCAGGATCAGCGCCACGACCATCCCGGCGGCGCCGAAGACGTAGAACGGGGTGCGCCACGTGTCCGATGCGGCGGCCATGCCCTGCCCGATCACCGGCCCGAGGAACACGCCCAGGCCGAACGCGACCCCGATGAACCCGGCTGCGAAGGCCCTGCGGTGGAAGTAGTAGGCACCGATGATCGCGTAGATGGCGGTGGCCTGCACGCCCTCGCCCACGCCGGAGACCAGCCGGTAGACGGCCATGTCCAGGAAGCCCGCGGCGAGCGGGATGGCGAGCGTGCCGGCCGAGTACACGACGACGCTCACGACGACGATCGTCTTGCGGGACATCCGGTCGAGCAGGTAGCCGGCCGGCACCCCGGTGAGCGCGAGGCCGAGCGTGAAACCGGTGGCGAGCAGGCCCGCCTGGTCGAGCGAGAAGCCGAACTCCTCGCGGATCTCCGGGACCAGCGGGTAGAACACCTGCCGGTCCATCGCGTTGAGCATGTACGACAGGCACAGGACGGCGAAGCCGAGCGTGATCGCCACCGTGCCCGCCCGCGCCGGTGCGGTCCCCTGTGTCATCGGACCCTGGGCAATCGGACCCTGGGCCATCGGATTCTGGGTCACTGGGCCTCCTGCCGGCGCTCGTGCGTGCTGGCGCTGCGGTAGTCGGTGTAGGTGTAGGGGTTGTCGAGGATCTTGGTCTCCGGGACGTCGGGGTTCATCCCCTTCTCCCAGGCCTCCTCGCCGAGCTGTGCGCACAGGTACTCGACCGTGCGCTCCACCTCGTGCCGCGCCGACGCCAGGTCGACCCCGACGAGCCGGTGGTCGGTCTTCACGATCCGGCCGTTCACCAGCACGGTGTGCACGTCCCCGCGCTGGGCCTGGAACGCGACGTGACCGTGCGGGTGCAGCAGCGGGAACATCACCGGCGAGTGCTCGTTCCTGATCAGCACGAGGTCGGCGAGCTTGCCGACCTCGACGCTGCCCAGCCGGTCCTCGCGGCCGAGCGCGCGGGCCCCGCCGCGGGTGGCCCACTCCACCACCTGCGCCGCGCGCAGCGAGGAGTGGGTGACGGTGTCGCCCTTCGCGTGCGCCTCCATGTGCTCACGCGAGCGGTCGGCCCCCAGCGTCGCGCGCATGGCGGAGAACAGGTCGGCGCTCCACCACACCGAGGTGTCCATCGACAGCGACACCGGGATGCCGTACGCGCGCAACGCCCAGGTGGGCGGATAGCCCTGACCCGCGCTCTGCTCGCTCTCCGTGGACACCGAGACGGAGCCGCCGGTGGCGGCGATGCGGTGGTAGGAGTCGGGCGAGAGCGAGGCGGCGTGCACGTAGACGGTCTCGGGGGTCATGAACCCGTGCTCGTGCATGAGCCGGATGCCGTCGTCGCCGGTGGCACCCCAGACGCCGGCGTGCGTGGTGACCGGCACGCCCAGCTCGCGGGCCACCTCGAAGGCCGGCTTCTCGGGGAAGGCCGGGTCGCCGGTGACGTCGAAGGCGAGCTGGAACCCGAGCATCTCGTCGCCGCGTCCGCCGGGGAAGCGGCGCGAGACGAAGTCGCGGAACCCGGGTGAGGCGGTCCAGTTCGCGGGTGCGTCCTGGATGTTGCCGTAGGCCAGGACGAACCGGCCGGGCACGGACACCAAGGCGTCGACGGCTGCGTCGGCGTGCTCGGGGCTCTGCAGCCCGTGCGACCAGTCGACGGTGGTAGTGACGCCGGCGTCGAGCGCTTCGAGCGCGGACAGCAGGTTGCCCGCGTGCACGTCCTCGGGCCGGAAGACCTTGCCCCACTCGAGGTAGTTCCAGACGAAGTACTGCGTGAGCGTCCAGTCGGCGCCGTACCCGCGCATCGCCGTCTGCCACATGTGCCGGTGCGTGTCGATCATGCCCGGCATGACGATCCCGCCGGTGGCGTCGATCTCGACGGTGCCGTCGGGGACCGCGAGGCCGGGGCCGATCGCGGCGATCGTCTCGCCTGCCACCAGCACGTCGTGGCCGGGGAGCACCGTGTGCGCCGCGTCGACGGTGAGGACCGTGCCGCCCCGCAGGACGACGGGCCTGGGCTGGTTCGCCACCTGGCGCTCCTTTGCGACGGACGGACGTCCGTGTGCCGGACGTCCCTGGACGCGCAGCTTCGTGCAGGTGCGGTGCGGTGTCAATCCGCTCTCCGATCGATCCGGCGTCGAACATGGGTGTCCGCCTCGCGGACAGGGCGGTTACGCTCGTGCGATGCCACGCGCAGGGACCGGTCCCGACTTCATCGAGGCGCTCGCCAGGGGGCTCGAGGTCATCACGGCCTTCCGGCCGGGCCGGCCGGTGATGACGCTCGCCGAGGTCGCCACCGCCACCGGTCTCGCCCGCCCGACAGCGCGGCGGATCCTCCTCACGCTCGAGGAGCTCGGCTACGTGCGCATGGCCGAGCGCGGCTTCTCCCTCACCCCGCGGGTGCTCGACCTCGGCGTGGCCTACGTGCGGTCGATGGGTCTGTGGGAGGTCGCGCGCCCGCACCTGGAGCGGCTCGTCGCCCGCACCGACGAGTCGTGTTCCATCGCCCAGCTCGACGGCTCGGACATCGTCTACGTCGCACGTGTGGCCGTGCCGAAGATCGTCGCGCTCGCGGTGCAGATCGGCACCCGGTTCCCGGCGCTTCCGACGTCGCTGGGGAAGGTGCAGCTCGCCGCGCTCCCCCCTGACGAGCTGGAGCGGGTGCTCGCCGAGCCCACGCGCTCCGGCCTCGTGCCGCGCTGGCAGCCCGACCGCGCCGAGCGCGACGCGGTGCTGCGCGAGGTCAGGGCCCGCGGCTGGGCGCTCACCGACGAGCAGCTCGCTCTGGGTATCCGGTCGATCGCCGCGCCGCTGCGCGACGGCTCGGGCCGGGTGATCGCCGGGGTCAACGTGAACTGCCACGCCGCGGAGACGTCGGTGGAGCGACTCCTGGAACACCACCTCCCGCTGCTGCTGCAGGCCGCGGGGGAGATCAGCGCGGACTTCGCGCGCCTGGACACCGTCCCGCACGTCACCGTCACCGCCTCCTGACGGCCCGGACGGGCTTGACGCGCGTCGCCGCACCGGAGAAGGATCGCGGCGACGGACGCCTGTCCGTTGCACGGACAGAAGGGTGCTGAATGGTCGAGACCGCGGCGGGGCCGCTGGCCGGGATCCTGGTCGCGGACTTCTCCCGCATCCTGGCCGGCCCGTACGCCACGATGCTGCTGGCCGACATGGGCGCCGACGTGATCAAGGTCGAGGGTCCGGCGGGTGACGACACGCGCACCTGGATCCCCCCGGAACGCGACGGCGTCTCCACCTACTACCTCGGGATCAACCGGGGGAAGCGCTCGATCGCGCTCGACCTGCGCGACGAGGCCGACGCCCAGGTGGCCCGTGAGCTGGCGCGGCGCGCCGACGTGCTGATCGAGAACTTCAAGCCGGGCGGCCTCGCCCGCTACGGCCTCGACTACGAGACGGTCCGGGGTGCCAACCCGGGCGTGATCTACAGCTCGATCACGGGTTTCGGTGCCGGGAAGGGCAGCCACGTCCCGGGCTACGACCTCATGGTGCAGGCGATGTCGGGGCTGATGAGCCTCACCGGCGACCCGGACGGTCCGCCGTACCGGGCCGGGATCTCGGTGTTCGACGTGATGGCCGGCAACCACGCGCTGATCGGCATCCTCGCCGCGCTGCGCCACCGCGACCGGTCCGGCGAGGGCCAGCTCGTCGAGGTGAACCTGCTGTCCTCGGCGCTCACCGGGCTGGTGAACCACAGCTCGGCGTACGTGGCCGGGGGAACGGTGCCGTTCCGGATGGGCAACGCGCACCCGAGCGTGTTCCCGTACGAGCCGCTGCCGACGGCCGACGACGACATCATCATCGCCGCGGCCAACGACCGGCAGTTCCGCAAGCTGTGCGAGGTGCTCGGCATCCCGGAGGTGGCGGACGACCCGCGGTTCGCCCGCAACGTCGACCGCACCGCCAACCGGGAGGAGCTGCGTCCGCTCCTGTTGGAGCGGCTGGCGCGGCGCGGGGCGGTGGAGTGGTTCGAGGCGCTGGTGGCCGTCGGGGTGCCGTGCGGGCCGATCCAGACGATCGACGGCGGGTTCGCGATGGCCGAGCGGTTCGGGCTCGCCCCGGTCGTCCAGGCGGGCGAGGGGGAGCGGGCCATGCCCACCACCCGGCACCCGATCCGGTTCTCCGCCACCCCGGCCGGCTACCGGCTGCCCCCGCCGGAGCTGGACGAGCACGGCGCGGAGCTGCGCAAATGGCTCTCGACTCCCCAGGATGACGCGCATGCCTGAGTACCGCACCGCCCTCGGGGCCTCGGGCCTGGAGAAGATCACGCTGCTGGGCAAGGACCTGGCCGATGACGTCATGGGCAATGTCGGGTTCGGCGAGCTGTCGTTCTGGCTCGCCACGCAGCGGCGCCCGACGAAGGGTGAGACGCGGGTGTTCGAGGCCGTCCTGGCCGCGCTCGCCGACCACGGCTACACGCCGACCGCGATCGTCACCCGGCTCACCTACCTCTCGGCGCCCGACTCCGTGCAGGGCGCGCTCGCGGCCGGGCTGCTCGGTGGCGGATCGCGGTTCCTCGGCGTCACCGAGGACACCGGGCGGTTCCTGCACGACGTGCTGGCCGGGCTCGAGGATCTCCCCGTCGACGACGCCGGCTGGGACGCGGTCGCGCTGCAGACGGTCCGGGACCAGCGCGCGGCGAAGAAGTTCGTCCCCGGGCTGGGCCACCACGTGCACAAGAACGGTGACCCGCGCACGCCGCGCCTCATGCAGATCGCCCGTGAGGAAGGCCTGTTCGGGCCACACCTCTCGCTGTTCGCCGCGATCGGGCGCGTCCACCCGGAGGTGCTGGGGCGCACGCTCCCGCTGAACGGCGCGGGCGTCTGCGGCGCGGCCCTGGCCGACCTGGGTCTGCCGCTCGAGCTGCTGCGCGGGTTCGCGCTGCTCGCGCGCACGGCGGGGCTCATCGGGCAGCTCGCCGAGGAGCTTCGCCACCCGGTGGCCAACGACATCTTCCTGTCGGTGGACCTGAACAACCGGTCCGTCGCGCCCGATCCGTACGAACCCGGAGGTCCACGTGGCTGAACTGGTCGCGGTGATCGCGTCCACCCACCACCCCTTCTACTACCGCGCCAGCACCTCGACCGGTGAGGACCGCCCGCCGTTCGCGGACGAGTGGGTGCGCAAGGTGGAGGCGTTCCGGGAGACGCTCACGCGGGCCCGGCCCGACGTGCTCGTGATGGTCGGCTCCGACCACTTCCACCAGCTGTGGTTGGACAACATGCCGCAGTTCCTGGTCGGCAAGGCGCCGGTCTACGACGCCAACTGGTACAACGAGGAGCGCGAGTTCGGGCTGCCCCGGATGCGGCTGCAGGGCCAGGAGGACCTGTCCGCCTACATCCTGCGGGAGGGCCTGGACGCCGGGTTCGACCTGGCGTTCTCGAACGAGCTGCGGATCGACCACTCGATCACGTGCCCGATCATCACGCTGCGGCCGGAGGCGGATCTGCCGATCGTGCCGGTCTACACCAACATCTTCGCGCCGCCGCTGCCGCAGCCGAAGCGGTTCGTGCAGCTGGGGCGCACGATCCGCGAGCTGGTGGAGTCGTGGCCCTCGGACCAGCGGGTGGCGGTGATCGGCACCGGGCACCTGTCGCTGGAGCTGGGCGGGCCCCGCCAGTTCGGCCCGCACGGCCCGGACCCTCAGTTCGACCAGAAGGCCGTGGAGTGGATCTCCTCGGGTGACATCGAGGGCTGCCTGTCCGAGGTGACGCTGGACAGCCTGCACGCCCCCGGCAACGCCACCCACGGGTTCATGGACTTCATGCTGATGATGGGCGTGGCGGGGGAGGGGCGGAAGGCCGACTACGTCGACACCTACGACCTGTTCCACACGATGGAGGCCTACTTCACCTGGTACCCGGGTGGTGCGAAGTGAGCAAGTACCTGCTGAACAAGTTCCTGTTCACCGTCGACCGCGACCCGGACCTCGTGGAGCGCTACCGGGCCGACCCGGTGGGCACCGTGGCGTGGTGGGAGGCCGAGGAGGCGGGCCGCATCCTGAACTGCATCGACGGCGAGAAGAGCACGTGGCTCGCCTTCGACGACGTCGAGCGCGAAGCTCTCGCAGGGCACGACTACCCGAAGCTGTTCGAGCTGGGCGCGCACCCGTTCCTGACGTTGACGCTGTTCATCGCGATGTTCGAGCGCGACCACGAGGAGCCGCTCGGGTTCCAGAAGGAGTACGCCCGCAAGCTCGCCCACTTCTCCCTGCCCTACCCCGACATCGCCACATGAGGGTCACATGAGGGCTGCCCAGGTCGTCGAGCCCGGCCGGCCGCCGGTGGTGGCCGACCGGGAGCCGCCCGTGGCCGCCGAGGGTCACGTGCTGGTCGACGTGCTGGCCGCGCCGATCACCCCGCTCGATCTGCTGTGCGCCACCGGCACCTCGTACTTCGGGATGCCGGCCACCCCCTACATCCCGGGCGTGCAGGGCGTGGGACGGGCCGGTGACCGGGTGGTGTGGTTCCCGACGTCGGCCGGGATGGCTCCCGGGGACGGGAGCATGGCCGAGCGGGCCGCCGTGCCCGAGGCGGACCTCGTCCCGCTGCCCGCGGGTGTCGACCCCGTGGAGGTCGCGGCGCTCGGGCTGTCGGCGGTGGCCGCGCACATGGCGCTCACCTGGCGCGGCGAGCTCGCGGCCGGCGAGCAGGTGATCGTCCTCGGAGCCGGTGGAGTGGTCGGGCAGGCCGCCGTGCAGCTCGCGCGCGCCGCCGGTGCGCGCCGGGTGATCGCAGGCGCCCGGTCCCAGGCCGCACAGGCGCGGGCCGGGAAGGCGGGCGCGGATGCCGTCGTCGCCCTGGACACCGACGACGTCGACGAGCTCGCCCGGCGGTTCACCGCGGCGGCGGACGGGCCCGTCGACCTCGTGCTCGACCCGCTGTACGGGGCACCGGCCGCCGCGGCGGCCCGCGCGCTCCGCCCGCACGGGCGCCTGGTGAACCTCGGCAGCTCGGCGTCGGAGACCTGCCCGATCGACTCGTCGACCCTGCGCAGCCGGTCGCTGCGCCTGCTCGGCTACACCAACAACGCCCTCACGCGCGAGCAGCGGGCCGCTGCCGTCACGGTGGTCGCCGAGCACGCCGTCCGGGGCGCGCTCACCGTCGCCCACGAGGTCGTGCCGCTCGCGGACGCGGGCGCGGCCTGGCAGCGGCAGGCCGGCGGCGGGGCCGCAGGCCGGATCGTCCTGACGATCCGGTGAGGCTCTTCGTCCGGCTGTCCGATCGGTTCGCTCGCAAGCTCGCCCACGTACCCGCTGTATCGATCGCACCCGAGGAGGCACCGTGTCGTTGCCGCTGCTGCCGACGTCCCTTGTCGGAAGCTACGCCCAGCCCGAGTGGCTGATCGACCGCTCGAAGCTCGCCGGCCGGTTCCCGCCCCGCGTGCGGGCCAAGGAGCTGTGGCGCATCCCGCCCGAGCACCTCGCCGAGGCGCAGGACGACGCCACGGTCGTCGCGATCCGCCTGCAGGAGGAGGCGGGGCTCGACATCCTCACCGACGGGGAGATCCGCCGCGAGAGCTACAGCAACCACTTCGCCACGGCGCTCGAGGGCGTCGACATCGACAACCCCGGCACCGCGCTCGACCGCAGCGGCCACCCCAACCCCGTGCCCCGGATCGCCGGCCCGATCACGCGCCCCCGGCCGGTGGAGGTGGCCGACCTGCGGTTCCTGCGGGCCCACACCGACCGGACGATCAAGATGACGGTGCCCGGGCCGTTCACGATGTCGCAGCAGGCGCAGAACGACCACTACCCGGACGCCGAGGCCGCGGCGATGGACTACGCAGTGGCCGTGAACGCCGAGGTCAAGGACTTGTTCGCGGCGGGTGCCGACATCGTGCAGCTCGACGAGCCGTACATGCAGGCCCGACCGGACGCCGCGCGCGCCTACGGGCTGAAGGCGCTGAACGCGGCCCTCGAGGGCGTCACCGGGACCACTGCGGTGCACATCTGCTTCGGCTACGCCGCGATCATCCACGAGCGGCCGGAGGGCTACTCGTTCCTCCCGGAGCTCGCCGGGTGCTCCGCCGACCAGATCTCGATCGAGACCGCGCAGTCGGGGCTCGACCTCGGCGTGCTCTCCGACCTCACCGACAAGACGATCATCCTCGGTGTGCTGGACCTGTCCACGCCGGAGGTCGAGAGCGTCGAGACGGTCGCGGCCAGGGCTCGCCGGGCGTTCGACCACATCCGGCCGGAGCAGCTCGTCCTCGCTCCCGACTGCGGCATGAAGTACCTGCCGCGCGACTCCGCGTTCGGGAAGATGCGCGCGCTGGCCGGGGCGGCGCGGGTGCTGCGGGACGAGGTGGGGTGAGATCCCGTTCAGGCGAGCCACACCCCAGCCTGAAGTAGGTCCGCCGCGGTGTGCGGCCCCTGATCAGGGGTGGCGGCCTGCGAGGACGCAGAACTCGTTCCCTTCCGGGTCGGCGAGTACGACCCAGCTCACATCCCCCTGACCGACGTCGGCGTGTCGAGCGCCGAGGTCGAGCAGGCGACGGACCTCGTCGTCCTGCTCCCTGTCGGTCGGGTTGACGTCGATGTGGAGCCTGTTCTTGACGGTCTTGCCCTCGGGCACGCGCGCGAAGGTCAACGTCGGTGGCACCGGGCCGAGCCGGTTCTTGCCTTCAGGCACGAGAGGGGAACCGATCGTCACGATTGCCTCGTCCTCGTCCTGCACCTCGTAGTCGAGGACTGCACACCAGAAACGGGCGAGACCGTGGGGATCGGCACAGTCGATCGCAAGCTCGGTGAACTTGCTGACCACGTCGGGACCTCCCGGTCGAATAGCGGATCCGCCAAGGACCACACGCTAATCCCAGTGTCCGAAACGAGCTCCTCAACCGTGTGCGGACGGGAGGGAACAGCAGGTCGCCCCTGCGCTATCCGGCGTCGGCGGCCGGAAGGCGGGCGGACTCGCGCGGGTGGAAGGCGCGGCGGTAGGCCGACGGCGAGGTGCGCATCGCGCGGGAGAAGTGGTGGCGGAAGGTCACCGGGGTCTCGAACCCGACCGCGGCGGCGATCTGCTCCACTCCGAGATCGGTGCGCTCGAGCAGGGGCAGGCTCGCCTGGACGCGGCGGGCGATGAGCCACCTGATCGGGCTGGTGCCGGTGCACCGCTGGAACCGGCGCAGGTAGCTGCGCGCCGACATGTGGGTGCGCTCGGCGAGCTGGTCGAGCGTGATCGGCCGGTGGAGGTTCTCCAGCATCCAGGTCATGCTGTGGGCGATCCGGTTGTCCTCGGGATCGTCCACGACCGGGCCCTCGATGTACTGGGCCTGCCCGCCTTCGCGGTGCGGTGGGATCACCAACCTGCGGGCGACGGCGTTCGCCACCGCCGCGCCGTGGTCGCGGCGCACGAGGTGGATGCACAGGTCCAGACCGGCCGCGCAGCCGGCGCTGGTCAGCACGTCGCCGTCGTCGACGTACAGCGGTGCGGGATCGACCTCGACCCTCGGGTGGCGGCGGCGCAGCAGGTCGCTGTGACGCCAGTGCGTGGTGGCCCTCCGCCCGTCGAGCAGGCCGGCCCCGGCCAGCGCGAACGCGCCGGTGCAGATGGACACCAGCCGGGCCCCGTCGTCGTGCGCCTGCCGCAGTGCGGCGACGACCCGTGCGGACGGAGCCCGCTCCGGGTCGGCCACGCTGGGGACGATCACCGTGCCGGCGTCGGCCAGCACGTCGAGGCCGTGCGGCGTGTGCAGCGTGGCGCCGCCGATCATCCGGACCGGTTCGGCGGTCTCGGTGCAGATCGTCAGCGCGTACCAGGGGACGTCGATCTCGGGCCACGAGATGCCGAACACCTCGGTGACGATGCCGGTCTCGAAGGCCGACATCCCGTCGTAGGCGAGTACGGCGACCGAGCTCGGATCACGCATGGCGATATGTTAACGATAGGAGTCGTCAGCGCCACTGTGCTCCGCCGCCGGAGCGGCGCAGGGTCGAGGCATGCAGAACCGGACGAACGGTGGATCGCTCGTGAAGGCCCTCCGTCGCCTCGCGACGGTCGCGGCGGACTTCGCCTACGGCATCGATGCCGGCCACGCCATCCGGCACGGTCTCGCCGCGCCTCCCCGGCGCGCCCGGCCGGGCGCCGGGGGCCGGCCCGCGGCCCCGGTGGTCAGAGCGGCGGCTTCCTCCCGATGACCAGGTCCTCGTCCACGCTCGCGTCGAGTGCGGCGTCCGCCAGTTCGGCGGCGAGGCGCTCTGCGCTGATGATCCACCAGTCGTAGTCGGCGCTCGTCTCGGCGAGCACGGTGTCGCCGCGTCGGGTGCGGTAGCGCATCCGCCAGCGCACCGAGTCCGGTCCGGTCGGCTCGGCGCTCCCGGTGCCCTCGTAGGCCAGCCCGCCCACGGTGACGCCGATCCACGGCCACTCGGCCACCGGCTCGGCCGCACCCGGTGGCTGCACGTTCAGCACCACCGGGCCGCCCGGCGCGAGCCGCTCGGCCACCGCGGTCCACAGCCGCTTCCGGTCGGCGGGCGCGAGGTGTCCCACCATGTGCATCCCGACGACCGCGGCGATCCGGTCCGGTAGCGGCACCTCGGTGGCGCCGCCCGGGAACACGGTGACGCGGTCGGTGCCGCGGTCGGCGAGCCGTGCGAGCAGCACGCCGCGCAGCGATGCCGACGGCTCGGCGGCCAGCACGTCGTTCGGGACCGTCTCGAGCAGCACGTCCGTGCCGAGCCCGGTGCCCGCGCCCAGTTCGAGCACGGGCCCGGCGTCCGGGTCGACGCCGGTGAGCGCTGTGGCCAGCCGGGGTCGCAGCACCGGCCACGCCGGCAGGCTGAGCAGGTGCAGGTACTCGCCCGATGCCGCGTACTCCTGGTAGCCGTCCACGGTCTCCCCCTAAATGAATACGATTGTCGTTCGCAGCCTAGAGTTGTGGGCTCGCGGTAGGCTCGTCGACGGGTCGAGAGGCGCTGCAACGGACGGGAGTCCGCCACGCTCGGCCCGGCTCGATCTGCTGCAAGGGCGCCTCCGGTCATCATCGGAGGGGGCGTGCGCAGATGTCGGACCGTCGCATGAAGGAGCTGGTGCAGCTCCTCGACCAGCGGATCGCCGTGCTCGACGGCGCATGGGGCACGATGCTGCAGGGCGCGGGCCTGAGCCCCGCCGACTACCGCGGCGACCGGTTCGCCGACCACTCCCACGACGTCACGGGCGACCCCGACCTGCTCAACATCACCCGTCCCGACGTCGTGCTCGACGTCCACCGCCGCTACCTCGCGGCCGGCGCGGACATCACCACCACGAACACCTTCACGGCCACCTCGATCGGCCAGGCCGACTACGGGATGCAGGCCGCCGTGCGGGAGATGAACGTCCGCGGTGCGCAGCTGGCCCGCCAGGCCGCCGACGAGGCGGGCGGGCGGTTCGTCGCGGGCTCGATCGGCCCGCTCAACGTCACCCTGTCGCTCTCGCCGGACGTCAACGACCCGGCCCACCGCGCGGTGAGTTTCGACGAGGTCCGCGCGAGCTACGCCGAGCAGATCGAAGGGCTCGCCGAGGGCGGGGTCGACCTGCTGCTCGTCGAGACGATCTTCGACACGCTCAACGCGAAGGCCGCGATCGCCGCGGCCCGCGACGTGGCGCCCGACCTGCCGCTGTGGATCTCGGTGACGATCGTCGACCTCTCCGGCCGCACCCTGTCCGGGCAGACCGTCGAGGCGTTCTGGAACTCGGTCCGCCACGCCGACCCGCTCGTCGTCGGCGTCAACTGCTCGCTCGGCGCCGCCGAGATGCGCCCGCACGTCGCGGAGCTCGCCCGCTTCGCCGACACCTACGTCGCCTGCCACCCCAACGCGGGCCTGCCGAACGCCTTCGGCGGCTACGACCAGACCCCCGACGAGACCGCAGGGCTCCTGCGCGAGTTCGCGGGCGAGGGGATGGTCAACATCGTGGGCGGGTGCTGCGGCACCACCCCCGACCACATCGCGCAGATCGCGTCGGCGGTGTCGGAGCTGGCGCCGCGCACGCTGGCGGCGCCCCCGGAGACGGCGCGGTTCAGCGGCCTCGAGCCGCTCACCATCGGGCCGGACACCGGGTTCCTGATGATCGGCGAGCGCACCAACGTCACCGGCTCCGCGCGGTTCCGGCGGCTCATCAAGGCAGGCGACCACCAGGCCGCCGTCGACGTGGCCCTGGAGCAGGTGCGCGGCGGGGCCAACATCATCGACGTCAACATGGACGCCGACCTGCTCGAGAGCGAGCAGGAGATGACCACGTTCCTCAACCTGATCGCCACCGAGCCCGAGGCGGCCCGGGTGCCCGTCATGATCGACAGCTCCAAGTGGAGCGTGCTCGAGGCCGGGCTGAAGTGCGTGCAGGGCAAGGGGATCGTCAACTCGATCAGCCTGAAGGAGGGCGAGGAGGTCTTCCTCGACCACGCCCGCCGCATCCGCGGCTACGGCGCGGGCGTCGTCGTGATGGCGTTCGACGAGAAGGGCCAGGCCGACACCGCCGAGCGCAAGGTCGCGATCTGCGGGCGGGCCTACGACCTGCTCACCCGCGAGGTCGGCTTCCCGCCGGAAGACATCGTGTTCGACCCCAACGTGCTGGCCGTGGCCACCGGGATGGCCGAGCACAACGGCTACGCGAAGGCGTTCCTCGACGCGCTGCCGCTGATCAAGCAGCGTTGCCCGGGGGCGCGGACGTCCGGCGGGATCTCGAACCTGTCGTTCTCCTTCCGGGGCAACGACGTGGTGCGGGAGGCGATCCACTCCGCGTTCCTGTTCCACGCGGTGCAGGCCGGCCTGGACATGGGCATCGTCAACGCCGGCCAGCTCGCGGTGTACCAGGACATCCCCGCCGACCTGCTGGAGCTGGTCGAGGACGTGCTGTTCGACCGGCGTGAGGACGCCACCGACCGGCTGGTCACGTTCGCGGGCACCGTCACCGGGTCCGGGACGAAGCGCGAGGTCGACCTGTCGTGGCGCGAGGCCCCGGTGGCGCAGCGGCTGTCCCACGCACTCGTGCACGGCATCGTCGACTTCGTCGAGGCCGACACGGAGGAGGCCCGCGCAGAGGCCGCCCGGCCGCTGGACGTGATCGAGGGTCCGCTGATGGACGGCATGAAGGTCGTCGGCGATCTCTTCGGCGCGGGGAAGATGTTCCTCCCGCAGGTGGTGAAGAGCGCGCGGGTGATGAAGCGCGCCGTCGCCTACCTGGAACCGTTCATGGAGGCGGAGAAGGAGCGGCTGCGCCTCTCCGGGCAGGTGCAGGAGGACCGCGGGCAGGGCAAGGTCGTGCTCGCCACGGTCAAGGGCGACGTGCACGACATCGGCAAGAACATCGTCGGCGTCGTGCTCGCTTGCAACAACTACGAGGTGATCGACCTCGGCGTGATGGTGCCGGCGAGCGTCGTCCTGGACACCGCCGTGGCCGAGGGCGCCGACGTCGTCGGCCTGTCCGGGCTGATCACGCCCTCGCTGGACGAGATGGTCGGCGTGGCGCAGGAGATGCAGCGGCGCGGCCTCAAGCTGCCGCTGCTCATCGGCGGGGCCACCACCTCGCGCCAGCACACCGCCGTGCGGATCGCCCCCGAGTACGCCTCGAGCACCGTCCACGTGCTCGACGCGTCCCGGGTGACGGGCGTGGTGTCGCAGCTGCTCGACCCCGAGCGCGCGGAGCAGCTGGACGCCGACAACCGCGTCGAGCAGGAGCGGCTGCGCGTCCAGCACGCGGCCCGCCAGAAGCGGCCGATGCTCAACATCGCGCAGGCGCGGGCAAACCGCGAGGAGGTGGCGTTCGACGACCTGCCGGTGCCCGCGTTCACCGGTGTCCGCACGGTCACCCCGACGCTCGAGGTGCTGCGGGAGTTCATCGACTGGCAGTTCTTCTTCCTCGCGTGGGAGCTGAAGGGGAAGTTCCCCGCGATCCTCGACGAGCCGGCCGCCCGCGAGCTGTTCGACGACGGCAACCGGCTCCTCGACGAGATCGTCGCGGACGCGTCGCTCCAGGCCAGGGGGGTGTACGGCTTCTGGCCTGCCCACGCCGACGGCGACGACATCGTCGTGGCCGGTCCTGACGAGGTGCGCTTCCCGATGCTGCGCCAGCAGACGGTGAAGCCGGAGGGCCGGGCCAACCGCTGCCTCGCCGACTACGTCGCACCGGCCGGCGACCACCTCGGCGGCTTCGCCGTCTCCGTGCACGGCGCGGACCAGCTCGCCGCCCGGTTCGAGGCCGAGCACGACGACTACCGGGCGATCATGGTCAAGGCACTGGCCGACCGGCTGGCCGAGGCGTTCGCCGAGCAGGTGCACCTGGAGGCCCGGCGGGCCTGGTTCGAGCCGGACGCCGACCCGGCCCTCGCCGACCTGCATGCCGAGCGCTTCCGCGGCATCCGGCCCGCTCTCGGCTACCCGGCGAGCCCTGACCACAGCCTCAAGAAGGAGCTTTTCGAGCTGCTCGGCGCCGAGCGCGCCGGCATCGGCCTCACCACGTCGTACGCGATGACGCCTGCCGCGAGCGTCAGCGGGCTGATTTTCGCCCACCCGGACTCGCGGTACTTCACCGTCGGGCGCATCGGGGCCGACCAGCTGCGCGACTACGCCGAACGCCGCATGCTCCCGCAGTCGGAGGTCGAGGACTGGCTGCGGCCGAACCTGGACTAGATGAGTAGGTCCGGATTCGTCGGTCGTCGTAGGTGAACAAGGTGTTGTGCGATCTCGCCGGGCGGGTTCGAGGAGGGCGGTGGCCGGTCCGAACTTGCGCGTTCCGCGGAACGCTCGAGGCGGTCGCGGGGGACGGGGGTTGCGTGGGCGCGCCGTTCCCGGCTCGGGCCGAACGGTGTCGGCGTTGCTGTGCTCTCGTGGTGGGCTCGCCGACTCACATCGAATCCGTACGTGGTGTGCGTGGCTGGGTTGGGATCACTACCGAATGGCGTGGTCGCTCGGGCGGCCGTCCCCGTCTTGAGGGCACGGCGGTCGCGACGAGACCGCCCCTGCCGGGTGCCTGCGCAACTGTCCTGTGGTCCCATTCCTCCCCTTCCCGCGTGGTGTCGGAGCCAGGTGGTCTCACCATCTGGACCGCGCTTGTCGAACGTGGCGGGCTTCGCCCGGCCCGGACGGTCCGCGTGCTCGGGACCGGTGGTGCGTTCCGCGGAACGCTCAGGCTGCCGTGCGGATCCGGCGGGGCAGCAGGGCGTCGAGGAAGGGGTCCGGGTCGAGCCGGTCGCCCTCCCAGTCCGGGGTGAGTGTGGTGTGGTCGATCTGTAGCCGGGCGCGGGTGTGCATCTCGATCAGGCTCTCGGTGTTGCCGGTCAACGGCGTCGGGGCGGCCGGGATGGGGGTGTTGTCGGGTCGGCGGAACTCCCACCGCCCGGCCAGCCACCGGATGCGGTAGCCGTGGTCGTGGATCAGCCGGTGGTGGAACGAGCACACCAGGATCAGGTTGTCGACATCGGTGCGGCCGCCGAACCACCAGGGGATGACGTGGTGGGCGTGCAGGTGGCGGGTGTGGCTGCAGCCGGGGAACTGACACCCCTCCCCATCCCGCACAGTCAACGCGGCGATCTGGGCCGGGGTGGCCAGGCGCCGGTTGCGCCCCAGGTACATCCGGTTGCCGCGGCGGTCGTTGAGCAGGAGCTGCACCCGGGCATCACACGCCAGCCGCTCGGCGGTGGGGTGCGGAACCTCGGGGCCGTCGTCGAGGCGGGCGGTACCGGTCGTGGCGTCCAGGTGCACGATCACCTGCGCCCGCCCGCGCTCCACCGTCGCCCCCGAGCCCGCCTCGGAGTCGGAGTCGGAGTCGGTGTGGGCGTGGCCGTTCACCAGGGCGAGCAGCGCGTCCGCACGCCGTGCAGCCACCCGATCCACCGCCGGCCCGGGTTCCTGCTCCCGCGCCCGCTGCTGCGGGTCGTCCGGCGTCGCCGGCACCGGGTGGCTAATCGGGGTCGGTGGCGGGACCAGCGCTTCGATCGAGGCGATGAACGCTGCGCCGTCGTCGGGGGTGAGGCGGGCACGCAGGACCAGCGACCCGTCCTCGTCCCACTGCCAGGACAAGGATCGTCGGGCGGTGTGGTTGTCGGGCGGGGTGTGGCGGCGGCGCACCGCCCGCACCACGGTCTCCACATGGCCGGCGGTGCCGTTGCGGGCCAGGCTCAACAGGATCTGTTCGGCGGTGTCCGGGTCGGCCACCCCGGTGTGGCGCAACTCGGAGGTCCCGGCGGCGATCTCGGCGGCGAGGCGGGTCAGGGTCGCGTTGTCGGAGCCGACGAGGCGGGTGATCGCCCGGACCTTGGAGTAGGACAGCTCCCCGGTGCCGAACGCCTCGCTGATCTTCGGGAGGTTGCGTAGGGCGTGGGCGACGCGGAGGCGTTCGGTGGCGGTGCGCAGGTTCATCCCGGCGCGCCAGGACAACCAGTGCGCACAGGAGTAGATCCCGTCCCCGGCCCAGCCCTTGCGCTGGTCGAACTCGGCCAACAACTGCAGGAACCGGCATTCGGCGGCGGCGATGTGCCCGGCCAGCCCGAGCAGTTCGGATTCGAGGTCGTCGGTTGTCATCGCGGGTAGTGCGGTGGGGAGCGCGATCACGGACACGGGCACCTCCTGAGGCGAACTGATGTTCGATCTCAAGGATGGCAGCCGGGTCCGACAATTCCTGCCCCGTGGAGGGTCGGGTGGCGTCCCGCGGAACGCGGCGAAACTCACGCGGCGGAACGACGAGAACTATTTCATGTCGGGGACGGCCGCCCGAGCGACCAGGCTATTCGGTAGTGATCCCAACCCGGCCACCGCCACACGCGCGAGATGCGCCGGCTACGGGTCCAAGCACCCGAGACACCGCTGACGCCGATCGCTACTCCCGCCCGAGGCGACCGGGCTCGCCCACGAGAGAAGCGTTCCGCGGAACGCGGCCGAACGGAACGCGTTGGAACGGGAACGCGGCGCAACGACGACAACTACTCCCCGGAGGAGCCTGCGGGGTGGGTCGGTACCACAGGATAGTTGCGTAGGCACCCGGTAGAGACGGTCTCGTCGACAACCGCCGTGCCCTCAAATCGGGGACGGCCGCCCGAGCAACCACGCCATTCGGTAGTGATCCCAACCCAGCCACCCGCTACACGCACGGAGCACGCCGGGGGCCGAAGTTCGGAATTGCTGGTGCCGGTCTCGTCCGTGAACGGGGGACCGGTCACGCCTCCAGGAGACCGGCCAGCATGCGCGGCAGGATCCGATCGACGATGGCGTCCTCGGGCGCCGGTGGCGCGTCGGCGAGCGCCGCAGCCAGATGCGGGTGGCCACCCGCTGAGACGACCGCCCCGAGGAACTCGGCCTGGGCGGCGCTCCAGGACGCCGTGGAGTCGCCGACGGTCAGCTCGGTGCGCACGGCGAGCGCGACGATGCCGTTCAGCATCGCCACGGCCTCCAGCTTGACCGGGCCCGCGACGTCCACCCGGGCCAGCGCGGCGAGGGCGTATTCCAGCTGGTCGACCGCTCGCGGGCCGATCCCGACGCGGCCGGGCACGAGGTCGAGCAGCCAGGGGTGGCGGCGGTAGGCGCCGCGCAGCTGGTGGGCGAGCGCGACGAGGTCGGCCCGCCAGTCCCCGGACGGTGGCCGGCTCAGGTCGAGCTCGCCCGCGACGGCGTCGGCCATGAGCTCGAGCAGCTCGTCGCGGGAGTCGACGTAGCGGTACAGCGACGCGGGTCCCGTGCCGAGCACCGAGGCGATCCTGCGCATCGAGACGGCCGCGAGGCCGTCCGCGTCGGCGAGCGTGACCGCGGCGGCGGAGATCCGGGCGCGGTCGTGCTCGGGGACGGGGCCCCGCCCGGTCCGCTCCGGGCGCAGCCAGATGCTGCGGGGCCGGTCCGCCATGTGACCTCCATCGTTTTGCGAACAGCGTACCCAGTCACGTAACCTCGTATCTGCGAACGCTGATCGCAGAAGAGGGAGGGCCGTCGTGAACACCCACTACGCCCGCAACGGCACCGTCCGGATCGCCTACTCCGACCTCGGCGGTGCGGGTGGCGACCCGCTGCTGCTCGTGATGGGCCTCGGGGTCTCCCGGGCGTGGTGGCCGCAGGGTTTCGTGTTCGCGCTGGTGGAGCAGGGGTTCCACGTCGTCGCGTACGACCAGCGCGACTCCGGGGAGTCCACCCGGTTCCCCGACGAGGACCACGTCCACCCGTTCACGGCGCTGTTCCGTGGGCGGTCGGCGCCGTACTCGGCCGAGGACATGACCGACGACGCCGTGGCCGTCCTCGACGCGGTCGGCTGGAGCTCGGCGCACGTGTTCGGCCACTCGCTGGGCGGCCTGCTCGCGCAGCGCATCGCACTGCGCCACCCGGGCCGGGTCCGCAGCATCACGGTGTCCGGCGCGATGCCCAGCGACGCGGCCGGGCTGAGCCAGCTGCGGCACGTCCGGCTCGGCTTCGTGCTGCGGATGTCGCGGCTGAAGTTTCCCGAAGGGCCCGAGGGCGACGTCGCCGCCGGGCTCGCGCTGGCCCGCGCCATCGCGTCGCCGGGCTACCCGTTCGACGAGGCAGAGGTGCGGGCCGCGGTCGAGCGCGAGGTGACGAGCGGGATACGGGACGTGAGGGCGCAGAGCCGCCAGACCGGCGCCCCGTGGCACGGCGGCCGGCTGGCCGAGCTGACCGTTCCCGCGCTCGTGCTGCACGGCGAGCAGGACCCGGTGGTGCGGCCGTCGGCGGCCCGCGCCACGGCCGCCGCCGTGCCGGATGCCCGGCTCGTGCAGCTGCCCGGGGTGGGCCACGACCTGCCTCGCGCGCTCTGGCCCCGCATCGCGGGCGACGTACGGGCGCTCGCCGACCGCGTGGCTTCCTAGGGTCCGGTGGGTCTCCTGAGCGCGGACGCGGCCGTCGACGGCACCCGTCAGCACGTGTCGGTCAGGAACTCCCGCGCGGCCGGACCTGCGACGTCGCGGTACTCCTCGAAGTAGGCGTGCCGGGCGCCGGCGATCAGGTGCAGCCGAGCCCCGGGGATCCGGTCCGCGAGAAGTGGCGCGTTGGCCGTGGGGTTGAGCTCGTCCTCGTCGCCGTGCAGGACGAGCGTGGGGGCGGCGATCCGGGGGAGCGCGTCCCACGCGTCGTGCGCGTTGCTCGCGAGCAGGTGCTGGTGGCGGGCGTGCCGGGACATCGTCGGGTCGCCGAGCGTCCAGTACGGCTCGGGGTTCCGCGCGAGCCACTCCGGGGAGTACATGAGGCCGAGCAGGGCCCGCCGGGCGGCCGCGGGGTCGGGGTCGGCGAGCGCCCGGCGCACCGCGGCCGAGCGCTCGACGGCGTGCGGACCGCCGGGTGAGGTGCAGCCGAGCACGAGGCGCCGCACCCGGTGCGGGTGCGTCACGGCGATCCACTGCGCGACCCGGCCACCCATCGAGGTGCCGTAGACGTCGGCGCGCTCGATGTCGAGGTGGTTCAGCACGGCGATCGCGTCCTCGGCGAAGCCCTGGGTGCGGTAGGGACCGGGTGGCGCGTCGCTGTCGCCGGTGCCGCGGTAGTCGAGCGTGATGACCTGGCGGTAGGCGTCGAAGTCCGCGCGGACCCGGGTCCACCACCGGTGCGAGCTCGCCTGGCCGCTGAGCATCAGCAGCGGCGCTCCCGCGCCGGAGGTCTGGTACGCGATGCGGGTGCCGTCGGAGGTCCTCGCGTGGGTCACCTGTCGATCTTCGCCGGGTTTCAGCCCAGCCGGTAGACGTGGCGGGCGTTGTCGCGGCCGACCATGTCGGCCACCCGCCGGGCATCGGCCGCCGACCAGTCGCCGCTCGTCACCCAGTCGCCGAGGACCGACGTGACCGCCCGCCGCCACAGCACGGCGCCGAGGTGGTGCAGCTCCGGCGGGCCCCACGCGTCGGAGGAGTAGAGCTGCTTCGCGAAC
Organism: Pseudonocardia hierapolitana; assembly: GCF_007994075.1. Lineage (NCBI taxonomy): Bacteria > Bacillati > Actinomycetota > Actinomycetes > Pseudonocardiales > Pseudonocardiaceae > Pseudonocardia > Pseudonocardia hierapolitana. The sequence goes on along the minus strand of NZ_VIWU01000001.1, from coordinate 8,228,064 downwards.
GGCGCCAGCTCGAAGGACTCCGCCACCACCTGGGTGCTGCGCACCCCGACGTGGTTGATCGCGAGGCCGACGTCGAAGTGGACGTTCCCGAACGCCTGGGCGAGGTAGCCGGCCTCGCGGTGGTACGGGTAGCAGTGCAGGAGCACGATCGGCACGTCCGCCACCCCCGGCGTGCGCAGGAAGTCCAGCAGGTGGATCGGGTTGGCCCGGTGCAGGTCCAGGTCGCGGTCGCCGAATCCGGTGTGGATCTGGATCGGCAGTCCCAGGCGCACCGCGGCGTGCAGGCCGTGGCGCAGGAGCACCGGGTCGACCAGCCGCGTCGCGCCCCCGTCGACCCATCGGCGGGCCGCGTCGGCCACCGCGTGCGGCGCGGGCGGCGAGAGGTCGATGTCGAACCCGGCCCGGTAGGCGAGGATCGACTTGACCCCCACGGCCCCGTGCGCGGCGCGCTCCAGCCGGGCGCCGAACTCGTCGGCGTAGTCACGGCCGGCGACCCCGTCGGCGGGCAGCTCCTCGGCGACCGACTCCAGCCGGACGATGAGGTGTCCGCGTGCCTGCGACGCGCCGGCCATCCCGTCGACGTCGAGGACCGTGCCCGCGCCGAACCCGGTGTCGACGAGCCAGTCCGACACCCCGGCGGCCCGCAGGAGCCGTTCGGTGACCGCGCGGACGCCGAGCTCGGCGCGGCGGGCCCAGTACTCGTCGGCGGGCGCGTGCGCCGGGAGGTCGAGCACGGGCGCGCACCAGCGGCGGATGGCGAAGCCGAGCTGCGAGTCGAACTGCGTCATCCACTCCGGGACGGGCTCGGGTGAGCCCTCGTTGAGATGGGTCTCGAACTCCGCGCGGCCGAGATCGGCGGTGAACGCGCCGTGCACGTGGTGGTCCACCAGCCGCAGTGCCGCGACATGCTCGGCGATGTGCTCGGCGGAACCCATCAGGCGGACCAGGCGTACCGCAGCTTCTCGGCCACCGCATCGAGGTCCTGCTCGCCGTAGGTGGCGAGCTCGTGGCGGCGCACGGCCGTGAGCGCCTCGAGGATCTCCTCCCCGAGCAGGCGCCTGGCGAGGTCCGAGGCGTCCAACGCCTCCAGCGCCGAGGCCTGGTCGGCCGGGAGGCGCACCGTGTTCGTGCGCGCCGCCTCCTCGGCCGTGAGCTCGGCCGGGGCGACCGTGACCTCCGGCGGCAGCGGCGCGTCGCCGGCGAGGCCCTCGAGCGCGAGCCCGAGGAACGTCGCGGCGGCGAGGTAGGGGTTGGCCGAGGGGTCGATGCACTTGAGCTCCACGCTCGCGCCGTGCGGGTTGCCGGATGTCGCCGCGCACAGGCGCACCGCGGCCTCCCGGTTCTCCAGGCCCCAGCAGGCGAACGCGCCCGACCAGTGCCCGGGCTGGAGCCGGTGCGGCGACAGCACGGACCCGGCGAACACCGCGGTGAGCTCCGGCAGCCCGGCCACGATCCCGCCGATCGCGGCGCCACCGTCGTCGGTCAGCCCGTGCGGTCCAACGCCGCCGGACAGGAGCGGCTGCCCGTTCAAGGTCAGCGAGAGGTGCTGGTGCGCCCCGTTCCCGCTGCCGCCCGCGAACGGCAGCGGCGAGAACGACACCGAGAGCTCGTGCCGGCGCGCCACCCGGCAGGCGAGCAGGCGGGCCAGCACGGCGTGATCGGCGGCCGTGAGCGGGTCGGTCGGGCTGATCGAGAGCTCGAGCTGGCTGTCGCCGTACTCGGCGTGGATCTGCTCGACCGGGAGACCGGCCCGGTCGGCGGCGGCGAGCAGGTCGAGAACGAACGGTTCGACGTCCAGCAGGGCGCCCAGCCCATAGGCGTTCCAGCCCGCGCCGTTACGGGGCGTGAGCACCATCTCGAGCTCGCAGCCGAGGCGCGCGTCGAGCCCGCGCTCGGCGAGGCCCGCGACGGTCCGGCGCAGCAGGCCGCGGGTGCAGACCGGCGCGGGTGCCCCGTCCTGGTCGAACATCTCCGCCGGCGCCCAGGCCAGCCCGGCACCGAGCACCCGGAGGCCGACGAGGTCGGCGCGCAGCCGCAGATCGCCGACCACCCCGAACCGCGGGGTGAACGCGATGGCGTTGTCGACGCAGAACACGTTCCAGCTGGGTGACGCGCCCATGCCGGCCGAGTGGAACGCGTCCGCCCGGTGCGCCGGGACGTGCTTCGCCCGGATCACTCCCGCCGGATCCACCACCGAGCCGGAGAGCAGCCGGACGTCGGCGTCCTCGAGGCGGGCCCGCGCTGCGGCCAGCTCCTCGGCGCCGAGGACCGGCATCGGATACGTCGTCACGGGCGCACGCTACAACCCCTGGGCAACACTGGCGGCTCGATCACCCACCAGATCGGCGGGATGATCGGCGGTGCGGTCACCCGATCGCGGCCACGGCGCTGTTCGCCTCGTATGGCTCGTCCACGGCTGTGGCGGCAGGGCGATCTCCCTGCTCGGTCTCCTGGCTCTGCGGGTACCGCGCCTCGCCCGCACCGCCGAGGCGATGCCCGTGGCGACGGATGTGCCCGGGGCAGCCTCATGGCACGCCCGAACCATCGAGGGATGCCTGCGGCGATGGGCGGGTGAGCCCTCTCAGGGCCTCCTGGCGGCGCCGCGCATTGTGCGGGCCGCCCCTCCCAGCTCAAGGGCGCCTCAGTGTCAGGCTGAGGGCTGCTGCTGTTGATCGGCAGCGGTTAGGGTCCGGCCCTGATCACGTGGTGACTCTCAAGGGCGCTGCCACCGTTGGTTGGCTTGCCGCAGAACTGTCGAGCGTGGTCAGGGTTCGGGCCGGCTGGCCTGACTTGATAGAAGCGTGGGCTAGACGCCATCCCCTCGACTGAGGTGTGTCCGACCAGCCGACCCGATCCGGATGCCTGTCTCCTGATCTGGAAGGAAGGACACCCGGACGTTCATGGTGGTCATTGGGATCGATCCGCACAAGCGGACCCACACCGCGGTCGCCGTCGACGAGGTGGGGCGCAAGCTGGGCCAGGTGACGGTCGCCTCCACCCCGGAGGGGTGGTTGCGGTTGTGGGCGTGGGCGGGCGGGTTTGGGCCGGACCGGCGGTGGGCGGTCGAGGACGGCCGCGGGGTGGCCGGGCGGCTGGTGCGCACCCTGATCGGGCACGGCGCGGCGGTGGTGTGGGTGCCGCCCAAGCTGATGGCCCAGAGCCGGGCCAGCGCGCGCACGCGCGGCAAGTCCGACCCGATCGACGCGCTGGCCATCGCCCGCGCCGCGCTGCGCGAGCCGGACTTGCCGGCCGCGCACCTGGATGAGGTGGCCGCTGATCTGCGGCTGCTGACCGACCGGCGCGAGCAGCTGGTCAAGTGGCGCACCCAGACGATCAACCAGCTGCGCTGGCACCTGCACGACCTGGACCCCGGCCTGGACCCCGGCGCCGGGCGGTTGAACAGTGCCCGTCAGCTGGACCGGCTGACCGCCGGGCTGGAGGCGCTGCCGGCGAGCGTGCGCCGCGACCTGGCGCTGGAGCTGGTCGGCGAGATCCGTCGGCTGCGCGAACAGATCCGCCGGTTGGACAAGCAGCTGGGCGAGCTGGTCGTCCCGCTGGCCCCGACCCTGCTGGCCATCGTCGGGGTCAACGTGGTCACCGCCGCGAAGATCATCGGTGAGGTTGCTGGGATCTCCCGGTTCCGGTCCGCGGCGGCGTTTGCCATGCACGCCGGTGCCGCCCCGATCCCGGTCTGGAGTAGTAACCGGCCCCAGGTGCGGCTCAACCGCGGCGGCAACCGGCAACTCAACGCCTGCCTGCATCGCATCGTCATCGCCCAGCTCAGCCACAAACCCGAGGCGCGGGCCTGGCGCGAACGCTGGACCCAGCGCCGACCCAACGCCACCGGCAAGGCGGCGCTGCGCGCCCTCAAACGCCACCTCGCCGACGTCGTCTACCACGCCCTGCTCACCGACCACCGCCGCCAACTCCCAGCGACCGCTTGACATAGAAGCTTCTGCGGCGTCGCTGCGCGATCGCTGCGCGACCCTTGACCTGCGAGCCTCTGCGGCCCCTCGGGCATGCGGTGCGGGCAGGCCGGGCCTGCCCGGTGGGCGCGCGGCGCCGCCAGGAGGCGGTCCCGGGCGTGATCAAGGGCTCGGATCTGTGGTCTGCAGCAGTGATCAAGGGCTGATGGCCGCGATCAAGGGCAGATGGTCGCTGTTGAAGATCAACTAGCCACCATTTCGCCTTGACCGCCGATCAGGCCCCGGTGCGCGGCAGTGGTTGGTCCCTCACCGGGGGAAGGTCGCTGATTCGGTGCGCTCACGGCGGGCCGGACAGCCGTGGGTGCGCCAGATCGCCGATCATCGGGGCGCGGGGGCCTCATGATCGGTGTTTCGGCGCGTTCACGGCCGGATTCCGCCGTAGAGGCACCAACGCCGTGATCATGCCCGTGGGCCCGCCTTCGGTGGCGCCGCGCGCCCACCCGGGCAGGCCCTTGGCCTGCCCGCGTCGCTTGCCCGGAGGGGTCGCAGAGGCTCAGAGGTCAAGGGTCGCGCAGCGATCGCCGAGCGACGCCGCAGGCGCCCTTGACCTGCGAGGGGCGGCCCCGCACGATGCGCGTCGCCACCGAAGGCCCTACCGGAAGCCGCCACCGAAGGCCCTACCGGAAGGCCGTGCCCGGCCGGGAGTCGGGATCACTCCAGCCGCGATCGGTGAACGGGGCAGTCGGGTGCGATGAGCACACCCAGACCGGCGCGCGGGTCGTTCGGCAGCATCGGGCACAGGCAGCCGCGGGCGGCGGCCGCGGCGCTGCCCGGGCCTTCGGACTCCCAGACGTCCCCCGGTTCCAGATCGTCGGTGAGCGCGCTGCCGTCCGGGGGCAGCGGCCACTCGCCGCCGCTCCCGGGGAGCGGTCCGGTTGGCTCATCGTCACCAGTGCCGTTGTGACGCACGCGTTCATTCAACCGGATCACTCGGGGCGGCCGCCCGTGACGGTCCGTGACGGAGGCCGCTCGGGAGGGCGGAACGTTATCGGCTCTTGACGCGAGCTTCTCTTGACGGCGGGGCATGTTAGCGCTCACAGTTTCCGCCGGGTGGGACACGCATCACAGCGAATCGACGGTCCCGCCACTCGAAACGACGCCTGGGGAGGCGCTGTGCGCACAACGACGAGGTTGCCCGCGCTCCGGAAGCGGGCCGCTGCCCTCGCGATCACGGCGGCGGCCGCGCTGGTGCTCGCCGCTTGTGGTGGCGGTGGCGACGGTGGAGGTGGGTCCGCGCCCGCGGCCGGCGGCGACACGATCACGCTGGGCTTCTCGCAGGTGGGCGCCGAGAGCGGGTGGCGCACCGCGAACACGAAGTCGGTGCAGGACTCGGCGGTGGCCGCCGGCATCGACCTGCAGTTCTCCGACGCACAGCAGAAGCAGGAGAACCAGATCAAGGCGATCCGCTCGTTCATCCAGCAGCGGGTCGACGTGATCGCGTTCAGCCCGGTCGTGGAGTCCGGGTGGGACACCGTGCTGATGGAGGCCAAGCGCGCCAACATCCCGGTGATCCTCACCGACCGCGCCGTCGACTCCGCAGACACCACGCTCTACAAGACCTTCCTCGGTTCCGACTTCATCGAGGAGGGCAAGAAGGCCGGGCAGTGGCTCCTGGAGAACGTCGACGCGTCCGCCGGGCCGGTGAACATCGTGGAGCTGCAGGGCACCACGGGCTCGGCCCCGGCGATCGACCGCCAGGAGGGCTTCGCCGAGGTGATCAAGCAGAACGCGAACTACCAGGTCATCGCTTCGCAGACCGGTGACTTCACGCGCTCCGGCGGCCGCCAGGTGATGGAGGCGTTCCTGAAGGCCCACCCGGACATCGACGTCCTCTACGCGCACAACGACGACATGGGTCTCGGCGCGATCGAGGCGATCGAGGCCGCCGGCAAGGTCCCCGGCCAGGACATCAAGATCATCACGGTGGACGCGGTCAAGGACGGCATGCAGGCGTTGGCCGATGGCAAGATCAACTTCATCGTGGAGTGCAACCCGCTGCTCGGCCCGCAGCTGATGGACCTGGTCAAGAAGGTCGCCGCGGGTGAGGAGGTGCCGGCGCGCGTCGTCACCGAGGAGACGACGTTCGACACCGCCGCCGCCAAGGCCGCACTGCCCAGCCGCCAGTACTGATGGAGGCCTCGCGTCCAGTGGTGGGGCGTCCGCTGGTGGAGATGACCGGCATCTCCATCGCGTTCGGGCCGGTGCAGGCCCTCGATTCGGTGGACCTGCGCTTGTACCCGGGCGAGGTGCACGCGTTGATGGGCGAGAACGGCGCCGGCAAGTCGACGCTGATCAAGGCCCTCACCGGCGTGCACCCGGTGGACGCGGGGCAGATCACGGTGCAGGGCGAGCCGGTGGCCTTCAGCGGGCCCGCCGCGGCCCAGGCCGCCGGGATCAGCACGGTCTACCAGGAGGTGAACCTCTGCCCCAACCTCTCGGTGGCGGAGAACCTCCTCCTGGGCCGGGAGCCACGCCGCGCCGGTCGCATCGACTGGCGCGGCGCCCGGCGGCGGGCCACCGACGTGCTGGGCAGGCTGCACCTGGACCTCGACCCGTCATCACCGCTCGGCGCGCACCCGATCGCGCAGCAGCAGCTGGTCGCGATCGCGCGTGCCGTCGAGGTGGACGCCAGGGTGCTCGTGCTCGACGAGCCCACGTCCAGCCTGGACGCGAGCGAGGTCGAGGAGCTCTTCCGGGTGATCCGCCGCCTGCGCGACGACGGCGTGGCGATCCTGTTCGTCTCGCACTTCCTCGAGCAGGTCTACGAGATCTCCGACCGGATGACGGTGCTGCGCAACGGCAGGCGGGTCGGCGAGTACCCCACTGCGGAGATCTCCCGGCGGCAGCTTGTGTCGGCGATGGTCGGGCGCGAGCTGGAGGTCCTGGAACGCCTCGACCGCGCGCCGGCCGCACCCGCCGACGAGCAGGAGGCCCCGGTCCTCGAAGCCGTCGGGCTGGGGCGCAGGGGGGCGATCGAGCCGGTCGACCTCGTTGTGCGCCCGGGGGAGGTCGTCGGCCTGGCCGGCCTGCTCGGCAGCGGACGCACCGAGCTCGCCCGGCTGCTGTTCGGCGCCGACCGCGCCGATCAGGGCGAGATCGCGGTGGGCGGGCACGCGGTCCGGATCCGCAACCCGCGCGCGGCGATCGACGCCGGCATCGCGTTCAGCCCCGAGGACCGCAAGGCCGCCGGTGTGGTGGGCGACCTGTCGGTACGCGACAACATCGTCCTCGCCATGCAGGCGTCCCGCGGCTGGATGCGGCGCATCCCCGGGCGCAAGCAGGACGAGCTGGCCCGGCGCTGGATCGAGCTGCTCGACATCCGGCCCGCCGACCCGGACGCGCTCCTGCACAACCTGTCCGGTGGCAACCAGCAGAAGGTGCTGCTGGCCCGGTGGCTGATCACCCAGCCGCGCCTGCTCATCCTCGACGAACCCACGCGGGGCATCGACGTCGGAGCGAAGGCGCAGATCCAGGCGCTCGTCGCCGAGCAGTCGCAGAAGGGCACGGCGGTGGTGTTCATCTCCGCGGAGCTGGACGAGGTGGTACGCCTGTCCGACCGGGTCCTGGTGCTGCGCGACCGCAGGCCGGTCGCGGAGCTGGCCGGGGAGGACGTGGACATGGACCGGGTGATGGAACTGATCGCGACCGGGGGTGAGGCCGGTGCGTGAGCTCCTGCGCAAGCCGATCTGGCCGCTCGTCGCGCTGCTGCTGCTCAACCTGGCCGTGACGCCGAGCTTCTTCGCCGTGCGCGTGCAGGACGGCAGGCTCTACGGGAGCCTGATCGACATCCTGCACAACGGCGCCCCGCTGGCGCTCACCGCGCTCGGGATGACGCTGGTGATCGCCACCCGCGGGATCGACCTGTCCGTCGGCGCCGTCGTCGCGATCGCCGGAGCGGTGACGTGCACCTGGATCGCCGGCAGCCCCGACCCGGCGAGCCCCGGCGCCGCGCTCGCGGGCATCGGGCTCGCCCTCGGGCTGGCGGTGGCGCTCGGGGCCTGGAACGGGTTCCTCGTCGCCCGGCTCGGGATCCAGCCGATCATCGCGACGCTGGTGCTGATGACGGCGGGCCGCGGCCTCGCCCAGCTCGTGACCGACGGGCAGATCGTCACCGTCAACAACGACACCTTCTCCGGGATCAGCGGGAGCGCCCTGCTCACCGTGCCGGTGACGGTGATCGTGGCCGCCGCGGTGTACGCGCTGGTCGCGCTCGTGACCCGGCGCACCGCGCTCGGCACGCTCGTCGAGGCGGTCGGCATCAACCCGGAGGCGAGCAGGCTCGCCGGGGTGCGCTCGCGCACCATCGTGTGGACGGTCTACGTGTTCTGCGCGCTCTGCGCCGCCGTGGCCGGGCTGATGATCAGCTCGAACGTCCACGCGGCCGACGCCAACAACGCGGGTCTCTGGCTGGAGCTGGACGCGATCCTCGCCGTCGTCATCGGTGGCACGTCGCTCGCGGGCGGGCGGTACTCGATCGCGGGCACCCTGCTCGGCGCGCTCACCATCCAGACGCTCACCACCACGATCTACTCGGTCGGGATTCCGCCGGAGGTCTCCCTCGTGTTCAAGGCGGTCGTCGTGATCCTGGTGTTCCTGGCCCAGGCCCCGAGGGTGCAGGCGCTGCTCACGCGCCGTGGCCGGCGAGGGGCACCGCCGCCTGCGGCGCCGCCCGCCGCTGCGGTCGAGCCCGCCCCCGCCGCCACCGAGCCGACGGGGAGCAGCCGGTGACCGCGCTCGCCGAACGCGCCCGCGTCGCGCGGCAGCTGCCCACCCGCTTCCTCCCCGTGGTGGTCACTTTCGCGCTCTTCGTGCTCATGTTCGCCGGGGGGAGCCTGCGTTACGAGTCGTTCGCGTCCGGCCAGGTGCTGCTCAACCTGCTGATCGACAACTCCTTCCTCGTGGTGCTCGCGGTCGGGATGACGTTCGTGATCCTCACCGGGGGCATCGACCTGTCGGTCGGGTCGGTCGTGGCGCTGTCCACGATGGTGGCGGCGGCCCTGCTGCGGGCCGGCTGGCCGCCGGCGGTCGTGATGCTCCTGGTGCTCGCGGGTGGGGCGGTGTTCGGGCTCGCGATGGGCGCGGTGATCCACTACCTGGAGATCCAGCCGTTCATCGTCACGCTCGCCGGGATGTTCCTCGCCAGGGGCCTGTGCTACGTGATCGACCTGCAGTCCATCTCGATCACCGACCCGCTGTTCCGCACGTTCGCGCAGACCGCGATACCGCTGGGCGACGAGATGTTCCTGAGCCCGAGTGCCCTCGTGGCGCTCGTCGTGGTCGCGGTGGCCGCCTACGTCCTGCACATGACCCGGTTCGGCCGCACGGTCTACGCCGTCGGCGGCAACCAGCAGTCGGCGATGCTCATGGGGTTGCGGGTGGCCCAGGCCCGGGTGGGCGTGTACGTGATCAGCGGGGCCTGCTCCGCGCTCGCCGGGCTGCTCTTCACCTTCTACATGCTCTCCGGCTACAGCCTCCACGCCGTCGGGATGGAGCTCGACGCGATCGCCGCCGTCGTCATCGGGGGCACGCTGCTCGCCGGCGGCTCCGGGTTCGTGCTCGGCTCCGTGCTCGGCGTGCTCGTGCTCGGCACGATCCAGACGATCCTGTCGTTCGAGGGCACCCTCAGCTCGTGGTGGTCGCGTATCGTGATCGGGCTCCTGCTGCTGGTGTTCGTGGTGCTGCAGCGGATGCTGGCGCGCCGCACGGCGGCCGGCTGAGCTGGTCCAACTCAGGCCCCGATCTCCTGGGGCTCGCCGGTGCCCGGGTTGAACCGCGAGTACTCGGGGGCCGTCCACCGCAGCGGCACGGCGCCGTCGAGCTGGACGACCCGGTCCACGGCGAAATCGACGAGGCGCTGCGCCCCGGGGACGCGCTCGGCGCGCTCCGGGTCCCAGTCGACGGAGGCTCGGCCGGTGACCATCAGGGACCGGCCGCGCTCCCAGTCGAGGAACAGCAGCCCGGCGCGGGGGTCGAGCTCGAGGTTGCCGAGGGTCATGTACATCGAGTTGCCCATGTAGTCGGGCCAGGTGAGCTGCCGGTCGCCGGTGACCGTCACGAACCCCGGGCTCCCCCCGCGGTGGGACGCGTCGGCTCCCATCCCTGCGGCGTGCGTCGCGACGAAGAACGTGTCGGCCCCGGTGATCCAGGCCAGCTGACCGGGGGAGAGGTGGTCGGACCGCACGGCGGCGCCGGGCGCGGCCGGCGTGACGGTGGCGACGTCCCGCGCCTGGATGTACTTGGGGCAGTTGGCGTACACCTGCTCGGTGTGCACGACGAGACGGTCGCCCACCTGGCGGGCGCGACCGTTGATCCGCATCCGGCGCCTGCTGGCGGGCTCGATCGCCAGCATCCCGACGTCGTGCTCGGTGTCGAACACCTCGGCGAGCGGGTCACCGGGTGTGGGGGTGCGCCGCGCGACCACGGTGCGATCGTCCGGCGCCGTCACGAAGCCCGGTTCGCCGGTCAGCGGCGCCGCCCAGACCGACCCGTCCGGCGTGGCCGCCCCGATCACCACCAGTCGCTGACGGCCCAGGAACTCGGCGGCGACGCCCGGTACGGCCGCCCCGACCCGCGCCGATCCCCACGGCCGGTCCGGGAAACCCGCCCGGCGTTGCACGGTCCGTTCGCCTCGGTGCTCCATGGCGTCCTCCTCGTCGTGTCGCAGGCGTCGATCAGAAGAACCCGCAGGTGGGGGCGCCCGGAGTGGGGGCGGGTGCGCCCTCCGCGCCGCTCGGGGCGTAGATCTCGAGCCGGACCCCGTCCGGGTCGGTGAAGAAGACACCTCCGGAGGATGCGCCCTCGCCGTGCGGGACGATCCCGTCGTAGGCGAAGGTGACGTCCAGCTCGCGCAGCACCGCCTCCGCCCGGCGCACGGCCTCGATGTCCGCCACCTCGAACGACAGGTGGTGCAGCCCGGGGCGGTCGGTGGCGAACGTGCCGGCGCTCTGCTGCCAGAGGGCGAGCACGAGCGCGCCGTCCTGGCCCAGGAGCGCGAAACGCTGCTCGCCGTCGGTGCGCTCGCCGAGGACGTCGAACGAGAAGACCGTGCGGTAGAAGGCGGTCGAGCGTGCCAGGTCGGTGACGTTCAGCGCGACGTGCCCGGTCTTGAAGGTCATGGTAGCTCCTAATGGTTGTAGGCCCTGTTGCCGTTAGAGAGCAGATCATGGCGCGCCTAATGCTGTCAAGCGGTCTTTCCATTAGAGTTGCCGTGTGCGCTCCGAGATCGCCGACCTGCTGCCGGACGAGCCGCTGCCGGTCCGGCTCATGAACACCGTGTGGGCCGATCGGCACGCCCTCCACGACGACCTGGAGACCGTCGACGGGCTGCGGGAGTGGCTGCTGCGGACTGGCCTCGCCGGCGCGGACGAGGCCGGACCCGACGACCTCGCCGCGTTCCGGCGGCTCCGGGACGCGATGCGCCGGATCGCGGCGCACGTCACCGGGGACGACCGGCCTGCGGCGACCGCAGGCTCTGGCGACCTCGCCTCCGCGCTCGCCGGCCTCAACGCGGACACCGCGTCCTGCACCCCGGCCCTTGTGCCGGACGGCGGCGGCCTCGCGCTCAGGTGGCACCCCGGCCCGCGGGACGCCGACCGCTCCCGCGCCGAGCTCGCGCTCGCGGCGGCCCGGCTGTTCACCGGCGAGGAGGCCGGGCTGCTGCGGGCCTGCGGGGGCCCGGGCTGCGTCCTGTACTACCTGAAGGACCACCCCCGGCGCGGGTGGTGCTCGGCTGGCTGCGGCAACCGGGCGCGGGTGGCCCGCCACTACGACCGGCACCGGGCGCGGCGCGACCGATGAGTTCCGCGGCTCCGGGTGGTCTCATCGGCATGACCGCCACGAGCAGCGCCCCCGCAGCGCACCGCCGCACCTTCCACCACGCCCTGGCCAACACCCTCGTGGCGTCCGTCGTCAACGCCACCGTGTGGTTCGCGGTGACGTTCTGGGTCTACCTCGAGACGCGCTCCGTGTTCGCCACCGGCGTGATCGCCGGGATGTTCCTCGGCCTCACCGCGCTCTCGGGGGTGTGGTTCGGCGGACTCGTCGACCGCTACCGCAAGCGGAACGTGATGCTCGGGTCGAGCGCCGTGTCGCTGGCGCTGTACGCGGCGAGCCTCGTCGTCTATCTCGCCGCCGGGCCGGAGACCTTCCGCGACCCCACGAGCCCGGTCCTCTGGGGCCTCGTCCTGCTGCTGATGAGCGGGGTGATCGTCGGCAACATCCGCGGCATCGCGATGTCCACGGTCGTCACGCTGCTGGTGCCCGAGCCCGAGCGGGACCGCGCCAACGGGATGGTCGGGACCACCACGGGGGTCTCGTTCCTCGTGACCTCGGTGATCAGCGGCCTGCTGATCGGGCTTTCGGGCATGCTGTCGGTGATCCTCGTGGCGCTCACCCTCACCGCCGCCGCGATCGTGCACCTCGCGACGCTGTCGATCCCCGAGCTGCGCGCCGTGCGGAACGCGGGCGAGTCGCACCGCACCGACCTGCGCGGCACCATCGCGCTCGTCGCCGCGGTGCCCGGCCTGCTCGCCCTGATCGCGTTCTCGACGATCAACAACTTCCTCGGCGGGATCCTCATGGCGCTGGCGGACCCCTACGGTCTGTCGCTGGTGTCGGTCGAGGTGTGGGGCTTGCTCTTCGGTGTGCTGAGCACGGGGTTCATCATCGGTGGCCTCCTCATCAGCAAGCGAGGGCTCGGCAGGAACCCGCTGAGGACCCTGCTGCTGGCCAACCTCGTGCTCTGGGGCGTCTGCAGCGTCTTCGCCCTGCGGTCCTCGATCGTCCTGCTCGCGGTCGGGTTCTTCATCTACCTGTGCGTCGTGCCCTACGCCGAGGCCTCCGAGCAGACCGTGCTGCAGAAGGTCGTGCCCTTCGAACGGCAGGGCCGGGTGTTCGGGTTCGCGCAGAGCGTGGAGCAGGCCGCGTCGCCGCTGACCGCGTTCCTGATCAGCCCGCTCGCGCAGTTCGTGTTCGTGCCGTTCATGACCACCGGCGCGGGTGCCCAGCTGCTGGGCCCGTGGTTCGGCACCGGACCCGAACGCGGCCTCGCGCTGCTGTTCACCATCGCGGGCATCCTCGGTCTGGTGCTCACGCTGGTGGCGTTCACCAGCCGCCACTACCGGCGCCTCTCGCGCCACTACCTGGAGGGCGCGGAGCAGGAGGCGCCCGTCGAGCCGGCCGCGGAGCACGAGGGCCGGGAGCTCGCCGCCGCGGCATGACGGCAGCCGGTCGACACCCCCTGATCTACGGTCAGGGGGTTTCGGCGTTCGGTTTCGTTCGGGAACGCCAGGTCACAGCCCTGCTCAGTGCGCTTGTCCCGCTTTGACAGCTCCCGCTGACAGCAACGGCCCTCATGAGAGCTGCTCGTCGAGGTGGTCGAGCGCGCTGCGCTGAGCCTCCAGGTTCACGTGGCCATAGACGTTCATGGTCATCTCCATGGCGCTGTGACCAACGATCTCCATCACGATCCGCGGGTGTACGCCGAGCGCGAGCAACAAGCTCACGCAGGTGTGGCGGAGGCCGTGCAGGGGCACAACGCGGATGCCATGGTCGGCGCACAGTTCGCTCCACATGCGGGTCAGGTTCCGAGGATCCAGCGGAGTCCCATGGCGTGTACCGAAGACGTACCCCTCTGGTGGCCAAGGTCGGCCCGGAGCCCCGTAGCGCTCCTGCAAGTGGCGATGGTGCCGGGCAAGGGCGAAGAGCACTCGCGGTGGCAGGGGCACCGTACGGTTCGAGCGTCGGGTCTTCGTGGGCAACTCCCGGAGCTTTCCGTCCACCCGCTGAACGGTCTGGACGATCTGCAGCGTGCGGGCGACGAAGTCGATGTGCTCCCAGCGCAACCCGCACGCCTCACTACGACGCAGACCGAGCATGAGCAGCAGTACCCACAGCGCGTGCAACCGATCATCAGTCGTGCCGTCGAGGAGCTTGCGTGCCTCTTCGATGGTGAGCGGCTTCTTGGGCGCCGGCTTCGGTCGCTCGACCCGGACGAGCTTGGCTACGTTGCGACTGACCAACTCCTCCCGATAGGCGTGTTCGAGAGCAGCCCGCAAGGTGGCGTGCACATACTGGATCGTGCGGGCCCCAATGCCCTCTGCCCGTAGAGCGTCGATCATCAGCCGCACATCACGCACTGTGAGCCGGGTGAGCTTCTTCCTGCCGATGCGAGGTATGAGGTAGAGCCGAACATTGCGCTCGTACGCCTCCCAGGTCGTCGCCCGCACGTGCTGCCTGACGTGGATCAACCACTCGTCGAGGTAGCCCGCCACAGTCAGGCTCGTGGGAGCCACCGGGATGTGCTTCTCGGCTCGGTCCAGCAGCTCGCGGAGCTTCTTGCTCGCCTCAGCACGAGTCTTGGCGTAGAGGGCTTGCCGGCGGACGCTCCCACCGACAACGGGCACGTAGGCGGCGGCGACCCACCGTCCATCCTTGCGTTGGTAGACGCTGCCCTCGCCGTTGATGTTGCGGCCGCTCATGCCACGTTGCCTTCCTCGTCGAGCATGCGGCGGGCGTACTCGTGGACGGCGTCGACGGGGATGCGGCGGAGCTTGCCGATCTTGAAGGATCGGAGTTGTCCGTTGCGGATCAGGTCGTAGACGGTGCAACGGCCGATGTGGAGGGCTTCGGCGACCTCCTCGGCGGTCAGTAGTACGCGTTCCATGGGTTCCTTGCTCCTGATTCGTGGGGTGGGTGAGGGGTCATGCGGGTCGTGCGGTGATGCGTTCCTGCTTGGCTAGCTGGCGGTGGGCGCGGGCGCGGTCGGCGGCGTCGGCGGCGAGCTGGGCGTCACCGGTGCTGTTCCAGCCGATCCCGGCCAGGGTGAGTTGGCAGACGATCAGCGTGGTGTCGTCGTCGTGCTCGTGTTCGACCTCGAGGCGGTCGGTGTGGCGGCGGCGCCAGTCGGTGTGCTGGTGGCGGTGCCAGGCCCGGCGCTGCGCCCGGAGGGCCTTGTGGGTGGTGGAGTAGCGGCGGGACTTGGTGGCGAAGTGCCCGCCGAAGCCGAGCATGTGGGTCCATCGGCGTAGCCGGCCCCAGGTGGCATGCCATTCGGCTTGCTGTTCTTCGGTGGTCCAGTCTTGGGGCAGGGTGCCGAGCTGGAAGGCGTAGGCGACGAGCCGTCCGAGGTGGGTGTGGGCGTCGCTGTAGTGCTCAGCGGCCTCGGCGGTCATCCGCCCGGTGGGCGGGAGGCCGGTGGTTTCGGTGGCCTTGGTTGCGTACTTCGCGAGGTAGGCGGCGACGGCTTCTGAGGTGATCTGTCCGGTGCCAAGGTTGCCGACCGGACGGACGTCGATCTGTGGTCCCCAGTGCATGGGCCAGGTGTGGCCAGTGTCGGCGTAGGGGATGGTGTCAAAGCCAGTGGCGTGGACGGCGGCGGCGACGAGCTCGGCCAGGTCCTGCGCGGTGATTTCCGCTGGTGGGGCGAGTACCGCATCCTGATCCTCGGGATCACGGGCGTCGAGTCGGATGAGCGCGTGGAAGTGCACCACGCCGCGGCGTTGGTATTCGGCGACCTTGCCGTAGGAGACGCGGAGCTTGACCCCGTGGGCGCGCTCCCAGGGGCGCAAAGCACGGGTGAGCGTCATGGCGGTGCGGCGCCACAGTTCCCCGGCCCAGGCGTTCCAGACGACGTGGTGGGCGTGGTCGTAGCAGTCCAGGCACAAAGGCCGGCCGAGGCTGGGGTGGTTGTCGGTGTGCCGCTGCGTGCAGACCAGGAGCTTCCCGTGCAGGCAGCGCTTGGCTGACCTACGCATGTGGCAGGGGGCGACCTTGCCTGTCTTGGGGTTGACGTGGCGGGTGTGGACCGGGCCGAACGACGGGGCGGTGAGGGTGGCGAACACGGCCGGATGCCCGGCTACTGAGGTGGGAACGCCTTTGCCTCCGGTGAGGCCGGCTTTGATGAGTTGGTAGGTGTCGGCGCGGTAGGTCTCGGCGCAGGGTGGACACACGGAGGCGCGGCGATCGCCGCAGGGCACGTAGAGGACCCCGTCGGGCATGTCCGAAGCGGTGTGGCGGGTGTCGAGGATGCGGCCGGTGGCGGCTTCGACGGTGTCGATGGAGCCGGTGAGGCGGACGGGGCGGCGGCAGCCTCGGGTGGAGGCGGTGTGGGCGAGCCAGCGGTTGAGGTGGTCGGAGCCTGCCCGGCGTAGCAGCTTCCGCTCATGCAGGGAGAGATCGTCGCTAGTGGTGGGCATGGGCGGCTACCAGGGGATGGCGGGGAAGTAGGTGCCGAAGTAGTCGCGGGCGATCTGCTCGGCGCGGGCCCGGACGGCGGCCACGTCGGCAGGGGTGCGGCCGCGGGTCCAGGCGGTGAGGTCGCCGTTGAACCGCATGTGCGCGTCGATCGCCGTGAGGGGGTCGACCACCTGGATGGCGAGGGTGTCGCCGAAGTAGGTCAGATGCGCGGCCAGGGCGTAGACGATCTCGCGGGCGGTGAGGCTGTAGGTCTCGGCGCGCAGGAACGCGGCCTCCCCGCGGGCGTTCGGCACTCCGGTGACGGCGGTGGTGCTGGAGGGGGCGGGGCTGTCGAGGGCGGTGGTCATGGCGGGTTCTCCTTGCTGGTGGTGTGGTGGTTGGCGGTCACCACCACCCCCGGACTCCCTGGTCACGCGAACGTGTAGGGGTGGGCCGGGGATGGGGGTCGCCGTCAACGACCGAAGGTGTGTGGCTCTTCGACCGTCGGTAGGTCTGCGAGGGTGGCGGTTTCGTGGTGATCACAGTCGTGGCAGTAGCGGAACAGTCCGCAGCCGTAGAGGGCGTGATCCGGGACGCGGCCGTGGCAGGCGCAGGGGTGCCAGGGGCTGTAGTCGTGCCCGTCGCGAGCACAGTGGATGGCGGCGGTGCAGCGGTGGCAGCGTGGTTCGCCGGTGTCGGTGAGGGTCCAGCCGTGTTCGGTGATGTAGCTGATGGCCTCATCAGGGGTGTCGAAGTGGACGACGTAGTCGGCGCCGGTTTCGTCGAACGTGGTGTGGCAGGTGTCGCAGGTGACGATGTAGCAGCGGGCGTGTTCGATGCTCATGGCAGCTCCACGAGCTTGGGTTCGGCGGAGCGGTAGCCGTCGCGGGTCATGACCGCGCAGAGCGGGTCGCCGTCCCAGTGGGAGTAGGGCGGTAGGGGTCCCCATGCTGGGGTCCATTCCCGGGGTGATTTCAACAGGGCGGGTTCGTAGCATTCCGAACAGATCAGCATCCGCGACTTGGTGTCGGTCATGGCGTGTACTCCGTTCCGAACAGGGTGGGCTGGTTTTGGCAGGACAGGCAGTACCGGTCGCCTTCGGTGGTGTTGGTGATGAGCTGTCGGCAGCCTTTGCAGGACCGGCGGTGCCCGGTGCGGCAGTTCGGGCAGTGTGGGAGGCCGGTGTGGTCGTTGATGAATGGCTCGGTGCAGTCGGGGCAGCGGCGGATGCCGGGTGCCCGTGATTTGCGGCCAGTGCGCACCAGCATGAGGTTGTGCTGGAGGTAGTCGTCATGGATGTATTGCGGGGCGGTCATGCCTGGTCACCTCTCCGGGTCGGGATGAGGGCGAAGGCGCGGTAGCGATCGCCGTGGTCGGTGTCGCCGCAGCCCTCACAGGGCCAGGTGCTGAATCCGAGCTCGGCGCCATCGGCGCTCAGGTGGCGGACGTTGAAGCCCCAAATGCGATACATGCCCGTGACCGCGGTCTGGGCGGCGTCGGTGCCGTCGTTGAACTCGCCATTGGCCAGCAGGTGCAGACACACCACGCAGACAGCGAGTTCGGTCTGATCAAAAGTGGTCATGGCTGGTCGCCTCCCCAGTGCTGGTGGGCGGCCTGGCGTGAGATGCCGAGGCGGGTGGCGATGTCGTTCCAGGAGAACCCGGAGTCGCGGAGCCCGAGGATGGCGTGTTCGAGCACGTCGTCGAGCTGGTGGCCAAGCTCAGCGAGGGTGGTCAGGCCTTCGATGTCGCCGCTGGCAATGCGTCGGCCGTAGGCGGTGATGACGCGGCGGACAAAGGCGGCGTAGTCGTCGTTCTCCACCACGTTCCGGCGGTGCCGGGTGGTGCGAGTAGGACGAGGCCGGTTAGGCCGATCTGGTGTCAAGGCTGGGTTGACAGTCGAGACACTCACCGGATGCCCCGCAGGTGAGCAGAGGGTCGGAGCGTCTCAGCAGTTCTGGGAGGCTGTGAGGTGGTCACGGAATTGGTGGTGGTCGCGTCGGCGATCCGGAAGAGGGTTCCGAGCACGGCCAGGACCACGAGTGCGGTCACGATCAGGGTGAACATGGGCAGACTCCTCCTGTGATCCGAATAGCGGTCGCTATCCGGGGTGGTTCTTGCGGATGGGACGAGGTATTTATGCGGCGGGATCGATGCCGCGAATACGCAGCGCGGTGCTGATGACCGCTTCAATCTGCGCGTCGGTCAGGTAGGCGGCCTTGAACCGGCGCGGGAGGCCACCTTCGGCGAGGATCCATCCGACACCGATGTCTTCCGGGCGGATGTTCTTGGCGGAATAGCCTTCCTTGGCCCAGCCCTGGGACAGGATGATGTCCGAGCTGGAGTCGGTGGTGCAGCGGAAGGCGACCCGGAACCCGAACAGGTCCCGCAGACTGGTGGGGATGATGTCCGCCGACGGCCGTTGGGTGGCGCCAACGACGATGATTCCGGCGGCCCGCCCGCGAGCCACGAGGTCACGGACCAGGTTGCGGAACTCGTCCTGCTCTTCCTTGGTGCCGATGGTGGCGGTGAAGTAGGCGATCTCGTCGATCACGCACAAGATCGTGTCCAGACCGTCGCTGTGGACGATCTTGCGGCGCTTGACGGCGTCGAGCTGGCGGTAACGCAGGTCCATCTCGGCCTGGAGCTCGCGGAGCTTGTCCAGGGCATGGCGGATGTTGTTGCCGACGAACACGTCGGCGACCTGCCTCCACAGGCCCAGTTCAACGATCTTGCCGTCGAACAGCCACAGCTTCACATCCGAAGCCAGGGCGGCGTGCGCGATGATCGTGTTCAGCAGGGACGACTTACCGGAGCCCGGTTCGCCTCCGATGAGCAAGTTGCGATACATGAGGGTCGGCTCCACAGGGAGCCCGTTCTCGTCGATCCCGAAGTGGATCGGCTGGTAGATCGACAGCGGTTCACTGGTGCGGCGGGTGCGCCGGCGGCGGTGTGGGCGGGTCATCGTGATCGGTGTCCTTCATGCGTGTCGTGGTGTCGTTGGTGTTCTCCTTGCTGGCGGAGAAGCGGGGTGCGAGCGCGGATCCCCGATGGCCGGGGTGCGTGGTTCTCGCATCCCCTTCCCCGTCCGATGTGGACGATCAGGCGAGTGGTGCCCTGGCGGGCGGTGCTGCGGTTAGACGTAGTCGCTGACGTCCACGCCTCCGAAACCGGTCACTGGTGGTTCGGAGTCGCTTGCGCTACCGGCTGCTGTGGTGGCCGGGGTCTTGCTGGTGTTGCGCGGTCCCAAGCCGTTGGTGCCGTTGCCGTTGCGGGCGGCTTGCACGGTCGGGAACTCCGCTGGAGCGTTGGGCTGCAGGGTGGAGCGGTCCGGAAGCGGCGCGGTGGCACCGTTCCGGGTGGGTGTGTCGTCCCCGTCGAGGTCGTCCAGGACGGCGGGGCGCAGCACGGTGCGTGTCGCGAGCGGGTCGCGTCGAATCACGTCGACGACAACCAGGGCGGCTTGGTGGCGGGTGGGTGTCACCCGTACTTCGTGGGCCCAGCAGGCGGCGGCGAGGCGGTCGCCGTCGTCTTCGATGTCCTTGACGGACAGGCCGGCCGGGAGCCACACTCGGACTCGTTCCCCTACGGGGGAGGGCCGGGACCACAGCAGAAACGGCATTCTGCCGTCGAGGGTCATCGTGCGGGACTGCACAAAGCAGGCGCGCATCCGGTGCCGGGTGATCACACACCAGACCCGGCGGATCAGGAACCGGCGGGATGCCGGGATCACGAGCAGAACCATGAACCCCCCGAGCATGATCAGTAGCGCGAGGTGTGGGGGTTCAAGCCACGGTGGCTCGCCACCAGTGACCGGTGCCGTTGGCGGCACGGTGGTCTCGTCCTCAGGCGTAGGCGTGACCCAGGCCTGAAGCTGGACGAACACGACCAGCAAGGTCGTGGCGATGATGATTTCCGCGCGGGCGCGGACGAGGAACCCGAGTACCCGCCAAGCCAAGTGCCGTTCGGGTTGGGTGAAGAACTCGATCGCAGGGGTCAGGGCGTGTGCCTTGTTGGTGCGGCCGGAACGACCGGATCGTGCACTGCCACGCGAGCGCGTACGTGCCATGATGAATGCCTCACTCTCAAAGCCTTGTTGGTGTGGTGAGTGGGAACAGAGGTGGACGCGGGGCCGCACATCGGCCTGGTAACCGGCGGTCCCGTGTCCACCGCTGCCCTTCGGGGAGACGCGTGCGTCTCAGTTGCGAGGATCAGAACAGTGGTGCTCGCGACATGTCGTTGGCCACGATCGTCTTGAGCTGACTCAGATGAGTCAGAGCGATCTCCAGACACTCGGCCGCATCGGCCAGGTGGTCGTAGCGAACTGTGATCGGCTCGTCCTTGTCGTAGACGTCGAACAGGGCCACGAACGTGGCTGCCTCATGTGCCGACGTGCGCACAACATCACTCAGTGAGCGAATCACTGTGTCGTGCACCTTTTCCGTGCTTGCAGTGGGGCGGTATGGCTCCCGCTCCATCTGTGCCGGGATCATCACCGGCTTGCCGTTGGTCTCGGCCATGCGACTACCTTCCGTGAACTAGAGCGTCCGGTAGATGGTCAGTTGGCCTTCGGAGCCGGAGCGGCCCCGTTGCTGATCGGAACGATGGAATCGGCACGAAACGCCACCCGAGAGTTGCCGTTCTGCACCCACGGCATCGCCTGCAGACCCTGAACGGACACGTACTGACCCTGGGAAACCTTCGGAGCCTCAGCGAGGGCGACGGTCACCAGAATCGTCTCAACAGTCCCGTCTGACCAGGCCACAAGGTTCGCGGCCCACAGGGGCAGGTTCGTACCACCACTCTTGTCCCGACGCTGGTTACCGTCCTTGTCCAGACGCGGCGTGAACTCGCCACCGAGCTGGAACTTCGTGTTGGACGTGTCGAGGATGAGCTTCATGACTGCTGTGCTCCCTTTGGATCAACTTGCAGGTTGTGCGCCTCCGGTCGGGGACGCACTACAAGGACACCAGGAGCACAGCAGTCCGTAAATTCACGATAGTAAACACTTCGCTGTTTACGGTTCCGTTTACAGGCAAGGCGAGGCATGATGGACAGGACGGGCCGGCTACGTCGGGGGATATGCCGATGACCTCAGCTCTACGTGATGCACGCGACGCGCATGGCTGGACACTGGCCCAGACGGCGGCTCGGTTGATCAAGCTCGCGGAGAATCGTGGCGCCCCGATCAGCGCGAGTCACGCGAGCCTGCGGCAGATGATCTCCGATATGGAGCGCGGCCGCCGCAAGCCCGGTCACTACAAGCCGCTTCTGTGCGACCTGTTCGGCCGGACACCTGACGAGTTGGGGTTCGCCGATGAAGAACCCGCGACTACGTCTCTGCCAGCGGCTAATCTGGGGGAGATGTTGACCCGTGCATCGGCGGTCACACCGTCCGCGATCGCGGACCTTCAGCGCCAGGTAGACGGCCTTCGGACCTTGGATCGGCAGCTAGGTTCGCCCGCGGTCGTGGAGCCGACCCGACAGCTCGTGCAGACGATGCAGGAGCTCATGGCGCATGTGTTCGCAGGCGGGACGCGAGAGGCTTTGGCCGTTGTGCTGTCAGATGCGGCGGCGCTGAACGCCTGGCAGGTGCTGAACACTGGGGATGTGCGACGGGCGTGGGAGCTGCACAACATCGCGCGTACCGCCGGCCTGGAGTCTGGTCGTCCTGACTTGCTGGCCCACGCGATGGGTGAACAAATGTACGGCCTTCTCGACATCGACCGGCCTCAGGACGCCGTGCATCTCGTCGAGGCTGCGCGCGAGGTGGCCAGCAATAGAGTCTCGCCTCTCCTGGTGGCGTGGCTGCATGCCGCAGCGGCCGAGGCGTACGCCGCAGCTGGGGATGCGTCGAGCTGCCGGAGTGCGCTGGAGGCAGCGTCCCGGGCCTTGCCGAGGGACACCGACAACACCGCGACGCCGTACCTGTCGCTCGACGAGTGGCATCTCGAGCGGTGGCGCGGCAACGTCCTCGCGAAGCTGGGCGAGTCCTCGGCGCTGGACTCGCTCATGGTCGCCTTGGAGCGCACCCCGAGCACCTACGTGCGGGCGACTGCCTCACTGCATTGCGATATCGCGCAGTCCCTCGGCGCTCGTGGCGATCGTCCTGGTGCACTACGGCACGCGCAGCAGGCGCGAACGCTCGCCAGGCAGACCGGGTCGATACGGCAGTTGAGGCGCGTCGAAGCTGTCATGAAGCGGATGGCTTGAACTCTGTTCCTGCCGCCATCGCAACCAGCTGCAGGAGCGCGACGATGGTTCCGGCACCGAGGACGTTTCGGTCGGCGATCAGACGAGGGACCTCCGGGAGAGGCATCCAGCGCAGCTCGCCGGCTTCCTCGGCATCAGATGGCTCCCCGACCTTCTCGAAGGTTCGCCACAGGTAGATGTCCATCGGGGCATCTACCATGCCCGGGAGTGGCTGGAGGCGTGTGAGGTGCTCTGGCTCTCCGACCGGAGCCCAGCCGCTTTCCTCCACTGCTTCGCGGGCTGCTGCCTCCGCGGGCCGCTCATCCGCTTCTACCAGTCCACCGAGCAGCTCGTAGCCCCACTCGTCGGTCGCGAAGCGGTGCCGATGCACCATCAGTACCTCGTCATCGTCGTTCACGAGTGCAGCAATCGCTACTGGCTTCATATGAACGACGTGGTGCTCGAACCGATTTCCGTCGGGCGTCTCGATATCGACAAGCGTCAACCGAACCCACTCGTTGTCGTAAACGGTGCGCTCACCGAATCGCTTTGTCCGGTGCGCATCCGGCTGTCCGGGGTCGGTCACAGCCGACGAGTCTAGCAGCGGGGGAGCGCATGCAGCGCTCAAGAAAGCTGGCATTCGGCGCGCAGCACGGTGATCAACAGATGCGCGAGCACGTGGTGAGAACTTTCTATACGTCTTCAAGCCGCCCCCGGCTGGGGGCGGGCCGGACTGCGCCGGACGGCATGCGCGGCCTTCCTTCCCGCTCCGCTCACGGGCGGCCGCGCGCCTATGGGCCGCCGGCCATGCGCCGGCAGGGGGTAGCTGGGCGACGGTCGGGTACTGCTCATCCCCGCTGGCCGCAGATCGTCTTAGCGTGCCCGGGCGGCGTCAACCCCGCTGCGCGCCCCGATCCCGCCACTGGTCCAGTTGGCAAGAGCGCGCCGGTGACGCCGTGGTCCTGTAGCGGGATCGGGGGTTCCGGGTTGACGCCGTCCGGCCCCGCCAAGTGCAGGCCAGGATCGCGGGAATGGCGTCGACTGTGATTACACTGCAGTACGTCGTCCGTGCGGAGCGCGAGCCACAACCGCACTGATCGTCAACGTTACCGCACTCGCCCATGCTGGATCGCTTCTGAGATCAAGTGCGCTGCACTCTGCTGCATGATAGATTCCGTGCGATTCCTCCTTAGACTGTCAAGCCAGTCCGGAACATGGGCATTGCTCTGACGGATACCGAGTATCCGATCTTGGACTGCTCGACAATCGGAGACCGTAGGTAAATTCGGTCCACGCATCCCCTGGCTCCATAGGCTAAGTACCTTCGCCTCAAGCTTTGCTTTGGTTTCTCCACTGTCACGGTTCGCCTTAATCATTTCGATGAGTTCACGCAGTGGCGCTAACAATGGAACGAGGACGGCGGTCAACATATCAACCACCGACATGTGGAATACAAGCGACACGGCGGCTGCCCCGACAACTAGCAGTAGCAGGGCCCCGGTCAAGCAGGCAGCGTAGTATCGATGCATTGACGAACCCCAACCTAGATTGCTCCTCTGGCAGATCAGCACGTCAAGGGGGCGGACAACATTCTTGGTGTCAGGGTACCAATCTTGCGTACGATTGCCTCGATAACGTGCGGCTGCCTCTGCTATGAGGGTAGGCGACGGATGGTCTGCGGCAAGGTCGTTCCACGGAAGGTTGAAGACATGTGTGTCGAACTCTTCTTGAACGAAGGCCGCCTCTCGACGCCGACGTCGTTCTCTGTCACTGGCAACTGCAGACCATAGGAGGGCTGCGATGCCGCCTGTCGCCCCGATCAGCGGCCGGATTGCCGGTAGCATTAGAGCGGCTATAATAGTCACTGTCGACAAGATTAGAACTATTGTCACGCGTACATCGTGAACGTTCTTTGCGTCGGTGTAAAGACGAGCCTGTGCGGCGAGGAGACGAGTCGAGTACTCAGAGTTTTGAGCAACTGCGATCGGTGTCAGTTTGTCCCTAGGCATGCGTGGCTCAGGCGCTTGGATCGCAGTATGGGAAGTTGCTGCCCCAAATTGCTTGGAGCGCTTGGTTCAATTCCCATGTCTTCGGTGCGCCGGCAAGCCAGGACGCGTATGCAGTATCAAGATGGCTCTTCATAGTTCGAAGACTTGCCATTGAGGAAATGCGACTCGCTTCGCTGGAGCACGCATAGATTCGCGATACTAGATGCGTCGGATCATTCATCGCTGCAAGTTCGGTCGCGATCAGCTTATCTGCAATCGATCGAATTGCGCCCAGCGTCCAGATGCTGTCGTTGTTCTTCCCGTATTCGGCACAGCGCATCTCCAAATAAAAGGAGGATACTGGAACGCTGTGCTCATATTTCCACGCTTTAAACAGGCGGGCAATATCGCGTACGTCACCGTTGTGCTTTCGGTCCATCTCGGAAACGAACTTGTTGTGCGCTTGAGGTGCAGCGTCTCGCCAGCCTCCACCCGATGCAGGGATGTGCACCACTCGATCGCTATCAGATGTGCCGCGCAGAAGGTATGCGGGCGTAATTTCATAGTTTGATATCAAGCTTCGGAACTCGAGAGTCACCGTGGGTCGCGCAACGTAGATGTCTGCAGCTTCCCATAGCTCTTTCTTAAAGACTTCGCGCATCTTGTTCAGAATAGTTGTAGAGGATGCCGGCTTATCATCGGAGTGAATTCGAGCCATGTAATCGACATCACTGTAGGGCATTACGGCGGTCCCTTGCTGGAAGGACCCACTTTGAAAAAACGCCATCAAGCGGAAATTTGAGCCAAGGATTCCATATATGCGCTCGCGGTATCGACGAACTTCTGCCTTGTGCGTTTCTGTAGGCTTGCTGGCAGCGAGATATCTGTCAAACGCTTCATAAAGTGGAATCAAGCTCGCCACCCTTATCCTGACTCGCACATGCGAGACTGTCGATATCGTCCAACCTTCGTCTGGACGATTGAGATCGTACTATAAATTGTATCAGAAATGGAAGCTCGTGAACGCCAGCACGCTCGGTGGCTGCTCATACGTGGTGAACGGTCAGACGTGTGCCTGGCGGCTCGCCGTCGACGCTCAAGCGGAAGATCGTGACCGCCGAGCGGGGAGTGGCCCGCGCCCGATGACGTCAGACGATGCGTCGACCGCAAGCCACGTAACCCCGCCCCGATCCCGCCAGTGGCTCGGCTGATCGAACACGCGTCAGTACAGCCCGAAGTCAAGTAGCGGGATCGGGGGTTCCGGGTTGACGCCTCATGATCATGTAAAGAGCCGGCCAGGACCGCGGGGATGGCCGACTCGTGCGAGGCCTCCGGCAGGCTATGTCGGACGGGCGCGATCTTGAACGATAAAGCGTGCACGCTCTAGCAGTTCGTCGAATGTAATAACTTCAGTATCAGCAACGGAAGTACGGAAGAGCTCAAATGATTCGATCTTCTCGCCGTTGATACCGTGCGGCGTGTCGAACTCCTTCAAGCTTCCAATTAGTACGACTTGACGTGGCCTACTCGTGCTCACCTCAAGTCCTAGCGGCGTCCCATCGTCGCCAAACATCTTCTTAATCTGATCGGACCAGGTCCGCAGCGCCTTTCTCGCTGTCTTCTGGACCTGCGCAACACTGCCAGTCAGCTCGGCAGAGGGTCGATAAACGTCCGGCTTTCGATATGGCGCCCGCGCCAACAACTCCGTGTCGTGCCTTTTAATCTCGCAGAAGAGGAGACTGCTGACGAAGCCACGCGTTCGCATGATTGCGTCAGACCGCTTGCCTGCGCCCTCGAAAACGTTAGCTCCAGTCGTGTACCGCTCAAGCTTTCCGCTGCCGATTGCCTCAGTCGTAACCATCTGAAGTCCATACCCAAAAATCCATTGATTCTTTTCGAAGAAGCGTTGCCATAGCTCCTCAGGGTCGACTCCCAGACGCTCGCGCACCTCTGCAAAGTATGCGTCCTCATGGAGTAGGCGCTCAAAAATCCGAAGCTGCTCTTTTCGATTGGCGATCAGTGCTATGTCCTGATCGGTCAATGAACTCCCTAGTGCCATACGAACTGCGTCTATGGCTACTGTTCGATCTGTCGCCTGCAGCATGCTAGCGATTTGAGCACTATCTGCATCTATAATACGAAGATTGCCTACCGGAAGGGAAACACCTTTGAAGCCGCGGATGAAGTCTATGAGCTCCCAAAACTCTTTATGCGCCTCGCTCGTATCTACGAGCGCCTTTATCTGGCGGGTCTCCGGCAGATCCGGGATCTCCAGCTGTGCCGCGTCCTTGCCGGGCCCCTTCATGTTCTTCTTCCAGAGCTTGATTCGCGGCGAAAACTCATCATCTTTCTTGATGAGAGTCACTTCGCACAAGAGTGCAACGTTTGGGCCTTCACGTAGCACAAAGTCCGTAATAAGCCGCCTACGCTTGGTATCGTAAAAGAAGTGAAATCCGCTCCCCGACTGACCTGGTCGGATTTCAAGCGCCGTCAGATCATCAATGCCCATTCGAAACTCAGAGTCCCATACTGGAAACTCGATACGTACCAATGGCATGTAGCCGCGGACCTCCCTGTGAACGTTCGCCCACGCGGGGCTCGCTACACGTGCAGACCGCGTTACTCTCCGCTGCTGGGCGAGTTGGAGGGGGCCGGCCTTGCTCCGGTAGATCAACTTTTGGGGCACGCTGGGGGCACGGGAGCCTGTAAGACGCTGGTCAGCGCTATGAAGTGGTGGCAGATGTCTTCGCAGCTCAGGGCCTTGCTGGCGCGACAGCCCAGGATCAAGCCATGGTCCGGCTTACAGGCAGCACCGAAGGTCGAGGTTGACAGCTGACAGCGACAGCAACGGTCCCTGGCCAGCGCAGACTCCTACGGGCGTCGGCCATCGTGCAGTGCGACGTCAGAGCCCTCGGCGGACTGCTGCAGACAGATCGGCGGAGATCTACGGTCAGGGGGTGTCGACCGTGTACGACCTCGTCCTCAGCGGTGGCCGGGTGATCGACCCCGAGTCCGGCCTCGATTCGGTCCGCCACGTCGGGATCTCCGGCGGTGCCGTCCGGGAGGTCGGTGAGCGGCCCCTCTCCGGAACGACCACCGTCGACGTGACGGGGCTGGTCGTGTGCCCCGGCTTCGTCGACCTGCACAGCCACAGCCAGGACGTCCCCGGCGGGCGGTTGCAGGCGCTCGACGGCGTCACCACCGCGCTCGAGCTGGAGGCGGGCGCCTTCCCGGTGGAGCACGCCTACCGCCGGGCGGCGGCGGAGGGCAGGCCGATCAACTACGGGTTCTCGACGTCGTGGGCGGCCGCGCGGATGCACGTCCTCGCCGGCGCGCCCGCGGTGGCCGACCTCGACGAGCTGCTCGTCCATGTCGCCGATCCGCGCTGGCAGGCCGCGGCCACGCCCGGGGACGTCGACCGCATCCTCGGTCTCCTGGAGTCCGACCTCGCGGCGGGTGCGCTCGGGATCGGCGTGCTCGTCGGGTACGCGCCGGGCACCGATCCCGCCGAGTACCTCGCCGTCGCGGCGCTGGCGGCGCGGCACGGTGTGCCGACCTACACGCACGCCCGTGACCTCGTGGAGATGGACCCGCACGTCCCGGTGGACGGCGCGGAGGAGATCGTGCGGGCGGCGGGCGAGACCGGCGCGCACATGCACTACTGCCACCTCAACAGCACCTCGGGCCGGCACGTGGACCGCGTGCTGGCGCTGGTGGAGCGGGTCCGCCGCGAGGGCTCGACGGTGACCACGGAGGCCTACCCGTACGGCGCCGGGATGACCGGGATCGGGGCGGCCTTCCTCGCGCCCGAGCTGCTGGGTCGCCGGGGGCTCACCCCGACCTCCATCGGTCACCTCGCGCTCGGCAGGCGCATCGCCGATGCCGACGAGCTGCGCCGGGTGCGTGCGGAGGATCCGGGCGCGCTCGCGTTCGTGCACCAGGCCGACGAGGCCGACCCGGTCGCGTTCGGCGTCGTGCAGCGGGCCCTCGCCTTCTCGGACGCCGCGGTGGCGAGCGATGCGATCGCGCCGCAGTGGCCTGCGGGCCCGCGCGATGCGCTGCGCTGGCCGCTCCCGCCGCAGGTGGCGACCCACCCGCGCACCGCGGGCACGTTCGGGCGCACCCTGCGCATGCTCGTACGGGAGCTGGGGTTGCTCAGCCTGCCCGAGGCGGTGCGCCGCTGCACGCTGGTGCCGGCGCGGATCGTGGAGAACGCCGCCCCGGCGATGCGCCGCAAGGGTCGGCTGCAGCCCGGGTGCGACGCCGACGTCACGGTCTTCGACCCGGCCACCGTGACCGACCGGTCGACCTACACCGACACGACCCGCCCGTCGGCGGGGATCCGCCACGTCCTGGTCGGGGGCCGGTTCGTGGTGCGGGACGGGGCGCTCGACGCCGGCGCGCTGCCCGGACGACCGGTCCGCGGCGGGTGATCCCTCCCGTCCGCGGGCAACGAGGCGGTCACGGTGCGGTGCGCTCGTCGAGCTGGGCGAGGACGAGCGGCCACGCGTCCCGGTGCTGCCGGCACGCCGCGGCACTCGCGAAGCCCGCATGGCTCAGGCGAAGGTGCGTCCCGGTCCCGTGAGGTGTCAGCTCGACCGTCACGACGGTCTCCGCACCTTCGGTGCCGGCTGCGCCCGTGACCCAGGTGAGCGTGACGAGCGCGCCCCGTTCGAGGCGGACGAACCGGCCGTAGTGCGGGTGGCGCCGGCCCTCGAACCGCGTCTCGAAGAAGAACGGGGCGTCGACCTCCGGTGTCATCAGCACGGAACCCGCTTCGGCGAACCAGAGGTCGAATCGTTCGGTCCAGGCGCGGTACAGCACGTCCGGGGTCGCAGCCATGACCCGCTCCACGGTGAGGGAGTGCGGGCGCGACGAGACGTCAGGGGCGCCGAGCTTTGATTCCATGCTGGCAATATAACCCTGCAGGCATGTTGATTGCCATCGCTCGCCCGCCAGCGCTCAGCCGAGCACGGGGTGCAACGTCCAGAACGCGAGCGCCGCGGCCAGCGCCGCCATCGGGATCGTGAGCACCCACGCCACCACGATGTTGCCGGCCACGCCCCACCGCACCGCCGAGAGCCGCTTGGTGGCGCCGACGCCGAGGATCGACGACGTGATCGTCTGCGTCGTCGAGATCGGCGCCGCGAACGCGAACGCGGTGGTGTAGAGGACCGCGGACGCGGTGACCTCGGCGGCGAACCCGCGCGGCGGGTCGAGGTCGATGATCCGCCGCCCCAGCGTCCGCATGATCCGCCAGCCACCCGCGTACGTGCCCGCCGACAGCGCGCCCGCCGCGAGCAGGATGACCCACCACGGCACCTCGAACCCCTGGTGATAGCCCCCGACGACCAGCGCCAGCACGATCACGCCCATCGTCTTCTGGGCGTCCTGCAGGCCGTGGCCCAGCGCCATCGCGGCGGCCGAGAGCGTCTGCGCGTGGCGGAAGCCTCGGCTCAGCGGCTCCGGGTGCGCCCGCCGGAAGGCCCACAGCAGCGCGGTCATGAGCAGCGCGGCGAGCGCGAAGCCCACCATCGGCGACAGCACCATCGGGATGAGGACCTTGTCCACCACCCCGGTCCAGTGCACGGTGCCCGCCGCGGCGAGCGCCGCGCCGACGAGCCCGCCGATCAGCGCGTGCGACGACGAGGACGGCATGCCGAACCACCAGGTGATCAGGTTCCACGCGATCGCACCGACGAGGGCCGCGAGCACCACGACGAGGCCCGAGACCCCCTGGGGAGGGTCGATGATGCCGCTGCCGACCGTGGAGGCGACCTCGGTGCCGAGGAACGCGCCGACCAGGTTCATCACCGCGGCCATGATCAGCGCGGCGCGCGGTGTGAGAGCCCGGGTGGCGACGGAGGTGGCGATGGCGTTGGCGGCGTCGTGGAAGCCGTTCGTGTAGTCGAACACGAGCGCCACCACGATCACGACGACGATGATCGCCAGTTCCACTCAGGACTCCTTGACCGCGATGCTCTCGACGGTGTTGGCCACCGTCTCGAACGCGTCGGCGGCCTCCTCGAGGGTGTCGACGACCTCCTTGAGCTTGAGGATCGTCAGCACGCCCGCCGCATCGACGTCGCCGGGCGGGCAGAGCAGCTCCTCCAGCAGCGCGCGGTAGGCGGCGTCGCCCTCGTCCTCGAGGGAGTTGACGTGCACCCAGTACTCCTGCAGCTTCGACATCGTCGCCAGCTGCGGCATCGCCTCCGCGGTGGCGGCGGCCGCGCGCCGCAGCACGTCGGTCTGGGTCTTCATCCCCGCGGGCAGCTCGCCGAGCCGGTAGAGCACGATCCGGTCGGCGGCCTCCTCCATCGCGTCGACCACGTCGTCCAGCGACGAGGTGAGCCGGTAGATGTCCTCGCGGTCGAACGGCGTCACGAACGTCTTGTTCAGCTTCACCATGATCTCGTGGGTGAGCTCGTCACCCGCGTTCTCGGCGTCCTTCACCCGCCTGGCCAGCTCGGGGCGCTCAGCGGGTGGCGCGGCCACCAGCGTCGCGAGGTCGTCCGCTGCACGCGCGATGTTCTCCGCGGCCCGGGTGAACAGCGGGTAGAAGCCGCGTTCGTGTGGCGTCAACCTGAAAGCCATTCGCAGGTTCTACTCCACCGCGGACCTTCCGGCTGGACGGCACGGCGGGGATGAATCGTGATCCGAGTGCGCGACCGTTTCGTCGAGATCGCGCGGGCGGTCGCCGGCCGGATGTGAGGGCGATCGGACCTGTGCGAACCGGCCGGAAGACGCGAGCATGGCGGCATGACGGTGGTCTTCGTGCACGGCGTCCCCGAGACGAGCGCGGTCTGGAGGGGCGTGCGCGCCCACCTCGACGGGGACGCGGTCGCGGTCGACCTGCCCGGCTTCGGCTCACCCCGGCCGGCCGGGTTCGGTGCGACGAAGGACGAGTACGCGCGGTGGCTGGCGGACGCTCTGCGGCGGCTCGACCGGCCGATCGACCTGGTGGGGCACGACTGGGGCGCGGGCTTCGTGATGCGCGTGGCCACGGCGCACGACGTCCCGCTGCGAAGCTGGGTCGTTGACGTCGGCGCGGTGTTCCACCCCGACTACGTCTGGCACGACATGGCGCAGGTGTGGCAGACCCCCGGCGCCGGGGAGGAGCGGACGGCGGCCACGGTGGCCGCGGGGCCGGACGCGCGAGCGGGCTTCCTGCGGGCGGCGGGCGTGCCCGAGGCGGATGCGGCGACGGTCGCGGCGGCCTACGACGCGACGATGGGCGGCTGCATCCTCGACCTGTACCGCTCTGCCGTGCCCAACCCGTACGCCGACTGGGGCACCGAACTGGACCGGCCGGCACCGGTGCCGGGCCTCGTGCTCCAGCCCACCGCCGACCCGTACGACGACCCCGCCGCGTCCGCGGAGGTCGCCACGCGGCTCGGTGCCCGCACGGAGCGGCTCGAGGGCCTCGGCCACTGGTGGATGCTGCAGGACCCGGCGGCCGCCGCGGGTGCGCTGCGCTCATTCTGGGGCTCGCTGCATCCGTGATCGGTCCCGTGCGGGTCTGCCACGATGGCCGAATGGAGCCAGCGGAGATCGACACGACCGTTCCACGGTTCCTCGACGGGATGCAGCTCCTCGACCCCGGCGTGGTGTCCTGCTCGCGCCGGCGGCCGGTGGTGTCGGGCGAGGGCGAGCCGGCGGAGGTCTACCTCTTCGGCGGTGTGGGCCGGATCGGCTGACCCGCCGCCGGCGACCGAGCTCGTCAGGTGTCGGACGGGCGCGGCTGTTCGGGTGGCACCGACCCTTCGGCGGCCTCCATCCAGCCGTCCAGGTCGGCCTGGGTGAACTCCTGCCACGGCGGGATGTCCGGGAGCTGCCGGAGGAGGTCGAACGCCTCCGCCACCCGGCGGCCGCCCAGCACGGGCGCGTGGCAGCCTGCGACGACCTCGGCGCCGACCCGCTGGAAATCGTCCACGACCGCCCGGAACTTGCCGACGTCCAGAAGCGTGTACCACGGAGAGACCAGGCGACCGCCGAAGAACTGACCGTCCCGGAACTCGTCGTCGGTGAGCTCGCCGATGTCCGGCATGGGAGCGGGCAGGTTCGTCGCGAACGTGTCCACCGACCACACCACGTTCGTCTTCGTGTCGAACAGGGCGCGGGTCGTCGGGTTGTCGTACAGCGGCGGCCGCTTGGCCACCAGCGTGCGGTCGCCCACGTCGATGGTGTCGCCCTCGTTGACGAAACGGCACCGGTTGATCGGCGTCTCCCACTCGTCGGCCATGCGGCCGATCGAGAACCAGGTGGTCAGCAGTGTGGCGTTCGGGCAGGCCGCGAGGACCGCCAGCAGGTTGCCCGCGTGGTCGCGGTCGTCGTGGGTGAGGAACACCCATTTCACGTCCAGCGGGTCCACCACGGACCACGCGGCTTCGAGCCACTGCGGGCGCACCGCCGGGGCACCGGTGTCGACGAGGACCGGTTCCGCGCCGCGGATCACCATCGAGTTCATGGGGAAGTGCCCGACCGGCGGGGCCTCCAGGGCCCACGGGATGACGAAGGTCTCCTCCGCGATCCGGTAGGGCTCCAGCAGGTTGAACGTCGGGATGGTCGTCATCGTCGACTCCCTTGCTCGCCGAATCCCTCGACCTCGTCCCGATCAGGGCACGCGTTACCGACGCCAGCGGCTCAGCGGAACGCGTCGGCGTGGGCGCGGGCCCAGTCGGCGAACGTCCGGGGCGGGCGTCCGGTGACCTCCTGCACCGTCGGCAGCACCATGGACTCGTCGAGCGAGCCGTCGACGTAGAAGTCGAAGAACGCCCGCACGTAGGCCTCGGGCATGCGGGCCGTCATCTCGGCCCAGGCCTCGTCGTCGGGCTGCGCCTCGAACCGCAGGTCGCGGCCGAGCACCTCGCCGAGCACGCGGACGCGGTCGGCGGGCAGCAGCGACTCCGGGCCGGACAGCGCGTAGACGCGGCCGTCGTGCCCGTCCTCGAGGAGCGCGGTGGCGGCCACGGCCGCGATGTCGGCCGGATCGATCACGGCGATGCGTACACCGCCGAACGGGGCCCGCACCACGTCCCCGGCCCGCAGCTGCGGCGCCCATTCCAGGGCGTTGGTCATGAAGCCGAAGGGGCGCAGGATCGTCCAGGGAAGGCCGCCGTCCCGCACCGCGTCCTCCGTGCGGATCATGTAGGCCGAGACCGCGTTGCCCGTGTCGCCGCTGCCTGCGGAGCCGCCCGACAGCTGCACCACGCGCGAGACCCCCGCGTCGCGGGCCGCGGCGAGCACACCGGGCATGTCCTGGTAGCCGGGGAGCAGGAACAGGCCCGTCACGCCCTCGAGCGCGGGACGGATGCTGTCGGGGTGGTCGAGGTCGCCGACCACCCGCTGCGTTCCCTCGATCGGCCCGCCCTCGCGGCGGGCCAGCGCCCGGACCGGCTGCTGCCGCTCGACCAGCACGCGCACGAGCTCGCGTCCGACGTTGCCCGTTGCGCCGCTCACCAGGATCACGAGGGCGAGCCTAGAGGTGACGCGCGCCTCAGATCGACAAGGGATTAATCGTGCGCGTTCTGTCGGTCCTACTCCCTAGATTGCACTTCGGCGCCCGGGCCCACCGGCCCGCGCCGAAACCGGAACACCTCGTGGGGGAAGACGTGAAACAGCAGTCCGACGTGCTCGACCATGCGTCGAGCGCACCCGACACAGCGGGGCAGTTGAGCGCCCGCGACCGCACGGTGATCGGGGTGCTGCTCGTCTCCACGTTCGTCGTCATCCTCAACGAGACGATCATGAGCGTCGCCCTGCCGACGCTGATGTCGGAGCTCGCGGTCGAGGCGAGCGTCGGCCAGTGGCTCACCACGGGGTTCCTGCTCACGATGTCCGTGGTCATCCCGATCACCGGCTTCCTCATCCGGCGCGTACCCACCCGCACGCTCTTCGGCGCGGCCATGGCGCTGTTCAGCGCGGGCACGTTCCTCGCCGCGGTCGCGCCGGGCTTCGCGGTCCTGCTCGCCGCCCGCGTCATCCAGGCCGGTGGCACCGCGATCATGCTGCCGCTGCTGATGACCACGGTGATGACGCTCGTGCCGCCCGCCCGCCGTGGGGCCGTCATGGGCAACCTCTCGATCGTCATCTCGGTCGCGCCCGCGATCGGTCCCGCCGTCTCGGGCATCGTGCTCACCCAGTTCGGCTGGCGCTACATGTTCTGGCTGGTCCTGCCGATCGCGCTCGCCGCGGTGCTGCTCGGGCTGCGCCTGATCACCAACGTCGGCGAGCCCACGTCGGCTCCGATCGACCTGCCGTCGGTTGCGCTCTCGGTGCTCGGCTTCGGCGGTCTCGTGTACGGCCTGAGCAGCGTGGGCCACTCCGCCGAGGGAGCCTCGCCGGTGATGCTCTGGGGGGCCTTCGGCGTCGGTGTGGTGGGGCTCGCGGCATTCGTCGCACGGCAGCTCGTGCTGCAGCGTTCCGACCGCGCGCTGCTCGACCTGCGCACGTTCCGCTCGCCGACGTTCACCGTGGCGAGCGCGATGATGATGCTGATGATGGCCATGTTGCTGGGCACGATCGTCCTGCTGCCGATCTACCTGCAGCAGGTGCTGGCGCTCGAGACGTTCACCATCGGCCTGCTGCTCCTGCCGGGCGGTCTGCTGATGGGGCTGCTCGGGCCGGTCGTGGGGCGGCTGTACGACCGGTTCGGTCCGCGGGCGCTGCTGGTGCCCGGCGCGGCCGCGGTCAGCGCGGCGCTGTGGTCCACCACGATGTTCACCTCCGGGAGCTCGATGCTGCAGGTGCTCGGCTTCCACCTGCTGCTGTCGACCGGGCTCGCGTTCGTGTTCACCCCGCTGTTCACCTCGGGGCTGGGCGCCGTGGAACCGCGGCTGTACTCGTACGGCAGCGCGATCTTCGGCACCACGCAGCAGCTGGCGGGTGCGGCCGGCGTGGCGCTCCTGGTGAGCATCATGTCGGTCGGCTCCGCGGGGCTCGCCGCGGAGGGCGCATCGGTGGTCGAGCAGACGGCGGGCGGCATCCACGCCGCGTTCCTGGTGGCGGCGTCGCTGTCGCTGCTGGCGATCGTGGGTGCGTTCTTCATCAGGAGCAGCACCCCATCGGGGGATGCGCCCGTGGGGCACTGACGTCCCATTCGGCACGAACGGCACTTTCGTCCGCACCATTCGGGTGAAAGTGCCGTTCCCGCGTTTTCCGAAAGGTGGGGTACCCGCGAACCCCTCCGGGATAGCTCAGTAGTGTGGCCCGGCCGTTCATTCCTGATCCCTTTTGCTGAGCTGGGGGTAGATCCGCCCGTGGCCGACACGAACGTGGCTGACACGATCTTCGATTTCGTCATCGTCGGTGGTGGGACGGCGGGGTGCATCCTGGCCAACCGCCTGAGCGCCGACCCCGGCACGAGGGTGCTGGTGCTGGAGGCGGGACGGCCGGACCACGCCTGGGACCTGGCGGTTCAGCTCCCGCTCGCGATGGGGATGCCGGTCGGGAGCAGCTGGCACGACTGGCGCTACGCGGGGGAGCCGGAGCCGGGCCTGCACTCACGGCGCCTCGACCACCCGCGCGGCAAGGTGCTCGGTGGTTCGAGCAGTATCAACGGCATGCTCTACACCCGCGGGCACCGGGCGGACTTCGACCGGTGGGCCGCGGAGACCGGCACGCCGGAATGGGACTTCGCGCATTGCCTGCCCTACTTCCGCAGGCTCGAGAACTGCATCGGTGAGGTCGACGGCACGCGGGGGACAGGCGGGCCGCACACGCTGATGCGCAGCCCGGCGGAGGGGCCGATCTTCGAGGCGTTCTTCGGGGCGGCGCGCCAGGCCGGACACGCCGTGCTGCCGGACCTCAACGGTGCGGAGCAGGAGGGCTTCGGACCGTTCGACCAGGGGGTGCGGGGCGGCCGGCGCGAGAACGCCGCCCGCGCCTACCTGCACCCGGTGCGGCGCCGTCGCAACCTCGAGGTCCTGACCCGGGTGCACGTCACCGGGATCGACCTCGTCGGGAGCCGGGCGGTCGGCGTGCGGTACCGGCACGGGACGGGCGGCGAGTCCGTCGCGCGTGGCCGTGAGATCGTCCTCGCCGCGGGTGCGGTCGGGTCGCCGCAGGTGCTGCAGCTGTCCGGCATCGGGAACAAGGCGGAGCTCGAGTCGCTCGGCGTGCCGGTGGTCCACCACCTGCCCGGGGTGGGCGAGTCCCTGCAGGACCACCTGGCCGTCCACATCCAGCACACCGGCATCGCCCCGGTGTCACTGGCGGACGTGCGGAACAAGGCCCACTGGCCGAAGATCATCACCGAGGCGCTGGTGCGCGGCACCGGCCCGGGGGCCTGGAACCCCATGCAGGCGGGCGGCTTCGTCCGCAGCGCGCTGGCGGGCGAGTACCCCGACATCTTCTTCGTGCTCGCGCCGTTGCTGATGCAGAGCGAGGAGCAGTCCTTCCCGGTCGACCAGCACGGGTACCAGCTGCACGTCGAGGTCATGCGGTCCGGCGCCCGCGGCTCCGTGAAGATCGTGTCGTCGGATCCGGCGGCCCACCCGGCACTGCGGCTGAACTACCTGACCGGGGCCGACGACCAGCCCCGGTGGCTGGATGCGGTGCGCATCGCGCGGGAGGTGCTGGCGCAGCCCGCGATGGCCGCGCTCGGCGGCTCCGAGTGGCTGCCGGGCCCGGCCGTCCGCACCGACGACGAGGTGATGGAGTGGGTGGCGCGCACCGGGCGGACCGGGCTCCACCTGTCCTGCAGCGCCCGGATGGGCGTCGACGACGGCGCGGTGCTGGACCCGGTCAGCATGCGGGTCCGCGGGCTGGACGGCCTGCGCGTCGTCGACGCGTCCGCGATGCCGTCGATCACCAACGCCAACACCTATGCGCCGACGATGATGCTCGCGGAGAAGGCCGCCGACATCATCCTCGGCAACACCCCGCTCCCGCCGGAGAACCCCGTCTCTGTGCCCGGCGGTGCGCCGGGATCCGGCTGAGCGGGGGCCGGGCGTCGCTCAGCGACGGGCGATCGTCGACCCGCGGATCACCAGCCGCGTGGGCAGGTACTGGATACCGTGGCCGACGTCGACCCCGTCCAGGGCGGCGAAGACCCGCTGGGCCGCGGTGCGGCCGAGGTGCTGGAGGTTCGCGTCGATGCTGGTGAGTTGCGGCCGGGAGTTGGTGGTGAGCACCTCCCAGTTGTCGAACCCCATCACGGCGATGTCCTCGGGCACCCTGCGGCCGAGGTCGCGGGCGGTGTCGAGCACCCCGCGCGCGATCTGGTCGGAGCCGCAGAGGATCGCGTCGACGTCCGGGTGGTGCTCGAGCAGGAGCGCGGCGGCATCGCGGCCCCAGTGTTCGGTCCAGTCGGAGAACATGACGTCGCCCACGAGCTCGAGCCCGGCGGCGGCGAGCGCCTCGCGGGTGCCGACGGCGCGGTCCTGCGCCGCCGCGTAGGCGGGGTCGCCCGAGATGTGCGCGATCCGGGTGCGCCCGCTGCCGACGAGGTGTTCCACGGCGAGGCGGGCGGCGCCGGTGTTGTCGGGCGTGAGTGACAGGTCGGCCGGGTCGTCGGACGGGGCGTAGACGTAGACGACGGGCACGGGGATGTCGGGGCCGAGCGACGGGCGCGGGTCGGTGCGCTCGCCGACGACGATGAGCCCGTCGACGCGGCGGGAGAGCAGCGCGCGTAGGTGGTGCTGCTCGCGGATGGCGTCGCCGCGGGCGTCGCAGAGGAAGACGTTGACCTGACCGGCGCCGAACGCGTCCTCCGCGCCGGTGAGGATGGGGAGCACGAACCGGCCCACGAGGTCGCTGGTGAGCAGCCCGACCGTGCCGGTGCGGCCTGCGATCAGGCCGCGGGCCAGCGGGTTGGGGCTGAACGCGAGCCGGTCGGCGGCCTCGATCACGCGCTGCCGGGTGGCGGGTGCGACCTGGTCGCGGCCGTTGAGCGCCTTGGACGCGGTGGCGACCGACACGCCGGCGAGCCGGGCGACGTCCGTGAGTGTCACCGGCTTCGGGTTGCGCGCCGGCTCCGTGCGAGTCATCCGACCTCCCTGGAGCTCGCACTGTAACAACGATCCACCCTTGACCGCGGGTGCTGCCACGACTACCTTCCCGAAAAGGTTTTCGACCTTTCGGCGTGCAGCGATGCGGGCTCGCCGACGGATGGGCTTCAAAGGTTTCCTGCTCGACGAGGAGCGCGCATGAGCAACACTCGGGTCCGCACGGTGCTCGCCGGTGCCGCCGCGGCGTTGATGCTGGCCGTTGCCGCCTGCGGCGGTGGCGGCGAGACGGGCGGGGGCGCCGCGGCGGCCGCCGGTCCGGATGGCGTCGACGACGGCACCACCCTCACGCTGTGGACGAGGGCGCCGCTGGAGAAGCAGGCGAACCTGCTGGTGGAGGCCTACAACGCGAGCCACCGGAACAAGGTCGAGCTCACGGTCACCCCGAACGACGACTACGTCGCCAAGGTGGGAGCGGCC
The DNA here is from genome assembly GCF_007994075.1 of Pseudonocardia hierapolitana. NCBI lineage: Bacteria > Bacillati > Actinomycetota > Actinomycetes > Pseudonocardiales > Pseudonocardiaceae > Pseudonocardia > Pseudonocardia hierapolitana. Next base: position 8,189,299 of record NZ_VIWU01000001.1, on the reverse strand, counting down.
GCAGGCGCGGGTGGGCTGCCGGACCTGTTCGCCGCCGACATCGTCTACGTGCCCAACTGGGTGCAGCAGGGGCTGTTCCAGGACATCAGCGCGAACATCGACGGGCTCCCGTTCAAGGACACGATCAACGCGGGGCACCTGGCGGCCGGCACGTACGAGGACAAGGAGCACGTGCTCCCGTTCGTGCTGGACCTGTCGATGCTGTTCTGGAACAAGGACCTGTTCCGGGAGGCCGGGCTCGACCCGGAGAAGGCGCCCGCCTCGCTCGAGGAGTACGCGGCCGCGGCCAAGGCGATCCAGGGGCTGGGCAAGCCGGACACCTACGGCACCGCCACCGGCCTGAACTGCGGTGGCTGTCTCGTCTTCACCTGGTTCCCCAGCGTCTGGGCGGCGGGCGAGGACGTCATGAGCCCCGACGGCACGCAGTCGCTGCTCGCCTCGCCCACCGCCACGCAGGTCTACGACGTGTGGCGGGACCTGTGGGCGTCCGGCGCCGTGCTGCCCTCCTCGCGCGACGAGGCAGGCCCGACGTGGACCGCGGGCTTCACCGAGGGCAAGGTCGGTCTGCAGTTCTACCCGGCCACGCTGCTGTCCTCCACGCAAGGCTTCGACGTCGGGGTGGCCGGCATTCCCGGCCCCACCGGCGGCAGCTCCACGTTCGTCGGCGGCGACGGGATCGGCGTCTCGAAGGACTCCGAGAAGGCCGCGCAGGCGTGGAACTTCCTGTCCTGGCTGATGTCGGAGGAGGCGCAGGTCGAGGTGCTGGGCAAGAACCTCGACGTGGTCTCGCGATCCGACCTGTCGAGCAACAGGTACGCCGTCCAGGACCCCCGGCTCGTGACGATCAACGAGGTCGCCGTCAACGGCGAGACACCGGTGGCGACCAACTTCCAGCAGGCGTTCAACGCGACGAACAGCCCGTGGCTCACGCTCGTGCGCGACGCCGTGCTCGGCGACGGCGCCGGACTCGCGAAGAACAACGACGAGATCACGGCGGTGTTGTCGCAGCAATGACGGTCGTATCGGTTCGGCGGCGGCCGGTCCGACGGGCGCTGCAGGGCTGGCTCTACGCCACGCCCACCGCGGTGTTCGTCGGGGCGCTGTTCGTGCTGCCGCTGCTGCTCGTGCTGCTGATGTCCGCATCCCGGTGGCCGCTGCTGTCGGGCAACCAGGGCTGGAACTTCCCCGCCAACTACTCCCGGGCCGTCTCCAACCGGTTCTTCGTGGACTCAGTGGTCTTCACCCTCAAGTACACGGCGCTCGCCACCGTGCTGCTGCTCGGGCTCGGCCTCGGGCTGGCGCTGCTCGTGCAGGAGTCGAGCCGCTGGAAGGGCCTCATGCGCACGGCGTTCCTGGTGCCGGGCGCGCTCGGGCTGGCGTCGGCGTCGCTGCTGTTCTACGTGCTGTACTCGCCGTTCGCCGGCCCCTTCGCTCCGATCATGGAGAGCCTGGGCGCCACGTTCCTCGGCACGCCCGACGCCGCGCTGTGGTCCACCCTCTTCCTGATCGTGTGGCGCTACGCCGGGTTCTACATGCTGTTGATGCTCGTGGGTCTGCAGGCCGTGCCGGCCGACGTGTACGAAGCCGCCCGGATCGACGGCGCCGGGTGGTGGCAGACGTTCCGGCACGTCACGATCCCGCTGCTGCGCCCGACGCTGGCGCTCTGCACCGTCCTGTGCGTCACCGGTTCGCTGCTGGCGTTCGAGCAGTTCTACATCCTCACCAAGGGCGGCCCGGACAACAGCACGATCTCGGTCGTCCAGCTGATCTACACGGTCGCGTTCCAGGGCCAGAACGACCTCGGGGTCGCCGCCGCGCTCTCGGTGCTGGTGCTGGGGGTGCTGGTGCTGGTCAACGTGCTGCAGATCCGCGCGTTCCACCGTCCGGAGGAGAATTGACCACGCAGATGTCGCGCGCGGCGCCGCGGGCGGACCCGCCGCGCGTCGCCCGGCGGGCACCCACCACGAGCGTCGCGGGGATCGCGCTGCGCACCCCGTACTGGGTGTTCACCGGTGCGCTCGCGGTGATCTTCCTCTACCCGCTGGTCTGGACCGCCGTGGCATCGGTGTCGCCGCACGCGGGCACCAGCCAGGTGGACGGGTGGGGGTTCGGCAACTACCGGGCGCTGGGCGAGTACCAGGCCGGGATCTGGCAGTACCTCGCGAACTCGGGCCTCGTCTCGCTGCTCACGGTGGCGCTCACCCTGGCCGTGTCGACGCTCGGCGGGTACGCGTTCGCCCGGTTCTCATTCCCGGGCAAGAACCTGCTGTTCCTGGTGACGCTCGCGATCCTCATGGTGCCGTACGCCACGCTGCTGATCCCGCTGTACGTGCTGCTCACGCAGGTCGGGCTGCAGAACTCGCTCGTCGGGCTCGCGCTGGTGCTGACGATGTTCCAGCTGCCGTTCTCGACGTTCATGATGCGGATCTCGTTCGAGGCGGTACCGCGCGAGCTCGACGAGGCGGCGATGGTCGACGGGTGCTCCACGTTCACCGCCCTGTGGCGGGTGCTGATCCCTGCCACGGCGCCCGGCCTGATCACCGTGGGTCTCTTCGCGTTCCTCGCGGCGTGGAACGACTTCATGGCGCCGCTGATCCTGATCAACGACAGCGACCGCATGACGTTGCCGCTCGCGATCTCCAACCTGCGCGGCCAGGTGCAGGGGGTGGTCGACTACGGCGCCACCGAGGCAGGCGTGGTGGTCCTCGCCCTGCCCTGCATCGTGCTGTTCCTGCTGCTCCAACGACACTACGTGCGCGGCTTCATGTCCGGCGCGCTCAAGGGATGACATGAGTTCTCGCACCCCGATCGTGAGCCCCGTCGTGCCCGCCCGGGGGCGGCTGCGCCCGCTCTCCCTCGGCGAGGTGACGATCACCGGCGGCTTCTGGGCGCACCGTCAGCAGGTGAACGCCACCGCGACGCTCGCCCACATCGAGCAGTGGCTCGAAGGTGAGGGCTGGATCGCCAACTTCGACCTCGCGGCGGCGGGTGGGCTCCCCGACGGCCGGCGCGGGCGGGAGTTCTCCGACTCGGAGGTCTACAAGTACCTGGAGGCCGTGGCCTGGGAGATCGGCCGCACCGACGACCCCGCGCTCGAGGACCGGTTCCGCAAGGTGGTGGCGCGGGTCGCGGCCGCGCAGGAGCCCGACGGCTACCTCAACACGAAGTTCGGCCGGCCCGGGCAGGGGGAGCGCTGGTCGGATCTGGAGTGGGGCCACGAGCTGTACTGCATCGGCCACCTGCTCCAGGCCGCGGTCGCCCGCGCGCGCACCCGCCCGGACGCCGACGACGGGCTCGTCGACGTGGCCCGCTGCGCCGCCGACCTCGTCTGCACGGTGTTCGGGCCGGGCGGGATCGAGTCGGTGTGCGGACACGCCGAGATCGAGCCGGCCCTCGTGGAGTTCGCCCGCGTCACCGGCGACAGGCGCTACCTCGACCAGGCCGCCCTCTTCGTCGAACGCCGCGGCCGTGGTGTGCTGCGCGACATCGAGTGGGGCCGCTCCTACTACCAGGACGACGTACCCGTGCGGGAGGCCACCGTGCTGCGCGGGCACGCCGTGCGGGCCGGTTACCTGTCCGCCGGCGCCGTGGACGTCGCGGTGGAACGCGACGACGCGGAGCTCCTCGCGGCGCTGGCCACCCAGTGGGACAACACGGTGGCGCGGCGCACCTACCTCACCGGCGGAGTGGGCTCGCACCACCAGGACGAGGCGTTCGGGGACGACTGGGTGCTCCCGCCGGACCGGGCCTACTCCGAGACGTGCGCCTCCGTCGCCTCGATCATGTTCAGCTGGCGGCTGCTGCTGGCCGACGGCGCCCCCCGCTACGCCGACCTGATCGAGCGGAACCTGTTCAACGTGATCGCCACCTCGCCGTCGGCGCAGGGCACGGCGTTCTTCTACGCGAACACCCTGCACCAGCGCCGGCCGGGCACGGCGGCCGTCGACGGGGAGGTGTCGCCGCGGGCGTCGTCGTCGCTGCGGGCGCCGTGGTTCGAGGTGTCGTGCTGCCCGCCCAACGTGGCTCGCACCCTCGCCGGCCTCGCCGCGTACGTCGCCACCGCCGACGACGAGGGCCTCCAGCTGCACCAGTACGCCCCGGCCGCGATCCGCACCGCGCTGCCGGACGGCACGGCGATCGCGCTCGACGTGGAGACCGGCTACCCGCGGGACGGGGTGATCCGCGTCCACGTCCGCGACGACGCCGCCGCGCCGTGGACGCTCTCGCTGCGGGTGCCGGCCTGGGCCGACGGCGCACGCCTCGTCGTGGACGGGGCCGCCGAACCGGTGACGCCCGGAACGGCCCGGGTGCGGCGGGCCTTCCGCGCAGGCGACGTGGTGGAGCTGCACCTGCCCGTGACGCCGCGGTTCACCGCGCCCGACCCGCGGATCGACGCCGTGCGTGGGTGCCTCGCGGTGGAGCGCGGGCCCGAGGTGCTGTGCCTGGAGTCGGTCGACGTGGCCGCCGCGAGCGAGGGCCGGGTCGACGACGTCGGGGACGTCCGGCTCGACCCGGCCGTTGCCCCGCGTGAGGAGGACGGGGCGGTCGTCGTGCGGCTGCGCCGGTCGGTGGTGCCCGATCACCCCTGGCCGTACGGCCGACCGGATCCCGTGGAGGACGACCGGGCCGACGACAACGCCTTCGACGTGCCGCTCGTGCCGTACCACGACTGGGCCGAGCGCGGACCGTCGACGATGCGGGTGTGGCTGCCCATCTCCGAGGGCTGAGGCTCAGCGGACCGATCGGATCCGGTAGACGAGGACCGCGCCCGCCACCTCGATCGCGGCCGCCACGAGGTAGAGCGCCGTGTACCCGCCGAGCACGGTCACGACCGGTGCGGCGATCGCGGGGGCGATGACCTGCGGCAGCGAGCTGGCGATGTTGAGCACGCCCAGGTCCTTCCCGCGGTCGCGCGCAGCGGGGAGCACTTGGGTGAGCAGCGCGAAGTCCACCGCGCTGTACGCGCCGAAGCCGATGCCGAGGGCCACGGCGGCGGTCACCACGCCCGGCCAGGCCGGCCACACCGAGATCAGCACGGCCGCCCCGGCCATGACCAGCGCGCCCCCGGTGACGAACACGCGCCGCCTGCCCACGCGGTCCGACAGCCTGCCCGCGACGACCACCGAGGCCAGCATGGCCACCGAGTAGACGGCCGTGAGGACCAGGACGCTGGAGGCCGGGTCGGCCAGCCCGACGACGTCGGAGAGGAAGAAGAACAGGTAGAGCAGCACGATCGCGTTGCCGAGGTTCACCAGGAAGCGCGTGAGGAAGCCCCAGCCGAAGTCGCGGTGGCGCACCGGGTTGATCCAGAACCCGCGCAGGAACTCGCCCCACCGCCAGGTCGTCTCCGGCTGGTGGCCTGCGGGCCGCCCCAGCAGGACGTACGGGAGGCTGAAGAGCACGGCGGCGAACGCGCACAGCAGGTATCCGGTGGTGACGGACCCGGCGAGGACCGCGAGCCCGGTCCCGGCGCCGACGCCGACGACGAACGCCAGGCCGAGGTACCCGGCCGCCGTGCCGCGCTGTGCGGCCGGCACCTCGTCCGGCACGGCGGCGCTGAGCGCGGCGAACGGCGCGTTGAGCAGCGTCTGCACGGCGCACCACCCGGCCACCACCAGCGGGAGGGCCGGTGCCGCTGCGAGCAGCGCGATCGCGACGGCACCGCCTGCGAACCCGAGCGCGATCCAGGGCTTGCGCCGGCCGAACCGGGAGCGCGTGCGGTCCGACAGCGCGCCGAACAGCGGGTTCGCCACGAGGGTGCAGGCCGCGCCCGCCGCGAGCACCAGTGCGAGCGCCGCCTCCTTGTCCTGCGGCGCGAGCGCCTCGACCTGCTGGGGCAACAGCACCTGCAGCGGCCCGAACAGGCCCGCGTACAGCCCGATCCACGCCAGCGAGAACCGGACCACCCAGCCCGCCGACACCCGCTGCACCGGGTCGGCGAGCGTGTGCGGCGTCATCGTCCCCCCTTACCCACCGGGGGAGGATATGGCTCAGCCCGCGTCGACGGCGGCGCGCAACGCCTCCGCGGTGCGCTCCACCTCCCGTCCGTTCACCAGGACGGTGGGTGTCGCGGTGATGCCGGCCCGGGACGCCGCGTCGGTGACCGACCGGGTCCAGGCCGCGTACCGGCCGTCCTGCACGCAGGTGGCGAACCCGAGTCCCGCACCGGCCTGCGTCCCGAGGGCCACGAGCTGTTCGTCGGGCAGGCCGTCGCCGCCCTCCGGCGGCTGGTTCGCGTACAGCAGCTGCGCGAACCGGGGGAGGACGCCCGCGTCGGCCGCGCATCCGGCGGCCGCGGACGAGCGGCTGGAGTACTGCGTGCTGGAGAAGCGGTTCAGGTAGGCCACCGGGTGGTAGACGACCCTGGCCCGTCCCGACGCGACGAGCTCGTCGATCGTGGCGCCTGCCTGCTGCTCGTACTGCGCGCAGGCCGGGCACTGGAAGTCCAGGTAGAGATCGATCGTCACCGGCGCGTCGGGGTTGCCGACCGCGACGCCGGCCGCGGTGGCCCCCGCAGGCAGGGCGCCCGCGCCGGCCTGCGCGCGGTAGACGCCGAAGCCGACGGCACCGGCGAACAGCACCAGCACGACGACCGCGACGAGCGTCAGGGTCGACGGACCGCGCCTGGTGGCGAGGGTGCGGGGCATCAGGAGGACTCCTTCATGAGTGCGAGTCGCCCGGCCGGCCACCGGACGAGGAGCAGGGCGATCACCATCAGTGCGGCGTCGCGGGCGAGCTCGGGCCCGTAGGCGGGGTCCTGCCCGGCCGCGAGCTCACCGCCCGAGCCGAAGCAACCGCAGTCGATCCGCAGGCCGCGGGCCCAGGCCGACGCGATCCCGACGACGAACGCGAGCATCAGCACGGCCGAGACCGCCGCGGCCGCCCGGACCCCGGCCCCGACGACGAGCAGCACGCCCAAGAGCAGCTCCACGACCGGCAGACCGGCGCCGACGACCTGCGCGGCCGTCTCGGGCAGGAGCCGGTAGGCGCGGACCGCGCGCACGGAGGCGTCCAGATCGGTGATCTTCGACGCGCCTGCGGCGAGCCAGACGGCGCCGAGCAGCAGCCGTGCCGCCGTGCTGAGCCAGGCGAGTGCCGAAGCGGGTGGGGAGGTGGTGGTGGATGGCATCACCACGAGTGGTCGTCGCGGTCGCGGCCCCGGTTCCCGACGGTGATCGCGGGATTCGGATCGAGCCGGCCACCGATCGCGACGGAGCCGCCGAGCGCCTCAGGCCGCGCGGTGGTGGGCAGACGGCTGCAGGCCCCCGTCGCCGAACCGGCCGCCGCCGAACGTCTCGTCCCCGTGGGAGCCGTCGCCCGTCTCGCCCTCGTGGGACGCGGCCGTGGTGCCGCCGCCGTCGCGGCCGAGCCGGGCGTGCAGCAGCAGGAGGACGAGGCCGATGATCACCGGCAGGTGCCCGAGCAGCCTGCCGGCCGTGACGTGCCCGGCGAGCACGTCCAGCGCGCTGAGGGTCACCAGTAACGCGACGAACGCGCCGATCACCGGCACGAGCCCGCCCGCTCGGCGGGCCCCGGTGGCGGCCCAGCCGAACGCGACGCCGATGGCGAGGTTCCACGCCGCGCTCTCGTGCGAGAAGTGCGCCATGCTCGCCCCGGCGAGCTGGTCCGGGCCGGCTCCGGTCGCGGCGATGATCCCGCTGAGCGCGAGCGCCAGCTGACCGACGGCCAGCACCGCGAGGGCGGCGCGGACGGCGTCGCGGGCGATCGAGCGCCCCGTCCGCCGCGGTGCCGGTCGGGACTCCCCGGCGTCCAGCGCGGCGAGGAGCCCGGGCAGCACGTCCGGGTGATCCTCGGCGGGGCGGATCCGGGCCAGCCGGGTGACGTGCGCTGCCCGCTCGGAGAAGGCGCGGCAGCCGGCGCAGCCGGCGAGGTGGCGCTCCACCTCGGCGGCCTCCATCCCGGGATCCTCGCCGTCCATCCGCGCGGAGATCGCGTCCCGGAAGTCCTCGCACCGCATGTGCCTATGGTCGCAACACCGGCCTGCGCGGTTCCCGGCCCGGCCGTGGTTAGGCTGGGTCGGTGGCCGAACGACCCGACGACGACCGCATCACCGCGTGGGCGCTCGCGGCCGGCCGCGGTGATCGGGAGGCCCTCTCGGCCTTCGTCCGGGCCACCCAGCGCGACGTGCTGCGGTTCGTGTCCCACCTCGCCGACCCCGGCCAGGCGGAGGACCTCGCCCAGGAGACCTACCTGCGCGCCGTCGGGGCCCTGCCCCGGTTCGAGGCCACGGCCACCGCACGCACCTGGCTGTTGTCGATCGCGCGGCGGGCCGCGGCCGACGCGGTGCGCGCCGCGGGGCGCAGGCCCCGCACCACCGGCGTCGCCGACTGGGACACCGTGGCCGTCCGCATGGGGGCGGTGCGCAGGGCGGGCGACGAGGCCGTGCTGCTCGCGCAACTCGTCGCCGCGCTCCATCCGGACCGGCACGAGGCGTTCGTGCTCACGCAGGTGCTCGACCTGAGCTACGCCGAGGCGGCTCAGGTGTGCGGCTGCCCGGTCGGCACGATCAGGTCGCGCGTGGCGCGCGCCCGCGAGGACCTGGTGCGGGCCCTCGACGAGGGGAAGTTCGAGCCCGGGCGGCGCCGCGAGGCCTGATCGTCGCGGATCTCAGTGGTGCGGCTCGGTACGGTCCCCGTGTGGCGAGGATGACCAGCAGCGACCTGACCGGTACCGACATGACCGCCCGGTTCCGGGCACTGCACGTTCCCGGCGACCCGTTGCTCATGCCCAACCCGTGGGACGAGGGGTCGGCGAAGGCGCTCGCCACGCTGGGGTTCGCGGCGCTGGCCACCACCAGCAGCGGGTTCGCGGCCACCGCGGGCCTCGTCGACGGTGCGGTGGGCGCGGTGGACACGCTCGAGCACGCCGCCGCGGTGGCGCTGTGCGTGGACATCCCGGTGAGCGCCGACCTCGAGGACGGGTGGGGGGACGACCCGGGCGAGGTGGCCAGCACCGTCGCCGAGGCCGTCGAGTCCGGCCTGGCCGGCTGCTCGATCGAGGACTACAGCGCGGGCGCCGACCCCGAGATCCACGACATCGGCCTGGCGGCCGAGCGGATCGCCGCCGCGGCGGACGCCGCCCAGGAGGGCCGTGGGCTGGTGCTCACCGCCCGCGCCGAGAACTTCATCCGGGGCAACCCCGACCTCGGCGACACGATCGAACGCCTCCAGGCCTACCAGGAGGCGGGCGCTGAGGTGCTGTACGCGCCGGGCCTGGTGCGGCTCGCCGACATCCGCAGCCTGGTGTCGTCGGTCGACCGGCCGGTGAACGTGCTGCTGATGCCGGGGATGGCGCCCATCGAGGAGCTGGCCGATGCCGGGGTGGCCCGCATCTCGGTCGGGGGCACGTTCAGCGCGGTCGCGTTCGGGGCGCTCGCCCGTGCCGCCCGCGAGCTGAAGGAGCAGGGCACGTACGGGTTCTTCGAGCTGGCGCGCGAGGGCCGCGAGCTGACGACGAGGGCATTCCGCCTGCACTAGAAGTGGTTAGAAATCACTAGATGCGCGCCAAATACCGGCGCGTCAGAGTGACGCGCGTCACTCTCGGGTGACATGGCGTTGTCGGTCCGTCGCCGTTCGGCGCGTCGCGCATACGCTGTCCGTCGCCTCGGCGATCTTGCTCGGTGGGTCGCCGCGGACGCCCCGTCCCTCGCGCAGAACGGATGACGCCCGTGCGACTCGCGCCGCTCCTGACCGTCGTCGCTGCAGTGGTGGGGTTGACCGGGGCGCTGGCCCCACCGGCCGCTGCCACCGGACCCATGGCCCCCGCGCAGGCCGAGGAGCCGTGGCGGCTGAGCGGTGACCTCACCGCCCACGACCCGGCGCTGGTCGCGGGTGGCGGAGGGGACAACTGGTACGTCTTCGCCACCGGCGAGGAGGGCAAGGGCGCGGGCAACATCCAGATCCGCTCCTCGCCCAACGGGCGCAAGTGGACCTACGAGGGCACCGTCTGGGACGAGATCCCGCAGTGGATCAAGGACGAGGTGCCCGGCGTGAAGAACATCTGGGCCCCGGAGATCTACGAGGCCAACGGCATGTACTACCTGTACTACGCGGCATCCACCTGGGGACACAACAGGTCCGTGATCGGGCTGGCCACCAACGAGACGCTCGATCCGTCCGACCCGGCCTACGAGTGGGTGGACCGCGGTGAGGTCATCGGCTCCGTACCGGACGACGACTACAACGCGATCGACCCGGGCATCATCGAGGACGGGTCGGGCACGCCGTGGATGGCGTTCGGCTCCTACTGGAGCGGGATCCGGATGGTGAAGCTCGACTGGCCGTCGGGGAAGCTCGCCGACCCCGATGCGGAGCCGCTGCACATCGCCGACCGCAAGGCCTCACCCAACGCCATCGAGGCGGCCTACTTCGTGAAGAACGACGGCTACTACTACCTGTTCACGTCGTGGGGCCAGTGCTGCCAGGGTGCCGACAGCGACTACAAGATCATGGTCGGGCGGTCGAAGAAGGTCACCGGGCCCTACGTCGACCGGGACGGCCGGAAGCTCCTCGACGGGGGCGGCACGACGGTGCTCACTGCCTCGGGCAACCGTGTCGGCCCGGGCGGGCAGTCCGCAGCCGACGACATCCTCGCCTACCACTACTACGACAAGTCGGCGAACGGGGCGACGAAGTTGGCCCTGCAGCCCATCGTGTGGGACGACGACGGCTGGCCGCTGCTCGCCAACCGGGAGTGATCAGGCCACTTCACACACCCGTCGTCCGCTTCACACAAGACCGGTCCTGTGTGAAGCGGCGGCTGGGTGTGTGAAGTCGGGGGTCGGCGGGATCTCGAGGGGGAGCGCTGCCTCCACCCGGCCGCCGTCAGGGGTGGGACCTGCCGTGCACCGCCCGCCGACCTCGGCCGCGCGTTCGGCCATCGCGCTCAGGCCGACCCCGGGTTGCCAGCGCGTGCCGCTCTGGGCGCCGTCGTCGGTGACGGTCACGCGCAGCTCGTCCGGCGCGACCGCCAGCCCCACGCAGGCCCGGCGCGCGCTCGAGTGCCGGGCCACGTTCGTGATCGCCTCGACGGCGATCCGGTAGGCGGCCACCTCCACGGCGGCCGGCAGCCACGGTGTCGGCGCAGGCGCGTCCACCGTGACCTGCAGCGCACGTCCGCCGCCGGACAGCCGCTCGGCCTGTTGGCGCAGCGCGCCCGCGAGCCCCAGCTCGTCCAGCGCCGGCGGGCGCAGCCCGTAGACGACCCGGCGGACGTCGTCGATCGCCGCCGCGGTCGTGGCGCGCAGCTCCGCGAGCATCGCGTCGGCCCGGGCCGGGTCGGCGGCGAGGGTGTTCCGCACCGCGTCGATCTTGTAGGCCATGCCGGTGAGCGTGGGGCCGAGCCCGTCGTGCAGGTCACGGCGCAGGCGCTTGCGCTCCTCCTCCTGGCCCGCGACGATCCGGCCGCGCGACGCCGCCACTTCCTCGGCCAGCCGTCCCGCGCGCAGCGCCATCGCGAGCGGGACGGCCGTCACCTCCAGCACCCGGCGGTCGGCGTCGGCGACGGCCGACTCGCCGCCGCGCAGCCCGACGACGAGCTGGCCCGCCGTCTCGCCCCACTCCAGCGGGATGATGTGCACGTCCGCGGTCGGGGTGCCGGACTCGGTGATGGTCCCGCCGTCGGCGCGCACCGCGGCGTACGGCAGGCGCAGCGCCTCGCGCAGGGCGTCCAGCGCCGTGACGTGGTCGGCATCGGTGCTCGCGAGCAGGCGGCTCCCGACGTGGGAGACCACGCGCACCGGGTCGGCGCGCTCGCCGTAGAAGAGCCGGTCTACCACGCGTTGCAGGCGCATCCGCACGGGGTGGAACGCCAGCGCCACCACGATCGTCGCGAGGATGGAACCGCCGAGATCGAGGCCGGTGCGGACCAGCCGGTCCATGAGCGTGACCAGACCGACGTACACAGCGGCGACGGCGGCGGTGAGCGCGAGGTACAGCACCGTGCGCGAGACGACGAGGCGGATGTCGAACAGCTGGTACCGCAGGATCGCGACCGCGATCGCCACCGGCACGAGCTGGAAGGCCAGCAGCAGCAGGATCGGGCCGTCACCGGTGGCGAACCGCTGCGCGTTCGCGGCGAACGCCAGCACGACCGCGAGCAGCAGCCACAGCAGCTGCCGGCGCACCATCTCGCTGCCCTGCCGGTACCGGCCGACCAGCCGCACGACGATCAGCGCGGCGAGGCCGAGGGAGAGCAGGTTCGCGGCCGTCCACAGCGGCTCGAGCCGCGCGTGGACCGGCAGCAACAGGTAGGACTGGACGCCTGCCCAGGGCCCGAACGGGTCGGGCGAGGTGCCCATCTGCAGGGCGAAGAGCAACCCGTATCCGACGAAGGCGTACCCGACCCGGCGCCAGCGGGGCGACTCCTCGCGGCCGGTGGGGAAGCGCAGCAGGGCGAGGGGGAAGGCCATCCCGATCCCGAACGGCCACGCGATGAGGAAGATCGTGGCGAGCAGCCGGATCGCGGGCTCGGGCCAGCCTGCGGCGAGGCCGTGGAACGCCCAGGGCGCCGCGGCCGCAGTCGTGAGGTGGGCGAGCGCGCCGGAGAGGAACAGCCAGCCGATCGGGTTGCGTGGCCGGTGCAGGGCGATCACCAGGCCACAGCCGCCGAACCCGAGGCCGAACGCGGAGTTGGTGAGGACGTAGGAGCCGACGATGTCGAGGCCCGGGCCCGCGGCCCATGTGCCTGCGCTCATCAGGGCGAGCAGGGCGAGGCCCGCCCCGGCGAGCAGCCAGGCCAGCGGGCGCGAGGCGGTCACCGCTGGGCCCGGGGTGAGCCGAGGCCGCCCTGCCGGGCCACCGCGATCGCCTCGGCCCGCCCGGCGACCTGCAGCTTGGTGAAGATCGCCGAGAGGTGGTTGGCCACGGTCTTGGCCGCGAGCCCGAGCCGGGCGGCGACCGCGGTGTTCGTCAGCCCGGCCGCGATGAGGTCGAGCACGTCGCGCTCGCGTGCGGTCAGGTCGGGGAACGGCACGTCCGGCCGGGGTGGTGCCGCGAAGTAACCGAGCAGCCGCGCCGCCACGCCGGGGCCGAAGATCGCCTGGCCCGCCGCGACCGCGCGGATCGCGCCCGTGATCTCCGCCTGCCCGGCGCCCTTGAGCAGGTAGCCCCGTGCCCCGGCGCGCATCGCGGCGAACACCGAATCGTCGTCGTCGAACATCGTCAGCACGAGCACGGCCGCGGCCGGCACCGCCCGCACGATCTCGCGGGTGGCCGCGATCCCGTCGAGGTCGGGCATGTGCAGGTCCATCACCACGACGTCGGGGCGGTGCAGCACCGCCTCGCGCACCGCCTCCCGCCCCGTCGCCGCCTCCCCGACCAGCTCGACGCCCGGCAGGGACGCGAGCAGGGAGCGCAGGCCGTCGCGCACGACGGGGTGGTCGTCGGCGAGCACGACGCGCACGGGCGCCGGGGTGGGCTCGGTCACGGCCCCATCATCGGGCCTGTCGCTCCCAGGTGGCTCGGGAACTTCTCCCGGGTCACCGGGAGAACCTCCCGGCACGCGGCGCGGAAGACCCATGTGCCGGGGAACGGGCGGCGATCACGCTCGAGCCATGAGAACACCACTGCTCACGGCCGGCCTCGTGCTCGCCGGGCTGCTCGGCCTCGCCGACCTCGCCACGCCGTTCGTCACCGACGGCGAGCACCCACCGGTCGTCATCGCGCTGCTGGCCGCCGCGATCGGGCTGGCGACGCTCGTCGCCGCCGTCGCGGCATGGCGCGGCAGCCGGGGCGGCGCCTGGGTCGTGATCGCCACCCGGCTCGTCAGCGCGGTCATCGCCCTTCCCGCCTTCGTCGTCCCGGACGTGCCCGCCCCTGCGGTGCTCGCCGCGGGCGCCGGGGTGGTGGCCACGCTGCTGGCCGCGGGTCTGATCGTCACCGGGCTCGCCCGCATGCGCACGCTCGGTGCCGAACGGTGACCCGGTCGAACCCCGATCGGCAACCCGGTCGTATCCGTGGCGGGGTTCGCGTCTCCTAACTCGGTAACCGCCACGGATCCGCCGGGACGGTCCGGTGCGCGAGGGTGGCGGGGCCAGGGGGTACGGAGGGGAATCGATGGGGATCGGAGCGGACGGCCTGCTCGAGCGCGAGCCTGCTCTCGCCGTGCTCGACGCGGCCGCGAGCGCGGCCGCAGCGGGCCGGGGGAGCGTCGTGCTCGTCACGGGGGAGGCGGGGATCGGCAAGTCTTCCCTCGTCAGGGCGTGGTGCGCGAGCGCGGGCAGCCGCGTGCGCGTGCTGTGGGGGGCCTGCGACGACCTGGTGACCGCGCGCGCGTTCGGCCCGTTGCGGGACGCGACCTGCGGCACCGGCGGTCATCTGGAGGCCGTCCTGGCGGAGGGGGCGGGCGAGGCGGTGTTCGAGGCGGTGCTCGGCGAGATGAGCGGCGGGGAGCCGACCGCGTTCGTGGTGGAGGACCTGCACTGGGCCGACGACGCCACGCTCGACGTGCTCGGGTACCTGGCCCGGCGGATCGGGGACCTGCCGGCCGTGCTGATCGTGACGATCCGGGAGGGCGCGGTGCCCGAAGGCGACCCGGTGCACCGGTGGGTCGGCCGCCTCGCCGGCTGCCCGGTGCACCGGGTGGCGCCTGCGCCGCTGTCGGACGCCGCGGTGGACGTGCTCGCGGCCGGGAGCGGCTGGGACACCACGGCGCTCGTGGAGCTGACCGGGGGTAACCCGTTCTTCGTCACGGAGGTGCTCGCCGGGCGCGCCCCCGACCGCTTCTCCGTGCCTGCCTCCGTGGCCGATGCCGTGATCGCCCGGGTGGCGCAGCTGGGGCAGGAGTGCCGGGCGGACCTGCTGCAGCTGTCCGTCGTGCCGGGGACCGTCCCGTTCGAGCTGGTCGACGCGCTGCTGGGGGACCGCCTGGACGCGCTGGCCGAGGCCGAGGTCCGCGGGATGATCGAGGTGCGGCTCGACGGGGTGGCGTTCCGCCACGAGCTGGCCCGGCGCGCCGTCGAGGCGAGCCTGACCGGGCTGCACCGCCGGGCCCTGCACCGGGCCGTGCTGGCGGCGCTGCAGCGCTCACCCGTGCCCGACCTCGTGCGGATCGTGCACCACGCCACGGCGGCGGGCGACGTCGACGCGGTCGTCCGGTTCGCCGCGCGCGCCGGGCGCGAGGCGGCCGCCGCGGGGTCGCACCGGCAGGCGCTGGCCCACTTCGAGGCCGCCGTGGCCCACCTCGACCGCCTCGGGCCGCGGGAGCGGGCCGCGCTGCTCGACGACCACGCCTGGGAGCTGCACAACGCCCACCGTTTCGCCGACGCGCTGCGCGCGGGCGGGGCGGCCGTCGCCCTTTACACCCGGCTGGGCGAGCAGGTGGCGCTCGGCGAGGCAAGGGTCCGCCTCTCGCGTTACCACTACCTGGCGGGGAACACCGAGCAGGCACAGGTCGTCGCCCGGCAGGCGGTCGAGGACCTGCGCGGCGCAGGCTCGGCCGGGGCGACGGCGCACGCGCTGACCTACCACGGCGCCGCCCTCGCGCTCGGCGGCGACACCGCGGTGGCCAGCGCCGTGCTCGACGAGGCGCATGCCGCCGCGGAACGCTGCGGGCGGGAGGACCTCGCCGCGCTCTGCCTCAACTACCAGAGCATCGCCCGGCCGGGCCTGTCCGGCGAGGCCCGGATCGCCCTGGTCCGCGAGAGCCTGGAGCGGGCACTGGCGGGCGGCCACCACGAGGCGGCCGCGCGCGGCTACACCAACCTCGGCGAGCTGCTCCACCGCTACGGACGGCTCGCCGAGCTCGAGGCCTGCGTGACCGAGGGCCTCGACTTCACGACGGGGCGCGGGTTCTGGTCGCACGCCTACAACCTCTCCGTCCACCGCTGCCTGCTGCAGCTGCGCCGCGGCGAGTGGGACGCGGCAGGCGAGGGGCTCGCCGCGCTGGTCGACCGCGACGAGGACCCCGGAATGCTGCGGCTCTACGCCGAGCCCGCACACGGCAGGCTCCTGGCCCGGCGGGGCGACCCGGCGGCCGAGGACGTGCTGACCACGGCGTGGGAACGCGGGCGCAGGCAGGGATCGGTGCTCGGGCTCGCCTACACCGGCACCGCGCTCGTGGAGTGGGCCCTCCTGAACGGGCGCACCGACGTCGTCGCGGCCGTGCTCGACGAGTGGCGCCGCCACGCCGGCCGGCCCGCTGCGGAGCCGGCGTGGGCCGAGCTCCTGCGCTACGCGCAGCGCGCCGGCGTGCCGGTCACCCCGCTGCTCGACACCGTGCCCGAGGGCTGCCCGGAGCCGTGGGCCGCCGCGCTGCGCGGGGACTGGCGCGCCGCGGCCCGGGCCTTCGAGGCCGCGGGCGAGCCGTACGAGGCGGCGCTCGAGCTCATGGCGTCCGGCGCCGTCGAGCCGATGCTGCAGGCCGTGCGCGCGCTCGACGACCTGGGGGCCACCCCGGCGGCCTCCGCTGCGCGCCGCCGCCTGCGCGAGCTCGGGGTGCGCACCATCCCGCGCGGCCCGCAGGCGGCCACCCGCGCCCATCCGGCCGGGCTCACCAGCCGGCAGGCCGATGTGCTCGACCTGCTCGCCGAGGGCCTCACCAACGCCGAGATCGCGCAGCGGCTGGTGGTCTCGGTCCGCACGGTGGACCACCACGTCTCGACGATCCTCGGCAAGCTCGGCGTCCCGTCGCGGCGGCACGCATCGCGGCTGGCCCGCAGCCTGGCGAGCGCCTGATCGGAGCTGACGTTCCCCCGGACTCCCGCGTCCGGTGTACTGGTCGTCGTGACGACCGTGCTGCGCTGCCCGGTGGTGGTGGGCCGGGCGGGGGAGCTGGCCGAGGTGCACAGGCTGGTGGCCGCCACCGCGTCCGGGCGCGGGGGAGCGCTGGCCGTCGTCGGCGAGGCAGGCGTGGGCAAGACCCGGCTGCTCGACGCCGCAGCGTCCGCGGCGGCCGACGCCGGGCTGCTCGTGCTCAGCGGCCGCGCGGTGCAGGGCGGGGGCAGCTACCGGGCGATCGCCGAGGCGGTGGTCGGGCGGCTGGACGCGCCCGCCGTCCGGGAGTCCCCGGCCGTGCGTCCCTACCGAGCCGTGCTCGACGCCCTCGTCACCGGCGGTGCCGGGGCGGCCGACGGGGCCGACCCCGCGGTGGTGCTCGGGGAGGGCGTGCTGCGCGTCGTGTGCGCACTGGCCGCAGGCCGTGCCGGGTGCCTGCTGCGGCTGGAGGACCTGCACTGGGCCGACGAGGACACCCTCGCCGTCGTCGAGTACCTCGCGGTGGCCGTCCGCGACCGGCCGGTGCTCGTCGCCGTGTCGAGCCGGGACGAGCCGGCGGAGGCGGCAGCGGCCGCACGGCTGCGCGCGCTGCCCGGGATCACCGCGGTGCACGTGCGGCGGCTGGCCGAACCCGACGTCGCCGCACTCGCGGCCGCATGCCGCGGCGGGCGGCCGCTGCCGCCGGAGGTCGTCCGCGACCTGTACCGGCGCTCGGACGGCCTGCCGTTCCTCGTGGAGGAGCTGCTCGCCGAGCCGGGGCGGGAGGTGCCGCCGAGCCTCGAGGCGCTGGTCGCCGCCCGCCTCGCTGCCCTCGACGCGCCGGGGCGCACGGTCCTGCGTGCCGCCGCCGTCCTCGGCCCCGACCCGGACTGGGGGCTGCTCGCCGCGGTCAGCGGCGTCGCGGACGCCGACGTCGTGGGCGCGCTGCGCCGGGCCGTCGACGTCGGGCTGGTGGTGCGGGCCGACGCGGGCGCGCTGCGCTGGCCGCACGCGCTCGCCCGCGACGCCGTGCTCGCCACCCTGCTGCCCCCGGAGCGGGTGGTGCTCGCCGCGCGGGCCGCGCAGCTGCTCGCCGAGCGCGCCGGGCCGGACGACGAGCCGCGCGCCGCGGAGCTGTTCGCCGAGGCGGGCCGCCCACGGGACGCGGCGCGCGTGCTGCTGCGGCTGGCCCGGCGGGCCGCGGGCCGGGGCGCGTTGCACTCCGCGGACGCGCTGCTCGCCAGGGCGGCAGCGGCGGTGTCCGGGCTCGACGGGGAGATCGCCGGTGAGATCGTCCGGGAACGGGTGAGCGTGCTGACCCTCGTCGGGCGGGCCGACGAGGCGCTCGCCATCGGTGACGCCCACCTCGACGCGCTGACCGGGCCAGGGCCGACCGGCAGTGCACACGCCGAGCTGTGCCTGCGGCTCGCCCGCACGGCGGTGACCGCGGCCCGCTGGACCGCCGCGCAGGACTACGTCGAGCGGGCCGGGCGGCCGGACGACCCGCGCTCCACGGTGTTGCGCGCCGATGCGGCGTTCGGAGCGGGGCGGGCGGCCGAGGCGGCGGCGCTGGCGGCCGACGCCGTCACGCGGGCCGAGGAGGCCGGGGATCCCGCCGCGCTCTGCGAGGCTCTCGGGATCTCGGCGCGCACCACCTGGCAGACCGACCTCCCGGCGACCGCCGCGTCCTTCCGGCGCGCCGCACAGGTCGCCGCGGAGCACGGGCTCACGCCGTGGCGGGTCACCGCGCTCTTCGGCGTCGGGATGCTCGAGGCGCTCGACGGGGACGCCGTCCCGACCCTGCACCGGGCACGCGAGCTCGCCGCCGAGGCAGGCATGCTGGCCCAGCTCGCCTCGATCGACCTCATCGAGTCCGACCTCGTCCTGCACACCCGGGGGCCGATCGCGGCCCTGGACCTGGCCCTGCGTGGTGCCGACGCCGCGGCGCGGCTCCGGCTGCCCCAGCTGCGCACGCAGGCGCTCGAGCAGGTCGCGGCCTACCGGGCCGCCGCGGGCGATGCGGCCGGGGCGGCCGAGGTTCTGGCGTCGATCGGGCCGCGGCCGCCGTGGGCGAACCCGTTCCGCGGGTTCGCCACGGCGATGGAGGCCCTGCTGGAACACGACCTGCCGCGTGCGGTCGCGGCGATGAACCCCACGATGCCGCTCGTGCGCCGGGACCGCGGGATCGTGCTGCTCAGCCCGGTCGGGCTGTGGGTGCTGCTGCGCACCGCGGCCGACGACCGCGCAGCCGAGGCGCGCGCCGAGCTCACCGCGATGGCCGGCGGGCTCTCGAGCACGATCCGGGCGGGCATCGGCTACGCCGACGCGGTGATGGCCGGCCGGTCCGGCGGCCCGCAGGACGCGGTCGCGCACCTGCGGGCCGCCGATGCCGCCCTCGCGGGCCGGCCGTGGTGGCGCAGGCTGCTGCGGCTCGTGGTGCTGGGCTGCGCGATCGCCGATGGCTGGGGCGACCCGGTCGCCGAGCTGCGCGCCGACCTGGCGGCGCACGGGCAGGCCGGGGACGCCCATCTGGAGCGCGCCTGCCAGGACCTGCTGCGCCGCGCCGGGGCACCCACCCGGCGCCGGGGCCGCACCGCCGTGCCGCCCCGGCTCGCTGCGCTCGGCGTCACCGGCCGCGAGATCGACGTGCTGTCGCTCGTCGCCCGCGGCCTGACCAACGCCGAGATCGCCGAGCGGCTCGTGCTGTCACGCCGCACGGTGGAGACCCACGTGGCCAGCCTGCTCGCGAAGACCGGAGCGGCGAGCCGCCGCGAGCTCCGACGGTGGGCCGACGCGGGCTGAGCCGCCCGTGGTCAGCCCGCCAGCGCGACGGACAGGACCCGCCCGAGGGCCGTCTCGACCGCGTGCGTGAGGGCGGTGCCGTGGTCGTGGCAGGGGCCGTCATGGCGCCAGGCGACGATCCCGTCGGGCCGCACCAGCACGGCCGAGTCCGCCTCCAGCCGGTACGCGGCGCGCAGCATGCCCCGCGGGTCGGGGAGGTCCCGGCCGGCGGCCAGCACCTCGATCGGGACGCCTCGCGACCGGACGGCGGCGTGGCGCCACCCCGCACCGCCGGGGCCGGTGAGCACCGTCAGCCGGTCCTCGAACAGGTCGAGCACGCTCGCCCGCCGCCCGCGCCAGCGCACCCACACGTGCGGGGCCCGCTCACCGGGGCGGGCTGTGCGCGAGTGGCCCTGCGCGGGCGCGCCCCCGTCGTCGGCGAGGACCGGGGAGCGGTAGCTGCGCCCCAGGTCGGTCGGGAGGCCGTCGTCCGGCTCCCGTTCCTCGCGCAGCGATCGGGCGGCGAGCGCGCGCCCGAGCGGCTCCCGCTCGGCCGCGTAGCTGTCCAGGAGGGCGTCACCGGCCAGGCCGCGGATCGCCCACGCGAGCCGCCAGCCGAGCTCGTGACCGTCGTGGATCGCGGTGTTCATGCCGATCCCGCCCATCGGCGTCATGCGGTGCGCGGCGTCACCGACCAGGAAAGCCGGCCCGGACCGGACCGTGGCCGCCACGTCCGCCGCCATCGTGAACGCGCCTGCCGCGAGGAACTCCGGGTTCAACGCGGGGAGTCCCGTGGCGGTGCGCAGCAGCTCGGTCCAGCGGGCCGGGGTGTAGTCCGCGGCGCTCTCCCCGCGCTCGGGGAACCACCGCCGGGTGGCGGTCCAGCGGCCCGCGCCGACCGGGAGCAGCACGCACTCCGCGTCGGGGTGCTTGACGAACGTGATCCCCGGGAGCCTGCGGCCCACCAGCGCGCCCAGGTCGGGGCGGAAGAGCACGTTGACGAACTCGCCGAGCGAACCGAGGCGCTCCCACCCGATACCCAGCCCGGTTCGCACGGCGCTGCGCGGGCCGTCGGCGCCCACCACGTACCGGGCGCGCACCTGCCCGGCCGGCCCGAGCTCGGCCCGCACCCCGTCCGGGGTGGTGCGCAACGCCGTCAGCTCCGTGCCGAACCGGACCTCGCCGCCGAGCCTGCGGATCTCGTCGGCGAGGACGGGCTCGATGTGGTCCTGCGAGCAGAGCGCCGGGTACGCGGGGCTGACCGCGAGCGCCTCCCGCATCGACGGGTAGGTGAACGGCACCAGCTCGTCCGGCTCGGCCGCGAGCGTGTGCGCGACGCCGACGAGGGGGTCACAGTCGATCCCGCCGTCGCGGACCGCGCGGGCGACGCCCCAGAACCGGAAGAGCTCCATCGTGCGGGTGCTGACCCCGGTGGCGCGCGGGACGGTCGAGGTCCCCGCCCGCCGCTCGACGACGAGGACGCGGGCGCCGTGGCGCAGGACGGTGATCGCGGTGGCGAGACCGGCCGGGCCGGCGCCGACGACGAGCACGTCGGTGGTGGTGGGCATGGCGAGAAGGGTGCCGTCGGGCGCCGGTGCGGGCATCGGTAGCGGGTACCGAGGTTTCGGTAGCCGATACCGATCCGGCCCGTCCACCACGCGAGGACGCTGCGCTCCATGACTTCCATCTCCGTCGACCCGTCCAACGCCGGGCAGCTGCAGGCGTGGGACGGCACCGAGGGCGACTACTGGGCCGCCAACGCCGCCCGGTTCGAGAGGTCGCTCGCGGGCTACGACGACGCGCTGTTCGCCGCGGCCGCCGTCCGCCCCGGTCACCACGTGCTCGACGTCGGCTGCGGCACCGGCTCCACCACCCTGGAGGCGGCTCGGCGAGCGCCCGGCGGCACCGCGACCGGCATCGACCTGTCCGCGGCCATGCTCGCGATCGCCCGCCGCCACCACGGCGGGAACACCCGCTTCGTGCAGGGCGACGCCCAGGTCCACCCGTTCCCGGCAGCCGGGTTCGACGTGGTGATGAGCCGGACCGGTGCGATGTTCTTCGGCGACCCGCATGCGGCGTTCGCGAACCTCGCCCGCGCGACCCGCCCCGGCGGCCGGCTGGCGCTGCTCGTCTGGCAGGCCTTCGAGAACAACCCGTGGATGGTCACGATCACGACCGCCCTCGCCGCCGGCCGCGACCTGCCCGCGCCGCCGGAGGGCGCGCCCGGCCCGTTCGCACTCGCCGACCCGCACCGGATCCGCCGCCTCCTGGCCGGAGCCGGGTACTCCCGCGTCGAGCTCGCGGGCGTGCGGGCACCCCTGAACTTCGGACCCGACCCGGACACCGCCCACGCCCTGATCGCCGGGCTCCTGCACTGGATGGTCGCCGACCTCGACCCGCCCACCCGTGCCCGGGCGCTCGCCACCCTGCACGCGGCCGTGGCCGCCCACGAAACCCCGCGTGGCGTGGAGCTGGACTCGGCGGCCTGGCTGGTGACGGCGACCCGATCTTGACGCGCCTGCCCCGGATCAGGCGGCGTGGTGGCTCAGCGCGTCGAGGGCCTCGTCCACACGGGCGCGGTCGGTGCGGTGGTTGAGGACGCAGATCCGGCCGAACACGTGCCCGTCGATGCGGGTGCTGGACAGCAGCACCCGCCCCTCGGCGTTCACGCAGCTCGTCGACCCCGCGTCCGTGCTCGGGAGGCGGGCGGCGCACGGCGGGGTCGGCGAGCAGGTCGCCCACCCCGCTGTCATCGCGTGCCGGCGCGGCCGGCAACCGGTCGACCAGCTCGACGACGTGCTCGACGGCCGCGCAGCAGCGCGCGCAGCTCGGCCCCGGCGGGCTCGAGGGGGCGGGCCGGTGCGGCGGTGCAGGTTCGGGACGGCATGGGTCCATGGTCTGCCGGGCGGCGGCCGTGGGGATCGGTCACGGCTGCCCATCTCGCGGGGCTCCGTCAGCGGGCGCCGGTGGGCGCGACGAGCGCCGCGGCCTCCTCGGCCGCCGCGACCACGGCCCGTCCCGCGGCGGCCGCCCGGCCGGTGAGCCGCCACCACGCGATGCGCAGGCCGACGGCCGGCGTCGGCGGGAACACCCCGATCTGGCTGATGAGTCCGAGGTCGTCGCGCACGGCGGCGTGGCCGACCACCTCGCCGTCGCGCACGCGGAACAGGTGCACCTGGTCGACCGCGAAGGCCCGGCCGGTCGGCGGGATCACCTGCGTGAGCCGGCCATCGGCGAATTGCGTGAACGGCCCGGTGTGCGTGCCCCGGAACGTGATGTGCGAGAGCACGTGGTCGGCGTCGGCGAGCGAGGTGTGCTCGACTATCGCCAGGTCGGGGAAGGCGAAGCGCAACCAGGCGCTGGTGGCGAGCAACCCCGCAGGCCCGGGCAGCGCGCAGGCCGGGGGCTCGGCGGCGGCCTCGTCGTTGACGAAGTCGGGCGCCACCGACGCCGCGGCGGCGTCGGGGTCGCCGGTGGTGATCGCGTCGTACTGGAGGCGGACACGTCCCTGGGCGTTCACGGCGTCTCCTCGGACAGGCATGTGGTCATGCCGTCCAGATGTAGTCGAACGGGATGCGCCCCGGCATCGGCAGCGGCTGCCCACATCGGCGCCCCGGAGCCCGTGCGGCTCGGCCGGTAGCCTGACCGGCCGCGGACGAGGGGAGATGCGATGCTCGTGCTCACGGGCGCCCAGGTGGAGGGGCTGCTCGACCTCGACGAGCTGATCGACGCCCTCGCCGCCGCCATGGCCGACCTGAGCGCCGGGCGGGCGTCGGCGCCCGACCGCATCGCGGCCGCCGTCCCCGAGCACGACGGCCTGCTACTGGCCATGCCGGGTCACGTCCCCTCCGCCGGGGCGCTCGCGGCCAAGCTGGTGACGCTGTATCCGCGCAACGCGGGCACCGCGCTCCCGACGCACCAGGCCGTGATCGTCGTGTGCGACGCGGACACCGGCCGCCCGGCCGCGCTCCTGGACGGCGAGGTGATCACCGCCGCGCGCACGGGTGCCGCCTCCGCGCTGTCGGCGCGGCTGCTCGCGCGGGCGGACGCCGGGGTGCTCGCGATCCTCGGCACCGGTGTCCAGGCGCGGTCACATGCGCGTGCCGTGTGCCGGGTGCGCCCCGTCCGCGAGATCCGGGTGGCGGGGCGCGAGCCGGCGCGGGCGGCCGGTCTCGCCGCGGAGCTGGCCACCGAGCTGGGCGTGGTCACGCACGGCGCCGCGTCCTACGCAGAGGCGTTGGACGGCGCCGACATCGCGTGCGGCGCCACCGCCGCGGGGGAGCCTGCGATCCGGCGTGGCTGGCTCACGCCCGGCGTGCACATCACGTCGGTGCGCTTCGGCGGCCGTGAGATCGACGACGCCACCGTGGCGGACGCGCTGGTGTGCGTCGAGACGCGGCGCGCGGCCCTTGCGCCGTTCCCGGCGGGCGCCGCCGACCTGCTCGAGCCGATCCACGCCGGCGTGATCGGCGACGACCACCTGCACGCCGAGCTGGGCGAGCTGGTGGCGGGCACCGGGCCCGGTCGCACCACGGACGACCAGATCACCCTCTACAAGTCCGTCGGCGTCGCGGTGCAGGACGCGGCCGCAGCGGCGCTGGTGCTGCGCGCCGCGCGCCAGCGGGGCGTCGGGACCGACGTGCCGCTGTAGCGGCCGCGTCCCCGTCAGAGCGGCGACGGCTGCTGCGGAGTTCCTCCCGCCGCGGCGCCCGCCACGAGCGGCACGCCGCCGCCGAGGCGGACGAGGGCGCCGACGAGGCACGTGACCTCGCGGGCGGCGAGCTCCTGCTCCCACAGCGCGAGCCGGGCACCGGTGAGCACGTCGCCGCCGCGCAGCCCGACCAGCGCGCCCGCGTCGACCACGGCGACGACGCCCCGCATCGTGAGCGAGGCGGACAGGGCGAACTGCAGGGTCGTGACGGCGGTGCCGTCGACGACCACCTCGACCGCCAGCGGCTGCGACCACGTGATCTCGTGCTCGGCGAGCACGACGTCCTCGGGGGCACCGGGAGTGTCGCGTGTGCGTTCCGCCGCCTCGACGAGCTCCCGGTAGCGGCTCCACGCGCCGAGCGCGAGCTCACCGAGATCGATCTGGAGCGCCGCCCGCACGACCTCGGCGACGCGTTCCTCGAGCGCCGGGTACGTCGCCGCCGCGAACTGCCCGATGCCCGCGAGCGCCCGCCGGCCGACGTGCGCGGCACCCAGCGCGCGTTCCATCCACTGCGGGTCGGCCTCACCGAGCAGTGCGGCCACCGTCCACGGCGTCTCCACTGGTCACTCCTCCGATCGGTGCACCGAGAGCACGCCGGGTTCGACGCGCACGACCACGCGCAGCGCCACGGTGCGCTCGGGCCCGCGCGGGCGGACGTCGAGCAGGCCAGGGGGCGCTGGTACCGCGAGGGCCGCGACGGACGGCGCGCGGGACGGCCGGCGCGACCGCCTGCGGACCGCACGGGTGAGCCAGACGAGCCCGAACCCGACCACGAGGGCACCGGCGAGCGCCGCGAGCAGTACATCCGAGCCGCTGGACGTGAGCGCTGGTGATCCGGACACCTCGGGCGGCCGGGCCGGCGTCGGCGCGATCCCCGTCGGGGACGGCTCCCCGGTCGGCTCCACGGTCGGTGGCCGCTCCGTGGTCGGTGGCGGACCGGTGGTCGGTGGCGTGGTGGTCGGCTCGGGCGGCACGACCACGACGAGCACGGCGGACTCGACGATCTCGTCGAACCCGGGGCCGGGGCGGCAGGAGGCGCTCACCTCGTAGAAGGGCTCGGCCCCGGCGTCGGCCGGCACGGTGATCGTGGTCGCGAACGAGCCGTCGTCCTCGAGCGTGGCCTCGCCGAGCCCCTGCGGGGCCTCCTCCGACTCCCAGCGCAGGATCACCGGGGGCGGTTCGACCGGATGCGGATCGACCGAGATGTTCTCGGGATCGGGGGTCGGCTCGGGCGTGCTCGTGGGCTCCGGCGGGATGCAACCCGTGTAGCCGCGTCCGATGACACCGACCTCGGCACCCGGCGCGGCCTCCTGGGCGCTCAGCTCGAGCTCGGGGACGTCGGGCGGGGACGCCGGCAGGACCGGGACGACGAGTGCGACGAGCAGCCCGGCAAGCCCCACCATGACCGTCTCCCCCCGATGCCTGCATTGTCGAGGCGGGGAAGGCGCCGCTGATACAGCCGATCCGGGAATCTCAGCCGGGAACGTGCAACAGGTAGTCGTTGCCTGCCGGGTTCCACGCCATGCCGATCAGGTTGCGGGCCCGCGCGGCCTTGGCGAACGACAGGAACGTGTTGAAGCCGTAGCGCTTCTCGCTGAAGTCGGGCCGCCGCTTGCGCAGCTGGTCCTTCAGCCCGCTGAGCGGGGGCCGGGACCCCGACGCCTGCAGGTGCCGGATCACGTCGACGAGCAGTGCGAAGGCCTCGTCGACCTCCGAGCCGTCCTCGAGGAACGTCACCTCGGGGTCGCCCTGCGCCGACCCGGTCCGCAGCTGGAGGACGTGCTCGCTCTCCAGGTGGCGCAGGAGCTCGCCGAACCCGCGGAAGCCGTGGTCGGCCTCGTCGAACGTGGGGTCCTTGCGCAGGACGGCGCGCTTGAGCCGGGAGGCGAGCACCGGCCCGTCGACGTGACGCTGCAGACCGGCGAGGGTCCGGGTGATGAGCAGCTGGGGGTCGCCGTCGCCGGCCTGCGCCGGCTCGTCGGCCACCGGTGGTGCCGGCTCCTCGACCGGTACCCCGACCGGCTCCCCGACAGGCTCCACGACCGGCGGCTCGGCCGAGGCCGCCGGGCGGGACCGGGCCCGGCCGCGGCGGGCAGGCTGCCCCGGCTCGACCCCGGGAAGGCGGTCGTAGAAGAGGAACTCGTCGCAGGCCGGCGGCAGCAGCGCCGACGTGGAGGACTGCACGCCGATCCCGATCACCCGCTTGTCCAGCTCCCGGAGCTTGTGGACCAGTGGCGTGAAGTCGGAGTCGCCGGTGCCGATCGCGAACGTGGTGATGAACCCGCGCGCGAAGGCGAGCTCGATCGCGTCGACGGCCATCTTGATGTCGGCGGCGTTCTTGCGGGAACCGCCGATGCGCTGCGGGATCTCGATGAGCTCCACCTGCGCCCGTGCCAGCAGCCTGCGGTCCTCGTCGAAGCCGGACCAGTCGGCGTAGGCCCGCCGGGCCACCACCCGCCCGCGCTCGGCGAGCGCGTCGGCCACCGGCCCGAAGTCGAACGGGGTGACGCCGAGCCCGTCGCGCGCCCCGATCGCCAGGTTCTCGTAGTCGAGGAACAGGGCGATGCGTTCGTCGTCATTGATCACTGCGGGCTCTCCAAGGGATGGGGTTTCCGCAGACTAGAGGGGGTGTCGGTCGGCGGCAGGGCCGGGCGCGGCCTGGAGGCGGCGGCGCAGCGAGTCAAGGTCCGACCGCGCCGCGCTCGTGCCGGTGAGGAAACGCATCACGAGGTCGGCGAACCGGGCCGGCTGCTCGACGTGCGGGAAGTGCCCGGCCCCGTCGAAGATCTCCAGGTGACTGCCGGGGAGCAGGTCGTGGGCGCTCGTGGTGTGGTCGACCGGGATCACCGAGTCCTCGCTGCCGCCGACGAGCAGCACCGGGACGTCGGCGAGCAGGTAGAGCCGCTCGGTGCCCTCCAGGCGCTGGCCCGACAGGTTCAGGGCGCCGCGCACGGTCTGGGCGAACGCGCCGCGGGCGCCCCGGTCGGTGAACGAGGCGACGGCGGTGGCCAACCCGACGAGGTCGGGGCGGTCGAGCGCCGGGACCATCCGGCGGGCGAGCCGGGTCAGCCAGGGCGGAGTGATCGCCGGGAGTGCCCGGAGGACCATCGAGGTGCCCGGCAGGGTCGCCGCGCGCAGCGCGACGTTGACCGCTCTGCCGAGGCCGCCGCTGGACACCAGGACCAGGCGCTGCGCCAGCTCCGGGAACTGGTAGGCGAACTGCATCGCGACACCGCCCCCGAAGGAGTGCCCGGCGACGGTGGCGCGGTCGAGTCCGAGGGTGATCAGCAGGTCGCGTACACCCGCCGCGTACGCCCCCAGGGAGTAGTCGCCGCTGCGCGGCTTGGCGGACCGCCCGTGGCCGAGCAGGTCGGGCGCGATGACGTGGGCGTGCCTGCCCAGGAGCGGCAGCACACCCGCCCAGGTCTGCGAGCTGCTGGCCAGCCCGTGCAGCAGCACCACGACGGGCCCGCCGCTGTCGGCGCCTGCTTCGAGGAAGGCGACCGGCCGGCCGTGCAGGGTGGTCTCCCGCGCTGCGACGGGGACCGGGGAGAGCGAGCGGGGGGCCGAGGTCGTCGACATGGAAGGGCTCCCGATGGGGTTCGGCGGCCGGATGGTCGTGCGTGCGGGACCCGAGGCCCGCGAACGGCAGGAGCCCGCCTCCACGAGGGAGGCGGGCTCCTGTAGGACCGAGCTGTGGATCAGATGACGCGGACGCCCGTGGCCTGCGGGCCCTTGGCGCCCTGGCCGATCGTGAACTCCACGCGCTGCCCCTCGTCGAGGCTGCGGAAGCCGCCCGCGTCGATCTCGGAGTAGTGCACGAAGACGTCAGCGCCCCCGCCGTCCTGGCTGATGAAGCCGAAGCCCTTCTCGCCGTTGAACCACTTGACGGTTCCCTGTGCCATGAACTGCTCCTCGCAGGTCAGTTGGCCCCGCACCGTGCGGGACCGGCCGGCCACGATGGGTGCCCCGGCGTCCTTGTGACGCCTGGACCGAACCACCGACTTGTTCCTGCGGGCGTGCAGAACACGAGCACCGAAACTTGACGACCTGATGCGTACAACTCCCCGGGACCGTGATGTGTTCCGGTTTCGCGGAGTTTTTTTCCGTCAGCGCCGTCTTTCAGCGTTGTCGCTGGTCCTTGAGCCGCTGCAGCTTGCCCACCGACCGTTCGAGCGTCTCGGGGTCCACGACTTCGCACCGGACGCTCACCCCGACCGTGTCCTTGACGGCCGCGACGAGATCACCGGCCGCGGCGGCGCGCCGGTCGGGTGGGCAGTCGGGCCGGGCCTCAACGCGCACGGTGAGGGCGTCGAGGCGGCCCTCGGTGGTGAGGACGAGCTGGAAGTGCGGCGCTAGCCCAGGGGTGCGCAGCACGATCTCCTCGATCTGGGTGGGGAAGACGTTCACACCCCGCAGGATGATCATGTCGTCGCTGCGGCCGGTGATCTTCTGCATCCGCCGCATCGCAGGCCGCGCGGTGCCGGGCAGCAGCCGGGTGAGGTCGCGCGTGCGGTAGCGGATGATCGGCAGCGCCTCCTTGGTGAGAGAGGTGAACAGCAGCTCGCCCTCCTCGCCATCGGGCACGGGCACACCGTCGAGCGGGTCGATCACCTCCGGGTAGAAGGCGTCCTCCCAGATGTGCAGCCCGTCCTTGGTCTCCACGCACTCCTGGGAGACGCCCGGGCCCATCACCTCCGACAGGCCGTAGATGTCCACCGCGTGCATGTCCATGCGGTTCTCGATCTCGACGCGCATCTGCTCGGTCCACGGCTCCGCACCGAAGATCCCGACCCGCAGCGACGAGGAGGCCGGGTCGATGCCCTGCTTCTCGAACTCGTCGATGAGCGTGAGCATGTACGACGGGGTGACCATGATGATCTCGGGGCGGAAGTCCTGGATCAGCTGCACCTGGCGCGAGGTCATCCCACCCGACACCGGGATCACCGTGGCGCCCAGCTTCTCGGCGCCGTAGTGCGCGCCCAGCCCGCCGGTGAACAGCCCGTACCCGTAGGCGACGTGCACCTTGTGCCCGGGGCGCCCGCCCGCCGCACGGATCGAGCGGGCCATCAGGGCGGCCCAGGTGTCGATGTCGCGCTCGGTGTAGCCCACCACCGTCGGCTTGCCCGTGGTGCCCGACGACGCGTGGATGCGCCGCACCTGGTCCTGCGGGACCGCGAACATCCCGAACGGGTAGTTGTCGCGCAGGTCGGCCTTGGACGTCGTGGGGAACTTCGCGAGGTCGGCCGGCTCCCCGCAGTCGTCGGGATGCACCCCGGCAGCGTCGAACTTCGCGCGGTAGAACGGCACGTTCTCGTAGGCGTGCCGCAGGGTCCAGCGCAGGCGTTCCAGCTGCAGCGCCCGCAGCTCGTCGAGGGACATCCGCTCGGCCGGGTCCAGCAGCTCGGCGGACGGCGCTTCTCCGAGCCGCCGGTCGATCGTCGTCACCGCTACCCCTCCTCCTGTGCCGACTTCGGTGCCGACTTCTTGGCCACCAGGGTCAGCACGTCGTACCGTGCCACCGACTCGCCGTCCTGGCGCGTCACATCGGCGTCCCAGCGCACCTCGCCGTACGCGGCTGTGTCGCGCGGGGTGAGCTGCTTGCAGGTGAGCGTCACCGTCAGCTCGTCGCCGAACCTGACGGGCGTGAGGAAGCGCAGGTCGTCGACGCCGAAGTTGGCCAGCACCGGGCCGGGGTCCGGATCGACGAACAGGCCCGCGGCGAGCGACACCACGAGGTAGCCGTGCGCTACGCGCTCGCCGAAGAGCGGGTTGGCCGCGGCGGCGTCGGCGTCCATGTGGGCGTAGAAGGTGTCGCCGGTGAACTCGGCGAAGTGCTCCACGTCCTCCTGCGTCACGCGGCGCGGGCCGGCGACGATCGTGTCGCCCACCCGCAGCTCCTCCAGGTGCTTGCGGAACGGGTGGACGTCGGTGACGGTCCGCTGCGAGCCGCGCACCCAGCGGCCGGTGATCGCGGTGAGCGTGTCCGGGTCGGCCTGCACGGCCGTGCGCTGCATGTGGTGCAGCACGCCGCGGATGCCGCCCATCTCCTCGCCCCCGCCCGCGCGACCGGGGCCGCCGTGCACCAGCGCCGGGAGCGGGGAGCCGTGGCCGGTGGACTCCTTCGCGTCCTTCTCGTTCAGCACCAGCAGGCGCCCGTGCCAGGGGGCGACGCCGAGCACCACCTGCCGGGCGAACGCCGGGTCGGCGGTGACGATCGAGCCTGCGAGGCTGCCCTGCCCGCGGGCGGCGTAGTCGATCAGCTGTTCGGTGCTCGTGTAGGGCAGCACGGTGGAGACCGGGCCGAAGGCCTCGACCTCGTGCGGTTCGGCCCGCTCGGGTTCGCCGACCAGCAGGATCGGCGAGATGAACGCGCCGCGCTCCGGGTCGGCGTCGACCACGTCGACCTTCTCCGGGTCGCCGAACACGATCCGCCCGGCGTCGGCGAGCGCCTTGACGCTGCGGCGCACCTCCTCGCGCTGCTCCAGGCTGGCAAGGGCCCCCATCCGCACGCCCTCGTTCGCCGGGTTGCCGATCGTGGTGCGCGCCAGCCGGGCCGCCACGGCCTCGACCACGGCGTCGACGTGCTGCCCGGGCACGAAGGCGCGGCGGATGGCGGTGCACTTCTGGCCCGCCTTGACCGTCATCTCGGTGACGACGCCCTTCACGAACAGTTCGAACTCGGCCGAGCCCGGCGCCGCGTCGGGACCGAGCACGGAGAGGTTGAGGGAGTCGGCCTCGGCGGTGAACCGCACCGCGCGCTGCACGACGGTGGGGTGCGTGCGCAGCTTCGCGGCGGTCGAGGCCGAGCCGGTGAAGGAGACGAGGTCCTGCTCGGTGAGCTGGTCGAGGAGGTCACCGGTGCCGCCCGCCACGAACTGGAGCGAGCCCTCCGGCAGCAACCCGGACCCGACGATCAGCTCCACCAGCTCGGCGGTGAGGAAGGCAGTGGGGCTGGCCGGCTTGATCAGTGTGGGCACGCCGGCGAGGAACGCGGGCGCGAGCTTCTCCAGGGGCCCCCACACCGGGAAGTTGAAGGCGTTGATCTGCACCGCCACGCCGTGCAGCGGGGTGCAGACGTGCTGGCCGACGAACGTGCCGCCGCGCCCGAGCGGCTCGACGGCGCCGTCGACGTAGAAGGTGTCGTTGGGCAGCTCGCGGCGCCCCTTCGAGGCGTACGCGAGCAGCACGCCGATGCCGCCGTCGACGTCGAACCTGGAGTCGCCGAGGGTGGCCCCGGTCTGCGCCGAGACGGCGTAGAGCCGCTCCCGGTGTTCGCGCAGGTGCTGGCCGAGCGCCTTGAGCAGGGCCGCACGCTGGTGGAAGGTGAGCTCCCGCACCGCGGGTCCGCCCACCCGCCTGCCGTGCTCGAGCGCGGCGGCGAAGTCGATCCCGGCCGAGGAGATGCGCGCGATCTCGGCGCCGGTCACCGCGTCGTGCAGCGGCCGGCCCTCCCCGGTCGGGCGGTGCCAGCCGCCGCTCACGTAGCTGCGCAGGACGGGCGCCATCGGCGGGCCTCCGTTGGTCTCGCTCAACCGACCGTTCGTTCGGGGGCCGACGCTAGCACCATCGGTGTGCGCATCCCAGATCCCGATTCCGACGAACGGCGCGTTCGTCGGTACCTAGTGCTCCCCGCCGGAGGTTCGTCAAGGATCTCGGCGGCCCAGCTCCACGCTGGACGCACCGGCGACCAGCCCGAGTACGCCCGGTACGAGGGCTGTCCGCCGGCACTCCCAGCGAGAAGCTGGATCCACCGATACCCCCGACGAACCTCCGGCGGGAAGCACTAGCCGACCAACGCGCCGTTCGTCGGAACGCGAGGGGCGACCGATCGTTCGGTTGGCCTTACGCTGGCGCGATGACCGATGATCCGGCCGTCGCCGTCTCGCGGGAGGGGGCCGTCGCCGTGCTCACCCTGCAGCGGCCCGCGCGCTACAACGCCCTCACCGTCGAGCTCAAGAACGCGTTCCTCGCCGCGCTCGGCGAGCTCGCGGCCGCAGACGACGTGCGTGCCCTCGTGCTCACCGGTGCGGGCAAGGCGTTCTGCGTCGGGCAGGACCTGGGCGAGCACGCCGAGGCGCTGCGCCGCGACCCGGCCACCGCCTTCGACACCGTTACCGAGCACTACAACCCGATCGTCCGCGGGCTCACCGACCTGCCGTTCCCGGTGATCGCCGCGATCAACGGGCCGTGCGTGGGGGCGGGCATGGGCTTCGCGCTCGCCTGCGACCTGCGCGTCGCCGCGGCCGGGGCGTCGTTCTCGACGGCGTTCACCGGTATCGGGCTCACGGCCGACTCCGGGCTCTCGGCGAGCCTCGCCCACGCCGTCGGCGTCTCGCGCGCGCTCGAGCTGCTGCTGCTCGGCGAGAGCTTCACCGCCGAGGACGCGCAGGCATGGGGTCTCGTGCGCACGGTCGTGCCGGCCGATGAGGTGCTCGCGACCGCGCTGGAGCTGGCGCGCCGGCTCGCGGCGGGCCCGACCAGGGCCTACGCCGAGGTCCGCCGGGCGGTTCGGCACGGCGCGACGGCGCCGCTGGACGACGTGCTGGCCGCGGAGGCCGCCGCGCAGGGCCGGCTCGCCGTGACCGGCGACCACGTGC
The DNA here is from genome assembly GCF_007994075.1 of Pseudonocardia hierapolitana. Classification (NCBI taxonomy): domain Bacteria; kingdom Bacillati; phylum Actinomycetota; class Actinomycetes; order Pseudonocardiales; family Pseudonocardiaceae; genus Pseudonocardia; species Pseudonocardia hierapolitana. The sequence goes on along the minus strand of NZ_VIWU01000001.1, from coordinate 8,156,495 downwards.
AGGCCGTCGCCGCGTTCCTGGAGAAGCGACGCCCGACGTTCGAGGGCCGGTGACCGGGGTGAGCGAGCGCCGGCGAGTGAACCGTGGGCACAGCGCCCGCGAGGCCGTGCGATGAGCACCCAGACCGGCGGGCGCGTCCGGCGGCAGAGCCACGGCCCGGGGTCGCTGCTCGACGTGGCGGTGGGGGAGTTCCTCACCCGCGGCTACGACGCCACGTCGATGGAGGACCTCTCCCGCGCCGCCGGGATCACGAAGTCGTCGTTCTACCACCACTTCAGCGGGAAGGAAGCGCTGCTGCGGGCGGCCCTGGAGCGCGCGCTGGACGGGCTGTTCGCGGTGCTCGACTCCGACGGGGCGCGCACCGGCACCCCCCTCGAACGGCTGCACCACATCGTGCGCGGGCAGGTCGCCGTCCTCGTGGCGGAGCTGCCCTACGTCACCGTGCTGCTGCGGGTGCGCGGCAACACCGAGTCGGAGCGCTGGGCCATGGAGCGCCGCCGCGAGTTCGACGCGCACATCGCGGCGCTGGTGCGGGAGGCCGTCGAGGCGGGAGAGCTGCGCAAAGAGGTCGATCCGGCGCTCGCGGCGCGGCTACTGTCCGGCCTCGTGAACTCCGTCGTCGAATGGGCCCGCCCCGACCGCGACCCGCACGCCCTGCCCGACGCCGTCGCCCGCGCCGCGTTCGAGGGCATCCTCCCGGCGCGCGGATGAACGTCGAGCTGCGCGCCCGCCCCGCCGTCGACGACGCCGAGCTGTCCGGGCTCCACGCCCGCGCCTTCCGGGGAACGCCGCAGGTGCAGCCGTGGGCGCAGCGGCTGGCGCGGCACAGTCTCACCTGGGTGGGGGCGTTCGACGGCGGGCGGATGGTCGGGTTCGCGAACGTCGCGTGGGACGGCGGGGTCCACGCCTTCCTGCTGGACGTCGTGGTGGAGCCCGAGCGGCAGGGCGAGGGCATCGGCGCGGCCGTCGTGGCCGAGGCCGCGCGGCTCTCGGGCGCCGCGGGCTGCGAGTGGCTGCACGTCGACTTCGTGCCCGAGCACGCCGCGTTCTACCTCGATCGCTGCGGCTTCACCCGCACCGACGCAGGCGTCGTCGAGCTCACGGGCTGAGGGCGGCGCCCACCGCCTTGCGCGGGTGGCTTTCGTGCGTCACCATGAACCGAACGAACATTCGGTACGGAGGCTGCGCATGGACGAGACGGCCCTGGCCGCGCACTTCGACGCGACGATCGCCGGTGACCAGCGGATCGAGCCGCGGGACTGGATGCCCGAGGCGTACCGGAAGACGCTGATCCGCCAGATCGCCCAGCACGCGCATTCGGAGATCATCGGGATGCAGCCGGAGGGCAACTGGATCCGGCGCGCCCCCAGCCTGCGGCGCAAGGCGATCCTGCTGGCCAAGGTGCAGGACGAGGCAGGCCACGGCATGTACCTCTACGCCGCAGCGGAGACGCTCGGTGTCGACCGCGCCGAGCTCACCGACCTGCTCGTCGCGGGCCGGCAGAAGTACTCCTCGATCTTCAACTACCCGACGCTGTCGTACGCCGACGTCGGGGTGATCGGCTGGCTCGTCGACGGCGCGGCGATCTGCAACCAGGTGCCGCTGTGCCGCTGCTCCTACGGCCCGTACGCCCGGGCCATGGTGCGGATCTGCAAGGAGGAGTCGTTCCACCAGCGGCAGGGCTACGAGCTGCTGCTGGCGATGGTGAACGGCACCGACGCGCAGCGGGAGATGGTGCAGGAGTCGACGAACCGGTTCTGGTGGCCGTCGCTGATGATGTTCGGCCCGCCCGACGGCGACTCGCCCAACACGCAGCAGTCGATGACGTGGGGCATCAAGCGGCACACCAACGACGAGCTGCGCCAGCGCTTCGTCGACATGACCGTGCCCCAGGCGGAGGCGCTGGGCGTGACCCTGCCCGACCCGGGCCTGCGCTGGAACCCCGAGCGCGGCCACTACGACTTCACCGAGCCGGACTGGGCCGAGTTCAAGGCGGTGATCTCCGGGTCGGGACCGTGCAACGCGCAGCGGCTGGCGCAGCGGCGCCGGGCGCACGAGGAGGGGGCCTGGGTCCGGGAGGCCGCGCAGGCCTACGCCGAGAAGCACGCCCGCAAGGAGGTGGCCGCGTGAACGGGGACTACACCTCCGAGGGCGGCCACGGCGCGGTGCCGACCGAGGGCGTGGAGACGCGCGCGGGCTCGCCCCGCGGCGGCTGGCCGCTCTACGAGGTGTTCGTGCGCGGCAAGCGCGGCCTCAACCACGTGCACGTCGGCTCGTTGCACGCCCCGGACGCCGAGATGGCGCTGCACAACGCCCGCGACCTCTACACCCGCCGCAACGAGGGCGTGTCGATCTGGGTGGTGAAGGCCTCCGACATCACCGCGTCGAGCCCGGCGGAGAAGGACCCCTTCTTCGCGCCGTCGGGGGACAAGGTCTACCGGCACCCGACGTTCTACGCGATCCCCGAGGACGTGCCGCACCTGTGAACACCGATCACGGCACCGATCACGACGCCACCAACGCCTACCAGTCCCTGGTCGAGACGCTGGGGCACGACGACCCGCGCTGGGCGTTCGGCACCGGTGTGGAGGACGTCCAGGCGGAGATCACCTCACCGGTGCCCGACGGGGTCGACCCGGCCGACCTCGCCGCCTACTGCCTCATGCTCGGCGACGACGCGCTGATCTGCAGCCACCGGCTCACGGAGTGGGTGACGAACGCCCCTGAGCTGGAGGAGGAGGTCGCGCTGGCCAACATCGCCCTCGACCTGCTCGGCCAGGCCCGGGTGCTGCTCGCCCGCGCAGGCCACGTGGAGGACGCCGGCTCGAGTTCGATGGCCGGCTCCGCAGGCTCCGCCGGACGTGACGAGGACGCTCTGGCCTTCCTGCGCACCGAGCCCGAGTTCCGCAACGTGGCGCTCGCCGAGCTGCCCGACGAGCGCGACTTCGCCCGCGCGATCGCCCGGCTCCTGCTGTTCTCGACCTGGCGGCTCGCGCTGCTGCAGCGGCTGCTCGGTTCGCGCGACCCGGTGGTCGCGGCGGTCGCCGGGAAGGGCGTCAAGGAGCTGACCTACCACCGCGACCACGCCGCCCGCTGGACCCTGCGCCTCGGCGACGGCACCCCCGAGTCACACCGGCGGATGCAGGCCGCGCTCGACGCCGCCTGGCCGTACGTCGAGGAGCTGTACCGCACCTCCGACGTGGAGCGCAGGCTCGCCGACGCGGGGGTGGCGGTGGACCCGGCGCAGGTCCGCGAGGAGGTCGACGCCGTGCTCGACGAGGTGCTGACCCGCGCCACCCTCACCCGCCCGGCCGTCCCGCACATGGGACCGATCAACGGCAAGGGCGGCCGGGACGGGATGCACACCGAGTACCTCGGGCACGTGCTCGCCGAGATGCAGAGCCTGGCCCGTCAGCACCCGGGGGCCCGATGGTGAGCGACGCAGTGCTGAGTGACGCGGTGGTGACGGACGCCCGCCGGGTCGTCGCCGAGGTCGTCGACCCCGAGATGCCGATGCTCACGCTCGACGACCTCGGGGTCGTCCGCGGCGTCGAGGCGGACGGTGACGCCGTCACCGTGACGATCACGCCGACCTACTCCGGCTGTCCCGCGCTGGAGGTGATGCGCGACGACCTGCGCGCGCGGCTCACGGCGGCCGGGTACGCCCGGGTCGAGGTGCGCACGGTGCTGTCGCCGCCGTGGAGCACGGACTGGATCTCGCCGGAGGGGCGGCGCAAGCTGGCCGAACACGGCGTCGCCCCGCCGGATCGGGTGGGGCCGCGCGGCGCGGGTCCCGTGCCGTTGACGCTCGCGGCCCCGGCCGCGGTCGTGCGCTGCCCGCGCTGCGGGTCGCCCGCCACCGAGGAGTTCTCGCGGTTCGGCCCGACGTCGTGCACGGCCCTGCGCCGCTGCACCGCGTGCCGCGAGCCGTTCGAGCACATGAAGGAGCACTGATGGCGGCGCCGCAGGTCGACGTGCCGGTCCCGCGCACATCCGGCTTCCACCGCCTGCGGGTGGCCGATGTCGAGCGGCTGTGCGGGGACGCCGTTGCCGTCACCTTCGACGTGCCCGCGCACCTGCAGGAGGTCTTCGCGTTCCGGCCGGGGCAGTACCTCACCCTGCGCCTGCATCGGGACGGGCGGGAGGAGCGGCGCTCGTACTCGATCTGTGCGCCGGCCGGTGCGCTGCCGAAGGTGGGCGTGCGGCGGGTCGACGGCGGGCTGTTCTCCGAGTGGCTGGTGGACCGGGTCGCGCCCGGCGACGCGATCGAGGTGGCCCCGCCCGCGGGCTCGTTCACGCCGGACCTCGCACCGGGCACCCATCACGGGCTGGTCGCGGCCGGGTCGGGGATCACGCCGGTGCTCTCGATCGTGGCGTCGGTGCTGGCCGCGCACCCGGACACCCGCATCACCCTGCTCTACGGCAACCGGCGCACCGACACGGTGATGTTCACCGAGGAGCTCGCCGATCTGAAGAACGCGTACGGCCCGCGGCTGCACCTGCTGCACGTGCTGTCCCGGGAGCCGATGGAGGCCGAGATCTTCACCGGCCGCCTCGACGCGGAGAAGCTGCGCGTGCTCCTGGGGGCGCTCGTCGACGTCGCCGACGTGGACCACTGGTGGCTCTGCGGGCCGCTCGGCATGACCGAGGCGGCCGTCGACGTGCTCACCGGGTTCGGCGTGGACCGCAAGCGGGTGCACCGCGAGCTGTTCTACGTCGACGAGCCGCCACCCGAGCTGCACCGTCCCGACCCGGCGATCGAGGGCGCCACCAGCGAGGTCACGGTCGTCCTGAACGGCCGTGCGACGACGATGACGCTGCCCCGCGCCAAGAGCGTGCTCGACGCGGCGCAGAAGGTCCGTGCCGACCTGCCGTTCGCCTGCAAGGGCGGGGTCTGCGGCACGTGCCGGGCGAAGGTCACCGAGGGTGAGGTGACCATGCGGCGCAACTTCGCACTGGAGGACGACGAGGTCGAGGCCGGGTTCGTGCTCACGTGCCAGTCACGCCCGACCACCCCCGAGCTGACGGTCGACTACGACAGCTGACGGTCGGTCACCGCGGATGCTCCACCGGTGTCCGCGCGGGGAGGCCGCGGAGCAGGGTGTCGAGGAAGAGGTCGAACCGGGGGGCGACCGGACCGAGGTCGTGACCGGTCTGCTGGGCCCCGAGCCACTGGACGACCGAGAGGCCGAAGACGTACCAGCTCTGCGCGGCCATCTCCGGGGATGCCCCCGCCGCCCGGAACGCCGTGATCACCTGGTCGCGCAGCCGGCCGAAGGAGTGGGGGTTGTGCCGATGGGGCGCGGCGACGTGCGCGGCGTACCCGGGTACCGCGAGGAACTCGTCGTGCATCGCCCACGCGAGCCGGGCGAGCCAGTCCCGCCAGTCGGCGGGTGAGGGCTCGGACGTGGGCAGGATCCGCTCGACCATCACCTCGCTGATCAGGTCGAAGAGCTCGTCGCGGTCGGCCACCCAGCGGTAGAGCGCTGAGTGCGAGACGCCGAGCCGGGCCGCGAGCTCGCGCATGGTGAGGCTCGCCAGGTCGCCCTGCAGCGCGGCGGCGACGATCAGCTCGCGGGACAGTCGCGCCGGCCGTCCCGGTCTCCCCGCTGTCCTCACCATCGCGGCGATCGTAGTCGGCCCTATTGGTGACCAATGGTCACAAATTGTGTTAGGGTTGCCTCACTTGATCTCAGGAGGTGAGCACATGGCCGAGCTGGTGGGCTGGCCCGTCGTCGAGCTGGACGCGTCCGGGCTGACGCCGGAGGCGGCGCCGACCCTCGTGTTCGACACCCTCATGACGGCGGTGGAGCGGCGGGAGACGTTCGCCGCCGTGCTCCGGATGCCGGAGGCGCCGCCGAGGGGACGCCGGATCGCGGGCGTGGCGGAACGGGTGCGCATGCTCAAGCGGCTGCGGCCCGGGCTGGTCGAGCACTGCCGGGGTCTCGCGTTCGTCATGTCCGAGGAGGGCCAGCGGAACAACGCGAAAGCGCTCCGCTCCGGACCCACGATGTGGGGTTGCCCGACGTTCGCCACGGACGATCCCGAGCAGGCGCGCTCCTGGGCGCTGGCCCGGCTCGAGAACGACTGATGTGGATCCTGGCTGCCCTCGCCGCCGTCGGCGTCGCACTGGCCCGCCGGTTCGCCGGCCGGGCCCCCGAGAGGAACCCGACCGACGCCCCGACCCGGACGGCCCGCGCGGGCACCCCCGTCCTGCTCCTCGCGCTGTTCGCCTCCGCCCTCGGCGTCGCCATCGCCCAGGCCGTCGTCGTGGCCGTGCTGCCGGTCTTCGGCCGGCAGTTCGGGGTCTCGGCGGCGGCCGCGGCGTGGCTCCTCACCGGGTTCATGCTCGCCGCCGCGGTGGCGACACCGGTGGCCGGGCGCCTCGGCGACCTGCACGGCTATCGCCGCGTGATGCTCGTGAGCCTTGGGTTGCTCGTGGTGGGCAGCGTGTTCGCCGCCGCGGCCGACCACACCGGCTCGTTCGCGGGCCTCCTGCTCGGCCGCGTGGTCCAGGGGCTGTCGGCAGGGGTGTTCCCCGTCGCCTTCGGCATGGCTCGCCGGATCGTCGCGCCGAACAGGCTGCCCGGGGTCGTCGCCGGCCTGAGCGCGATGTTCGGGGTCGGCGGCGCCCTTGGCATGGTGCTGGCCGGACCGCTGGTCGAGGTGCTCGGCACGCCGTCGCTGTTCTGGCTCTGCGTGGGGCTCGGTCTCGTCGCGCTGGCCGGCGCCGTCGTCGTGCGCGAGCCGGAGAGGCGGACGCCGTCCGGGTCGCTCGACGTCGCGGGCGCACTGCTGTTGTCGGCGGTACTCGTCGCCGTGCTGCTCGGGGTGAGCCAGGGGCGGACGTGGGGATGGGGTTCGGCGGCGGCGCTCGCCACCGCCGCATCGGCGGCCGCGGCCGCGTTCGTGCTGGTCGAGTTGCGGGTGGCGGCACCCGTCGTCGATCTGCGGTTGCTGCGGCGCCGCCCGGTCGCGGCGGCCAACCTCGCCACGTTCGTCGTCAGCGTCGGAATGTTCGCCGCGGTCACGCTGATCCCGCAGTTCGCGCAGACCCCGCCCGCCGCGGGCTACGGCTTCGGCACGAACGCCACCGGTACCGGCCTGTTGATCGCGCCGATGGCGATGATCATGGTGATCGCCGCGCCGCTCGGCGCGCGGCTCACGGCGCGCGTGGGAGGGCGCGCCACGTTCCGGGTCGGCGCGCTCCTGGCCGTGGCGGCCCTGCTGGCGTCGGCCGTCGCCCGCGGCGCAGCGTGGCAGCTCGCCGCGGCGGGGGCCGTGCTCGGTCTGGGGTACGGGCTCGCGTTCGGCGCGCTGGGGACTCTCGTCGTCGGCGCGGTGCGTCCCGAGGAGACCGGCGCGGCGACCGGGATCAACACGATCCTGCGGACCGTCGGGGGCGCGGTCGGCGCGCAGGTCGCGGCCACGATCGTCACCCCGGCGGCGGGGCTGCCCACGGACGGCGGCTTCACACTCGCCTTCCTCGTGGCGGCGGCCGCTGCGCTGCTGGCGGCGATCACCGCGCGGGCGATTCCCCGACCGACGGGGACGCTCCCGAGCACTCCCCGCCCCCGGTGATCGACGCGAGAACTCGGCTCAGTACCGGGGCAGGGGACCCGGTGCCCTGCGCGCGGTCCACGCGCCGGCCGCGAGCAGCGCGCCGATGGTCAGCAGGATGAGCGTTCCGCCGTCGAAACCACTCACCAACCCGATCAGAACGGCCCACGCGGCAAGGCCGCACCCCAGCCATCCGGGCACGGGTACGCCGCGCCGGATCAGCCAGGTCACGAGTGAGCCGAGCAGGAGCAACGGCACGCCGAAGCTGCCCACGCTGAACCAGAACGCCTCGGCCGCGGCGAGCCGGTCGGCCGAGGGCTCCAGCGTGACCGTGTTGAAGAACCCTTCGTCGATGATCTGCGCCCAGACGTCCTGGCGCATCAGAGCGGCGACCACGGTGTGGAAGACGCCGCCGCACATCGCGAGAAGCCCACCCCATGCGGAGGGGTTGCGCCACCAGGTGCGTGATGTCGTCGCCTCGGACTGCGTGTCGATGATCGGCATGTGCACCAGGCTGCGCGCAGGTCCCGCGCGAATCGTCGGCCGCAGGTCGTCGGCCGCTCCACCGAAGTGATGAGATCGGACTAGCTCGGACGAACGAGCCCGCTCTCGTAGGCGAAGATCACCGCCTGCACCCGGTCGCGGACCTCGAGCTTGGCCAGGAGGTGGCCGACGTGCGTCTTCACCGTGGCCTCGGAGAGGAAGAGCCGCTGCGCGATCTCGGCGTTGGAGTGTCCCCGGGCGATCTCCAGCAGCACGTCGCGTTCGCGTGCGGTGAGCCGCTCCACCAGCGGAGACGCGTCGCGTGCGGCCCGGGCGGTCGCGAGGTGCTCCAGCATGCGGCGGGTCGTGGAGGGCGCGATCACGGCATCGCCTGCGTGGACGGCGCGGATCGCGTGGAGCACCTCGTCGGCCGACGCGTCCTTGAGCAGGAAACCGCTCGCGCCTGCGCGCAGTCCGGCGAAGGCGTACTCGTCGAGGTCGAACGTCGTCAGCAGGATCACCTTGGGCGCGTTCTCGCGGGCCGTCACCGACGCGGTGGCCTCGACGCCGTTCATCCGCGGCATCTGCACGTCCATCAGCACGACGTCGACCTGCGTCTCGGCGAGCCGCTCGACCGCCTCCGCACCGTCGGCGGCCTGCACGACGATCCGGATGTCGTCGGTGGCATCGACCACCATGGCCAGGCCGACCCGGACCAGCTCCTGGTCGTCGACCAGCGCGACTCTGATCGTCATCTCGGGCGCTCCCCTTCGGCGACGCGGAACTCCGCACGCACCCTGAAGCCGCCGCCGGCGGGACCGGCCTCGAACGTACCGCCCGCGGCCTGCACCCGGTCCTCGACACCGCGCAGCCCGACACCGGCCCCGGGGACCGCGGGCCGATCCGCGCCGTCGACCCCGCCGTCGTGCCCGCCGTCGTCCTCGACGGTGACCACCGACGCGTGCGGTGCGTGCTCGATCGTGACGGTGACCGTGGGATGCGTGCGCGCGTGCTTGACGCTGTTGGTCAGTGCCTCCTGGATCAGGCGGTACGCCGCCGTGGCCGCGCCCGTCGTCATGCCATCGGCCGAACCCCGCTCGACCAGGCGCACGTCGACACCCGTCGCGCGTACCCGTTCCACCAGCGCCGGTATCGCGGCGAGCGAAGGCTGCACGGCCTCCGGGGGAGCGGCCTCCCGCAACACCTGCAGCGTGCCCCGCATGTCGGCCAGTGCCTCCCGGGCGGTGTCGGCGATGACGGACAAGGCCTGGGCCGCGCGGTCCGGTGACCGGCCGGCGATGGCGGAGCCGCCTTCGGCCTGACGCACGATGACCGCCAACGAGTGCGCGACGATGTCGTGCATGTCGCGAGCGATGCGCCTGCGTTCGTCGGCCGCGGCGCGCTCGGCGGCTTCGGCGGCCTCCTCCGCCAGGCGCCGCCGCCGGTCCTGGTGGGAACGGCCCACCGCCCAGGTACCGGCCACGGCCGCGACCAGTGCGAGGAGGGCCAGCAGCAGCGTGAGCCAGCCCGCGGGCAGTGCGCCGTACCCGGTGGCCGTTCTCGCGGTGCACAGCAACGCTCCGGTGATCCCGATCCCGAGGGCGAGCAGGCTCTCGCGCCAGGCGCGCTGCGCGGCGACGGCGTACACGAGCACCAGGTAGACCGCCGACGACGGGAGGAAGAACAGCGGGATCTCCATGTCGCCGCTCGCCCCGGCCAGACCCAGCCCGTCTGGCCGGATCACCGTGTTCGGCAGCGCCACGGTCACCAGCATCGCCAGACTGGCGAGGAAGAACGCGGCTCCGGTGGCGATCCGCCGCAGCGCGACGGTGGCGAGCACCACGGATCCGCAGATCCCCGCCACCCCCAGCACCCAGTCCGGGGATCGGGCCGCCTGGAGGATGGCGAGCGAAGGCGGCCCGACTACTGCGGTGATGGCCAGCGCGAGAAGGGTGTCCGGCACGACCGGGTGTGCCCGGATCCACCGATCGGTGCGGTCGGTCCAGGTCACAACGGTGATCGTAGGCAGATCCACCCGGTGTGGCCGACGGGACCGGCGGCATCGAACCGCAATGGCATCAGCGTCTAGTCATCGTGCAGGAGGTGGTGCGCGGCCTGCAGCGCGGGCACCCACATCTCCTCGTTGGGGACGGGGGCACCGTGCACCTGGAGCCGGTTGGTGGCGAGCACGACGCTCGCCCGGTGCTCGGGCAGCACGGCGAGGGTGGTGCCGGTGAAGCCGGGATGCCCGTAGGCGGTGGCCGTGCAGTCGTCCACGGTGGTCGTCCACGAGCGGTAGCCGCGCGACTGGCCCGGATCCGGCCCCGGCTGCAGGTACGCGCCGACCGCACGCCACGGCCCGTCGCCCACGGCGGACGAGCACAGGGCGGCACCCAGCCGCAGCAGGTCCTCGACCGTCGAGAACAACCCGGCGTGCCCGGACACCCCGTGGAAGGTGTGGAAGGCGTTGCCGTCGGCCACCTCGCCGGCGATCACGTGGTGGCGCCAGCCGTCGAAGTCGGTGGGGTAGCGGGGCACCGGGTAGGGCTCGCCGACGGCGAGCATCCGCTGCTCGATGGCGTCGCCGGTGCCGCTCGCGGCGACCTCCGTGCCGACGGGCGCGGCGTACGCCGTGCGCGTCAGGCCGGCCGGGTCGAGCACCAACTGCCGGAGGGCGTCCGGCAGCCGGGCGCCGGCCGCGACCTCGACCACCTGCCCGAGCAGCATGAACCCGAGGTCCGAGTAGTGCCGCCCTCGGCCGGGGGCGTAGCGCAGCGGCAGCGTCCGGGCGAGCCGGGCGCCTTCGTCGGGATCGCCGGCGTCGCAGTAGGTCGGCCACCACTCCCACAGGCCACCGCGGTGCAGCAGCAGGTCGTCCACCGTGACGGGAGGAGCGTCCGGGAGGTAGCGGCGCACCGGGTCGGTGAGGTCGACGCCGAGGGCGGCGAGCGCGGTCGTCGTGAACGCCTTCGTGACCGATGCGAGGTCGTGGCTCGTCGCGGCGGTCATCGGCAGCGGCGAGGCGACCCCGAGCACCTGCCGGTGCCCGGTGACGGCGAGCGCGTCGAGCCCGGGGGCGCGCACGGCGAGGCAGGCCCCCGGCGCATCCGCCCGGGCCACGAGCGCGTCCACGACCTCCTGGAGGATCACCGCAGCGCCTCGGCCCGGGACGCGACGTGGCAGGCCGCCCGGCGACCCGTGCGGATCTCGGCCAGGGGCGGCAGCTCGGCGCGGCACACGTCCTCCGCCCGCGGGCAGCGGGGATGGAAGGGGCACCCGGCAGGCGGCCGGACGGGGTCGGGCACCTCACCCACCACGGTCGGGGTGAGCGGCTGCGCGATCGACGGGTCGGGCACGGGCACGGCGGCTCGCAGCCCCGCGGTGTAGGGGTGCAGCGGGTCGGCGAGGACGTCCCGCCATCCACCCTCCTCGACGACCCGCCCGAAGTACATGACGGCGACGCGGTCGCTGATCTGGCGCACCATCGCCATGTCGTGGCTGATGAACACCTGCGCCAGGCCCAGCTCGGCGCGCAGGTGCGCGAGCAGGTTCATCACCTCGGCCCGCACCGACACGTCGAGCGCGGACACCGACTCGTCGAGCAGGAGCACCCGCGGCTCGGGTGCCAGAGCGCGCGCGATCCCGACGCGCTGGCGCTGCCCGCCCGACATCTCGTGCGGCAGTCGCTGCGCGAACTCGGCGGGGAGGCCGACGACGTCGAGGAGCTCCTCGACCCGGCCCGGGCGGCGGAGGCGGTGCACGGCCAGCACCTCGTCGAGCGCCGCGCCGACCGGCTGGCGCGGGTCCAGGGAGGAGAACGGGTCCTGGAACACCATCTGGATGTGGCGGCGGTGCGCCCGCAGCCTGCGGCCACGCAGCGCGGTGAGGTCCACGCCGTCGAGCAGGACCCGGCCCTGCGTCGGGTCCTCCAGCCGCACCAGCACCCGGGCGAGGGTCGACTTGCCGCAGCCGGACTCGCCGACGATGCCGAGCGTCTCGCCCGGCTCGAGGGCGAAGGACACCCCGTTCAGCGCGTGCACGACCCCGTCGCTCCCGCGCACGGGGTAGCGCTTGACCAGGTCGTGGGCCTCCAGCAGCGGCATCAGGTCCACTCCTCGACGGGCACCCAGCACGCCGCCCGGCCGGCTCCGCGGTCCAGCAGCGGCGGCCGTTCCGCACACACGTCGCGGGCCTGGAGGCAGCGCGGGCGGAACGGGCAGCCCTCGACGCGCTCGCCGGGCAACGGCGGCCGGCCGGGGATCTGCGCGAGCGGCGGCCGGGCGTCGTCGGCCGGGTTGGGCAGTGACGCGAGCAGCCGCGCCGTGTACGGGTGCTGCGGCGCGGCGAAGATCTCGCGCACCGGAGCGTCCTCGACCACGTGCCCGCCGTACATCACCACCACGCGCTCCACGAGCCGCGCGACCACGCCCAGGTCGTGGGTGACCCAGATCGTGGTCATGCCCAGCTCGCGCTGCAGCTCGGCGACGAGACCGAGGATCTGCTGCTGGATGGTGACGTCGAGGGCTGTGGTCGGCTCGTCCGCGATCAGCAGGGTGGGGCGCAGCGCGAGCGCCATCGCGATCACGACGCGCTGGCGCATGCCGCCGGAGAACTCGTGCGGGTACGCCCGCACGGTGCGGGTGGGATCCGGGATGCCGACGCGGGCGAACAGTTCGAGGGTGCGCTCGCGGGCGGCGTCGGCGTCCACGCCGTGCACGCGCATGACCTCGGCGACCTGGTCGCCCACCCGGATCAGCGGGTGCAGCGAGGTCATGGGGTCCTGGTAGACCATCGCGATCTCGCGCCCGCGCAGCGCCCGCATCTCCGGCTCGGAGAGGGGCGCGAGGTCGCGGCCGCAGAACCGGACACTGCCGCGGGTGATCCGCAGCGGATCGCCGAGCAGCCGCATCACCGCGAGCATCGTGACCGATTTGCCCGAGCCGCTCTCGCCGACCACCCCGACGGTCTCGCCGCGGTGCAGCACCAGGTCGACGCCGTGCACGATATCGACGGGCAGGCGACCCGCGGCGCCGACGGCGAGGTCCCGGACCTCCAGCACGGGCGCGCTCACGCCGGCCACCCGTCCGTCAGCGAAATGGCTTTGCCGACCCGCCTCGCGGTCATCGCGCCTCCTCGGCCACGCTCAGGCGCAGCGCCCTCGGCACGGTTGCGGGTTCGGGCAGCCGCAGCGGGCCCGCGCCCGGGGTGATCGTGCCCAGTACCCGGGGGCCGCTCGCTCCGGTGCAGCTCGGCAGGGTCGCGGGCAGGCCGTGCAGGGTCTGCCAGCCGATGAGGGCGAACGCGATCGCCTCCTTCGCATCGCGGGGCGCGCCCAGGTCGGCCGACGGCACGAGCCGGACGCCCGGCAGCTCGGCGCCGAGCATCGCCATCAGCGTCGGGTTGGCGGCGCCGCCGCCGGAGACGACGAGGGTGTCGACGCCCGCACCGCGCACCGCGTCGGCCACCGTGCGTGCGGTGAGGGCGGTGAGCGTCGCGACCAGGTCCGCCGGCTCGATCGGGCGGGCGAGCGCGGCGTCGAGGTAGCCGTCGTGGAACAGCTCCTTGCCGGTGCTCTTGGGCGGGGGCAGCCGGTAGTAGGGCTCGGCGAGGAGGTCGGTCAGCAGCTGCTCGTCCACGCGCCCGCGCGCGGCGAGGGCGCCGTCGACGTCGTAGCCGGCCGGATGGGCGCCGGTCCGCAGCACCGCGGCGTCGATCAGGGCGTTGGCCGGGCCGGTGTCCCAGGCGAGCGGGCCGGGCCCGGGGGACGGTGAGCCCGCGGAGCGTGCGGAGCCGGCGGGGTGGGTGGGCACCGTGACGTTGGCGATCCCGCCCAGGTTGAGAGCGGCCGGGCGGCCGGGCAGCCCGGCGAGCAGGAGGGTGTCGAGGTAGGAGACGAGCGGGGCGCCCTGCCCGCCTGCGCTGATGTCGCGGATCCGCACGTCGGACACGACCGGCACGCCGAGGCGCTCGGCGATCCACGCGGGCTGCCCGATCTGCAGCGTGCCGAGGGCCCGGGTGCCGTCCACGCCGTGTTGATCAACCCAGTGGTAGACGGTCTGGCCGTGCGAGCAGACCGCGTCGACGGGAGGGGCGGCGGCTGTGATCGTCGCGGCCGCGTCGGCGAAGGCCTGCCCGATGAGCGTGTCGAGCGCGCACACCTCGGCGAGCGTGGTGGCCGCCGGGGGCAGCGCGGCGCGGATGCGGGCGCGCAGCGGGGGGTCGTACGGCGTGCTGGTCGCGGCCGTGACGTGCCCGTGCAGGACGTCCCCGTCGAGGGCGAAGTCGACGACGGCGGCGTCGATGCCGTCGTGCGAGGTGCCGGAGATCAGCCCGAGGACCTTCACGTCGCCTCCAGGACGTCGCGCAGCCTGCCGCCCGCGGCCGCGAGGCGGGCGCTCGCCTCGTCCGCGTCCAGTCCGCGCTCGAGGCGCAGGATCGCGAGCGTGACCCGCATCCCCGAGGCCTCGAGGGCCTCCTCGGCCCGCTCGCGAGAAGCGCCGGTGACGGTGCGGACCATCCGGACCGCCCGCTCGCGCAGCTTCGCGTTGGTGGCCCCCAGGTCGACCATGAGGTTGCCGTAGGTCTTGCCCAGCTGCACCATCGCGATCGTCGAGAACATGTTGAGCACCAGCTTCTGCGCGGTGCCCGCCTTGAGCCGGGTGGACCCGGCCACCACCTCGGGCCCGACCACCACCTCGATCGCGTGCTCGGCGGCGGCCGAGAGCGCGGTACCCGCGTTGCACGACATCCCGACGGTGAGCGCTCCCCGCGCGCGGGCCTCGCCGATCGCCGCCAGGACGTAGGGCGTGCGTCCGCTCGCCGTGACCCCGACGACCGAGTCGGCCGGCCCCACGCCTTCCGCGGCGATCACCGCGCGCCCGGCGTCCGCGTCGTCCTCGACGCCCTCCTGCGCCGTGAACACGGCCGGCTCGCCGCCGGCGATCAGCCCGCGGACCAGGTCCGGCGGAGTGCTGAACGTCGGCGGGCACTCCGAGGCGTCCAGCACGCCGAGGCGGCCCGGGGTGCCTGCGCCGACGTAGAGCAGCCGCCCGCCGTCGCGCATCCGCTGCGCCACCGCCTCGATGGCCGGCACGATCTGCGGCAGCGCCGCCCGCACGGCGAGGGGCACGGTGGCGTCGGCCTCGTTCATGAGGACGGCGAGCTCGGCGACGCTCGCCCGGTCGATGGAGGCGTACCGGGGGTCGACCCGCTCGGTCTCCATCCCGTCCAGCCCCACCGGCGTATCAGCGAAGCCACTGTGCTGACGCCGATCGGCGCTCATCGGGGGCCTCCGTTTCGGGGGTCCAGGGCGTCGCGGAGGCCGTCGCCCAGCAGGTTCAGCCCCACCACCAGCGCGACGATCACCGCGCCGGGGGCGGCCATCGTCCACCAGGCGACGTTCACGAGCACCCGCGCTTCCAGCACCATCGCACCCAGCGACGGCGCGGGCGGCGGGGTGCCGAGCCCGAGGAACGACAGCGACGCCTCGGTGAGCACCGCCCACGACAGCGACAGCGTGACCTGCACGATCACGATCGGCGCGATGTTGGGCAGCACGTGCCGGCTGAGCGTGCGCAGCGGGGAGAAGCCGAGCACGGTCGTGGCGCGCACGAAGTCGGCCTCGCGCAGGGACAGCACCGGCCCGCGCGCCACCCGCACGAAGATCGGTGTGTAGACGATCGCGATGGCGACCGCCACCGTCAGCCAGGTGCGGGTGAACGCCGACGCCAGCGCGAGCGCGAGCAGGAGCGGCGGGAACGCGAAGAGCACGTTGGTGACGCCGAGGACCGATCGGTCCGACCACCCGCGGAAGAACCCGGCCGCCACTCCCGCCGCGGTGCCCGCCACCGCGGCGATCGCCACCGCGACCACCGCGATCTGCAGCGACGCGGCCGCCCCCGCGGCGGAGCGGGCGAGGACGTCGCGGCCGAACTGGTCGGTGCCGAACCAGTGCGCCCCCGACGGCCCGGAGAGCCGTTCGGCAGGCGCCTGGGCGAGCGGGTCGTGGGGCAGCAGCCCGAGCTGCGCGGCGAGCGCCGCGAGCAGCACGACCCCCACCAGAGCCGCGCCGACGGCGCCGCTGCGGCCGGCGAGGGTGCGCCGCAACAGCCCGCGGCGTCCGGTGGCGGCGGGCAGACCGGGCGCGACGAGCGTGCTCATTCCCGCACCCGTGGGTCGATCACCCGGTAGAGCAGGTCGGTGCCGAGGTTGACCAGCACGAACGTCAGCGCGATCACCAGCACGGTGCTCTGCACGACCGCGTACTCCTTCTGCTGGATCCCGAGCAGCACCTGCCGCCCGATCCCCGGCACCGAGAAGATCTGCTCGACGACCACGGCGCCGCCGAGCAGGTAGCCGAACTGCAGTCCGGTCATCGTCACGATCGGGACGAGGGCACCGGGCAGGACGTGCCGCAGTGCCAGCCCGCGCGGGCCGACGCCCTTGCCGCGGGCGGTGCGCACGTAGTCCTGCGAGCGGACCTCCAGCAGTGCCGACCGGGCCGTCCGCATGATCGGCGCCGCGAGGCCGAAGCCGAGCACGATGGCCGGCATGAGCAGCTGCTGCAGGTGCAGCCACGGGTCGGTGGCGAGCGGTGCGAACTGCTCGGCGTTCGGGTTGTAGCCGAGGAAGCGGGACGAGAGCGCGAGCAGCGCAGAGCCCAGCAGGAACGCCGGCACCGACAGCCCGGCGAGGCCCACCGCCTGCCCGGCGGCGTCGCGGGCGGAGTTGGGCCGCGACGCCGAGAGCATCGCCGCGGCCAGCCCGAGGACGAGCCCGATCACCAACGACAGCACCGCGAGCTCGAGCGTGATCGGCAGCGCGGACGCGGTCATCTGCAGCACCGACTCGCCGCTGCGCTGCGACGCGCCGAGGTTGCCGGTGGCCACGGCGCCGAGCCAGGACAGGAACTGGACGGGCAGTGGCTGGTCCAGCCCGTAGTACGCCTCGAGCGCGGCGCGCTGGGCCGGGGTGAGCGCGGCGGCCTCGGTGCCGAGGCTGGCCGTGACCTGGTCGCCGGGGATCGCGCGGAGCATCACGAAGACCAGCACCGCCACGCCGAGGAGGGTGGCGAGGGCTTCGAGCAGGCGCCGGACGAGCGGATGGCGAGCGATCATGACCCGCCGACGGTGGTCTCGCGCAGGTGCTTCAGCGAGCCGTTGGCCATGGGCGTGAACCCGCTGACGTCCGCGCTGGTTGCGGTGTAGGTGAAGCTCGTGAAGAGCCACACCCAGGCCGCGTTGTTCTCCAGCTCCGCCGACACCTGCTGGTAGATCGCCTTGCGGGCCTCGGGGTCGGCGGTGGCCTTGCCCTGGGCGAAGAGCGCGTCGAGCGCGGGGGAGGAGTAGCCGGCGACCTTGTTGAGGTTGCCGGTGCTGGTGAAGTACCGCCCGTACATGCCGTCCGGGTCGGGACGGCCGCCATTGAGCGCCACCGCGGCCTGGAAGTCGGCCGCCACCCAGCGGTCGACGTACGCGCCGGACTCCAGCACGTCGAGGTTCAGGGTGATGCCGGCCTCGCCCAGCTGGGCCTGGATGTTGGTGGCCTCGTTCACCGAGGTGGCGTACTCGCCCTGCGACACGATCGCCGAGAGCGTGAGACCGCCGGCGTGCCCCGCGGCGGCGAGGTGGCGCCTCGCCGCGTCGACGTCGCGCTGGGGGCAGGGGCGCGCGGCAGGGTCGGAGCGGTAGGCGGGGGAGGTGATCGGTCCGATCACCTCCCCCTCGCCCAGCGCGGCCGTGTCCAGCACCTGCTGCCGGTCGATGGCGCACTGGATCGCCAGCCGCACGTCGAGATTGTCGAGCGGCGCCCGGCGGGCGTTGAGCTGCAGCACGTGGTAGGACAGCTGCGGCGTCTCGGTGACGGTGAGACCGGACCCCTCGGCGCTCTGCGCCACGAGCGGGTCGTCGAACACCGCGAAGTCGACGTTGCCGGACTGCATGGCCGACACGATCGACGTCTCGTCGGGGATCACCCGGAACTCCAGCGACGGCACCTCGGGTGCCCCGCCCCAGAAGTCCGGGTTCGGGGCGAGGGCCATCGACTGGTTTGGCGTGCGCTGGGTGAGCCGGAACGGGCCGGTGCCGTTCGGGGTCGCCTGAAGGGCCTGCTCGGTGGCGTCGCTGGGCAGCATCGCGAGGTTCACCGAGGCCAGCGCCGCGAGGATGCCCGCGTCCGGGCCGGAGAGCGTGAGCACGACCGTGGTGGGGTCGGGAGCCTCCACGCCGCTGACCGAGGCCAGGCTCGCGGCCGCGACGGCGCCGGTCGCCTCGTCGCGGATCCGGTCGAGGGAGGCCTTGACGTCGGCGGAGTCGAACGCGCTGCCGTCGGCGAACGTGACGCCCCGGCGCAGCGTCATCGTGATCGTCCTGCCGTCCTCGGACACCTGCCACGACTCGGCGAGACCGGGCACCACCTCCAGGTCGGCGTCGAGCTCGGTGAGGGTGCCGTAGAGCTGCTCGAGCACGTGGACGGCCTGGAACTGCGTGGCCTTCCAGGGGTAGAGGGTGTCGGGGTCGGACGTCGCGCCCACGACCAGGCCGCTCGGCGCGGCACCCCCGGACGGCGCCCCGCCGCCTCCTGAGCAGGCGGCCAGCAGAACCGCGGACGCCGCCACGACCGCACCCATCCCACGACGCATGGCGGCTACCGGATCACGACGCCCGGCCCGAGGTCAAGAGTTTCCACGAGCGTCGATCAGGATGTAACAAATTGCCGCGACCGTGGATACTGCGTCGCGTGAGCGTCCTCGTGCGGATCCGCGCCGTGGCGCCGTCCCTGCGCCCGGCACAGCGGCGGGTCGCCGAGGCGGTGCTGCAAGATCCGGCCGGCACCGCGGAGCTGCCGATCGGACGGCTCGCCCAGCGGTGCGCGACGTCGGTGGCCACCGTCATGCGGTTCTGCCGGTCGGCCGGTTTCCACGGCTATCCAGAGCTGCGGCTCGCCCTGGCGCGCGAGACGGGCCGCGAGGCCGCGGGCGAGGCCGCCGTGCTCTCACCGGACATCGACCGCGACGACTCGCTCGCCGACATCGTCGCGAAGATCGCCTTCAACGACGCGGCCGCCGTGCAGGACACCGCCGCCACCCTCGACCTGGACGCGCTGGCCGGGGCCGTCGACGCCGTGGCGGCGGCGCGGCGGATCGACGTGTACGGCATCGGGGCGAGCGGGTTCGTGGGGCAGGACCTGCACCAGAAGTTGCACCGCATCGGGCTGCTCGCCTTCGCGTGGCCGGATCCGCACGCCGCGCTCACGTCGGCCGCGCTGCTGGACGCGGGCTGCGTCGCGATCGGCATCTCGCACACCGGCTCCACCGCCGACACCGTCGACGCCCTGCGGGTCGCGCGGGAGTCGGGGGCACGCACGATCGCGATCACCAACTTCGTCCCCTCCCCGCTCACCGGGCACGCCGACCTGGTGCTCGCGACCGCCGCCCGGGAGACGACCTTCCGCTCCGGTGCCATGGCCAGCCGGATCGCCCAGCTCGCCGTGATCGACTGCCTCTTCGTCGGGGTGGCGCAACGCTCCTACGACCGGACGACGACGGCGCTGGGCCGGACGTACCGGGCGGTGCGGTCCCGCCGGATCGGGGGCGGCCCGTGACCGCCGGGAACGGGACGGTCTCCGCGTAGGGATCGCCGAGCCGGTCCGCGGAGCGGCGGCGCGGGCTACGGTCGCGCGGGTCGGCCGGATCGGAGGAATGATGCGCAACACCGAACTCGAGAAGCTCGACGGGCTCGTCGGGGAGTGGAGGACGACCCTGTCCGACGCCTGGTTCCTCGAAGCACCGGGCACCGAGGTGCCGGGCACCACCACGGTCGAATGGCTCGGTGAGTCGTTCCTGGTCGTGCGGACCGAGTTCGGCGGGGGCGGGCACGACCACTCCGAGATGAGGCTCGTGCTCGGGCGCAGCGACCCGAACGACCGGTTCGTCGCCCTCTACCACGACGACCGCGGCGTGTGCCGCGAGTTCGCCATGACCTTCGACGGCGGCAACTGGACCATGAGCCGGGAGGACCCCGACTTCCACCAGCGGTTCATCGCCGACGTCGGGAAGGACCGGATCAGCGGTCGCTGGGAGGCCTCCGAGGACCAGGGGGCAACCTGGCGCAAGGACTTCGACCTCAACTTCGAACGAGCCTGAGCATCGATGCGTTAGCATTTGATGCGTGCGCACCACCGTGAACCTCGACGACGACGTTCTTCTCGCGGTCCAAGAACGGGCGCGACGGGAGCGACGGAGCGTCGGCGAGGTTCTTTCGGAGTTGGCTCGCCAGGCGCTTACCGACGGCATTCCCGCGCAGCGTGCGGAGGGCCGGCACGGTTTCCACCCGCTCCCGCCACGCGGTCGTCCGGTGTCCAACGCGTTGGTCGATCGGCTCCGTGAGGACGAACCCGAGTGACCCGCGCTCTTCTGGACATCAACGTTCTCCTCGCGCTGCTCGACAGCGACCATGTCGACCATGGGCGTGCCAGCGACTGGCTCGACGCGGAGATCGGGTCAGGATGGGCGTCCTGCCCGATCACCCAGAACGGCTTCGTACGAATCGTCAGCCAGCCGCGGTACCCGAGCCCTGTTCCTCCAGCACAGGCGGTGAGCCTGCTCGAGCTGGCGTGCTCGACCGAGCACCACGAGTTCTGGCCATGCGATGTCACGTTCCTGGACAAGGCGTCGATCGACCGGAGCCGCGTGCACGGGCCGCGTCAGGTGACCGATGCGTACCTGCTGGCGCTCGCGACGAAGCACGGCGGCCGGTTCGTCACGTTCGATCGGTCGGTGGCCCTGTCCGCAGTGCCTGCGGCGACCCCGGCCAACCTCACGGTCCTCACCTGACCCGCCTTTCGCCCCGGCGGCGCAGGCTCGGGATCGGCTAGCCGGGCCGGGCCGCGAGCAGCACCGGGCAGGGCGCGTGCTGCACGGCGCTGCATCCCACCAGCCCGATGCGGGCCGGGATCCGGTGGCGGGGGCCGCCGAGCACGAGCAGGTCGGCGTCGAGCCCTTCGCCCACGAGCTCGTGCGGGCGCACCCGCAGCAGGCGGGGGAGCACGGTGAGGCCCGGGGCGTCCGCGGTGATCTGCGCGACGGCCGCGTCGAGGACCTCGTGCCCGCGAGCCAGTGCGTCGGTGAGCCCGACACTGCGCTCCCCGAAGGAGAGCGGCACGCAGTGCACGGGCACGACCGCGGCGTCGAGCACCTCGGCCGCGAGGGCGGCCTCGCCGAGGACCGCGGCGTCCGACGGGAGGTCGCGGACCGCGGCGACCACCCGTCCCGTACCGGCCCGGCCGGCACCCGGCGGGCCCAGGAGGAGGACGCTGCGCCCGGCGAGCGCGGCGACCGTGAGCAGACGGTCCTCGGGGTTGCCGGGTGCGGGCTCGATCCGCACCTGCCGCCCGGACTGCCGACATGCGCGCGCCACCCAGGTCGGCACGTCGGGCTCGTGAGGCATGACGACGAGGGCCTCGGCGGGTCGGTGCGGCGCGGCGGGTGGGGCGAGCGCGGACGTGCGCTGGCTCATCCAGGGGCTCCCTCTCGGCGGCGTTTCGCTGAGCGACGGTGCTCCTGTCCTGCCCGTTCGGCCAGGCTACTCGTCGTTCTTCACCCGGACGGGGGCAACCCTATTCGGTGAGTTCCCGGACGTAGGCGAGGCCGTCCGCGAGCCGCTCGCGCAGCGGGACCTCGGTGGAGAAGTCCTCCAGCGACACCCAGCCCTCGTAGCCGACACCCGCGAGGGCGTCGAAGAGCCGCTGCAGGGGCGCCGCGCCCGTCCGCATGGGCGCCCACTCCCAGCTCCACGGCGGCGACGCGCCCGGTGCCGGCCGCAGCTCCGCGTTCTTGACGTGCACGTGGGCGAGGTGCTCGCCGAGGATCTCCAGGCTCCAGGGGTCGAACTCGTAGCCCTCGCGCACCATGTTCCCGACGTCGTGGATCACACCGACGGCGCGCGGGTCGACGCCGTCGAGGAACCGGGCGGCGGCCGATGCACTGGACACGATCGACTGGTGGTGCAGCTCCAGCAGCGCCTGCACCCCGTGCCGCAGCGCGAGATCGGCGACGGCTCGGAACTCCTCGCGGCGGCGCGCGAACGTCTCCCGGTAGCCCTCGGGGCCGGGTGCACCGACCTGCACGCGCATCCGGGGCGCGCCCAGCGCCGCCGCCCCGCGCATGAGGCGCTCCACGGTCCCGAGGTCGTCGCAGCGCGCGTACGGGCCGATCGCGGGGATGTCGAGGCCGGCGGCGCGGGTCAGCTCCCCGATCCGCGGCGCGTCCTGCTCGAAGGTCGACGCCGGGAGCGTGCAGCGGTTGCCGCGCCAGAAGCCGGGCGGGCCGTCGGTGGCCGCGTCGTCGGCCACCCGCCACTCGATCCCGTCGAACCCCAGCGCCGCCACCTCGGTGACGGCCTCCTCTGGCGTCCACTCGGGCAGGCTGACGGTGCAGACAGCGATGCGCACGACGGCGAGTTTCGCACCGCGGCGGCGCCCGGCCGACCCGGCGAGAGATCGATCACACGGCGCTGCCTCGGGCGGGCACGAGCTCGTTCCAGCCGCGCTGTGCCCCGCGGGCCAGGTGTGCCTCGAACGCGGTGGCGCCGAGCGCGGCACGCAGCCGGTCGCCGATGCGGCCGACGTCACCGCGTTCGGCCGGCGGGAGCGGCGCCCCGACGCCGTCCCGCAGCGCCCCGGCCGCGCCGAGCAGCTCGGCCGCGTGTTCCGGCCGGTTTCCGGCCTGCGCGCCGGCGAGTCCTTCGAGGGCCAGCGCGATCGCGCGCGGGTCGCCGACCCGCTGCGCCGCGGCCAGGCCGTCCAGGTGGGTTTCCAGTGCCGCGGCGGGGTCACCGCGCTGCTCCGCGAGGAAGCCGAGCTCCGCGAGCACCAGCGCGAGACCCGGCTCGCCGTCCACCGTCCGCAGCCAGTCGACCCAGCGACGCAGGTGGCGCTCGGCGTCGTCGAGCCGGCCCGCCCGACGGGCGGAGAGCGCGAGCCCGACCTCGGCGAACTCCTCCGCCACCGGGTGCCCTCCGCGCGCTGCCAGCTGCCGGGCGCGCTCGTGCCGGTCGTCGGCCTCGCCCAGGTTCCCGGTCAGCAGCGCGATGCGGCCCAGACCGGAGAGCCGCATCGACGCTTCGTCGTGCAGCCGCAGCTCCTCGGCCATTCGCAGGCCCTCCCGGTGCAGCCGCGCGGCCTGCTCGTAGTCGCCCGAGATCTCGGCGAGCTCGGCCAGGGTGGTGGTGGCCCGCAGCCGTCCCCACCGGTCGCCGAGCTCCTGGAAGAGCTGGTCGCTGCGCTCCGAGTCCCGGGCGGCGGCGTCGAGCGCCCCACCGGCGCGGGCGACGGTGGCCCGGACCGCGAGCGCGGCCGCGGTGCCCCACCGGTCGCCCACCGCCCCGGCCTGCTCCACCACGTCGTCGACCAGCCGTGCCGTCGTGGCGAGCTCACCGCGACCCCGGTGGGCGAACGCGAGGAACCAGCGGGCCCGCGCGCGAATGCCGGCGTCGGCCAGCTCGTCGGCGGCCGCGAGCGCCGCCGGGAGTACGTCGACGCCTGCCCCGCTCAGCATCGCGAACCCGGCCTGCCAGACGGCCACCCGCGCGCGTGCGTCGCCGCGACCGTCCGCCGCGACGTCCAGTGCGAGCGCGCAGCACCGCAGGGCCTCGCTCCAGCGCCCGAGCAGGGACCAGTGCCAGCCGAGCGCGTCGACCAGCCGCAGCGCGGCCCCGGCCGCCCCCGTGGTCACGGCCGTGTCCAGGGCGGCGCGCAGGTCCGCCGATGCGCTCTCCAGGCCGCGCAGCCAACGCCCCTGCTCGGGGCCGCGGAGCCGGGTGGCCGCCTCCTCCGCCAGTGCGAGGTGGTGCTCCAGGTGGCGTTGCCGGGTGGCCGCCACCTCGCCCGCCTCCGCCAGCCGGTCGAGCCCGTAGTCCCGCACGGACTCCAGCAGCCGGTAGCGCGTCGGCTCTCCCGCGCCGCCGGGGAGCGCCGAGACCAGGGACCGGTCGACCAGGCCTGCGAGGACGTCCACCGCGTCCCGGCCGACGTCGGGGCCTGCGAGCGCGAGGACCTCCTCCAGGCGCGAGGCGCCGGCCTGTACCGCGAGCCGGCGCAGCACGCGGCGTCCGGCTCGTCGAGCAGGCCCCAGCTCCAGTCGATCGTGGCGCGCAGCGTCCGCTGGCGGGCAGGCGCGCTGCGGGGACCGGTGCCGAGCAGCCCGAACCGGTCGGTGTGCGCGAGCGGGCCGACAGCGTCGAGCCGGTCGGCGAGCTCGTGCACCCCGAACACCCGCACCCGGGGGGCCGCCAGCTCCAGCGCGAGCGGCAAGCCGTCGAGCCTACGGCAGATGCGGGCCACCGCCGCTGCGGTCGCGTCGTCGAGCACGAAGTCGGGCGTCGCGGCCGCGGCGCGCGCGGCGAACAGCTGCACGGCACCGGCCGCCCGCTGCAGCGCGGGCGACGCGTCCGGCGCGGGCAGCGCGAGCGGCGGGACCGGCCACAGCGCCTCGCCCGCCACGCGGAGCGGCTCGCGGCTGGTCGCGAGCACCCGCAGCCCCGGCGCGGCCGCCAGCAGCGCCTCCACCAGGTCCGCGACCGCGCCGGCCAGGTGCTCGCAGTTGTCGAGGACGAGCAGCGTGCGCCGCGTCCGCAGGGCATCGGCGACCCGTTCGGCCGGGTCCACCGCGGACCGCGGGTCGTCACGCAGACCGAGGGCGGTGGCGACGGTGGTGGCGACGGCGACGGAGGAAGCGAACCCGTCGACCCGTGCGTCGAGTGCGGCCAGCTCGACCAGCCACGGGCCGTCACCGTCCGGCTCGCGCAGCCCGGCGGCCACCTCGAGGGCGAGCCGGGTCTTGCCGACCCCGCCCGGCCCGGTCAGCGTCACCAGTCGCGCGCCGGCCACGCGGGCCCGCACGGCCGTCACCGCATCCTCCCGTCCGACGACCGCGGTGAGCGGCTCGGGCAGGTTCGAGCGGGGTAGCGCGTCCACCTCCGGGGCGGGTTCCTCGGCCGGGTCGTGGCGCAGGATCGCCTCGTGCAGCGCGACGAGCTCGCGGCCGGGCGCGAGCCCCAGCTCGTCGGCCAGCAGCCTGCGGAAGTCGTGGAAGCCCGCGAGGGCCTCGGTCTGGCGCCCGGACCGGTGCAGGGCCCGCAGGTGGGCGGCCCGCAGCCGCTCCCGCAGCGGATGGCGGGCGACGAGCTCGCCCAGCTCGGCGGCCAGCGCGCCGTGCTCGCCGAGCGCGAGCCGGGCCTCGGCGCGTGACTCGAGCGCCTCGAGCCGCTCCTCCTCCCAGCGGGCCGCCGCGGACCTGGCGAACTCCTCGTCGGCGAAGTCGGCGAGCGCGGGGCCCCGCCACAGCGCGAGGGCGTCGGCCAGCAGCCCGGCGCGCTCGCGGGGGCCTGCGGCCGCAGCGGCCTGCGCGGTGAGCCGCCGGAACCGCGTGACGTCGAGCGCCTCGTCCCGGACCTGCAGCACGTACCCGGGCGGCTGGAAGACCACGAGGTCCCGGCCGCCGCCCGCGGCGAGCGCCCGCCGCAGCTGCGACACCCGGGTCTGCAGGGCCCCGTGCGGGTCCCGCGGCATCCGCTCGGCCCACAGGTCGTCGATCAGCCGGTCCACGCCGACGGGGCGCCCGGCGTGCACGAGCAGGTCTGCGAGCAGCGCACGCACCTTGAGCTCCGGGATGCGGACCGGCTCCCCGTCCGCGGTCCACACCGCGAGCGAGCCGAGCACCCCGAAACGCACGTGCGGAGCGTAAGCCGACCTGCAGCGGATCCGGAGCGGACCTGGAGCGCGGCGCGGCACCGTCGGTGGCGTCCCGGTCCGAACCCGAGAGGAACCCAGAATGACCAGCGCGAACGTCCCGGAGACCACCCGGGAGATCCACCTCGCCGCCCGCCCGGTCGGCGTGCCGCGGCTCGACGACCTCGCGATCACCGAGGCGAAGCTGCCCGAGCTCGCCGACGGCCAGATCCTGGTCCGCAACACCTGGATGTCGGTCGACCCCTACATGCGGGGCCGCATGGACGACGTCCCCTCGCCGGTGCTCCCGCCGTTCGCGATCGGCGAGCCCCTCGACGGCTCGGCGGTCGGGGAGGTCGTCGCGTCCCGGTCGGCCGCGATCGCGGTCGGCGCCACCGTCTCGCACTTCCTCGGGTGGCGCGAGCACGCGGTGCTCGACGGGTCGGCGGCCGAGGTCGTCGACACCGCGATCGCGCGCGCCCGGGCCTACCTCGGGCCGCTCGGCCCCACCGGTCTCACCGCCTACGCCGCCGTCACCGACGTCGCGGCGGTGCGCCCGGGGGACGTCGTGTTCGTCTCCAGCGCAGCGGGTGCCGTCGGCAGCGTCGCGGGCCAGCTCGCCCGCAAGGCCGGCGCCGCCCGGGTCATCGGGTCGGCGGGCGGGCCCGAGAAGGCCGCCGCGCTCCTCGACGTCTTCGGGTTCGACGCGGCGATCGACCACCGCGCGGGCCCCGTGGGGGAGCAGCTGGCGCGGGTCGCGCCGGACGGCATCGACGTCTACGTCGACAACGTGGGCGGGGAACACCTCGCCGCAGCCCTCGACGCGCTGCACGTCGGCGGCCGGGTCGCGCTCGTCGGGGCGATCAGCGGCTACAACGCGGTGCAACCGCCGCCCGGCCCATCGAACCTCCTGCAGGCCGTGCTGAAGCAGATCACGCTGCGCGGGATGCAGGTCGGCGCCTACCTCCCCCAGATGGGGCGGTACACCGCCCGCGCGGCGGGCTGGCTCGCCGACGGCAGCCTCCGCACCCGGGAGACCGTGTACGAGGGCCTGGAGCAGGCACCCGAGGCGCTGCTGGGCGTGCTCACCGGGGCAGGCGTCGGGAAGGTCCTCGTCCGGCTGGGTGGCTGAGCGTCCGGACGTCTTGCGGGCGCCACCCGCGCGAGCGATGATCAGCGACACCGACCGGATGCACGTGGTCGCACAGCGTCAGGTTTTCGGGCCGTGGGGCGGCCCGAGGAGGGAGGCGTGATGTCGGCTGCGTACGAAGGTGACGGCGGGGGCGATTACGGCTACGACCTCGCACACGAGGTCAGCAGCGCCCTGGAGGGCATCCCGCGCCCGCGCGGCGCCTCACCGATCTCCCTGGCGGGTGCGTCCGCGTCATTCACGCTCGACCTGCACGGCGACCTCGGCTACGACTCGGCGCACGAGGGCGGCAGCTGAGCGATCCTCAGCCGCGCCTCACGCGTTCGACCGGGCGCGACCCTCGGCTGCCAGCCGGTAGCGCAGCTGCTGCTCGCCGGCCTCCTCGTACTCCTGCGGCGTGAGGTAGAGGGTGCGCGTCCCGTCGCTGATGCGGACGATGTCGCCCCGCTCGCCCTCGGGTGCGGGATGTCCGAGCGGGTTCTGCAGCAGCCGGGTCACCTCGAGCTCGGGGCCGGTCATGGCCGGCCCACGACTGTGGGCCGCCTGTGCGGTGACGTGTCGGTGAACAGCACATGACCATTCTGCCCTGGCGGGGCAAACGAGAGGTGGCTCCTCCAGGTACGCCGTACGCCGATGGGCCCCCGGTGCGTCCCGAGTTCACTCGATCCGGCTAACGTCGATCTGCGCCCGCTCGATAGCCGGATGCGCTCCGCTCGCCGAGCGACTTCGGCGGAGGGGGAGCGGGTGATCGTGACCGGTGCGGTGCGCCGGCCGAGGGGGAAGAGGACGTGAGGGACGAAGTGTCTGTTTCCGGCTATGACGTCTTGATCGTCGGTGGCGGTCCGGCCGGCTGCATCCTGGCCAACCGCTTGACCGCCGATCCGTCGGTGCGGGTGCTGCTGCTGGAGGCCGGGGGCCCCGACCACTGGTGGGACCTGCGGATCCAGCTGCCGCTGGCGATGGGCTTCCCGGTCGGTCACCGCAACTTCGACTGGCGTTACGAGTCCGAGCCCGAGCCGGGCCTCGGCTCGCGGCGGCTGCACCACCCGCGGGGGAAGGTCCTCGGTGGCTCGAGCAGCATCAACGGGATGATCTACGAGCGCGGCCACCGGGCGAGCTACGACCGGTGGGCCGCGGAGGCCGGTTCGGAGGCGTGGGACTACACCCACTGCGAGCCGTACTTCCGGCGGCTGGAGGGCTGCGTGGGCGAACCGCGCGGCACCGGCCGGGGCCGCAGCGGCCCGCAGTCGCTGCACCGCGGCCCGGCGGAGGGCCCGATCTTCGACGCGTTCTTCGAGGCGGCGCAGCAGGCCGGCTACAAGGTCGTCCCCGACGTCAACGACGACGCGCAGGAGGGTTTCTCCCCACTGGACCAGGCGGTCCGGGGTGGGAAGCGCGCGTCGGCCGCGGTCGCGTACCTGCACCCGGTGGAGAGCAGGCCGAACCTCGAGATCCGCACCCACGCGACGGTCAGCAAGGTCCTCTTCGAGGGCACGCGGGCGGTGGGCGTCCGGTACCGGGACAAGAACGGCGAGACGCACGACGTCCGGGCCTCCGAGACGATCCTGTCGGCCGGCGCGATCGGCACGCCGCAGATCCTGCAGCTGTCCGGGGTGGGCGACGGCGAGCACCTGCGCGGGCTGGGCATCCCCGTGGTGCACCACCTGCCCGGTGTGGGCGAGTCGTTGCAGGAGCACCTCGCCGTGCACGTCCAGCACAAGTGCATCCAGCCGGTGTCGATGTCCGACATCCGCAACAAGGCCAAGTGGCCGGGCGTCGTGCTCGACGCACTGGTGTTCGGAAAGGGCCCGGGCACCCGCAACCCGATGCAGGCGGGCGGTTTCGTCCGCAGCGACTTCGCCGAGGGCGGCGAGCCCGACCTCATGTTCCTGCTCGCGCCGCTCGCCATGAACAGCTCCGACGAGTCGGTCGAGGTCACCGCGCACGGCTACCAGATGCACGTCGGCGTGATGCGGTCGGAGGCGCGCGGTTCGGTCAAGATCGCCTCGCCGATCCCGGCCGTGCACCCGAAGATCGTCGCGAACTTCCTGTCCGACCCCAAGGACAAGGACCGGTGGATCAACGCCGTCCAGCGGGCCCGTCACCTGCTCGCGCAGCCGGCGTTCCAGCACCTCGACGGCGGTGAGACGCTCCCGGGACCGCACGTGCGCACCGGCGAGGAGATCATGGCCTGGGTGCGGCGGGTCGGTCGCGTCGGCTACCACCCCGCCTGCACCGCTGCGATGGGGCGGGGCGAGCTCGCGGTGGTCGACCCCGACACCATGCGGGTGCACGGTGTCGACGGGCTGCGCGTGGTCGACGCGTCGGTGATGCCGTCGCTGACCAACGCCAACACGCTCGCGCCCACGATGATGATCGCCGAGAAGGCGGCCGACATCATCATCGGCAACGCGCCGCTCCCGCCGAGGGTGCCGAGCCGCCCGCGGCTCGTGGCGCCCCCGGAAGAGCGGGTCGTTGCGCCGGCTCCGGCGCCTGCGCAGGCGTCGCCCTCGGGGGCCTCGCTCTTCGCCGACTCCTGGTGAAGTGGTTCCGACCGGAAGTCCAGCACGTATCTCGACGGCCCAGCTTCCCGCTGGGCGCACCGGCGAACCGGCCGAGTACGCCCGGTACGAGGCCGGCCCGCCGGCACACCCAGCGGAAACCTGGATCCGCCGATCTACGCACCGGACTTCCGGTCGAAACCACTACCGTAAGCGCTTCCGTTCTTGACACTTGCTGCAATGGTTTGCAGGCTGTGCTCAGCCGGCGAACGGGAGCAGCATGGCGGTCACGATCCACGAGGTGGCGAAGGGTGCCGACGTCTCGGTGTCCACCGTGTCCCGGGCGTTCACGATGCCCGACATGGTGAACGCCGCGACGCGGCGGAAGGTCCTGCAGGTGGCCGAGGAGCTCGGCTACCAGCCGAACCGTGCGGCGCGCGGCCTCGTCACCGGCAAGACCGGCAACATCGGCGTGGTCGTGCCCGACGTCGCCAACCCGTTCTTCTCGGCCATGCTCAAGGGCTGCACCGCGCGGGCCCGTGAGGTGCGGCACGTGGTGTTCCTCGCCGACGCCGCCGAGGACCCGCGCGTCGAGGCCGAGGTCGTCGGGGCGATGGCCAAGCAGGTCGACGGCGTCGTGCTCTGCTCGCCGCGCATGCAGCCCACGCAGCTGGAGCGGCTGGTCGGCTCCACCCCGCTGGTGCTGGTCAACCGCGACGAGGCGGGCCTGCCCGCCGTGCTCATGGACTCGGGCGACGGGGCGCGCCAGGCCCTCGAACACCTCGCCGCGCTCGGCCACCGGCGCATCGCGCACCTGGCCGGGCCCCCGGCGTCGTGGGCGGGGGAGCAGCGGTTGCAGGGCCTGCGGGCCGCGGCGCCCGCCTGCGACGTCGAGACCGTCGAGCTCGGCCCGTTCCCGCCCACGTTCCAGGGCGGGGTGCAGGCCGCCGACCTCGCGCTCGCCCGCGGCGTCACCGCGATCCTGGCCTTCAACGACCTGATGGCGGTGGGCGTGCTCAACCGGCTCGCCGCCCGCGGCGTCGCGGTGCCGGCGGACATCAGCGTGGTCGGGTACGACGACATCGAGATGTCGTCGATGACCACCGTGCCGCTCACCACCGTGCGCATGCCGATGGAGGCGGGCGGCCGCGCCGCCGTCGACCTGCTGCTCGACGGGCTGGACGCGGGGATCGAGCCGGAGGCCACGCATCGCTGGCTGCCCACCCAGCTGATCGTGCGGTCCACCACGGCGCCGCCCAGGCAGGACTCCGGTTCGGCTCGGGTGCTGGCGGGCCGGTGATGGCACCTCGCACGGATCGGCTCGGCTTCTCCGCGCTCGCGGACCTGCCCGCCGCGCAGCGTCCGCTCGTGGACCCGCGCGCACTCGGGGTCGGCATCGCGCACCTGGGCATCGGAGCCTTCCACCGCGCCCACCAGGCGGTCTTCACCGAGGAGGCGATCGCTGCCGCGGGCGGCGACTGGGGGATCTGCGGGGTCACCCAGCGCAGCCGCGGTGTCCTCGAGCAGCTGCAGCCCCAGGACGGCCTCTACTCCGTGCTCGTCCGCGGGGAGGACACCTCGCTGCGCGTGGCGGGCGCCGTGCGCGACCTGCTGTTCGTGGCGGAGGAGGGGGAGCGGCTGCAGGCGCTGCTGGCCGCACCTACCACCCGGCTGGTCACCCTCACCGTCACCGAGAAGGGCTACCGGCACGACCCGGCCACCGGCAGGCTGCGCCGCACCGACCCCGACGTGGCCGCCGACCTCGCGGGCGACGGGCCGCCCCGCACGGTCGTGGGGCAGCTGGTGCGCGGCCTGCAGGCCCGCCGTGCCGCCGACGCGGGCCCGATCACGCTGCTGTCGTGCGACAACCTGCCGGCCAACGGCGAGGTGCTGCGCGGGCTCGTCACGGACTTCTGCGCTGCTCTCCCCGACGGCGAGTCCCTCGCGACGTGGATCGCCGAGTCGGTGTCGTTCCCGTCGTCGATGGTCGACCGGATCGTCCCGGCCACCACCGACGACGACCGCGCCGAGGCAGCCAAGCTGCTCGGGTTCTCCGACCGGGGCGTCGTCGTCACGGAGCCGTTCCGGCAGTGGGTGGTGGAGGACCACTTCGCCGCGGGCCGCCCGGCCTGGGAGCACGCCGGCGCCGTGCTCACCGCCGACGTCGCGCCGTACGAGGCGATGAAGCTGCGGTTGCTCAACGGCAGCCACTCCACCCTGGCCTACCTCGGTGCGCTGGCCGGGCACGCGCACGTCGCCGACGCCATGGCCGACCCGGGCATCGCCGGCGTCGTCGCGCACCTCATGGCCGAGGACGTCGAGCCCACCCTGGCCGTCCCCGACGGGTACGACGTGGCCGCCTACCAGCGGGAGCTCATCGAGCGCTTCCACAACCCCGCGCTGCGCCACCGCACCGTCCAGATCGCGATGGACGGCACGCAGAAGCTCCCGCAGCGGCTGCTCGGCACGATCGCCGACCGGCTCGCCGCGGGAGCCGAGCCCCGCTTCGCCTGCCTCGGCGTCGCGGCATGGATGCGTTACGTCTGGACGGCGCGGGCGGAGGACGGCGCCCCCCTCCCGGTGGACGACCCACTGGCCGAGCGGCTGCGGGAGCTCACCGCCGACGCGGCCACCCCCCAGGCGGCGGTCGACGCGCTCCTGTCGCTGGAGGAGGTCTTCGGTGCGGAGCTCCCGGCGAACGACAGGTTCTGCGACCTGGTGACCGACGCGCTGGAGGCCCTCACGAAGGGCGGCGTCGCCGCGGCCACCCAGATCTGAACACACGGGGACACCGCAGGCCCGCGGTGGTGTTCACCTGGCTCATGCCGTCTGTCTTCCCCCGACCCGGGCGCAGGCGGGAGTCCACCGGACCGGCCCCCACTAGGGCGAACGCTCCATGGGCCGATCGGCCGCTCCCGAATTGGCCCTGCCCAACGCCGCGCTTCAGTGGTGCAATTGCACAAGGCGAGGGGCAGGGGGCGCCATGAACGCGGTACGGAGCCGGTGCAGCAGGAGACGGGTCCGGCCGGTCGGCCCGGCCACCTCACGAAGTACCGCACTCGCGCCGACCTGAGCTCGGCCGGCAGGACGTCATCTTCCGCGGACGCCCCGCTCGTGCTCCGCACGGGCCGGGCCCGCTGCACGGCGAGATCCAGGACACCGGCTCGGGGGTACCGAGGGGGGCACGGCCATGACGCGGTCCAGGGCGGAGCGGCGCGCGTCGCCCCTGCACAGGGCACACGCCCGCACGAGACGGGCCGGGGGTGCGCGCGGGCCGGCGACGGCCGTCCCCCTGCGCACCCCGGCGGACGAACTCCCGCTGACGCGGCTGCTCTCCATCGCCCGGCTGACCCCCGCACAGGCCGTCGCGCTGGGCGCGGACCTCCTCGCCGCCTTCGAGACCCGCAACCCCGCTCCCCCGCTGCACCCCGAGGCGGTCCGCGTCGGACGGGACGGCAGGGCCCGCCTCCTCGACGCCCCGGGCCGGCCGGCCACGGACGGCACCGACCTCGAGGCCACCGCGGCCGTCCTGGACCAGCTCGGGGTCGCGACCGCGCGTCCGGTCCCCGCGCTCGAGCGCGCGGCGGCCGCGGCCCGGTCGCCGGACGGGCGCCTCGCGGTCGTCGCGGCGATCCTGCGGGAGGCCGACGCGACCGGCGGCGCGCAGGCACGGGCCGAGCTCGGCAGGGCGGTCGCGGTGATCGCCGGCGACGGGTCGGGTGCGACCCACGCGCCCGCGGCGCGCACGTCCGCACCGCGCCGGAGGCGCCCACCTCGCACACCCCGGACCGTCGCCCGGGCCGCCGTGGCCCGCAGCTGGAAGTGGGTCCTGTCGGTGGTGGTGCTGGTCGCGGTCGTCGGCGTCGAGATCGCCTTCCTCCGCGACGACATCAGCCGCGACATCACCGCGGTGCTGGAGGCCGGCCGGGCCGAGGTGATGGCCACGGACTCGCCGACGGCACTGCCCCCGGTCGTCCCGCCGGCCCCGGCGGCGGCGGGGACGATCGACGCGGTCGACCTGCGGGCGGTGCAGCCGTGCGCCCCCGGCACCGAGTGCGCCTTCCGCGTGCAGGTGCGGGTGCAGCCGCAGGCGCACCCGCAGACGATCACCTGGAGCCTCCGCGTCCTCGACCGCTGCACCGGTGAGGTCGTCGCCGCGCCGGGTGGCACCGCCACCGTGCCGGCGCACGGCGACCGGCTCGACGCGGTGGTCACCGTGGCGCTTCCGGAGGCGTCCGCGCTGGCCGTCACGGCCGTCACCGACCGGCCGTCCACCGCGGCCAGCGGCGCCGTGCCCGTGCCCGAGAACGGTGCGTGCACGGCCTGAAACGGAGGGGACGACGCATGCTCATCGTGGAGCACGGCGAGCACCCCGCGCCGGACGAGCCGACCGGGCGGGCGCCGCTGCGGCCGAAGGACCGGCGGGGTGTCGCGTTCGACCTCGTCGCCGTCCTCGCCGCGCTCGTGCTCGTCGGGCTGGGCCTCGCCAACCTCTACGCCGTCGACGGCCTCGACCATGCCGCGCGCCAGGCGACGATCGCGGCGGTCGGGGTCGTGCTGCTGGTGGCGCTGTGGCGGTTCCGCATGCGGCTGCTGATGGCCCTGGGGTGGCTCACCTACGCCGCCGCCGTGCTCCTGCTCGCCGCGGTCCACGTCGGCGGGGTGACCTTCAACGGCGCGAAGCGGTGGATCTCGGTCGGCGACCTCACGTTCCAGCCGTCGGAGCTCGCCAAGCTCGGGCTGCTGCTCGTGCTGGCCGCGGCCCTCGGCTCGGACCGGCCGGCGTGGCAGCGGTCGGCGGCCGCGGTCGTGCTCGCCGCCGTCCCGCTCACCCTGACGGCGCTGCAGCCGGACCTCAGCACCACGCTGCTGATGCTCGCGCTCACGGTCGCGATGCTGGTCATCGGCCGCGTGCCGGCCCGCTTCCTGCTCCCCCTGTTCGGGACCGCGGCCATCGCCGCTCCGCTCGCCGTCGCCCTCCTGCGGCCCTACCAGGTCGAGCGGCTCGGCAGCTTCCTCGTCGGCGCCGAGGAGTCCCCGACCGGAGCCGGGTGGGCGGTGCTCCAGGCGCACATCGCGATGGGCTGGGGCTCGCTCTTCGGACGCGCCGACCACCCGCTGACCGGCCTGCTCGCCCAGTACCTGCCCGAGAAGGAGACCGATCTCGCGCTGGCCAGCCTCGTCGAGCAGTTCGGGCTGGTCGCGGGGGCGAGCGCGATCGCAGCGGCCGTCGTCCTGGTCTGGCGGCTCGCGCTGGCCAGCCGCGCGCCGCGGCCGTCGGGTGGTGTGCTCGTGGCAGGCGGGCTCGCGGTGCTGATCGGTGTCGAGGTCCTCGTGTCGGTCGGGGGCAACCTCGGCCTGCTCCCGCTCGCCGGGGTGCCGTTCCCGCTGGTCAGCTACGGAGGCACCGCCCTGCTGGTGCACCTCGCCGCGATCGGCGTCGCCCTCGGCGTCCGCCGCGACGGGGCCCGGACGCGGCTGCTGATCGTCTCCCGGTGGCGGGCGCGCCGTCCCCGGCTCGTCCGGGCCATCGCCGTGGGGCTGACCGCGCTGCTCGTGCTGTTCGGGCAGTACGCCCGGGAGCTGCAGACCGCCCGTGGCGAGGCGCTGGCCGCGGCCGGGGAGCAGCAGATGACGCGCTGCATCCGCATCCCGGCCGAGCGCGGGGCGATCACCGACCGGCACGGCGCCCCGCTCGCCGTGAGCGCGACGGCCACGGGTGCCGGCACCTACGAGGTCGTCGCCGTGCCGGCCGTCGTCCGGTCCCAGCCCGGTGACGTCGCTCGGCTCGCGGAGCTCGTCGGGCGACCCGCCGACGCCGTGCGCACCGCCCTCGACGACGCGGCCCCGACCACGCTCTCGCTGGTCATCGCCGAGGTGCCCGGCCCGGCGGCGGACGCCGTCACGGCCGCCGGGCTCCCCGGCGTGCTGGTCGTGCCGACGGCCCGGCGCGTCTACCCGACCGGTGCCCTGCTCGGTCCTGTGCTGGGATTCGTCGGCATCGCCACGCCGGAGGAGGAGCAGCGGTGGCCGGACCTGCCGTCCGGCGAGTTCGTCGGGCGGGCCGGCCTGGAGCTGCAGTACGACGCGGTGCTGCGGGGCGTGAACGGCCGCCAGTGCGTGTACGTCGACCCCGAGGGCGTGCCGGTGACGATGGGCGAGCGGGTGGAGCCGGTCCCCGGCGCCGCGCTGCGGACGTCGCTCGACCTCGGCCTGCAGCAGCGGCTCAGGGGCAGCCTCGACGCGGCGCTCCGGGCCCAGCCCCGGCGCGCGGCCACCGCCGCCGCGGTGGCGATGGACGCCCGCAACGGGCAGGTCCTCGCGATGGTGAGCCTCCCGTCGTACGACGACAACCTCTACGGTCCGCCCGTCGACGTCCCCGCGCTGCAGGCCGTGAGCAGCGCCCCCGGGCACCCGATGCTGGAGGGCGTGACGCAGGCGGCGCTGCCACCCGGCTCGACGTTCAAGCTGGTGGTGGCCACGGCGGGCGTCCTCCACCCGGTCTTCCCGCCGGGCCGGGCGATCCCGACCGGCGGGAGCTTCACCCTCGGCGGGCACACGTTCGGCAACTGGCGGGTGATGGGCCCGATGGACCTCGTCGAGTCGATCGCGTGGTCGAACGACGTCTACTTCTACAAGCTCGCGCACGCCCTCGGCCCGGCCCCGATGATCGAGGCCGCGCGGGCGCTCGGGGTGGGCGCGCCGACCGGGATCGACCTGCCCGGCGAGTCCGCCGGCTACCTCGGCACGCCGGAGACCGTCGAGGCGTCCGGGCGCCGCTGGTACGGCGGCTCGACGGTGATCCTCGGCATCGGGCAGGGCTACCTGCTGACCACGCCCCTGCAGAACGCCCGCTGGACCGCCGGGATCGCCACCGGGCAGCTGGTCACGCCGCGGCTTGGGCTGGCCGCTGGCACCGACGCGAGCGGCCACACGGCGCTGCCCGCCCCGGCGCCGGCTCCGCTGCCGTTCGCCGACCGGCTCGGCCCGGTCCGCGACGGCATGCGCGCCGCGGTGACGAGCGGCACCGCGGCGCGGCTGGCGGGTCTGCCGTTCCCGGTCGCGGCGAAGACGGGCACGGCCCAGGACGGCAGCCTGCCCGAGGGCACCTACGACAACTGGCTGTCTGCGGTCGCGCCGGCGGACGACCCGGGCATCGTGGTCACCGCCGTCGTGCAGGGCCCGGGCACGGGCGGCAACAACGTCAAGGGCGTGGTGGCCGACGCGCTGCAGCACTATGCCGACCACCGCGCGGAGCTGCTCGCGACCGGCCCGGCGCAGTAGCCGCCCGGACGAGCGCTACCTCCAGCCGTAGGCCTCGATCACCCCCGGGCTGCACAGGCTCAGGGCGGCGCCCTCGGCGACGCACG
This sequence comes from Pseudonocardia hierapolitana, assembly GCF_007994075.1. Lineage (NCBI taxonomy): Bacteria > Bacillati > Actinomycetota > Actinomycetes > Pseudonocardiales > Pseudonocardiaceae > Pseudonocardia > Pseudonocardia hierapolitana. The sequence goes on along the minus strand of NZ_VIWU01000001.1, from coordinate 8,119,707 downwards.
TGAGCGGGTTCTCGGCCACCTTCACGGGGAAGCCGAACGCCTCCTCGAGCCGCTGGTCGAAGTTCCGGGTCAGGGCCGCGCCGCCGAACGCCACCACCCCGTCGGCCAGGATGTCGCTCGCGGCGTCGGGTGGCAGGTCGTGCAGGGCGGCCGCCAGCGTCTGGATGATCGACTCCGTGATCGGCCGGACGACCTCGGCGATCTCCTCGACCGGGATCGTCGCGAGCCGCGCGTGCCCCGTCCCGGCGTCCAGGCCCGGCACCGGCAGGCTGGGCGCGGTCTCGATGCCGATCCGAATCTTGATCTCCTCAGCGGTCCGCTCTCCCACCACGAGCTGGTGCTCCGTGCGGAGGTGCCGGAAGACCGCGACCGTCATCTCGTCGCCGGCCACCCGGCAGGACCGGGAGGTGAGCACCCCGCCGTAGCAGAACGCCATGGCCTCCGCCGTGCCGCCGCCGACGTCGACGACCATGTGCGCGCGCCGGTCCATCGGGTCGATGCCGCACGCCAGCGCTCCGGCGATCGGCTCGTCGATCGCCGCGGCCCGGCGCATCCCGGCCTCGTCGGCCGCCGCGAGCAGCGCCCGCCGCTCCAGCGTCGTGGCCCCGGACGGCACCCCGATCGCCACTCTCCCCTGCGCGCGCTGCCAGGGGTTCGACACCGCCCGGCGGACCACGGCCCGCAGGTAGGACCGGGCCGTCTCGAGGTCGGTGATGACCCCGTCCTGCAGCGGCCGCATGGCCTGGAGGCCTGCGGGCACCCGCCCCAGCAGCTCGGCGGCCTCCCGCCCGACCGCGACGATGCCCCCGTGCCGCCCGCCGGTGCGGCGCCGCAGCAGCACGGACGGCTCGTCGAACACGACCTCTCGCACGGAGTCGTAGACGACGGTGTTGGCAGTTCCGAGATCGATCCCGATGTCCGACACGTCGTCCCCCTCATCGACGTCGGTGTGGTGGAGACTCGGCACCGGTGCCAGCGATGTTAAGCCGGGGTATCCGCGGCGACGGCCATCTGACGACTTCGCAAACCTGAACGGCCTTCGCAAGGCCGGCCCGGGGTGTGTGAAGTGGTGGCTACGCCGGGACGGCCAGGCCTGCCGCCGCGAGCAGCGCGGCGCGGTCGGGGCCGGGCAGGGGGTAGCGCGGGGCGCCCCCTCCGGCTGCCAGCACTCGCTCCACCGCGCCCTCGCGGTTGAAGACCTCGGGCGGGAGGGCGAGCATGCCGGCGATCTCCAGCTGCATCCGCAGCACGACCGGGTCCTTCCTCGTCCCCGCCGACATCGCCTTCGCCAGCGCCCAGCGGTCGTCGGGGGCGGCGGGGGCGCCGGTCCGGTCGCCTTCGATGTCGGCGAGCCGGGAGCGGGAGGTGCCGACGGTGGCCCGGTACCAGGGCTCGACGGCCGTCGCGGTGTCCTCCGCCCACTGCATCGCCACCTCCTGCGGATCGGCGCCGTCGACGGAGCGGAGCAGCTCCCGCAGCCGCAGCGCGTGCAGGAGCCCGATGGACGCCCCGCGCCCCAGCGACGGGTTGGTGAACGCCGCCGCGTCGCCGACCGCGAGCAGCCCGGTGACGACCGGCCGGCCGTCCACCACGAGGCGGCGCAGGCGATCCCCCGGACCGCCGAAGGCGTCGACGCCGGTGATCGGTTCCGCGTCGATCCAGTGCGCGGCCAGCGGGTAGGAGCGCATGACGGCCGTCCACCGCTCGAGCTCGCGCAGCGCGCGCAGCTGCTTGTCGCGGGCGCTCCCGACGATCGTGACCGACCAGGTGCCGTTGTCCGCTGGGAGCGTCAGGATCGTCACGGAGTCGTACCACTGCTGCACGGGGCCGCGCAGCTCCGGCATCGGACCTGAGCCCTTGAAGTGCCGGCAGTAGTAGACGAATCCGCCGTCCTCCTGCTCCTCGGCGGGGGCGGCAGCGCCCAGGTCGGCGAGCAGCGCCCGCAGCGTTGAGCGCCGCCCGCTCGCGTCGACGACGAGGTCGGCCCGCAGCTCCTCCCCGTCGGCGGTCACCACGCCCGTGACGTGCGGGACGCCGGACCGCGCGGGGTGCCCGGCCAGCAGTGTGCGCACCGTGCTGCCGCGCCGGACCGCCACGCCCGCCTGCGCGGCCGCCGCCCGGGCCACCACGGCCTCCAGCACCGGCCGGCGCGCCGTGAGCGTCGCGTAGCGGTCATCGTCGTCGCGGATCCCGCCGCTGACCGCGGCCGGCAGCGCCGCGAGCACGTCGTAGCGCAGCGCCCCCGCCGCGACGAGCGCGTCGGCGACGTCGGGCAGCTCGGCCTCCAGCAGGTGGCGGAACCGCGCCTGCATGTAGTGCGGGAGCCGGAACTGGCCACACCCGCGCCGCTGCCAGACCTCCCACGCCACGTCCGGGTCGGGCACCTCGGCCGGGTCGCGCTCGAGCACCGTGACCCGGTGGCCGTCCCTCCCCAGGAGAACCGCCGCGAACAGCCCGTTGAGCCCACCGCCGACGACGAGGACGTGCCGAGCACCGGACATGGCGCACCTCCCGGGGACGACGCTCTGGTTACCGCCCGGGAGCAGGACGACCGGGCGGTCGCCCGTGATACGTCGCTCGGAGAGGCGATGTTCGACGACGCCCCGACTTCACACACCCAGGCCGGGCTTCACACAGGGCCGGCCTTGTGTGAAGCCCACCTACGGCGTGTGAAGTCGTCAGGCCGGGCGGAAGCGGGACCGGAGCCGCTCGGCGGTGGGGCCGAAGTTGCTCAGGTCCCTCCAGATCCAGCGCACGACGCCGAGGTCCTCGTCGCGCAGCGCGTCTTCCCGCAGCTTATCCTCGACCAGTACCTCGCCGACGTCCTGGCCGGGGCGCAGCGTCCGCCCGTACTTCACCAGGCCGTCGAATTCGCCGACCGTCCGCTGCTTCGGCCATGCCATGTCCACGCGGCCGATGAACGCGCCGGTGGCCGCCGCGTGCACCTCCCACTGCAGGACGGGCGGTGGCAGGCCCGCCGCCGCGATCGCCACCCGGCTTCGCGACTCACCGACGCTCTCGCTGAGCCCCGTCGCGAAGTCGAGCATGCGGCGAGCCGCCCGGGTGCCCGGCCGGCGCGGCTCGTGGTCGAGCACCGCCAGGACGTCCGCCTTCTCGAGGCGATCGGGGCGTTTGTGGAACATCGCGGCATCGGCGAACACCACGGCTTGCTCGAAGGGCAGCATCCGCCCGAGGTCGGCGACCGTCCGCGCGAGCGAGGTGACCGGGACCCCGCCGATCATGACGGTCTCGAGCGGATCGAGCGTCGCGCTGTGGACGTGCACCAGAGCACCGCAGCGGCCGCCGGTGGGACGGCGCCGGGTGACGTGGACGCGGTCGAGCCGCACGCCCCAGATCCGCAGACCGTGCAGGACGGCCGCGGAGACGTGACTGACCACGGCGTCGCTCGCCAGCTCGCCCATCGCAGCCCTGACCTGCAGGATGTGCCGGGCGAGTGCGTCGTCCGGCAGATCGCCCCGCACGTAGCTGCCGCGACGGACGGGTGTCAACCGGCCGGTCCGCACGAACCCGCGCAGCTCGTCCCCTGAGAACCCCGCGGCGACCCACTGCGCCCGAAACGTGAGATCCACGTCCCGAGCATGACGAGCGCGCCCGCCCGGCGGGCCAGTTCGAAAAGATCCGGACGACTTCACACACCTACGGCGGGCTTCACACAGGGCCGGCCCTGTGTGAAGCCCGCTCGGGGTCTGTGAAGTCGTGCTGGGTCAGGCCTCGCGGGGGGCGTAGGCCTCCCGGGGGATCGTCGTGCTCAGGTCCACCGCCGTCTCGATCGCCTCGTCCACGCTCAGCTGGCCGTTCGCCACCAGCTGGGCCAGGTAGCCGCTGTCCACCCGGCGGGCCAGGTCGTGCCGCGCCGGGATGGAGGCGAAGGCCCTCGTGTCGTCGACGAAGCCCGCGGTGTTGTAGAAGCCAGCGGTCTCGGTGACGGCCTCGCGGAAGCGCCGCATGGCGTGCGGGCTGTCCAGGAACCACCACGGGACGCCCAGACGCATCGACGGGTAGACGCCCGCGAGCGGCGCGAGCTCGCGGGAGTAGGTGGTCTCGTCGATCGTGAACACCACGCAGCGGAAGCCGGGGTCGGTGCCGAAGGCGGCCAGCACCGGGCGCAGGCCGCGGGCGAAGTCGACGGGCAGCGGGATGTCGAAGCCCTTGTCGAGGCCGAACCGGTCGTGGACGTCCGGGTGGTGGTTGCGCAGGACGCCCGGGTGGATCTGCATGACGAGGCCGTCGTCGCGGCTCATCCGCGCCATCTCGAACAGCATGTGCGCGGCGAACGCGTCGGCGGCGGCCTGGTCCACCGACCCGGCGAGGGCGGCGGCGTAGATCCGCTCCGCGTCGGCGCGGTCGAGCGGGGTGGTGTCGGCGGTGGTGTGGCCGTGGTCGGTGGCGAGCGCCCCGAGCCGCTTGAAGTGCTCGCGACGCTGCTGCAGGGCGGCGAGGTAGCCGGCGTAGGTACCGACGGCGGTGCCTGCGACCTCCCCGAGCTCCTCGACGTCCTGCTTCCACGTGGGCCGGTGCAGGTGCACGAGCGCGTCGGGGCGGAAGGTCGGCACGACGCGCCCGTCCCAGTCGCTCTCGGCGATGGTGGCGTGCGCGTCGAGGCGGCTCGCCGGGGCGTCGGTGGTGGCGAGGATCTCCAGCTTGAAGCGGTCGAACAGCGCACGGGGCCGGAACTCGGGGCGCGCGATGCACGACGCGATCTGGTCGTAGATCGCGTCGGCCGTCTCCGCGGACGGCTGCACGTTCACCCCGAACACGTCGTGCAGCTCCTGCTCCAGCCAGAACCGCGACGGTGTCCCGCGGAACAGGTGCCATCCGGCGCAGAACCGGCGCCAGATCGCCCGCCCGTCGGTCTCGACGGGGCCGCCGTCGCGGCGGGGAACCCCGAGCTCCTCCAGGCGGACGCCCTGGGAGACGAGCATCCGGGTGACGTAGTGGTCGGGCACGACGAGCAGCTGCGCCGGGTCTCCGAACGGCTCGTCGTCGGCGAGCACGGACGCCTCGACGTGGCCGTGCATGCTGATCAGGGGCAGGTCGCGGACGGCGGCGAAGATCTCGCGCGCGATCGCCCGCACCCCCGGGTCGGTGGGCAGGATCCGGTCGTCGTCGAGCACCAGCGGTCGAGCAGCCATGTCAGAGCTCCAGGATGTCGTCGGCCCGGACCGGCAGGCCGGTCTCGAAGGAACGGTTGGCGGCCAGGCCGGTGAGCAGCGACAGCGCGCCGTCGCGGTGGGTGGACGCCCGGCCGAGCGGGTCCTCGACGACCTTGCCACCGAAGATGTCGGCGAGCATCCGCTCGTCGCCGCCGCCGTGGCCGCCGCTGGTGTCGGGGAGGTCCAGGTCCTCGGGCTTCTCCCAGTGCTTGCGCAGCGTGAGCCGCGCGCCGTGGTCCGGCTCGGGCCGCACCTCGGTGCCGGGCCTGCCGTGCACGGCCTCACCCGCGACCTTCCCGGCGGTGCCGGGGTCGACGAACGAGTTCTCCATGACGTCGAGCTCGAGGCGGCCTGCGCTGCCGTTGAACCCGACCCGGTAGCCCTCCCACGGCGAGTAGGCCGTGAGGTGGTAGCTCATGGTGGCACCGCTGCGGTAACGCACGGCGACGGCCATGTCGTCCTCGATCGTGATGCCGGGACCGAAGACGTTCTGGTCGCGGTGGTAGCCGTCCTCGTGCTCGGCGTCGAGGTAGAGCGCGGTCATCTTCTCGTTGCCGGCCAGGTGCAGGGCGAACGGGTCGTCGGCGGCCTCGGGGGCGCCGTGGGCACGCGGGTACGGCCGGGCGAGCCCGCGCCTGCGCCCGTTCTCGTCGCCGTAGAAGAACAGGCGGCCGAGCCCGTAGACGACGTCGGGGGAGGACGCGATCCACCAGTTGACCAGGTCGAAGTGGTGGGTGGCCTTGTGCACCATGAGCCCGCCGGAGTTGGCCTTGTCGCGGTGCCAGCGGCGGAAGTAGTCGGCGCCGTGGCGGGTGTCGAGCAGCCACTCGAAGTGCACGGATCCGACATCGCCGATGGCGCCGGAGGCGATCACCTCGCGCACCCGCGTGTGCAGGGGGTTGTAGCGGTAGTTGAAGGTGACGGTGATCTTGCCGCCGGTCTCGGCCTGGGCGTCGAGGATCCGCTTGCACCGCTCCGCGTCGGTGGTCATCGGCTTCTCGGTGATCACGTCGCGGCCTGCGCGCAGCGCGGCGACGATGTACTGGTCGTGGGTGCGGTCGATCGACGTGACGATCACGGTGTCGACCCGCTCGGCATCGAGCATCCGGCCGAAGTCCTGCGCCTTGTACGTCGGGACGGCCGGCAGGCCGGCATCGACCACGGTGCGGTTGTGCACGTCCATGCGGGTCTGGTTGACGTCACAGAACGCGACGAGCTGCGCCGTGTCGGCGTGCGCGCCGGTGAGCGCGTCGACGAACATCTGGGCGCGGCCGCCGAGGCCGACGATCGCGTAGCGGGGGCGCGGCGAGTTCGCGGCGCTGAAGGACATGCACACTCCCGGTGCTGGGGCCGACTGCAAAGGCTTGCAGCAGGGCGGTTCGGCTGAGCGGGCAGCTCACGGCGTTGTGGGGCACCGCTGCCGAAGCGGCGGCGGACCAATGATGCAAACGGCTGAAAAAAACCGCAAGACGTTGTTGACGTCACGCCGTCGCTCTGAACTAATTGCCCACGAGCCAGGCCCTGTGCTCGCCGCCACAGAGGGTGGCCGATCCGGGCCAGTGTGATCGAAGGAGCTCCCCATGGCCATCCTCGGCAGGCGCGGGTCCGCCCGGTCCCTGCGCACCGTACTGGCGGGCGCTGCCGCGCTCACCGTCCTCGCCACCGCCGCGTGCGGTGGCGGCGGGTCGCGCGCGAGCGACCAGGAGGCGGGCGGACCGCCGGAGCGCGAGCAGCCGGTGCAGCTCGAGGTCACCTGGTGGGGCGGCCCGGCGCGGGCCGAGCTCACGCAGAAGGTGCTCGACCTCTACACGCAGAAGCACCCGAACGTCACCTTCACCACGCAGTGGCAGGGCTACTCCGGCTACTACGACAAGGTCAACACGACCGCCGCGGGCCGCAACGCCGCCGACATCATCCAGATCGACAACCGCGTGCTGCGCGAGTACTCGAGCAAGGGCCTGCTCGCCGAGCTCGACCCGTGGGTGGGCAACACGCTGCAGGTCGACGGCATCGACGAGAAGCTGCTGGGCACCGGCAGGGTCGACGGAAAGCTCTACGCCGTGCCGCTCGCGGCCAACACGCAGGCGCTGCACTACGACAAGACGGTGCTGGAGCGGATCGGCATGCTCCCGCCGGAGAACGGCTGGGCCACCTGGGAGGAGTTCGGTACCTGGGCCGCCCAGGTCACCACGGCCACCGGGAACGCGCCGTGGGCCATGCGCGACGAGAGCGCCAACATCAGCCTGTTCGAGTACTGGCTGCGCCAGAACGGCAAGGAGCTCTACGACGGTCAGAAGCCCGGGTTCACCGCCGAGGACGTCACCGCTTGGTTCGAGCTGTGGGACGGGCTCCGGAAGTCCGGCGCCGCCTCGCCGCAGGAGGTCGCGCAGCCGGCCAACGCCGGTGACATCTCCAAGAACACCGTCGTCACCAAGAACACCGCGCTCACCTTCAGCTACGACAACCAGCTCACCGAGGTCGACAAGTCGACCGACCACGAGGTCGGTCTCGTGCCGATCCCGGGCCCGCGCAGCGGTGCGTACGCCCGCCCGTCGCAGTTCTTCACCGCCTACACCGGCGGTGACAACATCGCCACGGCCGTCGACGTCATCAACTTCTTCGTCAGCGACCCGGAGGCGGGCGCGATCCTCGGCACCGAGCGCGGCCTGCCGCCCAACAAGCAGGTGCGCGACGTGGTCTCCCCGAACTTCGACGACCAGCTGAAGTACGTCCTCGACTACGACGAGAAGGTCGTCGCCGAGGCCGGCCCCACCCCGCCGGTGCCCGCCCAGGGCGATTCGCAGCTCGGCCGTCTCCTGCAGGCCTCCGCGGAGAACGTCGGCTTCGGCCGCCAGTCGCCCGCCGACGGCGCCGCGGAGTTCGTCACGCAGGCCGCCGGCGAGCTCGAGCGCGCCGCGAGCTGACGGGAGCACGTTCGATGGTGGACACGGCAGTACGGCCGACCCCCGCCGCCGGCCCGCGGCACACGGCATCCCGCGGCCGGCCCGGACGCCGGAAGGAGGCGATCGCAGGCTACGTCTTCCTCAGCCCGTGGTTGCTCGGCCTCCTCGGCATCACGCTGCTGCCGATGCTCTATTCGCTCTACCTGAGCTTCACCGACTACGACCTGCTGCAGGACCCGGAGTGGGTGGGCCTGGAGAACTACGAGCGGATGTTCACGGGTGACCCCCAGTTCTGGAACTCGGTGGGCGCCACCCTGCTGTTCGCGGTCACGTCGGTGCCGCTCAAGCTCGCCGTCGCCCTCGGCGTCGCACTGCTGCTCTACCGCAACCGGCGCGGCGTCGGGCTGTACCGCTCGCTGTACTACGTGCCGTCGCTGCTGGGCGGCAGCGTCGCCATCGCGATCGTGTGGCAGACGCTGTTCGGCGGCCAGGGAGCGATCAACGGGGTGCTGGCGGTCTTCGGCATCCCGGGCCGGGCATGGATCGCCGACCCGTCCTTCGCCCTGGGCACGCTCGTGATCCTCGCGGCCTGGCAGTTCGGCGCCCCGATGGTGATCTTCCTCGCCGGGCTCAAGCAGATCCCGACGGAGATGTTCGAGGCCGCCGCGCTCGACGGTGCCGGGCGGCTCAAGCAGTTCTTGCACGTCACGCTGCCGCTGCTGTCGCCGGTGCTGTTCTTCAACGTGGTGCTGGAGACGATCGCCGGGTTCCAGGGCTTCACCGCGGCGTTCGTGATCAGCGGTGGCACCGGCGGCCCGGCCGACTCCACGCTGCTCTACACGGTGTACCTGTACCTGCGCGGGTTCGGGGACTTCCAGATGGGCTACGCGTCGGCGATGGCGTGGGTGTTCCTCATCGCCCTCGGCATCATCACCGCGTTCGTCTTCCGCAGCGGCTCGCTCTGGGTCCACTACGCCGACGATGGGGACCGCTGATGGCCACCACCACCGCAGTCGCACCGGTCGGCGTCTCACCGGCCGCACCCGGTCCGGCCGGGCAGAAGGGCCGCTGGTACGAGGGCGCCACCGCGCACGTCGTGCTGATCGCGATCCTCCTCGTGGCGCTCTACCCGATCGCCTACATGATCGGCACGTCGTTCAAGGCGCCGCAGGAGATCCTCAACAACGTCAACGTGCTCCCGCGCGAGTTCAGCCCGCAGAACTACCCCGAGGGCTGGACCGGGATCCCGGGCGTCACGTTCGGGACGTTCTTCCTGAACAGCGCCATGGTCGCGGCCGGTGTGGTCATCGGCAACGTGGTGTCCTGCTCGCTGGCCGCGTTCGCGTTCGCCCGGCTCAAGTTCCCGCTGCGCGGCTTCTGGTTCGCGATCATGATCGGCACGCTGCTGCTGCCGCACCACGTGCTGATCGTGCCGCAGTACGTGCTGTTCAACAGCCTGGAGTGGATCAACACCCCGCTGCCGCTGATCGTGCCGAAGTTCCTCGCCACCGAGGCGTTCTTCGTGTTCCTCATGGTGCAGTTCATGCGGGGCATCCCGCGCAGCCTCGATGAGGCGGCCGAGATCGACGGCTGCGGACCCTACCGGCGCTTCTTCTTCGTGGTGCTGCCGCTCACGAAGCCTGCGCTCGTCACCACCGCGGTGTTCTCGTTCATCTGGACCTGGAACGACTTCTTCACCCAGCTCGTCTACCTCAACGACCTCGACGCCTACACCGTGCCGATCGGCCTCCGGCTGTTCCTCGACTCGAGCGGGCAGGCGGCCATCGCGCCGATGTTCGCGATGTCGGTGCTCTCGCTGGTGCCGGTGTTCCTGTTCTTCCTGGTGTTCCAGCGGCTCATCGTCGACGGGATCAACACGAGCGGCATCAAGGGATGACAGCTGAGGCGATGACCGGCGTGCCCGTCCGCGGCTGGAAGGAGCAGCTGCGCCGCATCGGCGAGCTCGCCCTGCTCGGCATCGTCGCGGTGCTGGTGAGCCTCCCGGTGGTGACGGTCGGTGCGGTGGTGGCCACCCTGTCCACGGCCGTCGGGCACTGGGCCGACCACGACGACCTGCCGTCCTACCGGGAGATCGGTGCGGAGTTCGTGCGCAGACTGCTGCCCGGGGTGCCGGTGAGCGTGGTCGGCGTGCTCGCGGTCCTGGTCGCCGCCCAGCAGGTCAGCTGGCTGCGTGCCGGCGTGGTGCCGGGGGGTGGCGCGGTGCTGGCCGCGTTCGGCGTGGCGATCGCGTGCCTCGCCGCCGTCGTGCTGCTGGCCGTGCCGCGGCTGGCCGGCGGCGGCTGGCGCGCCGCGCTGGCCGGAGGCTGGACGGACCTGCTCCGCGCCCCCGTGGCCGGCCTCGCGGCCCTGGCGGTGACGGGTGTCGCGGTGCTGCTGGCCGTGCTCCTGCCCGGGGTGGTGCTGGTGCTCCCGGCGCTGCTCGTACTGGCCCTGCACGCGGTGCACCGCCGGCTGGTCCTGCCCCGGCAACGATGAGGCGACTTCACACATCCAGTGTGGGCTTCACACAAGGCCCGCCTTGTGTGAAGCGCACCCCGAGTGTGTGAAGTGGGTGCGTCAGCGGTGGGGCGAAACCGGTCGGGGACTGGACCGTCCACCCGGTGAGGCGGCTTCACACATCCGGCGCGGACTTCACATATGGCCGGCATTGTGTGAAGCGCGCCGTGGGTGTGTGAAGTGGCTATTTCGGTGTGCTGAACTCGCCCGCTCGGATTCCCGTGACGAATGCGCGCCACGCCGACGCCGAGTGGCGGTGCATCGCCCGGGACCGGTCCTTCGTGTCGCGTACCGCCATGCCGCCGTCGGCGAGGGGCGCCACCTCGACGCAGCCGCTGCTGTTGCCGCCGCTGCCGCTGAAGCTGCTCTTGCGCCAGGCCAGGCCGTCGAGAATCGGGGCGGGCATCGGGCACCTCTTCGCGTCGCGGCCTCACATCTGCATGGCCACCCGCTCGATCAGGGCCGCCGACTCCTCGGGGCTCAGCGCCAGCGAGCGCAGGTGGTCGAACACGACCCTACCCCGGGCGACGTCCTCGGCCTTCTCGATATGGACCGACCCCATGGGGTGCTCGACGTAGCCGATGTCCGGTTCTCCCAGGGTCTCGAAGCTGAGCAGAGTGAACGCCCCGGTCACACCCTGGTAGGCGCCTACGTCCGCCGGCAGCACCTGGATGGTCACCGTGTCGAGCTCGGCGGTCTCCAGGACGTGCGCGAGCTGCGCGCACATCACGTCGGGGTCGCCGATCACCCGCCGCACCGCCGCCTCCTCGATCACCGCGACCAGCGTCAGCGGGTGCTCGGGATCGGTGAGCCGCTTCTGCCGGATCATGCGCACGTCGACGTCGTTCTCCCGCACCGCCCGGCTTCCGGCGTGCAGCGAGCTCTCGAACAGGGCCCGCGCGTAGTCGGCGGTCTGCAGGAGGCCGGGCAGGTAGTTCACCGTGTACTCGCGCACGGTGCCCGCCTCGGCCTCGAGGGGCACGTAGCCCTGGTCGTCGAGGCCGTAGGCCCGCCACCAGCCCTTGGCGCTCGCCTCCCGGGTGAGGGTGAGCAGCGCGTTCCACTGGTCACCGGTGACGCCGAAGATGTCCATCATCGTGCGCACGACGTGGACGTCGACCCCCTGGTGGGCGTTCTCGATGCGGCTCAGCTTGCTCGGGGAGAAGTCCAGCCGGGGAGCGAGCTCCTCGATGGTCAGCCCGGAACCGCGGCGCAGGTCGCGCAGGATGCGGGCGAGCTGCCGTCTGCGGACGAGGGCACCGCTGCGCATACCCATGGTGACAGAGTGTCAGTGGGAGATGCGGGGTGAAAGATCCAGCTGCCAGACTCGTGACCATGACCGCCCCGATGCACGTCCCGCGGTTCTTCGTCCGGCAGCGGATCACGATGATGGTCAACCGCTACGAGATCCGCGCCGCCGCGCCGGACGGCAGCGAGGGCCCGCTCCTCGCGTTCGCGCAGCAGAAACGCATGAAGCTGCGCGAGGAGGTCACCTTCTACGCCGACGAGTCCCGGTCGCGCCCGGTGTTCTCGTTCAAGGCCCGCCAGCGGCTCGACGTGAGCGCCGAGCACGACGTGTTCGACGAGTACGGCAACGGGCTCGGCTATTTCCGCAAGGCGTTCGGTGCGAGCCTGCTGCGCTCCACCTGGCACCTCGCCGGCCCGGGCTACGAGGCCATCGGCAAGGAGCGCAGGCCGGTTCTGGCCGTCGTGCGCAGGGTGTGGGACTTCATCCCGTACATCGGCGACATCTGGGTGCCGTTCGTCTTCCACTTCGACTTCGTGGACAGCGCCACCGGGCAGCCGGTGCTGTCCAGCGAGCGGCGCAAGGCGATCCGCGACCGCTACGTCGTGGACGTGCCCGACCCGCGCGTCGACTTCCGGGTGGCCGCGTCCATGGCGGTGGCGCTGGACGCGCTCCAGTCGCGCTGATCAGAACCAGCCCGGATCCATCTCGACGGTGGTGCGGTCGAGCGCGGCGAGCAGGTCGAGCTGCGGGCCGGTGCGGGGCAGCTCGCGCCGGAAGAAGAACCGGGCGGCCTGCCTCTTGCCGCGGTGGAACGGCTCGTCCCGGTCACCGCAGGCCAGGTACTGCTCGAGCCAGATCCAGGCGATGACGGCGTGGCCGACGGCCTCGAGGTAGGTCGTGGCGTCGGCGAGGCGGTCGGGGTCGGCGGTGGAGTGGATCTGCGCCGTGACCGCGATGATCCGGTCCCAGACCGCCGTGAGCTGCGCAGCCAGCTCCGCGGGCTCACCCGTCGTGGCACGGGCGCACGTCGCGGCGACCCGCTCGCGCAGCAAGGTGAGCCCGGCCCCGTCCTGCATCACGACCTTCCGCCCGAGGAGGTCGAGGGCCTGGATGCCGTGGGTGCCCTCGTGGATGGGGTTGAGGCGGTTGTCGCGGTAGTGCTGCTCGACGTCGTACTCGCGGGTGTAGCCGTAGCCGCCGTGCACCTGGATCGCGAGATCGTTGGCGACCACGCACCACTGCGACGGCCAGCTCTTCGCGATCGGGGTGAGCACGTCGAGCAGCAGCAGGGCGCCCTCGGGGTCGGCGCCGGTGTGCTGCTCGTCGAGCAGCCGCCCGCAGTAGAGCACGAGCGCGAGGGCGCCCTCGGCGTAGCACTTCTGCGCGAGCAGCATCCGGCGGACGTCCGGGTGCTCGATGATCGGGACGGGCGGCGCGGCCGGGTCCTTCCCGGCAGGCGGCCGGCCCTGCGTGCGGGTGCGGGCGTAGTCGACGGACTTGAGGTAGCCGGTGTAGCCCAGGGCCGCCGCGCCCGCTCCGACGCCGATCCGGGCCTCGTTCATCATGTGGAACATGCAGGCGAGCCCGCCGTTCGGGGGTCCGACGAGCTGCCCGACGGCGCCGGGGCGCCCGTCGGGGGTGTGGGCGCCCTCGCCGAAGTTGAGCAGGGTGTTGGTGGTGCCGCGGTAGCCCATCTTGTGGTTGAGCCCGGCCAGGGCGATGTCGTTGCGCTGCCCGTCGGCGAGGAACTTGGGCACGGCGAACAGCGAGATCCCCTTCACGCCCGGCGGGCCGCCCGGGATCTTGGCGAGCACGAGGTGGACGATGTTCTCGCCGAGCTCGTGCTCGCCCGCGGAGATCCACATCTTGTTGCCGAAGAGCCGGTGGGTGCCGTCGGGCTGCGGCTCGGCGCGGGTGGTGATGTCGGCCAGCGACGATCCCGCCTGCGGCTCGGACAGGCACATGGTGCCGTGGAAGCGGCCCTCGGCCATCGGGCCGACGTAGGCGTCGATCTGCTCGGGCGTGCCGTGGGCGCGCAGCAGGTTGGCGGCCGCGATCGTCAGGAACGGGTAGGCCCACGTTCCCGGGTTGGCGGCCTGGAACCACGCGAACGCGGCCGTCGAGACGACGTGCGGCAGCTCCGTGCTGCTCTCGATGAGGCCGGTCTGCGCCAGCACGTCCAGGGCCTTGCGGACCTCGGGGATCATGTGGACGCGCCGGCCGTCGAACGTCGGCTCCTCGGCGTCGGCCCGCTTGTTGTGCGGCGCGAAGTGCTCGGCGGCCACCTCGGCGGCGAGGTCGAGCACGGCGTCGACGGTCTCCCGGGAGTGCTCGGCGAACCGGGGCCGGGTGAGCAGGGACTCGGCGTCCAGCCAGTCGTGGAGCAGGAAGTCGAGGTCTCGGCGCGACAGCAGCAGCGCGGCGCCCTGCGTGGTCATGCTCCCGAGCATCGCACGACGATGGCGCCCGGGAAGGTACGCGCTCGTGGAGACGGAGAGGCCGGGGCGGCCCGGCTGGGACCCGGAGGACGCCGTCCGGCTCGCCGGCTACCTGCAGCGGCTGGAGTCGTCGTCGCTGCCCTGAGATCGATCGCCAGGGCGTGAACGCGGGTCAAAGCGGAGAGAACGGCTCTCGCAGATCGGGGACGCCCGCACTCAGCAAGAAGTCGTTCGGTGCGACCTTGTTGATCGCCGCCCCGAGCGCCGCGGCGACCGCCGTCGCGAGGAAGGCGGTCGTGAAGAGCACACCGAGAATGCGCCGCAACCGTGGGTCCCGCCGGACGGCGTCTCCGTGCAGCAGTACCACGACGGCCACGGCGGTGGCGAGGAACGGAGCGAGCCAGCCCACGTGTTCCTTCCACTCCATGCCGAACGTGTGCCACCACGCGGTGGCGTCACCGCTCATCAGCCAGGCGCGCGGATAGGCCTCCAGCGCCGCGCCCGCCGGGGGCTCCGCCCGGTAGCCGGGGTAGATCAGCCACGTCCCGGAGATCACGGTGGCCCAGGCCATGATGGCCATGCCGACGACGCTGGCCACCTGGATCCGGCGGGCGAGCGCCCCCTCTCGAACTCGGACGAGCGTGGCGAGCCCTCCCGCGAAGGCGTGGAGGAACACGACCGAAACGGTGATGTGGACGATGAGGAAGATCTGGTTGGGGGTGAACACAGCGCGATCAGTGGCCTGCGACGAGGCCGTAGAAGGGCGGGAACGTGCCGACGACCCCGATCCCGATGAGCACGGCCGTGACACGCAGCACGGCGGCGAAGGGCATCGTCCGCCTGCGGCAGGCCAGGAACAGCGCAGCCCAGGCGAGCAGATAGATCACTACGGCGACCACCGCCTTGCCGGAGAGCGGGCCGACCGCGGTGGAGAGGGTGAACAGCTGCTTGACCGGTTGGAGGGACTCCGCCGCGACGACGGCGATCCCGAACGCGGCGCATCCGATGCCGGAAGCGAGCAGGGTCGCGGCGGTGGACCCGCCCAAGCGGTCGGGGGGCGGTTCTGGGCGGGACACGGTGGCGATCCGGGTCGTCGCCTCCTCGTCGGCCACCCGGGGCGTCCGAAGACGACGGGCCGTTCCCGGCGGTATCGAACGCAGCGGTTCGGTCGCCTCCGCCGACCCTGGCGCAGGGTGTGGCAGGGGTCGTCCGGGTACGGGCGCATTCCCAGCCGGAACGCGCAGCCGAGGAAGCATGCTCGTCGCGCCGTCGCCCGGCCGAGCACCGGTGGGCGCAGCTGACATCCGTGGGTCGGGCGGGCGCGGAACGCGGTGCCCGTTGGGCGGTACGGCCCGCAGGTGCGGCGCTCTGTGTCCGTTGGGCCGGTCGATCGACACTGATCCCCTTCCGCCTTCCCGCCCGCGCCGCAATGGCCATTGCGGGGCTGTCTGAGCGACTATCGCGCGGCTGGGGCGGGGCGTTAGCAGTGGGTGCGGCAGACCCCGCGTGAGGGGCTCGGCGGCGTCATGACGGTCGACCCTTCAGGGCGCGCAGCACGACATCGGCGAGGTTGTCGAGGTAGTCGGGCTCGGCAGGGGCCCGCCGGACGGAGAGCCGCCAGTACACGGGCGCCGCGATCAGGTCGAGGGCCATCTCGAAGTCCGTGTCGGCGGGCAGCTCGCCGCGGTCGACGGCGCGGCGCAGCACGGTGGCCCCGACCGCGCGCCTCGGCTCGCCGATCGCCGTCCGCACCGCCTCGGCCACCTCCGGGTTCCGCACGCCCTCGGCCGCGAGGTCGGGGAGGATCCGCGAGAACCGGGGGTGGGTGAGCCATTCCCGCAGCGAATGCAGGATGCCGAGGAGGTCGCCCCGCAGCGTTCCGCTGTCGGGCGCCGTGGCCAGCTCGAGACTGAACTCCGCCAGCACCGCCATGACCATCTCCTGCTTCGACGGCCAGCGCCGGTACAGCGCGCTCTTGCCGACGCCGGCCCGCCGGGCGACGGCCTCCATCGAGAGCTTGCCGTAGCCGGTCTCGGCCAGCTCGTCGAGCACGGCCTCGGTGATCGCCCGTGTGACGTCGGCCTGCAGGACGGCCGCGCCGGTCGGCGTCCGCTTCTGGGTGACTCCCACGGCCGCCGAGTATGGCATGGACGACACGGTCCCGTCCCGCTACTGTGGTCGGGACGGGACCGTCTCGTCCATTTGAAAGGAGTGTCGGATGACAACGCTCGACGTCGTCGACCGGGCCATGGACCTGCTGCTCGCCCACGACATGGCCGGGTTCGCCGGTCTGTGGGCCGTCGACGGGGCCATGGAGTTCCCGTTCGCGCCCGACGGCTACCCGCAGCGGCTGGACGGGCGCGCCGCCGTGGCGGAGTACCTGCGCGACTACACCGACCACGTCGACCTGCGGGCGATCACGAGCAGAACGGTTCACCGGACGGCCGACCCGGAGGTCGTCGTCGTGGAGTTCGAGGTGGACGGCATCGCGGTGCGGACCGGGCGGCCGTACCGGATGCGCTACATCTCCGTGATCACCGTCCGGAACGGGGAGATCGCGGGCTACCGCGACTACTGGAGCCCGCTCGCGGCCGCCGAGGCGCTCGGCGGCGCGGACGAACTGACCGCGTTCGGCGTCTCGGGCGGCGACCGATGACCGTCCTCGTCACCGGCGGTACCGGGACCACCGGCAGCCGGGTCGCCGCCGCCCTCCGCGATCGCGACGTTCCCGTGCGCGTCGCGAGCCGTCGGCCCACGGCCGGGCAGGTCTCCTTCGAGTGGGCCGACCCCGCAACGCACGCGGCCGCACTCGACGGTGTGCGCGCCGTCTACCTGGTCGCTCCGGTCGGAGTCGCCGACCCCGCCCCGCTCGTGGTGCCGTTCCTCGATGCGGCGCGGGAGCGCGGAGTGCGGCGGGTGGTGCTGCTCAGCTCGTCGGCGGTGCCGGAGGGTGCGCCCGGCCTGGGTGAGCTGCACCGGATGGTGCGCGCGAGCGTTCCCGAGCCGACGGTGCTGCGCCCGTCCTGGTTCATGCAGAACTTCCTCGGCGACCACCCGCACGCCCGGTCCGCGCGGGCCGACGGCGAGATCGTCACGGCCACCGGCGGCGGGCGCCTGGCGTTCGTCGACGCGGGCGACATCGCGGCGGTGGCCGCGCACGCCCTGTCCGACGAGGAGCCGCACGTCGGCGAGTACGTGCTCACCGGGCCGGAGGCGCTGAGCTACTCCGACGCCGCCGCCGTGCTGACCGAGGCCACCGGTCGCGCCGTCCGCCACCGGGCGGTCGGCGTCGCGGAGCTGACCGAGCGCTTCGTGGCGGCGGGTTACCCGCCCGACTTCTCCGCGCTGCTCGCCGGCCTCGACGCGGACATCGCCCGAGGTGCCGAGGACCGCACCACCTCCTCCGTGCAGGACGTCACGGGGCGCCCGCCGCGGTCGTTCCGGGAGGTCGTGGGGGAGGCCTGCCTCCCGGCCGGGATGACGTCGTGAGGTGTTCGCGCAGAACCCGCAGTACGAGTTCGAGCTGCTGCGGGTCATGGGGCAGACGCCCTACGGCGCCGCCGAGATCGGGGAGTGCCTCGCCACCGCCCGTCGGGTCGTCGAGAGCGACGACGACAGCTGGTACCGCGAGTGGACGGCCACTGCCGAGTGGGTGCTCGCCCGGGGCGAGGAGGCGCTGGCCGGCGGTCACCGGATCAGTGCCCGGGACGCGTTCCTGCGCGCGGCCAACTACTTCCGGACCTCCGAGTTCTTCCTCCACGGCAACCCGGCCGACCCCCGCATCCGCACCGCGGCGGCACGGGGCGTCCAGGCGTTCCGGAGAGCTGCGGGGCTCTTCGCGCCGCCGGCCGAGGTCCTCGAGATCCCCTACGAGGGGGTGACCCTGCCCGGCTACTTCTTCTCCTGCGGCGCCGGCGAGCCGAGGCCGCTGGTCGTGGCGCACAACGGGTTCGACGGCACAGGGGAGGAGATCTGGTCCATGGTCGGGCGCGCCGGGCAGGAGCGCGGCTACCACGTGCTCGCCTTCGAGGGCCCGGGGCAGGGCCAGGTGATCCGCGAGCTCGGACTGCCGTTCCGCCCGGACTGGGAGCGCGTCGTCGGCCCGGTGCTCGATCTCGCCGCCGCCCGCCCGGACGTGCGGGCCGACCGGATCGGGCTGCTCGGGATCAGCATGGGCGGCGTGCTCGCGCCGCGCGCGGCGGCCTTCGACGACCGGATCGCCGCGGTCGTCGCGTTCGACGGCGTGTACGACATGGCGACGGTGCCGCTGGACTACGTCCTGCGCACGCCGCCCGGCGAACGGGACGCGACGCTCGCCCGGCTGCGCGCCGGGCACGACCCGGAGCTCGACGAGCTGATCGAGCGCCGCATCGACGAGGACGGCACGATCCGCTGGTTCTCCGAGCACGGCCGCTGGGTGATGGGCGTGCCCACCACCCACGCGCTCTACGCGCGCTGGGCCGACTTCACCGTCGCCGACGGCGTCGCCGAGAAGATCACCTGCCCTGTCCTGGTGGTCGACGGCGAGCACGACCAGACCCTCGGCGGTCAGCCCGCGCAGCTCCTCGCCCACCTCACCGCGCCGGCCACCCTCCTCGCCTTCGACGCCGGCTTCGGAGGCGCCCTGCACAACCAGGTCGACGTCCTGCGCCGTGCAGCGGGCGCGATCTACGACTGGCTGGACGACGTACTGGCTCCCTGACCCACCCCCGGAGGTCTGCAATGACGCTCGACCCCCGCAAGCAGCAGGAACCCGCTCCACGCGCCCTCCGGGCCGGTGCCATCGGCGTGCCCGGCATGGTCGCGATGGTGGTCGGCGCCACGGCTCCGATCACCGCACTGGCCTCGAACCTGTCGCTCAGCCTCGCGTTCGGCGCCGAGCCCGCCACCCTCTTCGTGATCGTCGGCATCGTCGGGGTGCAGTTCGCGTTGCTCGCCTCGCTCGTGGTGGCCGTCCTGGTGCGCGGACCGGCGGGCCCGGTCATCGACGCGACGGCGCCCGCGGCGCTGCTCGGCGGCAGGCTCGGACTGTCGGTCGTGTTCGTGTTGCTGTCCTTCTCCGGCTACGAAGCCGCAGCCGCGTACTGCGAGGAGGCGCGCGACGCCCGCCGCACCGTCGCCGTGGCGACGTACCTGGCCCTGCTCCTGCTCGGCGTGGTGTTCCTCGTGGCCACAGCGGCCGTGGTCGCGGCCGTGCCGGACGTGCGTGCCACGGCGCAGGCCGACCCCGGCTCCCTCGTCTTCGGGGTCTTCGCCACCTACCTCGGGGCGTGGACCGGGCCCGTGCTCGGGTTCGTGGTGGCGGCGAGCTTCCTCGGGGCCACGGTGGCATTCCACAGCATGGCCACCCGGTACATGTTCGCCCTCGGGAGGGCCGGGCTGCTCCCTGCGGCGCTGGCCCGCACCCATCCCACGCGGGCCACGCCGCACGTCGGCGTCGCGGTGCAGGTCGTGATCGGCGCGCTGCTGGTGGTGCCGTTCGCGATCGTCGGCGCCGACCCGTTCGTCGGGCTCTTCCCGGCGATCTCCGGCGTCACGTCGCTCGCGGTCATCGTGCTGATGACCGCCTGCTGCGCGAGCGTCGTGCGGGCCGCGGCGCTGGGGCTGGTCACCGGCTCCGCGTGGGCCACCCGGATCGCGCCCGTCCTCGCCGGTGCCGCGCTGCTGGCGTGCGGCGGCCTGATCGTCGCGAACTACCCGGACGTCACCGGCACCTCCTCGCCCTGGATCAACGTGCTCCCGCTGATCCTCGCCATGGGGGCGGCGTACGGCGCGCTCGCGCAGCGCCGCAGGGCCGTGCTCGACCTGCCGGTCGACCGGGCCTGATCGGCGCGTCCAGCCCGCCCGCGCTTCACCCGGCCCGAGCAACCGGCCGACGCCGTGCGGCTCGCCCGCGTGCGGCTGGGCCAGGCGCTCAGGCCTTGAAGCGCTTGCGGATCGGGGCCAGGAACTCGGCCGCCGCAAGCGTGGTCGCCGTGTCGGGGCGGGCGATGGCCACGTCCCAGCGCGGCGCATCGGCAGGTAGGGCAACGACGCTGAGTTTGTGCGCCTTCTTGCGGGCGATCGGTCCCGGCACGACGGCGAGACCCAGACCGCGCCCGACCAGGTCCAGCAGTGTGTGCACGTCGTTGACCTCGGACGCGACCGCGCGGCTGAGGCCGGCGGCGGCGAACCCGCGGTCGGTCGTCCGTCGCGATCCCCAGCTCGGGTGGAAGTCGACGAAGGCCGCGCCGGCGAGTGCCGCCCACTCGATCTGCTCGCGGCCGGCCAGCGGGTGCTCCGGGTGGCAGATCAGCATCATCGGTTCGCTGGCGAGGCGCAGGAACGACACGTCCTCGGGCGGTTGTGCGGGTTCGGCGACGAACGCGATGTCCAGCCGGCCGAGTCGGACCTCTTCCACCAGATGGGCTGAACCGGCCTGCTGCACCGACAGCTCGACGCCCGGGTGGGCCTGGTGGAACCGTGCCAACTCCGCGGCGACGTCGACGACCCCCAGACACTGCTCGGTGCCCACCCGCAGCGTGCCTCGGTGCAGCCCTCGCACCGCCGCGACCGCGTCCCGGGCGGCTGCCGCGCTCGCGAGGGTCCGCCGCGATTCCTCGAGCAGAGCCCGCCCGGCGTCGGTCAGCTCCATGCGGCGGGTGTTGCGGATGAACAGCTCGGCGGCGAGCTCCTTCTCCAGGGCGCGGATCGACGCCGACAACCCGGACTGGGAGATGAACAACCGCTCGGCGGCGCGCGTGAAGTGCATCTCGTCGGCAACCGTGACGAAGTGCTCGAGCTGCCGCAGGTCCACGGTCTAGAATCGTAGCTCCTGACTGTCTGCTCTTCCAACTGTTGGACAACTGAATCTCGGGCGCCGACCGTGGCTCGGGTCAGGCTCACGATCCACTGACCCGACACCCCAGAACCCGGAGGACTCCGTGCAGTTCCGTCACATCGGCGACACGAAGGTCAGCGCCATCGGACTCGGCGGCATGCCGATGTCCATCGAAGGGCGGCCTGACGAGGCCCGCTCGGTCGCCACGATCCACGCCGCGCTCGATGCCGGCATCACTCTCATCGACACCGCGGACGCGTACCACCTGACCGCGGACGACGTGGGCCACAACGAGTCGTTGATCTCAGCGGCCATCGCGAGCTACGGAGCCGACACCTCGCATGTCGTGGTGGCCACCAAGGGTGGGCACCTGCGGCCCGGCGACGGCAGCTGGACCCTGAACGGGTCACCCTCCTACCTCGTGCAGGCCTGCGAGGCGTCGCTGAAGCGCCTGAACGTCGAGGCCATCGACCTCTACCAGTTCCACCGCCCCGACCCGAGCGTGCCCTACGCCGACTCGATCGGAACCATCCGGGACCTGCTCGACGCCGGAAAGATCCGCATGGCCGGCATCTCCAACGCCGACGTCGACCAGATCCGGCTCGCCAACGACATCCTCGGCGGACGCCTGGTCTCCGTGCAGAACCAGTACTCGCCCGCCTTCCGCAGCAGTGAACCGGAACTGCGCCTGTGCCATGAACTCGGCATCGCATTCCTGCCGTGGAGCCCGCTGGGCGGGATCTCCCGCGCGTCGGCGCTCGGGTCGGCGCACTCGGCGTTCGGCGACGTCGCCCGGACGCTCGGGACGAGCCCACAGCAGGTGACGCTGGCCTGGATGCTGGCCACCTCCCCGTGTGTGATCCCGATCCCCGGCTCCAGCCGCCCGGACACGATCCGCGACTCCGCCGCAGCTGCCGAACTGCAGCTCACCCGTGAGCAGATCGCCATGCTCGACGCCACATAAGTCCCGTCATGGCCCGGCCCGACCCCACAACGGGGCCGGGCCGGCAGGGGCGGGGCCTCACGCGGATCTCGGCGCCGAGCATCCAGGGCCACGCCGCGGCCGCGACGATGCGCGGCGTGCACGATGGCAGCGAGGACGGCTCTGCGGGCGTTAGGAAGTCGTCAATGTCGACGTGAGTCGCTGTGTCTTCCGATGACGTGTTGTCAGGCTGGCGGCATGACGCACGGGCGGGTCCGACGCAGATCGACGGCGCCGGTCTCCCCACGGTTGTTCTTCTTCCTGTTGTGGCTGGCCGTGGCCGGCTTCGCCGTCGGCCTCTACGTCGCCGGCGCCTTCGACTGACCGCGGCACGACCCTGCCCATCTGGCGTCAGAGCCCGCGCGCCGGCCACGATCGACGCGAGGGCGGTCCTCTGACAGCCGCGAGATGACCGGGAGGGGTCAGCCCGTCCGCGGGCGCAGCTCCAGTGCCCCGCCGGCCACGTCCGCCACCACCCGCCCGCCGGGCCCCAGCTCCCCGCCGATGATCAGGCGGGAGAGCACGCGGTCGACCTCGCGCGCGATGGTGCGCCGCAACGGCCGGGCGCCGAGCTCGGGCTGGTGGCCGCGCTCGGCGAGCCAGTCGATCGCGGCGGGGGTCGCCTCCAGTTCGATGCCCTGTGCTCGCAGCCGGTCGGCCGTGCCCGCGAGCAGCAGCTCGGTGATGCGTCGCAGCTCGTCGCGGTCGAGGGCGGAGAAGAGCACGATGTCGTCCACCCGGTTGAGGAACTCCGGCCGGAAGTGCAGGCGCGCCATGGCGAGCACGCCCTCGCGCACCTCCTCGACCGGGCGTCCCGCGGCCGTCAGGAGGCGGTCGGCGCCCAGGTTGCTCGTCATGATCACCACGGTGTGGGTGAAGTCGACGGTGCGGCCGTGGGAGTCGGTGAGCCGGCCGGCGTCGAGCACCTGCAGCAGCGTGTTGACCACCTCGGCGTTCGCCTTCTCGATCTCGTCGAGCAGGAGCACGGCGTAGCGGGTGCGGCGCACGGCCTCGGTGAGCTGGCCGGCGTCGTCGTAGCCGACGTGCCCGGGTGGGGCGCCGACCAGCCGGAACGCGCTGCTGCGGTCGGCGTACTCGCTCATGTCGAACCGCAGGAGCGCGTCCACGCTGCCGAAGAGGGCCTCGGCGAGCGCCCGCGCCAGCTCCGTCTTGCCCACGCCCGTGGGGCCGAGGAACAGGAACGAGCCGATCGGCCGGTCCGGGTGGGCGAGCCCGGCCCGCCCGGCGCGCACCGCGTCGGCCACCGTCTCGACGGCCTCGTCCTGCCCGACCACGCGCCGGTGCAGCAGGGCCTCCAGGTCCAGGAGCCTGCGCCGCTCCGCTCCGGTGAGCTGGGCGATCGGGATGCCGGTGCTGTCCGAGACGATGCGGGCCACGTCGTCGGGCCCGATCTCCACCGGCCCACCGTCCTTGCGCAGGTCGGGGCCGGGGGTGCCCAGCGCGGCCTCGGCGGCCTCGATCTCGCGGGTGAGCAGGTGTGCACGCTCGAAGTCCTCGGCGTCGACGGCCACCTCGCGCGCCCGGCGCAGCTGCTCCAGCTCCTCCGCGCCCGCGCGGTCGACCGGGGACGCGGCCGGTCCGCCGGCCCGGATCCGGGCTCGGGAGCTCGCGCGGTCCAGCAGGTCGATCGCCTTGTCCGGCAGGAACCGGTCGGGCACGTACCGGTCGGACATCTCGGCGGCGGCCACGAGGGCCGCGTCGCTGATCTGCACGCCGTGGTGCTGCTCGTAGCGCGGGCGCAGGCCGCGCAGGATCGCGATCGTGGTCTCGACCGTCGGTTCGGCGACCGGCACCGGCTCGAACCGGCGCTCCAGCGCGGCGTCCTTCTCGATGTGGCGGCGGTACTCCTTGACCGTGGTGGCGCCGATCAGCTGCAGGTCGCCGCGGGCGAGCGCGGGCTTGAGCATGCTCGCCGCGTCCATCGGCGCACCTTCGGCCGACCCGGCCCCGATCACGACGTGCAGCTCGTCCAGGAACAGGACGACGGACCGTTCCGCGGCCACCACCTCGTCGATGACGCCGGTGAGCCGCTGCTCGAAGTCGCCGCGGTAACGGGTGCCCGCCACCATGCCCACGAGGTCGAGCGCCACCACACGGACGCCCCGCAGCACCTCGGGGACGGTGCCGTCCGCCACCCGCTGCGCGATGCCCTCCGCGATCGCGGTCTTGCCGACGCCCGGGTCGCCCACGAGCACCGGGTTGTTCTTCGTGCGCCGGGCCAGCACCTCCAGCACCTGGTCGATCTCGGCGTCGCGTCCGATCACCGGGTCGAGCTCGCCCCGGGAGGCCTCCGCGGTGAGGTCCCGCCCGAAGCGGTCGAGCTTCGGGGTGCGGCCGCCGGTGGACGGGCGCCGGCCCGTGGCTCCGCCCAGCGTGTCGCCGAGCGTGCTCTCGAGGTTGCCGATGAGCCGTTCGAAGAGGTCGTCGAAAGGCCCGGGGTTGGGCCCGGGGTCGGGTCCGGGGCGGTCCTGCGGCACGTCCACCTCCTGGGGTGTTCCACCCCGATGGTCCTCCGTCCCGCCCGTTCGCGCCGCTCCGATCCGAGGCCGTTCTGTCAGGACGCGGGAAGTGCCGGCCCGAGGACGTGGTAGCCGCGGTCGTGGTGGACCAGCGGCTCGCCGGCCCGCCCCGACGAGCGCACCCCCGCCACCTCCGCGGTCACCACCGTCGCGTCCCCGACGCGGGTGCGCGACAGCGGACGGCAGCGCAGCGCCGTCGGGGCCTCGGGGAGCCACGGCTCGCCGGTGACGAGCGGCGTCCAGCGGGTGTCCGGGCCGAACCGATCCGCACCCGACGTCGCGAAGCGCCGGGCCAGGCCGACGTTGCGCGCCTCCAGGAGGTGGACGAGGAACGAGTCGGCGGCGAGCAACGCCGCGGCCGCGCTCGTCCGGTGCGAGATCGACAGGACGAGCGCGGGCGGCGTCAGCGACACCGACGCCACCGACGACGCCGTGAGCCCCACCGGCGCACCGGCGCCGTCGCGGGCGGTGACCACGGCGACGCCGGCGGGGTGGTGGCGGAAGGCGTCCCGGAACGCGCTCGCGAGCAGGCTCGATTCTGCTGTCGTTCCGGTCGTGGTCATCGGCTCAGGCCCCGCGGGCCTTCTCGAAGCGCGCTGCGGCGTCGGCCCAGTTGACGACGTTCCACCAGGCCTTGACGTAGTCGGGCTTGACGTTGCGGTACTGCAGGTAGAAGGCGTGTTCCCACATGTCGAGCAGGACGAGGGGGATCTGGCCTGCGGGGAGGTTGGCCTGCTGGTCGTAGAGCTGGTGGATGAGCAGGCGTCGGCCGAGGGTGTCCCAGCCGAGGATGGCCCAGCCGGAGCCCTGGATGGTGGTGGCGGCGGCGGTGAAGTGGGCCTGGAAGGCGTCGAAGGAGCCGAAGTGCTCGTCGAGGGCGGCGGCGAGTTCGCCGGTGGGCTTGTCGCCGCCGTCGGGGGAGAGGTTCTGCCAGAAGGTGGAGTGGTTGACGTGGCCGCCGAGGTTGAAGGCGAGGGTCTTCTCGAGGCCGACGATGGCGCCGAAGTCGCGTCTGTCGCGGGCTTCGGCGAGCTTGTCGAGGGTCTGGTTGAGGGCGCCGACGTAGGTCTGGTGGTGCTTGGAGTGGTGCAGCTCCATGATCTCGCCTGCGATGTGCGGGGCGAGGGCGCCGTAGTCGTAGGGCAGGTCGGGAAGCGTGTAGGCGGTCATGACGCGATCCTCGGACCTGAAGTCGGGTTCACCTCAAGCCGGGCATGGCGTGGATCACCTACGCCGGCAGGAGTACGTCGTGAGCCGCCCCTGATCGGACGACACCGGGCGCGGCGCGATCGACGATCGAGGGCATGGACCTCCAGGTGATGCGCCCGCGCCGGGTCTGGCTGTTGCTGCTGGTGGCCGTGGTGGCGGGCGCGGCGATGGCCGCCCCGTACGTGCCGCTCGACTCCGGATCCAGCCGGATCGAGGTCGACGGAGGGCTGCACTACGCCCTGCTCGTGACGCACATCCTCACCGCGACGGTGGCGCTGGTGCTCGGCCCGCTGCAGTTCGTGCCGGCGATCCGGGCCCGCAGGCGGTGGCACGGCCGGATCGGGCGCGCCTACCTCCTCGCGGGCGTGCTGCCCTCGGCCCTCACCGCTGTCCCGGTCGCGCTGCTCTCGGGCCGGCTCGTCACCCAGGTCGGCCTCGTGGTCGCGGCGATCGGGTGGCTGGCGACCGCCGGGGCTGCGGTCCGCGCGATCCGCCGGGGCGACGTCCCCGCGCACCGGGACTGGATGACGCGCAACTACGCGCTGACCTTCCTCGCCGTCACCGCCCGGATCGTGGTGCCGCTGGTGCTGCTCACGGGCCTGGCCACCGGCGTGATCGCGCCCGCCGACGCGCCGACGGCCGTGGCATCGCTGATCCCGGTCGGTCAGGTCCTCGGCTGCGTGATCAACCTGGTGGTCGCCGAGGTGCTCATCCGCCGCAGGCGACGCCTGGTCGCCGCTCCCGTCGGGTCACTGGCCTAGCGCTGAGGACATCACCCGAGGTCGACGGGACCGGACGGCGTCCGGAGCACCGCGTGCAGCGCGGGAGCGGGCGCGGGCTCGACGGCGATGTCGGTGACCCCGACGGCGGCGAGCTGCTCCCGGACGGCGGCGGGGTCGGGATGGGCGAGCGTGAGCGACTCCAGGCGGGCGCCGCGGGCGGCGCCCAGGCTGGGGTGCTCCGTGTCGCCCCACGCGATGAGGAACGGCACCACCGCGGGCACGGTGGCCGGCATCGGGGTGAGCCGCCACGCCAGCCGCAGCCCGTCGCCGCGCAGGCGGGCCATGTCCCGTGCGGCGCCCGGGTCGTGGCCGCGGGAGCGGGCCGTGGCCACGGCCGCGTCGAGGTTGTCGACCCGCACGGCCCACGCGACCAGGCGCGGTGCGGTGAGCCCGTCGATGCCGAACGGCCGCGGCTGCGCGGGTTCGGGCTGGTCGGGGTCGGGGCCGATCACCTCGAGGTAGGCGCCCCCGCCGAGGTCGGCGAGGGCGTTGCGGGTGCCCAGCCCGTCGTGCGCGCCGCCGGGGCTGGTCCCGAGCCCCTGCCGGGCGAGGTCGGCGACGGTGGCCTCGAGATGGGGGGTGGCGTAGACGAGGTGGTCGATCACAACGCGATCATGCCCCGCTCATGTGGTCGTCTCGAGGCTGGTGGGGCCGCTGGCGAGCACGGCGGCTGCCAGGGCCTTCGCCGCCGGGCGTCCCTCGGTGCGCGGGTTGGTGAGCAGGACGAGGTCGATGTAGCCGAGCTCGGGCAGGCGGTGCTGCGGGCCGAGCGGGGTGAGTTGCACCGGGACGAGGCTGCTGGCGAGTGCCGAGATCCCGATGCCCGCCGCGACGGCCCCGATCAGGCCGTTGACGCCGCGGCACAGGCACGCCGGACGGTAGGTGATGTTGGCCCGCTGCAGGGCGTTCTCCATCGCGGAGCGGGACAGGCTCGGGTTCGGGTAGACGGCGAGCGGGAGCGGCTTGCTCATGTCCAGGCGGGTGGACGCCGTGCCCACCCACACGAGGCGGTCGCGCTTCACCAGCTGCCCCCGCGGCTCACCGCGCGGGCGCTTGCCGACGAAGATGTCGAGGCGGTCGTTCTCGAGCCTGCGGTGCAGGGAGCCGCTCTGGTCGATGGACAGGTCGAGGTCGACGAGCGGGTGGTCGCGGCGGAAGTCGCGCAGGATCTGCGGCAGCCGGGTGAGCGCGAGGTCGTCGGACATCCCGATCCGCAGCCGCCCGTGCGGGCGTTCCCCGCTGAAGTAGTTCGCCGCCTCCTCGTGCGCCGTGAGGATGGACCGGGCGAACCCGATCATGGCCTCGCCGTCGGGGGTCATGGAGACGCTGTGCGTGTCGCGGTGCACGAGCACGCGCCCGGTGGCCTCCTCGAGCTTGCGGATGTGCTGGCTCACCGTGGGCTGCCGGATGCCGAGGCGCGCCGCCGCCTGCGTGAAGCTGCGTGTCTGGGCCACGGCGAGGAACGTCTGGAGCTGGGCGGGGTCGTAGATCATCGGTGCCATATTGCTCCGCAATAACAGTTAGTCGCCTGATCGCCGTTCACAATACGCCACTCCCGGGGGAGACTGAGGTACGGATTTCTGCGAGCACGACGAAGGGTTATCCGTGACAACGGCTGCGGCCGACATACCCGTGAGCGGGACCACATCTTCCAACGATTCCTCCCGTCGCCTCGGTAGCACATTCGCCGCCTTGCGCGTCCCCAACTTCCGTATCTATGTCAGCGCTCACGCGGTCGCCAGCACCGGCACGTGGATGCAGAACATCGCCCTGGAGTGGCTGGTCCTCGAGCTCAGCGGGAGCCCGGCCGCCGTGGGCATCACGATGGCGCTCCAGTTCCTGCCGATGCTCCTGTTGGGCATGTACGGCGGTGTGATCGCCGACCGCTACCCCAAGCGGGTCGTCCTGATGATCACCCAGAGCCTCAACGGCATCCTGAGCGGTGCCCTCGCCGTCCTGACGATCACCGGGCACGTCCGCGTGGAGCACGTCTACCTGTTCGCGCTCGTCGCGGGGCTCGTGTTCGTCGTCGACAACCCGACGCGCCAGGTCTTCGTCAACGAGGTCGTGCCGGACAGGTACGTGCGCAACGCCATCGCGTTGAACGCCGCGGTCTTCCAGACCAGCCGCCTCGTCGGGCCTGCCGTGGCCGGTGTCATGATCGCCACGGTGGGGTCGGGCTGGGCGTTCGCCGCCAACGCCCTGTCCTACGTCGCCCCGATCGCGGGCCTGCTGCTCATCCGTTCCGCCGACCTGATCCGCACGCAACGGGTGGAGCGGGCGCCCGGGCAGCTGCGGTCTGCACTGCGGTACGTGGCCGAGCGTCCGTACGTGGCGTGGACGATCGTGCTCGTCGGCGTGGTCGGCACGTTCGGGCTCAAGTTCCCGGTGGTGCTCACAGCGATGGCCGACGAGACGTTCGGCGGCTCGTCCATCGGTGGCGCCCAGCTCTACGGCCTCTTCAACGTCGTGCTCGCCGTCGGTTCGGTGGCGGGCGCGTTGATCGCGGGCGGGCGCACCCATCCCCGGCTGCGGACGATCGTCCTCACGGGTGCCGCGTTCGGTGCCGCCCAGTTCGCGGCGGCGCTGGCCCCCGGGCTCGGTGTCTTCCTCGCGGCGCTGGTGGCGATGGGTGTGGTGAACCTGGCGTTCCAGGCGATGGCGAACTCGTCGGTGCAGTCCTGGGTGGACGCCGACGTCCGCGGCCGCGTGATGAGCCTGTACATGCTCGCGTTCGTCGGGGGCACCCCGCTCGGCGGCCCGATGGTCGGCTGGATCACCGACGCGTTCGGCGCCCGGGCCGGCATGGCCTTCTGCGGGCTGATCCCGCTGCTGGCCGCGGTGGTGATCGCCGTCGTGCTGGCCCGGCACGCCCGAGCGGAGCGGGCGGCCGGGCTCGTGCCCGCGTGAGCGCCGCCTAGCGGCCCAGGAGCTTGTCCAGCCAGCGGATCTGGGCCTGCCGCTGGTAGGACTCGCCGCCCTCGTGGTCGTTGAAGCGGTAGACCTCGATCTCCCTCTCGCCCGCGTAGTGGTTGTACGCGGCGTACACCGTGGAGGGCGGGCAGATCAGGTCCATCAGCGCCACCGAGAACAGCGCGGGCGCGGCGGCGCGCTTGGCGAAGTTCACCCCGTCGAAGTACGACAGCGTGCGCAGCACGTCGTCCGCCCGCGGGCGGTGCACGGCGAGGTAGCGGGTGATCTCGGCGTACGGGTCCTTGTCGCAGACGTCGAGCGCGCGGGCGAAGTGGCAGAGGAACGGGACGTCGGGCAGCGCCGCCACGACGTCGGGCACCAGCCCGGCCACCGCGAGGGTGATCCCGCCGCCCTGGCTGCCTCCCTGCACGGCCACGTGCCCTGCGTCGACGCCGGGCAGCGTGCGCACCGCCTCGACCGCGCGCACGGCGTCGGTGAAGACCCGGCGGTAGAAGTACGTGTCCGGGTCGTCGATGCCACGCGTCATGAAGCCGGGTGTGGCCGGGCCGGAGCCGTGCGGGTCGGCCGTGCGCCCGCCCCCTCCCCAGCGCGCGCCCTGCCCGCGGGTGTCCACGAGCAGGTGCGCGTAGCCCGCGCTCGCCCAGCGCAGCGACTCGCCCGGCAGGTCGCGGCCGCCGTTGTAGCCGATGAACTCCACGACGGCCGGGAGCGGCTCGTCCGCGCTGATCCCGGGGCCGCGTGGCACGGTGAACCACGCCCCGATGCGGTCGCCGCCGAAGCCGCCGAAGCTCACGTCCCGCACCGTGATGGTGCGGTAGGGCGTGTCGACCTCCTCGGACCGGACGTCCAGGTCGTGGCTGCGGGCCTCGTCGAGGGTCCGGGTCCAGAACGCGTCGAAGTCGTCCGGTTCGCCGACCTCGGGGCGGTAGGAAACGAGCTCGTCAAGGGGCAGATCGGTGCGGGCCACGGATCTCCTGTCCTCGAATGGGGGATGCCAGGAGAAGATAGCCCGCCCGCGGTCAGAAGCTCTGCAGAGCGCTGTCCAGGTCGGGGTGCAGCGGCAGGATCTGCTGCAGGTTCATCGTCTCCCACGGGCGCAGGACGGCGCTGTTGTCCGGCGGTGCCACGAGGCGCAGCGGGGGAAGCGGCTCGGGCGGCTGCGAGCGGTAGCCCCCGCTGCCGGCGGGGGCAGTGGTGCGGGTGGCCAGCTCGGCGAGGGTGCCCAGCCCGGACGATCCGAGGAAGCTCACCGCGGTCAGGTCGACGACGACGCCGGTGAGGTCCGGCCAGCGCAGTGTCTCGTCGACCGACTTCATCAGCTCTCGCGCGGTCAGCAGGTCCAGCTCGCCGGTCACGGTGACCACGGCCGCCGATCCGATGCGCGTGGCGGTCAGCCTCATGGCGTCGGCAGGGTCGCTGTCGCTCATCCGCGAACCGTATCCGGCCCGGCGGTGCCTCGGCGACGCGGAGCGTGACCGATGTGGTGCGCGCTCGGCTACCGGCCGTGAAAGACGCCAGAAAAATGTACCCCTTCCGGGCGGCCTCTCCGGAGATTCGTGTGTCGACGCCACCTGTTGGGGTAGCCGAACGGTGTGTGGATCTCGCTCGTCGTGCCGGTCGCCATCCTGGTGGCGACTCTGCTGCTGCAGCGGCTCGAGGCCAAGCTCCTGAGAGCGCCCGAGCTGTACGAGCGTCATGATCATCCGGCGCCGCTGCTGACCGTCGGGCCCCTGGAGTCGCCGCCCCCGCCGCCGCCCCGGCGCGGGGGAACGGAGCGACCCGTGGCGCGCGCGACGGCCTGACCCGCTCAGGGGGCGAGGGCGGGCGCGCGGCGCGCCCGGACGTGGTGGGCGACCACGGCGAGCGTTGCGGCGAGGAACAGCACCTGCATGGCGGTGCGCGGCAGCAGCGGGGTGCCGGTGCCCTCCAGCGCGGCGTGGACGTTCGCGGGGAACATCGCCACGAGCAGCACGGACAGCCCGGCCGCCGCCCACGGCGCCGTCCGGGGGAGCAGGAGCCCGACGGCGCCTGCGAGCTCGAGCACCCCCGTGATCGTCACGAGGAGCTCGGGCGCGGGCAGCGCGGGCGGCACCATCGCGATCAGCTCCTCGCGCATCCGGACGAAGTGCACGACCCCGGTGAGCGTGAACATCGCCGCCAGCCCGCCGCGGAGCGCGACCGGCCACGGCCGCAGGGCGGGCACACCGAGTGCGCCCGCTCCGAGCAGGAGCGCGGTGACGGCGATGAGGGTGATCAGGGGTTCCATGTAGGCCTCCGGTCTTGCCACTGACAAGATGTCAGTGCCAAGATGCCGGTTCGGCAGCATCTTGTCAACGACAAGACGAAGACGTCACGACGCCGGTGCGGCCGCCGCCTCGCGCAGAAGGGTGAGCCGGATCTCCCGCGCGGTGGTCATGTGCTGCCGGGCGATCTCGCGGGCCGTCTCCTCGTCCCGCGCCCGCACCGCGGCGACGAGCCGCGCGTGCTCGTCCAGAGCCGTTGTCCAGCGATCGCCCACCGAGAGCGTCGAGCGCGGGGCGTGGACCAGGTGGATGGAGAGGCGGTCCAGCAGGTCGAGCAGCACCGGGTTGTGCGTGGCCTGCCAGACGGCGGCGTGGAACTCGAGGTTGGTGCGGGTGCGGGTGGCGTCGTCGGGGTCGGCGAGGGCGCGGTCACGGGCGAGGAGCCCCTCCAGGCGCATCAGGTCGGCGTCGCCCCGGCTGCGCGCGGCCTGCCCGGCGGCCTCGGCCTCCAGGAGCACGCGCATGTCGTAGACCTGCACCACCTCGTGCGGTTCGATCGCCCGCACCTGCATGCCGCGGCCGCCGGGCGCGAGCAGGCGGTCCTGCTGCAGCCGGCGCAGCGCCTCCCGCACCGGTGTGCGGGACACGCCGAACCGCTCGGCCAGCGCGATCTCCCGCAGCGGCGTGCCGGGCGGGAGCGCGCCGGAGAGGATCTGCCCACGCAGGTCGGCGTAGACGGTCTGCGCGTCCGTACCGGGCATGGTCACGCCGACGTTCCGGCGCGGCGTCCGAACACCGCGCCCGCGGTGAGCCCGCTGCCACCCGGGTAGTTGCCGCTGAACAGTCCGCCCAGCATCTCGCCGCAGACGAACAGTCCGGGAAGGGGTGTGCCCGCGGCGTCGAGCACGCGGCCGGAGGTGTCGGCCCGCAGCCCGCCGAAGGTGAACGTGATCCCGCAGGTGACGGCGAAGGCGTAGAACGGAGGGGCCTCGAGGGGGATCGCCCAGTTCGACTTCGGCGGGTCGACGCGGGCCGCCCGCCCGTCCTTGACGGCGAGGTCGAGGGGTGTGTCCCGGTCGATCGCGGCGTTGAACTCCTGAACGGTGCGGGTGAGCGTGGCGGCGTCGACGCCCATGCCCGCCGCGAGCTCGGCGAGGCTCGAGCCGGTCACCACCGACGCGCCCGGCATGTCGTACTCCTCCTCGCGCAGCTGCGGCCGGGTGGTGGCGTCGAAGAGCTGGAACGCGATCCCATCGGGCTGGGCGAGGATCCGGGCGCCGTACTCGGCGTAGGTGTAGTTGCGGAAGTCGGCGCCCTCGTCGAGGAACCGCTCGCCCCTGGAGTTGACCACGATCCCGAGGGGGTAGCCGCTGCGGGTGAGCTGGTTGGTGAGCTCCCGATCGCCCTCGTTGCCGGGGAACCAGGCGTCCCAGGCCACGCTGTGGCAGCTGCCCCAGTCGCCGTACGGCGCCGCACCGGCGGCCAGCGCGGCGGTGAGCATGTCGCCGGTGTTGAGCGGTGTGCCGCGGACCTTCGCCCGCTCCCACCCCTCGCCCAGATGGCGCCGCCGCAGCTCGGCGTCGGCCTCGAATCCACCCGCGGCGAGCACCACGGACCCGGCGCGGACGGTGCCGGTGCGCCCGTCCGCGTCGCGCCACGTGACACCGGGCCCGTCGGGCAGCAGGTCGACGGCCCGGGTGCCGTAGCGGATCTCGACGCCCGCCTTCTCCGCCGCCTCCGTGTGCTGCTCGATCAGGCCCTTGCCACCGCCGGTGCTGCCCACCGCGAGACCGCCCCAGAACACCTGCCTGCCTTGCGCGTCCGGGTACGCCTGGCGCTCGTACATCAGCCGGTAGCGCAGCCCCTTGTCGTGCAGCCAGCGGATCGCGTCCTGGCTCTCGGAGACCAGTACATCGGTGAGTGCCGGGTCGTTGCGGCCCCGGGTGACCTTCGCCATGTCGGCGGCGAAGGCCTCGGGCGGGTACGGCGGCAGCACGCTGATCGCGTGCCGCTCGTCGGGGTCGAGCAGGTCGGACAGGTCGGCGAGCCCGCCGTGGGCGATCCGGACCGCGCCGGCCGTGAAGTAGCTGTTGCCCCCGGCCTGTCCTGGCTCGCCCTTCTCCAGCAGCAGCACCCGCCGGCCCCGCTCGGCGGCCGCGTGGGCGGCGCTGAACCCGGCGTTGCCGCCGCCCACCACGACGACCTCGGTCTCCTCCTGCACGTCGCGACCCTTCCGCTTGTCCTGGACTGCACATCACTGTATACAACCGTCGACAAAGCAGTCGAACCCGCGACGGGAGACCGGCGATGCAGCCACCCGGGACCACCGAGGAGCGGGCGGCGGCGAGCCCGGAGCGCGGCCGCCGGCGCAGCGGCGTGATCGCGCTGGTGGCGGCGCTCGCGGCCACGGCCGCGGTCGTGCTCACCGCGCCGGCCGACGATCGCGGCGGCGCCGTGCAGGACGTGCTCGGCGACGAACAGCTGCGGATCATGGCCCCGGCCTCGCCCGGCGGGGGATGGGACCAGACCTCGCGGGAGATGCAGAAGGCGCTGCGCGAGCTGGTGGGGCGCACCGAGGTCTACAACGTCTCCGGGGCGGGCGGCACGATCGGGCTCAGCCAGTTCGTCCGGCACGACGGCGACCCGTCCGAGCTGATGACGACCGGGTTGATCATGATGGGCGCGGTCATCGCGAACGGCTCGCCGCATTCGCTCGCCGACACCACCCCGCTCGCGCGGCTCACCACCGACTACCAGGTCGTCGTGGTCGCGGCCGACTCCCCGCTCACCGACCTGCCCGGCCTGGTCGCGGCGATGCAGGCCGACATCGCCGCCGTCTCGATCTCCGGCGGATCGGCGGGCGGCGCCGAGCAGATCATGGCCGGCCTGCTCGCGCAGGCCGTCGGCGCCGACCCGGCGCGCGTCAGCTACGTCGCCCACTCCGGCGGCGGCGAGGCGCTCACCACCGTCCTGTCCGGGCGGTCGACCATCGGGATCTTCGGGCTCTCGGAGATCGAGCCCCAGATCGAGGCGGGCACCGTGCGCGCGCTCGGCGTGTCGAGCGCGGACCGGCTTCCGTCGCTGCCCGATGTCCCGTCGCTGAAGGAGTCGGGGCTCGACGTCGTCGTCGAGAACTGGCGCGGGGTCGTCGCCCCGCCGGGCATCACGGAGCAGGAGGAGCAGGCCCTGGAAGACATGCTCGTCCGGATGGCGCACACCGAGGCCTGGCGCGACGCGCTGGCCCGCCGGGGCTGGGGTGATGCCCTGCTCGCCGGGCCCGCGTTCGAGGAGTTCGTGACGTCCGAGCAGGACCGGGTGTCGCGGGTGCTCACCCAGATCGGGTTGGGGGGAAGCTGATGCCCGAGGACACAGCGCCCACTGAGGACACAGCGCCCACTGAGGACACAGCGCCCACTGAGGACACAGCGCCTACTGAGGACACAGCGCCTGCGGAGGGCCGGCCGGTCACCGTCGACCGGCACACCGTGCTCGCCACGGCGGTGTTCGGCGGGCTGCTGCTGCTCGCCGCCGTGCTCGTGATCGTCGACGCGTTGCGGCTCCCGGCCACGTCGGCCGTGGTCGGGCCCGCGGCCGTGCCGCTGCCGGTCGGGGTGGCGCTCGGCGCGGTCGGTGCCGGGCTGCTGGTCGACGCCCGCCGCAAGCTGCCCAGGGCCGGGACAGGCACCCCGTGGCAACGCCGGGCCGGGCTGCGGGTGCTCGGCCTCGTCGCGGCGCTGATCGGGTTCGCGCTGCTGCTGCCGCTGCTGGGCTACGTCGTCACCGCCACCGCGCTCTTCGTCGCCGCGGCCCTGCTGCTCGACGCCCCGCGGGACTGGCGGGTGCTCGCCTGGGGCTGGGCACTGGCCGCGGTCGTGTTCCTCGTCTTCGACCGGCTGATCGGGCTCACCCTGCCCAGCGGCCCCTGGGGGTTCTGATGGATCAGCTGGGGCTGCTGATGGAGGGCTTCGCGGGCGCCCTCACGCCTGCGCACCTGCTGTGGGCGCTGGTCGGCGTCACGATCGGCACCGCCGTGGGCGTGCTGCCCGGGATCGGCCCGGCGCTCACCGTCGCGCTGCTGCTGCCGATCACGTTCCGGCTGGAGCCCTCCAGCGCGCTGATCATGTTCGCCGGCATCTACTACGGCGGCATGTACGGCGGGTCGACGACGTCGATCCTGCTCAACACGCCCGGCGAGAGCGCCTCGATGATCTCGGCCCTCGAAGGCAACAAGATGGCCCGCGCGGGGCGGGCCGCCGCCGCGCTCGCCACCGCGGCGCTCGGCTCCTTCGTCGCCGGCACGATCGGCACCGTCGCGCTGACGTTCCTCGCACCCCTCGTGGCCGACTTCGCCACCGGCTTCGGCCCGCCGGAGTACGTGGCGCTGATGGCCGTCGCGTTCGTCACGGTGAGCGCGTTGCTCGGGCCGAACCTGCTCAAGGGCTTCGCGAGCCTGCTCGTGGGCGTCACGATCGGGCTGATCGGGATCGACGCCCAGACCGGGCAGCCCCGGCTCACCTACGGCATCGACGCGCTGCTCGACGGCATCGACGTCGTGATCGTCGTGGTGGCGCTGTTCGCGCTCTCCGAGGCGTTCGGGCACCTGCTCACCGGCACCGGGCACGCGACGGTCGAGCCGCTGCGGGGGCCGGCCGTGCTCTCCGGGTCGGACTTCCGCCGGTCGTGGCCCGCCTGGTTGCGGGGCACCGCGCTCGGGTTCCCGATCGGGAGCCTCCCCGCCGGTGGCGCCGAGGTGCCGACCTTCCTGTCCTACGCCGCGGAGAAGCGGCTCACCCGCCACCCCGAGGAGTTCGGTCGCGGGGCGATCGAGGGCGTGGCAGGGCCGGAGGCCGCCAACAACGCGGCGGCGGCGGGCGTGCTGGTCCCGCTGCTCACGATCGGGCTGCCTACGTCGGCAACCGCGGCCGTGATCCTCACGGCGTTCCAGTCCTACGGGCTGCAGCCGGGCCCGCAGCTCTTCTCCGAGTCCGGCGCCCTGGTCTGGACGCTCATCGCGAGCCTGTACGTCGGCAACGTGATGCTGCTCGTGCTCAACCTGCCGCTGGTGCGGATCTGGGCCCGGCTGCTCGAGATCCCGGCGTACGGCATCTACGCCGGTGTGCTGGTGTTCGCGACGCTCGGGGCGTACGCGGCCGGTGGCACCGCTGTCGACCTGCTGGTGTTGTGCGGGCTCGGCCTGCTCGGGCTGCTGATGCGGACCGCGGGGGTGCCGGTGGCCCCGGCCGTGGTCGGGTTGATCCTCGGCCCGCTCGCCGAGCAGCAGCTGCGCCGCGCGCTCACCCTGTCGGAGGGCGACCCGGCGATCCTGGTGTCCTCGCCGATCACGGTGTTCCTGTGGATCGTCGTCCTGCTCTCGCTGCTGATCCCGCTGCTGCTGCCCGTGGCCAAGCGGCGCAGGCGTGCTCTCACGCGCCGGTGATCTCCACCTCGGCTGGTCGCTGGCGGCGAGCTAGCGCACCGGACGGCCGAGTGCCATCGCCGCCGGCGCGCCGAGCACCAGCACGGCGCCCCAGGCCAGGACCGCGGTCGGGCCGAAGCCGTCGACGACCAGGCCGCCGCCGACCGCGCCCAGCGCGATCGCCCCGTTGAAGACACCCGCGAAGAGCGACGAAGCCGTCTCCCGCGCGTCCGGGGCGGCGACCGTCATCCATGTCTGAGCGGTCACCGAGACCCCGCCGTACCCGAGGCCCCATACGACCAACGCGACCGCGGCGAGGGGCGCCGACGGCGCGAGCGCGAGCAGCAGCACGGCGGCCACGAGCAGCCCGGCGAGCACGAGCACGGTGCGCCGCACCGACCGGGCCGCGGCCGTGCCCGAGACGAAGTTGCCCGCCACGCCTGCCACGCCGTAGACCAGTAGCAGCGTGCCGATCAGCGGGGCGTCGATCGCGCGCGCCTCCAGCACGGGACGCACGTAGGTGTAGGCGCCGAAGTGCCCGATCACCAGCAGCGCCACCACGACGAGCCCGGTGACGACCCGCGGGTTGCGCAACAGCGCGGTGATGCCGGAGAGACCCGCCGCGCGCTCGGCCGGAAGCCGGGGGAGCAGCACCGCCATCGCGAGCGCAACCGCCGCCGACACCGTCGCGACCACCACGAACGCCGCCCGCCACCCCGCGATCGCCCCGAGGAACGTGCCCGCAGGCACGCCCAGCACGGACGCCACGGCGATGCCGCTGAAGATCGTGGCGGTGGCGCGCCCCACGGAGCCCGCCTGGACCAGCCGCACCGCGAGCCCCGCCGCGACCGACCAGACGCCCCCCATCGCGATCCCCACCACGACCCGGGCGACGATCATCACGGCGAAGGTGGGCGACCACGCGGCGAGCAGGTTGGCGAGAGCGAGCAGCCCCATCAGCGCCACCAGCGCCGTGCGCCGGTCCAGACGCCCCAGCGCGGGCACCACCAGCGGCGCGGAGACCGCCGCGACCACCCCGGTGATGGTGAGCGTCTGCCCGGCCACGCCCTCACTCACCGCGAGCGCGGCGGCGATCGGGGTGAGCAGCCCGACCGGAAGCATCTCCGCCGTGACGACCGTGAAGATGCCGGTCGCCACCACGATCACGGCCGGCCAACCGGTCGTGCGAGTCACTGTGTTGGATTGCCTCCGCTCCGCTCCGGCGGCTCGCGGGCCCTCCAGGCCCCGTCCTGCTCCTCCGGTGCTCGGTCGCTCGTACCTCGCTCCCTGCGCGCCTCCCCCGCAGGACGGCGCCGGCCCACTCGCAGTCATGATCCCCAGCCCACCGCCGGCGGCGGCGCGGAACAACGACGGAGCTCTCACGCTTCCATGAGCGGGACTCATCGATCGGAGGTCGCGTGGTGGCCGGGCTGGAGATCCGGGAGCTCGAGTGCTTCCTCGTCCTCGCCGACGAGCTGCACTTCGGACGGACGGGGGAGCGGCTCTACGTCTCCCAGAGCCGGGTGAGCCAGCTGATCGGCTCCCTCGAACGGCGCGTGGGCGCCCGCCTCGTTAGCCGCACCAGCCGCAGCGTGCGCCTCACCCCGCTCGGGCAGCGGTTCCGCGCGTCCCTCCGACCGGCCTACGACGCAATGCGCGCGGCCGTCGACGAGACCCGCGACGCCGCCCGGACGGTCCCCGGCCCACTGCGCGTCGGGTTCCAGGGCACGGCCGACGACCGCCTGCTCGCCGCCGTCACCGCCTTCCAGGACCGGCACGCCGGCAGCAGCGTCGAGATCACCGAGATCCCGCTGTCGGACCCGTTCGGCCCGGTGCACCGCGGCGAGGTCGACGCCGCCGTCGTGCTGCTGCCCGTCGAGGAGGAGGGGATCGTGCTGGGGCCGGTGTTCTCCCGGCACCCGCAACACCTCGCGATCTCCATCCGGCACCCGCTCGCCGGCTGCGCCGAGGTCTCGGCCGAGGACCTCGTGGACGTCCCGCTGATCTCCGCGGCCGAACCCGCGGGGGAGTACTGGCGCCGCGCCCACGCACCCGCCACCACCCCCGGTGGACAGCCCATCCCCCGCGGCCCGGCCGTCAGCACGCTGCAGGAGGGCGTGTGGCTGATCGCCGCCAACCGCGGCGGCATGCTGTTGTGCGCGCCCACCGCCGCCTACCACCGCCGCCGCGACGTCGTGGACGTCCCGGTCGCAGGCCTCCCGGAAACGGCTCTCGGGCTGGTGTGGCACCACGACCACGAGAACGCGAGGATCCGCGCCTTCGCCGAGGTGGTGGCCGAGACGGTGCCGTAGCTCGCGCGTTCCGACGAACGGCGCCTTCGTCGGATAGGTTCCGACGAACGCGCCGTTGGTCGGAATGCGAGCCGAGAACGGGGGCGCCTCGGGCTACCGCCGCCACCAGCGGGACCGGTGGGGCGGGCGGATCTCCACCGAACCCGCCCGCACCGAGCCGCGGATCCGGAAGAGCGGGCCGTCCGGCGCGTCGGCGCGGGGGCGCACGTGGTTCTCGACGCCGGAGAGCGTGGCCTGCAGCTCACCGTGCTCGACGCGGGCCCCGGCGGGCAGGCGCAGCTCCACCGAGGCGGCCACCACGTCCAGCTCGATGTCGACGACCTCGTGCGGGATGCGCGCCTCGGTGAAGTCGAGCTCCGCAGAGCCGAGCGTGGTGCGCACCACCAGGTGCGCGGGCACGTCCCAGACACCCCGGCGGCTGACGGAGCCGAGCGTGCTGCGGACCTCGCCGGTGCCTGTGTCGCTTCCGGTGTCGGTGACGACCGGGGCGGGGCGGTGGACGGGAGGCCGGGCGGGCGCCGGTACCTGCGCCGGCCGGTCCGGGTGGGTCAGGCCCGGCAGGTCGAGCAGCACGGCGTTCAGCTCGCCGCGGGTGCGCGCGGCGAGGGCGGTGTCGACGCGGCGGGTGAACTCGTCGATGTCGAGCAGCCCCGAGCCGGTGGCCCGCTGCAGCAGCCCGACGACGTGCTCGCGCTCGGCGTCGGAGACGCGCAGGAAACGGGCGGTCGTCTCGTCGGGCACGTCGTCACCGTATCGCCACGGCCTGATCGAGCGCCGGTGATCGAGCGCCGGTGATCGAGCGCGGAATGATCGAGGGCCCGGACGCGTTGGCCCGCATGATCGAGGAGGGTCGATGAGCAGCACGACGAGCGCCGCGGAGCTCACCGCGGCCGACCGGGAGTTCCTGGCCGCGCCCCGGCTGGGCTTCCTCACCGTGGCGGGCGGTACCGGGCTCCCAGAGCCTCGGCCGGTGTGGTTCGAGGTCACCGAGGACGGCGCGGTGCAGCTGTTCTCCCTCGCGACCTCGCCGAAGGTCCGGCGGGTGCGCCAGGACCCGCGGGCGTCGCTCGTCGCCGCCAACGCCTTCGGGGAGCAGGAGAACTGGATCGCGATCAGCGGCACCGCGACCGTCGAGCAGGACGGCGCAGGCGAGCTGGCCACCCGTCTCGGCGCGCGCTACTGGGACCTCGACGACCCGGAGAAGGCGGCCGCGCTGACGTCGATGGTGGAGTCCGATCTCGTCCGCATCGTCATCCGGCCGGAGCGGATCAGCCGCTACGGCGGCTGACCTGCACCAGCAGGTACAGCAGGACGGGTGCGCCGACGGCGGCGGTGAGCACGCCCGCCGGTAGCTCGTCCGGGCTGAACAGGCGGCGCGCGGCGAGGTCCGCCGAGACCACGACGAGGGCTCCGACCCCGGCCGCGGGCAGCACGCCTGCCGACCGCGGGGTGAGCACCCGGCGCACGATCTGCGGCGCGACGAGCGCGACGAAAGCGATCGGGCCCGCTGCGGCCGTGGCGAGCGCGGTGAGCGTCACCGCGGCCGCCACCAGCGCGGCCCGGGCCGTTCCGATCCGGCCGTCGAGGGCGCGCGCGAGGTCGTCCCCGAGCTCCAACAGCCGCAGGTGGCGGGTGAGCAGCAGCACGACGGGCGCTCCGATCGCGAGCCCGGCCGCCACCGTGAGCACGTCCGGCCACGAGCGGCCGGCCACGTCGCCCACGAGCCAGGTGGCCGCCTGCTCGGCCGCGTACCGGTCGGAGCGGGTGAGCAGGAACGACGCGGCCGCGTTCGCGAGCGCGGTGACGCCGATGCCGACCAGCACGAGCCGGTGGGCGCCACCTCGGGCGGCGACGGCGTAGACCGTCGCCGAGGCGACCACCGCGCCGGTCAGCGCTCCCGCGGCGACCGCCGTCGCGCCCGCCCCGGCGACCACGATCACGACCACCGCTCCCGCGGACGCGCCGGCCCCGACCCCGATCACGTCCGGGCTCACGAGCGCGTTGCGGGCGATGCGCTGCAGCACCATGCCGGCCGACCCCAGCGCCGCGCCGACGAGCAGCGCGACGAGCGCGCGGGGAAGCCGGTTGCGCACGACGACGTCGTAGGTGAGCAGGGTGCCGTGGCCGGCGAGCGTGTCGAGCACGGTGGAGAGCGGCATGGGGTAGTCGCCGACGGTCACGGCGTGCAGCGCCACCGCGACCGCCGCGGTCCACGCGGCCGCGCCGAGCAGCACGGACGCCGGCTCCACCCGCACCGAGACCCGCCCGGCCCGCAGGGTCGCGGTCACAGGTCCCCCACCCGGCGCCTGCGGAGCAGGTACAGGAAGACCGGCGCGCCCAGCACCGCCGCGGTGACGCCGACCTGCACCTCCTCGGGCCGCAGCACGACGCGGCCCACGACGTCGGCCA
Source organism: Pseudonocardia hierapolitana (assembly GCF_007994075.1). Classification (NCBI taxonomy): domain Bacteria; kingdom Bacillati; phylum Actinomycetota; class Actinomycetes; order Pseudonocardiales; family Pseudonocardiaceae; genus Pseudonocardia; species Pseudonocardia hierapolitana. The sequence goes on along the minus strand of NZ_VIWU01000001.1, from coordinate 8,077,779 downwards.
GCAGCAGCACCAGCGCCCCGAGCAGCGCCGAGAGCGGCAGGACGCGCACGTGCGCCGGGCCGGCGAGCGCCCGCGCGGCGTGCGGCACGACCAGCCCGACGAACCCGACCGGGCCTGCGACCGCCGTGGCCGTGCCGGCGAGGACCACGACCGCCGCGATGGCCGACCCGCGCAACAGGGCGGGCCGGGCGCCGAGGCTGCGCGCCGTGTCGTCGCCCAGCGCGGCGGCGTCCAGCGGGCGGGCGAGCGCGAGCGCGAGCACCGTTCCGGCGGCGAGGAACGGGACGGCCTGGAGCACGATGGGCAGGTCGGCCCTCGTCAGCGAGCCGACCAGCCAGAACCGGAACCGTTCGAACAGGTCGTGGTCACGCAGCACGATGGCGGAGGTCAGGGAGAACAGGAGGGCGGAGACCGCCGCCCCGGCCATCGCGATCTTCACCGGCGTGGCGCCGTCGCGCCCGGCGGAAGCGATCGCGAGGACGGCACCGAGCGCGAGCGCGGCCCCCGCGAAGCAGAACCACACGTAGCCGCCGAGCGGCCCCACCCCGACCAGCGCCATCGCGACCAGGCCCGCGAACGCCGCCCCGCCGTTGACGCCGAGCACCTCGGGCCCGGCCAGTGGGTTGCGGGTCAGCCCCTGCGCCACCGCGCCCGCCAGCCCGAGCCCGGCGCCGGCGAGCAGGCCTGCGGCGGTGCGGGGCACGCGCAGGTACAGGACGACGGCGTCGGCCGGCCGCCCGGCGGGCGCCGTGAGCGCCAGGACGACGTCGGCCGGGGTGACGGGCTGGATGCCGACGAGCAACGACAGCCCGGCGGCCGCGACCACACCGAGGGCGAGCCCCACCGCGACACGCGCGCACCGAGCCCGCGACTCACGCGCACCCACAGCGCGACTCGCGGTCCGAGCGTGCGCGAGTCGTGGGCTGGGTGCGTGCGAGTCGGGCTCTGCCCGCGCCCTGATCACCGGCGGTCGGGGTGCACGAGCGAGGCCACCAGTTCGGCGGCGTGCGGCACCCGCACCCCGGCGGCGCGGTCGGCGAAGAGGAAGCCGTGCACGCGGCCCTCGCGCACGGCCCTGAGCCCGGCGAACGCCGGGTTCGTGCGGATCCGCTCCGCGTCCGGCTCGGCGTCGGCGGGGGTGTAGGCGCCGTCGCAGCACGTGCTCGTGAGGATCACGTCCGGGTCGCGGGCGATGATCTCCTCGGCGCCGACCGGGACGTTGCGCCTGCCCCGCAGGTCGTCGAACGCGTTCTCGGCGCCCGCGATGTCCAGGATCCGCGTGACGAAGTCCAGGCCGCCCGCCACCCGGAACGTGCCGTCGTCCTCCGGTGACACCACCGCGACGCGCGCGCGGGGCGCGTCCGCAACGCGCCGCTGCACGGCCGCGATCCGGGCCTGGATGCCGGCCACCACCTGCTCGGCCCGGTCCGCCACGCCGAAGAGCCTGCCCAGGTCGCGCACGTCGGCGTAGACGTTCTCGATCGTCACAGACGCGGGGTCGATCGCCTCGTCGGACCGGCCGTCGGCGCTCGGGCACAACGGCGAGAAGATCCAGGACTGCACGCCGAGCTCGCGCAGGCTCGCCCGGGTGCCCAGCGACTCGGAGCCGGTGGTCGCGAACAGGCCGTTGTAGCCGGACACGACGAAGTCGGGGTTCGCCGCGAGCAACGCCTCCCGGCTGGGGAGCTCGGGCAGGTGGTCGGTGGCCGCCTGCGCGTCGACGTACTCCGGGAGCACCTGCGCGTCGAGGAACGCCGTTCCGACGACGCGGTCGCTCACACCGAGCGCGTGCACCACCTCGATCGCGGGCTGGTAGGCGGCGTAGATGCGCTGCGGCGGACCGGGCACGGTGACGTCGATCCCGCAGTTGCGCGCGGTCGTGCCGCTACCCACCTGAGCGCCGGGTGACGGCGGGCCGCCGCAGGCGGCGAAGAGGAGCGCCGCGGCAGCGAGCGTCGACACGATTCGGGGCAGGGCGGAGCGCGGCATGGCCCAACTATGGCCCATCTGAACAAGTCTTCAGACAAGGGCCACCGAAGGCCGGCCTCACGGGCATGATCAAGGCTTCGGCCCGAAAACGGGCGAAACAACACGGAAGCGCGCCGAACTGCCGATCACGCCGCCCGAAGCGCCGCCTCAGGCGACTTCACACACCCAGTACGGACTTCACACAAGGCCGGCCTTGTGTGAAGTCCATGCTGGGTGTGTGAAGTCGCTGTCCGGCTACGAGCGGGAGTACGGGCTCAGGAGCAGCTCCAGCTCCCGCTCCAGCCCCGCCTCGCCGACGTCGACGACCTCGAGGGGGAGCCGCAGGTACGCCGCGGCGCGCTCGGCGGCCACCCGGATCCGCGGCACCGGGTGCTGGGCGAGCCAGACCACCCGCCGGTAGTGGCGGAAGTACTCCTCGCGCAGCTGCGGGTACCGGTCGAGCCCCAGCTCGCGGATCACCGACCGGTCGAAGGAGAGCGCGAGGTAGTCGGTGAGCACGTACGTGCCGGGCTCCTGCTCGTAGATCTCCCGCATGCGCGCGGTGCCGGCGAAGGCGTCGTAGCAGGTGTCGCCGCGGAGCCGCAGAACGCCGAGCCGCGCACACACCTCGTCGAGCGCGCCGTAGGTGCCGCAGTCGGCGTAGGCGACGGCGACGGCCGCGTGCGTGGCGCGCAGGTCGGCCACCCGCTCCTCGACGGCCGCCGCGATGCGCTGGGGCCGGTTGTGCAGGAGCGGCGGCAAGGGATGCACGTCGACCGGCCACCCCCGCCTCCCGACGACGGCGGCGACATGCGAGGCGATCGCCCCGCAGGCCACCACCGCGATGTCAGGTGGGGAATGCCAGCTGGTCGATGAACCGGTCGTTGAAGTCCGGGCGGTCGGAGAGCTCGACGTAGCGCACCTCCTCCAGCAGGGCCTCGGCCGCGGCGCGCTCGCGGACGGACAGGAGGGCCATCTTCGCGCCCTCGCCCGCGACGTTGCCTGCGCTGACGATCCGCAGCACCGGGATGCCGGGTACGAGGCCGATCCGGACGGCCGCGGCGGGGGAGAGGTAGCTGCCGAACGAGCCGGCGAGCAGCACCTGCTGCACGTCGGCCGGGTCGATGCCCAGCTCGGCGGCGAGCAGCCGCCAGCCGGTGGCGATCGCGGCCTTCGCGAACTGCAGCTCCCGCACGTCGCGCTGCGACAGGTACACCCCGGCGGCGAGGACGAACACACGCTCCTCGCCGACGGTCTGCAGCCGGTCGGCGAGCCCCGGCCGCAGCGCCTCCGCCGCCTCCCGGGTCAGCAGCCGCCCCGAGCCGTCCAGGAGCCCGACGCTCAGGAGCGCCGCGACCGCGTCGACCAGCCCGGACCCGCACAGCCCCACCGGCTCGACGTCGCCGATCACCTGCAGCGCCACGTCGTCGTCGGAGATCTTGACGCCCTCGATCGCGCCCGGCGCGGCGCGCATGCCGCAGCGGATCTGCGCGCCCTCGAAGGCGGGACCCGCGGGCGCCGCGGTGGCGAGGACCCGCTCGCCGTCGGACAGCACGATCTCGCAGTTGGTGCCCACGTCGACGAACAGGCGCACGCGCTTGTCGCGGTCCATGCCGGACGCGAGTGCGCCGGCCACGATGTCGCCGCCGACGTACGCGCCCAGCGCCGGGAACACGTACGCCCGCGCGGCCGGGTGCAGGGCGAGCCCGAGGTCGTCGGCGCGCAGGCCGGCGAACGAGCGCGTGGACATCACGAACGGTGCCACCCCGAGCGGCTCGGGGTCGATGCCCAGCGCGAGCGCGGTCATCGTCGCGTTGCCCGCGACCGCGACCTCGTAGACCTCGCGCGGGTCGACGTCCGCGCCGGCGCAGACCTCGTGGGCCAGCTGGTTCAGGGCGTCGCGCGCGTGTCCGGTGAGCCGGCCGAGCGCCTCCGGGTCGAGCATGGTGGCGCTGATCCGCGTGATCACGTCGCCGCCGAGCGGCTGCTGCGGGTTGAGCAGCGACGCGACGCCCGCGGGGGTGCCGGTGGTGAGGTCCAGCAGCGTGGCGACGACGGTGGTCGTGCCGAGGTCGAACGCGATGCCGAACATGCGCTCGGTCGTGTCCCCGGGTTGCACGTCGATCAGCACGTCGTCGACGAGCACGGCGGTGACCCGGAAGTCCGCGGCGCGCAGGGCGCGGGGGAGCGCGCGCAGCGCGTGCAGGTCGACGGTGGGCTCCAGGTCGTCGAGCGCGGCGAGCAGGCGCTCGAGGTCGGTGCGCTGGTCGGCGAGCGTGGGTTCGGGCAGCTCCACGCACCGCTTCTGCACCGCGGGACGCAGGATCACCTGCCGCCCGACGCCCACCGTGGCCGCCTTCGGCCGGGTGACGAGCGGCGGAACCGTGACGCGGACGTCGCCGGTGGCGGGCGCCCGGCACGCAAGCCGCCAGCCGGCGCGCAGCTCGTCGGCGTCGAAGGCCCGCGGGTCCAGGCGCGAGACGGGCACGTCGCCGTCCGTGACGCGAACCTTGCACTTGCGGCAGGTGCCGTGCCCGCCGCAGGTGGAGTCGATCGCGATCCCGTTCCAGCTCGCGGCGTCGAACAGGGTGACGCCGGCCGGCACCCGCACGTCACGGTCCTGGGCTCCCTCGACCGCGTAGGAGATCCGGACCCGCTCGCCGGTCATGCTGTCTTCTTCTTCGCCCGGTGCGCGGCGATCCAGGACGCACCCCACTCGTCGTTGCCGAGCAGCAGGTCGGCGGCCTTGACCGCCTCGACGATCTGCGGGGTGCGCACGTCCATCACCGCGCTGGTGAGCCCGCAGGTCATCGCCATCGGCAGGAACGCGGAACCCAGCGCGTGCCGGTCGGGCATCCCGAACGACACGTTGGACGCGCCGAGCGTCATGTTCAGGCCGAATTCGGCACGGATCAGCTCGATGGTGTCGAGGGTCTTGCGCACCAGCGTGGAGTCGGCGCCGATCGGCATCGCCAGTGGGTCGATCACGATGTCTTCCAGGGGGATGCCGTACGTGCCCACCGCGACGTCGACGATCTTGCGGGTGATCTCCAGCCGCTTGCGCGGGTCGTCGGGGATCTCGTCCTCCTCGTTGGGCAGCGCGATCACCGCCGCCCCGTGCTCCTTGACCAGCGGCAGGATCGCGTCGAGCCGCTCCTGCTCGCCGGTGACGGAGTTGACCAGCGCCTTGCCGCGGTAGGCGGACAGGCCCGCCTCCAGGGCCTCGACCACCGAGGAGTCGATGCACAGCGGCAGGTCGGTGAGCTCCTGGATCATGGTGACGGCCTTGGCCAGCAGCTCGGCCTCGTCGGTGAGGGGCACGCCCATGTTGACGTCGAGCATGGTGGCGCCGCCCGCGACCTGCTGCTCGACGTCCACGGCGATCCGGGAGAGGTCCCCGGCGCGCAGCTGCTCGGCGAAGAGCTTGCGGCCGGTGGGGTTGATCCGCTCGCCGATGAGGCAGAACGGCTGGTCGGGGCCGATGACGACCTCGCGCGTGGCGGAGCTGACGGTGGTGTGCACGGCTACACCGTCACTGTCGCGTCGCGGGAAGCGCGCTTGATGGCGATCAGCTCCTTGGCGCGGCGCACCGCGGTGGACGCGTCGGCGGCGTACCCGTCGGCGCCGACGGCGTCGGCGTACTCCTGCGTGACCGGGGCGCCGCCCACCATGACGATCACCTGGTCGCGGAGTCCGGCCTTCTGCAGGGCGTTGATGTTGGCCTTGAACATCGGCATGGTCGTGGTGAGGAAGGCGGAGAACCCCACGATGTCGGGCTTGTGCTCCAGCACGCCCGCCACCACCTTCTCCGGCGAGACCTGAACGCCCAGGTCGATCACGTGGAAGCCTGCGCCCTCCAGCATGATGTTGACCAGGTTCTTGCCGATGTCGTGGACGTCGCCCTTCACCGTGCTCATCAGGAACGTGCCGACGGTCTGGGCGCCGGTCTCGGCGAGCAGCGGGCGCAGCCGGTCGAGCGCGCCTGCCATCGCCCGGCCGGCGATGAGCATCTCGGGTACGAAGAAGTCGCCGCGCTCGAACCGGGCGCCGACCTCTTCCAGGGAGGGTATGAGCGCGTCGAACAGCATCGTCTCCGGCGCCATGCCGGCGTCGAGGCCCTGCTCGGTGAGCTCCAGGACCCGTGGCCCGTTGCCGACGAGGGTCTCGTCGTAGAGCGCCCTGAGAATCTCCGCGTGGATCTCCTCGTCGGTCATATCGCTTCCTTTCCCTGGTGACCGAGCTGGGCGGACAGTCCGCGCAGCTCACTGACCAGGACATCCCCGAGCCGGGTGATGCCGTGGTCGTTGATCCGGGTGGTGGGGCCGGACACCGAGACGGCGGCGATCACGGCCCCGTCGACGCCCCGGACCGGGGCGGCCACCGCGCCGAGCCCCACCTCCAGCTCGTCGAGCGAGACGGCCCAGCCGCGCCTGCGCACCTCCACGAGCATGTGCTCGAGCGTCGCGCGGTCGACGGGGGAGTGCGGGGTGCGCCGCTCCAGCTGCCCGGGCGGAAGCGGGAGCGCGCCGTACGCGTAGAGCACCTTGCCCAGCGCGGTGCAGTGCGCCGGCACGTCGACGCCGACCCAGTTGGTGGAACCGAGCAGGTACCGGCTGTCGATCTGGGCGATCTGCACGACCTCCCGCCCGCGCGGAACGCTCAGGTTGACCGTCTCCTCGGTGATCTCGCCGATGCGATCGAGGGTGGGTCGCGCGAGCTCGACGAGGTCGTGCAGCGCGCTGGGCCGGGCGGCGTAGATCGAGAACAGTGCGCCGGGGCGGAAGGCGCCGCTCTGGTCGCGCTGCACCAGCCTGCTGCGTTCCAGTGCCTGCAGCAGGCGCGATGTGGTGGACTTCGCGAGCCCCAGCTCGGCCACGAGCGAGGTGAACGTCCGCGGCGCGCCCGACTCCACCACGAGGGCGAGCAGCGCGCTCGCGCGGTCGACGGCCTGGCTGCCCAGTTGTTGAGTCGGCATCGCGGGTCCGTTCCCAAAAGAGTTCCATGTTATGGAACCAGTGTTCCGAGGAATGCCGTTAGGATCCTGCCGGCACCGTCCGGAGTCAAGGCCGGTTTTTTGGGGAGATCCGCAGGGGGTCCGCATGTTCCGCAACGCCATGCCGCGCTACGAGATCCTTTCCGAGGAAGCGATGGCCACCCTCGACGGCGGGTGGCGGCGGATCGTGAGCGAGATCGGGGTGGAGTTCGTTTCCGAGCGGGCGCTGGAGCTGTTCCGCCAGGCCGGGCAGAAGGTCGAGGACCAGTGCGTGATCTTCGATCCGGACTTCGTTCTGGAGCAGGTCGCGAAGGCCCCGCGCTCGTTCGACGTGCAGGCCCGCAACCCGGCGCACACCGTGCACATCGGTGACGACGCGATGGTCTTCGGCAGCGTCTACGGGCCGCCGTTCGTGCGCGAGGGCGACGTCCGCCGCGACGCGAAGCTCGCCGACTTCCACTCGTTCGCCAAGCTCGCGCAGAGCTTCGACGCCATCGACTCCGCAGGTGGGGTGGTGTGCGAGCCCGAGGACGCCCCGCTGGACTCCCGGCACCTCGACATGACCTACGCCCTGCAGACGATCACCGACAAGATCTACATGGGCAACGTCGTCTCGGGCGAGAACGCCCGTGACACCCTCGCCATGACCGAGATACTCTTCGGCGGCCGCGAGGCCGTCGAGAACACCCCCGCGACCATCTCCTTGATCAACTGCAACTCGCCGCTGCGCTGGGACGAGCGCATGCTCGAGGCGCAGTTCGAGTACTCGGCGGCAAACCAGCCGGTCGTGCTCACCCCGTTCCTCCTGATGGGTGCGATGTCACCGGTTTCCATTCCGGCAACGCTCGCGCAACAGATGGCCGAGGCGCTCACCGGCATCGCGTTGTCGCAATTGATCAGGCCGGGCGCACCGGTGATCTTCGGATCGTTCCTGTCGAACATCGACATGCAGTCCGGTTCACCCTGTTTCGGGACACCCGAATCGGCGATCGGGCTGCTCTGCACGGGGCAGATCGCTCGGCGTTTCGGGCTACCGGTGCGTTCCGGGGGCGGGCTGACCTCCAGCCAGACCCCCGACGCGCAGGCCGGCTACGAGAGCCTGATGACCATGCTCCCGACGTTCCTCGCGGGCATCAACTGGGTCATGCACTCCGCGGGCTGGCTGGAGGGCGGGCTCGTGGCGTCGTACGAGAAGTACGTGCTCGACGTCCAGGTGCTGGAGATGCTGCAGCAGGAGTTCACCCCCCTCGAGATCGACGAGGCGTCGCTGGCGTTCGGCGCCCACGACGAGGTGCGCCACGGCGGCCACTTCCTCGGCGCCGCCCACACCATGGAGCGCTTCCGCACCTGCTTCTACCGCCCGTTCGTCAACAGCTCCGACAACTACGACCGGTGGATGCGAAACGGCGGGAAGGACGCCGCGGCTCGCGCCGCCGACGTCGCACAGAAGCGGCTGGCGGAGTACGAGCCCCCGCCGCTGGACGAGGCGATCCGCGAGGAGCTGGAGGCCTACGTGACGCGGCGCCGCCGCGAGCTGGGCGACTGAAGGGCAACCCATTCCGACGAACGGCGCCTTCGTCGGTGCCCATCCGACGAAGGGGCCGCTGGTCGGTCGGTGGTGGTACTCGGGGAGGAGCGACATGGTCGGATCGCGGGTCGTGATCATCGGGGCCGGTGTGGTCGGGGCTGCCCTCGCGGACGAGCTTTCCGCGCGGGGGTGGACCGACGTCACCGTCGTGGACCAGGGTTCCCTTCCCGCGCCCGGGGGGTCGACGTCACACGCGCCGGGGCTCGTGTTCCAGGCCAACCCGTCCAAGACGATGACGGAGATGGCCCGCTACACCGTCGAGAAGCTCAGCACGCTGGAGCTGGACGGGCAGCCCTGCTACCTGCAGGTCGGCGGCCTGGAGGTGGCCACGACCCCGGAGCGGCTCGCCGAGCTGCACCGCCGCTGCGGCTGGCTCACCTCGTGGGGCGTCGAGGCCCGGGTCGTGGGCGCCGACGAGTGCGTGGCCCTGCACCCGCTGCTCGACCGTGGCCTCGTGCTCGGCGGCCTGCACACCCCCACCGACGGCATCGCGAAGTCCGTGCGGGCGGTCGACGCGCAGCTGCGGGCGGCCGCCGCGCGCGGGGTGCGGGTCCTCGATCGGCACGAGGTCACCGGCATCACCGTCGAGGACGGGCGGGTCACCGGCGTCGTCACCGACCACGGCGAGCTGCCCGCCGACGTCGTCGTCTGCTGCGCCGGGATCTGGGGGCCGAAGGTCGCGGCGATGGTGGGCGTGTCGCTGCCGCAAACCCCGCTCGCGCACCAGCTCGCGTACTCCGGCGCGCTCCCGGCGCTCGCCGGCCACGACCGCGAGGCCACGCACCCGATCCTGCGCCACCAGGGCGCCGACCTCTACCTGCGCGAGCGTGGCGAGTCGCTCGCCGTCGGCTTCTACGGCCACGACCCGCTGCCGATCGACGCCCGCGACATCGCAGGCGTCGACGAGGCCGAGGTGATGCCGTCGGTGCTGCCGTTCACCGAGCACGACTTCGCCCCCGGCTGGGCCGACGCGCAAGCCCTCGTGCCGGCCCTGCGCGACGCCAAGATCGAGGAGGCGATGAACGGCCTCTTCTCCTTCACGATCGACGGCATGCCGCTCATGGGGGAGGCGCGCGACGTCCGCGGCTTCTGGCTGGCCGAGGCCGTGTGGGTCACCCACTCCTGCGGCGTCGCCAAGGCCATGGCCGAGTGGCTCGTCGACGGCCGGTCGGCGAGCTTCGACCTGCACGAGTGCGACGTCAACCGGTTCTGGCCCCACCAGCTCGCCCCCGACTTCGTGCTCGCCAAGAACACGCAGAACTACGTCGAGGTCTACGACGCGCTGCACCCGCTCGAACCCATGCTCGAGCCGCGCCCGCTGCGCACCTCGCCGTTCTACGAGCGGGAGCGCGTCCTCGGTGCCGTCTTCCTGGAGGCGGCGGGCTGGGAGCGTCCGCACTGGTACGAGGCCAACGCCGCGCTCGTCGCCGGCCGTGACATCCCCACCCCCGACGACTGGGCGGCCCGCTGGTGGTCGCCGATCGTCGGCGCCGAAGCCCAGATCACCCGCGAACGCGTGGCGCTCTACGACATGACCTCCCTGACGCGGATCGAGGTCGTCGGTCCGGGCGCGGCGGCGTTGCTGCAGCGGGTCACCACCGGCAACGTGGATCGGTCAGTCGGCACCGTCACCTACTGCCTCCTGCTCGACGAGGACGGGGGCATCCGCAGCGACATCACCGTCGCGCGCCTCGGGCCCGAGGAGTTCCAGGTCGGCGCCAACGGCCCCCTGGACCTGGATCTCCTGCTGCGGGAGGCACCCGACGGTGTTGCCGTCCGTGACGTCACCGCAGGCACCTGCTGCATCGGCGTCTGGGGCCCGCTGGCCCGCGAGGTGGTGCTGCCGCTCGCCCCCGACCTCGCCGACGTCCGCTACTTCCGGGGCAGGCGGGTGCACGTCGGCACGGTGCCGACCACCGCGCTGCGGCTGTCCTACGTGGGCGAGCTGGGATGGGAGCTGTACACCACCGCCGACATGGGCCGCACGTTGTGGGACACCCTCTGGGAGGCCGGGCGCGAGCACGGGATCATCGCCGCGGGCCGCGGCGCCTTCAACTCCCTCCGACTGGAGAAGGGCTACCGCTCGTTCGGCACCGACATGACGTTCGAGCACGACCCGTGGGAGGCCGGGCTCGGTTTCGCGGTCAAGCTCGACAAGGGGGAGTTCACCGGCCGCGACGCCGTGCTGCGCCGCCGCGACGACGTCCGCAGGCGGCTGGCCTGCCTCACCCTCGACGAGACCGTGCTGGGCAAGGAGCCGGTCTACGCCGACGGGCACCCGGTCGGCTACGTCACCAGCGCCGCATACGGCCACACCGTCGGCCGCGGGATCGCCTACGCCTGGCTGCCCGCCGAGCTCGCGACGCCGGGGCGGTCGGTCGAGATCGGCTGGTTCGACCGGCGCATCCCGGCGGTGGTGGCCCGGGAACCGCTCTTCGACCCGCAGATGCAGCGCCTGCGCGGCTGACTGCCGGTACTCGCGATCACGGCCGGGTGGCACCTAGGCCGATCGGTGTCGTCCCTGTCGTAGCACGTGAGTACGGTGGGTGACTGATCGGACGAGGGGCGTTCGTCCGTTCACTCGACGCCGAGCGGTGGGGGGCAGCGCGTGGCCGACGCCGGGGGATCCGGTTCCGGGGCCGGTCCGTCCCGCCGCGAGCCGACCCTCGGCGAGCGGGTCGCGGGGTTCGCGATCGCGGTCCTCGGCATCGTCCTGGTGGCGATCACGCCCAACCCGCCGGTGACGCTCCTGCACTGGGTCCAGGTCGTCGGTGGGGCCTCGCTCTCGGCGTCACTCGTGGCGTTCGGCAGCTGGGGGATCTTCCAACGGCTGCCGTCGTTGCCGAGCATCCTGGGATGGCTGCGCAGCGGCTTCTACCCGATCGTCGCCTCGATCGGGCTGACCGCGGTGCTCGCCATCGGCGTGCCGCCGGCCTGGGACCTGGTGCACGGCCTCTCCGTGCAGTTCCTCGGGTGCTCGCCCGCCACGCAGCTGCGGGTGGTGGCGAGCCCGGAGACCGTCACCACGGCGCGCCGGCTGGCGAGCGCGTACGAGCGGTGGACGGCCGGCGAGGACCACGGCTGCCCCGCCGCCGACGTCTACGTGTACGCGGGCACGTCCGAGGAGATCCGCGCCCGGGTGGGCTCGGACGACGGGTGGTCGGACGAGTCCGGCGCGCTGCGGGACGTCGGGCCGCGGCCCGACGTCTGGCTGGCGGCGACGAGCCACGAGGTCACCGCCCTGGGCGACGCGGTCGCGGAGAGCACGCCGATCGCCGTGTCGCCCGTCGTGCTGGCGATACCGGCGTCGATCGACCCGGGCCGGGACCGGAGTGGTCCCTGGCTGGAGCTGTTCGCCGGCCTCACCGATCGGGGTATCGGCGTCGTGCGGGCCGATCCGCGCACCACCGAGCTCGGGCTCCTCGCCACCGCGCTGCTCTACGGGCAGGCCGGCCAGGACGGGCGCGACGGCCCGCCGCGGCTCGCGCCGGCCGAGGTCGAGCGGCGCATCGCCCAGTCGCTGGACGCGGGCGGCTTCCCCCTCACCGACACGCTCGGGCTGCTGTGCCGGCACCGCACGCTCGGGTCCCAGGCCGCGGTCGTCGCGTCCGAGCAGCAGGTCGTGCGGTTCAACCTGGGGGAGCCGCTCGGCGAGTCGTGCCTGTCGCCCGCGGAGCAGCCGCAGCGGCTCGTCGCGCTGTACCCGTCGGACAGCCGCAGCCTGGATCACCAGTTCGTCCGCCTGTCCTGGAGCGAGCCGCCGCAGCGGGAGGCGGCCGCCCGGTTCGGGGAGTGGCTGCGCACCGACCCCGGCCGGGACGCGATCGTCGCCACCGGCATGCGGCCCGTGGGCCCGTACTCCGTGGGGGCGGCGCTCACCACCGGCGGCATCGATCCCGGGGCACTCCCGGCGGTGGACCCGATCCCGCCGGAGATGTGGGACGCCACCAGCGCGGCCTACGCCGCCGCGCAGCGGCGCGGTCGCGTGATCTTCGCGCTGGACACGTCCGGGTCCATGGCGGCCGCCGGGCCGGAAGGGCCGAGGTCGCTCGTCGCGGCGGGTGCGGTCTCCGCCGCGCTGCAGCGGATGGGACCGCGCGACCAGTTCGGTATCTGGTTGTTCCCCGATGCGGCGGGCACCGGCCCCCTCGAGGCGCTGCCGGTCGGCCCGTCCGACCCGGCGCGGATCGCGGCCGCGCACCAGCTGCTCTCCGGTCTGCAGCCGGCGGGGAACACGCCGTTCTTCCGCACCGTCATCGACGCGGCCGCCACCCTCGAACCCGACGACCCGGACCAGGTCGACGCCGTCGTGGTCCTGACCGACGGGGAGGACACCAGCAGCGGTGTCGGCGCCGACGCCGTCACCGCAGCGCTGGCGGGCAGCGGGGTGCGGGTCGTCGTCGTCACAATCGGCGAGATCCGCTGCTCCGACCCCGGCCTCGCGGTGATCACCACGGCCACCGCCGGGGAGTGCGTCGACGCCGACCCGGCGAACCTCGACACCACGCTGGGCACCGCCACGGCGGGGCTCTGGGGAGGTCGTTGATGATCGAGCGCTGGCGCGAGCGGCTCCCCTGGACGTTCGTCGGGATCGCAGTGGGGCTGGTGGTCGCCTTGACGGCGACGATCCTCCCGGGCCTGCTCACCGATCCCGACGCGCTCGAGGACGGCCCGATCATCATCCTCACCGGGCGCGACGACAGCATCGGCGGGCAGCGCCAGCAGCTGGTCAACCAGTGGAACCTGCTCCACCCGCAGAGCCCGGCCCGGATCATCGAGCTGCCCGCCCACGCCGACGGGCAGCGCAGCGAGATGCTGGCCAGGGCACAGGCCTCGGGCGGCGAGGTCGACGTGTTCAACCTGGACGTCACCTGGACCGCCGAGTTCGCCGAGAACGGCTACATCCGCAGCCTCGACGAGTCCCGGCTCGCCACGGGCGGGTTCCTCGACGGGCCACTGGCCACCTGCCGCTACGGCGGCAGGGTCTGGGCGCTGCCCTTCAACGCCGACGTGGGCCTGCTCTACTACCGGTCCGACCTGATCGAGGATCCGCCACGCACGTGGGAGGAGCTCGAGGAGCAGGTCGACGCCGTCCGCGCACGCACCGGCAACGGCGTCGACGGCTACGCAGGCCAGTTCGCCGACTACGAGGGACTCACGGTCAACGCGCTGGAGGCCGTGCTGGGCGCGGGTGGCTCGATCGTGGACGAGTCGGGCGACGTCGTGGTGCGCGACCAGCGGGCCGCGGTCCTCGAGGGCCTGGAGCGGCTGCGCGCGATCGCGCCGGCCGGGGTTCCCGAGCTCGACGAGGACACGAGCATCCAGCTGTTCCAGTCCGGCCGCACGCTGTTCATGCGCAACTGGCCGCGGGCGCACCGCTCGCTCGCCCAGGACCTGGAGGGCGCACCCGCCGTGCCGTTCGAGGTCGCGCCGCTGCCCGGCGGGTCCGGCGTGCTCGGCGGGCAGAATCTCGCCATCTCGGCGCAGTCCGCCCGCCCGCGTGCGGCGCAGGCCCTGATCGAGTTCCTCACCGGCGACCGGAGCCAGCAGATCCTCTTCGAGCGCGGCGGTCTACCCGCCACCCGCGCGGTCGTGTACTCCGACCAGGCCGTCCGGGAGCGCTACCGGTACGTCGCGATCCTCGAGGAGGCGCTCGGCACGGCCGAGACGCGGCCCACCCAGCCCCACTACGCCCGGTTCAGCGCGGTGTTCCGCGCGGCGGTCACCGGCTACCTCCGCCACGACAAGCCCCTCGCGGACGACCTGCAGGCCCAGCTCGAAGCCGCCGCGCTGGGCAGGCTGACCGCGGACGACGAGTGACGCCAACGCGGTGAATCGAACCTCGGCCGCGGTCGCCACGACCTCGATCTCGTCGCCCAGCGCCCACTCGGCCGCGCGGGAGGCGAGTGCCGCCGGGACGCCGGGGCTCCCGGGGCCGGGCGGGACGTCGACCGTGGCGTGGGCGTCGTGCGGCAGAACCACGCCGAGCCCGCGTTCGAGGGCGCCCCTGGCAGCCGCGCTCACGCAGAACTCCGACAGCACCCCGCACACCGCCAGCCGGGTCACGCCGTGGTCTTCCAGCAGGGCGGCGAGATCCGTCTCCGCGAACGGGTCGTCCCCCGTCTTGCGCAGCACCGGCTCCCCGGCGCGCGGCACGCGCGCGAGCTCCCAGCCGGGGGTGTGCGGCTCATCGGGCCGGCCGTGTGGGCCGTCGTTCTGCAGGTGGACGACCAGCGCACCGGCCTCCCGGGCCCCCGCGAGCAGCCCGTCGAGCACAGTGAGCAGCGCGGGAGCGGCGGGCACCGCGTCCGGGCCCGACACGAGACCGCGCTGCACGTCGACGACGAGGAGGGCCTGTGCCATTCAGAGCCCGGGCGGGTCGTAGCGGCCGTCGACGGCCGTCCAGCCGCCGTCGACGGTGAGCACGCTGCCGGTCACGAAGCTCGCCGCGTCCGACGCCAGGTACACCACGGCTCCGGCCAGCTCGGACGGCTGCGCCCACCGCCCGAGCGCGCTCTTCGACGCGTACGCCGCCTCCCAGGCGGGGTCGGCGCGGATCTGGCTGGTGAGCGGGGTCTCGACGACGCCGGGGGCGATCGCGTTCACCCGCACCCCCTGCGGCCCCAGCTCGGCGGCGGCGGTGCGCAGCAGCTGGACGAGCCCGGCCTTCGTGGCCGCGTAGACGCCCTGGCCCGGCTCGACGGTGACGGCGCGGATGGAGGCGAACCCGATGATCGAGCCGCGGCCGCGGGAGGCCATCGGCCCGCCGAACGCCCGCACGAGGTCGAACGAGGCGCGCAGGTTCAGGTCCACCACGCGGTCGAACTCGGCGTCGGAGTAGTCCAGCAGCCGCTTGCGGACGTTGGTGGCCGCGGTGAACACCAGGACGTCCACCTCGCCGAGCTCGGTGGCCGCGGCCCGCACGGCGTCCCGGTCCAGCACGTCCAGCGCGTAGGCGGTGCCCGCGCCCGTTGCCGCGGCGGCCTCGGCGTCGCGGTCGGCGCACACGACCTCCGCGCCGTGCGCCGCCAGCGCCCGCGCGGCCTCCCGCCCGATCCCGCTCCCGGCTCCGACGACGACGGCCCGCCGGCCATCCAGCCTGAACAGCCCCTCGTAGGTCGTCTCGTTGGTCGCCTCGTGGGTCATGGCCGGATCACCGCCATCCGCGTGACCGTGAGCTCCTCCACCGCGAAGCGTGGGCCCTCCCGCCCGATGCCGGAGTCCTTCACCCCGCCGTAGGGCATCGTGTCGGAGCGGAATCCGGGCACCTCGTTGACGACCACGCCCCCCACCTCCAGGCGGTCGATCGCGCGGAACGCCGAGGCCAGCGAGCGGGTGAACACGCTCGCGTGCAGGCCGTAGCGGGACGCGTTGACCGCGTCGAACGCCGACTCGAGGTCCGGCACCGTGCGCACGCAGACCACCGGCCCGAACACCTCCTCGTCCCAGGCCCGCACCCCGTCCGGGACTCCCGTCAGCACGGTCGGAACACCGTCCCGCAGCCGCCGCGCGCCCGCCGCGACGGCCTCGTCGACCCACTCGTCCACCCGCTTCTGCGCCCCGGGGTCGATCAGTGCGGAGACCCGGGTCGACGGGTTCCGCGGGTCGCCGACGCGGACGTCCGCGAGGCCCGCGGCCAGGCGGTCGAGCAGCGCGTCGGCCGCGGGCTCCTCCACCAGCACCCGCTGCACGGAGATGCACGCCTGCCCGGAGGCGTAGAAGCCGCCGCGCAGGATCGCGGCGGCCGCGGCGTCGAGGTCGGCGTCGGCTGCGACGACGAGCGCGGCGTTCGAGCCCAGCTCCAGCAGCACCTTCCGCGGCGCCGCCGAGCGCGCGATCCGGTGCCCGACCTCGGCCGACCCGGTGAACGAGACCGCCCCGATCCGCGGATCGGTCACCAGCCGCGCACCGACCTCGGCGTCGCCGGTGACCAGCTGCACCGTCGACGGCGGTACGCCCGCTTCCCGGAGCGCGTGGACGAGCCAGAGCGTCGCGAGGGGGGTCTGCGGTGCGGGCTTGCCGATCACCGGGCACCCGGCCGCGATCGCGGGGGCGAACTTGTGGGCGGCCAGCAGCAGCGGGTAGTTGAACCCGGTGATCCCGATGACGACGCCGATCGGCCGCCGGGTCCAGAAGCCGATCATCCCGTCGCCGGAGGGCAGCAGGTCCAGCGGCACGGTCTCGCCGTGCAGTCGCGCGACCTCCTCCGCGGCCGCGGCGAGCGTGACGAGCGTGCGGTCGACCTCGACCCGGCAGTCGGCCAGGGGCTTGCCGGTCTCCAGGACGAGCAGTTGCTCCAGGTCCTCGCGGCGGGCGGCGAGCGCGTCGCGGGTGCTGAGCAGCACGTCCCGACGGACGCGCGAGGGCAGTGCGGCCGCGTCGGCACGGACGGCGAGCGCGGCCTCCAGCGCGGCCTCGGCGTCGGCGACCGTACCGACCGGGCCGGGCGCGACGACCGAGCCGTCGTAGGGGAACCGGACGTCCGCGGTGGCGGCGGGCACCCACCCGTCGCCGATCGGGAGACCCGCGGGGAAGGGGAGCGCGGGCGTCATCGGAGGAACCGCTCGGCCGCCGCGGCGTACACGTGCGCGCACCGCACGATGTCGGCGACCTCCACGAACTCGTCGGCCCGGTGGGCGATCCACTTCCCGCCCGGCCCGTAGACGACGGTGGGGATCCCCGCGTCGCGGGTGAGGATCGTGCCGTCGGTGGCGCCGGGCACGCCGCCGTAGCGGGCAGGCTCGCCGAGCACGTCCTCGTGGGCGGCGGCGAGGGCCGTGACCAGCGGGTGGTCGGTGGAGATCTCCACGCAGGGGCGGTCGTCGACGACGGCCAGCTCGGACGCCACCCCGTCCGGCGCGCCCGCCTCGGCTGCCAGCTCCCGCACACGCGCGACGAGCGCGGCGTGGTCGACACCGGGGATCGTGCGCACGTCGACCGCGACGGTCGCCCGGGCCGGGATGACGTTGATCTGGTCGAGCGAGCCCGCGCGGCTCACGGTCGGGGTCACGTACACCTCTCCGAGGTGCTCATGGGCCGGATGGGCCTTCTGCAGCCGATCCTGCAGGTCGGCGAGCGCCACGAGCAGCCGCCCGGCGGCGGGCAGCGGGTTGCGGCCGTGCTGGGGCATCGCGCCGTGGGCCATCGCGCCGAGCAGGTCCACCCGGATCCGCACCGCGCCCTTGGCCGAGGTGCAGATCTCGCCCTCCTCGGGCTCGCAGATGATCGCCCCGTCGACGCCGCGGGCGAGGTCGGTGCCGGCGAAGTGCTTCGCGCCGAGCATCAGCCCCTCCTCGTCGACGAGCGCGCACACGAGCACCCGGCCGGGGAACGGGCCGGCCAGCTGCAGGGCCCGCACGCCGTGCAGCATCGCGGCCACCCCGGACTTCATGTCCGCGGAGCCGCGGCCGTAGAGCCGGCCGTCGCGGATCTCGCCGCCGTAGGGCTCGACGCTCCAGCGGTCCGGATCGCCCTCGGTGACCACGTCGGTGTGCCCCTCGAACGCGAGCGTGCGGCCCGGCCCGCCGCCGCCCTCGACCACCGCGACGACGTTCGGCCGGCCCGGCGCCACCTCCGTGACCTGCGGCTCCCAGCCGAACGACCGCATCGTCCCGGCCACCAGCTCCGCGGCGGGCGCCTCCTTCGCGCCGTCCTCGTTCACGGTGCGCAGGCGCACGAGATCGCGCGTGAGCGCGACGACGGCCTCTTCGTCGACCGGGTACCTCACGAGAACTCCTCGGGTGCTCCGCGGGCCAGGTCGGCCGCATCGATGGCCGACCCTGCAAGCAGGTCGTCAGCGTTGATGGCCGACCCTGCAAGCAGCTCGGCAGCGTTGATGGCCGACCCTGCAAGCAGGTCGGCAGTCGTACGACCGTCCAGGGCCCCGCCGATCGCGGGGACGGCGGCCACCAGCCGCCGCGTGTACGGGTGCTCCGGCGCGTCGGCGACCCGCGCCGACGGCCCGAGCTCGACCAGCTCGCCGCGGTGCAGCACGGCAATCGTGTCGCAGACGTGGCGCACGACGGACAAGTCGTGCGAGACGAACACGAGCGTCAGCCGGAACCGCTCGACGAGGTCGGCGAGCAGGTTGAGGATCTGCGCGCGCACGGACACGTCGAGCGCGCTCACCGGCTCGTCCGCGACCAGCACGGACGGCCGCGGCGCGAGCGCCCGCGCGATCGAGATCCGCTGCCGCTGCCCGCCCGAGAACTGGTGCGGGTAGCGATCGCCGGCGTCCGGGGGGAGGCCGACGGCGGCGAGCAGCTCCGCGACCCGCCCGCGCACGTCCGGCTCGCGCCGGCCGGCCAGGGGCTCGGCCACGATGTCGTGCACCCGCATCCGCGGGTCGAGGGAACCCATCGGGTCCTGGAACACCACCTGCAGCCGCTCGCGCAGGAACCGCAGCCTGCGTTCCGGCTGCCCGCCGACGTCGCGGCCGTCGAAGGTGATCGACCCCGCGGTGGGGGAGTCCAGGCCGGCGAGCAGCCGGATCAGCGTCGACTTCCCCGAACCGGACTCGCCCACCAGCCCGAACCGCTGCCCCTCCGCGATGTCGAACGAGACCCCTCGCAAGGCGTGCACCGGGGGTGGAGCCTGCAGGAGCGAAGCGCGCGGCCGCCGGTAGGTGCGCTGCAGGTCGCGGACCTCGATCAGCGGTGAGGGGTGGGCCGGCTCCGGACGCTCAGGAAAGCCACTTTGCAGGCTTGTAAAGCCCTGCCTTCCCGGGCGAGCCTCCGCCTTGCCCCGCCGCGGCGGTGGCTCCCCGGAAGTGCGTTCGGCCTGAACGTCGGGCGGACCCACCGGGTGCCAGCAGGCGTAACCACCATCGTCCCGTTCGGTCCAGGCCGGGAGGACGGTGCAGTCGTCGGTGGCGTTCGGGCAGCGGGTGCGGAACACGCAGCCGTCGGGGAACCGGCCTGCGGCGGGCACCGAGCCGGGGATGGTGCGCAGCTGCCCGTCGCCGTCGAGGTCGGCGAGGTAGGACGCGGCGAGCAGACCCTGCGTGTAGGGGTGCCGCGGCCGCGTGAACACCTCCTTCACCGGGCCGGACTCCACGATCCGCCCGCCGTACATGACCATGACGCGCTCGCACACGGTGGCGACGACCGCGAGGTCGTGCGTGATGAACAGCAGCGCCGCGCCGCGCTCGGCCACCCCGGAGAGGATCAGGTCGAGCACCTGGGCCTGCACGGTGACGTCGAGCGCGGTGGTCGGCTCGTCGGCGAGCAGCACCTTCGGGCCGTTGGCGAGCGCGATCGCGATCATCACGCGCTGCCGCTGGCCGCCGGAGAGCTGGTGCGGGTAGGCGCGGGCCAGCCGCTCCGGATCAGGGAGGTGCACGCTGTCCAGGAGCTCGACGGCCGCGGCCCGGGCGGTGCGCCGGTCCGGCCGGGTGCCGTGCAGCAGCATCACCTCGGCCACCTGGTCCCCGACCCGCATCGACGGGTTGAGCGCCGACATCGGCTCCTGGAACACCATGGTCATCGCAGCGCCGCGGACGGCCGCCAGCCGCGGCTCCGGCGCGGCGACGAGGTCGTGGTCGACACCCGCCAGCCGCACCGAGCCGCGCGCGTGCACGCCCTCGGGCAGCAGGCCCATCATCGCGAGCGCGGTGAGCGACTTCCCGGAGCCGGACTCGCCGATCAGCCCCACCCGCTCGCCCGCCGCCAGCGAGAACGAGACGTCGGAGACGAGCCGCAGGTCGGCGGTGCCGACCTCGAGCCCTTGGACCGCGAGAACCGGTGCCGATGATTCGCGCGCAAGCTCGCTCATGATCGGTCCACCAGCCGCGGGTCGAACCGGTCGCGCAGACCGTCGCCGAGCAGGTTGAAGCCCAGCACGGCGAGCGCGATCGCGAGACCCGGCCACAGCGCGAGCTCGGGCTTCAGGTAGAGCAGCTGCTGCGCCTCCTGCAGCATCCGGCCCCACGACGGTGTCGGCGGGCGGGTGCCGAAGCCGAGGAACGACAGCGCCGCCTCGGCGAGCACCGCGATCGCGAACGACACCGACGCCTGCACGAGCAGCAGCCCGGCGATGTTGGGCAGCACGTGCCGGGCGGCGATCGCGGTGCGCGGGCGACCGGCAGCGCGGGCGGCGAGCACGTATTCGGTGGCGAGCACCTGCAGCGCGCCGCCACGGGCGAGCCGCGCGAACGACGGGATCGTCGCGATGCCGATCGCGACCATCGCGGTGAGCGTGCTCGGCCCGTACACCGCGCCGAACATGATCGCGAGCAGCAGCGCGGGGAACGCGAGCACCAGGTCGTTCGCCCGCATCACGAGCTCGCCCAGCCACCGCGGGCCCATCGCGGCGAGGATGCCGATCGGGGTGCCGACCACCCCGGCCAGCCCGACGGCCACGACCCCGACGAACAGCGTGGTGCGCGCCCCCACCAGCAGCTGGCTGACCACGTCCCGGCCGAACGTGTCGGTGCCCAGCCAGTGGGCGGCGCCGGGCGGGGCGAGCCGGCTGGCGGGGTCGACCTGCACCGGGTCGTAGGGCGTCCACACGAACGACAGCAACGCGGCCGCCACGACGAGCCCGACCAGCCCGCCACCGACCACCAGCGCCGGCGGCCCGATACGGCGAGTCCGACGTCCTGGCACGGCGAGTGGGGCGTTCACGCCGCCCTCCGCAACCGGGGATCGAGCACGGTGTAGGCCACGTCGACCAGGAAGTTCACCACGAGCACCGCGAGCACGAGCACGATCACCACGCCCTGCACGAGCAGCAGGTCGCGGTTGGCGACGCCGTCGAGCAGCAGGCTGCCCAGCCCCGGGATCACGAACACCCGCTCGACCACGACCGCGCCGACCAGGAGCGTCGCCAGCTGCAGGCCCAGCACCGTGACCACCGGGATCGCGGCGTTGCGCAGCCCGTGGCGCACGAGCGCCCGGCCCGGCGTGAGCCCCTTGGAGCGGGCGGTGCGCAGGTAGTCCTCGCGCAACACGTCGAGCACGGCGGACCGGACGTAGCGGGTGAGCACCGCGCCCTGCACGAGCCCGAGCGCGAGGGCCGGGAGCAGCAGCTTCCGCAGGAAGTCCACGGGGTCCTGGGCGGGCGGCGTCCACCCACCGGAGGGGAGCCAGCCCAGCTGCACCGCGAACACCGTGACGAGCAGGATGCCGGCGAGGAAGCTCGGTACGGCGACCCCGATCTGGCTGAACGCCGTGATGGCGGTGCCGCCGGCCCGCCGGTGGTGCACGGCGGCGAGCACGCCGAGCGGCAGCGCCACCACCAGCGCCACCGCCATCCCCGAGAACACGAGCCATGTCGTGACGAGCAACCGGTCGACGATCTGCGGCCCGATGTCGACGTCGGTGACGTAGGAGCGCCCGAAGTCGCCCACCGGCAGCCCGCTCACCCAGTCCAGGTACTGCACGACGAGCGGCCGGTCGGTGCCGAACGCCGCGCGCGTGGCCGCGACCGCCTCCTCGGTGGCGTTGACGCCGAGCGCGACGCGGGCGGGGTCACCCGGCAGCACGGACATGAACGCGAACACGACCACCGACGCCACCACGAGGCCGGCGGCGAACACCGCCGTCCGGCGGACCAGCTGCAGCAGCACGGCTACCCGCGGGACAGCGCGGTGAGGTCCAGCGCCTCGCCGATCCGGTTCTGGGGCAGTCCCTTCACGTCGGCGTCGGCGACGATCAGGTTGGGGAGCAGGAACAGCCAGTCGGCGGCCGCGTCCTCGGCGATCAGCCGCCCCACCTGCCGCAGGTCGTCGACCTGCTGCTCCGCGCTGCCGGTCTCCGAGTCGGCGAGCAGCCGCTGCACCTCGGGGTTGGTGTAGCGCCAGTAGTAGCCCGGCTGGCCGAAGGTGCTGATGTCACGGGGCTCGACGTGGGCGACGATCGACAGGTCGTAGTCGGCGTTCCGGAACACCGTCTCGAGCCAACGGGCCGGCATCTCGAGCGGCTCGATCTGGGTCTGGATCCCGACGGCCGCGAGCTGGCTCTGCACCACCTGCGCCGCCGCGACGGCGTACGGGAGGTTGGCGATCCGGAACCGCAGCGAGGGGTTCGGCGTGCCGGCCTCGGCGAGCAGCGCCCTGGCCGCCTCCGGGTTGTACGGCGTGACGTCGGGGAGCGGCTGGTGCCAGGGGTCGGTCGGCGGCACCATCGTGTCGATCAGGGCGCCGCGGCCCGCCCACGCCGTGTCCAGCACGGCCTGGTGGTCGATCGCCATCGCGATCGCGCGGCGCACCCGCACGTCGCTCGTCGGGCCGGAGGCGTTGTTCATGGCGAGGGTGACCTCGCCGTTGGTGGTGCCCTCGATCACCTGGAAGCGGCTGTCGCCGTCGAACTGCGCGAGCGCCTCGGGCGCCTGCACGGTGCCGATCACGTCGATGCCGTCGGTGAGGAGCGCGTTGACGGCGGCCGTGGCGTCCCGGAAGTACTGCAGGTCGACCTGGCGGATCGCCGGGGCCTCGCCCCAGTAGTCGTCGCGCCGGGTGAGCACGAGCCGGTCGCCGCGGCGGAACTCCGACACCGTGTACGGACCGGTGCCGACGGGCGCGTTCGCGAGATCGCCCACACCCGACGGGTCGAACATCGCGCCGATGCGGGTGGTCATGCGGAAGAGCCAGCTGTTGCTGGGCCGGCTGAGCGTGACCCGTGCGTGCGTCGGCGACACCACCTCGACGCCCGCGACGGCGTCCATGCCGCTCTTGAGCGAGACGGTCCAGGCGTCGGACTTGACCCGCTCGATGCTGAACTTGACATCGTCGGCGGTGAACGCCTCACCGTTCGAGAACGTCACGCCCTCGCGGAGGGTGAAGTCGTAGACGAGCCCGTCGGGGCTGACGGTCCACGACTCGGCGAGCGCGGGCTCGATCTCGCCGGTCTGCTGGTTCAGCTCGACGAGGCCCTCGTAGACGTTCACCAGCAGGGCCTCGGGGATCGCGGCGCCGTCGGTCCGGGTGAAGTCGAGGTTCGCCGGCTCGGCGGTGAGCCCGATCCGCAGCGGGGCGTCGGGGCTGCCGGGAGCCGTCCCGGGGGAGGCGGTGGAACCAGCGGAGCAGCCGGCGGCGAGCAGGGCGCCGGCCAGCAGGAGGATGCCCGGACGGAGCTTCGCGTGCATCACCTGGATGAGCCTCCCGCCGCAACTGGTCGGACCAGTGTCCTCATCGAGCCGCTACGGTGTCATGGGCGGTCCGGAGAATCAAGGACGAGCGGAGCACGGATGGCGGCGAATTCGGCGGCGGATCCGGCTAGGCCGTTCGAGCCCGTACGGCCGGTCCGCGCCTACCAGAGCATCGTGGAGCAGGTCGAGGACCGCGTGTTCCGCGGCCAGCTGCGCCCCGGCGAGCGCCTGCCCAGCGAGCGGGAGATGACCGCGCAGTTCGGCGTCAGCCGCTCCACCGTGCGCGAGGCGCTGCGGGTGCTGGAGAGCGACGGCCTGGTGCGCTCGCGCCCGGGCGACCCGAACGGGCCGGAGGTGCTGCCGTTCTCCCCGGCCACCCTGCGGAAGTCGGTCACCCGGCTCGTCCGGGTGGACGAGGTGGGTCTCGCCGAGCTCGTCCAGTTCCGGATGCTCCTGGAGGGCTCGGCGAACCTCCTGGCGGCCCGCCTGGCCACCGACGAGGAACTCGCCGCGATGGACAGCGCCCTCGCCGGGATGGAGCTCGCCCTCGACCGCGGCTACGAGGAGTTCAGCCGCGCCGACGTCGCGTTCCACGACACGGTCGCGCGGGCGAGCCGCAGCATCCTGATCCAGGTGTGCAGCGACGTCGTCCGGGGCGTCGTGCTGGGCCTGATCTCGCAGAAGATCGCCGACGCGCCGGACCGCCGCGAGCTGATGGAGCGCTCCCTGCGCCACCACGCCGAGGTGCTCGACGCCGTGCGCCGCCGCGACGGCCCGCTGGCCGCGCGCTTGGCCCGCGAGTCGCTCTACGACTATTACGCCGGCTACGTCACCGAGGACGAGCGGCCCCTTCTGCAGGCCCTGCTCGACGACGACTTGACCTGAAGCGAGGTTCAACTCCTACCGTCGGCCGCATGATCGATGGACTGGGGCGCTACGGCGTCGCGCTCACCGTGACCGACGACCTTGAGGAGCACGCGCGCGCCGTCGAGGCGTGGGGGTACTCCGCGATCTGGGTGGCCGGCGGGCAGCTGGCGACCCTCGATCCGCTGCTGCGGATCCTGCGGGCGACCACCCGGGTCGCGGTGGTGCCCGGGATCGTCCCGCTCGACGTGCACGGCCCCGAGGCGATCGCCGGGCTGTACGCGGAGGCCGAGGGGATCGCGCCCGGCCGCCTGGTGGTGGGGATCGGCAACCAGACCGGAGGCCTCGCGGCTCTGCACCGCGCACTGGACGAGATCGAGACCGCGGTGCCGCGTGAGCGCAGGCTGCTCGCGGCGCTCGGCCCGCGGAAGCTGGACCTGGCGCGGGAACGGCTCGGTGGGGCCGTGACGCTCCTGGTGAACCCCGCCTACACGGCGTGGGCCCGGGAGCGGCTCGGCGGTGGCCCGACGCTGGTGGCCGACCAGATGGTCGTCCTCGACGACGACCCCCTGGCGGCGCGCGCGGCCGCCAGGGAGCCGCTGGGTTTCCTCTCCACGGTGCCCGGTTACGTGGCGGCCTTCTCCCGGATGGGCTTCGGCGACACCGATATCCGTGAGATGAGCGACGGTCTCGTCGACGCGGCCTTCGCCTGGGGTGGCGTCGACCGGGTGGTCGCGCGGCTGCGCGAGCAGGAAGCCGCGGGAGCCGACCACGTCGTCATCGCCCCGTTGGGTGGCCCCGGCGAGCTCGAGACCTTGAAGCGACTGGCCCAGGAGGTGTCGTGAGCGGATACGAGCGCTGGGTCACCCGTATCCACCCACGACCCTTTATGAGCCGGCGGCCGCGTCGATCGAGACCGTGCGGAACTGCGGGCGGCCGTTGACCGGCAGCTCGAAGCCCTTCACACGGGTGCCGGCGGCGTAGTTGTTGCGCAGGTCGGCGGGGAAGATGCCGACGGCCTCGTCCCAGATGACCTGCGCGGCCTGCGCGTAGAGGCGTTCGCGCTCGGCCTGGTCGAGCGAGGCCCGTGCGCCGAGCAGCAGCCGGTCGAGCTCGGGGTTGCAGTAGCCGGTGCGGTTCGCCGAGCAGAGGTAGAGCCGGGCGAGGGTGAAGTCGGCGTCACCGGTGCCGGTGGTGTTGGTCTGCAGGTTCAGGTCGAAGTTCTTCGCGTTCAGGTCCTGCAGCCACTGCGGGCGTTCCTTCTCCAGGGGCTCCACCGTGACGCCGACCGCTGCCCACGCCGACACCATCGCCTGGGCGAGCGCGCGGATGTTCGGCCCGCCCTCGCGCGGCCACTGCATCGACACCCGCAGACCGTCCGCGTGCCCGGCCTCGGCGAGCAGCGCCTTCGCCTTCGCCGGGTCGAAGGCGTAGGGCGACAGCGCCGGGGCGCCGAAGACGTCCTGGGTGATCGGGGCCTTCGCCACGCTCGCGCTGTCGCCGAACAGGTCGCCGACGATCGCGTCCAGGTCGAGCGCGTGCCACAGCGCCTGCCGCACCCGCACGTCGTCGAACGGCGGGCGGGAGGAGTTGAACCAGGTGAAGTAGTACTGGAAGCTCGGCCCGCTGCCATAGGTGATCTCCGGCTGCCCGTCCACCTCGGACACCTGGTCCGGCGGGATGGACTGCAGCACATCGACCTCGCCGGTGCGCAGCGCCGTGATCCGCGCGGCGGTCTCCGGGATGCTCACGATCTCGACGCGGTCGAGGGTGGCCTTCTCGCCCCAGTAGGTGTCGTTGCGCCGCAGCACCACCTTGTCGTCCGGGGTGAAGCTCTCGAACACGAACGGCCCCGTGCCGATCGGGCGCTGCCAGTACGCCGGGTCGTTCACTCGGTCGGCGGGGCCGACGAACACCAGCGACAGCGAGCTGGGCAGCGTGCCGAGCGGCTCCGACGTGCGGAACGTGACGGTGCGGTCGTCGGTGGCCTCGATGGACGCGACGGCCGTGAACAGCGGGGCGAGCGACCACTTGAGCGCCTGGCCCCGCTCCACCGACGCCTTGACGTCCCGGGCGGTCAGCGGCGTGCCGTCGCTGAAGGTCACGCCCTGCCGCAGGTGGAACACCCACGTGTGGTCGTCGACCGGCTCGAAGGACTCGGCCAGCACCCCGACCGGCTGCCCGTCCTCCATCGCGACGAGGGTCTCCAGGACCTGCTGCACCGCGGTCTGCGTGGGCTCCTCGGCGGGGTACTGGTGCGCGTCGAGCGACACCGGGAACAGCGCGGGGGAGTAGCGCAGCACCTGCTCCTCGCCCGCCCCACCGCCGCCTCCCGACATGGTGGTGCAGCCCGTCAGGACCATGGCCGCGGCGAGGACCGCCGCGACCAGAAGCCTTCGCGTCGTCACGGGTTCGCTCCTTCTTCCAGGGTGAAGGTCGCGACCACGGGCCTGTGGTCGGACGGCGCGGAGCCGTCGTGGAAGAACTCGACGACCTCGCTGGTGCGGGCGCGCAGCGCACCGCGGTGGAACAGCCAGTCGATGGCCTTGGCCGGCGACTGCACGGGCGAGAGGCGGGTGCCCCGGCCGCTGGTGAACGGCATCGGGACGACGGGGTGCGTGGGCGGCGCCGGCGAGCCGAGCGCGGTGAACGAGTCGAGGAAGCCTGCGTTGCCCAGCTCCCACAGGGGTCCGCCGATGTCGTTGACGTCGGCGGTGAACAGGCACGGCCCGTCGCCCGCCAGTTCGTCGAGCGCGGCGACGATCGCGCGGGCCTGCGGGACGCGCATGTTGACGCCGGTGGCGCGTTCCTCGGTGTGCCCCGGCCATGTGAGGTGCGCGGTGGCGAAGACCAGCACCTGGCCGGCCGCTGTGCGCAGTCGCACCCAGAACAGGCCTGCGCCGGGAGCGAGGATCCCGACGTCCCGCACCCCGTACGCGACCAGCTCGAACACCTCCCGCCGCCACCAGAGGTTGCTCTGGCCCGCCCAGCCCGGGTGGTCGTCGACGACCCGGTCGTGACCGGAGAGCTCCTCGTCGATCAGGGCGCGCGAGCCGGGCCGCAGCTCCTGGACGGCGAGCAGGTCCGGTGGCCGGGTCCGGAAGAACGCCCGCAGCGCCGGCTGCCGCTCGGCGAGGTGCGCGTCGCCCCACAGGTTGTAGGTCATCGCGACGAACGTGATCTGTGTCCACGATTCGCTCGCAAGCTCGGTCATGCGGCCTCCTGCGGTGCGGGCGTGTTGTAGGCGACGAGCCGCGCGCTGCGGCTCCCGTCGCCGCCGAGGACGAACTCCAGCTCGGTGGCGGAGCAGTTGGTGGGCGGATCCAGGCCCAGGTGCCCGCCTGCGGGCAGGCCGACGGCCTCGGCGGTGGCCACCCGGATCGGGCCGCCGTGGGTGAAGACGACCACCGTGTGGCGGCTCCCGACCGGGGAGCCCGCGAAGGTGGCGAGCGCGTCGTCCAGCGCCGTGGACACCCGCGCCCGTACCTCGGCGAAGGTCTCGCCGCCGCCGCGGCGGACGTCCTCGCCGCGGCGCAGGGCCCGGATCGCCTCGGGGAACTCCGCGGCGATCTCGACGAAGGTGCGCCCGCTCCACGTCCCGACGGCGGCCTCCCGCCAGCGGGGGTCGACGCGGGCGGGGAGCCCGGTGCGCGCGAGGTAGGGCGCCGCGGTCTCGGACACCCGGACGAGGTCGCTGGTGACCACGAGCTCCGGGATGCCGTAGCGGTCGAGGCCTGCGGCGATCGCGCGCGCCTGCGCGTGGCCGCGCGGCGTGAGCCCGGGCCCGGTCTGGCCCTCGAACCGGGCGGCGGCGTTGCCCTGTGATTCCCCGTGCCGCACCAGGATGACGCGGACGGCGCGCCAGTCGTCGAGGTCGGGGGCGTCGAGCAGGCTGTGCTTGTTCACCCGGCCACCCCGGCGGCCAGCGGCTCCGCGAAGTGGCAGGCGCTCGGGTGCCCGTGCCGCTCCACCAGGCCGGGTGCCTCCTCCGCGCACAGCTCGACGGCCTTGGGGCACCGCGTGCGGAACCGGCAGCCGGATGGCGGGTCCGCGGGTGAGGGCAGGTCGCCCTGCAGCAGGATCCGCGTCCGTTCCGGCTGGTCCCACGGCCGCGGTACGGGCGCCGCGGAGAGCAGGGCCTGCGTGTAGGGGTGCGTCGGCCGTTCGAAGAGGTCCCGTCGCGGTGCGTGCTCCACGACCGTGCCCAGGTACATCACGGCGACCTCGTCGCTGATGTGCCGCACGACCGACAGGTCGTGGGCGATGAACAGGTAGGCCAGGCCCAGGTCGCGCTGCAGGTCCTGCAGGAGGTTGAGCACCTGCGCCTGCACCGACACGTCCAGCGCGGACACGGCCTCGTCGCAGATCACGAGCTTCGGCCGCAGCGCGAGCGCCCGGGCGATCCCGATGCGCTGGCGCTGGCCACCGGAGAACTGGTGCGGGTAGCGGCCGGCGTGCGACGGGTCGAGGCCCACGCGTCCGAGGAGGTCCCGCACCTCGGCCGCCCACCGTTCGCGGGGCACGACGTCGGGGTGGATCTCCCAGGCCTCGCTGACGATCTGCTCGACGGTCCGGCGCGGGTTCAGCGAGGCGTAGGGGTCCTGGAAGATCATCTGGATGTCTCGCCGCAACCGGCGCATCTCCGCGGGCGGCACCGTCGTGAGGTCCCGGCCCTGGAACAGCACCTGCCCTGAGGTGGCCCGTTCGAGGCCGATGACCGTGCGGGCGAGGGTGGACTTGCCCGAACCGGACTCGCCGACCAGGCCGAGGGTCCGGCCCGGCGCGAGGTCGAACGACACCCCGGCCACCGCCTGCACGGCGCCGATCGGCCGGCGCAGCAGTGCGGAGCGGATGGGGAACGCGGTGTGCAGGTCGCGCACCGACAGCAGGGGCTCACGCTCCATCGAGGACCTCCTCGGCGCGGTGGCAGGCGGCGGCGCGCCCTGCGCCGGGGAGTGGGTGCAGCGGCGGGCGCTCGTCGCGGCAGCGGTCCACGGCGTACGGGCAGCGCGGGTGGAACGGGCAGCCCGATGGCAGCGCGGCGAGGTTGGGCGGCGCGCCCGGGATCGGGGTGAGCCGCTCCTGGTCGCCGGGCAGCGATGCCATCAGCCCGGCGGTGTAGGGATGTGCCGGGCGGTCGTAGACCTCGCGGATCCGGCCGGTCTCCGCGGCCCGCCCGGCGTACACGAGCAGCATGCGGTCGGCGACGTCGGCGACCACGCCGAGGTCGTGCGTGATCAGCACCATCGCCATCCCGTACTCCTGCTGCAGGCTCCCCAGCAGCGCCATGACCTGCGCCTGCACCGTGACGTCGAGTGCGGTGGTGGGCTCGTCGGCGATGAGCAGCCGCGGGTCGAGCGCGATCGCCATCGCGATCATCACGCGCTGCCGCATGCCGCCGGAGAACTGGTGCGGGTAGTCGTCCACGCGCTTCGCGGCGTCCGGGATGCCGACGCGTTTCATGAGGTCGACCGCGGCCGCCTTCGCCTCCCGCCGCGACGCCCCGCGGTGCCTGCGGAACATCTCCCCGATCTGCGTGCCCACCCGGAACACGGGGTTGAGCGAGCTGAGCGGGTCCTGGAAGACCATCGCCATCTCCGGGCCGCGCAGCCGGCGCACCTCGGCGGCGGGGCGGGTGAGCAGGTCGACGCCGTCGTAGACGATCCGGCCGCCGGTCACCTGCCCGGCCGGGCGGGGGAGCAGGCCCATCACGGCCTGGGCGGTGACGCTCTTGCCGCTGCCGGACTCGCCGAGCACGGCAAGGGTCTCGCCGGGCGCGACCTCGAAGCTCAGGCCGTCGACGGGGGTGATCACGCCGGTCGCCGTGCGGAACTGCACACGCAGGTCCTGGACCTGCAGCAGCGGGGCGGGGCGGTCCGGCGCGGGGACGGGCCGTTCGGGGGCAGGGAGCATGGCTAGAGGCTCTTCAATCGGGGGTCGAAGCGGTCGCGCAGCGCGTCGCCGAGGACGCCGAACGCCACCACGAGGAGGGCGAGCGCGAGGCCGGGGATCGTCGCGATCCACCAGGCCTCTGCGAGGTAGTTGCGGCCGTTCGCGATCGTGACGCCCCAGCTCGGCGTACTGGTCGGCGTGCCGAGGCCGAGGAAGGAGAGCGAGGCCTCGGCGAGGATCACGTGCCCCAGCTCCACGGTGGCCACCACCAGCACGGGGGCGACGCAGGCGGGGAGGACGCAGCGGCGCACCACGTGCCAGGTGCCCGCTCCGAGGGTCCGGGTGGCGTCGACGTACTCGCGGCCGCGCACGGTGAGCACCTGGCTGCGCACGACCCGGGCGAACGTGACCCAGTTGGACACCGCCAGGACGATCACGACGTTCACCACGCTCGGACCGAGCAGCGCGGCGATGAAGATCGCGAGGAGGATCGAGGGGAACGCCAGCTGCACGTCGGCGAGGCGCATGAGCAGGCCGTCGAGCCATCCACCGAAGTAGCCGGCGACGACGCCGACGGTCACCCCGATCAGCCCGGCGAGCAGCAGCGTCGCCACGCCGACCGCGATCGAGACGCGGGCGCCCTGCAGCATCTGGGCGAGCAGGTCCTGCCCGACCTGATCGGTGCCGAACACGGCGAGGCCGCCGTCGCTGGTGCGCGAGCCGGGTGGGAGGAGCCGGTCGGCGGTGTGCGTGACGACGGAGTCGTACGCGAGCAGCACGGGGCCGGCGATCGCGGCCACCACGTACACCGTGACGACGGTGAGGGCGAACCGGATGCGGACGGTGCCCGGCCGCCGGGTGGCGGGCGCCGGGGACGGCGGGGCGTCGGCGGGAGCGGGTGGCGCGGTCACGGTCATGCCCGGCCCGCCAGCCGCACGCGGGGGTCGAGGTACCCGTAGAGCACGTCGACCACGAGGTTGATCAGCACGAACCCGGTGGCGATCACGAGCACCGCCGCCTGCACGACGCCGTAGTCGCGGTGCGAGATCGAGTCGATGAGCAGCCGTCCGATCCCTGGCCACGAGAAGACGGTCTCGACGATCACGGTTCCGCCCAGCAGCGTGCCGAACTGCAGGCCGACGACCGTGACGATCGGGATGAGCGCGTTGCGGATCGCGTGCGGGAAGATCACGACCCGCTCGGTGAGGCCCTTGGCGCGCGCGGTCTGCACGTAGCCCTCGTGGATCACTTCGAGGAGGCCGCTGCGGGTGAGCCGCACGAGGATCGCGAGGAACGGCAGCGCGAGGGTGATCGCCGGCAGCACCATGTGGGCCGGGGAGCCGTTCCCGGCGCTGGGGAGCAGGCCGAAGGTGCGCGAGAGCACCAGGATCAGCACGATGCCCAGCCAGAACGACGGCGTGGACTGGCCGACCAGGGAGAAGATCGAGACGACCCGGTCGGTGAACGTGTTGGCGCGCAGCGCCGCCACGATGCCGAGCGGGATCCCGGCCAGCAACGAGAGGGAGAGCGCCACCACGGCGAGCTCCGCGGTGGCGGGCAGGCGCTCCACCACGAGGCCCAGCGCGTCGCCCGAGAGCCGGTACGACGGCCCGAAGTCGAGCCGGGCGACGTCGGCGAGGTAGGTGCCGTACTGCACGAGGAGCGGCTCGTCGAGGCCGAGCTGGCTGCGGAGCGCGGCGACCTGGTCCGGGGTGGCGTCGGAGCCGAGGATGAGCAGCGCCGGATCGCCGGGGACGAGCCGCAGCACCAGGAAGATGATCGTGACGGCGCCCCACAGGACGAACACCGAGAAGGCGAGCCGCCGGGCGAGGTAGGCCGCCATCAGCGGCTCCGAGTGGGACGCATCGTTGCATCGCTCCATTAACGTTAATGGGGGAGACCGGGGCAGGCTAGGTGGCCTGATCCCAGGGTGTCAAGGCGCTCTTGAAGCATGCCGAGCACGGTTGACCAGATTGCTCCATTAACGTTAATGTCCGCGTCCACCCCGATCCCTCTCGCATGGAGTCCGCATGTCCGAAGCCCGCTCCGCGCCGCCTGCGGAGGCCGCGTTCCGGTCGGCCCTGCTCTCGGTCGACCCGCGCCTGTCGAAGTTCCAGCCGCTTCCCCGGATCCTCGCGTTCGACGCGTTCGACTCGGGCACGCACGGCTGGACCGAGCTGCTCGGCAACTACGACGGGCGCGGCAACCTCGACACGGTCGACGACCACATGCGCGACTTCCGGCCCCCGCAGCTGTCGTCCTGCACGTTCTTCGACATCGGCACGCACGGCGCCATGACCGGCACCTACGCGCTCAAGCTGGCCACGCGGCCGATCACCGGCCACACGGCCACCGCGATCCGGCGCCTCACGATGAGCGGCCGCGGGCTGCTGCAGATCGAGGCCTACTTCACCTACAAGGCGGAGGCCACCCTCGGTGGCGGCCCCGAGAGCGACCGGTTCGGCGATGTCGTCTGGGACGGCAACCTGCACCCGTCGGAGGCGCAGTTCGGCGCGTTCACCGTGGCCACCGACCTGTGCGGCGACGGCGGCCTGCGGTACCACACGGTCGCCCGCTACCTGAACACCGATCTGGACAACCGCCTCGCCCGGCAGTGGGTCTACCCGACCGTGCCCGAGCCGACCCCGCGCGAGCACCTCGAGGGCAAGGTCAAGCTTGGCTACGCCGCCGACTTCACCGCGCCGAACCCGGAGGACTGGGAGCCGTTCGGTGAGCCCCAGGAGCTCTGCTACAACGAGGTGCCCACCAAGGTCAACTGGCACTACCTGCGGTGGCAGATCGACACCGAGGCCCGGCGCAACATGGAGCTGCAGGTCAACGACCGCGTCTTCGACATGAGCGACGTGCCGGTGCCGCCGTACGCGGAGCGCTACGACTCGCTGGAGAACCTGCTGAACTTCTACTTCTCCGTCCGCACGCACTCCGCTACGAGAAACTTCCTGTTCCTCGACTCGGTCGTCATCTCCGTCGATTGGTGAGCACTGAAATGAGAAACCCGAGGTGAGTCCCCTGATGAGGCAGTCCCAGACCGCCGTCCTGGAGCGCAACACGACGCTCACGGGCGAGTTCGCCACCGAGCCGTACGAGGCGGCGTGGGCGGGGGAGGCGCGGTGGTTCGTCCAGGTGCTCGAGAGGTCCGCGGAGGACGCCGAGCTCACCCTGACCACGCAGATCTCGCCGGACGGGATCACGTGGTGCGACCACGACGGCGGCACGCACCGCACCGAGGGCGAGCTCACGACGTGGGCCGTGCGTGAGTTCGGGCAGTGGCTGCGCGTCCGCGGTGACGTCGCGCCGGCGGGTGCGCAGGTCAAGGTCCGCATCTACCTGGCCGTGAAGAGCTGATGAACGCGGCTCGCCGGCCGACGCTGCGCGACATCGCCGAGGCGCTCGGCCTGTCGGTGAACACGGTGTCGCGGGCGCTGGCCGGCAAGTCCGACATCAGTGCCCGCACCCGGCGGCTGGTGGAGGCCGAGGCGCAGCGGATCGGCTACGTGCCGAACACGCTCGCGCGCTCGCTGGTGCTCGGCTCGGCGATGACCCTCGGCCTGGTGATCACCACCCCGTCCAACCCGTTCTACTCCCAGCTCATCCACGGCGTGGAGGTGCAGGGCCGCAAGCACGGCTACTCGATGTTGCTGCTCGTCACCGACGAGTCCGAGGACATCGAGCAGCGGGCCGTCGAGTCGCTGCTGCGGGCCGCGGTGGACGGCGTGCTCGCGGTGCCGGTGCAGGGCGGGTCCGACCCGTGGCCCCGGCTCGCCACAGCCGGCATCCCGCTCGTCCTGGTCAACCGCGACCTGCCCCCCGGCCGGCACGACTTCGTCGGCATCGACTACGAGCAGGGTGCCTACGACGCCGCCGTCCACGCGATCCGGGCCGGCGCGCGCCGGATCTGGATGCTCGAGGAGGACCTGCCGATCACCACGATCGCCGGGCGGATCGCCGGGTTCCGGCGGGCGATGGCCGAGGCCGGCCTGCCGGTGCCCGACCACGCCGTGCGGTCCGTGCCGACGCGGCGCCACGAGTCGGCGGCGTTGCCGTGGCAGCCGCAGGAGTCCTACGTGGTGGCGCAGGAGATCGTCGACCGCGCCGACCGGCCCGACGCCGTGCTGGTGGGCAACGACTACTTCGCGCTCGGTCTCTACCGGGCGCTCGCCGAGCGCGGGCTGCGGGTGCCCGACGACATGCTGGTGCTCGGCTACGGCGACTTCCCGTTCTCCGGGTTCCTCACCCCGCCCCTCACCAGCGTGCGGCTGCCCGCCTACGAGGTGGGCGCGTCGGCCGTGGACCTGCTGGTCGAGCGGGTGCGCGACCGGTCGGCCGCGCCCGCCCAGAAGCGGCTGCTGCGGCCCGACCTCGTGGTGCGCCCGTCGTCGACCCTGGTCACCTCATAGGTGCTCACGGGCGCGCGAGCGGCATGATCCGAACTAGCGGTTCCCGCTGCTGTCGCGACAGCAATGGACAACCGCTACTGCGGATCTTGCGCGCGGCCACCGTCGAAGGGCCCGGGCACAGCGCCGAACACCGTGATCACCGGCTGTACTACCGCTTGACGATCATGGGTGCCTAGCGGTACCGCTTGAGGATCTCGTCCATCTCGTCCAGGCCGCGCCACTTCTCGAGGAGGAGCTCGCAGACCTGCGGCTCGGTCATCTCGGGGAACTCCTCACTCATGGCCGTGAGGAGGCGGTCCGCCTCGTCCCGGCTCAGGCCCCGGGTCAACGCCTCGCTCAGGTACCGCTGCCGGGTGGCGGACGGGCGGCCGCCGCCGGCACCGCGCCCGGGGAGGCCCTCACGCCACTGCACGATCTCGTCCAATCTGCGCGCCGCCCAGCCGGGAGCCCCGTCGATCTCGATGTCGGGCTCGGGGAACGGGTGAGCGGAGTCGCGCGGGTAGCGGGAGCGCCACTTGTGCACGGCGTGCCGGCTCACCCCGAGCGCCTCGGCGATACCGAGGACGCCGAGGTAGCGCTCCGTCATGGCGTTAACCTTGTCTCTTGCGTGGACAGAGTATTCCCCGGAAGTCGACCTCGTCAACGGACGGGACGACGTTAACGTGACAAGCCGGGGCGGTTGCGGCCACCACGCACCGCTGTTTCCGCTGCGCGTCCGCAGCGGCGAGGGTCGGGCCATGACCGCTCCAGCATCTCCCGCCGCCCGTGACCTCGACGGGAAGGTCGCCGTCGTCGTCGGCGGCTCCCGGAACGTGGGCGCCGAGTTCGCCGTCGGCCTCGCCGGCCGCGGCGCCACCACCGTGATCACCTATGGCGGCGACGAGAGCGCCGCCCACAAGACCCTCGCCCGCCTGGAGGAGCACGGGGTGGCCGCCGACGCGGTGCGCGCCGACGCCACCGACGCCGCCCGGACCGAGGCGCTCTTCGCCGGCGTGGCGCAGCGGCACGGCCGGCTCGACATCGTGGTGCACCTGCCCGGCATGGTCCTGAAGAAGCCGCTCGCCGAGTGCAGCGACACCGACTACGAGCAGGTGGTCGACCGCAACCTGCGCAGCGTCTTCCTCAGCCTGCGCGCGGCCCTCCGTCACCTCTCCGACGGCGGCCGCTACGTCGTGCTCTCCACGACCATGACGTCGTTCATGCCCGGCCCGTACGGCCTGTACGCGGCCGGAAAGGCGGGCGTCGAACAGTTGGTGCGTGCCGCGGCCCGCGAGGCGGGCGCCCGCGGGATCACGGTGAACGCGGTGGCGCCCGGCCCGGTCGACACCCCGTTCTTCCACGGCGCGGAGACCCCGGAGTCGACGACTCAGGCGGCCGGGTTCGTGCCGCAGAACCGGCTCGGCATGCCGTCGGACATCGCCCCGATGATCTGCTTCCTGGTCGGGGACGGCGGCGGGCTGGGTGAACGGCCAGACGCTGCGGGTCAACGGCGGCCTGTACTGAGAATGTGTTTGAGAAGCGCGGAGCGGGCCGCCCAGGGCGGCCGGGACCTGAGGGATCGCATG
Source organism: Pseudonocardia hierapolitana (assembly GCF_007994075.1). Taxonomy (NCBI): domain Bacteria; kingdom Bacillati; phylum Actinomycetota; class Actinomycetes; order Pseudonocardiales; family Pseudonocardiaceae; genus Pseudonocardia; species Pseudonocardia hierapolitana. The sequence goes on along the minus strand of NZ_VIWU01000001.1, from coordinate 8,041,404 downwards.
CGTCCGCGGCCCACATACGGGCTTCTCAAACACATTCTGACGCTCACGGCTCGTGCCAGCCGGTCAGCACGCGCACCTCGGCGATCATGCGGGACACCAGCGCGGTGGGCGCCTCCGACGTCCACACGGCGACGAGCGTGCTCGGCTCGGCGTCGGCGACCGGGACCCAGCGGACGTGAGGGCTGCGGAAGTAGCGGCTGATCGGCTCCGGCGCGAGCCAGACGCCACGCCGGCGGGCCACGAGCAGCAGGTGGTCCTCGCTGCGCTCGGCTGCGGGGCCGCGCTTGGCGAGGCGGCCGTCGGGCCGGGGCTCGGCGAGCCAGTGGGCGAGCACGTTGCCGGCCACCGGACCGGCGGGCCGGATCACCGGCTCGTCGGCCAGATCGGCGAGCTGCACGTCCCGGCGGCCGGCCAGCGGGTGGTCGGCGGCGAGCGCGACCATCCGCCGGTCCGAGCGCACGGGGGCGCAGGGGAGCCGGGGGTCGCCGACCGGAGCCCAGAGGAACGCCGCGTCGACCGCGCCGGTCGTCAGCAGCCTGAGCTCCTCGGCCAGCGTGGACGCCGTGGTGAGCACGATGTCGATGCCGGGGACCGTCGCCTCCATCGCCTCGGTCACCTCGAGGGCGAACTCGGCGGTCGCGTGCGGTTTGCACGCCAGCCTGAGCTTGCCGTTCTCGCCGCGCGCGACGCCGCGCACGCGCTCGACGAGGCCGTCGACGTGGTCGAGGGCGCCCGGGCCGCCTGCCGCGAGCTCCCGGCCGGCGGCGGTCAGCAGCACCCCGCGGGAGGTGCGGACGAGGAGCTTGACGCCGATCGCGCGCTCCAGTTGCTGCATCTGGGCCGAGACGGCCTGCTGGGCGAGATGGAGGCGCGCCGCGGCCCGGGTGATGCCACCCTCCTCGGCGACGGCGAGGAACGATTGCAACAATCGCAGATCCAGCTCCGGCACCCGGGCACCCTATGGGGTGACGGCTCAGTTGCGCATCAACTCGACGACCGGCTCGAACGCTTCGTAATACGGCTCGTGCACGGTGATGTAGGAGAAGCCGTAGCGCTCGCGGGAGGCCCGCAGCTGCTCCGCCATCTGCGCGGGTGTGCCGATCAGCAGGAACGGGGTTTCGAGGGCCTCCTCGACGGTCATCTCGCCGCCGAACCTGCTGATCAGGTCCTCGGCGGCGGCCCGCCGGTCATCGGTGGGCACGACCATCTGCACCAGGACGTGCCACTCGATGTCGCCGGCCCGCTCGCCCGCGTGCTCCCGCGTGAACCGCACCCGCTCGTCGGCCTCCGCGGCGGTGCCGAGCCGGAAGGTGCCCGGCGGCTTGCCGGGCACCTGGTAGACGCCCGCGACGCCGATGATGTCGGCGTGCCGCGCGGCGATCGACAGCACCCGGTCGCCGGTGCCGCCGACGATGAGGAGTGGACCGGACCCGTCGAAGCCGGCGCGCTGGACCGGAACGGGGGAGCGCCCGCCGGGCAGCGCCGCCAGGTCCGAGGTGAAGAACCGGCGCAGGGCGGTGATCGTCTCCTCGAGCCGGCGGGCCCGCGCGCCGAAGGGTTCCCACGGGATGCCCGCCGCGTCGAACTCCCACTTCATGTGGCCGGAGCCCAACCCGAGCTCCAGCCGGCCGCCGCTCAGGATGTCGAGCGATGCGGCCTCCCTGGCCAGCAGCGCGGGGTTCCAGAAGGGCGCGTTCAGCACGAGCGTGCCGACCCGCAGGTGCTCGGTGGCGTCGGCCGCGGCCTGCAGGACGGGGAACGGCGCGGGCGCGCCGAGGTGGTCGGGGGCGAACACGGTGTGGAAACCGGCGCTCTCCCCGCGGCGGCAGCGCTCCTGCAGCGCTTCGCGGGACGGGATGCCGAAGATGTTGAAGGAGAACCGGAAGTCGCGAGCCACGCCCGATCACCCTGCCGCTGCGCAGAACGCGGTGCAAGAACGCTTCGCTCTCAGCGGAGGAACCGCTCAGCGGGGCTGCGCCGCGAGCACGACGACGTCCGGCCCGCCGCGACCCATCGGCACCTCGAGGGTCGTGACCTCGGTGAAGAGCCCGCCCATCCGTGCGGCGAGCGCGGGGGAGGGGGCGGCGCTCCACACGGCGAGGACGCCGCCGGGCGCGAGGGCGCGGGCGGCAGCGGCGAGTCCGGTGTCGGTGTAGAGCCGGGCGTTGGCCGGGCTCACGAGCCAGTCCGGGCCGTTGTCGGTGTCGAGGCAGATCGCGTCGAACGACCCGGGTGCAGCGCTCGTGATCCGGTCGGCGACGTCCGCCTCGCGCACGGCGACCCGCGGGTCGGCGAGCGCGTCGCCGTGCAGCACGGCGAGCGCGCCGCGGTTCCAGCGGATCACGGCCGCCTCGCGCTCGACCACCTCGACCGCCGTGACGGCCGGATGCGCCAGCGCGGCGGCCAGCGAGAACCCGACACCGAGCCCGCCGATGAGCATCCTCCCGGGTGGCGGCATCCGGTCGGCGGTGGCCGTGACGAGCAGCCGCTCGGAGCTGCCGCCGCGGGTGTCCATGAGGAACACCCCGTTCGCGACGATCTCGTGGTGCTCGCCGTCCCGGCGCAGCACCAGCTCGCCTGCGAGGCCGGTGGTGCGCTCGACGATCTCGGCACTCATCGCTGCTCCGCCCGGCAGACGTACATGCAGTTCTGGGGTCGCGGGGTGTCGAACACCTGGACGTCGGTGAACCCGGCGTCGGCGAGCATCCGGCGGGCCTGCTCCCGCCCCCACATCGCGCCGAGCCCGCTGCCGCCCGTCGCGATCGAGGTGGGCACGCAGAACAGCAGGCTGATTCCGAAGGACAGCGGGGCGTAGGGGTCGGCGAGGTTGTCCTCGAGCCGAGTCGCGAAGTTCGTGTCGATCATGACGAAGAGGCCGTCCGGGTCGAGGGCGTCGTGGATGCGGCGCAGCACGACCTCGGGCGCCGCCTGGTCGTGGATCGCGTCGAAGGCCGTGATCACGTCGTAGGGCCGCTCGGGGGCGAGTGCGGCGGCGTCGGCCACGGCGAACGCGGCGTTGGGCAGGTGCATCGCCGCCCGCTCCGCCTCGGCGTCCGCGATCGCGTCCGTCGCGATGTCGAGGCCGTCGAACGTGGACTCGGGGAACGCACGGGCCATCACGTTGACCGCGTGGCCGGTGCCGCAGCCGAGGTCCAGCACGCGGACCCCAGCACGGAGGCGCTCGTGCAGGCCGGGCACGCGGCCGAGGAAGCCGTCGACGAGGTGCTCGTCGTAGATGTGGCGCCAGGTCTCGCCGAGCCCACCCGCCGACACGGCGGCGTACTCCGCGATCGGCACGCCGCCGCCCTCGGTGAAGCAGCGCTCGACCTGCGGGAGCACCGACCCGAGCGTGCGCAGGCTGCTCGCCGTGGGGCCGACGTTGCGCGACGTGGCGCCGGTCAGGAGCGCAGCGTGCGCGGCGGGCAGCGTGTGCCGGCCGTCGGCCGGGTCGTACTCCATGATCCCGCCGGTCACCATCGCGCCGAGCCACTCGCGCACGTACCGCTCGTGCAGCCCGGCCCGCTCGGCGAGCTCGGAGCTGGTGGCCGGCCCTCGCGCCGCGGCCTCGAACAGGCCGGTGCGGTGGCCGATGCCGATCAGCATCGTGAGCATGCCGCCGGTGAGCATCCCCAGCAGCTGCTCGCCGAAGGCACGGGTGCGATCCGGGTCGGGGTCCACACCGGCGAGTCTTCCAGCCGGACGGGTCGGGCTGCGGTGAGACCTCTGCGGGTACCCGGCCTTTCACACACACCGGTGTCGGGGGGGCGGCATGGACGCAGTGGGGGAACGAGCCGGGCACGCCGTCGGGGCGGTGCGGCTGGCGGCGGCAGGGCTCGCGGTCATCGCCGTCTGCTACGGCCTGGCCCGGTTCGCGTACGGCCTCTTCGTGCCGGCGTTCACGGCGGAGTTCGACATCGGGGCCGCGGCGGCCGGGGCGATCGCGTCGAGCAGCTACGCCGGCTACTGCGTCGCGGTCGTCGCAGCCACGCTCGCGACCGTCCGCTGGGGGCCGCGGGCGGTCGCGACCGCCGCGGGCCTCGCCGCGGTGCTCGGCACCGGCCTGATCGCGATCGCCCCGGGCGTGGCCGTGCTCGCGGTGGGTGTGGTGGTCGCCGGGTCGAGCACCGGCCTGGCGTCCCCACCACTGGCCGATGCCGTGGCCCGGTGGGTGCAGGCCGACCGGGCCGACCGCGTGCAGACCGTCGTCAACGCCGGCACCGGGGTCGGGGTGGCGGTGTCCGGCCCGATCGCGCTCGTGCTGTTCGGGAGCTGGCGCCTGGCGTGGGCGACCTATTGCGCGATCGCCGTGCTGGTCACCGTGTGGGTGGCCGCCACGATCCCCGGAGGGCCGACGCGGCGCTCGCCCGCCGGCGCCGCCCGCGGGCCGTGGTGGCGGGCGGGGACGGGGCGGCTCCTGGTGGCCGCCGCGGCGCTGGGGGCCGGCAGCTCCGCGGTGTGGGTCTTCGGGCGCGACCTGGTCGTGACCGCAGGCGTGAGCGCTGCCGCCTCCACGTTGATGTGGATCCTGCTCGGGGTGGCCGGCGTGGCCGGCGCCTTCACCGGCGACCTCGTCGCGCGCACCGGGCTGGGCCGCGCGTGGACCGCGGGGATGCTGCTGCTCGCCGCCGCGACCGCCGTGTTCGCCCTCGCGCCCGGCGTGCTGCCGGCGGTGTTCGCGGCCGCCGCGCTCTTCGGGGCGGTGTACATCGGTCTCACCGCCGTGTTGCTCGTCTGGGGGACGCGCACGTACCCGGACGCCCCTGCCCTCGGCGTGGGGGCCGCCTTCCTGCTCATCGCAGTGGGGCAGACCCTCGCCGCGCCCGCGCTCGGCCTGCTCTCCGACTTCGCGACGGCGCCGGTCGCGTTCGGCGCGGCGGCGGTCGCGGCCGCCGGTGGGGCGCTCGCGCTCCCGCGGGGCTGAGCGGCCTCATCGGGTCAGTGCGAGCCGGGCGGACAACCCGATGAAGATCGATCCGGTCGCGATGTGCAGCCGCCGGACCGCGCGGCGGCGCTCGGCGAGCAGCGCGCCGAGCCGTCCCGCGAGGACGCCGATGGGGCCGTCGATGAGCAGGTCGACCACCACGAACGCGGCGCCGAGCACGAGGAGCTGGGTCGTGACGCTCCCGCGTGCTGGGTCGACGAACTGCGGCAGGAACGCGGCGTTGAACAGCACGACCTTCGGGTTGAGCAGGTTGGTGAGCAGGCCGCGGCGGAAGGCGCGCCCACGCCCGTCGCCCGCCCCGTCCGTGCGCACGAGCGGCTCGTCGCGCCTGCGCAGCGTCGCGATCCCGAGGTGGAGCAGGTACGCGGCCCCGCAGACCTTCACGACGACGTAGAGCGTGGGCACGGCCGAGAACAGGGCGGCCAGCCCGAACGCGGTGGCCGTGGCGTGCACGGCCAGCCCGGCGGCGACACCGGCTGCGGCGCAGAGCCCGACGGCCGGGCCGCCGGCGGCGCCGATCGCCATCACCAACAGCATGTCCGGCCCCGGCGTGAGCACGAGCAGCGCGACGGCGACGAGGAACGCGGCGAACAGCGCTGGGTCCACCATCACCGGAGCCTCCCACACGAGCGGTTGGGGCGCCGCGTTGACAGAGGTTAGATATCTAACCTATTTTCCCTCCGGACTCGGACAAGGAGGTCGGACATGCGGACAGTCGTGAGAGCCAGCCTGGTGGCGGCCGCCGCCGTCCTCGCGGCTGCGGGGTGCGCGAGCGGCGGGGGAACCGGCGGTGGAGAGCCGTCCGAACCGTTGTCGGTCTGGCAGTTCTACGGCGACGAGTCGATGCCGACGGGCAAGCCGTTCTACGACCTCGTCGCCCGCTACGAGCAGCAGAGCGGCACGGACGTCGACATCCGCTTCATCCCGTACGACGACTTCAACCGCACCCTGACCCAGGCCGCAGCCGCGGGCGACGGGCCCGGCATCGCGCTGATCAGCGCGTTCGACACGGCGGCGATGGCCGATGCCGGCGTCATCCAGGACCTGAGCGCCCAGGTGCAGGACTGGGGGCAGCAGGGCGCGTACTTCCCGACCAACTGGGAGTCCACGCAGGCCGACGGGAAGACCTACGGGATCCCGCACCTGGCCGACGCCTACGCCGTCTACTACAACACCGCGATGGTGCAGCAGGCCCCGACGACGTGGACCGAGATGGAGTCGACCGCGGCTGCGCTGTCCGGTGAGGGCCGGTCCGGGCTCGCCGTGAGCGGCATCGAGGGTGCCGAGGGCGCCACGGGTCTCGCCATCCGGATGCTCGCGGCTGGCGCCCAGCCGACCGAGATCGACAGCCCCGGCGGCCACGCCGCGTTGGAGTCGTTGCGGCGGATGGTGCAGAGCGGCGCGCTGTCGGAGGGCTTCCTCACCTGGAACGAGGAGGACGCGAAGAACCAGTTCGCCACCGGCCAGGCCGCCATGATGATCAACTCGGCGACGTACGTGAACATCCTGCGCGAGGAGAACCCCGACCTGCAGTGGAGCGTCGCCGTGCTCCCCTCGGAGGCGACGGGGCAGACGATGCTGTCGGCGGAGAACCTGACGATCGGCGCCACCAGCGACGACACCGACCGGGCATGGGACCTCATCACGTTCATGCAGCGGCCAGAGGAGCTGCAGGTCTACCTGCCGGAGCGGAACAAGCTGCCCGCCCGCAGCGACGTGCCGGGCACCGCGGAGGACCCGGTCCGCGCGGTCTTCGCCCAGCAGCTCCAGCAGGCGTGGGCCCCGGATGCGGCACTGGCACCGCACACCACCGAAGTACTGACGGCGCTGCAGGCCGCGCTCCAGCAGACGATCAGCGGCACCCCCGCCCCGGACGCCGCGCGCGCCGCGCAGGCCACGATCGACGAGGCACTCGGGACGTCATGACCGTGATCGAGGCCAAGGGGGCGCTCGAGCGGACCCGCACGCCCTCGCCGCCCCACCGGGCGCGCAGGCGTGCGGGAAACCGCGCGGACCAGCTGTTCCTGCTGCCTGCGGTGCTGTTCGCCGCCGTCACCGTGGTCTACCCGCTGGTCTACAGCGTGCTGCAGGCCTTCCAGGACGTCGGGCTGCGGGAGGTCATCAGGGGCGGCGCCGAGTGGGTGGGGTTCGCCAACTTCGCCGACCAGTTCGGCAGGGCCGAGTTCTGGCAGGCGCTGTGGCTCTCGCTGGTCTACACCGTCGGCACGGTCGTGCTCACCTACGTCGGCGGCCTCGCGCTGGCGCTGCTGTTCGTCCGGGAGTTCGCCGGGCGCAACGTCATGCGGGCGCTGCTGATGCTGGCCTGGATCCTGCCGACGGTGGTGGGCGCGAACGTGTGGCGCTGGCTGCTCGACGGCTCCTACGGGCTGCTCAACGCGGTGCTGCGCGGGCTCGGCCTCATCGACGGCGACCTGTTCTGGCTCGGCCAGCCCGGCCCCGCGCTCGTGTCGGTGATCGTGGCCACCGCGTGGAGCTTCGCGCCGTTCGCGATGATCCTCATGGTCGCGGGCCTGCAGGGGGTGCCGGCGATGCTGTACGAGGCGGCCCGCATCGACGGCGCCTCGGCCTGGCAGCAGTTCCGCCACGTCACGCTCCCGGCGTTGCGGCCGGTGAGCGTCACGGTGATGCTGCTGATCTTCATCTTCGCGTTCAAGACCTTCGACACCATCTACCTCATGACGAGGGGCGGCCCGGGCGGCGCCACGCTCACGCTGCCGCTCTACGCCTTCCAGGAGGCGTTCGAGTTCCGCCGCTACGACACGGCGGCCGTGGCCACGACCGTCATGCTGCTCGTGCCGCTGGTGCTGTCGATCTTCTACTTCCGGTCGCTACGCAGGGAGGAGGCGGCATGACGCGCGAGAGGGTCCGGCTCGTCATCGCCGTCGCCGTGACGGCGGTCTACCTGCTGCCCGTCTACTGGATGCTCAACACCTCGTTCAAGGAACAGGCGGAGGTGTTCGCGCGGCCGCCCGCGCTCGTGCCGGTGCCGCCGACCCTCGCCGCCTACCAGAGCGCGGTCTTGGGCGACCCGGACATCGCCCGCGGCCTGGTCAACACGTTCGTCATCGCGACCGGGACCACGGTGCTCACGCTCGTCGTGGCCGTCCCCGCGGCGTACGCGTTAGCCCGCCTGCGCATCCGGTGGGTCACGCCGGCGCTGCTGCTGTTCCTCGCCGTGCAGATGATCCCGGCGGTCAACCTCGCACTCCCCATGTTCGTGCTGTTCGGGCGGGTGGGCCTGGTGAACACCTACGCCGGGCTGATCATCGCGAACTGCTCGCTCTCGATCCCCCTCGCGATCACGATCATGCGGCCGTACTTCCTGTCCGTGCCGGGCGAGGTCCTCGAGGCCGCGCGCGTGGACGGCTGCACGACGTTCGGCGCGTTCGTCCGCGTGGCGCTGCCGGTCAGCATCCCGGGCGTGATCACGATGGCCGTCGTCAGCTTCCTCGGCGCGTGGGGTGAGTTCGTGTTCGGCCTCGCGCTCGCCACCGGGGACGAGCTGCAGCCGGTGAGCGTCGTGATCGCGAAGCTCACCAATGCGTTCGGCACCCGGTGGAACGAGCTCATGGCCGTGTCCGCGGTGGTGGCCGTGCCGGTGATCGTGCTGTTCGTGCTGCTCCAGCGTTACATCGTCGCCGGTCTGACCGACGGTGCCACGAAAGGTTAGAGAGGACTGCCTGCATGCTCGAGATCTGGGCCGCCACCCCGACGCCGTTCACGCCCGACGGGAAGCTCGCCCTCGACGTCGTCGCGGCGCAGGCCGCGCACCTGCACGCCGCGGGCGTCGCGGGCACGTTCGTCGGCGGGACGACCGGTGAGTTCGCGGCGATGGACGCGGCCGAGCGGCAGTCGCTGGTGGAGGCGTGGCAGGACGCCCGCCCCTCCGGCCTGAAGCTGGGCGTGCACGTGGGGCACACCGATCTCGCTCAGGCGCAGCAGCTCGCGGTGCACGCCGAGTCCTGCGGGGCCGACCTGATCGGTGCCGTCGGCCCGTACTACGGCGACGCGCCCACCCTCGACGCGCTGGTGGCGCACCTGGCCGAGATCGCCGCGGCCGCACCGAACACGCCGTTCGGCTTCTACCACATCCCGAGCATGACGGGATCGCGCTACCGGCCGTCCGAGGTGGTCGCGGCGCTCGCCGCCGCGGCGCCGACGACGGGGGCGGTGAAGTTCACCGACGGCGACCTGCTGGAGTTCGACCGGACCCGCGCGGCGGCCCCTGGCCTCGCCGCCTACTTCGGCCGCGACGAGCTGCTGCCCGCGGCGCTGGCCTGCGGAGCCGACCGGGTGATCGGCACGCTCTACAACGGGATGGCCCCGCTCGCGCACGCCGTGGCCGCCGCGTTCCACCGCGGCGAGCCGGCCGAGGCCTACCGTCTGCACGCCCCGTTCCGCGAGGTGGCCAGGGCGGCGAACGCGCACGGCGGGATCGGCTTCCTCAAGGCGTTGATGAACCGGCTCGGCCCGGACACCGGACCGGCCCGGTCGCCGTACCGGCGGCCGGACGTCGCCGTCGTGGACGAGCTCGCCGCGGTGGTGCGCGCGGCGCTGGAGGGGGCAGGTGGCTGAGAAACGGGTGAAGAACCCGATCTACCTCGAGGCCCAGGCGCGGCTGCGGGACTTCATCACCGAGGCCGGCCTCGGCCCGGGGGACCGGCTGCCCCCCGAGTCCGCGCTCGCGGAGCGGCTCGGGGTGAGCCGGCTGTCGCTGCGCGAGGCGACGCGCAGCCTGCAGACCCTCGGCGTCATCGAGGCCCGCCACGGCAACGGCCTGTTCGTGTCGGCGTTCTCCTTCCGACCGCTGATCGAGCAGCTGCCCTACGGGCTCGCCGTGGCCGGCACCGGACTGGAGGAGATCCTCACCGCGCGCGAGGCGATGGAGGTCGGCCTGATGCCGGCGGTCGCGCGGCTGAACCCGCAGGTCGAGCTCGCCGAGTGCGCGCGGCTGGCCGACGAGATGGCCGCGCTCGAAGGCCGGGGGGAGCCGATCACCGAGGTCGACAAGCGGTTCCACCTGCTGCTCTACCGGGCGCTGGGCAACCCGCTCGTCGACAACCTCATCGAGGTCTTCTGGGAGCTGTTCACGCGGCTCGGCGACTCGATCCCGGTGCCGCCCGAGGGCGGGCGGGGGGCCGTGCACCTGCAGATCATCCGGGCGCTGCAGTCGGGCGACGCGGGCGAGAGCATCGCGGCGATGCAGCAGCACTTCGACGACATCCGCGTCCGTGCCGCGCTCATCTCTACCCACTCCGCCGGCGCCGCAAGCGTCCCCGGCTGCCATCCCCCGGTGCGCGCTCCCGCCGAGGACGCGGGCTGACGGATGGAACCGCTGACCGCATCGGCACTGCGCGGGGTGTGGGCCACCGTGCTGCTGCCTCTCCGGGACGACGAGAGCATCGACCTCGACGTGATCGCCTCCGCTCTGGACCACGTGCTCGCAAGCGGCGTCCAGGGCGTGTACACGAACGGCACGGCGGGGGAGTTCCACACACTCACCGAGGCCGAGTACGACCGGTTGCACGCGCTCGTCGCCGACCGCTGCGCCGCGGCGGGGGTGCCGTTCCAGCTCGGGGCGAGCCACCCCAGCGGGCAGCTGTCCCTGGACCGGATCGCCCGCGCCGCCGCGCTGCGGCCGGGCGCGATCCAGGTGGTGCTGCCCGACTGGCTGCCACTGAGCGAGGAGGAGGTGCTCGCCGCCGTCGACCGGATGGCCGCGGTGGCCGACGGGGTGCCGCTGGTGCTCTACAACCCGCCGTACGCGAAGACCCAGGTGCCGCCCGAGCTGTTCGGGAAGCTCGCCGACGAGATCCCGGCGCTGGTGGGCGCGAAGGTGCCGGGCGGCGACGACGCCTGGTACGCGCGGATGGCCGACGCCGTCGGCGGCAGGCTCGCGATCTTCGTGGCCGGCCACACCCTGGCCTCCGGGTACGCCCGGGGCGCCGCAGGCGCGTACTCCAACGTGGCCTGCCTCAGCCCCGGCGGCGCGGCCCGCTGGTATGCGCAGATCACGACCGACCTGCCCGCCGCGCTGGCACTCGAGGAGCGGCTGCGCGGCTTCCTGGACGCCCATATCGCCCCGCTGGGCCGCGCGGGCTACAGCGACCCGGCACTGGACAAGACCCTGGCCGCGATCGGTGGCTGGGCGCCGATCGGCACCCGGGTGCGCTGGCCGCACCGCTGGGTCCCCCCGGAGGTGATCCCCGCGCTGCGCGCGGTGGCGGAGGCAGCGGTCCCCGAACTCTTCGACGACTTCACACACCCAGCACCCACATCACGCAAGGCCGGCGCTGTGTGAAGCGCCCACTGGGGGTGTGAAGTCGAGCCTGTGGTCTGCGATCGCCTCACGTCCGTCGAGCGCGGCAGGTGGTAGGACCGTCGGCGTGGGGTCTCGCCGCGCCGTGAGGAGCGCCATCGACTGGCCGGGGATGCGCTCGGAGTACTGCTGGCTGCCTCCGCACGACGAACCGACCGTCACCCGCCCGCACCAGGTGGGCATCTCGTTCTCCCGGCACCGCGCCCAGGAGTGGGAGTCGGGCGGGCGGGCGGTGCGCGCGGACATCCCGGCCGGCGCGGCGTTCGTCACCGGCGAGGAGGGCATCACCTGGGGTGGGGTGGCCGGCACCACCGAGGCGCTGGAGATCTACCCCGATCCCGACCTCGTGCGCCGGATCGCGCCCGGCGCACCGTCGATCGAGAACGCGCTCGGCGTCCGTGACGGTGTCGTGTTCGGGATCGCCACGCTGGTCAAGCGGGCCCACGTGGTCGGATCCGGCCTCACCGACGTCGAGGCGAGCACCCTGGCGCACCGCCTCGTCGCGCACGTCGTCGGCTCCTACGGCGGCGTGCGGGGGCCCCGCCGGCCGGTCGGGGTCCTGGACCGGCGGACCGTCGACCGGGTCACCGAGTACGTCGACGCCGACCTCGCCGCCACGATCACCCTCGACCGGATGGCCGACGTCGCCGCGCTCAGCCCGTTCCACTTCGCCCGCGCGTTCAAGGCGACCACCGGCCTCGCGCCGCACCGGCTCGTCACCGCCCGCAGGCTGGAGGCCGCGAAGGCGGCCCTGCTCACCACGGACGCGAGCGTCGTACGGGTCGCGCACACCGTCGGGTTCTCGAACGTGAGCCACTTCCGCCGGGTGTTCCGGCGGGAGCTCGGCGTGGCGCCGGGTGAGCTGCGCCGCTGAGCGTGCGCAAGATCGGACCCTCCCGCGCGGCACATGCTGTGCCAGGGTCCTGCCCGTGCCTGTTCGTGACGACCCCGCCGCCGTGCTCACCCGCCTCCTCCACGCGATCGACGACGTCGACTGGGGCGAGGTGCGCGCGTGCCTCGCCGACGAGGTGCGCACCGACTACACCGAGCTCTTCGGCGGGGAGGCGGAGACCCTGCCCGCCGACGAGCTGGTCGAGCGTTGGAAGGGCCTGGTGCCCGGCTTCGACGCCACCCAGCACATGACCGGGCCGTGCCTGGTGGACGAGCGTGACGGCGGGCTCGTGGCGCAGACGCACGTACGCGCATACCACCGGATCGGCGACGCGGTGTGGGGCGTGCACGGGCACTACGTCGTGCCGCTCGAACGCACGTCCGCGGGCTGGCAGATCGCGGGGATCACGCTGCGGCTGTTCTACCAGGAGGGCGACCGCGACCTGCCCGCCCGGGCCGCGGAGCGGGCCGGAACGTCCCCGCGTGTCACCCGCCGCACTACGGAGGCCCGCGCCGGCGCGTGATCGGCCCGATCGTGACGTGAACCGCGCTGCGAACGCGTTGCCGAATCAGGCGTGTCGGCAGAATGATCAGGGGACTGGTCGCCCTCGAAGCCGGTGGTCGGGTGCCCGCGAAATGGGCGCGGCGTCCGGGCGCCGGCGGTGGGGCGCGCCCGGTCGACGGGTTGCCTGGGCGGAGAACGGGTGCGTGAGCGGCGGAGATCGTTCCGATCAGCACAGCACGGGCTCGGCGGAGGCGTTGAGGTACTCGTCGGGCCGATCACGAGTGCCCTCTCCCCCCACCGATCGCCACTTCACACACCCAGTGGCCACTTCACACAAGGCCGGCCTTGTGTGAAGTCCGTACTGGGTGTGTGAAGTCGGCTGTTGGCGGCGCTACGGGTGGCGCGATCGGCAGTTCGGCGCGTTCCCGTGCGGTTTTCGGCCGGTTTCGTGCCGAAGCCTTGATCATGGGCCGTGGGACTGCCTTCGGTGGCGCCGCGCGCCCTCCGGGCAGGCCCCCGGCCTGCCCGCATGGCTTGCCCTCAGGGGTCGGAGGCTCGGAGGTCAAGGGCCGCGCAGCGATCGCGGCACGGCGGAGCCCGCCGCGAACCTCAGCGCGCGAAGCGACGGCGCAGGCGCCCTTGAGCTCTGAGGGGCGGCCCGCAGAATGCGCGGCGCCTCCGAAGGCCCTGGCGCCTCCGAAGGCCCTGGCGCCTCCGAAGGCCCGGCCCCAGCACTCGCGGAGCCCCGGACGGTCCGCGGCGCGACCGAAGGCCCAGACGGTTCAGCGACCGCCTCCCGCTGCGGCCCAGGTCGGATCCCAGCGAGCACTGCTCCCGGGCGGGGGGCCGGTGTCGCGAAACTCCGGGCCGGGTTCGGTCAGCCCGCGAGGTGGGCGCGGAAGTGGGCGTCCGCCGCGTCGACGGCGATGCTCACCTGCGCGTCCTGGTCGTAGAAGTCGATCTGGGTGCCGTCGGCCCACACCGTCTCGGTGGGGCCGGCGACCGTGCCGGCCACCGCGCGGAGGTTCTCCGGCAGCACGCAGCCGTCGCCGTGGACGAACAGGCTGGGCACGCGCACCTGCGGCGCGGCGGACAGCCCGTCGAACGTCAGCCAGTACGCCCAGCTGAGCTCGGCCATCTCGTTCACCCAGGTCGGCACGGCGCCCCGCTTGGCCGAGCCGTAGTACTCGAGGTCGAGGGACATGCCGGCCCGCTCGTTCCCCGCCTCGTAGGCGGGCACGGCGCGGACCTCGCCGGTGCGCTGGTAGGCCGCCAGCGCCTCGCCCGCGCGCTCCAGCCGCCGGGCCACGCCCTCGTCACCGCCGTAGAACGGGGCCACGGTGCGTGCGTCGTGGAACCAGCCCGCGACGCTCGCGAACGCGTCGATCGGCGCCCCGGCCGCGATCGCGCGCAGCGCGTACTGCGCGCTCGCGCAGATCCCGAGGTAGCCGATCGCGCCCGGCCGGACGAACGACAGCGTCGACACCGCCCGTGCCGCCGCGATCATGTCGTCGATCTTGCAGGCGGGCAGCTCCGCCTGCCGCGGGGTGCCCTCGCTCGCGCCGAAGCCGGCGAAGTCGAACGTGAAGACGGTGTACCCCCGTTCGGCGAGCCGGGCGGCGTACAGGTCGGCCATCTGTTCCTTGACCGTCAGCCACGAACCGGTGACGAGGATCGTGGGCTGCGGCTCGGTGAGGTCGGGAAGGGTGCGGTGCAGGGTCGCCGCGAGCGACGTGCCACCGGTGAAGAGCTGGAAGGGACGGGGGTGGGTCATCGGCAGACCCTCGCAGGTGGACGAGGCACCGGGAGGCTCCGATCTTGCGGTCTCACGGCAACCGGGAGAACCAGGCCAGCGAGCCGCCCGCGGCGACGAAGGCGGCCAGCAGCGCGAGCGCGAGCACGGCGCCGGTGACCTCCCGCTCCTCCGTGCGGAACCCGATCGACGAGCCGATGTCGGCGTACACAGCCTCCAGCTCGGCCGCGGTCTCGGCCCGGTAGGCGAGACCGCCGCTGCCGGCGGCCAGCCCTGCCAGCGCCTCGACGTCGGCGGGCACCCGCACGCTGTCGCCGTTGATCGTGGCGGTGCCGGTCGGGGTGCCGTAGGCGATGGTCGAGACCGGTACGCCCGCCGCGGCGGCATCGGCCGCGGCGTCCGGGATCGGGGTCCCCGTGGTGTTGGCACCGTCGGAGAGCAGGACGATCCGGGCCGGGGGAGGAGCGGCGCCGTCGTCGGTGCTCCGCACCGCGTCGAGGGAGGTCAGCACCGCGTCGCCGATCGCGGTGCCGGGCCCCAGCGAGATCCGGTCGAACGCACCCGTCACGGCGGCGCGGTCGGGCGTCGGGGGCACGGTCACCGCGCTGGTGCCGTCGAACAGCACCAGGCCGACGGGGAACGCCTCGGGCAACTCCGTCACGAAGCCACGTGCCGCGGCCACCGCGGCGGCGATCCGGGACGGGGCGACGTCCTGGGCGCCCATCGACATGGACACGTCCACGGCGACGACGATCGTGGCCCGCTCCCGCGGCACCTGGACGTCGAGCACCGGCCGGGCCATGCCGAGAACGAGGCCGGTGACGGTCAGCAGGAACGCGACGGCGGGCACGTGCCGCCGCCAGCCGGGCTCGCGCGGCATCACGCGCTCGAGCAGGGGGAGCGCCGCGAAGCGCACGGCGTAGCGGCTTCGGCGGCGCTGCGCCACGACGTACGCGACGATCAGCGCGGCGACCGCGGCCAGCAGCGCGAGCCAGCCGGGGGCGAGAAACCTCATCGGACGCTCCGGCGGTGTCGGGCGGTGCGGCGGCGCACCGCGAGGAAGCGGGCCACGTCGCCGACCCAGTCGCGGTCGGTGCGCAGCACCACGTGGTCGGCGCCCGCCGAGCGCAGGGCGAACGCGGTGGCGGCGCGGTGCTCGGCCACGGCGCGGGCGTAGCGCTCGCGCAGCCGGCGGTCCCCGGTGCGCACCCGCGTCGTGCGTCCGGACTCCGGGTCGACCAGGGTGAGCGGCCCGACGTCGGGCAGCACCGCCTCCCGCCGGTCGGTGACCTCCACGGCGATGACGTCGTGCCGCGCGGCGAGGCGCCGCAGCGGCACGACCCATCCCATGCGCTCGTCGGGGGTGCGCGGGAGCAGGTCCGACACCACCACCCGCAGCCCCGGCCTGCGCTGCTCGCGGTGCAGCCGCTCCAACGCGGTGGCGAGGTCGAGGC
This sequence comes from Pseudonocardia hierapolitana, assembly GCF_007994075.1. Taxonomy (NCBI): domain Bacteria; kingdom Bacillati; phylum Actinomycetota; class Actinomycetes; order Pseudonocardiales; family Pseudonocardiaceae; genus Pseudonocardia; species Pseudonocardia hierapolitana. Next base: position 8,025,519 of record NZ_VIWU01000001.1, on the reverse strand, counting down.
CGGGGGCGGCCCCGTGCGGCGTGCGCGGCGCGGCCAGCAGCTCGCGCAGCAGCAGGCGGCCCGCCGGGCGCCCGGGGCGGGGCGGGAACGTGCGCGGGACCGCCCCGCCGACGAGGTGGACGCCGAGCCGGTTGCCGGGCCGGTCGGTGAGCGCGAGCACACCGGCCACGACCGCGACGGCGAGATCGCGCTTCTCCATCACCGCCGTGCCGAAGTCCATGCTCGCCGAGGCGTCGACGAGCACCCAGGTCGTGAGATCCGGCTCGGCGATGCTCGCGCGCACGTGGGGCTCGCCCGAGCGGGCGGTGACGTTCCAGTCCATGCGCCGGACGTCGTCCTGCGCCGGCTGGTAGGGCCGCACGTCGTCGAGCTCGGTGCCGGGGCCGGTGCGCCTGCCGAGCCGGTCGCCGTGCAGCAGGCCGTCGAGGCGGCGGCGGATCGCGAGCTCCTGGACGCGCAGCGCGCGCTCCGCCGCCCCGAGATCGGGAGCCGTCATGCGGCGACGTCCTGGGCCGGGGTGACCCGCGGGGCGCGCACCGCGCCGAGGATCCGGTCCACCAGTGCCCGCGGCGGCACGCCGTCGGCGAGGGCGTCGTAGCCGAGCACGAGCCGGTGGGCGAGCACGTCGGGCGCGACGTCGGTGATGTCGCCGGGCAGCACGTAGCCGCGGCCGCGCAGCAGCGCGAGCGCCCGTGCGGCGGCGACGAGCCCGAGGGTGGCGCGCGGGCTCACGCCGAACTGGAGTGCCGCCGCGACGTCGGGCAGCCCGTACGCCGCCGGGTCACGGGTGGCGAGCACGAGGCGCACGGCGTACTCGGCGCTGGCGTGGTGCACGAACACCCGGTCGGCGGCGCGCTGCAGGGCGGTGACGCGCTCCGGATCGAGCACCCGGGTCGGCACCGGCGGGTCCTGCTGCTCGACCCGGCCCATCCGCGAGAGGATCGTGAGCTCCTCGACACCCGACGGGTACCCCATGTCGATCTTGAGGAGGAAGCGGTCGCGCTGCGCCTCCGGCAGCTCGTACACGCCGTCGGACTCGATCGGGTTCTGCGTGGCGAGGACGAGGAACGGCGAGGGCAGCGGATGGCTCTTCCCACCGAGCGTCACCTGCCCCTCGGCCATGGCCTCGAGCAGCGCCGACTGCACCTTCGCCGGGGCCCGGTTGATCTCGTCGGCGAGCACGACGGTCGCGAAGACCGGCCCGAGCTCGACGTCGAACGTCTCGGTCGACGGGCGCCAGATCCGGGTGCCCACGATGTCGCCGGGCACGAGGTCGGGCGTGAACTGCAGGCGGGAGAACGTCCCGCCGGTCACGGTGGCCAGGGTGCGTACGGCGAGGGTCTTCGCGATCCCGGGCACGCCCTCGAGCAGGCAGTGGCCCCGCGCGAGCAGGGCCACCACCATCCGCTCGAGCGCGTGGTCCTGCCCGACCACCACGCGCTTGACCTCGAACAACGCCGTCTCGAGCAGTGCCGTCTGGGGCAGGGCCGTCTCGGGCAGGGCGAACTCCGCCGAGGTCGCCTCGCTCACAGCCGGATCGCGGAGGCGTTCACGGCACCGCCGGTGGATCCCTCCGGGCAGTCGCGGTCGGGAACGTTCTGCGCCGGGCGCAGGCCCGCGGGCCCACCCTGCTCGACCGAGACGGTGCTGGACGGGCTGCTCGGCGCCGGGTTCGCCGCGAGCGCCACGCCTCCGACGACCAGCGCGCCTGCGGTGAGGACGCCGGCGAGGACGATGCGTGCGGTTCTGGACATGGTGACCTCCTGGTGGTCGGGTCGGTGCCGGCCCGCCCCGCGGCTGGGGGGCTGCGCGGGACGGGCCGGCGGCGGTACCGGTGGTGAGGGGGGATCCACCGGCTGGGTCCCAGCAGACCAGGGCGGGGCGAAAACGCCGGGAAGCCGGAGCGAAAGCCGACCGAAAGGACACCGCTGCGGCACGTGCTCACTCGCTACCGTCGCGCACATGCGGCTGCTGGTGGTCGAGGACGCGCAGGACCTGGCGAGCGCGCTGCGGGTGGGGCTCGGCCGGGCCGGCTACGCGGTCGACATCGCGCTCACGGGCGCCGACGCCGTCGCCAAGCTCGGCGTGAACGCCTACGACCTGCTCGTGCTCGACCTCAACCTGCCCGACATGGACGGTTTCGCGCTGTGCCGGGGCGTGCGCGGCGGCAGCATCGCGGGGCCGAGCGGCCCCGAGCTGCGGATCCTCATGCTCACCGCGCGGGGCGAGCTCGCCGACCGCGTGCGCGGCCTCGACGAGGGCGCCGACGACTACCTGGTGAAACCGTTCGCCCTCGCCGAGCTGCTGGCGCGGGCGCGCGCCCTCCTGCGGCGCGACAACGGCGGGGGGACCGCCGTCCTCACCGTCGGCGACCTGACGCTCGACGACGGGCGCAGCACCGCCACCCGCGGCGAGCGCGAGCTGCCGCTCACCCGCAAGGAGTTCGCCGTGCTGCGCTACCTCATGCACCGGCCGGGGCACGTCGTCTCCGCCGAGGAGCTGCTCGAGCACGTCTGGGACGAGAACACCGACCCGTTCACCCAGACCGTGCGGGTCACGGTCGGCACGCTGCGGCGCAAGCTCACCGGGGACGGCGAGGCCCCCCTGATCGAGACCGTGATCGGGCGCGGCTACCGGCTGCGGGAGGTCGGATGAGACGGCCCGCCTGGTCGCAGACGATCCGGTTCCGGCTCGCCGCCACCTACTCGCTCGTGCTGTTCGCGCTGGCCGCGCTCGTGCTGCTGGCCGTCTACGCGGTGGTGTCGGAGAGCGTCGACGCCGCGCCGCTCGACCCGATCACCGTCCAGAAGGTGAAGGAGGTGGGCGGCGAGCTGGTGCTGAAGGACGGCGAGCAGTTCCAGGCCGCCGACCTCGCGAGCGTGCAGCAGGCGGTCAACCACAAGGCGCTCGAGCTCATGCGCGACGCGTCCGCGGGCGCGCTCGGCGGGCTGCTGGTCGCGAGCTTCGGCGTGGGCTGGTGGCTCTCCGGTCGGGTGCTGCGCCCGGTCGAACGGGTCACGGCCGCGGCGCGCGAGATCAGCGCCACCGACCTGTCGCGCCGCATCGCCCTCGACGGCCCCCGCGACGAGCTGCGCGACCTCGCCGACACCGTCGACGACATGCTCGGCAGGCTGGACCGCGCGTTCGCGGCGCAACGCCAGATGATCGACGACGCCTCCCACGAGCTGCGCAACCCCCTGGCCGTCATCCAGATCAACCTCGACGCCGTGCTGTCCCGCGACGACGTCGACGCGGCCGAGCGGCAGCGGGCGAGCACCGTCACGGCGCGGGCCACCCAGCGGATGGGCAGCCTCATCGAGGACCTGCTCGCTGCGGCCCGCCGCGCCGCGCCCGCGTTCACCGACACCGACGTGGACCTCGGGAACGTCGCGGACGAGGCCGCCGACGGGTTCGCGCTGCTCGCCGACAGCGACGGTCTCCGCCTGGAACGGCGCCTCGCGGGCGGCCTCGGCGTGATCGGCGACTCCGAGGCGCTGCGCCGGGCCGCCGACAACCTGCTGTCCAACGCGGTCCGGGTGTCGCCCCCGGGAGCCGAGATCGTGATCGCCACCGGGCGGCACGGCGGCTGGGCATGGCTCGCCGTCCGCGACCACGGCCCGGGCATATCCCCTGAGCACCAGGAGCGGGTGTTCGACCGGTTCTGGCGGGGACCCGAGGGCACCCGCCGCCGCGACCGGGGCACCGGCCTCGGCCTCGCGATCGTGCGCCAGGTGGTGGAGAGCCACGGCGGCACCGTCGCGCTGCACAGCGCGCCCGGCGCGGGCGCCACGTTCGTCCTGTGGCTCCCGCTGCGCGGGGCGGGCGTCACCGAACGGACGCCCCGCCCGCCGGCGCGGGACCCGCTCGCCACGGGCGTGCCCTCCTGACGCACCCGGTCTCCGCCGGTGCCCCACGTCGACCGTGAGCGCGGGCGGACCGGGATGCGTGAGCCGGCACCCCTGTCGTGTTCGCGCTGCCGGTTTCGGCGGGTGCTGCCGGTGTGGGGTGACGCGTCCGGTCCACGGGGTGCGTGGGCGGAGAAGGTGGGCGTGGGCGCGAGCCTGCCGCGGAACGTGCACGCACGCCCGACTCGCCGTGTCGAGACGTCGGACTCGCCGGTGGTGGAGGTGCGGGACCTCGTGAAGGAGTTCCCGCTGGCGACCGCGGATCTCCCGGACGGGTGTGCAGGCGAGTCAGCCGGCCGCGCGGCGGCGGGCCCGGTGGGCCGCGACGTTGACGCGGTTGCCGCACACCTCGGGCACGCAGTAGCGCCGACGGCCGGCCCTGCTGGTGTCCACGAACATGCCGTCGCAGGTCGGGGCGGCGCAGTGGCGGAACCGGTCGGTGCCCAGCGTGCGGAGGGTGGCGAGCAGTGCGGCGCCGGTGAGCAGCGCCAGCTCGTCGGCCAGTGCGGCGCCGGGGCGCGAGCGGACCTGCCACTGCAGGCGACCGTCGTCGTCGCGCCGCAGGTCGAGGCCGCCGGCGGCCGTGGTGAGCGCGGCGGCACCCGCAGCGTCGGGGTTCTCCAGGAGGGAGCGCAGTTTGCGCCGCAGCGCGTGCACTGCTGCCACGTCGGCGGGCGTCGGCGCGCCGGCGGACGGGTGCAGGTCTCGCTCAGCGAGGAAGCGGGCGAGCGCGGTGGCGTCGGGGATCAGGTCCCCGGTGCTCACCATCACCTCCGGAGCGGTGTTGACGAGGTCGGTGGCGACCGCCGCCCCGACCCGGTAATCGTCCAGCAGGAGTTGCACCCCTTACCGCCCTTCCCGTATCGTGTAACGGATGAAAGCAGCCTACACCTCTGTACGGGTCCGTCCGGGCGTGGTGCTGGTCGGGCTGCTCGCGCTGGCGCTCAACCTGCGCACCGCACTGGCCGGGTACCCACCCCTCATCGACGCCGTGCGCGCCGATCTCGGTTTCTCGGCCGGCGCCGCGGGGTTCGTGCAGACCGGCGCCGTGCTGATGATGGCGGCCGGATCGCTCGCCGGCCCGGCCGCCGCGCGGCGCGGGGGGCCGGAGCGCGCGCTCGTCGGGGCGGTCGGCCTCGTCGCGCTCGGCAGCCTCGTGCGGGGCGTGCCCGCGGCCGTGCCGCTGGTGACCGGCAGCCTGCTCGCCGGGTTCGGCATCGGGGTGGCGGGCGTGCTGCTCACGGGGGTGGTGAAGGAGCACCTCGCCGACCGCGCCGGGGCCGTCACCGGCGGGTACGTCGTCGCGATGATGATCCCCTCCACGGTGGCCAGCGCGGTGGCGGTGCCGCTCGCCGCGGCCGTGGGCGGGTGGTCGCTCGCGCTGGCCGTCTGGGCGGTGCCTGCGGTGCTCGCCCTCGCGGCGTGGGTGCCGGTGGCGCGCCGGGTCGAGCGCCCCGCGCCCACCGAGCGCGCCCGCCTGCCGTGGCGCGACCGCTTCGCCCGGCTCGCGGCTACCCACCAGTCGGCGGCCTCGCTGCTCGTGTACGGCTGGATGACGTGGCTCGCGCCCTACCTCACGAGCCGCGGGTGGAGCCCGCGCGACGCCGGGATGGTGCTGGCCGTGTGGGCCGCGGCCCAGGTGCCGGGTGCCCTCGCGATCCCGGCGCTCGCCGAGCGCACCGGGCGCTGGCGGTTCTGGTCGGGTGTCGCGCTCGCGAGCACGGCGGCCGGAACCATCGGCCTGCTGCTCGCACCGCTGGCCCCGGTTGTCGGCCCGTGGCCGTGGGCCGTGCTCGTCGGCCTGGGGTCCGGCGCCGGGTTCCCGCTGGGCCTCGCCGTGGTGGCCTGGCGCACGCCCGACGCCGCGGCGAGCGCCGCCACCAGCGGCATGGCACTCGGCGTGGGCTACACCGTGGCCGGCATCGGCCCGTTCCTCATGGGGCTGCTGATCGACCTGACCGCCGGCTACGCCGCCGCCATCGGGGTGCTGGTCGTCGCGGCGGCGGTGCAGGCGAGCGCGATCATCCGCATCGGCGACGCGCCCCGCGCCGGCTGAGACCGGTTGCCCGTTCACGTTTCCAGTGCGCGTGACCCGTTCGAACGCGGGGACTCCCGACCCGGCCGCGAGGTGCGCGGTTGCGTCGGACGCCGCGGGCGACGAGTGCGGCGGGCCGCCGGGAGTCCGCTGAGCAGCGGATTTCACGCGCGCCGAGCACCGGCGCATTCCGACGGCCGCACGCTCGGGACCGCACCCGTTGCCCGAGTCCGCGGAGACGACATGACCCCCGACGCCGGCGCGTCCGTCCACCAGCAGCTCACGGCGGAGCAGCGCGCGATGTGGGCCTCGGGGGACCACCGGGCCGTCGTGGCCGAGCTGATCCCGGACCTCGGCCAGGAGCTCGTCGAGGCCGGCGGGATCCGCGCCGGGCAGCGCGTCCTCGACATCGCGGCGGGCGCCGGGAACGCCGTGGTGGAGTGGGTCGAGGCGGGCGCCGAGGCGCTGCCGTTCCCAACCGGTGGCTTCGACGCCGTGATCTCGTGCGTGGGCGTGATGTTCGCTCCGCACCACCGCGCGACCGCCGACGAGCTGCTGCGCGTCTGCCGGCCGGGCGGGACGATCGCGATGGTGAGCTGGACGCGCGAGGGGTTCATCGGCGGCCTCTTCGCGATCATGGCCCGCTTCGCCCCACCCCCGCCCGGCGCGCAGCCGCCGTCGCTGTGGGACAGCGAGGAGCACGTGCGCGAGCTGTTCGGCGACGGCGTCACGACGCTCGCCGTGCGGCGCCGGATCACCGTGTTCGACCGGTGCGCCACCCCGCTCGAGTTCCGCGAGTACTGGAAGCGGACCTACGGCCCGACGATCGCGGTGTATGCGGCGAACGCCGCCGACCCCGAGCGCCTCGCGGCGCTCGACTCCGAGTTCCTGGAGTTCCTGGAGAGCTGGAACGCCGCCCCGGTGGGCAGGCCCGCCCGCTGGGAGGCGCAGTACCTGCTGGTCACCGCGACGCGGGCGTGACGGCCGCGGCCTCCGCCATCGGGGTCGCGCCCATCGCCGCCAGGACGGCGCGGCCCGCGTCCCGCTCGGGGCCGCCCGCGAGTACGAGGGTGCGCGCCCACTGGTAGCGGCACCCGGTGGGCTCCAGCGCGGCCGCGGCAGCGAGCAACCCGGGGCGGTCGCCGGCGGCGAGGGCGGCCGCCCGGTCGACGACGGCCGCGGCGACAGGGTTGTCGGCGGCGGCCGCCCGGGCTGTCGCCACGACCGCGGCGGCGCCTGCCTGCCCGGACAGGACGGCGGCCTCCGCCCGCAGCGCCGCGTACCAGGGGCGCCAGCGGACCGTGAACCAGGTCCGGAACTCCTCGGGTGGGATCCGCAGCAGAGCGGCCGCCTCCGCCGGGCGGCCGCGGTGCAGCAGCAGCCAGGCGTCGAAGAAGGCGCCGAAGTTCTGCTCGGCCAGCCGCCACCCGGGCTTCGGGATCTCCAGCACCCTCACCAGGTCCAGCCATGCGGCCCGGGTCGTGTCGTCGCCGCGCATGCCGTGGACGGCCGCCGCTGCGGCGGCGCTGACGCCGTGGCTGCCGCCGGCGGGGCGGCCCGCCCGTTCCCACCCGTCGCGGAACCGCTCGGCCAGTGCCACCGTCTCGTCCCAGTCGCCGGCCAGCGCGGTCACCACGATGAGCCTGCTGGTGGCGAGGTGGCCCTCCTCGCGGTGGAAGGGCAGGTCGCGCGCGGCCGCGGCGAGCCTGCGGGCGGCGGCCAGATCGCCCGCGGCGAGTACTGCCTCGGTGGCGAAGTGGTAGGCGTCGGCCAGCTCCACCCCGATCTCGGCGCGCACCGGCAGCGGAGCGAGCACCTGGGTGCGCCGCAGCACGCTCTCCGTCGCGCCGCGGATGTCGCCGCCGGCCAGCTGGATCGTGGCGAGCTGGTCCAGCGCGGCGCTCTCGACGACCGGGTCCTCGACGAGGCGGGCGAGCTCGATCGCCCGCAGGGCGAGGGCGCGGCTGCGCGGGTCGAGGTCGGGGATCACCGCCGCCTCGGCTGCGAGCACCTGGGCCTCCGCAGCCGGGTTTCCTCGGGCCAGCGGCCGCGCCTCGGTGAGCAGCGCCTCGGCGGCCCCGTCCGGGGGGACGGTCCTGAGCAAGCCGGGGAACCGGTTGAGGACGTCGGCCGCCTGCGCGAGGTCACGCGCCGCACCCGCCGGATCCGCTGCCCGCAGCGCGGCGTCGGCGGCGCTGCGGAACAGCGCCAGCGCGTCGTCGCCCCCGTGCCGGCTCAGCGCGGCGCCCGCGGCGCTGCGCAGGGCCGCCGCGGCCGCGGCGTCGTCGCCTGCCCAGGCCGCCGCCTGCTCGTACCGCCGCTGCGCCTCGCCGGGCATCCCGCGGGCGAACGTGAGGTCCGCGAGCACGACCGCGAGCCGGTGGGCCTCCCCGAGGTGGCCGCTGCGGGTCGCAGCCCAGGTCAGGGCGCTGCGCATGTCGTCGGCGAGGCGATCGAACGCGGCCCCCCATGCCACGGGGTCCGTCCCCGCGGTCGCGGCGAGCGCCTCCCCCGCCTCCTGGCACCAGGCCAGGTGCCGCGTGGCGGTCGCGTCGCGCTCCCTCGCCTCGACGAGCATCCCGGTGCCGTACTGGCGGATCGTCTCCAGCATCCGGTACCGGGTGCCGCCGGGGTCGGCGGCCGTGGAGAGCAGGTTCTGGTCCACCAGCCGCGCCAGCCCGCCCCGCACGTCCTCCACGGCCGGGAGCGGCCGGTCCCCGGCCACAGCGCGTGCGGCCTCCACGGTGAACGGAGAGGCGAACACCGACGTGCGGCGCAGCAGCGCCTGGTCGAACCCGCTGAGCAGCGCGTAGCTCCAGTCCAGCGCGGAGCGCAGCGAGCGGTGCCGATCGTCGGCGCGGGCCCTGCCGGCGAGCAGCTGCAGCCGGTCGGCGAGACCTGCCTCCACGCCGTCCAGCCCCACCGCGGGCAGCCGCGCGGCGGCCAGCTCGATGGCCAGCGCGGTTCCGTCGAGGGCATCGCAGACCGCCGCGACGCGGGCGAGGTCGGCCGGGTCCGGCGGGCTCCCGGCGGCCGTGGCGCGGGCGCGGAACAGCGCCACGGCGTCGCCGTCGGCCGTGACCGAGAGCCCCGGCACCGGGAACACCCATTCGTAGGGCACCTGCAGCCGGGCCCGGCTGGTCGCCAGCACCACCAGCCCGGGGGCTCCGGCGAGCAGGCCTTCCACCAGCTCGACCACCCCGTCCACGACGTGCTCGCAGTTGTCGAGCACGAGCAGGCACTGCCGGTCGGCGAGCCGGCCGAGGACGGTCTCCCCGGGCGAGCGGGCCTGCTGCTCGCCCAGCCCGAGCCCCGCGGCCACGGCCGGAGCGACCATCGCGGGGTCGGTCACCGGCACCAGGTCGATGAACCGGACGCCGTCGGCGAACCGGTCGGCGACGTCGGCGGCGACGGCGAGCGCGAGGCGGGTCTTGCCGACCCCGCCCGGCCCGACGGCGGTCACCATCCGGTGCTCCCCGAGCAGGGCCGCGAGCGCCGCGCGCTCGGCCGCCCGGCCGACGAACGTCGTCAGCGGCGCGGGCAGGGCGGGGCCGCGGGAGGCGGGTGCGGGCGGCGGGGCGGGTGGGAGCGGGGCGACCGATCCGGGGTCGCCGCCGAGGATCTGCTGGTGCACCGCGCGCAGCGCGGGCCCGGGGTCGGCGCCCAGCTCGTCGACGAGCCGCTCCCGCACCTGCCGGTGGGTCTCCAGCGCGTCGGCCTGCCGCCCGCTGCGGTGCTGGGCGAGCATCAGCTGCCCGGCGAGGCGCTCGTCGAGCGGATGGGCACGCAGCGCCGCGGCGAGCCCGGCGAGCAGCTCCGCGTGCCGGCCTGCGGCCAGCGCCGCGTCGTTGCGGTCCAGCACCACGGCGAGCTGCTCGGCCTCGGCCGCGGCCCGGACGCCCTGCGCCCACGGGGTGTCGAGGCCTGCGAGCGGCTCGCCGCTCCACAGGCCCAGCGCCTCGTCGAACAGAGCGGCCGCAGCTGCCGCATCGCCTGCGCCCCGGGCCCGGCCGGCCAGGTGGCGGAAGCGGTGCAGGTCCACCGCCAGCGGGTCGGCGGCCAGCACGTAGCCGCCGGGCTCCCGGGAGATGCGCACGCCGTCGGCGTCCGCAAGCACCCGGCGCAGCCGCGAGAGATAGGCCGACAGCGCATTGCGGGCCCGGTACGGGGGCCGGTCCGCCCACACCCGGTCGACGAGCTGATCGGCCTGCACCGGGCGGCCGACGTCGACCAGCAGGGCCGCGAGGACGGACCGCTGTCGGGCGTGCCCGGCGTCGAGGTCGCGCCCGTCGAGGCGCACCCCGACGTCGCCGAGCAGCCGGAACTCCACCGTCACGCAGCTCACCGCCTGACCGGGACGACTCGCCCGACGCGACGCCCGATGGTCGGGGCGGGCCGTCGGCCGGGGTACGGGAGCGAGGGTCCTCGCCCGTCCAGTCTGGCCCGGCGGCCCGCCCGTGACCAGCACCTTTCACATCTGCGAACTCCTGCCGAGCACGTGGCGCGCACGTGGTCGGTCCCGGCCAGGAACCCGACCGGGGAGGTCGTCATGAGGATCGGCACATCGGGGCTACGCGTGGGACGCGGACGGTGCCCGCCACCTGTTGCGCCGCATGAGCGTCGCGATGCAGGACGAGGTGGAGCACCTCGAGGCACTCGCCGCGCCCGGAGGGGGAGGGCCGGTGTCGCTCTCGCCGTGGACCCGCGTTGAGCCCGCCCGCCTCGACGGACTGCGCTCGCACCGCTCGCGTCAGCGGCCGGCCGCGGTCTCCAGCAGCCGGGTGAGCTCGGCCCACGGCCGCCCGGCCTTGTCCTTCTCGCTCATCACCGAGACCGGGAGCGGCCAGTCGATGCCGAGGTCCGGGTCGTCGTAGCGGACGGTGACGTCCTCGGCGGGGTCGTGCGGGGCGTCGATGCGGTAGCAGGTGTCGGCCTCGGTGAGCGCCTGGAAGCCGTGCAGGCACCCGCGCGGGATGTAGATGCTCGTCATGTTCTCGTCGTCGAGCCGGAACGTCTCGACCCGTCCGAGGGTCGGCGAGCCGTGCCGCGCGTCCACCACCACGTCGAAGATGGCCCCGCGGGCGCAGCGCACCAGTTTCGCCTCGCCGCGCCCGACCCGGCCGTGGAGTCCGCGCAGCCCGGCGCGTACCGTGCGCGACTGGGAGTCCTGCAGGAACGCGTGCGGGTCCACGCCAGCGCCTCGCGCCACGTCGGCGTCGAAGGTGCGGCTGAACCAGCCGCGTTCGTCGCGGTGCGGCGACGGCTCGAACACCAGGAGGCCGGCGATCCCGGTCTCACGGACGTGCATGGTGCCTCCACCGGCGGTGATCGTGTCTCGGTTCGGTGTACCTGGGTGACGTCCCGGGCCTTCGGGCCGACCCTACCGCCGTGCCGTTCGAGCGCCGGTCGAGCGCCGGACCGATCCGGGAGACCGATGGTGATCGCCAGCCCTGCCTGCCGTTCCTGCCACCGCACCGACGGAGACATCGTCCTCGACCTCGGTGAGCAGCCGTCGTCCGAGCTCTTCCCCAAGATCGACGATCCCGGCCCCGACGAGCTGTTCCCGCTGCGGATGTGGCTGTGCGCGGGCTGCGGGCTCGCCCAGCTGGCCGACGACGCCGACGTGCCGGAGGAGGTCGTGGGCGCCGAGCCTGCGGCGCTCACCGCGCAGCGGGCCGACGCGGTGCGCGAGCTCGTCGCGGCCGGCGCCCTCCCGACCGGGGGCACCGCCGCCGAGTTTCCCAGCCCGCACGGCGGCACGTGGCTGGACCTGCTCGCCGGGCACGGCTTCTCCGCGGTCACCCGCGAGGGCGGCGCCGACCTGGTGATCGACGGCTGCTTCGGGGTGATGCACGAGCGCGACCAGGACACCGCCCTGCGGGAGCGCACGGCGGCCGTGCGGCCGGGCGGGCGCCTCGTCGTGCAGTTCCACTCGCTGCACGCCATCGTCGCCGGCTCGCAGTGGAACGCGCTGCGGCTGGGCCACTACGCCTACTACTCCACGCCCGCCATGATCGGGATGCTCGGGCGGGCCGGGTTCACCGTCACCACCGCCCGCCGGTTCCCCCTCTACGGCGGCACGGTCGCGCTGGTGGCGGGCCGTACCTCCGAGTCGCCCGCTGTGGACGCCGCCGCGGTGGACGCGGTCGTGGCGCCGGAGCTCGCGGCGGGCATGCTGCGGCCGGCCTCGGTCGGCGCCCTGCAGCACTCGGTGCGCCGCACGGCCGGGTCGCTGCGGGAGATGCTCGTCGCGCAGCGGGCCGCGGGCCGCCGGGTGTACGGGTACGCGGCGGCCTCGCGCGCGGTGTCGCTGCTACGCCTCGCCGACCTGGACGCCACGCTGCTGCGCGGGGTGGCGGACGCCTCGCCGGGCAAGCAGGACCGCCGCATGCCCGGCACCGACATCCCCATCATCACCCCCGGCGATCTGGTCGCCGCCGAGCCCGACGTCGTGCTCGTGTTCGTCTCCGAGCTGGTGGCCGAGGCGAAGGCTGCGCTACCGGAGATCGAGCGCCGCGGGGCCACCTGGGTGGACGCGGGCGCGGGCCGCTAACGGGCGGGCGCCGTCGTCGACAGGAGACGTTCGGCGAGCCGGTCCGGCAGTGGGCTGTCCTTGTGGCGCAGGGCCGGCCGCTCCACGAGGTACCAGGACGCGGCGGCGGGCAGCAGCGCGAGCGCGATCGAGACGGGCACGAACACGGCCACCGGTGCCGCGCCCAGCGCGGTCAGCACCAGGATCTGCTGCAGCGGCCAGTGGTAGATGTACACGCCGTAGGACAGGTCCGCGCGCATCCGCCACACCAAGCGCGTGCCGGCCCACAGGCACAGGTAGGTGAGCGGCACCGCGCCGAGCACCCGGTAGTCGTCGAACAGCGCCAGGCTCACCAGGAACAGCCCGGCGGCCGCGGCCGCGACGTCGCCGCGCATCCGGATGCGGTCGGCGTACAGGTACGCGGTGGCGCCCAGCAGGAACATCAGCACGAGGCGGATCACCCGGTCGTTGAGCAGCACCGGCAGCCCGGCCTCCTGCATCGCGGTGAGCGCGAGGAGCACACCGGCGGCCGCCGGGACGAGCACCGGGCGGCGGCGCAGCAGCCCGAGCGCGCCGAGCACACCGACGATCGCGTAGCAGAACGCCTCGAACGCCAGCGTCCACAGCGCCCCGTTGAAGCTGTCCTCCTTCGGCAGGTCGGCGAGGATGCCGGCGATGTCGAAGTGGACGATCAGCAGGCCGGCGTTCTGGAACACGTAGTCCCAGGCCGACGGTGTTCCGGTGAACGGCTGCAGCGGCGACATACCCTGCAGGAGCGCCGCGACCGGTGCTGCCACGAAGGCGACCACGACGAGGCACACCCAGAACCCGGGCATGATCCGCAGGAAGCGGTGCCAGGCGAAGCGCGGGAACGACTCCAGCCGGAACCAGCTGCGGGTGACGAGGAACCCGCTGAGGATGAAGAACCCGTCGAGGGCGAAGTCCCCGATCCTCGCGTGGCCTGCCGAGTGCGCGGAGATGCCGTGGTCGACCGCCACGAGCGCCGCGAAGAGCAGCCGCAGCAGGTCGAAGCCGTTGCGCTGCGGGTCGAAGCGATCCTGCAGGGTCGGCATGGGTCCTTCCGGTCGCAGTGCGGGTGGGCGACACCCACACTGCGACCGGATCGCTGAACCGACGCTGAGAGATCAACCCCTCACGAGATCAACCGATGATGCCGACGGCCCACATGAGGGCCAGCAGCACCATCCAGATCACCAGCGCCACCAAGATGCGCAGCCACAGCCGTTTGAGCAACGGATCAGCCGATGCCGACGCCGAGGCTGTCGAGGACGAGCAGCACCGACAGGAAGCCGAAGAAGAGGAACGACACGGCCAGCACCGCCAGCCGTATCCCTCCGATCTGCAGTTCCTTCGGCAATGCCTTCCGGTTGAGCTGGATCAGCAGACCGGAGTAGATGAACATCTGCACGCCCGCGATGGAGGACGAGATCACGAGCAACAGGAAGGGCTGGCTGACACCCGAGAGCAGGATCACCGAACCCACGACGATCATGATCCAGACGGTGGTGACGTAGATCCTGCTCTCGGTCCAGAACAGGCTGTCCTTCAGGGCGTTGATCTTGAGCTGGTCGGCGATCAGGCGGCTGGTGTAGTCGAGGATCCCGAGGTTGGTCGAGAACAGGGTGATGACGGCGGTGAACCAGAAGGCGGTGCCGAACCACGGCGCCACGGTTTCCTGCAGGGTCTGACCCTCCAGGAACAGGAAGTCGAGGTTCTGCTCCTCCACCTGGCCGACCGGCAGCGTCGAGTACGCCAGAACCGCCATGATGACGAGCGACAGGACCCCGACGAGGAAGAAGGTGATGAACTGCTCCCAGTTGGCGACCCGCCACCAGCCCTGCCAGCGCCGCATGTTCTCGGCATCGGTCGGGAACATGTACCCGAGTGAGGGCTTCGCCTCCTCGTGCCCTGTGATGGGGGAGACGATCTTGGGCATGTGCTTGCCCATCCCCATGCCCTTGTCCCGGATGTAGTTGCTCTGCACCAGGTTGTTCGCGCCGCCCGCGCCGGCGAACGCCAGCGCACCGAGGAGCAGCGCGATGTCCAGGTTCGCGTGCCCGACCGGGAAGCCGACGCCGTCGGTGAAGAGCGCGCCCCACGCCTCACCCGTCGTGGCCACGGGGATCGCGAGGACGACGAAGATCATGATCAGCGCGACCAGGACGAACTGGATCTTCTCGACGGTCTGGTAGACGACGGGGGAGAGGGTGAGCGTGAGACCGATGGCCAGGAGCGCCGCGATGGTGATCGGAACGATCGGCGCGTCCTCGCCCATCCCGAGCACGAACGTCAGGGCCGTGGACGCGCCGGTCGCCCAGCCGGGCCAGAAGTTCTGGCAGAGCGCGAAGATGATGAACAGCCACCACCACGGCTTCCAGAACCGGGCGAACCCGGTGATCGCGGACTCCCCGGTGGCGAGCGTGTAGCGCTCGATCTCCATGTTGAGGAAGAACTGGATCGCGAATCCGACGACGGCGGCCCAGATGAAGGTGAAGCCCACCTGCGTGGTGATGTAGGGCCAGAGGACGATCTCCCCGGACCCGATCGCGGTGGCCAGGATGATCACGCTCGCCCCGGCGACCTTCCGCAGCGGCACCGGTTCGGGGAGGTCCCTGAACTCGACCGCCGGCAGGTACTTGCTCGGGAGTGTCGTCCGGCTCTGGTCGGCCACCGCGCCTCCTTGCGCGTCGGGGTGGCATAGGCCACCGCCTGTACCGCTCACCTCACCCGAAAGGGTGAGGATCGGATGATCGCAGCAGTAGTGGTAAACGCTGTCAAGCGCTGGCCGGCGAGGTCGCGCGAGGATCTCCGGCTGTGGCACACCTGCGATGCGACTTCTTCTCCGACGTCCTGGGCCTGTCGACGTCGATGACCGTGCTGCTGCCGCAGCGGACCACCACCCAGATCGGTATGCCCGGCGCGGGTGGTGACGGGCCCCCACCGGTGCTCTACCTGCTGCACGGCCTGTCCGACGACGACACGATCTGGCTGCGGCGCACCTCGATCGAGCGCTACGCGGCGCCGCTCGGCCTCACGGTGGTGATGCCGCAGGTGCACCGGAGCTTCTACGCCGACCAGGTGTACGGCGGCCGCTACTGGACGTTCCTGTCCGAGGAGCTGCCCGCGTTGGTGGGGGAGTTCTTCCGGGTGTCGGCCCAGCGTGAGGACACGTTCGTCGCCGGTCTGTCGATGGGCGGGTACGGCGCGTTCCGCTGGGCGCTGCGGCAGCCGGAGCGGTTCGCGGCGGCGGCGAGCCTGTCGGGCGCGCTCGACGTCGCAGCCCGCCGCCGGCCGCGGCCGGAGGACCCGCGCCTGTTCGAGCGGGTGTTCGGCGACGAGGAGGTCGCCGGCAGCCGGCACGACCTGCACGCGCTGCTGCGCGGGGTGGAGTCGGCCGCGCTGCCGGCGCTGTACCTCTGCTGCGGCACCGAGGACGTCCTGCTCGGCGAGAACGAGGCGTTCCGGGACGCCTGCGCCGCCGCCGCGGTACCGCTGCACGCGGAGTTCTCCCCGGGTGCCCACGACTGGGCCTACTGGGACGCCCGGATCCAGGACGTGCTGGCCTGGCTGCCGCTGCGCGCGCGGCCGTGACCCGCGCCGGCGATCAGGCCGGGACCTCGCCCTTGCGCAGCAGGCCGGGCGTGGTCCGCACCGTCACGTTCAGCACGTTCCACGCGGTGATCGTGGCGATCGCCGTGACGAGGGCCGCGAGCGACGGCGGGTCGTAGTGCCGCTCGGCCTCGGCCCACGTCTCGTCGGAGACCCCGCCGGGCTCCATCCGCGTCGCCTCCTCGGCGAGGGCGAGCGCCGCCCGCTCGGCCGGGGTGAACCAGGGCGCATCGCGCCAGGTCACCACCGAGAACAGCCGCTCGTCGGTCTCGCCCATCTCCTTGAGCTCGTGCGCGTGCATGTCGGTGCAGAAGGCACAGCCGTTCACCTGGCTGGCCCGCAGCTTGATCAGGTACAGGGTCCGCTTCGGCACCGGGCAGCTCGCGAGGTACGCCTCCAGGCCGTACATGGCCTTGAGTGCGGCGGGCTCGGCGTCGCGGACGCTCAGGCGCATGGTCACGTGTCGTCCTCCCTCTGCGGCGCGGGATGCGCCGCACGCACGAGGGACGGCGGCGGGGGAGCGGGCGTGACGGCGGTGCCGGGTGAGCCCGGTCACGTGTGGTGCGCCGGGTGGTGCGCCTCGTCGTGTGCCTCGGTCAGCGCCCGGCTGTGCGCGACGAGGCGGGGGTAGTCCACCGCGACCCCGGACAGCAGCGCCTCGACCGCGGCCTCGACCTCGTCGTCGGCGAGAGGCGCGTGCCCGAAGAGCACGCGGTAGTGCACGAGCGAGGACAGCATGTCCAGCACGAGGCCGCGATCGACGTCTGCGCGCAGGTCGCCGCGCACCACCGCGCGTTCCAGCATCTCGCCGACCGCGGCGCGCGGCGGCTCGAACAGGGTGGCGAGGAACGTGTCGCGCAGCTCGGGGACCGCGGCGCAATCGGCGAACAGCGCGGCGAGCACGCCGGGCCGGATCCGCCGGAACGCCGCGAGGAAGACGCCGATCCCCTCACCGAGGTCGCAGAGCGTGCAGCCGGTGTCGGGCACGGGTGAGTCGCCGAGGCGCGCCGCGAGCGCGGCGAGGGCGAGGTGCTGGCGGGTCGGCCAGCGCCGGTAGATCGCGGGCTTGGTCGCCTCGGCCCTGCGGGCGACCTCCTCGATCGTGAGGCGCCCGTAGCCGGCCTCGTCGAGCACGGCGAGCGTCGCCTCGAGCACGGCGGCGTCGATCTGGGGGTCCCGGGGGCGACCGGTGGGCATGGCGTCCAGCCTAGCTTTTTGTTACGTTCCGGTACGGCACGGAATGGAGGAGTCGATGTCCGCGACCGAAACCGCCCGCGCGGGCCGCCGTGAATGGACCGCGCTCGCCGCGCTCGTGCTGCCCACCCTGATCATCGCGATGGACCTCGTCGTCCTGATCCTCGCGACGCCTGCGCTCAGCGCGGCCCTGCAGCCGAGCGGCACGCAGCTGCTGTGGATCACCGACGTCTACGGCTTCCTCATCGCCGGGTCACTGGTCACGATGGGGACGCTCGGCGACCGGATCGGACGCAGGCGGCTGCTGCTGGTCGGCGCCGCCGCGTTCGGCGTCGCCAGCCTGCTCGCGGCGTACGCCCCGACCGCCGAGTTGCTGATCGCCGCGCGGGCCCTGCAGGGGATCGCGGGCGCCACCCTGATGCCGTCCACGCTGTCGCTGCTGCGCAGCCTGTTCGCCGACGAGGCCCAGCGCCGGTTCGCGATCGGGCTGTGGGTCACCACGTTCTCGGCCGGCACGGTGGTCGGCCCGCTCGTCGCGGGCGTGCTGCTGCAGCACTTCTGGTGGGGCTCGGTGTTCCTGCTCAACCTCCCGGTGATGGCGGTCCTGCTGGTGGTGGGGCCGCGGCTGCTGCCCGAGGTCCGCGACCCCGCCCCGGGCCGGTTCGACCTGCCCGGCGCCGCCCTGTCGGTGGTCGCGATGCTCGCGCTGATCTACGGCGTGAAGCGGGCGGCCGAGTACGGCGCCGACCCGGGCGCGCTGGTGGCGCTCGTCGCGGGAGCCGTCGTCGGGGCGCTGTTCGTCCGCCGGCAGCGCCGCATCGCTCACCCGCTGCTCGACCTCGGGCTGTTCCGCTCGGTGGCGTTCCGCACCTCGGTTCTGATCAACATCGCGATCGGCGTGATGCTGGCCGGGATCTTCCTGTTCGTCGCCCAGTACCTGCAGCTCGTGCTCGGTATGACCCCGCTCGAGGCCGGCCTCTGGTTGATCCCGCCGACGGCCGGGATCATCGCGGGGTCGCTGCTGGCGCCGGTGCTGGTGCAGCGCATCCCCGCCCCGCACGTCGTGAGCGGCGGGCTCGTCGTCGCGGCCGTCGGGCTGGCGGTGATCGCGCAGGTCGGCGCCGAGCCGAACCTCGCGCTCGTCACCGCCGGCATGGTCGTGCTCGGGATCGGTGCCGCTCCGGCGTCCACGCTGAGCGTCGATCTGATCATCGGCTCCGCCCCGCCGGAACGGGCGGGCTCGGCGTCCGCGGTGTCGGAGACCGGCAACGAGCTGGGCAACGCGCTCGGCATCGCGCTGCTGGGCAGCATCGGGGTGGCGGTCTACCGCGCGACGATGGCCGACGGCCTCCCGGTCGCGGCGGCCGCCCGGCTGGCACCCCCGGACGCGGCGGCGGCTGCAGACACCGTCGCCGGCGCGTACGACGCCGCGGCCCGGCTCCCGGAGGCGGCCGGTGCCGAGCTGGTCCAGGTCGCCACGGCCGCGTTCGTGCGGGGTATGCAGCTGTCCGCGTGGACGGGCGCCGCGCTGGCGGTGGCCGCCGCGCTCGCCGCGCCGGTCCTGCTGCGCGCGTCCCGGTGACGCGCGCGGTCGGGCGGGCCGGCGGACCGTGTCGGCGGCGAACCCACGCACGGACGGTTCACCGGAACCCGCTGGTCGGTGCGCCGGTGGTGTTCGCGGGTGCCGGGTACGCCGGGAGCCGCCTCGCGGGCGAGGGACATTAGGCTGGAGGCCTGATGTCAGAGGTTCTAGCGGAGCCGGCCCGGGTGCCGGCCGAGGCGCGCAGGCGCCGCACGTTCGCCGTGATCAGCCACCCGGACGCCGGTAAGTCCACCCTCACCGAGGCGCTCGCGCTGTACGCCGAGGTGATCGACACGGCAGGTGCGGTCCACGGCAAGGCCGGCCGGCGCGGCGTCACGTCGGACTGGATGGAGATGGAGCGCAAGCGCGGCATCTCCATCACCTCCGCGGTACTGCAGTTCGCCTACCGCGACTGCGTGATCAACCTGCTCGACACCCCCGGCCACGGTGACTTCTCCGAGGACACCTACCGCGTGCTCGCCGCCGTCGACGCCGCGGTGATGCTGCTCGACGCCGCGAAGGGCCTCGAGCCGCAGACGCTGAAGCTCTTCGACGTGTGCCGCTCCCGCGGGATCCCGGTGCTCACGTTCGTCAACAAGTGGGACCGGCCCGGCCGGGAGGCCCTCGAGCTGCTCGACGAGGTGGAGCAGACGATCGGGCTGCGCCCGATGCCGCTCACCTGGCCGGTCGGGATCGCGGGCGAGCTGCGCGGGCTGGTCGAGGTCGCGACGGGGGAGTTCACCCGGTTCTCCCGCACCGCGGGCGGGGCCACCCGGGCCGAGGCCGAGGCGGTGCCCGAGGGGGAGATCGCCGCGGCGGAGCCGGAGTTCTGGTCGGCGGCGCAGGACGAGATCGCGCTGCTCGCCGAGATCGGCGCCGGGTTCGAGGAGAAGGACTTCCTCGCGGGCATCGCCACACCCGTCCTCTTCGGCGCCGCGCTCACCGGCGTCGGCGTCGCCCGCCTGCTCGACGCGCTGGTCGACCTCGCGCCCGCCCCCGAGCCGCGCGAGGACGCCGACGGCAACCCGCGCCCCCTGGAGGCCCCGACCTCCGGCCTGGTGTTCAAGGTGCAGGCGGGCATGGACCGCGCCCACCGCGACCGGATGGCGTTCGTGCGGATCTGCTCGGGCCGGTTCGAGCGCGGCATGGTGCTCACGCACGCCGCCACCGGCCGGCCCTTCGCCACCAAGTACGCGCAGGCGGTGTTCGGCCAGCAGCGCACCACCGTGGAGGAGGCGTTCCCCGGCGACATCGTCGGCCTCGTCAACGCGGGCGCGCTGCGGCCGGGCGACACCCTCTACACCGCCGACCCGGTGCACTTCCCGGCCATCCCGAGCTTCGCGCCCGAGCACTTCGCCGTGGTCCGCGGCAGCGACTCGGGCGCGTTCAAGCAGTTCCGCCGCGGCATCGAGCAGCTCGACAGCGAGGGCGTCATCCAGGTGCTGGTCTCCGACCTGCGCGGTGAGCAGGCCCCGGTGCTCGCGGCGGTCGGGCCGCTGCAGTTCGAGGTGGTGACCTCCCGGCTGGAATCGGAGTTCCGCGCGCCCGTCACCCTCGAGCACCTCGGCTACACGGTCACCCGCCGCACCGACGAGGCCGGCGCGGCGATGCTGGCCGGCCAGAGCGAGGTGGAGGTCCTCACCCGCCGGGCCGACGGCGCCCTGCTCGCGGTGTTCAGCAACAAGTGGCGGATGGAGACCGTCCGCCGCAAGTTCGACGACCTGGTGCTCGAGCCGCTGCCTGCGGGCATCGTCCGCTGACGGTCGGGCGGCGGCTCACCCCGATGCGGCGGGCCGGACACCCCGCCCCCGGTCACCGCCTGCGGACCGAGCCCTCCACCACGTCGAGCACGCGCTCGAGGTGGTCGGCGGGCAGGCCCATCGCGAGCTGGGACACCAGGCCCTCGAGGACCAGTTCCAGGTAGCGCGCCAGCACGGGCACCGGGACGTCGTCGCGCAGGGTGCCCGCCGCGGCCTGGCGGGCGAGCCGCTGCTCGGTGGCGGCGGTGAGCGCCTCGGCGTGGGCGCGCCAGCGGGCGCGGAAGCCGGGGTCGGTGCGGCCGCGCCGGGCGACCTCGAGGAAGGAGCCGGTCCAGCCGGCGTCGAGCGGCTGCGGCGACGAGAGCAGCTCGCGCATCACCTGGACCAGGCCCTGCGCGGCCACCACGTCGGCCATCCGCTCGGCGTCCTGCTCGGCGAGTGCGAAGAACAGGGCTTCCTTGTCGCGGAAGTGGTGGAAGATGGCTCCCCGGGACAGGCCCGTGGCCTGCTCCAGCCGCCGGACGGTGGCGCCCTCGTATCCGTGGCGGGCGAAGCAGCTGCGGGCGCCGTCGAGGATCTCCTGCCGCCGCGCTGCGAGCTGGTCGGTGCTGACCCTGGGCACCCGGACGACGATACCGGCATCCCCAGACGTACGTACGGATTGCAAAGCCGTCAGATTCTCGTCACCCGAAAATGTCAGGGCTCGGGGGTAGCGTCGCGTCCATGTCCGAGAAGGCGGCGATGGTCGCGATCCCCCACCAGGGCTCGGGGCCACAGGCGAATGCCCCGGACCCGGGGCCGTCGGTGCTGCGCGACTGCGCCGACGCGGAAACCCACGTCGGGTCGGTGTGCTTCAAGCACGGTCCACCGCGGCTGTTCGGCGTCGAGCTCGAGTGGCTGGTGCACCGGCCGCCCGAGCCGCGGTGGGCACCCGACTCCGCGGCGCTCGCCGCGGCACTCGGCCCGCACGCCCCGTCCAGCCTGTCCCAATCGTCCCCCGCAGAACCGCTTCCCTCCGGTTCCACCGTCACGGTCGAACCCGGCGGCCAGATCGAACTGGCCAGCCCACCGAGCCCCGACCTCGCCACCCTCCTGCAGACCGTCAGCGCCGACACGGCCACCCTGCACGAGCGGCTCGCCGCAGCCGGGCTCCACCCCGGTCCTCGCGCCACCGACGGCGTCCGCCCGCCCCGGCGCATCCTGCAGTTGCCGCGCTACCAGGCGATGGAGGAGTCCTTCGACCGCCGCGGGCCGTTCGGTCGCAGCGCGATGTGCTCCACCGCCGCCGTGCAGGTGTGCCTCGACGCAGGCGAGGCCGGCGACGTCGGCGCCCGCTGGGCCGTGCTGCACGCCCTGGGCCCGGTGCTGCTCGCCGCGTTCGCCAACTCGCCCACGCTGCACGGCAGGCGCACCGGCTGGAAGTCCTCGCGCTGGGCGTGCTGGCAGAGCGCCGACCCGGCCCGCACCGCACCGCCGCCCGCGGCCGACGTCACCGGCGCCGACCCCACGGAGGCATGGGCTCGCCGGGTGCTCGACACGCCGGTGCTGGCGGTGCGCAGACCCGGCCCGTGGGTGGTGCCGCGCGGGGTCACGTTCGCCGACTGGGTGCGCGGAGCCCTGCCGGAGCCGCCCACCACGGCCGATCTCGACTACCACGTCACCACGCTCTTCCCGCCGGTCCGCCCGCACGGCCACCTCGAGGTGCGCTACATCGACGCCCAGCCGGGGCGGCGCTGGGCGTTGCCGGTCGCGGTCCTGGTGGCGCTGCTGTCCCACGCCGACACGATCGACCGGGCGCGCGCGGCATGCGCCCCCGCGGCCGGGCGCTGGACCTCCGGCGCCCGCCACGGCCTGTCCGACCGCGTGCTCGCCCGCGCCGCCGCGGAGGTCTTCGAGCTCGCGATCGGTCGGCTGCCCGCCGTCGGCGCCCCGCAGTGGGTCGTCGACGACGTCACCGCCATGCACGAGCAGCAGGTACTTCGCGGGCGATGTCCCGCCGACGACCCGGACGTCCCGGAGGAAACGCTCCCATGACCACCACCCCTGAGACCACTCCCGACACCGCACTCACGCCCGAGCAGCTGCGCACCCGCGTCGCCGGCCTGCTCGCCGAGAGCCGCGCGCGCAGCACCGCCCTCACCGAGGCCGTCGACGAGGCCGACCTGGTCGCCCAGCACTCGCCGCTCATGTCCCCGCTGGTCTGGGACCTCGCCCACATCGGCAGCCAGGAGGAGCTGTGGCTGGTGCGCGACGTCGGCGGCCGCGAACCGCTGCGCCCGGAGATCGACGGGCTATACGACGCGTTCCAGCACAGCCGCGCCAGCCGCGTCGAGCTGCCGCTGCTCACACCCGCCGAGACCCGCACGTACGTCGCGGAGGTGCGGGAGAAGGCCCTGGACGCACTGGAGCACACCCGGCTCACCGGGCGCAGGCTCGTCGAGCACGGGTTCGCGTTCGGCATGATCGTGCAGCACGAGCAGCAGCACGACGAGACCATGCTCGCCACCCACCAGCTGCGCGCCGGGGCGCCCGTCCTGCACGCGCCACCGCCACCGCCGGGCCGGCAGCCCGCGGCGCGTGAGGTGCTGGTGCCGGGCGGTCCGTTCACGATGGGCACGTCCACCGAGCCGTGGGCCCTCGACAACGAGCGCCCTGCCCACGTCGTCGACGTGCCGGCCTTCGTGATCGACACCGCCGCGGTCACCAACGCCGAGTACACGGCGTTCGTCGAGGCGGGTGGCTACGACGACCCGCGGTGGTGGACCGAGGAGGGCTGGGCCCATCGGGTGTCGGCGGGGCTGGTCGCACCGCAGTTCTGGCAGCGCGACGGCTCGGGCACGTGGTACCGCCGTCGGTTCGGCGTGCTGGAGCCGGTGCCCGCCGACGAGCCGGTGGTGCACGTCTGCTTCCACGAGGCGCGGGCGTACGCGCGGTGGGCCGGCAAGCGGCTGCCCACCGAGGCGGAGTGGGAGAAGGCCGCGCGGTACGACCCGGCCACCGGGCGCTCGCGGCGCTACCCGTGGGGCGACGAGGACCCGACGCCCGCCCACGCCAACCTCGGCCAGCGCCACCTGCAGCCCGCCGCGGCAGGCGCCCACCCGCTCGGGGCCTCACCGCTGGGTGTGCAGCAGCTGATCGGCGACGTCTGGGAGTGGACGAGCTCCGGCTGGCACCCGTACCCCGGCTTCGAGGTCTTCCCGTACCCGGAGTACTCGCAGGTGTTCTTCGGGGGTGACTACCGGGTGCTGCGCGGGGGCTCCTTCGGCACCGCGCCCGCGGCGATCCGCGGCACGTTCCGCAACTGGGACCATCCGATCCGCCGGCAGATCTTCTCCGGCTTCCGCTGCGCACGCGACGCCCGTCCCGAGGACGGGCCCGCCTAGTGTGCCGACACCTCGCCTACGTCGGCCCGCCGGTCACGCTGGCCTCGCTCGTCCTGGAGCCCGCCCACTCGCTGCTGCGCCAGAGCTTCGCGCCCGCCGACATGCGCGGCGGGGGCACCATCAACGCCGACGGCTTCGGCGCGGGCTGGTACCCGGAGCCGGGCGGGCCGGCCGCGCGCTACCGCAGCGCGCACCCGATGTGGTCCGACGCGTCGTTCGCCGCGGTCGCGGCGGCCACCCGCTCCGGCGGGGTGCTCGCCGCGGCGCGGTCGGCCACGGTCGGCATGCCGTTCATCGAGACCGCCGCGGCGCCGTTCGTGGAAGGCCGGTGGCTGTTCAGCCACAACGGCGTGATCCGCGGGTGGCCGCACTCCGTGGCGGCGCTCGCCGCGGCGCTCCCCGTCACCGACCTGCTCACCCTCGACGCGCCCACCGACGCCGCACTGCTCTGGGCGCTGGTGCGCCACCGGCTGCGGGCCGGTGCCGACCCCGGTGAGGCGCTGGCGGGCGTCGTCACCGACGTGGCGGCCGTGGCGCCGGAGTCCCGGCTGAACCTGCTGCTCACCGACGGCACCGGCATCTGGGCCACGGCCTGGTACCACGCGCTCTCCGTTCGCACCGACGACTGGAGCGCGCTGGTCGCGTCCGAGCCCTTCGACGACGACCCGGGCTGGCGCCCGGTGCCCGACCGGCACCTCGTCACCGCCGTGCCCGGCTTCCACCGCTGCATCCCGCTGGTGGCCACGCCGGCGCCCGCTGCAGCGCCCACCACCCAGGGAGTGCGATGACCGCCCTGCTCGACGTCCACCTCACCGGCGCCGACGCCGACGCCGCCCTGCGCGCCGACGCGCGGGCGGGCCTCACCGCAGATCCGAAACGCCTGCCGCCCAAGTGGTTCTACGACGCGCGCGGCAGCGCCCTGTTCGAGCAGATCACCGAGCTGCCCGAGTACTTCCCCACCCGCACGGAGCGCGCCCTGCTGGAGCGCACCGCCGACGCCATCGCGATCACGTCGGGTGCCGACACCATCGTCGAGCTCGGGTCGGGGTCGTCGGCGAAGACCCGCCTGCTGCTCGACGCGTTCCGCCGGGCGGAGTCGCTGCGCCGCTACGTGCCGCAGGACGTGAGCGAGGCCGCGCTGCAGGAGGCGATGTCGGCGCTGGCGGCCGACTACCCCGACCTCGAGCTGCACGGCGTGGTCGGTGACTTCACCACCCATCTGGACCGGTTGCCCGCCGACGGGTACCGCATGGTCGCGTTCCTCGGCGGCACGATCGGCAACCTGCTGCCCCCGGAGCGGGCGGAGTTCCTGCGGGCGCTGCGGGCGGCGCTGCGGCCGGGGGAGCAGTTCCTCCTCGGCACCGGGCTCGTCGCCGATCCGGCCGTGCTCGTGCCGGCCTACGACGACGCCGCCGGGGTCACCGCGGAGTTCAACCGCAACGTGCTGCACGTGCTCAACCGGGAGCTCTCCGCCGACTTCGACGTCGACGCGTTCGACCACAGGGCGCTGTGGGACGCCGGCAACGAGTGGATCGAGATGCGGCTGGTGGCGCGGCGGGCGATGACCGTCACCCTGGCGGAGCTGGACCTCACCGTCGAGTTCGCGGCGGGGGAGGAGATGTGCACGGAGGTGTCGGCCAAGTTCCGGCGGGAGGGGGTGCGCGCGATGCTGGGGAAGGCCGGCTTCACCGTCGTCGGCAGCTGGACCGACCGGGACGAGCGGATGGCGCTCACCCTGGCCACCGCCGTGTGACGTCGCGACCAGGCCATTTCACGAGCGCTGAAGCTCTGCCGATGCCCCGTGTCCCACTGTCTGCTGAATCGCGGCAGCAGGCAGCAGGAGGACACGATGGCTCGGTACCAGGCGACGGTGGGCGGGCGGGTCGTCGTGCGCGACCTGCGCCGCGACGAGGGTGACCTGCTCGACGCGCTCATGGCGGGCCTCTCGCCGCACAGCCGCTACCTGCGGTTCCACGTCCCGCTCCCGGCGTTGAGCGCGGACACGCGTCGCGCCTTGTTGGACGTCGACGGCCGTGACCGGATCGCGCTGGTCGCGGAGGCCGACGACGGCACGCCGGTGGGGATCGCCCGGATGTCCCGGGATCGTCGCGCCTCCGGCGACGCGGAGGTCGCCGTCGCCACGGTGGACGCCTGGCACCGCCGCGGAGTGGGGCGGCTGCTCGTCACCGCCGTGGCCGAGCGGGCGCGGGCCGTCGGGGTCCGGCGGCTGAGCGCCCGCGTGCTGCACGAGAACAGAGCGGCGATCGCGCTGTTCCGGTCCGTCTTCCCGATCTGCCTCACGCGGTGGGACGACGGCGCAGTCGTACTGGTCGCCCTGCTCGGCGCCGGGGTCGACGACTGGACGGTCACCACGGAGGACGTCTTCGCCGACCTCGTCGACATGGCCCGTTGACGCCTAGTCTCGGAGTCATGACCACGCCTCCGCCCGGCCAGGACTGGCGCGCCGAGGGAGTCCGGGTCGTCCCCGGCGACGCCCTCGACACGAACACCCCGCAGACGCCGGGGATGCACCGGGCCGCCGCGATCACCGCGGCGCGGACCGGGGCGCAGAAGCTGTGGGCGGGCACCGTCACGATCCACCCGGGCGCTCGCACCGGGGCACACCACCACGGCGAGCTGGAGAGCGTGATCTACGTCGTGCGCGGGCGGGCGCGGATGCGGTGGGGCGAGCGGCTGGAGTTCACGGCCGAGGCCGGGCCGGGCGGGTTCATCTTCGTGCCGCCGTTCGTGCCGCACCAGGAGATCAACGCGCTCGACGACGAGCCCCTCGAATGCATGCTCACCCGCAGCGGCCAGGAGCCGATCGTGGTGAACCTCGACATCGAGGGCGTGCCCGAGCCCGAGCACGTGCCGTGGGTCGATCCCGCCCACCCGGCCCGCGGGTGACGGGCGCCCCGACGGCCGGGAACCCGGCGGGCGGATACCGGCATTCGGTACTCGAATGATGCGCGTGGCGCGGCTGCGTTGACGGGCGGGACGGGCTCGGGCGAAGGTCGGACGGACCCGAGATCGTCCAGGAGGCGTCCGCCGCCGTGACGGCGACCGGGGACCGCCGGACCGGCGGTGGACGCGCCGCGGCGCAGGAGTGAGAGGACCACATGGTGGAGACACCCGACATCGTCCGACCCGACCCCGAGCTCGTGGCCGGGCTGGAGCGCATCGGGAGTGCGACGGCCAGCAGCGAGCTGTTCAAGCAGTTCGGCATCCGCAGCGCCCACATCGCCGGCCCGGTCAGCCGGACGCCCGGGGTGAGCGTGGCCGGCCCGGCGTTGACCCTGCAGTGCCTGCCGAAGCGGGAGGACCTCTACCCGGTCGACGAGTACAGCCAGCCCGAGCGCCAGCTGCACCGGCACGTCCTGTACCACACGCAGCCGGGCGACATCGTGGTCGTCGACGCCCGGGGGGACATGACCAGCGGGATCTTCGGCGAGATGATGCTCACCTACTTCGCCGGTCGCGGCGGCAAGGGGATCGTCGTCGACGGCTGCATCCGCGACTTCGGATCGGCTTCCCAGCTGGGGATCGGGATGTGGTTGCGCGGCACCACGCCCAACTTCCACACCCAGACCGGCATCGTCCCCACCGCGGTGAACGTGCCGGTCGCCTGCGGCGGCACCGTCGTGGTGCCGGGCGACATCATCGTCGCCGACGACGACGGCGCCGTGGTCGTGCCGATCGCGCTGGCCCCGAAGCTGCTCGAGGTGGCGGGCGAGCACGCCGAGTGGGAGGAGTTCTCCCGGATCAAGCTCGCCGAGGGGGGCGACCTGCAGCGGTACTACCCGCTGTCGGACGCCGCCCGCCCGGAGTACGAGGAGTGGCGGCGGGCCCAGGCCGAGCGCTGATCGGGCAGCGGGCCGGAGGCTCCGGCGGCTGGCGGTCACCCGCCCACGGCAGGCCACCGGCCTGCCCTTCGGGCGCGCGGCGCCACCGAAGGCGGTATGGGCGGACAAGATCGGGGCTGCGGCGCGAGAACGGGCAAAAACGACACGGGTACGCGCCGAACTGCTGATCATGCCGCCGGTGGCGCCGCGACAGCCGACTTCACACACCCAGCAGGGACTTCACACAAGGCCGGCCTTGTGTGAAGTGGCCACCGGGTGTGTGAAGTGGTTATCGGCGGGGGAGAGGGCTCTGGTGATCGGCCCGAGGAGCACATCAGCGACTCCGCCAAGCCCATCGTGTGCCGATCGGAATGATCTCCGCAGCTCACGCACCCGTTCTCCGCCCACGCACCTCGTCGACCGGGCACGTGGGCCGACACGGGGTGCGCGAGCGCACACCAGGTGCGTGACCGGCACGGAGGTCCGCCATCACCTGCGCGTGAGACCGGCCTGCTGGCGGCGCCGCGCGCCCCTTCGGCCTGCCCGCATCGCATGCCCAGCACAATGCGCGGCGCCGCCAGGAGGCCGCACCGCCAGGAGGCCGCACCGCCAGGAGGCCGCACCGCCAGGAGGCCGCACCGCCAGGAGGCCGCACCGCCGGCAGGTCTGCCGCCAAGAGATGGGCGGGTGGCCGGCCCCCGGCCGGCACCGCCCGGTGCCGTGGGCCTCGCGCAACCGGAACGGCCAACTCGTCAACGAATCATTGACGCCGTCGAATCGGCAACCGATCGTTGACCGGCGAGCAGCGCCGGGAAGCACGCCATCGTTGCGGTCACCGCCCTGCTGCGCTGCTGGCACCGATCACAGCGGCGTGATCGGTGCCAGCAGCACAGCACTGTTGTCGCGCCTACGTTGGGGTGCCGCCCGGAGCGATCACTGCGTCCAGTTTCTCGTCGAGCACCGGGCGGCGCGGCGCCGCAGCTCGTTCCCGACAGTGCGCCACCCGGGCCGCCGCCCGCGGGCGGGCAGCGCAGGGTCAGGGCCTGCCGCGCACGGCCTTGCGGATCTGCTCGATCGGCGCCTTCGGTTCCCGCCCGGCCGTCAGCAGGCCGTTCGTCTCCTGCATGGTGTCGGTGAGCTGGGTGTAGCAGGAGCCGGCGAGGAACGTGCTCGCGCGGACGGCGTCGTAGAGCGCGGTGATGCGGGCGATCCAGTCCTCCGCGTCGGTCGCGGCGGTGTAGCCCCAGCCGTCGGCGCGTCGCGTGCCCGGTTGGAAGGCGATGCCGCCGAACTCGGTGAGCATGACCGGCTGGCCCCGGTCCTCCGCTCCGTCGACGAGGATGCGGCGGCCGGCCGGTCCCATCCCGGACAGCAGGCGGTCGCGCGCCGCCTCGTCGGCGTAGGTCCGCGCGAGCACGGCGCCGTCGCCCTCGTAGTCGTGCACGGTGATGATGTCGGAGTTCTGCTGCTCCCAGCCGTCGTTGGAGACGACGGGCCGGGTGGGGTCGAGCGCGCGGGTGAGGTCGGTGAGCGCCCGGGAGTACGCCTGCTGCGCGGGGTCGTCGGCGACGTGCTGGATGCCCCACGACTCGTTGAACGGCACCCAGGTGACGAGCGACGGGTGCGAGGCGTCCCGGTCGACGGCGTCCATCCACTCGCGGGTGAGGCGCTGCACCGCGGTCGCGGAGAACTCGTAGGCGCCGGGGGTCTCGCCCCACAGGAGCAGCCCGAGCCGGTCGGACCAGTACAGGAACCGCGGATCCTCGATCTTCTGGTGGATGCGGCACGCCGTGAACCCGAGGTCCTTGATCAGCTCGACCTCGCGCCGCAGCGCACCGCGGGACGGCGCGGCCAGGTGGCTGTCCGGCCAGAACCCCTGGTTCAGCACCGACCGGACGTCGTACGGCCGCCCGTTGAGCAGGAACGCGCCGCGGGCCACGCCCACGGTGCGGACGCCCAGGTAGGAGCTCACCGCGTCGGTGACGCCCCCGTCGGCGTCGAGCAGCGACACCGTGGCGTCGACCAGCCGCGGGCGTTCCGGCGACCACGTCAGCTCGTCCTCGGCCTGCCCGTTGCGCTGCCGGGCGATCGGTACCGTCACGTCGACGGAGGTCGCGGTCGCGGGGACGTCGACGTCGATCGTGCCGAGGTCCTCGTCGCGCTCGTCGAACCGGAGGGCGACCCGCAGGCGCGCGCCGGCGGCGGGGCGGCCGCGCAGCCGGACGCTCAGGTCGACAGCGGCGGGGCCCGCGGGCAGCCACCGCAGGTGCGCGATGCTCGTCGCCGGGACCGCTTCGAGCCACACGGTCTGCCAGATCCCGGTGGTGCGCCGGTACCAGATGGCGTGCGCGTCCTCGTGCCAGTCCTGCTTGCCCCGCGGCTGCGTGAGGTCGTGCGGGTCGTCCTCGGCGCGCACGACGAGGACGTGGTCGGCCCCGTCCGCCACGAGCGCGGTCACGTCGAAGGTGAACGGGGTGTGGCCGCCCTCGTGCTCCCCGACGAACCTCCCGTCGATCCACACCCGGGCCCTGTAGTCCACCGCGCCGAAGTGCAGCAGCACCACGGGCGCGTGCTCGGACCTGCCGGCGGTGGCGACATCGTCCGCGCTGACCGTCCGGGCGTACCAGACCACGCGGTGGAAGCCCGGCTCGGCGATCCCCGACGCCACCGACTCGGGCGGGAACGGCACGATGATCTCCTGCGCCGCCGGCAGGCCTGCGCACCAGCCGGCGGCGAGGCCCGTGTCCGCGTCGTCGTGCCGGAACGACCACGTGCCGTCCAGGTCCGCCCAAGTGGAGCGGATCAGCTGGGGACGGGGGTGGGAGCCGTCCTGGCGGGAGGCGAGGGGGAGCTCGGAGAGGGGTGCGGGGGGAGCGCTCACGGTCGGGAGTTTATAGCGCTACAAATCCCAGGTCGACCGGTATGGTGCCACGGTGGAGAGGGTCACGCTGCGGGACGTCGCCACGCGGGCCGGGGTGTCCGTGATGACGGTGTCCAACGTGGTGCGCGGCTACCGGCACGTGAGCCCTCGGATGCGGGAGCGCGTGCAGGCCGCGATCGACGAGCTCGGCTACCGCCCCAACCTCAGCGGCCGCAGCCTGGCCACCGGCCGGTCGAGCGTTCTCGCGCTCGCCGTGCCGGACCTGCGCCGCCCCTACTTCGCCGAGCTGGCCCACGTGTTCGCCCGGGTGAGCACGGCCCGCGGGTACCGGTTGCTCCTCGAGGAGACCGGCGGCACGCCCGAGGGCGAGCGCTCCGTGCTGCGCGACCTCCAGGCCGGCATCGTCGACGGGGTCGTGATCCAGCCCCAGGCGCTCACCGCCGCCGAGCTGGAAGGCCTGCGGCGCGACACCCCGCTCGTCTTCGTCGGGGAGGACCCGCGGCCCCCGACCGCCGACCAGGTGGCCATCGACAACGTCGCCGCCGCCGAGGAGGCCGTCACCCACCTGGTCGTGCTCGGGCGGCGCCGCATCGGCTTCCTCGGCCACGAGATCGGCGCCCTCTCACGGCCGTCCGAGCTGCGCATCGAGGGGTACCGGCGAGGTCTCGAGCACGCGGGCCTGCCGTTCGACGCGGCGTTGCTCGTGGCCAGGGAAGCGGGTGACGCGGTCGGGGCCGAGCACGCGCTCGGTGCCGCGCTCGATGCCGGGCTCGCCGTCGACGGCCTGCTCTGCCGCGACGACCTGGCCGCCGTCGGTGCCCTCCGTGCGCTGCAGCTGCGCGGGTTCGCGGTGCCGGGCGACGTCGCGGTGATCGGGTGGGACGACATCGAGCTCACCGCGAGCACGGTGCCGAGCCTCACCAGCGTCGCGCCCGACACCCGGACCCTGGGGGAGCGGGCGCTCGAGCTGCTCCTCGAACGGATGGACGACCCCGAGCTCCCGGGGCGGCAGGTCACGGTGGGGCACCGCATCGTCGTCCGCGAGAGCGCGCCCGCGCCGTCACCCCTCGCCGGCGCCGACCGCGCCGAGCAGCTCGGTGATCGCCGACCGGACCGCGTCGGGTAGCTCCACGGCGGAGAGCTCCGCGAGGCGTTCCGCGACCGGTCGGGAGCCGCGGACGACCTCCCACGCCGCGAGCTTCTCCGGGTTGCCGATCTGGGCGGCCTCGAGGAGCTCCAGGACGGCGTCCTCCCGCGTCGTGCCGACACGCAGCGGCCAGCCCCCGACCCGGACCACGGTCTCGGCCCCGGCCGGCGCGCTGACCGTGCCGCTCCAGCGCCCGTCGGTGCCGGTCACGTCCACGGGCGCGCGGTCGACGGTGACGCCGGTCGGCCGGAGCGCGAGGAACGTGACGGTCCACTCGCGGACGGGCGGGACCACCTCGGCTCGCCTGGTGACCGGGCCGATGCGGAACTCGCTCCGGTCGCTCTCCCGTCGGTCAGGCCGCCGATGTCGGTCCGGACCGTCGCGGCCGACGGGAGGTGCGACAGGTCGCTCATCTGGCCGCGCGAGATGTAGCGGGCGAGCTCGAGGTTGTCGTTGAAGCAGCCGACATCGGCCGGCTCGCCGCGGACGAACTGGGGCGCGATCACGTCGGTGGTGTCGTGGACGACCGAGATGCCCGGGTGTTCGGACTCGAACCTGCGCAGCAATCCGTCGAAGTAGGTGATGACCTCTTGCTTCTGCTGGTAGAAGCGCAGCGTCGAGCGCCCACCGGTCGGGGCGGCGCAGCCGGACAGCCCGAGCGCTCCCAGTGCCAGTGCGCCCGTCGACCCCACGAGAAAGGATCGGCGGGCGATGGTGTCCGAGCTCACGCGCCGTCCCCTCCGACCTGACATCGTCAGGTGCCGACGCGATTTATAGCGCTACAAAGACGAGGGGCAAGGACGGGGAGTGCGTCGGCCCCAGCGGCGATTCCCGGTCAGCCCAGCGCCGTCTGGGCGAGCAGGGCGATGGCGCCTCCGGCGGCGAGCGCGAGCACAGCGGGCCGGGTCCACCCGCGGTCGAGGAGGCGCCGGGCGGGGTTCGACAAGGCGAAGCCGGCGATCAGGAACGGCACCATGACGGCGGCGGCCTGCACGGCGTCGGCGTCGACCTGGCCGCCGACGAGGAGGCCTGCGAGGGAGAGCAGCGAGCCGGCCACGAAGTAGGCGGCGAGCGTGCCTCGCACCCGGGCGCCGTGCGCGTGCTGGTAGAGCAGCGCGACGGGGGGCCCGCCGATCGCGGACGCCGTGCCGGCCGCTCCGGACACCACCCCGGCGACCAGCAGTGCGGGCACGGTGGGGCGGGGCCGCCAGTGCACCACCGACAGTGCCACGCAGCCCAGCACGACGACGGCTACCGCCAGTCCGAACCAGCGGGGCGGCAGCAGCGCCACGGCGAGCACGCCGATGGCGATGCCCGGGAGGCGGCCGAGCAGCGCCCAGCCCACGCCGGCCCAGTCGGTGTCGCGGTACTCGCGGCGCAGCGTGAGCATCGCGTGGGCGGTGGCGAGCATCAGCATCGGGACGGGTACGAGCCCGGGGTCGATGATCGCCAGCAGGGGCACGGACACGAGCGCGATGCCGAACCCGACCGTGCCCTGCACCAACGCCCCGAGCGCGACGGCGAGCCCGGCGAGTGCGATGGTCACGGCACCGACGATAGTCCGTACATTTCGTCAATGAATCATTGACGCCATCGGATCGGCAACGGATCATTGACCCACGGCGGCGGGGGAGTTGCAGTAAGGCCACCTTCCTGCAACGAGGCTGCGGGAAGGTGGCCTTACTGCAACGAGCACGAACGGCCGGGCCGGCTCAGGCGGCGCGCGGCAGCCGCACCTCCAGGCTCAGGCCCTCGGCACGCACCTCGCAGGTGCCGAACGCGCTCGCCGCGGCGGCGACGCGGAAGTGGTCGGCCGCGTAGGCCCGGCGGCGCAGGCCGGAGAGCACGGCGCGCGTGAGCGCGGCGTTGAGCCGGCCCAGCCCCATGCCGTCGACCTCCTGGCGGATGTCAGCGGCGGTGGCGTTGCCGTTCATGTCGCCGATCACGGCGGTGCCGCCCGGGCGCAGCACCCGGTGCATCTCGTCGAGCGCGGCGACCGGGCGCCCGAAGTTCTTGAACGCGGCCTGGCAGACCACGAGGTCGACGGAGGCGTCGGGCAGGGGGAGGTCGGCGGCGTCGGCGCGCAGGAACCGGGCGTCGACGCCTGCGCGGCGGGCCGTGTCGGTGGCGAGCCGGACGAACGTGGCGCTCAGGTCGACGCCGGTGACGTCGAAGCCGAGGCGGGCTAGCTCCACGGCGAGGTAGCCCGGGCCGGGGGCGACCTCGAGGATCCGCGCCCCCTCGGGGAGGCCGGCCGTCAGCTGGGCGGCCTGCGCCCGCACGGCGGCGAGCTGGGGTGCGGTGCCGCGGATGCGGGCGTACCAGCGGGCGATCGGGCCCTCCATGCCGGTGGCCTGCGGGCGGTACGGGCGGATGTCGGTCATGACTGCTCCGTTTCTCGGGTGACTGCATGCCCGAACGGCGGAGAAGCCCGGATATCCTGCTCGGTGCTGCCTCGTGGCCGGTGCCGTTCCGCGGTTCGGTGCGGGGTGAAGGCCCCGGCGCGGTGTTGCCGCACCCGCCGGGGCCGATCTCTCAGCTGCTGGCGGTGGGCCTCCCTTCGGCCGCGGCGTGCTGGTCGCGCCACTGCTGCAGGTCGGGGAAGGTGCCGCGCGTGAGCTCGTCGAGCAGGGCGCGGGTGAACTCGGCGTCTGCCTCTCGGAGCGCGAGGTCGTACTCGGCCTCCACGAGGAACATCCGCGGTACCTCCCGGCGGTTCTCCTCGAGGGCGGCGTGCTGGGCGGCGTTCTCCTCGTCGAGGCGGGCCAGCCGCTGCCGGAGGAGGGCCGTGACCTCGTCGGGGTCGAGCGCGGCCCATACGGAGAGTCCGGCCTCGAAGCGGGGCGGCTCGTGGACGGGCACGGCGATCAGCTCGCGCACCCAGTCCTGCAGCTCGTGGCGGCCGTCGTCCGTGATGCGGTAGACGGTGCGTTCGGGCCGTGCGCCCTGGCGGGCGTTCTCGGCGACCTCGATGAAGCCGTGGCGGTGGAGGTTGCGCACGACCGTGTAGAGCGAGCCCCACTTGAGGCCCATGTCCCGGTCCTTGCCGCGTTCCCGTATCACCGTGGCGATCTCGTACGGGTGCATCGGCCGCTCGACGACGGTGGCGAGCACCGCGAGACCGAGCAGGTTGCGCACCTTCCTGGCCACCGCGACCTCCTTACTCGGCCGCGAGTATACGCACGCGAGTACGGGGTGGGTACGAAGAAACCCCCGCCGGCGACCGGCGGGGGTTCCCGGGTGGTTGGTCAGCTGCGCAGCATGCCGCGCAGCACGTACTGCATGATCCCGCCGTTGCGGTAGTAGTCCGCCTCGCCGGGGGTGTCGATCCGCACGGTCGCGTCGAACTCGATCTTCTCGCCCGACTCCTTGGTGGCCGTGACGTGCACCGTGCGCGGCGTCGAACCGTCGTTGAGCGCCGTGACGCCGCTGATGTCGAACGTCTCGGTGCCGTCGAGGCCGAGCGAGCTCGCCGACTCGCCCTGCGGGAACTGCAGGGGCAGCACACCCATCCCGATCAGGTTGGAGCGGTGGATGCGCTCGTAGCTCTCCACGATCACGGCCCTGACGCCCAGCAGCGCGGTGCCCTTGGCCGCCCAGTCGCGCGACGAGCCGGAGCCGTACTCCTTGCCGCCGAGGACGACCAGGGGAGTGCCCTGCGCGGCGTAGTTCTGCGCGGCGTCGTAGATGAACGCCTGTGGCCCGCCGTTCTGGGTGAAGTCGCGGGTGTAGCCGCCGGACACGCCGTCCAGGAGCAGGTTGCGCAGCCGGATGTTGGCGAACGTGCCGCGGATCATCACCTCGTGGTTGCCGCGGCGGGAGCCGTAGGAGTTGAAGTCCCGCTTCTCCACGCCGTGCTCGCGCAGGTACTGCCCGGCCGGGGTGTCCTCCTTGATGGAGCCTGCGGGGGAGATGTGGTCGGTCGTGACCGAGTCCCCCAGCAGGGCGAGCACCCGCGCCCCGGAGATGTCCTGAACCGGCTCCGGCTCCGGCTGCATGCCCTCGAAGTACGGGGGCTTGCGGACGTAGGTGGAGTCGGGGGCCCACTCGAAGGTGTCGCCCTCGGGCGTGGGCAGCGAGCGCCACCGCTCGTCGCCTGCGAAGACGTCGGCGTAGCGCCCGGTGTACATCTCCTGGCTGATCGCGCTGTCGATCGTCGTCTGCACGTCCTGCGGCGACGGCCAGATGTCGCGCAGGAAGACGTCGTTCCCCTCCGGGTCCTGGCCGAGCGGCTGGTTCTCGAAGTCGAAGTCCATCGTGCCGGCCAGCCCGTACGCGATGACCAGCGGCGGCGAGGCCAGGTAGTTCATCTTGACGTCGGGGTTGATGCGGCCCTCGAAGTTGCGGTTGCCCGACAGCACGGACACGACCGCGAGGTCGGCCTCGTTGACCGCCGCGGAGATCTCGTCGGGCAACGGGCCGGAGTTGCCGATGCACGTGGTGCAGCCGTAGCCGACGAGGTGGTAGCCGAGCTTCTCCAGGTACGGCCACAGCCCGGAACGCTCGTAGTAGTCGGTGACGACCTTCGAGCCCGGTGCCATCGTCGTCTTCACCCACGGCTTGACCGCGAGCCCCTTGTCCACCGCGTTCTTCGCCAGCAGGGCCGCGCCCAGCATCACCGAGGGGTTCGACGTGTTGGTGCACGAGGTGATCGCGGAGATCACGACGGCGCCGTGGTCGAGCTCGAACGTCGTGCCGTCCGCCATGGTGACCTGCGTCGGCTTGCTCGCCCGCCCGCCTGCCCCGGCGGCCGCCGAGATGGGCGTGCGGGGCACCCCGTTGCCGGTGCTGCTCCCGAACGCCGCCGGGTCGCTGGCCGGGAAGCTCTCCTCGACGGCCTCGTCGAGCGCCGAGTGCGGCGCCGGGGTGCCGTCGGCGTAGTCGACGAGCGCGGAGCGGAAGGAGTTCTTCGCCTCGGTCAGCGCGATGCGGTCCTGCGGCCGCTTCGGCCCGGCGATCGAGGGGACGACGGTGGACAGGTCCAGCTCGAGGGTCTCGGAGTAGACCGGCTCCCGCGACGGGTCGTGCCAGAGCCCCTGCTCCTTGGCGTACGCTTCGACGAGCTCGACCTGCGCGTCCGGCCGGCCCGTGAACTTCAGGTAGCGGATCGTCTCGTCGTCGATCGGGAAGATCGCGGCGGTGGAACCGAACTCGGGGCTCATGTTGCCGATCGTGGCCCGGTTGGCCAGCGGCACGGCGCCGACACCCTCGCCGTAGAACTCGACGAACTTGCCGACCACGCCGTGCTTGCGCAGCATCTCGGTGATCGTCAGCACGACGTCGGTGGCGGTGGCGCCTGCCGGGATCTCGCCGGTGAGCTTGAAGCCCACCACGCGCGGGATGAGCATCGAGACGGGCTGGCCGAGCATGGCCGCCTCGGCCTCGATGCCGCCGACGCCCCACCCGAGCACACCCAGGCCATTGACCATGGTGGTGTGCGAGTCGGTGCCGACGAGGGTGTCGGGATAAGCCTGGCCGCCACGGGTCATCACGACCCGCGCGAGGTACTCGATGTTGACCTGGTGCACGATGCCGGTGCCCGGCGGCACCACCTTGAACTCGCTGAACGCGCCCTGACCCCACCGCAGGAACTGGTAGCGCTCGCGGTTGCGCTGGTACTCCAGCTCGACGTTGCGCTCGAAGGCGTCCGGCCGGCCGAAGAGGTCGGCGATCACCGAGTGGTCGATCACGAGCTCGGCGGGCGCTAGCGGGTTGACCTTCGCCGGGTCGCCGCCGAGCTCGGTGACGGCCTCGCGCATCGTGGCGAGGTCGACGACGCACGGGACGCCGGTGAAGTCCTGCATCACCACGCGCGCGGGCGTGAACTGGATCTCGGTGTCCGGCTCGGCGGTCGGGTCCCAGCCGGCGAGGGCGCGGATGTGATCGGCGGTGACGTTGGCGCCGTCCTCGGTGCGCAGGAGGTTCTCGAGCAGCACCTTGAGGCTGAACGGCAGGCGTTCGGCTCCCTCGACGGCCGACAGCCGGAAGATTTCGTGCTCCGACCCGCCTGCCTGGATGGTCCCTTTCGCTCCGAAGCTGTCGGTGCTCATGCGTCAACCTCGCTGCGCTCGGCCGCCGCATTCGCGCTGGCTGTGCCGATGATTCGGTCGCTGCGCTCCCTCATGAGTGCACTGTCCTCCTGGCGGTGGTGGGCGCTGGGATCGGATTGCCCGGAGTCTCGCGCACCGACACCTCAGCGGTACGACAGGGCCCCGCACCCCAAACAGTACGCTTGTCCTGCTAAGAGGTCGAGGCCGCCCTCGGATACACCGATGTGGTGGAAGTTGCCCCCGTTGCGGGTGTGGCTCCGGGTGCATCCGCACCCGGAGTGGCACAGTGCGATCGCTCGCAGAGATCACAAAGCACGATCACTGACAAGACGATCACTCGTGCGACGGGATGGAGGTCGGTCTCGTGCGGCTCGTGCGGTGTCGACGCACGCTCGTGCTGGCCCTGCTCGTGTCCCTGTGGGGCGGGGCGTTGCTGGGCGGGACGGGCACGGCTCTCGCCCAGCCCGCACCACCGCCCAACCCCAGCGACGACGATCTGCGGCGCAGCCGCGAGGCGGTGGACGCCCGCGCGGGGGAGGTGGCTCGGCTCACGGCGACGCTCGCGGAGCTGGACAGCAGGACCGACGAGCTGCAGGCGGCACTCGCGGCGCAGCGCGAGACCGCCGAGGCGGCGCTCGTGGACCTGCAGACCGCGCAGGACGCCGCGGCGGCGGCGAAGACGCGGGCCGAGGCGGCCCGGATCGAGACGCAGGCGGCCACCGTCGCGATCGACCAGGCGCGGGCGCGGCTGGACGAGATCGTGTCCACCACCTACCTGCGTGGCCTGGACGCCGGCCCGCTCGGGCTGCTCACCGAGGCCACGAGCCCCGAGGACCTGCTCGCACGCGCGGAGTTCACCGACCTGGTCGCGCGGACCCAGCTGCAGGCCCAGGAGGGTCTGGAACGCGCGCGCGTCGACAAGGCCAACGCCGACTCCTCCGCCCGCGCGGCCCTGGAGGCCGCCGAGGAGGCCGAGGCCGACGCCGAGGCGGCGAAGGTGGTGGCCGACCGGGCCGTCGCCGCCGCCCAGGCCGCCGCCCGCGCCCAGGCCGAGCAGCTGGCCCAGGTGGCGACGCAGCGGGCGGGCGTGCAGCGGCAGCTCGACGCCGCTCAGTCGGCCGATGCCGGCCTGCGCTCGCAGCGGCAGCGCTTCGACGACTGGCAGCGCCGGATGGCCGAGGAGCGTGCGGCGCGGGAGCGGGCCGAGCGCGACGCCGCCGCTACAAGGGTGTCGGCGGCCGGGGGGTCGTCGAACCTGCGTGGCACCGCCGCGGTGCGCCGCGTGATCGACCGGGCGATGTCGCAGATCGGGGTGCAGTACGTGTGGGGTGGCGGCAACGGCCGCGGCCCGAGCACCGGAATCCCGGACGCGTTCGGTTCGCCGCTCAACCGCGTCGGGTTCGACTGCTCCGGCCTGATGCAGTACGCCTTCAGCGGGGCCGGGGTCTCCCTGCCGCGCGTGAGCCGCAACCAGTTCCACGTGGGCGACAAGGTTCCGGTCTCCGACATCCGCCCGGGTGACATGATCTTCTACCAGAACCCGGGAGCCCCGATCCACCACGTCGCGATGTACGTCGGCAACGGCAAGATGATCGAGGCCCCGTACACCGGCGGGAACGTCCGCGTGGTCCCCATGCGGACGAAGGGCCTGCTGCCGCAGGCGGCCCGCGTGCTCTGACCGGCTCAGCCCCCGGCTGAGCCTGTGTGCTGGCGGCGCGTGAGCGCCTCGCAGATCTCGCTGAGGGCCGCGAGCTGCGGCTCGGTGAGCGCCTCCGCGAAATGGACGCGCACCGCGTCGACGAGGACCGGCTCGGCCGCGTCGAGCGCGGCCCGGCCCGCTTCGGTGAGCTCGACGTCGTCACCCCGGCCGTCGAGCTCGCACGGCACGCGGGCGATCAGTCCCCGCCGCTCCATCCGCCCCAGCTGCCGCGACAGTCGGCTGCGCGACCAGCCCATGCGGTCGGCGAGGGCGGCGACCCGCACGCAAAGGGCCGTGCGGGCGTCCGGCCGGGGATCGGGGGCGAGGGCGACCGGCCAGCCGTCGGTGCCGGAGCCGTCGCCGATGGCCCGCACCGCGGCCAGCACGTCGACATCGGGCATCGAGACGGCCGAGCGGTCCTCGAGCTCGCGGGCGAGCCGGGCGTCGAGGGCGAGCCGCAGGGCGCGGTAGGCCGTCCACGCCCGGCGCTGGCCGGGGGAGAGCGCTGCACTCACGCCGC
Organism: Pseudonocardia hierapolitana; assembly: GCF_007994075.1. NCBI lineage: Bacteria > Bacillati > Actinomycetota > Actinomycetes > Pseudonocardiales > Pseudonocardiaceae > Pseudonocardia > Pseudonocardia hierapolitana. Next base: position 7,985,359 of record NZ_VIWU01000001.1, on the reverse strand, counting down.
CAGGCTAGCCGATTCTGTTGACATGTAACCGAGACCGGGCCACAGTGCTCCATATCTCAGTTACATGTAACCGATCTGGAGGGGCGATGGTGGAGCAGATCGTGGAGGTCAACGGCGGCTCGCTGTGCGTGGAGCGGTTCGGCGACCGGGCCGACCCGCCCGTGCTGCTGGTGATGGGGGCCGGGGCGTCGATGCTGTACTGGGACGCGGAGTTCTGCCGGCGGCTCGCGGACGCGGGCCGGTTCGTGCTCCGCTACGACCACCGCGACACCGGGCGGTCCCGCAGCTCGGCCACGGGCGCCCCGGACTACGCGCTGCGCGACCTCGTGGCGGACGCCGGAGGCATCCTCGACGCGTTCGGCCTCGCGTCAGCGCACGTGGTCGGGATGTCGATGGGGGCGGCGATCGGGCAGCTGCTCGCGCTGGAGCACCCGCAGCGGGTGCGGTCACTGGCGCTGCTGTGCTCCACGCCCGGCGGCCCGGGCCACGACGCGCCGGACCTGCCGCCGATGTCCGATGCGCTCGCGGCGGTGTTCAGCGGCGAGCAGGCCGAGCCGGACTGGTCCGACCGGGACGCCGTGATCGGGTACCACGTGGCGGGGGAGCGGGCCTACACCGGCGCCCTGCCCTTCGACGAGGCCCGCTGGCGCGAGCTCGCCGCTCGCTCGTTCGACCGGACCTGCGACAGCGCCGCGTGCTTCAGCAACCACTTCCTGGTCGACCCCGGCCCGCCGTGGCGGCACCGGCTCGGCGACATCCGGGTGCCGACGCTGGTGCTGCACGGCACCGCCGACCCGTTCCTGCCGTTCGGCCACGGCATCGCGCTGGCGGCCGAGATCTCGGGCGCCCGGCTCGTTGAGTTGGAGGGGGCCGGGCACGAGCCGCCGCCGCGGTCGCTGTGGAACGTGGTGGTGCCCGCGCTCGTCGAGCTCACGGCCGGCGCGGCGCCGCGGCGATGACCGCCGCTCTGCTGGCGCTCGTGGCGGCCGCGGGATGGGGCGTCGCCGACTTCCTCGGCGGCCGGTACAGCCGGGGCGGCCTGCTCGTGGCGCTGCTCGGCTCGCAGGCCGCGGCACTGGTGCTGCTCGCGGCGGTCGTCGCTGCGCTCGGCGCGCCGCCGCCGGGCCCCGGTCACCTGCTCGCCGCGGTCGCCGCCGGGGCGAGCGAGCTGGTCGGGGTGGCGGCGCTGTACCGGGGGTCGGCGCGGGGGCCGGTCGGCGTCGTGGCGCCGGTGGCCGCGGCCGCGCCGGTCGTGCCGCTGGTCGTGGGCACGGCGTCGGGCGAGGTGCCCGCGCCCGTGCAGGTCGGCGGCCTCGTCGTCGCCGTGGGCGGGATCGTGCTGGCCGCCCGCGGGTCGCGGGCGGCGGGCACGGGCGTCCCGGCTGCGGTCGCGCACGGGGCGGTGTCGGCGGTCGGGTTCGGCGGCTTCTTCGTCCTGATGGCGGCGGCGAGCGAGGGCGGGATCGAGTGGGCGCTGCTGGCGTCGCGGGCCACGGCGGTCGCCGTGCTCCTCGCTGTCGCGGTGGGCGCGAGGGTCCTCTGGACGGCCCGGCCGGGGACGGGTGCACGGGCACGGTCGCTGCCGGACCGGCGACGCTCGGCCGCCCGTCGGGCGGTGCCGGGATCGGTGCTCGTCGGTGCGCTGATCGTCGTGGCCGACGCGGCCTACGCCGCCGCGACCGTGGTGGGGCACCTGGGCGTCGTGGCGGTACTGGGTGCGCTGCACACCGTGGTGACGGTCGGTCTGGCGGGGGCCGTCCTCGGGGAGCGGGTCGGGAGGGTGCAGGCGGTCGGCATCGCCGCGGCACTGGCCGGTGCTGCGGTGGTTGTGGCCGGGTGACCGGCCACAACCATGATGTCAATGAGTCATTGACGCGTCCGGATCGTCCACCTTCCGTGGACCGCCCGCTGATCGCGGGGAGTCCTGATCCACCACGTGCCCACACCGCGCGTGCTCTGCCGGCGGCTGTCAGCGGGCGGCGAGTCCGCGCGCGATCGCGCCGGCGACGGTGTCGATGTAGCGCGTGAGCTGGCGCCCGGTGGAATCGTGGCTCGGGTTGACCTCGGTCAGGACGACGGCGGCGAGCGTCGGTGCGGCGCACAACAGGACGGCAAGCACCTCGCCCGCCGCGGCGAGGGAGATCCCGGTGCCGTAGTGGGGGAAGTTGGCCAGCGGGAGGTCGCGTGAGTCCACGGCTTCCACGTCGAAGTGGACGACCAGGCTCGACGTGTTCGGCTGCAGTGCGGTCAGCGCCGCGGTCGCGCAACCGGCGGGATCGGCGCGGACCTGGTGGTCGGCGAACCGGACCAGGTCGGGACGACCGTGGAGCAGTTCGGCGTCGAAGGTCTCGGGGTCGGTCTCGTCGTAGCCGATGAGGGCGAGCCGTCGGTCGGTGAGCATCGGCGGTCCGGCACCCAGTCGGGCCAGCTCGGTGTCGGCCAGGCCGAGCACGTGGGCGATGCCCATGGCGTCGAGCACGCCGCTCCCGGTCGTCTGCGGGGTCGCGAGGTCGGCGTCCCCGTCGAGGCAGAGCAGGCCGACGGCGGGGTCCCGGCGCTGGCGCTGGGCGCCTGCGACGACGCCCGGGGTGATGATGCAGTCGCCGCCCAGTACGAGGGGTAGTGCGTGCTCGGCGAGCGCGTGGTCGACGGCGTCGGCCACGGTCCGGGCCACGCGCACCACCGCGTCCAGGTTGCGGCCGTCGAGCCGATCTCGTCGGGGGCGAAGACCTCGTGCAGGAGCTCACCGCGGTCCTCGGTCAGGCCCGCGGCGCGGAGCCGGTCGACGAGCCCGCCGGCCCGCAGGGCGGCAGGGTCCTGGCCTGCGTGGTGGGTCCCCGGCGCTGCTGGCCACCCCGATCACGACCACCCGAGTGCTCGGCACGACCCTTTCCACTCATTGTCAATGAATCATTGACGCCTACAAATCGTCCACCTTTCGTTGACCGTCCGCCGCTGCCGCGGCGACGGCCCACGACGGCGGAAGCGCCGGTTCACCGGCGTCTCACGGGCCGCACGGTGGGATGGGGGCGTGAGCGTGCAGGAGTCCGTCCCGAGCCCGGCGAACGAGGGGGAGCGCCTCGAGCGCGTCGTCTTCGAGATCAAGCGAGTGATCGTCGGTCAGGACCGGTTGGTCGAGCGGATGCTCGTCGGCCTCCTGGCCCGCGGCCACCTGCTCCTGGAGGGCGTGCCCGGCGTGGCGAAGACCCTCGCGGTCGAGACGGTGGCGAAGGTGGTGGGCGGCAGCTTCTCCCGCCTGCAGTTCACCCCGGACCTCGTGCCCGCCGACATCCTCGGTACCCGCATCTACCGGCAGGGGCGCGAGGAGTTCGACGTCGAGCTGGGCCCGGTGGTCGCCAACTTCGTGCTCGCCGACGAGATCAACCGTGCGCCGGCGAAGGTGCAGTCGGCCATGCTCGAGGTGATGGCTGAGCGGCACCTGTCGATCGGTGGCCAGACCTTCCCGATGCCCGACCCGTTCCTGGTGCTCGCCACGCAGAACCCGATCGAGAACGAGGGCGTGTACCCGCTGCCGGAGGCCCAGCGCGACCGGTTCCTCTTCAAGATCATCGTCGAGTACCCGGGCGTGGAGGAGGAGCGGGAGATCGTCTACCGGATGGGCGCCGAGCCGCCCGTCGCGCAGCAGGTGATCGACCCCGCCGAGCTCACCCGGCTGCAGAAGGTGGCCACGCGCGTGTTCGTGCACCACGCGCTCGTCGACTACGTGGTGCGGCTCGTCGTCGCCACCCGCACGCCTGCGGAGCACGGCCTGTCCGACATCGCCGGCTGGGTGTCCTACGGCGCGTCACCGCGCGCCACGCTGGGCATCGTGGCGGCGGCGCGGGCGCTCGCGCTGATCCGCGGCCGCGACTACGTGCTGCCGCAGGACGTGCTCGACGTGGCGCCCGACGTGCTGCGGCACCGGCTCGTGCTGTCCTACGACGCGGTGGCCGACCAGGTGCCGATGGACCACATCATCTCCCGGGTGCTCGCCACGGTGCCGTTGCCGCAGGTGAGCGCTCGGCCGCAGAGCGGCCCGGCGCCGTACCCGGCGGGCAGCTCGGCGTGAGCCGTCCCGACGTCCGCGAGAACGGTCCTCCCGGGGGCGGTGACCCGGACGGTTCCGCGCCGGGACGCCGGCACGCGCCCGCGACGCCGCCCTCCTTCCGGGAGGGGCGGATGGAAGCCGCGCTGCGCACCCTGGAGCTCACGGTGCGCGGGCGGCTGGACGGGCTGTTGCAGGGCAACCACCTGGGCCTCGTGCCCGGGCCGGGCAGTGAGCCCGGCGATTCGCGGCTCTACGTGCCCGGTGACGACGTGCGGCACATGGACTGGGCGGCCACTGCCCGCACCACCGCGCCCCACGTGCGAGAGACGATGGCCGACCGGGAGCTGGAGACGTGGGTCGTCATGGACCTGTCGGCCAGCCTCGACTTCGGCACGGCGGCGTGCGAGAAGCGCGACCTCGCGATCGCGGCGCTCGCCGCGGTCACCCACCTCACGCGTGGCGGCGGCAACCGGATCGGGGTGCTCGTCGCCACCGGGGAGAAGCTCGTGCGGATCCCGGCGCGGGGCGGGCTGGCCCACGCCCAGGGCATGTTGCGCCGCGTCGCGAGCACCCCGCGTCCGCCCGAGGGCACCCGGGGTGACCTCGCCGCGGCCGTCGAGCAGCTGCGTCGCCCGCCGCGGCGGCGCGGGCTCGCGGTCGTGATCTCCGACTTCCTCGGCGAGCCCGACTGGGAGCGTTCGCTGCGGGCGCTGTCGGCCCGGCACGAGCTGCTCGCCGTCGAGGTGCTCGACCCGCGTGAGCTGGAGCTCCCCGACGTCGGCACCGTCGTGCTGGCCGACCCGGAGAGCGGCAGGCAGCGCGAGGTCACGATCACCCCGCTGCTGGCGCGCGAGTTCTCCGCCGCCGCGGCCGAGCACCGCGAGCAGGTGGCGGCCGTGCTGCGGCGGTGCGGGGCCGCGCACCTCACGCTGCGCACCGACTCGGACTGGATCGCCGACGTCGTGCGGTTCGTCCTCGCCCGCAAGCGCGCCTGGTCCGGAGGGCGGTAGATGTTCTCGCACCCGTGGTGGCTGGTGCTGCTCGTCGTCGTGGCGGCGATGGTGGCCGGCTACGTGCTGCTGCTGCGCAGGCGCCGCCGCGACACGATCCGCTTCACCAACCTCGAGCTGCTCGACCGCGTCGCTCCGAAGCGGCACGGCTGGTACCGGCACCTCCCGGCGGCGGCGCTCATCGTCGCGCTCGCCGTGCTCACCATCGCCCTGGCCGGCCCGCAGGCGGAGGCCCGGGTGCCCCGCAACCGGGCCACGGTCGTGCTGGTGATCGACGTGTCGCTGTCGATGCAGGCCACCGACGTCGAGCCGAACCGGCTCGCCGCGGCGCAGGTCGCCGCGAAGGCGTTCGCCGACCAGCTCACCCCCGGTATCAACCTCGGCCTCGTGTCGTTCGCCGGCACTGCCGCGGTGCTCGTGTCGCCCACCGTCGACCGGGAGCCGATCAAACGGGCCGTCGACGGGCTGAAGCTGTCCGAGTCCACCGCCACCGGCGAGGCGATCTTCGCGGCGATCCAGTCGGTGGAGACGTTCTCGCAGGCCATCGCGGGCGCGGCGGCCGAGGGCCCGCCACCGGCGCGGATCGTGCTGATGAGCGACGGCAAGCAGACCGTGCCCGGTGGGGTGATGCCGGAGGAGGAGCCGCGCGGCGCGTTCACCGCTGCGCGGGCGGCCGCGGAGGCCGGGATCCCGGTGTCCACGATCTCGTTCGGCACCGACTACGGCACGATCGAGATCAACCCGGGCGAACGCACGCCCGTGGCCGTCGACGACGCGTCGATGCGCCAGATCGCCGAGCTGTCCGGCGGCCAGTTCTTCACGGCCGCGAGCGAGGGCGAGCTGCGGCGGGTCTACGCGGACCTGTCGGACCAGATCGGCTACGAGGTGCGCCGGGTCGACGTCAGCCGTCCGTGGCTCGCCGGCGGCGCCCTGCTCCTGGTGGTGGGCCTGGGCACCGGCATCGCTCTGGGCCGACGCCTGCCCTGACCCCGGCTCGCGCAACGAGTGGAGACCGCGAGTCGCGCCGTCGCGCGCGCGAGTCGCGGGCTCGGCGAGCCGGGGTCGCTCGGCCGCGGGCGCGCCCCATAGGGTGGGCCGCGTGGGACGCAGCGTGCTGGTGACCGGAGGCAACCGCGGGATCGGGCTGGCGATCGCGAAGGCGTTCGCGGCGCAAGGGGACCAGGTGGCGGTGACCCACCGCAGCGGAGCCGAGGGGTTGCCGGGGGAGCTGCTGCCGGTGCAGTGCGACGTCACCGACTCCGCGGCGATCGACGCGGCGTTCACGGAGGTCGAGGAGAAGCACGGGCCCGTTCAGGTCCTCGTCTCCAACGCGGGGATGAACGACGACACGCTGCTCATGCGGATGAGCGAGGAGTCGTTCACGCGCGTCGTCGACGCCAACCTCACCGCCGCCTACCGCGTGGCCAAGCGCGCGTCGCGGGGGATGCTCAGGGCGAAGTCCGGGCGGATGATCTTCATCTCCAGCGTGGTCGGCCTCACCGGCTCCGCGGGCCAGGTGAACTACGCGGCCTCGAAGGCCGGGCTCGTCGGCCTCGCCCGCTCGATCGCCCGTGAGCTGGGCTCGCGCGGCATCACCGCCAACGTCGTGGCGCCCGGCTTCGTCGACACCGACATGACGCGCGCCCTGCCCGACGCCCGCCGCGCCGAGATCCTCACGCAGGTGCCGCTCGGCCGGTACGCCAGCGCCGAGGAGATCGCCTCCGCCGTCACCTGGCTGGGTTCGGACGCCGCCGGGTACGTCACGGGCGCGGTCATCCCCGTGGACGGCGGCCTCGGCATGGGCCACTGACTCCACTCCAGACGATCGGAAGGCTTCCATGGGACTGCTCGAGGGCAAACGCCTGCTCATCACCGGTGTGATCACCGATGCCTCGCTCGGCTTCCACGTCGCGAAGGTGGCGCAGGAGCAGGGCGCGCAGGTGGTGCTCACCGGCTTCGGCCGGCTCAGGCTGGTGGAACGGATCGCGCAGCGGCTGCCGCAGGCCGCACCGGTCGTCGAGCTGGACGTGTCCGACCAGGAGCAGCTGGACACCCTCGTCGACCGCGTCTCCCCGCACCTCGGCGACGAGCCGAAGCTCGACGGCGTGCTGCACTCGATCGGCTTCGCGCCCGCGTCCTGCCTGGGAGACGGGGCGTTCCTCAACGCGCCGTGGGAGGACGTCGCGCAGACGCTGCAGGTGAGCGCCTACTCGTTCAAGTCGCTGTCCACCGCGCTGCTGCCGCTGCTCGGGCCGGGCAGCTCCATCGTCGGGATGGACTTCGACAACCGCCAGGCCTGGCCGGCCTACGACTGGATGGGCGTCGCGAAGTCGACGCTGGAGTCGGTCACCCGCTACCTGGCGCGCGACCTGGGGCCGAAGGGCATCCGCGTCAACCTCTGTGCCGCCGGGCCGGTGCGCACGATGGCGGCGAAGTCGATCCCCGGGTTCGCCGCGTTCGAGGACGCATGGGACGGGCGTGCGCCGCTCGGCTGGGACGTCAACGACCCGGTGCCGGTCGCGAAGACCGTGTGCGCGCTGCTGTCGGACTGGATGCCGGCCACCACGGGCTCGATGGTGTGGGCCGACGGCGGCTTCCACGCCATAGGTGTCTAATGCACGGGTGAGTGAGTTCGACGCCCTGCTGGTGCTGTCGTTCGGCGGGCCGGAGGGGCCTGCCGACGTGCGCCCCTTCCTCGAGAACGTCGTCCGCGGCCGCGGTGTGCCGCCGGAGCGGCTGGACGCCGTCGAGGAGCACTACCAGCACTTCGGGGGCGTGAGCCCGCTGAACGCCCGCAACCGCGAGATCATCGCGGCGGTCCGGGAACGGATCGAGCTGCCGGTGTACTTCGGCAACCGCAACTGGCACCCGATGGTGGAGGACACCGTCGCGGAGATGGCCCGCGGCGGCGTGCGGCGCGCGCTCGTGTTCGCCACCAGCGCGTACGGCGGCTACTCGGCCTGCCGCCAGTACCACGAGGACATCGCCCGGGCCCGCAAGGCCGTGGGCGACGGCGCGCCCGAGCTGGTGAAGATCCGCCACTTCTTCGACCACCCGCTGTTCGTCGCGGCGAACGCCGACGCCGTACGCGCCGCGCGGGCCACCTTGCCCGCGGAGCTCCAGGACGTGGCCCGGATCGTGTTCACCGCCCACTCGGTGCCCGTCGCCGCCGATGCCGCGGCCGGGCCGCCCGGGGAGGGTGGGCACCGGTACTCCCGGCAGGTCGCCGAGGCCGCCCGGCTCGTGGCGGCGGAGCTGGGTGCCGAGGAGCACGACGTGGTGTGGCAGTCACGTTCCGGGCCGCCGCAGGTGCCGTGGCTCGAGCCGGACATCGTCGACCACATCGACGCCCTGCACGCGCGGGGCGTGGGTGCCGTGGTGGTGGCGCCGATCGGGTTCGTGTCCGACCACGTCGAGGTGATCTGGGACCTCGACACCGAGGCCCGCGAGCGCGCCGAGGAACTGGGCATGGGCTTCGCCCGCGCCGCGACGGCAGGCCCGGACCCGCGGTTCGCCGACATGGTCGCCGAGCTCGTGGCCGAGCACCTGCACGACGCCGCCCCGCGCTCGCTCGGGGACGTCGCCGCGGACGGTTCCACCCTCAACGGCGCGCCGTGCGCCGTCGACTGCTGCCGGCCGGCGCAGCGCCCGGTCCGACCGGAGTAGTGCCCCGGGCACCGGCACCGGACTACCCTCGCCGTTCCCGGCGTGCGACCCGGGTTGGAGGAGCCATGGGCGAGCGCCGCGACATCGGTGGGCATCCCACCTGGGTCGACCTGCGCGGAAGCGGACCGGCGACGATCCTCCTCCTGCACGGCGGCATGTCGAACAGCGACCTGCTGCTCGAGGCCATCGGAGCACCTCTGGTCGAGCGGCACCGCCTCGTCGCCTTCGATCGCCGCGGCCACGGATACACGGCCGACACCCCAGCACCGTTCCACTACGACGACATGGCGGCGGAGACGATCGCCGTGCTCGAGGCGGTCGTCGGCGGGCCGGCTCATCTGGTCGGTTGGAGCGACGGCGGCATCATCGGCCTGCTCGTCGCCCTGCACCGGCCCGAGCTCGTCGACCGCATGGTGGTGATCGGGGCGAACTTCCACCACGACGGATTCGGCAGCCTCGACATGCCCGAGGACTCACCGTTCGCCAGGGCGATCTTCGAGGCGTACGCCCAGCGCTCGCCGGATGGAGGAGAGCACTTCGGCGAGGTCTTCGAGAAGTTCATGGCGATGGTGACCACCGAGCCGACACTGACCACGGAAGATCTCGGCCGGATCACCGCGCCGACGTTGGTGATGGCAGGCGACGACGACGCCGTCCTGCTCGCGCACACGTGCGAGATGTACGAGGCGCTGCCCGCCGGTCAGCTGTCGATCGTTCCCGGCACGTCGCACGCGCTGCCGATCGAACGCCCCGACGTGACGGCTCGGACGGTGCTCGACTTCCTCGGGGCGGAGGTTCCCCCGGCGACGTTGATGCCGGTTCGCCGTGCACGGGCGATCGCCTGATCGGAAAGTCGGCTCGCACTCTAAATGCCAACATGGTTATATAGCCAGCATGGGATGTTCTGTCTGGGCGGTGGGGAACTACGCCGGCTGGGGCGACCGGTTCTCCGCGGTCGGCACGCGCCTCGTCGCCGAGGTCGGGGTGGAGGGGTTCGACGTCCTGGACGTCGCCACGGGCCACGGCCCGACGGCGATCGCCGCCGCACGGGCGGGCGGCCGCGTCACCGGGCTGGACATCACCCCTGAGCTGCTGGCGATCGCCCGTCGCCGTGCGCACGAGGCGGGCGTGCGGGTCGACTGGGTCGAGGCGGACATGACCGCGATGCCGTTCCCCGACCGGTCCTTCGACCGGGTGCTCTCGACGTTCGGGGCGATGGCCGCGCCCGACCACCGGGGCATGGCCACCGAGCTCGTCCGGCTCTGCCGCCCGGGCGGCGTGATCGCGTCCACGGCCTGGAGCCTCGACTCGGTGTACTCGAAGATCGGCGGGATCGTCGGCGGACTTCTGGCCGGCGACGACGAGGACGACGCGGAGCCCGGCCCGATGCCGACCGACTGGGCCGACCCCGATGCCGTCCGGTCGATCTTCGCCGGCCTGCCGGTCACGGTGGAGACGGTGGCCCGCACGGTGACCGTCCGCTGGCCGTCGATCGAAGCCCTGATCGACGTTCTTCCCGAGTTCGGGCCGCTCGCCGGGGCGGTGGAGGCGCTGCGCGCCGCCGGCACGTGGGACGCCGCCCGCACGGCGCTCGCCGAGATGCTCGCCGCCGAGTCGTCGTCGAGCACCGAGCTGGTGGCCGAGGTGCCGTACGCGGTCACGATCGCCACGCGGTGAATCCGTGCGGGCCCGACCCGGCCGTCGGGTAGGAAGCGATCATGCGTCGCACGTTCGAGGATCTGGTCGCCGAGGCCGCGGCGGCTCCGATGGAGGGCTGGGACTTCTCCTGGCTCGACGGCCGGGCCACCGAGGAACGACCGCCGTGGGGCTACCAGCGCCTCCTGGGTGAGCGGCTGCCGCGGGTGTCGGCCGCCCTGGACGTGCAGACCGGCGGCGGGGAGGTGCTCGCCGGGGTGCCTGCCTACCCGCCGCTGATGGTGGCCACCGAGTCCTGGCCGCCGAACGTCGCGCGGGCCACGCAGCTGCTGCACCCGCGCGGCGTGGCCGTGGTGGCCGATCCGGACGAGCCGCCGCTGCCGTTCGGCGACGCCGCGTTCGACCTGGTGACCAGCCGCCACCCGGTGACCGTGTGGTGGGCGGAGATCGCCCGGGTGCTGCGGCCCGGCGGGAGCTACCTCGCCCAGCACGTGGGGCCGGCGAGCGTGTTCGAGCTGGTCGAGTTCTTCCTCGGCCCGCAGCCCGCGGAGATCCGGAGCGGCCGCCATCCCGACCACGCCCGTGAGGGGGCCGGCGCCGCCGGCCTGGAGGTCGTGGACCTGCGGACGGCGCGGCTGCGCATCGAGTTCCGCGACGTCGGCGCGGTGGTGTGGTTCCTGCGGAAGGTGATCTGGATGGTCCCCGGGTTCACGGTGGAGGCCTACCGAGACCGCCTGCGCGAGCTGCACGAGCTGATCGAGGCCGAGGGCCCGTTCGTGGCGCACTCGAGCCGGTACCTCATCGAGGCCCGGAGGCCGCGAGCGCAGTGAGGGTGCGTTCCCCGCCCGGATCGCCGGCCGTGGCGGGGACGAGCACCACCTCGTCCAGGCCGGCGGCGGTGTAAGCGGCCAGTCGCTCGCGCACCGTGCCGAGGTCGCCGACGAGCCCGATCCGGTCGGCGGCTTCCGGGGGCACCGCGGCGAGCAGTTCCCCACGGGTGGCGCCCGCGAGCGCCATCCGCACCGCGTCGCCGAGCCCTGCGGCGGTGAACATCTCGCCGTACCCGGCGACCTCCAGGTAGCCGACGAGGCTCTGCAGCACCTGCGCCCGCGCCTCCGGTCCGGGGTCGACGGCGGCGGGGAGCCACGCCGCCAGCCGCGGCGCGGGCCGGCCGATCCGCTGCGCCGCCGTCTCGAGCTTGGCGCGGTAGTGCCGGACCTGCTCGGGGGAGACCAGGTCGAGCACCATGCGGTCGGCGTGCTCGGCGGCGACTGCGATCGCCCGGTCGCCGAACGCGGCGAGGGTGATCGGCCCGCCGGGCGGGTCCAGCCGCAGCCGGTAGCCGTGGGTCGACACCGTCTCGCCCGCGAAGTCGGCCACCTCGCCGCGGAACAGCGCCCGCAGCGCCTGCGCGCTCTCGGCCATCGTGGTGACCGCACGGCGCCGGGACCGGCCGTGCATCCGCTCGACCACCCGGACGCTCGACGTGCCCAGCGCCACCCCGACCGGCCGGCGGACGAGTGCTGCCGTGGAGGCGGCGGCGCGGGCGATCGAGGCCGGGTCCCGGACCGACACGGGGATCGGGCCGACCGTGAGCGCGATCCGCTCCGTCGCGAGCCCAGCGGCGGTAGCCAGCGCGAAGGCATCCCAGACGAACCCCTCACCGACCCAGAGGTCCCGGTAGCCGAGCCGGTCGGCCACGACGGCGGTCCGCAGCTCCTCCTCCGGGGGAACGTCGGGTCGCGACGCGATGACCACGGTGATCTCCATGGCGAGCGCCAACGTCGGGCGGCGGGCGTGTTGTTCCACGCCGTCCGCGGCGGCTCACTCCCGCAGGCCGAACTCGTTGCCCTCGGTGTCGAGGAACGACGCGAACCTGCCCCACGGCATCTCGGTGAGCGGCTTGGCGAACGAGACCCCCTCGGCGGCGAGCCGGGAGCAGGTCACCTCGATGTCCTCGACCTCGAAGACCACGCCGGGTCGCCGTGTCTCCCAGTCCGGCATCATCGCCTTCGGGTGGAGGACGAGGGCCGACGCGGCCCCCGGCGGGGCCACCTCGAGCCAGCGCGCGTCCCCCATCGGCCACTCGGCGCGCAGCTCGAAGCCGACCTTCCCGGTCCAGAAGCGGAGGGCTTCGTCCTGGTCGGTGACGTAGACGGCCACGGTCGAGACGTGTCGGATCACCCGCCGGACGCTACCCAGGCCCGGGACGATCACGCTTGAACCGATGCGACACCGGCCTCGGTGATCTCCCGGAGCAGCTCCCGGAACTCACGCGGGCTGAGGTCGAAGCGTTCCCGGAACGTGCGCGTGAGGTGGGCGTGGTCCGCGTACCCGGTCTCGGCGGCGAGCGCGGCGAGGTCGACTCGGCTGTCGCGGACGAGCAGTTCCCGCGCCCGGTTGAACCGGAGGATCCGGGCGAGGGCGCCCGGGGACATCCCCGCGGATCGGTCGAAGCGTCGCTGCAACGTCCGGGTCGTCGTGCCGAGCTCGCCTGCGAGGCTCGTGACGGGGACCTGCCCGCAGCGTTCCGCGACGATCCTGGCCGCGGTCACCACCACCGGATCCGGGGTGGCGTGGCCGAGGTGGAGGTGGAGCCAGCCGGCCAGCGCGGTGAGCGTGGTGGCGCTTCCGAGCGGGGTCGTCGGTGCCAGCACCTCCGGGGCGTCCGCCACGAGGTCGACGGCATCGCCCGGCCGGCAAGCCAGGAGATCCCTCGCCCCGCCCACGTGGAAGCGAGCCGCCACCAGCTCGACCCGCTCATCGGAGGTCAGCGTGACGGGTCTGGTGCGAGGGCCCATGAAAGCCACCCCCTGCAGCGTCCTGCCGCCCGCTCGGTAGCTCCCGGCCCGCAGCACGAGGAGCTCGGCGTACGGCGTGGCCCAGAGGTGCTCCCGCGAGTAACCCGAGCCGCCGTAGTCGTGCGCGAGCTCCCACAGGCAACGCACGAACGGCCGCAGCGCCTGCGGCGGCGGGTGCTCCCGGTAGCGCATCGGCGGTCAGCTACCCGGCAAGGTGGTCACACACCGATTGTGGTGCCGGTGCGCCGACCGCATTCGCTACGGGCACACCGAAGTCGGTGTGCCAGTGGCGCATTCCCGCGCAACTGGCGTTGAGCGGACGGAGACGACCGCTGAAACGAGGTCAGTGCCGGTCGAACTCGCCCGCCCGGACGCCGGCCAGGAACTCCGACCAGCGGGCCGGCGGGTAGCGGTGCGGAGGCAGGGCGCGATCCTTTGTGTCACGCAACGCCACCCCATCGGGCAGGAACGCCACTTCGACGCAGCTGGCGCCGTTGCCGCCGCTGAAGCTGCTCGTGAACCAGCGGAGCTCCTCGTCGCGCACGGCCTTCTCCTTCGGACGGGCTCACCTCCCGGCCAGCCGACGGATCAGCGCCAGCGACTCAGCCGGGTCGAGCGCATCGGACAGCACACGCTCGAACGTCAGCCTAGCCCGCGCGACATCTCCGGCCTTGTCAAGACTCAACGCTCCGAGGGAATGCTCGACGTAGGCCATGTCCGGCTCGTCCAGGTCGCCGAAGCTGAGGATCATGAAGCCGGAGGGCAGAGCGGCATGCGCGCCAACGGCGGTGGGCAGGACGTGCAATGCCACGGTGTCGAGCTCCGCGAGCTTCGCGATGTGTGCGAGCTGCTCGCGCTGGATCTCTGCGCCGCCCACCGGGCGGTGCAGAGTCGACTCGTCGATCACAGCGATCACGGCCAGCGGGTTGTCGTCCGAGGTGAGCCTTTGCTGGCGGTAGATGCGCGCCGCGACCTCGTTCTCCAGCTGTTCCTCGGTGCGCTGCAGCGGGACGGCGCACATCAGGGCGCGGGCGTAGTCAGCCGTCTGCAGAATCCCGGGAACGTATGAGAGCGTGAACTCCTGGAGCCGGCTCGCCTCTGTCTCTAAGGCGATGTAGCTGTTGTTGCCCAGCCCGTAGGCCCGCCACCAGCCAGGCTGCAGAGCCTCCTGCGCCAGCTCCACGAACTCGGTCCATCGCGTCCCGCCCACGTCGTACAGGTCGAGCATGCTCTTCACCCAGTGGATGTCGATGACCACCTGGGCGTTCTCGATCCGGCTGAGCTTGCTCACCGAGAAATGCAGCTTCGGCGCCGCCTCCTCCAGCGTGAGGCCGGCCTGTTCGCGCAACAGCCTCAGCTGGCGGGCCAGCACCCGCCGGCGGACCATCGAACCCTCGCGCCGCGTCACGTGACCCCCCGCTCCGACTCGATCACGGATCGTGGCACACGAGAAGCTCGGAGCGGGAATTTCGCGTCCGCGCTTCTCGCGTCGACGGTCTCGATCTCCGCGGTCCGTCCGGACCCTCGCCGCCATGACTTCCGCGGCACGACGCCACGAGACTCCTGCCCAACGCAACTTCCGCCTCATGGGCGAGGCCGCCGAGATCATCACCGGCTGGCCGCTGGTCCGCGACCGCCTGCGAGCCCTCCACATCCCCGACGCGGAGGGCCGCTGCCGGGGCTGCACCAGCCAGACGCGGCGGGCGCCGCAGTGGCCGTGCGCGCTGGCCCTGGTCGCCCACGGGGAGGAACCCGACTTCACACATCGAGCGCGGGCTTCACACAAGGCCGGCCCTGTGTGAAGCCCGCCCGGGGTGTGTGAAGTGGCTCTAGTGTGGGTCGGGGGCTGCGGCGATCGCTGCGGCCACCAGATCGGCCGCGGTGTTCTCCCGCGTGCGGCGGCCTCTGTCGTAGTGCTGGGTGGTCGCGATCGTGGCGTGGCCGACGTCGGCCTGGACGTGCTGGATGCGGGCGTCCTGCTCCAGCGCGATGGTGACGTAGGCGTGGCGCAGGGCGTGCGGGTGCACGCGCTCGGCCACACCGTCGAGGGCCGGGCCGGCGTGGGCGGCGATGCGGCGCAGCAGCGTGTAGAGGTCGACGCGGGAGCAGCGGCCGCCGTCGCGGGTGGCGATCATCGGGGCGGCGGCCGCCGTGGTGCGGCCCCGGTGGGCGGGCACGGCCGTGCCGGCGAGGCGGTCGCGCTCGGCCAGGTAGGCGGCCAGGGCCTCGCGGACGAGGTCGGTGACGTACACCTCGCGGTGCAGGCCGCCCTTGCCCAGGACGCGCAGGACGTCGTCGCCGCCGGTGCGGTAGAGGTCGTCACGGTCGAGGCCGACGAGCTCGGAGATCCGCAACCCGAGCGTCAGCAGGGCGACCACCGCCACCGCGCGCAGCGCGTAGAGCCGCGCCAGCCGGGGGCTGCGTGAGTACGGCAGGCGCGCCGCCGCCATGAGCAGGGCCTTGAGCTGCTCGGCGGTGAGCCGCACGGTCGGGGACGCGTCGCGTGCACTGGACGAGAGGCCGAGCCGGGCCCGGTTGAGCGCCGCGGGGTT
Source organism: Pseudonocardia hierapolitana (assembly GCF_007994075.1). Classification (NCBI taxonomy): domain Bacteria; kingdom Bacillati; phylum Actinomycetota; class Actinomycetes; order Pseudonocardiales; family Pseudonocardiaceae; genus Pseudonocardia; species Pseudonocardia hierapolitana. Next base: position 7,969,626 of record NZ_VIWU01000001.1, on the reverse strand, counting down.
GGCCGCGACGACGCCGGTCTCGGCGAGGTGGCCGTACATCGCGGAGAGCGTCGACAGCATCCGCTGCCGCGTGCGGCGCTGCGCGCCCGCGGCGTCGAGCGCGTGCAGCCACGCCTTGACGTGCCCGGCGGTCGCGTCGCGCGGGTCGAGCGTGCGGCGGGCGCACCAGCGGAACCAGGCGAGGTCGTGCAGCGGGCCCGGCGGGGCCGCCGGTGGCCCGGGGCGTTGCGGGGAGTCCGTGGGGTCGACCCACGCGATCGGGAGGCCCAGCGCGTAGGCGTACGTGCGGCGGGTGCCCGCGTTGGCGTACTGGGAGAGCCAGTCGAGCAGCTGGGCGCGCAGCACCTCGGGGTCGTCGACGCCGGGCCAGACCGACTCGTCCACGGCGGGGATGGCGGGGGAGCGGTCGCGGACGGCTTCGAGCACGGCGAGCGGGTCCAGCTCCATCCGCAGGACCGTACGGCACGGCCGGCCCGCGGTTGATCATCCCTCGGGGTCGAGGTCGATCCGGACCGTGAGCATGTCGCCGTCCGCGAGCGCCCGCAGCAGCACGCCGTCGAGCCGGTACCCGGGCCGGCCGCGCCCGAGGGCGCGGTGCCGGGCGCGGGCGTCGTCGTCGGGCAGCGGGTGTGCGGTGCCCGTCCGCCAGCGGCTACGCAGCCCGTCGCGCAGCCGCGCCGGGCGCGCCTTGATCCGCACCCGCGGGTCGGCGCGCAGGTTGCGCACGTACGCGCTCCGCTCGCCGAGCGCCGCGATCAACCAGAAGGTGTCGCCGTCCAGGCCGTTGGCCACCGGGACCCGCCGCACCCGGCCCGTGCGCCGTCCCACGGTCTCGAGCACGGCGTACGTGGGCGGCTCGAGCCCACGGGCGATCAGCCAGGCAACCAGCGGGTTGAGCAGCTTGTTCTGCACCGGCAGGATCCGGCGCCGCAGGTCGTGGTCGAGCACGGTCGCTCCTCGGGGTCTCGGCGTGCCGCGCGGTCGCGCGGTGTCGTGAGGAGGACGAGACGGGGCGCGCCGATGTGACACCGATCAGGACGAGACGGGTGTCGCGGACGAGGTCGTCCCGCGGTGGGCGAGAGCGCGCAGCAGCCACCCGGCGCGGTCGAGGGCGACGGCGAACACCATCGAGGCGAGCCACGTCGCCACCGCCAGGAGCGCGGCCTGCGTCACGCCCCGCACGACCGGTCCGGACGACCGCCTCCTCGCGGCGAGGAGGGCGAACAACGCCGCGTACCGAAGCGCCGCGAACAGGCCGGTCAGCGGAGCTCACACCCGGCACGCCATCGGGTCGGGCTACGACTTCGCCGCCGAGTTCGAGTTCGGGCTCGCGCTGATCCTGGACGCGCTGCGCCCCGACGAGGCCGGTCGATCACGCGCGTCGGGGTAGCCGTCGTAGTCGTTCCAGCCGGACTCCTCCATGAGCTCGCGCCATGTGGGCCAGACCTGCCCGGTCGTCTGCCGGACGAGTTCGCCCGGCACCGTGTACGGCGGCGCCTTGTGCGGCTTGGCGAGCGCCTGGTCCACGATCGCGTCGTGCAGCGCCGCCGCGGCGTGCAGCCGGGGCAGCGCGGCGTGCACGTGGTCGGCGTAGCCGGCGGGTGGTTCCGGGCCGCCGGCCCCGAGGTCGTAGCCGGCCCCTGCGGTCACGAGTGCGACCTCCGGACGCTTGCGCATGGCGATCTCGAAGCACAGGTGCAGGGCGATGGCGTCCCACACGATCTCGACCTTCTCCGGGGCCAGCCCGTGCTCGGTGAGCCAGGTGGCCGCGAGGTCGGCGCCGTCGAGCTCGAAGCGCTGGTCGCCGTTGCCCCGGTCGCTGAGCCCTGCGTCGTGCAGCACGCAGCCCAGGAACAGCAGTTCGTCGTCGTAGTCGCGGTCGGGCAGCAGCCCTTGCGCCTCGCCGAGGAAGCGCCCGTACAGGTAGGTGCGCATGCTGTGGTTGAAGATCGCGGGCTCCGTGATGCTCCTGGCGAAGCGCATCGCGTCGACAGCCAGCCCGGTCCGCGGGAACGGCAGGTCCCGGTAATCGTCCATCGCCCCTCCAGCTTCAGTAAGACTGAAGCCTAGACCAGCCTTCAGGGCTCCTGAAGCTGGGCCGGTCAGTTCCGGGCGCGCGGCCAGTAGTGCTCGGCGAACAGCCGCCCGACCAGCTCGCCGCGGCTGGAGACCGCCGTCTTCTCGAAGATCGCCTTGATGTGGTCGCGGACCGTGTGCGGCGAGATGACGAGGCGGGCGGCGATCTCCCCGGTGGGCAGCCCGCGCGCGATCTCCTGGGCGACCTGCAGCTCGCGCGGCGTCAGCTCGTACGCCTCGGCCACGAGCACGGCCAGATCACCCGCGGAGGCGGGCTCGAGCACCAACGCGATGGGCCCGGGCCGCCCGCCCGGGCCGGTGAGGGCGGAGGCATGACAGACCAGCCAGCGGCCCTGGGTCGTGCGGATGCGCGTGCGCGCCCCGCCCCGGTCGCGCCCCTTCGCGATCGCCCGCGCCTGCAGGGCCGTACCGACGATCCAGATCGGCATCCGCACGCCGAGCGCGGACGGGATGGACGGACCGTGGGGGAGGCAGGCCAGGTGCTCGCGGGCCTCGTCGTTGATCGACGTCGCCGCGCCGTACTGGTCGAAGACGATCAGTCCGGGACCCGGCGCATCCGGTAGCGGCTCGAGCCAGGACGGGCGGGCGAGGCGCCGGAGCCGGGTGGCCAGCGGTCGGGACAGCGAGGCGACGAGATCGACCTCGTCCTGGCCGAACGCGCGCCCGCCCGTGCGGAACAGGCTCACCACGGCCCAGGAGCGACCTCCCGCGCGCACGACTCCGCGCAGCTCGTCGTGCACGCCCTGGCGCTGGAGCAACCGCCGGTACCGCGCGGAGCGGGCGGGCAGGTCGCCCGTGACGGCGCGAAGCCCGGCTGCGGGGACCTGAGCCATGGCCAGATCCCGGAACGGGAGGACGTTCTCGTCCAGGAGCTCGCTCTCCCAGTACTCGGCGCACCGCTCGCGGTCGCCGAGGCCCTCCACCACCATCGGCGCCGTGATCAGCCCGGTCTCGGGATCCGTGGCCGCCCACACCGCCGCGTCGTGCGGCACCACGTGCCGCAGCCGCGCCGACACCCGGGCGAACATGCCTGCGGCGTTCGTCGCCCGCTCGGCCGCGGCCAGCACCTCCGCGCCTCGGGGTCGTCCACCCATCGGTCCTCCCGTGATCGGCCGCGTCGTCGAGCATGCGGGGCCGGCCTCCTCGCGCCAACCCCTCGAACGAGGGGGTCATTCCCGGCGAGAACACCCGCGACGGCGGGATGGGGGGACGGCCCGGCGACGCCGAGTCTCTCGGCATGGACATCGGGATCATCGGAGGCGGCGCGGCCGCCGTCGGACTGCTGGACGCACTGGCGAGGGAAGCGGAAACGCCGGGGGCCGTGACGGTGTTCGAGCCGTCCCCGCACCTGTGGCGGGGCCGCCCGTACGCGCCGGACCTGGACTCGGTGCTGGTCAACGCCCCGCCCGTCATCATGTCGATCCGCGAGGGCGACTTCGAGCACTACGCCTCGTGGCTGGGCGCGGGGGACGACGCGTACGTGGACCCGGGGATCGGCAGACCGCTCGTCCCGCGCGCCCGGTACGGCGAGTACCTGGAGCACACGGCCGAGAAGGCGATCGCGGACCTGCGGGAACGCGGCTGGCAGGCGGACGTCGTCCCCGCGCCCGTGGTCGGAGCGGCCCACGCCGCGGGACGCCTGGCACTGCGCACCGGCGACGGCCGCGAGCACGTCGTCGGCCAGGTCGCGCTGTGCGTCGGTGGCGGCACGCCCCACGACCACTACCGGCTCGATGGTGCTCCGGGATTCGTCGGCGACCCCTACCCGCTCGCACGAACCCTCGACGACGTGCCGCCCGACAGCGACGTCGCCGTGATCGGCAGCGGCCTGACCGCCGTGGACGTGGTCGTCTCGCTCGCCGCGCGGGGTCACACCGGGCGGATCAGCCTGCTGTCGCGCACCGGCATGCTCCCGCACGTCTGGCAACGGCCGACCGCTCACCGGCCGCAGCACCTGACCGTCGAGCGGGTCGGGGCGCTGGCACGTGACGGCGAGATCGCCCTCGACCACCTCGCCGGACTGCTGCGCGAGGAGATGTCGGACGCGGGCGAGGACCTCGACGCGCTGATCGCCGACCTGCGTGCCGCCCGTACCGAGGACCCGGTGGCCCGCCTGCGGCGCCAGATCGCCGCGATCACCGCCCCCGAGATCGGCCGCCGGGTGCTGCAGACAGCCGCACACACCGTCGGCCCGTTCGCGTGGCGGCTGCTGCCGGAACGGGATCGGGACCGGCTGCGCGCCCAGGCCCGGACCGCGATCAGCGTCGCCTCCCCGATGATCCCGACGAACGCCGTACGGCTGCTGCAGCTGTTCGACGCGGGTCAGCTGGAGCTGCTCGCCGGAGTACGCGACATCACCCGGGACGACGGACGGTTCGCCGTCGAGACCGCACACGGCGGACGGCACGCCGACGTCGTCGTCAACGCCGTGAACCCGTCCCCGCACGCCGTCCCCGCGTCCGCGGCGGGGCTCGCGGACGACCTGGTCGGCATGGGCGTGGCCGCCCGGCATCCGTCCGGAGGCCTCCTTCCGGCCGACCCGCGCATGCATCTCGTGGGAGACCTGGCCGGGGGCGGCCCGTTCATCACCTCGAGCATCCCGGGGCTGGCCGTCCAGGGGGCCGCTGCCGCACGCGCGGTCCTCGCAGGCCCCTGACGGCCCTCGCCCGGCAGGACGGCACGCGCCTCGTGCCGCCTCACATCCGGGATCTCAGCACGTCGAACTCGCAGCCCGGCGAGGACGGGTCGAAGCCGTGCTCGACCAGCCAACGGGCCGCCAGCAGGCTGCGCAACGACCACCACGCGCGGATCACGTCGAGGTCGACGTCGGTGCCGTAGCCGGCCACGACGTCGCCGAGGCGCTCCTCGTGTCCGAGCGTCAAGGTGGCGAGGTCGAAAAGGGCATCGCCCTGGGCCGCCTCGGACCAGTCGATCACACCGGTGATCTCGTCACCGTCGGCGAACACGTGGGTGATCTGCAGGTCGCCGTGCGTGAACACCGGTGTCCACGGGCGGAGCGCGGCCTCGGCGATCCGGCGGTTGCGGGTGACCACGTCGGCGGGAAGGACGCCGGACGCGACGAGCCACTCGCACTCGTCGTCGAGGTCCGATGCGATCTCGTCGACGCTCCGACCGGGCCATGGCGGCAGCGGCGCGTCGTGCAGCGTCCGTGCGGCGGCACCCGCCGCGGCCCACGCCGCCGACGACGCGATCGACGGCTCGCCGAGGCGGCCGAGTGCCCTCCCGGGGACGGCGGCGAGCGCCAGCACGGGCGGCTTCCACCACAGAACCTGCGGAGTCGGGATCGGCGCCATGGCCATCGCCTCGACCTCGACGTCGGTGCGCGTCCGATCACCATCGACCTTCAGGAACACGTCGCCGACGCGCAGGGTCGCGCGTTCGTGATGGGCGACGACGACCTCGACCTCGTCCACGTCGGCCATGTTCGCGCGGCTGACCACCGATGTCGCCGGGTTATCGCGCGACCGACTGCGTCCCGCTGCCCGGCGCCACCCCCCATGGCCCGGAGGGCTCCGCAGCGGGCTCTGTCCCAACGAAACACTCGTTTCGTTGGGCGTTGGTTCGGTTGCGTAAACGCCAACCGGATTCTGGGGTTTCTGAACTACAAACGTGTAACCTGCGAAACCATGATCGACGAGGCCGTACGCTGCGGCTACAGCAAGTGCCGGGCCGAGCTGCCCCCGCCCGGACCCCAGGGCGGCAGGCGCCGCTCCTTCTGCCGCGACACCCGCTGGCCGGGCGGCCGCACGTGCGCTCAGATGGCGCGGGCGGAACGCGACGCCCTCGACGCGCTGGGCCTCGACGCGGGGCGTGCCACGTTCCAGCTGGACGCCGACCGCCTGCGGGAGCACGTCGACGCGCTGCGCGGGCCCGTGTCGGACCTCGCCGAGGCGCTCGAGGCCGTCCAGGCCCGGCTCGACGAGGTGGAGGGCGGCGCGCTCGCCGCCGTGGAGACGGCCAACCGCACCACCGCGGAGGCCGAGGCGGCGCGGGTCGATGCGCAGCAGGCACGGGAACGCGCTGAGCGGGACGCGCGGGTGGCGCGGGAGCAGGCCGTGCAGGCCGGTGAGGAGAAGACCGCCGCCGTGGAGCGCGCCGCGGCGGCGGCACGGCAGGCCCTCGACGCCACCGAGGCCCTCGGTGCGGCCCGTCAGCAGGCGCAGGAGGCGGTCGCGGCGCGGGAGCAGGCCGAGGAGCGGGCCCTGGATGCCGGCCGCCGGGCCGCTGAGGCCGAGGCCGCGGCCCGGGAGGCGACGGTGCGGGCGGAGCGCGCGATCACCGAGCGGGACGCGGCGCACGCCCGCGCCGAAGAGCGCCGGGTCGAGGTGGACACCGTCCGCGCGGAGCTGGGCGAGGCCCGTGCTGCGCTGGCGACGGCCCGGGCGGAGGCCGAGCGGCACCGCGCCGATCTGGCGGACGCGCGGGCGCAGCTCGCGGCGGCCGGAGCCGCACGCGACGAGGCGGCCGCGGCCCTCGCCGCCGAGCGGGAGGCCCGGAACCGGGCCGATCGGGAGCTGGCCGGAGCGCGGGAACGCGCCGACGCCGAGGCGGCCCTGCGCACCCGCGTGGAGGCCGACCTGGAGCGGCTGCGCGCCGACCTGGAACGCGCCCACGCGGAGGCACGCCAGGCCCGCGACCAGGACACCGCGCAGCTACGCGCCCTGGTGACGGCCGCGATCCGCGACGCCGCCTCCGCCTGACGAGGTACTGCCGGTACGAGGTCAGAGTCTCCAGGTCAGCCGGTCGGGCGGGTCGTAGCGGCAGGTGGTGCCCGTGGTGACCGAGCGGTCCAGGTGCGCGCCCAGCTCGGGCAGCACCGCACCGATCCGGCTCATCGCCTCCCGCAGCCGCCCGCTGACCGCCTTGCGGGCCCGCTCGACGGTGCTGCTGCCGAGGGTGCGGGCGCGGCCTGCGAGCCCGGCGGCCCGGGCCAGCTCGGCGAGCAGAGCGGCGCGTTCGGTGTCGCAACGCTCCTCGCGCGCGGTGTCGCGGGCGGCGCGGGCCTCGGCCAGTTCCTCGTCCATCTCGGCGAGCCGGCGCCGGTAGGCCGCGGCCCCGGTGGCGTCGAGCAGCGGGCCGGACGCGCGGTCGTGCGGGCCGGCGTCGACCAGGTCGAGCACGTGCACGTCCCGGCCGGGGCTGGCGAGGAGCGTGGCGAGGTCGGCGAGGCCCTTGAGGGGGCCCAGGTGGGCCGAGGCGTCCCGATACCGGACGCGCCAGACGTCGCCGTCGCGGCGCAGCTCGGCGTCGGCCGCCGGCGCGGGCAGGCCGAGGTCGGCGGCGAGGCGGTCCGCCTGCTCGGCGTGCCCGGCAGCCGGGTCGAGCGCCGCGAGGGCCCGGCGCGTCTCGACCTCCCAGACCGCCGCGCCGAGCTGCCGGTGCACGTGAAGGGCCTGGCCGAGGTGGCGGTGGGCGTCGTCGGTGCGGCCCAGCACGGCAGCGAGCACGCCGGCCCAGTGGGCGTTGCTCCCGGTGAAGCAGACGAGCGCGCCGTTCACCCCGCACGTGCCCGCGACGGCGGCGAGCTCCGGGAGCAGTTCCGCGCACAGCGGCCGGTCGCCCAGCACCGCGGCCGCGGCGGCCATCCCGCCCACGAACACGGACCAGAGGTAGGAGCTGTCCTCCCGCCACGCGCCGAGGGAGACCACGGTGTCCAGCGCGCGGCGGCCGGCGTCGAGGTCGCCGGCGCGCACGTGCAGCCCGGCCGCCACGGCGTGTGCGTGCGACGGCACGCCGACCCACCACCGCACGGCCTCGCGGGCGGTCGCCCGGAGCTCCTCCGGGTCGGAGCGTGCCCAGGCCAGGCCCAGCAGCTGGGACATCCGGACGTTCCCCGCGTCGGGCTCGCCGATCCGCTCACCCAGGGCGGCCGCCGCGGCGATGCGTTCCTCGGCCTCGCCGAGGCGGCCGTCGAGGAGCGCGAGCGCGGCCTCCCGGGTGCGGGCCATGTAGCGGTGGCGGGGCTGGCCCAGCCGCTCGGCCGCAGCCAGGTACTCCTCCAGCGCAGGCCGGAACGCGGGCGAGCCGCCCTCCAGCAGCGCGTTCGCGGTGAGCAGGAGGCCCTCGGCGTGCCGTTCCGCGTCGCCTGCGCGGGCGGCGACGACGGCGATCTCCCGCGCCACGGCGACCCGCTCGTGTGCTCGGCCCACCGTCCAGAGCACGTCGTGGCGGGCGAGCAGGCACGCGCCGAGCGTCGCCGGGTCGTCGAGATCGTGGGCGAGCGCGAGCGCCCGCTCCGACAGCGGGCGCGCCCGGTGCCGCTGCCCCGGCACCGAGTGCTGCAGCTCCCGGGCCAGCGCCGCGGTGAGCTGCGCCTCCAGCGCCGTGCCGGTGCCGTGCAGTGCGGAGCGGGCCTCGTCGAGTGCGGCGACGACGTCCTCCCGGGGCATCGCGAACCGGGCCCCGAGCCGCTGGACGCCCAGCGCCACGTGCCCACGCCGCTGCGCGTCGCCCAGTGCTCCGGCCCGGCCCCACGCGTCGTCCAGCACGGCGCGGGCGGCGCCCGGGTCGCCGGCACGGGCTCGGGCGTCGCCCTCCTCGACCAGCAGGTCGACGAGCACGGCACCGGCGGCGCCGACGTCCTCGACGGCGCGGCGGGCCCGGGCGAGGTGGGCGGCGGCCTCGGCGAAGGCGAGCCTTGCCCGCTCGCCCGCCGCGGCGACCCGCGCCCATCGGACGGCGGCGTCCGGGCCGGCCAGCGGGACGGCGGCCGCGGCGTGCCGGGCCAGGTCCGCAGGCGCGACGGCGCCGCCGCGGGCGTGCCGATGCTCGAGGGCCTCCGTGATCCGGCGGTGCAGCGCGAGCCGCTCGGGAGCGGGGAGGTCGGCCGCGACCGTCTCCCGGAACAGGTCGTGCGCCATCCGCGTGCCGCTCCCGTCGCGCACCAGGACACCGGCGCGCACGGCGTCGTCGGCCAGCGCCGCGACCATGGCCGCGTCCAGCTCGCAGACCTCCGCCAGCACGTCCGGCACCAGCTCGTTGCCCATGAGGGCCGCGGCCCGCAGGAGCGCCCGGCCGGACGGGGACAGCCGGGCCACCCGCCCGCGGACCAGGTCCTGCGCCGCGGGCGGGAGGGCGGCGCCCGGGCCTGCGCCGTCGTCGAGCAGCTCGGCGAGCTGGCACACGAGGAAGGGGTGACCGCCGCTGCGGCGGTGGATGTCGGCGGCCCACCGGCCGCCGGTCTCCCCGGCGGTCGCCACCACGAGGTCGTGCACCTCCGGCGGATCGAGCCCGCGCAGGGGGATCGCCTCCCCGCGCCGGGCGAGCACCGCGAGCGTGCGCGCCGCGTCCTCGGTGAGCTCGTCGTGGCGGTAGGCCCCGACCACCGCGAGCGGCACCGGCCGGTGCGGCTGGGCGACGAACTCCAGCAGCGCGAGCGTGGACGGGTCGGCCCACTGCAGGTCGTCGAGCACGACGATCAGCGGCCTGCGCCGCGCGAGCCGCTCGAGCACGCGTGCGGTGGCGTCGAACAGGCGCAGCCGGGCGGCCTCGGTCTGCCCGGCGTCGTCGGCGATCGCGGCCGCGTCGGCCAGTTCGGGCAGCAGCCGGGCCAGCTCGGGCGCGTCGTCGGCGGCGACGGAACGCGCGTCGTCCGGGCCGGTGGCATCGAGCAACGTCCGCAGGGCGACCGACCATGGCCAGAAGGCGGGCGCGCGGCCCGCGTCGCGGCACGTGCCCCACCCCACGGGCAGGTCTGCGCGCGCGGCGGCCTCGCCGATCAGCGTCGACTTGCCGATCCCGGCCTCTCCGCTGACCAGCACCAGCGCCGCCCGGCCCGCGGCCGCACCCTCCACGGCGGCGAGGAGGCGGGCCAGCGGGCGGGCCCGTCCGACGAAGGCCACCGCGGCATTCTGCTCCGCTCGGCGACCCGCCGGGCCGCCGAACGGAACCGCCAGGCCGTTCCTGGCGGGGATCTGGCGCCGAACGGGTGTACCGACACTCCGGACCGGGAGCCCGCCATGACCACGACGTTCGACCCCATCCGCTACAAGAGCACCACCCGCGCGCAGTGGGAGGACGCCGCCGCCGCGTGGGACGCCTGGGGACCCACCCTGGAGGACTGGCTCGGCCCGGCGACCTCCCTCATGCTCGACGCCGCCGGTGTGCGGGCCGGCAGCCGGGTTCTCGACGTCGCCGCGGGCGCAGGCGGGCAGTCGCTCGCCGCCGCCCGCCGGGCCGGCCCCACGGGCGGCGTGCTCGCCACAGACATCTCACCGGCGATCCTCGGCTACGCCGCCGCGGCGGCCGCCCGTGCCGGGCTGGACCGCGTGCGCACCCGCGAGGTGGACGGCGAGGAGCTCGACGTCGAGGCCGCCGAGTTCGACGCGGCGATCAGCCGGCTCGGCCTGATCTACTTCCCCGACCAGACGCGGGCGCTGGCCGGCATGTACCGGGCGCTGCGGCCGGGAGGGCGCGTCGCAGCGGTCGTGTACTCGACGCCGGAGCGCAACGACTTCTTCGCGGTGCCGGTGTCGATCATCCGGCGCCGGGCCGGGCTGCCCGCCCCCGCGCCGGGCCAGCCGGGCCCGTTCAGCCTGGGCGCCCCGGGCGCGGCGGAGGATCTGCTGCGCCGCGCCGGTTTCCGGGACGTCGGGGCCCGGGCGGTGCCTGCGCCGCTGCGCCTGCCCAGCGCTGCGGAGTGCGTGCGGTTCGAGCGGGAGTCGTTCGGGGCGCTGCACCAGATGCTCGCCGGCCTCGCCCCGGCCGAGCGCGACCAGACGTGGGCGGAGATCCACCGCGAGCTCGCCCGGTTCGAGGGGCCGGACGGGTTCGTCGGGCCGTGCGAGCTGCTCGTCGCGTGGGGCAGCAAGTGAGCCTCACCAGGGGACCGGGCGGCCGTCCCTGGTGAAGGTGCTGGTGGGGCCGCCGTCGGGGAGGTCGACGGCGTACATGATGCTCGCCGCGCCGTCGGCCACCGGGCGGCCACCGGGCCCGCCCATGTCGGTGGCCACCCAGCCCGGGCAGACCGCGTTGACGAGGATGCGGTCGCGGCGCAGATCGCCCGCTAGCGTGCGGGTGAGGGCGTTGAGCGCCGCCTTGCTGACGTTGTAGGCGGGCGTGCCGCCACCCATCGAGGCGAGCGACCCGCCCTCGCTGCTCACCATCACGACCCGCGGGTGTGCGCTGCGGCGGAGCAACGGGAGGAAGGCGAGGGTGGTCTGCCAGGCGCCGAGCACGTTGGTCTCGAGCGCCTCCCGTACGACGGCCAGGTCGACGGTCACGCTCGTCTGCCAGGTGTCGTAGTGGACGGCCGCGTTGTTGACCAGGACGTCCACCCGGCCCTCGGTGTGCGTGACGTCCTCGGCGAGCGCGGCGAGACCGTCCGCGTCGGTGACGTCGAGCCGCACCGCCCGCACCCGCCCCGGCAGCTCGCGGGCCGCCCGCTCGCCCGCGGCGAGATCACGGGCGCCGAGCAGGACGATGTCCCCGCGCGCGGCACACTGCCGGGCCACCTCGCGGCCCAGCCCGCGGTTGCCGCCCGTCACCACGATCACCCGATCTCCGTTCATGGACGGTGATCTTCGTCGGTGCCGGTCGGCCCGGGAAGGTCGGTTCGTGCCATCCATCGGGCGAGGAACGACCGGCACGCCTCGGCGGCGGCGCCGAGCGCGGTGTCGGTGCGGTGCAGCAGGCCGACCGGGCGCAGCTGCGGACCCGGGTCGACGGTGTGCGCCGCCACCGGCGGACCGGCAGCCTCGGCCACCGACCGCGCGACCAGCGCGACGCCGAGCCCGTGGGCGGCGAGATCGCGCAGCCGCGGCAGGTGCGAGGTCTCGAACGGAACCCGCGGGGTGAAGCCGGCCTCGGCGGCGAGCCGGTCCAGGATCGCGCGCAGCCCGCTGTCGGCGGGCAGGCACACGAACGGCTCGTCGCGCAACGCGGCCATGGGCAGGGGATCGGTGCCGGCCAGGACGTGGTCCGGGGCCGTGACGAGCACCAGCTCGTCGGTGAAGAGGGGCGTGCGGGCATACCGGGCCGGCAGTCCGGGCGGCATGGGACCGATCGCGAGGTCCAGCGCGCCGTGGTCGAGCCCGTCGAGCAGGCGGCGCAGCGCCCCGGAGGAGAGCGCGAGCTCGACGGCCGGGTGCCTGCGGTGGAACGCGGCGAGCGCGGCCGGCAGGTCGAACGGGTCGAGCGCCTGGATCGCGCCGATCCGGACGCGCCCGAGCAGGCCACCGGAGAGCCCTGCGAGCTCGTCGCGGATCGCGTCGAGCTCGGCCATCGCCCGGCGGGCGCGGCCCAGCACGAGCTCACCGGCGTGGGTCAGCGCGACGGTGCGGGTGGTGCGGTGCAGCAGCCGCGCCCCCACCTCGGCCTCCAACCTGCGGATCTGCACCGACACGGCGGGCTGGGCCACCCGCAGGTGCTCCGCGGCCCGGGTGAACCCACCGTGCCGCACGACCGCATCGAGGTACACGAGCTGGCGCAGCTCCACGCATTCATGGTGCACGACGATGAGTGCGAGAACGAACATGTCTTGGACGTATGAGTAGCGGCGGGCCCACGATGGCGGCATGCGCTGGTTCATCACGGGTTCCTCCGCCGGATTCGGCCGGGTTCTGGCCGAAACCCTCCTCGCCCGCGGCGAGACGGTCGTCGCGACCGCCCGCGATCCGCACACCCTCGGTGATCTCGTCGAGAAGTACCCGGACTCCGTGCTCGCGCTCCCGCTGGACGTCACCGACCCCGGCCAGGTGCGGGCGGCGGTCGAGCGCGCCCTGGGAGGCGGCCCGATCGACGTCCTGGTCAACAACGCGGGGCACGGGCTGCTCGGCGCGCTGGAGGAGCTGTCGGACGAGCAGATCCACGAGGTGCTGGCCGTCAACCTGCTGGGCGCGCTCGCCGTCACCCGCGCCGTGCTCCCGCACATGCGGGCCCGGCGGCGCGGGCACGTCGTGCAGATGTCCTCGGTCGGTGGCGTGGTCGGCAACCCGGGCCACGCGATCTACGCCACCAGCAAGTTCGCGTTGGAAGGAGCGTCGGAGGCCCTCTCCGGCGAGGTAGCGCCGTTCGGGATCCGGGTCACGATCGTCGAGCCGGGCCCGTTCCGCACCGAGTTCCTCGGCCGGTCCCTGCACCACGCCACGCCGATCCCGGACTACGAGGAGGGTCCCGCCGGTGCGCTGCGCGCCCGCTTCGCCGCGCAGCACGGGAGGCAGCCGGGCGACCCGGTCCGTGCGGCCGAGGCGATCATCGACGCCGTGCACGCGCCGTCGGCGCCGCTGCGGCTGCCGCTCGGCCGCGCCGCCGTCGAGCGGATCCGCGCGAAGCTGCAGGGGCAGCTCGCCGACCTGGAGGCGTGCGCGGAAGTGGCGATCGCCGCGGACCGATGAGTTCGCGTCCTCCCACCGGTCTACACGGTCATGAGCATGAACCTGGAGATCGTCGACCGCCCCGCCCAACCGTACGTCGCGGTCCGGCGCACGGTGACGATGCAGACCTTCCCCGAGATCGCCGACCGCCTCCCCGGGTTGTTCGGGTGGCTCGCCGAGCGTGGGGTCGACCCGGCGGGCCCGCCGTTCTTCCGCTACCTCCTGATCGACATGGAGCGTGAGCTCGACGTCGAGGCCGGCGTACCGGTCGCGGCGCCCGTCGACGGTGACGGCGAGGTGCTCGCGGGTGTGCTGCCGGCCGGCCGCTACGCCACCACCACGCACGTCGGGCACCCCGACGAGCTGATCGCCGTCACCGGGGCGTTCCAGGACGAGGCCGCCGCGCAGGGCCTGACCTTCGACGCCACCGGGACCGAGCGCGGCACGCGGTGGGGCTGCCGGCTGGAGCTGCTGCTCACGAATCCCGCAGAGCAGCCGGACACGACCAAGTGGGAGACGAAGCTCGCGTTCCGCCTCGCCGACTGATCCACGCTCTCGGGTGACGACGGGGGCCGGGTGGCCTAATGTCACCTCACCGTCCGTCACGACCCCCGGAGTGACCTGTGTCCGACCGATCGACGCCGTCCCGCTCCCAGGAAGCGCTGGTACACCGGCTGCCCGTCCGGACGCTGCTGGCGGCGTCGGTCGGGAACGCCATCGAGTGGTACGACTGGACGATCTACGCGACGTTCAGCATCTTCTTCGCGACGCAGATCTTCTCGCCGGAGAACCCGACGCTCGCACTGATCAACACGTTCGCCGCGTACGCGCTGGCGTTCTTCTTCCGCCCGCTGGGCGGCTGGCTGCTCGGCCGGTTCGCCGACCTGCGGGGGCGGCGCACGGCGATGCTGCTGACGATCACCCTGATGGCGGGCGGGTCGTTCATCATCGGCATCCTGCCGACGTGGGACCAGGTGGGCTGGCTCGCGCCGATCCTGCTGCTGCTCGCGCGCGTCGGGCAGGGCATGTCGCTGGGCGGGGAGGTCTCCAACGCCTCGGCCTACCTCGGTGAGATCGCGCCGCCGGAGCGACGCGGCCGCTACTCGTCGTTCTTCTACATCTCCACCGGATCCGCGGTGCTGGCCGCCTCGCTGCTCGGAGCGCTGCTCACCGCGGTGCTGAGCCGCGAGGAGCTGGCCGCGTACGGGTGGCGCATCCCGTTCATCCTCGGCGGCGTGCTCGGGCTCATCGGGCTGTGGCTGCGGCGGGCGATGCCGGAGACCGAGCAGTTCGAGGAGAACAAGGCCAAGGCCCAGCAGGTGAAGCACCCACTGCTGCTGACGCTGACCGAGCACCCGAAGGCGGTGGGGCAGCTCGTCGCGTTCACGCTGCTCTCCACGCTGTGCTACTACACGTTCTTCTCGGCCCTCACGCCGTTCGCGGTGAGCTCGCGCGGCGCCGACCCCGGCCAGGTGTTCACGGCGCTGTCGATCGCGACGGCGCTGTTCGTGGTGCTGCAGTACCCGATGGGCGTGCTGTCGGACCGGTTCGGCCGCAAGCCGCAGCTCATGGTCTGGTCCGCCGCCACGGCTGTGCTGATCGTTCCGCTCTCGTTCCTGATCGGGCCCGGCTTCTGGAACATGCTCGTGGTCTTCGGTGTGGGGCTCGGGCTCTACACGGCGATGACCTCGATCGCGCCGGCGATCATGAGCGAGCTCTTCCCCACCGAGCTGCGCGGGCTGGGCATCGGCGCCTGGTACAACCTCACGGTCGCGACGTTCGGCGGAACGGCCCCGCTGGTGATCCAAACGCTGTCCGCCGCGGGCTACGCCCAGGCGTTCTTCTGGTACGTCGCCGCCGGCGCCGTGATCGCCTTCGCCGTGATCCTCACCCTGCCCGAGACCAAGGGCGAGGTGCTGCGGTGACCGACGTCCTCGGCCTGCTGAGCGAGCTGATCAGGTTCCGGACGGTCGGCGGCGGCGAGGGCGCCGCGGCCCGGCACTGCGCTGCCCTGGTGGAGAAGGCCGGGCTCGGCACCCAGCTGCTCGCGTGGGAGCCGGGGCGGGAGCAGCTCGTCGCCCGCACGGCGGGCGGCGACGGGCCGCCGCTCACGTTCACCGGCCACCTCGACACCGTCCCCGTCCAGCCCGACGACTGGTCGGTCGACCCGTGGGCGGCCGAACGCGACGGCGACAAGGTCGTGGGCCGCGGCGCGAGCGACATGAAGTCCGGCGTGGCCGCGGCGGTGGTCGCCACGATCGAGCACGCGGGCCGTCCGCACGCGTGTCGGGGCGTGCAGCTCGTGCTCACCGCCGGCGAGGAGACCGGCTGCACCGGGCTGGTCGAGCTGGACGCACCCGGCCGGGACGCGATGGCCCGTGGCGGCCCACTCGTCGTCGCCGAGCCGACGGCCAACGCCCTCGTGATCGGGCACAAGGGCGCGCACTGGATGCGCCTGCGTGCCGCCGGGCGCGCCGCCCACGGCTCCGCACCGGAGCTGGGTGACAACGCGGTGGTCCGGCTCGCGCGGGCGGCGGTGGCGCTGCACGACCACGCGGGCTGGCCCCGGGACGACCGGTTTCGGTCCGGTCACCGCGAACGTCGGCGTCCTGCGTGGCGGCGTGGCCCCGAACGTCGTGCCGGACGCCGCGGAGCTGATGCTGGACATCCGCACCGTGCCGGGCGTCGAAGCCGGGCAGCTGCGCGCCCAGGTCGGGCTGCTCGCGGGGGAGCAGGTGGACGTGGCCGACCACGTCGTGCTGCCGCCGCTGGACACCGGAGCCGACGAGCCGTTCGTCGGCATGGTGCGTTCTGCGTTGCAGGCCGCGGGCGTGTCCGACGCGGTGGCGCCGCCCGCGCGGTTCTTCACCGACGCGTCCGTCCTGGCCGGGGTGCTCGGTGCCGACGACGTTCCCGCACCCACCGTGGTGCTCGGGCCGGGGGAGCCTGCCCAGTGCCACGTGGTCGACGAGTACTGCCTCGCCAGCCGGGTGGAGGAGACCGTGGTGATCTACCGGGAATTGCTCGACCGCTGGTGCGCCCCGGCCTGACCGAGTCGCACCCGGCCCTCCTGGCGGCGCCGCGCATCGTGCGGGGCCGCCCCTCCCAGCTCAAGGGCGCCTGCGGCGTCGCTGCGCGAGCCGGTCCGCGGCCCCTTGACCTGCGAGCCTCTGCGGCCCCTCGGGCATGCGCTGGGGCAGGCCGGGGGCCTGCCCGATGGGGCGCGCGGCGCCGCCAGGAGGCGGTCCGGCGCATGATCAGCAGCTCGGATCTGTGTGGCCTGCAGCGACGATCAAGGGCTGATGGCCGCGAGAAAGGGTGACCGGCCACGATCAAGGGCAGATGGTCGCCGTTGAAGATCAACTAGCCACCATTTCGCCTTGATCGCCGATCAGGCCCCGGTGCGCGGCCTTGGTTGGTCCTCACCGCGGGAAGATCGCCGACTCGGTGCGCTCACGGCGGCCCGGACAGCCGTGGGTGCGCCAAGTCGCCGATCATCGGGGCGCGGGGGCCTCATGATCGGCGTTTCGGCGCCTTCACGGCCGGATTCCGCCGTAGAGGCACCGAAGCCTCGATCATGTCCGCGCACACCGCCTACGGTGGCGCCGCGCGCCCACCGGGCAGGCCCCCGGCCTGCCCGCGTAGCTTGCCCGGAGGGGTCGCAGAGGCTCAGAGGTCAAGGGTCGCGCAGCGATCGCGGAGCGACGCCGAAGGCGCCCTTGAGCTCTGAGGGGCGGCCCCGCACGATGCGCGGCGCCACCGAAGGCCTGGCGCCAAGGTGGCCACCGAAGGCCCATCCGAAGGTCCTGCTCGAGGGCGCCCACGAAGGCCTCGAGCGAATGCCTCACCAAAAGACGCCACCAAAGGCCCGAGGCCCGGCCCACCGAGGCCTACACCCCGCCCCCGGCGTCCTGACGCCAAGAACCGGGAGGCCAGCACTCTCGGTGCGTCAGACCAGGGGGCTGCTCGCCAGCACCCGGACGGCCTCGGCCACCGCGGCGCGGCGGGCCACCCGCACCGCCGTCTCGATGGGGCGCAGGGCCTCGCGTCGTGCGCCGGCGGCGGACGCGGAGAGGGCACCACCCGGATCGTCGATCTTCGCCGCCGCCAGGATCGCCTCCACCTCGTCGGCGTGCTGCAGGACGCGCAGCGCCTGCGGCGGCATGCCCGCGGGCCACAGCGACGCCGGCCGGGCGCGCAGGGCCGCGGCGATCTCCTCCCGGACCCCCGGGCGGTGCCGGGCGACCCCGAGCGAGGTGAGGACCGAGGCGGACTGCCGCACCTGGTCGCGCAGGTCGCGCTCCGCGTGGCTCAGCGGGACGAACTCCGGTGGCGGGCCTGGATCCGGCACCCGGTAGACGGTCCACCGCAGCACGCCGTCGGCCACGGTGGTGGGCACGATCCCCAGCCCACCGCCGGACCCGGTGTCCGGGAACAGCACCCCCTCGCCCGCCGTGATGGCCGCGGTGCTGAAGTCCCCCGGGCCGGGCAGCCCGCGCACGTCGCCGGGCGCAGGCAGCACCAGGCGGGCCGGGCCGGCCGCTGCGCGCCCGGCCGCGGCGCGACGCAGCGCCGCGAGCAGGAACGTCGGCGAGCTCACCGGCTCCCCGGGTGCGGGGAGGTTGGTGAGTTGCGCAGTGTCCGAATCGGCGGCTTGGACGTCGTGCGCGTCCGCCCACGGGGCGAGCGCGTCGAGCACGTCGTCGGGCGCGGCGGCGCCCACGAGCCAGGCCGAGGCCCACACGGTGAAGGTGGCGGAGGGGCAGGGCACAGCGTCAGGCTATCCACGTCCGAGTGGGAGAGCACTGCCGCCTCGGGGTGAACGCGGGCACGCTCCGTTGCCGCAGCTCACGCGCGGTGACCCGGCGTGTCGTGCCCCGGTCCGGGTTTCCGGGGCCGGTAGAACGGGTGCGTGACCCGTGCGCACGACTACCGAGGGGCGTTCGCCGCCGACGGCACCCGCATCCGTACGCGCAAGCAGATCCCGGAGGTGGTGGCCGAGCCGGGGCTGGTGGTGGAGGACCCGGCGAGCGGGTTCTGCGGTGCCGTCGTGGGGGTGGACGCGCGCGGCGTCACCCTCGAGGACCGCCACGGCGGCAGGCGGGTGTTCCCGCTGCGTCCGGCGGGGTTCCTGTACGAGGGCGCGCCGGCCACCCTCGTCGTGCCCCGGAGCGCCCCGGCGGCGCCTGCCCGGTCCGCGTCCGGGTCGGTGCGCGTGCAGGGCCACACCGCCCGCACCGCACGGGCGGCCCGGATCTGGGTCGAGGGCCTGCACGACGCCGAGCTCGTCGAGCGCGTGTGGGGCCACGACCTGCGCGTCGAGGGCGTCGTGGTGGAGCCGATGCACGGCATGGACGACCTCGCCGCCGCCGTGGCCGAGTTCGAGCCGGGGCCGCAGCGGCGCCTCGGGGTGCTCGTCGACCACCTGGTGGAGGGGTCCAAGGAGACCCGCGCGGCGGCCGCGGTCGCGGGCCCGCACGTGCTCGTCACGGGTCACCCGTACGTCGACGTGTGGCAGGCGGTGAAGCCGTCGGTCGTGGGGATCGGGGCGTGGCCGGAGGTGCCGCGGGGCACCGACTGGAAGACCGGCGTCTGTCGCGCCCTGCGGTGGGGCGAGCCCGCCGACGGCGCGCGGCGCGTGCTCGGAGCGGTGCGCACCTACCGCGACCTGGAGACGCCGCTGATCGGTGCCGTCGAGCAGCTCATCGACTTCGTAACCACCTGATCTCAGGCGATCACGAGCCGGAGCAGGTCTGGCAGGATCTGCTGGCATGACGGCCGCCGTGATCTGGCTCATCGTCGGCGGGCTGCTCGTCGTGGCGGAGTTGCTGTCCGGCGAGTTCGTGCTCCTGATGCTCGGGGGTGGCGCGCTGGCCGCCGGTGGGGCGTCCCTGCTCGTGGGAGGGCCGGTGGTCGGCGGTGTCGTGTTCGCCGTCGTGTCGGTGCTGCTGCTGTTCGCGGTGCGCCCGGCGCTGCGCAGGCGCCTCGACCGCGGCGTCGACCCCGCCGTGATGCACCACCAGGCGCTGCTGGGGAGCACCGCGATCGTCGTGGCGACGGTCGACGAGCACGGCGGCCGCGTGAAGATCGGCGGCGAGCTGTGGTCGGCACGGACGAGCGACGGGCACGGCGCGATCGAGCCCGGCGCCCGGGTCACCGTGCTGAGCATCTCCGGCGCCACCGCGGTCGTCGTCGCACAGGACTGATTTCCGACCTGCTCTACAGAGGGGGCTACCGTGACCGAAGGCACCGTTGTGCTGATCGTCGTGGTGCTGTTGGTGTTGCTCGTGGTCGTGTCGCTGATCAAGGCGGTGCAGATCATCCCGCAGGCCACGGCCGCGGTGATCGAGCGGCTCGGGCGGTACAAGGGAACCGCGGAGCCGGGCCTGGCGTTCCTGGTGCCGTTCATCGACAAGGTCCGCGAGCGGATCGACCTGCGCGAGCAGGTGGTCTCGTTCCCGCCGCAGCCGGTGATCACCCAGGACAACCTGACGGTGAACATCGACACCGTCGTCTACTTCCAGGTGACCGACCCGAAGGCCGCCGTCTACGAGATCTCCGACTACATCACCGGCGTCGAGCAGATCACCACCACGACGCTGCGCAACGTCGTCGGCGGGATGACCCTCGAGGGCACGCTCACCTCCCGCGACCAGATCAACACCGTCCTGCGCGGCGAGCTGGACGAGGCCACCGGCCGCTGGGGCATCCGGGTCGGGCGCGTGGAGATCAAGGCCATCGACCCGCCCGCGTCGATCCAGGAGTCGATGGAGCGGCAGATGAAGGCCGACCGCGAGAAGCGGGCGATGATCCTCACGGCCGAGGGCCAGCGGGAGTCGGCGATCCGCAGCGCCGAGGGCAACAAGCAGAGCCAGATCCTCACCGCGGAAGGCGCCAAGCAGGCCGCAATCCTCAACGCGGAGGCCGAGCGGCAGTCGCGCATCCTGCGGGCGCAGGGCGAGCGGGCGGCGCAGTACCTGCAGGCGCAGGGTCAGGCCAAGGCGATCGAGAAGGTGTTCGCGGCGATCAAGGCGGCCCGGCCGACCCCCGAACTGCTCACCTACCAGTACCTGCAGACGCTGCCCGAGATGGCGAAGGGCGAGGCCAACAAGGTCTGGATCGTGCCGTCCGACTTCGGAAAGGCCCTCGAAGGGTTCACCCGCATGCTCGGCGTGCCCGGCGAGGACGGCGTGTTCCGGTTCGAACCCTCGCCGGTCGAGGACACGGTCTCGCTGACCAAGCCGGAGGACGACGACGAGTCCATCAAGGGATGGTTCGACACGGCGAGCGACCCCGAGATCGCGAAGGTGGTCGCCGACGCCGAGGCGCAGGCGCGCAAGGAGGTGCCGCCGATCGGCGCACCCATCCCCGCCACCCCGTCTCCGCAGACCGTTTCGGCGCCGCGCGCCCCGTCGGAGCCCGGTCCCGCCTACGGCGCGGCCACTCCGCGGGAGGGACGGCCCCAGTCGCCCACCCCGTCACCCACCCCGTCGCCCACGCAGACTCGGCAGCCGGAGAGCGCTGTGCCCACGCCGCCGCACGGGATCCCGCAGGTCCCGACCGACCGGGGCGGTGTCCGGGGCAACGGCGGGCCGCGCCCGGGCTACCCGGCCCCGCCGCCGCAGTGAGGCACACGTCCGCTGCCGCTTAGGCTCCGGACGTGGACATCGAGATCACCCCGGGAGCCCTCGGCGACGTCGACGCGCTGGCACCGCTGTGGAAGGCGATGGTCGAGCACCACCGCACCGTCGTGGCCGGGCGGGTGCCGGTGCGGCCGGCGGGTGAGGCGTGGGAACGGCGCCGCCGCGAGTACGCGTCGTGGCTGGGGGACGGCAGCGGCCTGCTCTTCCTCGCCCACAGGGAAGGCGCCGACGAGGTGGTCGGCTACGCGATGTGCCGGCTGCTGCCGTCGGGTCCGACGTTCGACCTCGGGCCGGTCCGGGGCGACGTCGAGTCGCTCGCCGTCTCGCCGCAGGCCCGCGGCGCGGGCGTCGGCACGGCGCTGCTGGGCGCGGTGCGGACCGAGCTGGAGGCGCGGGGCTGCCGCCACTGGTCGATCAGCGTGGCGGCGGACAACGCGGGCGCCGTGCGCCTCTACGAGCGCGTCGGGTTCCGCCCGCTGGTCCAGATGATGCACGCCCCGCTCACGGGCTGAAGCCGTAGGGCAGCTCGAGGCGGTGGCGGCGGAGCAGGTCGGCGTCGGCGAGCAGCTCGCGCGTGGGTCCGTCGGCCACCACGACGCCGTCGTCGAGCACCACGCTGCGCGGGCACAGCTGCAGCGCGTAGGGCAGGTCGTGGGTGACCATGAGCATCGTCGTGTCCAGCCCGAGCAGCACCTCGGCGAGCTCGCGGCGGGCCACCGGGTCCAGGTTGGTGGACGGCTCGTCGAGCACGAGGATCTCCGGCTCGCACGCCAGCACGGTGGCCAGAGCGACGCGCCTGCGCTGCCCGCCGGACAGGTGCAGCGGCGAGCGGTCGCGGTGCTCGCCCATCCCGACGGCGGCGAGCGCCGCGTCCACCCTCGCGGCCAGTGCGGCGCCGCTGACCCCGAAGTTCGCCGGGCCGAACGCGACGTCCTCGCCGACGGTCGGCAGGAACAGCTGGTCGTCGGGGTCCTGGAACACGATGCCGACGCGCCTGCGGATCTCGCGCAGGTGCGCTCTTGCGACCGGTAGCCCGCCGACGGCGACCGAACCCCGCCCGGGGGTGAGGATGCCGTTGAGGTGCAGCACCAGCGTGGTCTTGCCAGCGCCGTTCGGGCCGAGCAGGGCCACCCGCTCGCCGCGGCGCACGGTGAGGTCGACCCCGTAGAGGGCCTGGTGCCCGTCCGGGTAGGCGAAGGCGAGCCCGCGCACCTCGAGTGATGACGGGGGAGTGGCCGCCACCGCGGTGGCGGCCGGGTCGGGCACCGTGCTCATGACAGCATCCAACCCGCGGTTGCCAGCGCGACGGCGACCGGGACTGGGGCGAGCCCGGCGAGCCACTGCCCACGGCTGGTCCGGGCGTCGGACAGCGGCGGCATCCGGCCGGTCCAGCCGCGCGAGAGCATCGCGAGGTGGACGCGCTCGCCGCGCTCGTAGGAACGGACGAAGAGCGATCCGACGCCACGAGCCGTGGCGCCGGCCTGCCAGAGGAACCGCGGGTCGTGCCCACGGGAGATGCGGGCCAGCCGCATCCGGCGGGCCTCGCCGATGATCACGTCGACGTAGCGCAGCATCAGCGTGGCGATCGTGACGACGAGCGCGGGCGCGTGCAGCCGTTGCAGCCCGAGGAGGAGGTCGCGCAGCGGGGTGGTGGCGGCCAGCGTGAGCGAGGTGAGCACGCCGAGCGTGCCCTTCACCAGGATGTTCCACGCGCCGAGCAGCCCCGGTTCCGACAGCGTCAGGCTCAGCTGCCCGACGAGGGGCCATTCGACATGGGGCGCCCCACCGGTGATCGGCAGCAGCACCGCGAGCACGACGAACGGCGCCTCGATGAGCGCGCGCCGCGCGATCCAGCCCGGCGGGATCCGCGCGATCGTCCAGACGGCCGCGAGCAGCAGCAGGTAGCCGCCGAACACTCCGAACGCCTCGCGCGGGGTGGCCACCACGCACAGCACCACCGCGAACGCCGCGACGATCTTCACCTCGGCCGGGAGCCGGTGGACCGGCGAGCTCCGGGGAAGGTAGAGCGGGTGGGCGTGTCCCGCGCTCACTACTCCTTCCCGGGCGACCGTCGGCGCAGCAGCCAGAACAGGCCGCCCGCGAGGACGAGGGTGACGAGCACGCCGATCACCCCGGCCATCCCGACCGTGCCATCGCCGCCGCCGACGGAGTAGTCGGCCAGCGGGCTGCCGGCGAGGGCGTGGTCCTCGGCGTGCTGCGCGATGCAGGTGCCCTCGAGCTGTTCGCCCGCGTCGGTCTCCACGACGTCGCACCCGTTGAGCGCGACGGTGTCGAGACCGTCGGGATCGGGGCTGGCGAAGTAGGACAGGCCTCCGGCGACGAGCAGGGCGACGGCGAGGAAGCCCAGGAAGAACCCCGCGGCCCTGCGATTGCCGGCCGGGGCGCTCACGACGCGCTCCCGCGCACCTCGAGCGGGGCGGCCGCGCCGCGGAGCAGGTACACGAGATCGGGCCGCACGCCCGCCACGGCCCCGACCGTGGCCGCGGTGATGACCCCCTCGCCGATGCCGATCAGCACGTGCAGGCCGAGCATCAGCACGGCGACCGTGCCCAGCGACGCCCCGCCCGCCCCGCCGATCGCGTACTCCACGACGAACGCCAGTGCGGCGACGACCGTGTTGACCAGCGCGGCGGCGAACGCGGTGGTGACCAGGCCCGCGCGGCCGCGGCGGGCGAGCGGGCGCAGCGCCGTGGCGACCAGATGGCCGGCGAGCACGCCGACCAGCGCCATGTTGACGATGTTGGTGCCGAGCGCGGTGAGCCCGCCGTCGGCGAACAGGAAGGCCTGCACGACGAGCACGATGGCGATGCAGAGCGATCCGACCCACGGGCCGACGAGGATCGCGACCAGCGCCCCGCCCAGCAGGTGCCCGCTGGCGCCGGGCAGGATCGGAAAGTTGATCATTTGCACGGCGAAGACGAACGCGGTGACGAGGCCTGCCATCGGCGCCGTGCGGTCGTCGAGGTCGGCGCGGGCCCGGTGCACCGCGATCGCGAGACCGACGACCGCGACGAGGCCGAAGCCCACCGCGGTGGGCGCGTTCACGAGCCCGTCACTCATGTGCATGGCCAAGGGCATCTGGGTGGCGGAGACCATGCGACCTCCTTCGCGCGGCGGTGGGCACCCGGTTCGGATGACCGGCCCAGGTTAGACGCAGGCGCGGGAAAGCGGCAGTCGCAAGTGATGTGCGATAGCCGACGCGGCGCGGGCGTCGTCAGGCGCCGTTCCCGCGGGAGGCGACCTTCGACAGGGTGTAGAGAGCGCGCCTGCGGGCCCTTCCTGCGGGAGCGAGCGCCCGGCCGACCGCGAGGTCGATGCCGCGGACCTGGAAATACGGTGAGTCACCGATCTCCTCGATCAGCATGCGTTGCTGCGTGTAGAGCTCCTCGTCGCTGTGCGAGGAGATGCTGTCGCTCGAGATGCGGAACGCCGCGAGCGTCTCGGGCAGCCCGAGGAAGTCGCCCAGCTGCAGCAACCGCAGCCACAGGTCGATGTCCATGACGTTGGCGCGGTCGGTCTTCCAGCCCCCGACGGTGAAGAAGTCGTCGCGCCGGAAGAGCACGTTGTTGGACTCACCGATCGGGTTGGACCCGCTGCGCACGACGCGCCGGGCCACCTCCACTCCGGTGTGGACGCCGATGAGACCCTTCAGGCCGCGCCGCGGAACGATCACCCGGCTCTGCTCGTCGATCATGTGCCGGCGCGCGGCGACCACGGCGAGCCCCGGGTCGGAGTCCATGGGCGCGACCTGGAGCTCGAGGCAGCGGGGGTGGAGCAGGTCGTCGGCGCAGACCACCTTGATCAGCGGGCCGCGGGCCAGTTCCACGACCCGGTTCCAGTTGTCCGCCTGCGGCAGCGTCTCGCGGTTGCGCTCGATCCGGACGCGCGGGTCGGCGAAGGAGCGGGCGATGCTGCCGCTCTGGTCGGTGCTGCCGTTGTCGAGCACGACGAGCTCGAAGTCGCGGTAGGTCTGGTCCAGGACGCTGCGGATCGTCTCGGCGAGGAAGCGCTCGCCGTTGTAGACCGGCAGGCAGACGGAGACGCTGGGAATCGGCAGCACGGCGGCGACGGTACCGCTGCCCGCCGAACCGCCGTCCTGCACCACCCGGAGGGGTGGAACCCTGGACGGCGGAGATCGTCGGATGTCCGTAGAGTGCGCCCGACGCACGACAACCGCCCCGGCCGAATGCAGCAGTGGAGAGTCGCCGAAAGGAGGGCTCCCCGTCGCAGAAACGTAACGTAACGCGACGGGTGCCAACGGAGATAAGCCCGGTGATGACGAACGTCTCCGGCGGTGGCTACGGGCAGCAGCGATCTGAACGGCGCGAGCACGCCGCTGACGCGGTGGGGGGGAGAAAGGCGATGCAGCGGAACGGCAACCCGCGGGTCTCCGTGGTGGTGCCGACCCGGAACGAGGCGAGGAACCTGGAGGTCGTGCTGCCGGCGATCGCGGCGGTGCGGCCGGCGGTGCACGAGATCATCGTCGTCGACGGCAACTCGGTCGACGGCACGATCGAGACCGCGCAGCGGGTCCTGCCATGGGTCAAGGTCATCACTCAGACGCGCAAGGGCAAGGGCAACGCGATGGCGTGCGGCTTCGCGGCCGCAACAGGGGACGTCATCGTGATGTTCGATGCCGACGGATCGGCCGACCCGGCCGAGATCCCGGCGTTCGTCAGGGCGCTGATCGACGGTGCGGACTTCGCGAAGGGGAGCCGGTTCGTCCGCGGCGGGGGCAGCGACGACATCACGCTCCTGCGCAAGTCGGGCAACGCCGGGCTGAACGGCGTGGCCAACGCGCTGTTCGGCACGAGCTACACCGACCTGTGCTACGGCTACAACGCCTTCTGGATCGACATCCTCCCGGTGCTCGACCTGCCGCCGATCGACACGCCCGCCCCGGCCGACGGCAGCATGCTCTGGGGCGACGGGTTCGAGATCGAGACCCTGCTGAACTGCCGCGTCGCCGCCGCCGGTCTGAAGATCACCGAGGTGCCGTCCATGGAGCGGGAGCGGATCTTCGGCCAGACCAACCTCCGCACCTTCGCCGACGGCACCCGGGTGCTGCGCACGCTCGCCGCCGAGCGGCGGCGGGCGGCCCGCCGGAAGGCCGAGCGGGTGCAGGTCGAGGAGCAGGCCCGCGCGCTCACGCCGGCCGGGGGCATCCCCGTGGTGCCGCCCGCGCCGCAGCCCCAGCCGCAGCCGGTGCGCACGCCGCCGCCCGGCACCACCGCGCCGGTCAACGGCGCGCGGGGCGGCCAGGTCAACGGACAGGTCCACGCCCAGGCCCCCACCGAGGCCAACGGACAGGCCGGCGAGCCCGTGGAGCGGCGCCCGATGCCGCAGACGCGGATCGAGAGCCAGCCACGGGTCGACGGCCCGGTGCGCGAGACGCGCGACGGGGTGAGCCTGCGCCTCGCCCTCGAGGAGGAGGCCTCCTGACCGAGGGCCGGACGCCAGGGCGCCGGGCATTCTCTCAGGGTCACCCGGCTAGACTCGCCGGTCGGTCGGGTGTGCCCGCGCCTCCCGTCGAACACGTGCGGTTGGGCCGCGCCGCCAGGGGGCGTGGCGAGGCGATGAACGGAGCAAGACGGTGACCATGCCACCCTCGAACGCGGTGCTGACACGCGCTCGTGTCGCACGGCGCTACGTGGCGCTGGTGCTCGTCATCTCGGGAATCGCGGCCTGCACCTTCAACGCGCTGGGCACCACCGGCGGATTCCTCGGAGACCTCAGGATCGTCCTCACCATCGGGTTCCTCGTCCTGGGGCCCGGCTGGGCGGCAGCAGGATTCCTGCGACGGGCCCCCGCAGCCCACGTGTGGCTGCTCACCATCGGCGTCGGCGTGGCCGTCACGCTGCTGGTGGCCCAGATCATGGTCAACGCGGCGTTCTGGCGGACCGACCTCGCGCTGTACGCGATCACGGTCGTCAGCGTCCCGTTCCTGCTCAGACACGCGGTGGTGGCCCAGTGACGAGGGGCAGGAGGCGCACGGGCGTGAGCGGGCCGTGGCGGGTCGCGGTGTCGTGAGCCGTCGGCAATCGACACCGACCGCACGGGGGGACCTGGTTCTGCAGGCGGCGGTCGTGCGGCCCGACCACTTCGGTCGCACGCACCCCGATCCCCGCGAGGACCCGCCCACCGTCGTTCTCGACCCGTCCCGCGCGCCGACCGAGGAGCTCCTGCAGGTCGGCCCGGAAACCCACCGCATCCCGACCGTCAACGGCGCCGCCTCGGGCCATCCCGGCAGCGTCGACCCGGTCGGCGCCGATCCGGAGGGCATCAACCCGGACAGCGTCGACCCGGACAGCGAGGCCGACACCGACGGCATCCCGGTCGTCCGGCCCGGCGGCGGGGCCCCGGACGGCCGTGCCATGGCCCTGAGCGCCTTGATCGGCTCGGCGGGCGCCCTGATCGGGTGGCTCGTCGCGGCGCATCTCGTGCCGATCGACGGCGTCGGCGACGCCCAGCCCGTGGTGTCGCTCCTCCTGCTCGTCGGCGGGCTCGCCCCGCTGGCCATCCGGTCGATGCGCCGGCAGCGGCCAGGGCGCCTCGCATGGCTGGCGCTGCCGGTGGTCGCACCGGTGTCCGCGGTCGTGGGGCTGGGGTGCGGCCTGCTGGTGCCGCGGCTCGGGTCGGCTGCCGCCGCCCCTGGGCTCGCGCCGATCACCGGCCCGCTGCTCGTTGCCCTCGGGTGCGCCGGCTGGGGCGTCCTCTCCGCACACGACGGCGTGCTGGTCGCGGCCGGGAAGCCGCGATGGGTGCTCTGGCGCAGCGCGCTCCTCGTGCCGGCGCAGATCGGCGCGCTCGTCGCCCTCTGCGGGGTGGCCGGACTCGGCGCGTACGGGGTCGTGCTGTCCTGGCTCGGCCCGATCGGTGCCTGCGTCGTGCTCGGCATCGCCCTCGTACCGGTGCTCGTCGCCCGCACGCCTGTGCCGGCAGGGGAGGTGGCCACCCCGGCCGCGCTCTCGCTGGTCGGGGCCGCGCTGCTCTACCACCTCGTCCCGGTCGTGGTCACCGTGCGGTTCGGGCCCGAGACCGGCGCGGCGTTCTTCGTGGCGTGGCAGGTCTTCGTCGTCGTCGATCTCGCGGCCGCGTACACCGTGCACGCGCTGTCCGCTGCCGTGGTCCGCGAACCACGGCGCACCGCGGAGCTCGTCGCGCGGGCCCGCAGGCGGCTGCTCATCGTGTTCCTCCCGGTGATCGCGCTCGGTGTGGCACTCGCCGGCCCGCTCCTGACCGCCTTCGGCGCGGCCTACGCCGAGGCGGGCGACCTGCTGAGGCTCATGCTGCTCGGGCTGGCGTTCCGGCTCGTCGTCACGCACGAGCTCGGAGTGCGGCAGGCCCTCGGCCACGGGGTGGGATTCGACCGGCTCCAGCTGTTCGGCGCCGTGCTCGTGCTGGTCGTCGCGATCGCCCTGCCCGTCGGCGCGGTGGGCGTCACCGAGCTGCGGCTCGTGGCGATCGGCTACATCATCGTCCAGGTGGCCTGTGCGGCCGCCGTGCTTGTCATCCCGGCGGCGCGCCGGACCGACGTGGAGGTGCGTGCACCGTGACATCGACCGACCGCGGCGGGGACCCGGGCCGCGGCCGCACGCCCCCGGCACCGCCGGGCCGGCGACCCCCGATGCAGGGCCCCCGGCCCGACGGGGCCCCGTCGTCGCGGCGCGAGCCGCCTGTGCCTCGTCCGCAGGTGCGCCCCGAGCCGCGCCCGGACGCCTCCCGGCCGGATGTCCCGCGCCCCACCCCGTCCGCTCAGCCGGGTCGCCCCGCGCCCCCGCGGGCGGGACGCCCCCCGGCCCCGTCACCCACGCCATCCGGGCCGCCCACCGGGGCGCCGCCCACCGGGCCGCCGTCGTCCGCGCGCCCGTCGGGCCCGCCACCCGGGCGGCCTGCGCCAGGGCCATCGGCCCCCCGCCCGAACCGCGGACCCTCCACCACCGCCGTGCCCGAGGATCAGCGCACCACCGCGCTGCCCGTACAGCGGCGGCCACCCGTGCCACCCACGCCACCGCCCGCGCCGCCTTCCGTCGGGATCTCCCGCTGGCTCTCACCCGCGCTCGCGCTCGCCGCGGTGGCACTGCTGCCGATCGCGGCGGCCACCACCGACCTCTCCGAGCTCGACGGCTGGGGCCTGGCCAAGGTCCTCGGCCCGGCGGCGTGGGCGTCGATGCTGTGCGCGGTCGCGGCCTGCGTCACGGAGCTGTGGTCGCCGCGGCCACGGATCCCGATGCTCGGCACGGCGACGGCCACGCTGATCCTCTGCTCGTACGGCATACCGTCGGTGGTCGAGCCCGCCGCCCGGTTCTCCACGGCGTGGCTGATCTCCGGCTTCGTCGACGCGATGGCCGGTGACGGTCGGGTCGTCGAGGGCTACGACGCCCGCTTCTACTGGCCCGCGTTCTTCGCGCAGTGGGCGTGGTTCCGCGACGCCTCCGGCGCCACCCAGCTCGACGAGGTGCTGCGCTGGTTCCCGCCCGTCATCGTCGGGGTCTGGGCGATCGGCATCTACGCGCTCGCGCGCTCCATGCTCGGGGGCCACCGCGCCCCGTGGGCCGCCGCCTGGCTGTTCCTCGGACTGAACTGGATCGAGCAGGACTACTTCTCCCCGCAGGCCACCGGCATCGTGCTCATGCTGACGCCGCTGGTGTTCGCGCTCGGTCCGCTGGCCACCCGGCGCACCGACGCCGCAGGCGTGCCCGGCTGGCCCAAACCGCACCCGGAGGCGAAGCGGCTGGCGTTGCCCCGGCGCTGGCTGGTGGCCGCCCTGACCCCGCCGAACCGGCCGACGCTGCCGCCGCGGCAGCTGCTGCTGATCTACTTCTGCGCCGCGCTGTGCCTCATCGCGGTGGCCCCGGAGCACCAGCTCACCCCGTTCGCGATCATCGGCCAGCTGGTGGTGCTCGCGATCGTGGGCCGGTTCCGCGGCCGGGGCCTGGTCCTCGTCGGGATCATCGCCGTGGTCGTGTACATCCTCATCGCAGGCCGCGACTTCTGGATCAACCAGCTGGACATGATCATCGGCTCCGGCAACGCGGAGGAGGCGCTCCAGGCAGGGGTGTCGGACCGCCTGGCCGGGGACGCGGGGCAGAAGTTCGTCAAGGTGCTGCGCATCGTCGTGCCGGGCCTGACGTGGCTGCTCGCGATCGCCGGGCTCTGGGTGTACTGGCGGCGCAGGCGCGACCTCACCCCCATCGCGCTGGCAGCGGTGCCCATGGCGTTCGCCGCCCAGGGCTACGGCAGCGAGGTGTTCCTGCGGATCGTGCTGTTCGGCCTGCCGATCCTGTCGATCCTCGGCACCGACGCGCTGCGGTGGGTGGCGCGTCGGAAACGCGGCATGGAGAAGGTGCTCGCCGCCGGCATGGCGGTGCTGTTCGGCTCGCTCATCCTGATCCGGGGCGGCAACGAGTCGTACATGATCGTCTATCCGGAGGAGGTGGCGATGTCACGCGAGGTGTACGCCACGACGCCACCGGGACTCGAGGTGGTGCCGCTGGTCAGCGGCGTCGGCCCCTACGCCGTGGACGGCATCGACACCCACAGCCGGGGCAACTCGATCGAGGGCTGCTCCGACCTGATCGACGACCCGATCCGATGCGTCGACCTGCAGGACCCGGACGTGATCCTCTCGTTCGAGTCCACCGAGGCATACGGGCGCGACCTCAAGCTGATGCCGCCGGGGTGGTCGCTCGACGTCGTGCGGCAGATCGTCGCCACGGGGGAGTACGTGATCACCTACCAGAACGGCTTCGACGTCGTCCTGCGCAAGGTCGAACCCGCCGGGCTCCCGGGAGCGCCGCGATGATCGACCCTCGGCTGGACATCCTCGTCTGGGCCGCCGTGCTGCTGCTCCTGCTCCTGATGGGCGCGCGGGCCTGGGCGGTGGAGACGACGGCGGCCCGGCACTACCGCAAGTCGGCGCGCGTGCGCGTCCTGAACGGGGCCACCGCGGTCGCCTTCGTCGCGCTCGTCGGGCTGATGGCGATGCAGGGTGGCGTCGTACTCGTCCAGGCCATCGCCACCCGGACCGATCCCGAGACCTTCGTGACCGTGATCGGCAGCGACGACAACACCGACCAGGCCGTGGCGGACCCGGACGACCAGCCCGACCAGCCCGCCGCTCCCGCGGACCCGAACGCCCCGCCCGCCGGTGCTCCCGGCCCGGCCGAGCAGAACGCGCCTGCGCCACCGGGCGGGGCCGCAGGCCAGGGCGGCGCCAACACCGGCGGGGCCAACCAGGGCGGGGCGAACCAGGGCGGGGCGAACCAGGGCGGCGGCCCGGCCGCGCCACCGGCGCGGCCGGGAGGCTGACTCAGCCGCCGAACCCGATCGCCACGTACTTGGTCTCGAGGAACTCCTCGATGCCGACGGTGCCACCCTCGCGGCCGAGGCCGGACTGCTTGATGCCGCCGAAGGGGGCGGCCGGGTTGGAGACCAAGCCGGTGTTGAGCCCGACCATCCCGGACTCCAGGCGCTCCGACACCCGAAGGGCCCGGCTGATGTTCTCCGTGAAGAGGTAGCTGACCAGGCCGAACTCGGTGTCGTTCGCGGCGGCCACGGCCGCGTCCTCGTCGTCGAACACACTGATCGGCGCGACCGGGCCGAAGATCTCCTCGGACGTGAGGCGCGCCTCGAGGGGCACGTCCGACAGCACGGTGGGACGGTAGAAGTAGCCGGGGCCGTCGCCCGGCTCGCCGCCGACGTGCACGCGGGCACCCCGGTCGACCGCGTCGCGCACGAGCTCCACGACCTTGTCGCGGCCCTTGGCGTCGACGAGCGGGCCCACCTGCACGCCCTCCTCGGTGCCGCGCCCGACGACGAGCGCGCCCATCCGCTCGGACATGCGCCGCGCGAACTCCTCGGCCACGCCGCGCTGCACCAGGAAACGGTTGGCCGCCGTGCACGCCTCACCCATGTTGCGCATCTTCGCCAGCATCGCGCCCTCGACCGCCTTGTCCAGGTCGGCGTCGTCGAAGACCAGGAACGGGGCGTTGCCGCCCAGCTCCATCGACGTGCGGAGCACCTTCTCCGAGCACTGCTCGAGGAGCTTGCGCCCGACCCCCGTCGAGCCGGTGAAGGACAGCTTGCGCGCCCGGCCGTCGCGGATCAGGGGCTCCATCACGCCCCCGGCGTCGGAGGTGGTGACGAGGTTCAGCACGCCGTCGGGCAGCCCGACCTCGGCGAGGATCGCGGCGAGCGCGTGCATCGACAGCGGGGTCTGCTGCGCGGGCTTCATCACCATCGCGCAGCCGGCCGCGACCGCCGGGCCGATCTTGCGCGTGCCCATCGCCATGGGGAAGTTCCACGGCGTGATGAGCAGCGACACCCCGACCGGCTGCTTCTGCACGAGGAAGCGGCTCGCGCCGTTCGGCGCCACGGCGTAGCCGCCGTCGATCCGCACCGCCTCCTCGGCGAACCAGCGGAAGAACTCGGCGGCGTAGGCGATCTCGCCGCGGCTCTCCGCGAGCGGCTTGCCCATCTCCAGGGTCATGAGCAGCGCGAGGTCGTCGATCCGGTCCATGATCACTTCGTAGGCCCTGCGGAGGATCTCCCCACGGTCCCGCGGCGGCATCGCGGCGAACGACTGCTGCGCCGCGGCGGCCGCGGCGAGCGCTTCCATCCCGTCCTCGGGACTGGCGTCGGCGACCTCGCACAACGCCTTGCCGGTGGCCGGGTCGTCGACGGTGAGGGTGCGTCCGGACGCCGCCGGACGCCACGTCCCGCCGATGAACAGACCGGTGGGAACGGCGTCGATCACCCGGGCCTCGGCGGTGGAGCTGCTGGTGGCATTCGTCCCGGCGTTCGTCATGGCCGCGATGCTGCCACCCCGGGCCAGGTGGCGCAGCCGTCACGGTCGTGTGGGGCCTGCCACTCGGTACACCACTGGACGATGACAGAGGATGGGCCGGTGACCGCGACGTTGCACCGCCTGCCCGACCTCGTGCCACCGCCGACCGAGCTACCGCCGCGGACGGCCGCGTTACGCGCCGACGTGCGGGCGTTCCTCGCGGAGGAGCAGATGGCCGGGCGGTGGACGCCGCGCGCGGACGTCTGGCTCTCGGGCTGGGACGAGCGCTTCTCCCGGGAGCTGGGGCGGCGGGGCTGGCTGGGCATGACCATCCCGAAGGAGTACGGCGGGCACGGCGCATCGGCGCTGGACCGCTACGTCGTCACCGAGGAGCTGCTCGCCGCGGGCGCGCCGGTGGCGGCCCACTGGATCGCCGACCGGCAGATCGGGCCCACGCTCCTGCGGTTCGGCACCGAGGAGCAGCGGCAGCGGTTCCTGCCGGGGATCGCCAGGGGCGAGGTGTACTTCGGAATCGGGATGAGCGAGCCCGACGCGGGGTCGGACCTGGCCGCGGTGCGCACCCGCGCCGACCGCGTGGACGGCGGGTGGGAACTCACCGGCACGAAGGTGTGGACGTCCGGCGCGCACCACGCACACGCGTTCTTCGCCCTCGCCCGCTCGGCGCCACGCGACGAGCGGCACCGCCACGCCGGGCTCTCGCAGTTCATCGTGCTGCTCGACGCGCCCGGCGTGCAGATCCGCCCGATCCCGCTGCTCACGGGCGCCCACCACTTCAACGAGGTCGTCTTCGACCGCGTCTTCGTGCCGGACGACATGGTGCTCGGCGAGATCGGCGCCGGATGGAAACAGGTCACCAGCGAGCTGGCGTTCGAGCGCAGCGGCCCCGAGCGGTTCCTGTCGACGTTCCCGCTGCTCGTGGCGCTGGTCGGGGAGCTGGCCGGCAGCGCCGGCGCCGAACGGGAGATCGGCGGGCTGGTGGCGCGGCTGTGGACGCTGCGGCGGATGTCGCTCGCGGTGGCCGGCTCCCTGGAATCGGGAGAGGCCCCGGAGCTGGCCGCAGCCGTGGTCAAGGAGCTCGGCACGCGGTACGAGAACGAGGTGATCGACGTGGCACGGCTGCTCGTCACCACTCCGCCGGACCCGGGCGCCGAGGCGGGGTTCGCGCGCCTGCTCGCCGACGCGGTGCTGCACGCGCCCGGCTTCACGCTGCGCGGCGGTACCAACGAGGTGCTGCGCGGGATCGTCGCGAGGGGGCTGGGGCTGCGATGACGACATCGGTCAACCAGGAGCTGCAGGAGCTCGCCGAGTCCGTCTTCGGGGATGCGGCCTCGAGCGACACCGGCTTCGACGCGGCGCTGTGGCGCACGCTGGAGGAGACCGGCCTCGCCCGGCTGACGCTGCCCGCCGGGGCGGGCGGCAGCGAGGGCACCCTCGAGGACGCGGCCGTGGTGCTCGCCGCTGCCGGCGCGCACGCCGCCCGCGTACCGCTGGTGGAGACCGACCTGCTGGCCGGCTGGCTGCTGCACGCCGCCGGGGTCCCGCTGCCGGACGGGCCGCTCACCGCCGTCGCAGGCGAGCTGGAGGTGGACGGCACCACCGTCCGCGGCGAGCTGCGCCGGGTGCCGTGGGCGCGGGCCGTGGCCGGTGTGGCCGTGTTGACGGGCGCCCACGTGGTGCTGCTCGATCCCGGCGCTGCCGAGATCACCGAGGGGACGAACCTGGCCGAGGAGCCGCGCGACACCGTGCGGGTCGACGGGCCCGCCGCGGCGGTCGTCGCGGCGCCCGACGGCGTGGCTGCCGAGCTGCGCCTGCGCGGCGCGCTCGGACGCGCTCTGCTGCTCGCCGGTGCGGCGCGCGGGGCGCTGGCCGCCGGCGTCCGCTACGCGGGCGAGCGGGTCCAGTTCGGCCGCCCGATCGGCCGGTTCCAGGCGGTGCAGCAGCAGCTGGCGCTCGCCGCGGGCGAGGTGGCCGCGGCATCGGCTGCCGCATCGGCCGCCGCGCGCGCAGCCGCCGACGCCGGGTTCGCGGCACCATCCACCCGGCTCGCCGTAGCGGCGGCCAAGTCACGCACCGGGGAGGCCGCGGGTGCCGTCGCCCGGATCGCGCACCAGGTGCACGGCGCGATCGGCTTCACCCGCGAGCACGACCTGCGCCTGTGGACCACCCGGCTGTGGGCCTGGCGGGAGGAGGACGGCTCCGACGCCGAGTGGAACGCCGAGCTCGGCAGCACGGTCCTCGCGGCCGGGCCATCCGGTCTGTGGCCGCTGATCACGGGCTCGTAGGGCCCTGACCGGCGCACCTGGTTGGCCTGCGGGGCACTAGCTGTAGGAGCTGTCCTCCTCGGTGCGGGCGTGCCGCCCGTGGCGCACCCCGCGCTGGAAGGTCGAGAGCCGCCCGCGGACGGCCTCGGGGTCGCGCCCCGAGATCGACGGCGGCGGCTCACCCGGCATGGCGCTGCCCGGCATGAGCCGCCCGCGGGGCACCCGCTTCGGCAGGCCGGCGTGGGTGAAGCCGGCGGGCTGGCTCTCGGTGGCCGCGCGGGCGGCCTGCCACACCGCATCGGCCGAGGTGACGAACGCGGCCGGGTCCTGGCGGCCGCGAGCCCCGACCCCCACGGACACCGGCTCGCGGTCATGGGAGGCCGGCGCGTGGAACCAGCCCGAGGTGACCTCGGCGAAGATCGGGGTGGCTTCGATGTCGTCCGCTTCGGACGCGAACGGGTCGCGCGGGCGCGGCTCGGCGGGGTCGGGCAGCGTGAGCGGCGGGACGATCGGGTCGAACAGATTGGGTGCTTCCAGGCGGATCTCGACGCCGGGGTCGGGTGCGAGCGGCGCCGGCTCGGGTTCGGCCGGGGACTCGGGCTGGGCGGGCACCACCGGAAGCCGCATGGTGGTCTCGCCGCTGGTGGGGTCGTAGCGCGGGCGGGGTGCCTGATGCGGGTGGGCCGACGGCAGCTCGGCGCCATCGGAGCCCGCTGCGCCTGACGCAGCCGGCTGCTCGCCGTTGTCGCTCGCGGCGAGGGCCCGGGGGGCCGGGCCGGGCGGGATGACGATGCGCGCCGGCACCACCGGGGCCGCGTCCGGGTCGAGGCGGGACCACACGACCTGGTCCGGCTCGTTGATGCGCTCGCCCACCAGCTCGGCCGGGATCGTCGCCCGGGCGGTGACGCCACGATTCCCGGCCCCGGCGGACGCACCCATCGAGTCGGTGAACAGGCCCACCGAGATGCCGTGCCGGTTGGCGAGCCTGCCCACCACGAACAGCCCCATGCGCCGCGACGCCGCCACCGAGGCCGTGGACTCGATCGGGTTGCGCAGTCGCTCGTTGAGCGTGCTGAGCTCGCCGGGGGAGAGCCCGATGCCCTCGTCGAAGATCTCGACCAGGATCGAGCCGTCGCGGGCCTGGCTGCAGCTCATCACCACCTGGCTCTCGGTGGGCGAGAAGTTGGTGGCGTTGTCGAGCAGCTCCGCGAGCAGGTGCTGGATGTCGTTGGCCGCGCTCTCGTCGAACGTGGCGTCCGGCGGGTTCTGCACGACCACCCGCTGGTAGTGCTCGATCTCCGAGACCGCGGCCCGCAGCACGTCGAGCACCGGGGTGGGCTCCGCCGACGGGCGG
This sequence comes from Pseudonocardia hierapolitana, assembly GCF_007994075.1. Lineage (NCBI taxonomy): Bacteria > Bacillati > Actinomycetota > Actinomycetes > Pseudonocardiales > Pseudonocardiaceae > Pseudonocardia > Pseudonocardia hierapolitana. Next base: position 7,933,108 of record NZ_VIWU01000001.1, on the reverse strand, counting down.
GGGATGTCGGCGCCGGCGAGGACGAGCAGGTTCTCGCAGTTGCGCCGCATGCGCGTGGCGAGGTGGTCGAGCCGGAACAGGTCCGACAGCTGCTCGGGGTCGACCTCGCCCTCCTCCAGCTGCTCGATGAGCACGAGCTGCCGGTCGACCAGGGCCTGGCTGCGGCGGGAGAGGTTGACGTACATCGCGTTGATGTTGTTCTGCAGCGTGGCCTGCTCGGCGGCGAGCCGGACGGCCTGCTCGTGCACTGCGTCGAACGCGCGGGCGACCTCGCCCACCTCCTCGCGCGTGGTGACCGGCACCGTGGCGATGTTGATGTTCGGCGCGGTGCCCTGGCGCATCCGCCGCACGGCCTCCGGGAGCCGGTCCTGCGCCACTGTGATGGCGCTGCGGCGCAGCGTGCGCAGTGAGGCGATCATCCCGCGCGCCACGAGGCCGACGATCACCGCGGCCAGTATGAGCGCCAGCAGCAGGACGACGGCGTTGACCCACGCCTCCACGAGCGCGCTCTGCCGCCGCTCCGAGACCGCGATGCGCAGCTCCGAGCGCAACCCCTCCGCGGCCGCGTCGAGCTCGCCGAGGAACCGGCTGTAGACGTCGGCGACGGTGGCGACGCCGTCCCCCGCGGGGGGCGAGCCGGCCAGCACGGCCTGCACGAGGCCGTTGCGGGCGGTGTTGCCCGATCCCGGGATCAGCCCGGCGTACCGCACGCGCTGCGGGGCGTTGAGCGACACCCGGAAGTCGGCGAGGGCGGTCTCCAGCCGCGCGTTGCTGAACTGCAGGTCGGCGGCCAGCGTGGGGGACAGGCCGGTGTGCACGGAGATCGCCATCTGGGCCTGCTGCAGGGTGGCCTCGTTGCGCGCGGCGCCGAGGCCGGCGAGTGCGTTGGCGAGGCCCGTGACCTCGGAGGTGTTGATGTTGCGCAGCAACGCGGTGTCGAGCTGCACGAGCTGCTCGAGGAGCTCGGAGTACCGCGCGACGACGGCCTCCGGTGGGGCGTTCGACCGGATGACCACCTCGCGCAACGGCGGGAGCCGGGAGATGGCCTGGTCGGCCTGCTGCTGGACGAGCACGATCGCCGGGACGTCGTCGGTGAGCCGCGCCACGGCGTCGCGGCTCTTCGCGGCGCGCTGGTCGACGGCGTCGATCACGCCCTGCAGCGCGCGGCCGTCGGCCCGGCCGTTCGCGACGAACTCCGTGGCGCGGTAGCGCTCGCGTTCCACGTCGACGACGAGGGAGGAAACCTTGCCCTGGGCGGAGACGAAGCGGGCGACCAGGTCGCGCTCGGAGGCCTCGGCGACCTCGTCGAGGATGCGGATGGTGCCCAGCGCAACCGCGAGGACGAGCGGTACGACGACGACGACGGCGAACTTGACCCGCACGCTCCAGTGTCGTGGCGACGGCCACGCGGACCGCCGGCGGGCGGCCGGCCGGTCGTCCGTTGTCACGTCGATCTCTCCACTCGGACGCTGGGGAGCGAGGCGGCCCGCCCTGGCCGCCGGGCACCATGATCACCTGCTGTCGCAGTGTAACCAGTGTCACCCGCGCTTGTCGGTACTGCGAGCACCACGATGCGCTGAACGGGTGGCCACCTGCTGCGCTGCGTCATGATATGGGTACCGGTGGTGGTCCGTCCCGCGGCCAGCACGCTCCGCGTGTCGCAATCCCCAGTTTGACACGTCAGATGTCTTCCGATGATGCTTCGCACCGGTCAAGCACCAGACGGTTCACCGATAGCAGGCGAGCACGAGGACGGTATGCAGGACGGCACAGCCAACGTCTCGCGGCCGACTCGTCGGCAGTTCCTGCGCACCGTCCGCGCCGCCGGGATCGGCGTTCTCGCGGGCGGGGTCGCCGCCGCGTGCGCGGCGGAGCCGGGGATCGCGGTCCCCGCTGCGGGCGATCCGGGCGAGGTGATCCGCATCGGATACGTCAGCCCCGAGTCCGGGGTGCTGGCACCGTTCGGTGAGGCCGACCGGTTCGTCGTCACCGCGATGCGGGAGTTCTTCGCAGCGAACCCGGTCCACGTCGGTGGCCGCCCGCACCGGGTCGAGATCCTGACGCGCGACAGCCAGTCCGACGCCAACCGGGCGGCCGACGTCGCCGCGGGCCTCGTCCTCGACGACGGCGTCCACCTGATGCTGGTCTCGGGCACGTCCGACACCACCAACGCGGTCAGCGACCAGTGCGAGGCCGCAGGCACGCCCTGCGTGGCGACCGCGACCCCGTGGCAGTCGTGGCTCTACGGGCGGGGTGGACGGCCGGAGACCGGGTTCGCGTGGACGTACCTGTTCTCCTGGGGGCTCGAGGACGTCCAGGCGGTGTACGCCGACATGTGGGACCAGGTGGCGACGAACCGGACAGCGGGCGCGCTCTGGCCCAACGACACCGACGGTATGGCCTGGGGCAGTCCGGACCTCGGCTTCCCGCCCGCCGCCGCCGAGCGCGGTTACACGATCGTCGACCCCGGCAACTACGTGGCGGGCGCGCCGGACTTCTCGGCGCAGATCCGCGCGTTCCGCGCCGCGTCCGCGGAGGTCCTCCTCGGCGTCGCCGGCTCGGCGGACTTCGCCGCGTTCTGGCGGCAGTCCGCCCAGCACGGCTACCAGCCGCGGATCGCGACGATCGGCAAGGGCATCCAGTTCCCGGCCACCGTGGAGGAGATCGGCGCGGCCGCACTGAACCTCGCCACCGAGGTGGGGTGGTCACCGAGCCACCCGTTCACCTCTTCCCTCACCGGGCAGAGCGCGGCCGATCTCGCCGCCGGCTACACCACGGCGACCGGTCGGCAGTGGTCCCAGCCGATCGGCTTCGCGCACGCGCTGTTCGAGGTCGCCGCGGCGGCACTCCGCGCCGTCGGGTCGATCGAGGACCGCAGGGCGATCGCGGACGCCATCGCCGCGATGCGCCTCGACACCGTCGTCGGGCCGCTGGACTTCACCGCCGGACCGGTCCGGGGTGTCGCGAAGACGCCGCTCGTGGGCGGCCAGTGGCGCCCGGGCACGGCCACCCCGTACGAGCTGGTGATCGTCAGCAACGCCCGGCACCCGGAGATCCCCGCGGCCGGCGCCGTCGAGCCGCTCCCCACCCTGGCGGGATGACGTCGCCGGCCGGCTCAGGCGCCGAGCTTGCGGAAGTCCCAGCTCGTGATCTTGTCCGGCACCAGGCGGAGCCACGCGTGCCGCCCGTCGTGGACGAACGTCCCGCCCAGGTAGCGATCGGCCATGAGCCGCTCGGGGCCGACGAGTTCGGGCACCGGTTCCCCGGTGCGCGGCACCTCCCCGACGACCTCGACCCGTCCGCGCAGCTCGACACCGCGCAGCTCGTCGTAGGACGTGCCGGCGTCCACCACGACGGCGACCCGCGGGTCGCGCTGCAGATCCGTCCAGCGCTGGCTGCGGACCACCGACGTCAGCCACAGCGCCCCGCCGTGCCAGGCGTACCAGAGCGGAGTGGCGTGGGGGCCGTCCGGCCCGACGGTGGCGACCCGGCACGTGCGCTCCTCGGCGAGGAAGGCCTCCACCTCCTCGGGCGTCATCGCGATCCGCCGCCCCCGGCGCTGCTCCCGCATGACCACGGACAGTAGTCGACCCGGTGCGTCCGTCCTCGGCGACGGGCGAGTAGAACCGGCACCGTGGACGATGTGGTCGACGTGGCGGTGGTGGGTGCAGGCCCGGCCGGGAGCGCTGCGGCACTGCGCGCGCTGCAGCTGCGCCCGGACGCCCGCGTGCTGCTGGTCGACGCCGCGGAGTTCCCGCGCGACAAGACCTGCGGCGACGGGATCGCCGCCCACGCCCTCGACCTCGTCGAGGCGCTGGGCGTGCCGGGCGTGTCCCGGCTCGGCCCCCCGGTGCCGCGGTTGCGGTTGCGCAGCCCCGGTGGGCGGGTGGTCGAGCGCACCTGCACCCGTCCGAACCGGGTCGTACCGCGCACGGTCTTCGACTCCGAACTGGTGGCCGCCGCCGTCGCGCGCGGGGCTCGCCTGCTGCGCCACCGCGTCCGGCGCCTCGACGTGCGGCCCGACCACGTCGTCCTCGACGGCACGGTCGCCGCACGCGTCGTGGTCGGCGCCGACGGCGCGAACTCCACCGTCCGCAGGCTGATCGGCGCTCCGATCGCGGCGCCCTCCGCCACCGCGGTGGCCGTCCGCGGATACGCGCGCACGGCGGTGGACCCGGACACGCTCGTGATCGAGTTCGCCCGCGGGCCCTACCCGGCGTACGCCTGGTCGTTCCCCCTGCCGGGGGGCGGGGCCAACGTCGGGTTCGGGGTCTTCGACAAGCGAGGCAGCGGTTCCCGGGCCGAGCTCGTGGCGGCCATGCGGGCGCTCCTGCCCGGCCACGAGCCGGACCCGGCCTCCGTCCGAGGCCATCACCTGCCGCTGTCCACCGGCCCGCGCCACCACCCCGACGGGCGGGTGCTGCTCGCCGGCGACGCGGCGGCGCTCGTCAACCCGCTGACCGGGGAGGGGATCTTCGACGCGCTCGCCTCCGGCGTGCTGGCCGGGCGCGCCGCGCTGCTCGGTGCGGCGGCGGGCGCGGCGCACCGGGCGGCGATGCGCCGGACGTTCGAGCGGCACCACGCGCACGGCGCCATGCTGGCGCGCCTGCTGCGCCGCCCCCGGTTCCTCGACGCCGCCGTGCTCGCGGCGGCCCGACGCCAGTCCGTCTTCGACGCCGCCGTCGACCTGGGCCTCGGCCGCGGCACCGCGCCGCTCCACGCGCTCGCCCGGGTCGCCATCGCCTACGCGAGCCCGCACCGCCGCGCTCCGAGCTCACCGTAGGCTTGCGACGGTGGTGGGTGTGGTGCTCGAAGACGTGCTGCGGCCGCTCGTTCCGCAGGTCCTCGGCACACTGGTGCGCCGCCACGGCCAGTTCGACGCGTGCGAGGACGCGGTGCAGGAGGCGCTGCTCGCAGCCACCGTGCAATGGCCGGTGGAGGGCGTTCCCGACAACCCGCGCGCGTGGCTGCTCACGGTCGGCACCAGGCGATTGACCGACCAGTGGCGCAGCGAGAGCGCGCGGCGGCGCCGCGAGACCACGTCCGCGCTGCTGGACGGTCTCGACGAGGCCGCACCCGGGCCGGACACCGAGCAGCCGTGCGCCGGGGACGACACCCTCACGCTGCTGTTCCTGTGCTGCCACCCCGCGCTGTCGCCGCCCTCGCAGGTGGCGCTCACGCTGCGCGCCGTCGGAGGGCTGACCACCGCGGAGATCGCCCGCGCGTTCCTCGTGCCCGAGGCGACGATCGCCCAGCGGATCAGCCGGGCCAAGCGCACGGTGGCGGGAAGCGCCTTCGCGATGCCGGCCGAGGCCGATCGCGCATCCCGGCTGGGCCCGGTGCTGCACGTGCTGTACCTGGTGTTCAACGAGGGTTACACGGCGACGTCCGGGCCGGACCTGCACCGGCCGGACCTCACGCGGGAGGCGCTGCGGCTGGTCCGGCAGGTCCACGGGCTGCTGCCCGACGACGGCGAGGTGGCAGGCCTGCTCGCGCTCATGCTGATCACCGAGGCCCGCAGGCCGGCCCGTACGCGCCCCGACGGCGGGCTGGTGCCGCTCGCCGAACAGGACCGGAGCCTCTGGGACCGCGCCCTCCTCGCCGAGGGGATCACCCTGGTCGAGAAGACCATGGCGCGTGCCCCGGTGGGGCCCTACCAGCTGCAGGCCGCGATCGCCGCCGTCCACAGCGAGGCCGAGCGCGCCGAGGACACCGACTGGCCGCAGATCGCGCAGTTGTACCGGGTGCTGTCCACGGTGGCGCCGGGTCCGATGGTCACGCTCAACCGGGCCGTCGCCGTGGGCATGGTCGAGGGCCCGCAGGCCGGCCTCGACCTGCTCGCCAGCCTCGACGACGGCCCGCTCGCCGGGCACCACCGCGTGCCGGCCGTGCGTGCCCACCTGCTGGAGATGGCGGGTGACCGGGCCGGGGCCCGCGCCGCGTACCGCGAGGCGGCCGGGCGTACGACGAGCGAGCCCGAGCGCCGGTACCTGGAGGAGCGCGCCGCCCGGCTCGGGTGAACCCCGTCCCCGGGAGTATCGAGACGATCACATCGTCGTTGTGTCGATGTGCGCCGCTCCCCGGCCCGATGGGTCGCCCCGCTCCTGCTCGCCACGGCCATCCCGATCGCGACGGCCGGACCCGCCGCGGCGGAACCCGAGCAGGCACCGGCGCAGCGCTACGTCGCGCTGGGCGACTCCTACGCGGCCGGCCCGCTCGTGCCCATCCCCACGGGCGAGCCGGCCGGGTGCCTGCGCTCCGACCGGAACTACCCGTCGGTGGTGGCGCAGGACCTGGGCGTGACCGACTTCCGCGACGTCAGCTGCAGCGGGGCGACCACGGAGAACATCACCGGGCCCCAGAGCGTGCCGCTGGGGAAGAACCCGCCGCAGCTGGACGCGCTGGCACCCGACACCCAGCTGGTGACGATCTCGATCGGCGGCAACGACATCGGCTTCGGCGACATCGTCACCGAGTGCGCGACGCGCTCGCCGCTGCAGCCCACCGGCAGCGCGTGCAAGGACCACTACACCGCGGGTGGCACCGACCAGCTCGCCCAGCGGATCGACGAGGCCGCCCCGAAGGTGGCCCGGGTGATCGCGGCGATCGACGAGCGATCCCCGGACGCGCGCGTGCTGCTCGTCGGCTACCCCGCGATCCTGCCCGACGAGGGACCCGGCTGCTTCCCGGTGGTGCCGTTCAGCCCCGGCGACGTCGACTACCTGCGCGGCGTGGAGAAGAAGCTCAACGCGATGCTGGCCGACGAGGCGGCCGGGGCGGGCGCGGAGTTCGTGGACACCTACACCCCGTCCATCGGCCACGACGCCTGCCAGCCGCCGGGCACGAAGTGGGTCGAGGGTCTCGTGCCGACCGCACCCGCGGCACCCGTGCACCCGAACGCGCTGGGTATGAAGGAGATCGGCGGGATCGTCGTCGACGCTGTCGGCGAGTCGGCCCCCCGCGCGGCCGCCTGACTCGATGCCGCCGGGTCGCGCCGGCTCTAGCCGTGATCAGCGGTTCGGTGCGATGGCGGCCGGATCCGGCCGTTGTCGCACCGACCTACCGATCATGACGACGCCGGCGCCGCCTGCGGCGAGAAGACACGGCAACAGCCCGCACCCCTTGATCATGAGCTCCGCCGTCAGTGCTGAACCGCCTTCTCGAGGCGGTTGATCCACTCCTCCCAGCCGCCGCGCAGCTCGTCGTAGTGCGACGGCTCGAACTCCGGGCCGACCCAGCTGTTCACCAGCGTCAGCTCGGTGCGCCCCTGCTCGATCTCGCGGAAGGTGACCTCCACCTTCTCGTCGCTGATCCGGTCCGCAGGCGTCTGGGAGTGGTGGGTGAAGGTGAACGCGATCCGCGACGGCGGGGTGAGCTCCAGGTATTCGCCGGTGAAGCCGTTGACGGTGCCGTCGGCCTCGTGCAGCTCGATGCGGTACCGCCCGCCGACGCGCACGTCGGCGTCGACGACGGTGGCGTACCACTGGCGCATCCGGTCCGGCTCCGTCCAGGCCGCGTAGAGGGCCTCCCGCGAGGCCGCGATGGTGCGGACCAGGGTCACGCGGTGGGGGACGGTGCGAGGTTCGAGGGTCATCGGGTCTCCTCGGGTCGGGTGACGAACTCCTCGAGGGCGTCGAGGCGTTCGGTCCAGAACTGTTCGTAGAAGCGCAGGTGCCGGCTCGCCGCGGCGAGGGGCTGGGCCTCGAGGCGGCACACGTGGCGCCTGCCGAGCACGGTGCGCCGCACCAGGCCGGCCCGCTCCAGCACCTTGACGTGCTTGGAGGCGGCGGCCAGCGAAATCGGGTGCGGGGCGGCGAGCTCGCCGACGGTCCGCTCGCCCGTGGCGAGCGAGCGCACCATGGCGCGGCGCGTGGGGTCGGCCATCGCGTGGAAGACCGCATCGAGTTGCTCAACCACTCGGTTGAGCATAGTGCGCCGACCGCAAAACGGTCAACCGATCGGTTGAAGGTTGACAAGCCGCCTATGCTGAACCTCGAAGTTAATTAACCGAGAGGTTTGGTACGCGGTGAACGATCAGCTGGACGTCGTGTTCGGGGCACTGGCCGACCCCACGCGCCGCGCGATCCTGGCGCGACTGGCAGGCGGCGAGGCCACCGTCACCGAGCTGGCCGCGCCGTTCGCGATGAGCCTGCCCGCGGTCTCCAAGCACCTGAAGGTCCTCGAGCGCGCCGGGCTGATCAGCCGCGGTCGCAACGCGCAGCAGCGGCCGTGCCGGCTCGATGCCGCACCGCTTGCCGGCGTCGCCGAGTGGGTGCAGACCTACCGGCGGTTCTGGGAGGGCAGCTTCGACCGCCTCGACGAGCACCTGCAGGAGCTGCAGAAGGGAGGGCCTGCATGACCACCACCCGGGAGTTCACGATCACTCGTGAGTTCGCCGCGCCGCGCGAGCTCGTCTTCCGGGCCTGGACCGACCCGCAGCACCTCACCCGCTGGTACGGGCCGCGCGGCTGCACCACGCCACTCGAGTCCATCAGCGCGGACGTCCGCCCGGGCGGCACCTGGCGGGCCACGATGGTCGTCGAGGCCACCGGCCAGGAGTTCCCGACGGGCGGCTTCTACGTGGAGGTCCGCGCTCCGGAACGGCTCGTCTTCACCTGGCGCGAGCCCGGTGGGGACGCGGAGTCGGTGGTCACCGTCGAGCTCGCCGACCTCGGCGACGGCCGCACCGGGATGACCTTCCACCAGGCCGGCTTCACCAGCGAGGACACCAGCCACGGCGTCCGCGCGGGCTGGTCGAGCGCCTTCGCGCGCCTCACCGAGCACCTCACCGATCCCGAGGAGGAGAACCGATCATGAGCGCACCGACCCGCACCGAGCTCCCACCCGAGGCGCTGCCGCCGATCGTCACACCCGACGAGTGGGCCGAATCGGCCGCCGAGCTGCGCGCCGCGGAGAAGGCACACATGCGCGCGGGCGACGAGCTCGCGGCCCGGCGCCGCCGCATGCCGATGGTCGAGTTCGGCAGCTACACCTTCCAGGGCGCAGCCGGGCCCGCGACGCTGCTCGACCTGTTCGAGGGGCGCCGCCAGCTCGTCGTCTACCAGTTCATGGCCGGACCGCCCTGGTGCGAGGGCTGCTGCATGTTCACCGACCAGATCGGCGAGCTGGCCCACCTGCACGCCCGCGACACGACGATGGCCAACGTCTCGCTGTCGCGGTACGAGGACCTGGCCGCGCTGCGCGAGCGCATGGGCTGGCAGGTGCCGTTCTACTCCAGCTCGGGCAACGACTTCGCCGCCGACTGCGGCACCGCCGAGGGCTTCGGCCTCAGCGTGTTCCTGCGTCACGGGGACCGGGTCTTCCGCACCTACTTCACCGCCGACCGGGGCGTCGAGGCGGTCGGTAGCGTCTGGTCGATCCTCGACCGCACGCCGCTGGGGCGGCAGGAGACCTGGGAGGACACCCCGGCCGGCCGTCCGCAGACCGCCGCCTACGAGTGGTGGCGCCTGCACGACGAGTACTGATGGGTGCCGACATCGCGGCCTGGGAACCGATCATCGGTTCCTGGGCGTCGTCGGGGCGGACCGTCGAGGGCGTCGAGATCGCGGGCACCGACGTCTACGAGTGGCTGCCCGGTAGGCGGTTCGTCGTCCATCGCGTCGACGTCCGGATGGGCGGCGAGCAGGTGAACGTGCTGGAGGTGATCGGCGAGCGGGACGGCGACGCGTTCCTGATGCGTTCGTTCGAGGGAAACGGCGGGACCGCCCTGATGCGGGCGACCGTCGACGACGCAGGCGTCTGGACGTTCGCCGGGCCGACCGCGCGCGCCACGCTCGTGGTCGCCGGTTCCACGATGACCGCCCGGTGGGAGCGCACGGTGGACGGCGCGTGGGAGCACTGGATGGACATGGGGTTCCGCCGCACGTCTCAGCGCTCGTCGTAGCCCTCGACCACCCGGGCCTGCATGGGGAAGCGGACCGGCGAGTCGCCGAAGAGACGCCGCCCCGCCGTGGCCGCGGCCGTGTGGACCGCGGCGACGGTCTCTTCGGCCACCTCCGCGGGCGCGTGCAGCAGCACCTCGTCGTGCTGGAAGAACACGAGCTCGGCCGGGCTGCCCGCCGCGCGCAGCTGCCCGCGCAGCTCCGCGAGCAGCACCAGCGCCCACTCGGCCGCGGTGGCCTGCACCACGAAGTTGCGGGTGAACCGGCCGCGGGCGCGTGCCGCGGCGGGCTGCTCGTGGCCAGGGCGAGCGGGCGGGCAGGTGCGTCCCAGGTGCGAGCGCACAAGGCGGCCCTCCTCGCCGGCCCGCGCCGCGTCCTCGACGAACGCCATCGCCGCCGGGAACCGGCGGCGCAGCGTGGCGAGCAGGACGGCGGCACCACCGGAGGTCTGCCCGTACATCGCCGAGAGCAGCGCGAGCTTGGCCTTGGCCCGGTCGCCGCCGAACTCGCGGGCGGCGAGCGCGGTGTAGAGGTCCTCGTCGCCGGGGGCGAGCGCGTGGTCGCCGGACAGCGCGGCCAGCACCCGCGGCTCCAGCTGGGCGGCGTCGGCCACCACCAGCCGCCACCCGGGATCGGCCCGCACGGCTGCCCGCACCGCCTTGGGGATCTGCAGCGCGCCGCCGCCACGGCTGGCCCATCGCCCGGAGACGACCCCGCCCACCACGTACTCCGGCCGGAACCGCCCGTCGCGCACCCAGCTGCGCAGCCACGCCCAGCCGTGCGCGGAGTGCAGGCGGGCGAGCTCCTTGTACGCGAGCAGCGGTGCGACGGCCGGGTGGTCGACCTGCTTCAGCTCCCACGACCGCGTGCTGGAGAGCTCGTGCCCGGCGCGGGCGAAGGCGCGCAGCACCTCGGCGGGCGAGTCGGGGTTGACCGGGCGTCCGAACGCCGCGTCGACGGCCTCGGCGAGCGCCGCCAGCTTGGGCGGACGCCCACCCAGCACCGGCCGCGGCCCGAGCAGCTCGACGAGGAGCCGGTCGTGCACGTCGGCGCGCCACGGCAGGCCCGCCGCCGTCATCTCCTCGGCCACGAGCATCCCGGCCGACTCCGCCGCCGCGAGCAGCCGCATGCCGGGGCCTGCCGCGGCGAGCACCCGCTGCTGCGCCGCGTGCACCGCCACCACGTCGGCGAGCTCGTCGCCGGGCGCGGCCGTGTCGAACAGCGCGGGTGGGCCGTCCTCGACGGCGGGCGGGTCGGGATCGGGGGTGCGGCCGTGCAGGCGGGCCACGGCCGCGGCGAGCCCGTGGGGCTGCCCGAAACGCCCGTCGGCGGCGACGAGCAGGCCCTCGACCAGCTCGACGTCGTGCGCGCGGCCGACTCCGACAGGCGCACCGACCCCCGCCGCGAGCAGCCGGCGGTAGGTGCGGGCCCTGGCGAACACCCACCGCGGCGCCTCGGCCTTCTCCAGGGCGGCGACGGCGGCGAGGTCCGGCAGGGCCTCCGGAGCGCCGGCGGGGCTGCCGTCCTCGTGCAGCCGCTGGATCCGCGGGGCACCGTCGCGGGGCCCCGGGTCGAACGCGACCCTCACCGGCGGCGCGGCAGGAGCCCGGCCAGCAGGCCGCGCTGCGGGCCACCACGGATCTCCTCCGGGCCGGCGCCCACCTCGGCGAGCACGTCGTTGGCCGCGAGCACGCCGGACACGGCGGCGCGTTCCATCAGCCCGGTGAGGAAGGGCGTGGCGACGTGATCGCCCGCGACGCGCACGCCGCGGCCCTCACCGGTGACGGTGAGCCGTGACGCGGCGCCGCCGGGCGGGAACGTCGGCGCCGTGGCCTCCATCCGCTGCTGCTGGTGCAGCACACCTGCATCGGCCGTCTCGGGCCACAGCTCGGCGAGCTCGGCCCGCATGCGCGCGGACGCGGTGGCGGCGTCGGGGGCGGAGCAGGCGTAGGAGTGCAGCTCCACGACCGAGCCGCCCGTGCGCGCGGCCCACTGCACGGACGGCTCCTCGAGGCGGGAGTAGACCGTGACCGAGTCGAGCGTGCGCTCGCGGCTCACCGCGTTGAACGTCGCGCGGTGGGCGGCGACGTCGCGGTCCAGCCACAGCCGGGTGACGGCGAACGGCGGCGCCACCGGGAGCGCCGCGGCCTTCGCCGCGAGGCGCGGTGCCACCGCCGCCGCCTGCGGTGACGCGGCGATGAGGGCCCGCAGCGCGGGTGGTTCCGTGGCGAGAACCAGGTGCCGGGTGAGCAGTGCGCCCTCGTCGAGCTCGACGCGCCAGCTGTGGAACTCGGCCGGTGTGATCGACCGGGCGGGCGTGGCCGTGCGGACCTGCGCGCCGTGCTTCTCCAGGTACGCCGCGAACGGCTCCCAGATCGCGGTGCGGTGGTCGGTGGCGGGCGCGTCGAAGCCGATGCCGTGCGGGTTGCCGAGGAAGTAGTAGTGGAACATCGCGATCAGCTCGGCCGCCGACAGGGCGCCCGGGTGGGCGAAGAACGAGCGCGCGAACGCCTCGAACAGCATCGCCTGCGCGCGGTCGGACATGCCGAGCGAGGCGAGGAACCGGGCCGCCGGCACGTGGTCGAAGCGTGCGGTGGTGCGGACGCGGTCGTAGGCCAGCAGCTCGGCGGCCAGGGTCTGGCGGGACCGGAGCAGGTCGCGCAACCCGAGGCTGGGGGAGCGGGAGAACAGCGCGATCAGGTTGAACGGCGGCGTGCCCGGCAGGCCGGTGAGGTCCTCGGCGGGCCAGTCGCGGGAGATCACCGGGTAGCCGTCGACCGGGCGGAGGAACCCCAGCTCCGGGTCGATGCGGCGCAGCAGCGCGCGCCAGGTGTCGTAGTGGCGGAAGAAGGCGTGGAAGCCGTGCTCGACCACCTGCTCCGTGCCGTCGGGGAGGGTGTGCGGCCATGCGCCGAGCCGCCCGCCGAGGGTGGGTGCCGCCTCCAGCAGCGTGACGGCCACCCCGCGCTCGGCCAGCACGATCGCCGCGGAGACCCCGGCGATCCCGCCGCCCACCACCACGGCCTCGGTGCCTGCCGGGGCCGAGCGGGGCAGCGAGGGATCGGCGGGTACGAGCACCCGCCCGCGTGGATCGCGACTCACCCGCCGACCCTACGTGCGGGACCCGACAGTTCCGGAATGCCCACGCGGGGCGCGCGCGTTGGCGCAGGACATGACGATCGATGTGGGCCGGTACGGGATCTGGCGAGGGCAGTGGGGGCTCAGCCCCGAGTTCGCGGTGGAGGCCGAGGCGCTCGGATACGGCGCCATCTGGATCGGCGGCTCGCCGGCCGGGGATCTCGCGCTCGCCGAGTCGATGCTCGACGCCACAGAGCGCATCGTGATCGCCACCGGCATCGTGAACATGTGGAAGACCCCGGCCGAGGAGGCGGCGGCGTCCTACCACCGGATCGCGGCGAAGCACCCGGACCGGTTCCTGCTCGGCGTCGGGATCGGGCACCCCGAGCACACGAGCACGTACCGCAGCCCCTACGCCACGATGGTCGACTACCTCGACGAGCTCGACGAGGCCGAGGTCCCGGTGGCGGGCAGGGCGCTCGCCGCGCTCGGGCCGAAGGCGCTGCGGCTCGCCGCCGACCGCACGGCGGGCGCGCACCCCTACCTCACCAGCCCGGAGCACACCCGGGAGGCGCGGGAGATCCTCGGCGAGGGCGTCCTGCTCGCCCCTGAGCAGAAGGTCGTGCTCGACACCGACGGCGAGCGCGCCCGTGCGATCGGCCGCCCGGTCGTCGACCAGCCGTACCTGCACCTGGTCAACTACCGGTCGAACCTGCTGCGGCTCGGCTGGAGCGAGGCGGACCTGGACGACGGCGGCAGCGACGCGCTCGTCGACGCCCTCGTCGCCCACGGCGACGCCGAGACGGTCGCCGGGCGCCTGACCGCCCATCTCGACGAGGGCGCCGACCACGTGTGCGTTCAGGTGCTCACCGCCGAGGGCGCCGACCCGCTGCCCGCCCTGCGCGAGCTCTCGACGGCGCTCGGCCTCCGCTGAGCAGTTCCGACGAACGACGCGCTCGTCGGTACCCATCCGACGAGCGCGCCGTTCGTCGGATGCGGGGGCGCTACCGCGGGGTGCCGGTGGGGTGCAGCGGTGGGCCCGTCATCGGGCAGTGCAGGCACTCCTCCACGCGGATGCCGTCCGGGGCCGGCGCCTCCCCCAGGGACGGCTTGCGGATCAGCGTGAACGCCGCCAGGGCCGCCGCCACCATGAGGCCGGCACCGATCACCATCGCGATCCGGAAGCCGGCGTCGAAGGCGACCGGGTCGGTGTAGTCGTCGCCCGCGATGCCGGCGAGCCCGGGCACGACGGCGACGGCGAGGAGGCCCGCGGCCCTGGCAACCGCGTTGTTCACGCCGGAGGCCGCGCCCGCGTACCGGTCCGGGGCGGAGTCGAGCACGGTGGCGGTGAGCGGGGCGACCGTGAGTGTCAGGCCTGCGCCGAACACGAGCATCGCGGGCAGCAGGTCCGTGAGCCACGACGTCGTGGCGTCCACCCGCAGGAGCAGGAGCAACCCCGCCGCGCTCACCAGCGGACCCAGGGTCAGCGGCAGCCGGGGCCCGATGCGGCCGGCGAGGGCACCCGCCCGCGCGGAGAACGCCAGCATGAGGGCCGTGACCGGCAGCAGGGCCGCCCCCGCGGCGACCGGCGGGTACCCGGCCACGGTCTGCAGCTGCAGCACCAGCAGCAGGAACACCGCGCCCATCGCGCCGTAGATGAGCACGGTGGCGACGTTGGCGGCGCTGAACGTCCGGTTCCGGAAGAGGGTGGGTGGCACCAGCGGGTGCGGGGAGCGCCGCTCGACCAGCACGAACGCCACCAGCGCCAGCACCCCGACGGCGACCGCCACCAGCGGGACGGGTCCGGTGCCGCCCTCGCCGAGCCCGGTGAGGCCGTAGGTCAGCCCGCCGAGCCCGACCACGGCGAGCACCGTGCCGGTGAGGTCCAGCCCCGGCGCGGACTCCGGGTCGCGGCTCTCCGGCACGTGCCGCAGCGCGATGACGATGATCAGCGCGGCGAGCGGGATGTTGATCAGGAACACCGCCCGCCAGCTCCACTCGACGAGCCAGCCGCCCAGGAACGGCCCCACGGCACCTGCGATACCGCCGAGCCCGGACCACGCGCCCACCGCCGCGGCGCGGTCCGGCCCGTGGAACGAGGCGGAGATGATCGCGAGGCTGCCCGGCGTGAGCAGGGCGCCGCCCACGCCCTGCAGGGCACGCGCCGCGATCAGGGTGCCGATGTCCGGGGCCAGCCCGCAGGCCAGTGACGCCAGTGCGAACCAGGCGACCCCGATGACGAACACGCGCCTGCGGCCGAGGTGGTCGCCGAGCGAGCCACCGAAGAGGATCAGGGCGGCGAGGGTGAGCGTGTAGGCGTTCACGGTCCACTGCAGGCCGGTGAACCCCGCGCCGAGATCCGTGCCGATGCGCTCGAGCGCCACGTTCACGACCGTGCCGTCGATCATCGCGAGCCCGGATCCGAGCACGGTGGTGGCGAGGACCCACCGCCCCGCCGCAGTGCCCATCCGCAGTTCCCCCGCCGCCATGCGCCGCAGCTTACGGCCCGGCAGACCACGTTCGTGACCGCCACGACCGCGGTTCGGGCAACTCCTCGTGCACGACGGGTGACAGCCCGTCACCTCTGTGGGGCCCGGTCGTTGACGGTGCAGGAATCCGGGAGGCGAGATGGGAAGAAGCGCGCGGCGGCCACCGGTCGCCCGTGTGGCGGTGGGCGCGCTGGCGGCGGTCGTCGCCACCGGGCTGCTGGGGCTGGGGTATGCGCAGGCGAACCCGCAGCCGGCGGCTCCCGACCTGCCGGCGACCACGCCCGTGGCCGGCCCCGCCAGGCCCGTGGAGCGCACGCACGCCGCCGAGCCCGGCCGGGAGGCGGACGCCGACGACGGCGACCGCGACTCGCAGGACGCCGACTCCGAGGGGCCGGGACGGCTGCGCGCCGCGGCGCCTCCCGCCCCCCGGTCGACTCCACGGCGCGCCGCACCGCCCCCCGAGCCCAGCCAGCCCGCCGGATCGAAGCCGACCCCACACCCGACGCCGCCCGTTGCGCCGTCCATGGTGGCCGGCACCCCCTGCACGGTCGCCGCGCGCGCGTGCGTCGCGCTGGGCGAGCGGCTGGCCTGGCTGCTCGACGACGGCAAGGTGGTCAGGGGACCGGTCGCGATCCAGCACGGCGACGCGGAGGACCCCACGCCGCTGGGCACCTTCGCCGTGCAGTGGAAGGCCGAGCAGTACACGAGCCGCGAATACCTCACCCAGATGCCGTACTCGGTGTTCTTCGCCGACGGGGGCATCGCGTTCCACGAGGGCACGCAGGACACGCCGTCCGCCGGTTGCGTGAAGCTCGACCACGAGAACGCGAAGGCGTTCTTCTACTACTTGCAGGTCGGTGACGAAGTGCAGATCCACTAGGTGGTGCTCGGGCTTCTACCTCCAGTAGAATGGCGTTCGTGCCGACACTGGGTGAGCTGGAACGTGCCGTGATGGAGACCCTCTGGTCGGCCACCGCACCTGTCACCGCCCGCGATGTGCAGGATGCGCTCGCGGGCCGTGACCTCGCCACCACCACGGTGCTCACCGTGCTCGGGCGGCTGGAGCGCAAGGGCCTCGTCACGCGCGAGCGGGAGGGCCGCGCCCACCGCTACCGCGCCGTCGCGAGCCGCGAGGACCACGTGGCAGAGCTCATGCGCGACGCCCTCGACGCCGCTCCCGACCGCGGTGCGGCGCTCGCCCGCTTCCTCGGTTCGATCCCGGAGAACGAACGCGCCGCACTGCGCGACCTGCTCGACTGACGGTCCGGGACACTGGTCCCCATGGAAGGTGCGGCGCTGTTGCTGCTCGTGCTCGGCGTGCTGCTCGCCGAGCCGGTCAGTCGTTACCTGGCGCGCGCGCACTGGCCCGCCCGCGACCCGGTGGGCGCCCTGCTCGTCTGGCAGGCGATCGGCCTGGCCGGAGGGCTCGCCCTGCTGGGCTCCGGCATCGTCTACGCCCTCGCGCCGCTCGGCCCCACGCTCCCCGTCGCGTTGGGCAACGCCGCCGGCACACTCGCCGCGGGGAGGCTGCCGGATCTCGGCTACAGCCACGTGCTCGCCCTGGTCGCCGCGCTGGTGCTGGCGCTGCGGCTCGTCGGGGTGCTCGTCGCGGTCATGGTGCGCACGCTGCGGGCCCGGCAGCGGCACCGCGACCTGCTCGACCTGCTCGCCACGCCGTGGCCGGACGTGCCGCACGCCCATGTGCTCGATCACCCGGTGCCCGTGGCGTACTGCCTGCCCGGGCTGCGCTCCCGGCTCGTGGTCTCGGCCGGGGTGCTGGACGCCCTCGACCCGCCCGCGGTGAAGGCCGTGCTCGCCCACGAGCACGCGCACCTGCGGGAGCGGCACGACCTCGTCGTGCTGCCGTTCGTCGCGTGGGGGGCGACCGCCCCGTTCGTGCGCGGGATGGTGTGCGCGCAGGTGGCGGTGGCGGCGCTCGTGGAGATGCGCGCCGACGACGTCGCCTCGGCGGCGGTCACGCCGAAGCAGCTCACCGGTGCGCTGCGCACGGTCGGCGGCGCTGCCCCGGCCGCCGCGCTCAGCTCCTTCACCGATGCGCTCGACAGGCGGCTGCTGCGGATCGTCCGCCCGCCGGCCCCGTTGCCGGCGGCCGTACGGCTCCTTGTGCGGCTCGCCGCCCTGGGGCTCGTCGCCATCCCCACCCTGCTCCTGTTCTCCTGATCGGGTCAGGAGCGCAGCGGTGTGCTGGCTGCGCGCAGCTGGCCCAGCGATTCCGCCCACGACCGCACGAGCCCGGTCTCGTGGTAGGGCACCCCGATCTCGGCGCAGAACTCGCGCACCAGAGTCCGCGACCGGCGCAGGTTCGGCGTCGGCATGCTGGGGAAGAGGTGGTGCTCGATCTGGTGGTTCAGCCCGCCCATCGCGACGTGGAGCAACCCGTCGGTCAGGCGTCCGCCCGCCACGTTGCGCGAGGTGAGCACCTGCTTGCGCAGGAAGTCCATGGCCTGCGTGGGCATCTCCATGCCCTTGTGGTTGGGGGCGAAGATCGAGCCGAGGTAGACGCCGAAGAGGCCCTGGTGCACGGCGAAGAACGCCACCGCAAGGCCGGGCGGCAGCACGGCGAGGAGCGCCACCAGGTAGCCGAGGGCGTGCACGGCCAGCAGTGTCAGCTCCAGCCCGCGGCGGCGCACCTTCGCCCCGTTCGCGCCGAGGAGGCCCTGCAGGCTCGCGCGGCGCAGGTCGAGGCCCGCGAGGGTGAGCAGCGGGAAGAACAGCACCGCCTGGTGGCGGTTGAGCAGCCGGTTGACCCCGCGGCTCGCCCGCGCCTGCTCACCGGTCCACACCAGCGCGCCCGGCTCGACGTCCGGGTCGAGGCCCTCGTGGTTGGGGTTGGCGTGGTGACGGGTGTGCTTGTCCATCCACCACCCGTAGGACATGCCGATGCCGAGGTTGCCCAGGATGCGGCCCGCGATCGCGGACGGGCGGCGCGTGCGGAAGACCTGCCGGTGCGCCACGTCGTGGGCGAGCAGCGCGATCTGGCCGTACAGGACGGCGGCGGCCGCGGCCACGGCGAGCTGCCACGGCGAGTCGCCGAGCAGGACGAACGCGGTGGCGGTGGCGGCGGCGAAGGCGCCCACGAGCAGGGAACGGGCCACGTAGTAGCCGGGGCGGCGGCGCATCAGGCCTGCCGCCGACACCCGCGCGGAGAGGCGGGCGAAGTCGCTGCCGGCGGGGCGCGCCGACGCGTCGGTGATCGTGCTGCTGGTCATGCTCCGACCCTGCGCGACCGCGGCGCCGGTGATGAGCCGGTGGGCCCCCGGACCGCCGGTGGGGCTGCCCCCCGATCGCGGTGTCAGCTCACAGCGTCGTCACAGCGAAGGTCTGCGAACGTGTGGTTCCCCCCTGCACGACCCCCGGAGGCGCACGATGACGATCTCGCTGCACACCGGTATCCGCACCGCGACCGTCAGCTCGGCGTGGGCGGCCTGGGACGAGCCGTTCCTGCTGGTCGTCACCGACCCGTGGGCCATGCACCACGCCCGGCTGAAGGTGGCGGACCTCGTCGGCGCGATCATGGCGTCCGTCGATCGGCGGCTACCCGCGGCGCGGCGCGACGCGCGGCTCATCGAGCTGCTCGGTGGAGCTCGCGACACCACACCCCGCCCGTTCCCCTACGGGATCACCGCGACGCCTGCGGAGGCCGACGTCCACCGCCCCGCCCCGGCGGCGTGGCAGCAGGCGTTCACGGCCGCCACCCGGGCCCGCGACGGGTGGTCCGTGGCGCCGGGTCCCGCTGCCCTCGCCCTGATCGCCCAGAGGTGCGCCGAGCGCGTGGCCGAGGCCTCCTCGTGCGGCGTGCTCGTGGCGTTCAGCGACCACGTCGCCACGTCCGGGCTCGCGCCGGTCGGCGGGTGGCGGGTGCAGCTGCGGGATGCGCCCGGCGCGTCGACCGCGCTCGTCGCCATCGACGGCGGCGCGATCTCGTCCGTGAGCTGTGTGCAGACCGGCCGGCCAGACCGGCTGCAGCCGTTCGTGGTGCCGGCCACCGGGCGGACCGTCGTGCCGGTGTGGCGGTCGGTCGCGGTGGCCGCGGCCGACGCGCCCGCCGCGAGCGCGGCGTGCACCGGCGCGCTGCTGCGCGGTGCCGGTGCACCCGCGTGGCTGGAGGAGCTGGGACTCCCGGCGCAGCTGGTGGACGCCCAGGGCGTACCGCACGCCGTGGGGCGTTGGCCCGTTCCGGCCTGACCGTCAGGCGGGAACGGGCTCGGCCACCCGGTCGGGCCCGCCGACCAGCAGCGCGCCGAGGCCGGCCAGCGGCAGCACCACGAGCAGGCAGAACGCCGCCGGCACGCCGATCACCCCGGCCAGGCCGCCGACGAGGGCCGCCCCGACGCTGGCGCCGGTGAGGAACACCAGCGTGGCGATGCCGAGCGCCACACCGCGCTGCGCGTCGCGGACCGCCGCGCCCACCGAGGAGATCATCGCCGGCTGCCCGACCCCGAAGGCGCCGCTGACCAGAACCACGGCCAGAGCGAGGAGCACCGGCGCCTGCACGAGCGCACCCGCGGCGGCGACGAGCAGCGCGATCACCGCCGTGGGACACGCCAGGGCGATCGAGCGCCGCGGGCCGAGCCGGGCGAGCAGGGTGCGGGCGATCCTGGGGGAGACGAACCCGACCACGGCCGACGGCACCAGGAGGGCGCCGGTGGCGAACGGCGTCCAGCCCCACGACGCCGCCGTGAGCGGCACGCCGAGCAGCAGGGCGAACCAGCTCGCCGGCACGGCGCCGGCCGCGAAGGCGCTGCGCAGCACGGTGGTGTTGGTGACGATCTCGCGAGGCAGGAACCCGTTCGGCCGCGCGCGGACCCGCAGGGCGAGCAGCGGGGCGCCGGCCACGAGCAGCGCGGCGCCGACGGCCCCGGCCATCACGCCCGCCGACGGTGACTGGAGCAACAGCACCAACCCGGAGGCGGCGGTCGCGACGAGGACGGCGCCGATCCCGTCGATGCGCTCACCCGTGCCCCGGGCCGGGGAGACCCGCCACAGCGGGACGATCGCGAAGGCGCCGAGCACGGGCAGCGCCACGGCCCATCGCCACCCGCCGAGTGCCTCGAGGCCGCCGCCGACCAGCGGGCCGAGCGAGCCGAGGGTGGCGGCCACACCGGCGATGCGTCCGAGCGCGGCGCCCCGCTCCGCGCCGGTCCACCGTGCGCTGATGAGCGCGGTGGCGAGCACCGGGACGGCGGCCGCACCGATGCCCTGGAACACGCGGGCGACCAGGAGCACCGGGAACGACGGTGCCAGCGCCGACACCAGTGCGCCGAGCGCCATCGCCCCGATGCCCAGCACGAGCGGTAGCCGGATGCCGACCATGTCCGCGATCCGCCCGTGGGCGGGGGTGGCGACGGCCAGCGCCACCGTGTAACCGCTCACCATCCATGCGGCGGTGGCGGCACTGACGTGGAGATCCTGGGCGAGCTCGGGTAGCGCGACGGTGACCGCCGACGTCGACATACCGGCGAGTCCGAACAGGAGACCGAGCAGGGCGGCAGACCGCCCGGGAGACTGCACGTAGACGGGAAACCCCGCGGCCGCCGCGAACATTCCCCTCGGCCCCGATTCGCGGGTTCAGGGCACGAGGACGACCTTGCCGGCCGTGGCCCGGTTCTCGAGGGCCCGGTGCGCCGCCGCGGCGTCGGCGAGCGGGAACGGCGGGTGCACCAGCGGCGTCAGCCGGCCCGCGGCGGCCTCGGCGAGCGACCGGGTCTCCAGGCCGCGCAGGCCGCCGTAGCGCTTCACCATCCGCGGCCCGGTGACCCACGCGACGGACAGCGAGCGCGCGGCGATGTCGGTGCTCGTGAACGGCGTGACCTCTCCTGACGTCCAGCCGAACATCACGATCCGCCCGCCGGTGTCCAGCATCTCGAACCCGGCGCGCCCGACCTCGCCGCCCACGCCGTCGAGCAGGACGGTGGGCTTGCGCCCGTCGAGAGCGGCGCGGACGCGGTCCGGCCAGCCCGGCTCGCGGTAGTCGACCGCGATGTCGGCGCCGAGCGCCTGCACCTGACGCACCTTCTCCGGCCCGCCGGCAAGGCCGACGGCCACCGCCCCGGCTCCGCGAGCGGCCTGCACGAACAGGCTCCCGAGCCCGCCCGCCGCGGCCGGTACGAGCACGACGTCGCCGGCCTCGATCTCGGCCGCGTCGAGGATCCCGACCGCCGTGCGCCCCGTTCCGATCATGGCGACGGCGGCCTCCGCCGTGAGCGGGTCGGGGATCTCGTGCAGGGACGTCTGCGCGGCGACCGCGAGGGAGGCGTAGCCGCCGCTCGCCATGCCGAGGTGGGCGACCACCCGCTTGCCCGTCCAGCCCGGATCGGCGCCCGGCCCGGTCGCCACCACGGTGCCGGCCACCTCGCGGCCGGGCGTCATCGGCAGTTCCGGTTGCGGGAACGGTCCTCCCGTCCAGCCGGAGCGGATCGCGGCGTCCACCAGGTGCACGCCCGCCGCGGCGACCTCGACCAGGACCTGCTCCTCACCGGGTACGGGATCCGGAACCTCCTCGTAGCGCAGCGTCTCCGCGGGTCCGAACTCGTGCTGCCGGATCGCCTTCACGTCGTGTCTCCTCGCTGGTGCCGACCTCGTCGTCGGAACGTTAAGAGTTGAAGTCAGGTCGAGGTCAATGAATCACGGTGGCGGTGATCTCACTGACGTGCGTGGGCAGCCGGGGGCCGGGCGTAACGTTGATTACGTGCCTTCTGGATTCCCCCGTACCCTGGGCGCGCTGCGCGCGTCCGGCCACGAGCTCCGTGGCGTCAAGGACGAGATCCGCTCCAACCTCATCGCCGCCCTCCGCGCGGGGCGCGACCCATGGCCCGGCATCGTCGGGTTCGAGTCCACCGTGCTCCCGCAGCTGGAGCGCGCGCTGATCGCCGGGCACGACGTCGTACTGCTCGGCGAGCGCGGGCAGGGCAAGACCCGCCTGCTGCGCTCCCTGGTCAACCTGCTCGACGAGTGGACGCCCGTCATCGAGGGCTCCGAGATCGGCGAGCACCCCTACGACCCCATCACCCCCGCCGCCAAGCGGCGCGCCGCCGAGCTGGGCGACGACCTGCCGGTGGCATGGCGCCACCGCGACGAGCGCTACACCGAGAAGCTCGCCACCCCCGACACCGCCGTCGCCGACCTGATCGGCGACGTCGACCCCGTCAAGGTCGCCGAGGGCCGCTCGCTCGGCGACCCGGAGACCATCCACTACGGCCTCGTGCCGCGCGCCCACCGCGGCATCGTCACGATCAACGAGCTGCCCGACCTGGCCGAGCGCATCCAGGTGGCGCTGCTGAACGTCATGGAGGAGCGCGACATCCAGGTCCGCGGCTACACGCTGCGGCTGCCCCTCGATGTGCTGCTCGTGGCGAGCGCCAATCCCGAGGACTACACCAACCGCGGCCGGATCATCACCCCGCTCAAGGACCGGTTCGGCGCCGAGGTCCGCACGCACTACCCGCTCGAGCTGGCGGACGAGGTCGCCCTCGTGCAGCAGGAGGCCGAGCTCGTCGCCGACGTCCCGCGGCACCTGATCGAGGTCGTCGCGCGGTTCACGCGGTCGCTGCGCGAGTCCAGCGCGGTCGACCAGGGTTCCGGTGTCTCGGCGCGGTTCGCCGTGGCCGCCGCCGAGACGGTGGCCGCCGCCGCGCTGCGCCGCGCCGCGATCACCGGCGAGGAGCGCCCGGTCGCCCGGCCCGTCGACCTCGAGTCGGTGCCCGCGGTGCTGCGCGGCAAGCTCGAGTTCGCCTCCGGCGAGGAGGGGCGCGAGATGGAACACCTCGAGCACCTGCTGCGCCGCGCCACCGCCGACACCGCCCGCGCCCGGCTCCGCGGCATCGACCTGAACCCCCTCGCCGAGGCGGTGGCCGAGGCGCCGGTGCGCACCGGCGAGCGGGTGCCCGCGGTCGAGGTGGTGGCAGCGCTGCCGGCCGTCGACGAGCTCACCGAGGTGGCCAAGCGCCTCGACGCGGCCGGCACCGAGGACCCGGGCCCGATGGCCAGTGCCGCGGAGCTCGCGCTGGAGCTGCTGTACCTGACCCGCCGGCTGGCCAAGGACACCTCCGACGACGGCGACATCGTCAGCTACGGCTGACGCACCCCCTCCGGGGAACTACGGATCCGCGGGCATGGCACGGCGGGGCAGACTCCCGCCGTGCCTCCTGCTCGCCGTCTCACCGCCGCGGTCGCCGCCGGGCTGACCACCCTCCTCGGCCTCACCGGGTGCTCCGCCGCCGACCGCGCGGTGCTCGCGGCCCCATCCTGCCGGGACGTGCCGGGGACTCCAGCGCAGGCCGAGCCGGTCTCCGGCACGGTGTACGCGTGGAAGCCGCACTTCCGGGTCGCGGACGCCGCCGTACCGGAGATCGGGGCCGACGCGCCGGAGGCCGTGCCCGGCTGGACGGACGTCGTGTCGCTCGCGAGCACCGGTCACACCACGTACGCGGTCCGCGCCGGCGGCACCGTGGAGGCCTACGGGCTCGGGCACCACGGGAGCCTCGGCGACGGCGACCTCGGCAGGCACGCCGTCGCCGTGCCGCAGCCCGTCCCCGGGATCACCGACGCCCGCTCCGTGCACGTCGTCGGCTCCGCGGCGCTGGTGGTGCGGGCCGACGGGACGGTGCTGGCCTGGGGTGACGGGCTGATCGCCCACGCCGGTGTGCTCGACACCCGTCGTGACCACGTGGCCTCGCCGGTCCCGATCGAGGGCCTGGCGGACGTGCACACCATCGCCGACGGCGACCTCACCGCCCTCGCGCTGCGCACCGACGGCACGGTCGCCGGATGGGGGACGAATCTCACCGCCGTGCTGGGCGACCGGGACGGCACCGCGCCGCGGACCGTCCCCGACATCTCCGGCGTCGTCTCGCTCGCGCTCGCCGGCGGCGCGGTGGTGGCCGCGCGGGGCGACGGCAGCGTCTGCGCGTGGGGCAACAACGTCCACGGCCTGCTCGGCGTGACGCCGACCGGTGGGCAGACCGGCCGCCCGGTCGCCGTGCCCGGGCTGGTGGACGTCGAGCAGGTCGCCGGCGGCGGCGACGTCGCGTACGCGCGCGACCGGCACGGTGCCGTGTGGGCGTGGGGCCGCGGGGTGTCCGGGGCACTCGGCGACGGGCGCGCAGAGGACCACATCGCGGCGGTCCCCGCTCGGGTCGCAGGCCTGCCCCCGGCCCGCTGGATCGGAACGAGCGGGCTGTCCGGCTTCGCCGTCGACGTCGACGGCGCGCTCTGGGCGTGGGGGTCCGGCGCCGCCATCGGCCGGTACAGCGCAGGCGCCGCGCTCGCCCCCGTGCGGATCCCGTTGCCCGGGCCCGTCCTGGCCGTCTCCGGAAGCCATGCGCTGATCGGCTCGCCGGGCGTAGCGTTGTAATCATGGCAAGAAGGCAAGACCGGTGGCTGCGGTACGGCCCGTACGTCGACGGGCCCGACCCGCTCGCGCCACCCGTCGACATCCGCGCCGCGCTCGACGAGATCGGCCGCGACGTGATGGAGGGTTCGTCCCCGCGCTCTGCGCTGCAGGAGCTGCTGCGACGCGGCACCCGCGAGCGGCGCGGCCTGGACGAGCTGACCCGCGAGGTCTGGCAGCGCCGCAGCCGCCTGCAGCGGGAGAACCGCCTCGACGGCACGCTGCAGGAGGTCCGCGAGCTGCTGCAACGGGCCCTCGACGCCGAGCGCGACGTCCTGGGCCGCCAGGACACCGACGACGCCCGGTTCCGGGAGATGCAGCTCGACGCGCTGCCGTCCGACACGGGCGGTGCGGTGCGGGAACTGAACGAGTACGACTGGCAGTCGAGCGACGCACGGGAGGCCTACGAGGAGATCCGCGACCTGCTCGGCCGCGAGATGCTGGACCAGCGCTTCCAGGGCATGAAGCAGGCGATGGAGAACGCCACGCCGGAGGACGTCGAGCGGATCCGGCAGATGCTCGACGACCTCAACGACCTGCTCGCGAACCACGCGCAGGGGCGGGACACGCAGCAGCAGTTCGAGCAGTTCATGCAGCAGCACGGCGAGTTCTTCCCGGAGAACCCGCAGAACACCGAGGAACTGGTCGACCTGCTCGCCCAGCGGGCCGCGGCGGCCCAGCGGATGCTCAACTCGATGTCGGCCGAGCAGCGGGCCGAGCTGACGGAGCTCGCGCAGCAGGCCTTCGGCGACCCGCGCCTCGCCCAGGCGCTCTCCCAGCTGGACGCCCAGCTGCAGGGCCTGCGCCCCGGCGAGGACTGGGAGGGCCAGGGCCGGTTCCGCGGCGACAACCCGCTCGGCATGGGCGAGGCCACCCGCGCGATGGAGCAGCTCGGGCAGCTCGACGCGCTGGCCGAGCAGCTGTCGCAGAGCTACCCGGGCGCGCGGATGGAGGACATCGACCTCGACGCGCTCGGCGAGCACCTCGGCGACCAGGCCCGTGTCGACGCCCGCGCGCTGGCCGAGCTGCAGCGCGAGCTGGAGCGCCAGGGCCTGTTCGAGCGGGCCCCGGACGGGTCGCTGCAGCTGTCGCCGAAGGCGCTGCGGCGCCTCGGGGAGTCGGCGCTGCGCGACGTCGTCGACAAGATCGGCGCGCGCCGCGGCGAGCGGGAGGACCGCAGGTCCGGTCCCGCCGGTGAGGCCACGGGCGCCACGCGGCCGTGGGCGTTCGGCGACACCGAGGCGTGGAGCGTGCCGCGCACGCTGCTCAACGCCCAGCTGCGCCGGGCGGGCGGCGACGACCGGCCGCTCGACGTCACCGACGTGGAGATCGTGGAGACCGAGCAGCGCTCCCGCGCCGCGGTGGCCCTGCTCGTCGACACCTCGTGGTCGATGGTGCAGGACGGGCGCTGGGTGCCGATGAAGCGCACGGCGCTGGCGCTGCACCAGCTGATCTCCACCCGGTTCCGCGGCGACGACCTGAAGCTGATCACGTTCGGCAGGTACGCGCGGTCGGTGGAGCTCGGCGAGCTGGTCGGCCTGGAGGGGGTGTGGGAGCAGGGCACCAACCTGCACCACGCGCTGCTGCTGGCAGGCGATCACCTGCGCCGCAACCCCGACGCCCAGCCCGTCGTCCTCGTGGTCACCGACGGCGAGCCCACCGCGCACCTGGAACCGGACGGCTTGTCGGTGTTCGACTGGCCGCCGAGCCCGGAGACGCTGCGGGCCACGATCGGCGCGCTGGACACGATCACCGTGCTGCGGCCGTCGATCACCTTCTTCATGCTCGGCGACGACCCGCGCCTGGCGATGTTCGTGGACGACGTGGCGCGGCGCTGCAGCGGGCGGGTGGTGGCCCCGACCCTGGACGGTCTCGGCGCCGAGGTGGTCTCCGACTACATCCGCAGTCGCAAGCGCTGAGCTCGACGGCACTCAGCATCGCTGCGCTCGACGTCGAAGTCGTCGCTCACCGCGGAGCCGAACACGTCGAGCCGGCGCACACCGAGCTCGCGGCAGAGCGCGGCGATCTCCGCCCGTTTCGACTCGACGATCGGGTGCATGCGGGAAACGCTAGCAGCGCGCTTGCGGATCAGCCGGTGAGCGACGACCCGGACGTCAGGTGTCCTGGCCTGCGTGCGGGCGCACCATCGCCTGCGGCATGGGGTGGATCTCGACGCGCGCCATCGTTCCCGAGGTGATCGCGGGGTCCTCGGCCGCCAGGCGTTCGGCGACGTCACGCGACGCGGTCTCGAGCACGGCGAGACCCCAGAACCCGGTCGGATCCGCAACCGGGCCGAAGGCGACGACCGTGCCCCGGTCCATGTGTCCGATCCAGTACGCGGCGTGCTCGGCCATCACCGCGGCCTCCGCCTCGGTCATGTCCGCCGCGAAGGTCGGGCGAGGTGGGATGAGCCGGAGGAGGAAGTGGCTCGTGCTCGTCATGAGCCCAGCATGCCCGCGCCGGTTGCGGCTCAGGTAGGCGTGACGCGCACGCCGGCGCGGTAGACCTCGCGGAGCCGCAGCTCGGGGCCGAGCACCACCAGGTCGGCGCGCCCGCCCGGGGCGATCGTGCCGACATCGGCGAGACCGAGGGCGCGGGCCGGGGTGGTGGCCGTCAGCGCGACAGCGCGGCGCAGGGCGTCCTCCCGCGGCACTGCCGCGTGCCGCACGACCTTCGCGAAGAGGGCGTCGGTGGTGGCCGTGCTGCCGGCGATGGCACCCGCGCGACCGTCGCTTCCCGCGGCGAGCCGGGCCACGCCGTCGGACACCGTCACGCGCATCGCGCCGAGGTGGTACTCGCCGTCCGGCATGCCGGCGGCGGCCATCGCGTCGGTCACGGCCGCCACGCGCCCCGTGCCTGCGCTGCGGACGACGTGCTCCCACAGCGCCGGGTGCACGTGCAGGCCGTCGGTCACGAGCTCGACCGTCACGCGGTCGTCCTCCAGCAGCGCGACGGCCGGGCCGGGCTCGCGGTGGTGCACCGGCGCCATCGCGTTGAACAGGTGCGTGCCGACGCTCGCCCCGGCGTCGATCGCATCGCGGGTGAGCGCGTAGCTCGCGTCGGTGTGCCCGAGCGCGGCGACCGCCCCCGCGTCGACGATCCGGCGTACCGCGTCCAGTCCGCCCGCCCGCTCCGGCGCGAGCGTGACCATCCGGACGGCGCCGTCCCCGGCCCGCAGCAGGCGGTCCAGCTCGCCCGGGTCGGGGTCGCGCAGCTGGCGCGGGTCGTGCGCGCCGCAGCGGCCCGCGGCGAGCCACGGGCCCTCCAGGTGCACGCCGGCGAGCTCCCCGTCGGCCACCAGGTCGGCGAGCGTGTCGACGGTCTTCAGCAGCTCGTCGGGCCCGGCGGCCACCAGGCTCGCGACCGTGCTGGTGGTGCCGTGCGCGCGGTGGAACGCCACCGCCCGCAGGGCGGCGTCCGCGTCGCCGTCGGGGAAGGCGGCACCGGCGCCGCCGTGCACGTGCATGTCGACGAACCCGGGCACGAGCACGCCGTCGCCGAGATCGACCTCGGGCGGCGCGGCAGGGGTTCCCGCCCCGGTCGCCACGATCCGGTCGCCCGAGACCTCCACCCAGCCGGGGCCGACCGGTAGGCCGTCGGCGACGAGCGTGGCGGCCGTGAGGATCACAGGGTCTCCGTGACCTTGGACAGCCCCCGCGGGGCGTCCGGGTCGCCGCCGCGCCCGACCGACACGTGCAGCGCGAGCAGCTGGAACGGCAGGATCTCCAGCAGCGGGGACAGCTCCTCGGGTGCCCCATCCGGCAGCGTGAAGCCGACCGCCGCATCGGCGACCGCGGCCGGATGCCCCACGCAGCACACGTCGGCGCTGCGCTCCGCGAGCCGGGGCAGCACGTCGCCCATCGCCGCGCCGCCGACGCCCGAGGCCACCACGGCGAGCACCGGCACCTGCGGGTCGACCAGGGCGAGCGGGCCGTGGAGCAGGTCGGCGCCGGAGAACGCCTGCGCCGACACGTAGGAGGTCTCCATCAGCTTCAGCGCGGCCTCGCGGGCGGTGGGGTAGGAGTAGCCGCGTGCCGTGGTGAGCATGCGCTGCGCGAACCGGTAGCGCTGCGCGAGCGCGACGATCTCGTCGGCGCGGGCGAGCAGCGCGTCGCCGAGATCCGGCAGGGGAGCCGCGGCCACCCGGCCGTCGACGTCGCGCACCCGCTCCAGCAGCAGGTACAGCGCGAGCAGCTGCGCCGTGTAGGACTTGGTGGCCGCCACCGAGCGCTCCGGGCCCGCCAGCACGTCGACGTGCGCGTGCGCGGTCCGCGCCAGCGCCGAGGACACGTCGTTGGTGACGGCGACGGTGAGCGCACCCTGCTCCCCGGCCACCGCGAGCGAGCGCACGAGGTCCGGCGAGCCGCCCGACTGGCTCACGCCGATCATCAGGACGTCGCGCAGGTCCGGCCGCGCGCCGTAGGCCGTCATCGTCGACGGCGACACGAGGCCGGCAGGCAGCCCGTGCCGGATCTCCACGAGGTACTTGGCGTAGAGCGCGGCGTGGTCGCTCGTGCCGCGCGCGACGAACAACACCGCCCGGGGGCGCCGGGCGCGGATCATCTCGGCGGCGGCGTCGATTCCGGCCGCGCCGCCGTGGGCGAGCAGGTTGCGCCAGATGGCGGGCTGCTCGCGGATCTCCGCGGCCATCAGGCGGCCCGGACGGGACGTCAGCGCGGAAGTCACAGCTTCTCCATCTCGGGACGGGGGAGAGCGGCCGCCAGTCGCACCGCACCGACGGCCGGGGCATGGGTGAGAACGCGCACCTCGGTGCCGACCAGCCGCTCGCAGACGGCCCGCTGCAGCAGCGGCTGGTGAACGGCGAAGCCGCCGCCGAGCACCACGGGGCCGGCCAGGCCCAGCCGGCCGAGCACCCGTGCGGCGAGCGCGGCGAGGGCGTCGGCGGCGGCGTCGACGATCACGGCGGCGGCCGGGTCGCCCTGCGCGGCGAGCTCGGTGACGACGGCGGCCCGCTCCGCCCAGTACCGACGGTCCTTGCGGACGTAGACGAAGTCGATCAGCTCGGTGCGGTCGGCGAGGCCACAACGGGAGAGCAGCGCGCCGGTGAGCCGGTCGGCAGGCTCGCCGGCGTCCATCCGGTCCAGGGCGTGCCGCACGGCGTCGATCGCCACCCGGTAGCCGCTGCCCTCGTCGCCGAGCAGGTGACCCCATCCGCCCGCCCGGGCCTCCGTGCCGTCGACGCGCCTGCCCCACGCCACCGAGCCGGTGCCGGCGATCAGGGAGACGCCCGCGTCCAGGCCCTCTGCCGCGAGCACGAGCCGCGCGTCGTGCACCACGCTGACCTGCGCCCCCGGAACGAGGCCGGTGATGAGGCGCGTGATGGCGCCGATCGACTCGGTGCCGTCGGCGCCCGCAGCCCCGGCGCACACGGCTTCGACCCCGTGCGTGCCCAGCTGGGCGAACAGGGCCTCCAGCTGGCGGCCGGCCTCCGGGACGCCCACCGCGGCGACGTTGGCGCTGCCCGCCACCGCCTCGGTCACCGGCTCGCCGTCGACCGCGCGGATCCCGTGCGTCTTGGAGCCGCCGATGTCGACCCCGATGACGGTCCGCACGCGCACCCTCACAAGTAGACGTTTGGTCTAGATGACTTGACTCAGGTTGTCACGCGGCAGGGCCGTGGGCAAGTCGGCATGCTGTGCGCGTGCACACCTGCCGGCACTGCGGTACCGCTCGCGATCCCGACGCGGCGAGCGCCATCGCCTGGGCCCGCGAACGCGACCCCGACGGCCGCGAGCACTGGCTGTGCCCGGCCTGCGCCCGCCGGCACGTGCGCGATATCGAGGCAAAGCTCCCGCACGAGTGGTGGGCCTGACGACGGGCGCTATCGAGCAGCCAGCCGGGCCACCACCGGCGTCGGATCGCCCGCGACGGCCCTGACGAGCGCGCGGTCCAGCCCGGGGAGGCGGCCGAGCTTCAGAGCGACCCTGCGCAGCCGGACCTGCCGCTGCGAGGCCGGCAGGAACCAGCGCGCCGCCCGCCTGCCCGCCTCCTGCCGGTCGGCGGTGACCGGGCGCCAGGTGCGCTCGTACCGCTCCAGGCCCGCCTCGACCGTCGGGGCGGCGGCCAGCTCCTCGGCGAGGACGTACGCGCCGCCGAGGCCGAGCGAGGCACCCTGGCCCGCGAGCAGGGACACCGCGGCGCACGCGTCGCCCAGCAGCGCCACCCGCCCGCGGCTCCACCGCGGCATCTCGATCTGCGCGACCTGGTCGTAGAAGACCTCGGACGACGGCGGGCAGGCGGCGAGCGCGCGGGGCACCAGCCACCCGAGGGAGCGGTACGCCTCCTGGACCGCGGACCGCGCGTCCGCCGGCAGCGTGGGGTCGGCCGTGCGGTGCACGGTGAACGTCGCGACCCGGCCGGCGCCGAGCCCGTAGATCCCCATCTGGCGCCGCGGCGTGTCGGTCAGGCAGACCCGGTGGCGGGTGGCCTCCTCCACGACCGGGTCGTGGAACTGGAAGGCCGACGTGTGGAAGCCGAGGTAGCGCAGGAACCGCCGCTCCTCGCCGAAGACCAGCCGTCGCACGGTGGAGTGGACCCCGTCCGCGCCGACGAGGAGGTCGGCGACCAGCCGCGTGCCGTCGGTGACGCCGACGCTCACCCCGCCGGGCTCGTCGCGCACCTCCGCGACGCCTGCGCCGTACCGCAGCTCCACCCCGTCGGGGAGCTGTGCGCGCAGCTCCGCCTCCAGGTCGGACCGCAACAGGCTCAGCAGGCGCCCCCGTTCGGCGGCGGCGAACCGGGCGAAGGTGAGGTGGGCGGTGGTGCGCCCCGCGGCGTCGACGTAGCTGGCCTCGTCGATCTGGTGGGCGCGCTCGCGCAGCCCCGGCAGGAGGCCCATCGCCTCGGCCGCGTCGAACCCCGGCCCGAAGAAGTCGATCATGTAGCCCTGGCTGCGCGGCCCGGGCGTCCGCTCCAGCACCACGACGTCCCAGCCGTGGGCGTGCATCCGGTGTGCCAGCGCGAGCCCGGAGATCCCCGCACCGCAGATCACGACCTTCATCCCTGTTGCCCCCTCTCGACGATCCGGCGCAGGACGGGTGCGACCGTTCCGGCGGGCAGCGGGGTCAGTGCCCGGTGCAGCAGCACCCCGTCGATCACCGCGGCCAGCACGGCCGCCGTCGCATCCGGGTCGGGCACGCCGTGCTCGCGCAACCGGTCGGCGAGCCGGGCCCGGAACTCGTCGAGGACGGCGGTGAGCTGCCGGCGCAGGTCCGGGTCCCGGGTGGCCGCCAGGTACGTCTCGACGGCCAGCAGGGAAGCCGGGTCGGTGCCGGTGTAGCGCTCCACCTCGGCCGTGAGCAGGTCGACGAGCTCGCCGGGGGTGCCGGCCCGCTGCACCAGCATCCCGGCGCCGCCGACCATGTCGCGCAGCGCGCCCACGGCCGCCTCGGCGAGCAGCGCCTGCAGGGAGGAGAAGTGGTAGTGCACGAGTCCCGGTGCGACGCCCGCGCGCTCGGCGACCGTGCGCGTGCTCACGGCCGTCCACCCGCGCTCGGGCACGAGGTCACGTGCCGCCTGCACCAGCCGACGTCGCACTTCGCGCCCCCGGCTCGCCGCGGTCCCGGCCATGCGGATCCTCCTTTGGGCAGTCGCCTTGGGCGATTGCCCAAAAGATAGCATCACGTAGGTTGTTGCTATGCAGACCTGGGCATCCGTCGAAGTCCCGCGGCTCCAAGGCGGGGGTCCGCCGCTCCGGTTGCACGACACCGCATCCGCCCGGATCCGCCCCACGGCGCCGGGGAGCACGGCCACCATGTACGTCTGCGGCATCACCCCCTACGACGCCACCCACCTCGGCCACGCCGCCACCTACCTCGCGTTCGACCTGGTCCACCGCGTGTGGCGGGACCTCGGCCACGACGTGCACTACGTGCAGAACGTCACTGACATCGACGACCCGCTGCTCGAGCGCGCCGCCCGCGACCACGACGACTGGGTGGTGCTCGGCATGCGCGAGACGGCGCTGTTCCGGGAGGACATGGAGGCGCTGCGCGTGCTGCCGCCGCGGCAGTACGTCGGCGCGGTCGAGGCGATGGGGGAGATCGCGGAGCTGGTGGGCAAGCTGCTCGCGGCAGGCGCGGCGTACCGGGTGCCCGATCCGGAGTACCCCGACGTCTACTTCGACTCGGACGCGAGCGGCCACTTCGGCTACGAGTCGAACTACGACGAGGCCACGATGATCGAGCTGTCCCGGGAGCGCGGCGGCGACCCGGACCGCCCCGGCAAGCGACACCCGGCCGACGCCCTGCTGTGGCGCATGGCACGGCCGGGCGAGCCGCACTGGGAGTCCGACCTCGGCGCGGGCCGGCCTGGCTGGCACGTCGAGTGCACCGCGATCGCGCTCAACCGGCTCGGCAACCAGATCGACCTGAACGGGGGCGGGTCCGACCTGGTCTTCCCGCACCACGAGTTCGGCGCGGCGCATGCCGAGGCGTTCACCGGCGTGCACCCGTTCGCCCGGCACTACGTGCACGCCGGCATGATCGGCCTCGACGGCGAGAAGATGTCGAAGTCACGCGGCAACCTCGTGTTCGTCTCCAAGCTGCGCGCCGAGGACGTCGACCCCAACGCCGTGCGGCTCGCGCTGCTCGCCGGCCACTACCGCACCGACCGCGCGTGGACCGCCGACCTGCTCGCCACCGCCGAGGCGCGGCTCGACCGCTGGCGCGCCGCCGTGGCGCTTCCCGCAGCCCCGCCCGCGCACGACCTGGTGACCCGGCTGCGCACGCACCTCGCCGACGACCTCGACTCGCCCGCCGCGCTCGCCGCCGTCGACGCGTGGGCGGGGGAGGCGCTGGAGCGTCGCGGGCGCGACGAGAGCGCCCCGGCCCTCGCCCGTGACGCGGTCGACGCGCTCCTCGGAGTGGCGCTCTAGGAGGGTCCTGAACAACTCCGGCCGTAGCGAGCGGCGTCCAGGTGGTGCCATCGCAAGGCGGACGATCGGGCCGATACCGCTGTTGTATCGGTGCGATCGTCCAACGCGGCGAGGGCGCCGCCTGGACGCCGCGCAGTAGGTCGGAGTTGTTCCGGGCGCTCCTAGCGACGCGGGCCCCGCTCACCAGATCAGTCGGGCGGCTCCATGGCTCCGGCGTCCGGGTCGACGTCGTCGTCCGCGGGCACGTTGCCCGGCTGGTCGTCGCCGCCCTCGTCGGCGGGCAGGTCGACGTCCAGGTCGGGCGTGCCGGGCGGCGGCTCGGGGTCGGGCTGCGTCTCGGTCGGCTCGGTCATGCGCGCGGGCTACCCGTTCTGGTTGGGTGAGGCACATGGCGCGCAACGTCCTGGGCGGTGAGCTGCAGACCTGCGGCACCGACCCGATGACCGGCTTCTACCGCACCGGCTGCTGCGACACCGGCGGCGAGGACGCGGGGGTGCACACGGTCTGCGCGCAGGTCACCGCCGAGTTCCTGGAGTTCAGCGTCGAGCGGGGGAACGATCTGTCCACCCCGCGGCCCGAGTACGGCTTCGCCGGCCTGCGGCCGGGGGACCGGTGGTGCGTGTGCGCCGACCGATGGGTGGAGGCGCTCGCCGCCGGGGTCGCGCCGCCCGTGGTGCTGGAGGCCACGCACGCCCGCACCCTGGACTGGGTGGACCTCGACGACCTCCGCGCGCACGCCGTGCAGGCGACATGATCTCTGTCGAGCTGGCGCTGCGCCTGCGCGCGGCCGGGCTGGGATGGTCGCCCGCCTCGGGGGACCGGTTCGTCATCCCCGGCCGGGAGATGGACGCCGAGGTGTTCGTGGTCAGCGAGCTGACGATCGACGTCCACCAGGCGCCCACCGGCCCGCTGATCCGCTTCAACGGCACCACGGAGTGGGCGCTGGACAGCGTGCCGCAGGAGGCGGTGGTCTGGCTGCCCCGCGAGGGTCAGCTGCGTGAGGCGCTCGGCCCCCGGTTCCGGCGCCTCGAGCCGATCGGAGACGGCTTCGCGGTCGCGATCGAGGGGCGGGACGGCACCGAGGAGCGACACGTCGACCTGGATGCCGAACGGGCCTACGCCCGCGCCCTCCTGTCGGTCCTCGGGGAGTGACGGCAGGGACGGCAGGTCCGCGTCCCCGGTGGCAGGATGCGCCGGTGGACGTGCGGAGCAGGAACAACGTCGTCGTCACCGGCCGCCCGGAGGGACGCGCCGTTGTGCTCGCCCACGGGTTCGGGTGCGACCAGAACCTGTGGCGCCTCGTCGTGCCGCGGCTGGCCCGTGACTTCCGGGTCGTGCTCTTCGACCACGTCGGAGCGGGCCGCTCGGACCTGTCCGCGTGGCGCGAGGAGCGCTACGCCGCCCTCGACGGGTACGCCGAGGACGTGCTGGAGATCTGCGCCGAGCTCGACCTGCACGACGCCGTGCTCGTCGGGCACTCGGTGAGCGCGATGATCGCCGTGCTCGCCGTGAACCGGGAGCCCGCGCGTTTCGCCGGGCTGGTGCTGCTGACGCCGTCGCCGCGCTACATCGACGACGAGGACTACCGGGGCGGGTTCAGCGAGGCGGACATCGAGGAGCTGCTCGACTCGCTGGAGAGCAACTACCTGGGCTGGTCGGCGGCGATGGCACCGGTCATCATGGGCAACCCGGATCGCCCGGAGCTGGGGGAGGAGCTCACCAACAGCTTCTGCCGAACCGACCCGGCCATCGCGCGCGTCTTCGCTCGCGCCACCTTCCTGTCGGACAACCGGGCCGACCTCGCCGCCGTCGCCGTGCCGACGCTCGTCGTGGAATGCCGGCAGGACGTGATCGCCCCACCGGAGGTGGGCGCGTACGTCCACGCCGCCGTGGGCGGCAGCCGGCTGGTCACCTTGGACGCCACCGGGCACTGCCCGCAGCTGAGCGCGCCCGAGGCCACCGGCGCGGCGATCGCGGAGTTCGCCGCCGAGCTGCGGTGACGGGCCCGGCCTCTCCGCCTGCGGTCCCCGAGGAGACCGCGGAGGACCTGTACGAGCACGCCCCTTGCGGCTACCTGTCGACCACTCCGGAGGGGCAGATCACCCGGATCAACACCACGCTGCTGCGGTGGCTCGGCTACGACCGTGAGCAGGTCGTGGGCGTGTTGCGCTTCCCCGACCTGCTCACCGTGGGCGGACGGATCTACTGCGAGACCCACCTGTTCCCGTTGCTGCGGATGCAGGGCGAGGTCGGCGGGATCGCCCTCGAGCTGCGGACCGCGAGCGGCGGACGGCTGCCGGTGCTGGTCACGTGCGCGCTCGCCGCAGGCGCGGACGGGCGGCCGAGGCAGGTCCGAGCCGCGGTGTTCGACGCCCGTGACCGGCGCGCGTACGAGCAGGAGCTGCTGCGAGCGCGCCAGGAGGCCGACCGGGAGCGGGACGAGGTGCGCCGGCTCGCCGCTGCGCTGCAGCGCAGCCTGCTGCCGCCGGTCCTCCCCACGGTGCCGGGGATGGAGGTCGCGGCGCACTACAACGCCGCGTCGAGCTACGAGGTCACGGGCGATTTCTACGACCTGTTCCCCCTGCCGGACGACCGGTGGGGGCTCGTGCTCGGCGACGTCTGCGGCAAGGGCGCCGGCGCGGCGGCGGTGACATCGCTGGCCCGGTACACGGTGCGCGCCGCCGCCGTGCACGACCCCGAGCCGGCCGCCGTGCTGCGCACCCTCGACACCGTGCTCAAACAGGAGTACGCCCCCGGCGACGCCCGCTTCTGCACGGTGATCGTCGGGCGGCTCACCCCGACCCCGTCGGGGTACCGCGCCGATCTCGCCAGCGGCGGCCACCCGCCTGCACTGCTGCTGCGCGCGGACGGCACGGCCGACTACCTGCACACCAACGGCGGGCAGCTGGTCGGTGTGCTGCCCGACCCGCAGTTCGTCGCCGCGACGGCCGATCTCGCGCCGGGCGACACCCTGCTGCTCTACACGGACGGCCTCACCGAGATGCGCGTCGACGGCACCCGCAACCGCTACGAGGAGGCCGCGCTGCGCGCGTTCGCAGGATCGCTCGCGCCCGCCGCCGCCCCCGTCGTCGTGGAAGCGGTGCGCGCACTCCTGGTCGAGTCGGCGGACCAGGTGGACGACGACACCGCCGTGCTCGCCGTCGGGCTGCCCACGGGATGGTGAGGACCCGGTGGGCTCAGGCCCGGTGCTCCCGCGGGAGCACGGCCGGCACCGCCAGGGCCAGCAGAGCCGCCGGAACGAGGAAGCCTGCGACCGGATCGGCGTGGTAGAGCGGGGTGAACGCCACCGGGCTCAGGGCGGCCCCGCCGAACCGCAGTGACTGCACCACCGACACCGAGCCGCCGCGGTTGCGCGCCGAGCCCAGCACGAGCGCGTTGACGCCGACGAGCAGCAGCTGCGTGGCCACCCCGCCTGCCGCCCACGCGAGCGCGACCATCCAGACGCCGGGCAGCGTCCCGACCCCCACGACGACGAGGGCGCCGCATCCGGCGCCGATGAGCACGCTGCGGCGGCGCCCGATCCGGTCGACGCGGCCGCCGATGAGCGGGGCGGTGAGCAGCCCGGCGATCCCGGCGGCGGTGAGGACGAGCCCGCGTGGCCCGGCACCGATCCCGAACCCCTCCTCCAGGCGCAGCGCGACCATGAAGCTGAGCCCGGTGAGGCACCCCCAACCGAGCGCGGCGGTAGCGCCGATGCGCAGCACCTCGGGCCGCAGTGCGGCGCGCAGCGCGGTGGCGAGGCGTTCCCGCCGCGCACCGTCGTCGGCCTTCTCCGCCGGTATGCCCAACAGGGCGAGCGCCGCGGCCACCACCGCGACCCCGCCGAACGCGAACCGCCAGTCGACCTCCGCGGCGATGCCGCCGAGCAGCGGGGCGGACGTCTGCCCCGCCGCCTGCAACGAGCCGAACCAGCCGAGGGCGCGGCCGAGCCGGTTGCCGGGCGCGGCCGCCCCGAGGGCGGACAGCAACAGCGGTGTGGTGAACGCGTTGGCCACGCCCTGCAGCGCCCTCGCCGCGAGGAACAGCGCGAACGTCGAGGCCAGGACGCACGCCAGCGACGCGAGCACGTAACCGGCGTAGCCGACGACGACCGTGCGCCGCCGCCCCCAGCGTTCGCCGAGGGTGCCCGAGAAGAGCATCACGGCGGCGAACGGCAGGAAGTAGGCCGTGACCGACAGCGACGCCGTCCCGGGCGACACGCCGTACGACGAGCCGAGCTCGGGCAGCATCGCGACGGTGATCCCCGCCCCGAACGGCCCGAGGAAGGCTCCTGCGTAGAGGCCGGCCCGGGCGAGCGCCGGGGTCAGTTGCCCGAGCCCCCCGTGCCGCGCCGGCGCAGGTACCGCTCGAAGTCGGCGGCGATCGCGTCCCCGTCGGCCTCGGGCAGCGCGTCGCCCTCGGCCTCGGCCTGCTCCTCGAGCTGGCGCACGTACTCGCGCACCTCGTCGTCGGCCTCGGCCATCTCCGAGACGGTGCGCTCCCACTCCTCGGCCTGCTCCGGCAGCCCTCCGAGCGGCACCTCGACGTCGAGGACCTCCTCCACGCGGTGCAGCAGCGCGACGGCGGCCTTCGGCACGCGGGCCTGCGAGACGTAGTGCGGCACGGACGCCCAGAACGACACCGCCGGGATCCCGGCCTCGACGCACGCGTTCTGGAAGACGCCGACGATGCCCGTGGGTCCCTGGTAGCTCGACGGCTCCACCCGCAGCTCGCCCGCGGAGGACTTGTCGTAGGAGATGCCGCTGACCGGGGTCGGGCGGGTGTGCGGGGTATCGGTGAGCAGCGCCCCGAGAGTGATGACCTTCGTCACGCCGAGCTTGTCGACGTAATCGAGGAGCTCGCGGCAGAAGCTGCGCCAGCGCAGGTTCGGCTCGATCCCGTTGACGAGCACGACGTGCCTCTCGGTGCCCGGCAGCTTGGCCACCGACAGGCGGGTGGTCTGCCACTCGATCTTGCGGGTCACCCCGTCGGTGAGGCGTACGTGCGGGCGCGTGACCTGGAAGTCGTAGTACTCCTCGGGGTCGATCGAGGCCAGCGGCGTGGCGTCCCAGCTGAGCTCGAGGTGCTCCAGTGCGGTGCTGGCGGCCTCCCCTGCGTCGTTCCACCCCTCGAAGGCGGCGATCATCACCGGCTCGACGAGACGCGGCGGGCCGCCCGACGCTCCGGTTCGTGGATCGCGATCGGTCATCGGTCCAGCCTACGGCCCGGGCCGCGCCCCCACCGGTGTATCCCCCGCGGGCGACTACCGTGGGCTCGTGCGGTCCCCTCTCGACTCGACGTTCCTCGACACGCTCGCCGAGCGCGTTGTGCTCGCCGACGGCGCCATGGGCACGATGCTGCAGGCGGCCGACCTGGTGCTCGACGACTTCGACGGGCTCGAGGGCTGTAATGAGATCCTGAACGACACGCGGCCGGACGTGGTGCGCCACATCCACCGGGCCTACCTGGAGGCGGGCGCCGACGCGGTCGAGACCAACACGTTCGGGGCCAACCTGCCCAACCTCGCCGAGTACGACATCGCCCACCGGATCCGCGAGCTCGCGGAGAAGGGGGCGGCGCTGGCCCGGGAGGTCGCCGACGAGCTGTCCACCCCCGACCGGCCGCGGTTCGTCCTCGGCTCGGTCGGGCCGGGCACCAAGCTGCCCACGCTCGGCCACGAGGCCTTCGCCCGGCTCCGCGACGCCTACACCGAGTGCGGCCGCGGGCTCCTCGCAGGCGGCGCCGACGCGTTCATCGTGGAGACCTGCCAGGACCTGCTGCAGGTGAAGGCCGCCGTGCACGGCATGCAGCGGGCGATGGCGGCCGAGGGCAGGCGCATCCCGCTGATCACCCAGGTCACGGTGGAGACCACCGGCACGATGCTGCTCGGCAGCGAGATCGGCGCCGCCCTCGCGGCCGTCGAGCCGCTCGGCGTCGACCTCATCGGGCTCAACTGCGCCACCGGCCCCGCCGAGATGAGCGAGCACCTGCGCACGCTCTCCAAGCACGCGCGGATCCCGCTGTCGGTGATGCCGAACGCGGGCCTGCCGCAGCTCGGCCCGAACGGCGCGGAGTACCCGCTCACGCCCGACGAGCTCGCCGAGGCGCTCGCCACGTTCGTCCGCGACTACGGGCTGAGCCTCGTGGGCGGCTGCTGCGGCACCACGCCGGAACACATCAGCACGGTCGCCGCCGCGATCCGCGACCTGCGGCCCGCGCAGCGCACCCCGCGCCCGGAACCGGGCGTCTCCTCGCTCTACGCGGCGGTGCCGTTCCGGCAGGACACCTCCGTGCTGATGGTCGGCGAGCGCACCAACGCCAACGGGTCGAAGAAGTTCCGCGAGGCGATGCTCGCCGAGGCGTGGGAGGACTGCGTCGCGATCGCCCGCGACCAGACCCGCGACGGCGCCCACATGATCGACCTGTGCGTCGACTACGTCGGCCGCGACGGCGTCGCCGACATGAGCGAGCTCGCCGGGCGGCTGGCCACGGCGTCCACCTTGCCGATCATGCTGGACTCCACCGAGCCGGAGGTGCTGCGGGCGGGGCTGGAACGCCTCGGCGGGCGCTGCATCATCAACTCGGTCAACTACGAGGACGGCGACGGCCCCGGGTCGCGGTTCCAGCGCGCCATGGAGCTGGTCCGCGAGCACGGCTGCGCGGTCGTCGCGCTGTGCATCGACGAGGAGGGCCAGGCCCGCACCGCGGAGTGGAAGGTGCGGGTGGCCGAGCGGCTCATCCGCGACCTCACCGAGAACCACGGCATGCACGTCGAGGACATCGTGGTCGACACGCTCACCTTCCCGATCACCACCGGGCAGGAGGAGGTGCGCCGCGACGGCCTGGAGACCATCGAGGCCATCCGCGAGCTCAAGCGCCGCTTCCCCGACGTGCAGACCACCCTCGGCGTCTCCAACATCTCCTTCGGGCTCAACGCCGCGGCCCGCCAGGTGCTGAACTCGGTGTTCCTGCACGAGGCCGTCAACGCGGGCCTGGACACGGCGATCGTCTCGGCGGCCAAGATCCTTCCGATGTCGAAGATCCCCGACGAGCAGCGCTCGGTGGCCCTCGACCTCGTGTACGACCGCCGCCGCCCGGGCTACGACCCGCTGAACAGGTTCATGGAGCTGTTCGAAGGGGTCACCGCGAGTTCTGCCAAGGCCGGCCGCGCGGAGGAGCTGGCCGGCCTGCCCCTGTTCGAACGCCTCGAACGGCGGATCGTCGACGGCGAGCGGAACGGGCTGGAGACCGACCTGGACGAGGCTCTGAAGTCCCGGCCCGCCCTGGAGATCATCAACGACACCCTGCTGTCGGGGATGAAGACCGTCGGCGAGCTCTTCGGCGCAGGATTGATGCAGCTGCCGTTCGTGCTCGCCTCCGCCGAGGTGATGAAGGCCGCGGTGGCCCACC
This sequence comes from Pseudonocardia hierapolitana, assembly GCF_007994075.1. Taxonomy (NCBI): domain Bacteria; kingdom Bacillati; phylum Actinomycetota; class Actinomycetes; order Pseudonocardiales; family Pseudonocardiaceae; genus Pseudonocardia; species Pseudonocardia hierapolitana. The sequence continues at coordinate 7,891,924 of NZ_VIWU01000001.1, read as the reverse complement.
TCGAGCCGCACATGGAGAAGACCGACTCCGACGGCAAGGGCACCATCGTGCTCGCCACCGTCAAGGGCGACGTCCACGACATCGGCAAGAACCTCGTGGACATCATCCTCACCAACAACGGCTACACGGTCGTGAACCTGGGCATCAAGCAGCCGATCTCCACGATCCTCTCCGCCGCCGAGGAGCACCGGGCGCATGCCGTCGGCATGTCCGGGCTTCTGGTGAAGTCCACGGTGGTGATGAAGGAGAACCTGCAGGAGATGAACGCGCGCGGGGTGGCGAAGAAGCTGCCCGTGCTGCTCGGCGGTGCCGCGCTCACCCGCTCCTACGTGGAGAACGACCTCACCGAGGTCTACGAGGGCCGCGTCTCCTACGCCCGCGACGCGTTCGAGGGCCTGCGGCTGATGGACGCCACGATGGCCCGCGCCCGCGGGCTCGCCCCGGCCGTCGACCCGGAGGAGGAGGCGAGGCAGGCCGAGCGCAAGGCGCGTCACGAGCGCTCGCAACGCATCGCGGCCAAGCGCAAGGCCGCCGAGGCCGAGGTGGCGGGGCCGCTGCCGGCCCGGTCGGACGTCGCGCTGGACAACCCGATCCCCACCCCGCCGTTCTGGGGCACCCGGGTGGTCAAGGGATTGGCCGTGGCCGAGTACTCCGGCATGGTCGACGAGCGCGCGCTCTTCCTGGGGCAGTGGGGCCTGCGGGGCGCGAAGCGCGGTGCCGGCCCGAGCTACGAGGAGCTGGTGGAGACCGAGGGCCGCCCGCGGCTGCGGTACTGGCTGGAGCGGCTGTACACCGAAGGCGTCCTCGCGCACGCCGCCGTCGTCTACGGCTACTTCCCCGCGGTCGCCGATGGCGATTCGCTGGTGGTGCTCACGGAGCCGAAGCCCGACGCCGACGAGCGGTTCCGGTTCACCTTCCCGCGCCAGCGTCGCGACCGGCACCTGTGCCTCGCCGACTTCTGGCGACCCCGGGACCGGGCGATCGCCGAGGGCGAGGTCGACGTGCTCCCGCTGCACCTGGTGACGATGGGGCAGCAGATCGCCGACTACGCGAACGAGCTGTTCGCCAAGGACGCCTACCGCGACTACCTCGAGGTGCACGGCCTGGGCGTGCAGCTCACCGAGGCGCTCGCCGAGTACTGGCACCGGCGCATCCGCGAGGAGCTGGTGTTCCCGGCGGGCGGCGCGGTGGCCGCGGAGGACCCCGACGACGTCGAGGAGTTCTTCAAGCTCGGCTACCGGGGCGCGCGGTACTCCCTCGGCTACGGCGCCTGCCCGAACCTCGAGGACCGCACGAAGATCGTGGAGCTGCTCGAGCCCGGCCGGATCGGGGTGCAGCTGTCCGAGGAGCTGCAACTGCATCCCGAGCAGTCGACCGACGCGCTCGTGGCCCACCACCCGGAGGCGAAGTACTTCAATGCTGGCTGAGGACTGCTCGCCAGGTCCGAAAACCAACACAGCCCCGTCCGGTCCGGCCGCGGTCCTGTGGGACATGGACGGCACGCTCGTCGATTCCGAGAAGGTCTGGACGATCTCCCTCGCCGACACCGCGCGCCGCCTAGGTGGTGAGCTCTCCGCCGAGGCCCGCGAGGCGATGGTCGGCTCGAACATGGCGCGCTCGCTCGGGCTGATGTTCGACGACCTCGGCCTGGAACACGACCCGGAGCTGATGGCGCAGGCCGAGCAGCACCTGACCGACCGCACCGGCGAGCTGTTCGCGGCCGGGCTCGTGTGGCGACCGGGCGCCCTCGAGGCGTTGCGCATGGTCCGCGCGGCGGGCTGGCCCACCGCGCTCGTCACCAACACCCTGCGATCGCTCACCGAGAAGGCCCTGGAGAGCATCGGGCGCGAGCACTTCACGGTCACGGTCTGCGGGGACGAGGTCCCGCACGGGAAGCCGGACCCCGACCCCTACCTGCGGGCCGCCGAGCTGCTCGGCGTCGCCCCCGAGAGCTGCCTCGCGGTGGAGGACTCGCCGACGGGTGCCACCGCGGCCGAGCGGGCCGGGTGCGCCGTCCTCGTGGTGCCGTGCGACGTGGCGGTGCCGGCCGGCCCGCGTCGGGTCCATCGCGGCTCGCTGCTCGGACTGACCGCGGACGACATCGAGATCAGTTACGCGCAGGGACGTGGAGAGCGCGTGGCGTGACCGTTCGTCCCCCGGCAGGGTCCGCTCGCCTGGCCCGCCGGCCGTGGTGCGAGGCTTGAGACCGTCCGGCGCAGCGCTCTGACCGGGCGCAGCACGAGGTCGGGTCCCGTTCGCGTCGCTCTCGACCAGATATGACACTGACCAGGAGAGGAGATGCCGACGTGAAGACCTTCGACGCGCTCTACGCCGAGCTCACCGAGCGCGCCACCACCAGGCCGGCGGGCTCCGGCACGGTCGCCGCGCTCGACGCCGGAGTCCACGAGCAGGGCAAGAAGGTGCTCGAAGAGGCCGGGGAGGTCTGGCTCGCGGCCGAGCACGAGGGCGACGACGCGCTGGCCGAGGAGATCTCCCAGCTGCTCTACCGGATCCAGGTCCTCATGATCGGGCGCAAGATCACGCTCGAGGACGTCTACAAGTACCTTTGAACCACCACTGTGCATTTTGAACGGCACTGCACGTAGCTCTTGAGGAGAGTCCCATGCTCCGCGTCGCACTCCCGAACAAGGGGACGCTGGCCGAGCCCGCCGCGACCATGATGCGGGAAGCGGGGTACCGGCAGCGATCGGACTCGCGCGACCTGAGCATGCTGGACGAGGAGAACGAGGTCGAGTTCTTCTACCTGCGTCCCAAGGACATCGCCACCTACGTCGGCTCCGGCGACCTGCACCTGGGCATCACCGGCGCCGACCTCATGGAGGAGTCCGGCAGCCAGGTCAAGCGCGTCATCGAGCTGGGCTTCGGCGCCTCCAAGTTCCGCTTCGCCGCACCTCCCCTCACCGAGAACGGCGAGCAGTGGACGATCAAGCACCTCGAGGGCAAGAAGATCGCCACGTCCTACCCGCGCCTGGTCCGCGCCCACCTGGCGCGCAACCGCGTCCGCGCCGACATCATCAAGCTCGACGGCGCCGTCGAGATCTCCGTGCAGCTGGGGCTGGCCGACGCGATCGCCGACGTCGTGTCCTCCGGGCGCACGCTGCGCCAGCACGGCCTCGTCCCCTTCGACGACGCGATCGCCGTGTCGCAGGCCACCCTGATCGAGCGGGAGCCGCGCCCGGACCGCCCCGAGACGGCCGAGATCAAGGCGGCCAAGGTCGTCTTCACCGGCCGCATCCAGGGCGTCGTGTACGCCCGCCAGTACCTGATGCTCGACTACGACTGCCCCGACCACGTGCTCGAGCAGGCCAAGCGGATCACGCCGGGCATGCAGGCGCCCACCGTCTCCCCGCTCACCGAGCCCGGCTGGTCGGCGGTGCGGTCGATGGTGCGCCGCACGGTGGCCAACAGGGTGATGGACGACCTCGCCGAGCTGGGTGTGCGCGCGATCCTCACCTCGGAGATCCGCTCCTGCCGCGCGGTCGATGGCGCGATGGTCCAGCCGTACGCGAGCTAGCGCTTCAGCTGTCGATCGTCGTGTCCGTGTGTGGGGGGCATCTCGCCGCAGGCGGCGTCGTCGTGATCGGCAGGTCGGTGCGACGGCCGGATCCGGCTGCCGTCGCACCGAACCGCTGATCACGGCTTCGGCGCGGGCGGTCCGCGGAACGTGCCGGTTGCGCCCCTGCCGGGCACGGCTCAGGCCCCGCGCGGCCGCACGATCAGGGCCTGGGCGCTACGGCCGGTGTGGCCGTGCTCGTCGTGCAGGAGCGCGGACACCGTGCCTGCGCCGGTCGGACCCACCACGGTGGAGGCGTCGACACCGATCCACTCTCCCACCGGAGGGCGGTGCAGGTGGACGGTCAATTCGGTGTTGACGAACACCACTCGCGCAGGTCCAGCGGGGCCCCGACGCCGTTCGCGCAGTCGGCCGCCAGCATGAGCCGCTGCACGGGGGTGGGCTTCTCGCCCGTCACCACCGGCACCCGCGCCCGGATCCATGCCGTACCCGGACCCGTGCCCGGGGGTCCGCCCGCCACCCAGCGCCACTCGACGGCGTCGATGAAGCCGGGTAGCCAGCCTTCGGACCAGGTCGTCTGCGGCGTGCCCTCGACGGGCGGCGGCAGGGGCTCGGCCGTGCCGGCGACCACCGCCGTCGTGTCGCCCGCGGCGATCCGCCAGCCGCGGGCCCGCAGCACGGTGCGTCCGGCTGCGCTCATCTCCGCTGCGACCAGCTCGATGGACCGGCCGGGCCGCTCGACCGCGGCGGTGACCTGCACCTCGCCCGCGGGGACCGGGCCGAGCACCTCCACCGTGAGGCGGACGAGCTGTAGGCCCCGCCCGTCGGGCAGGCGCTCCATCGCCCGCGCCAGCAGCGCAGAAGGGGGTCCCACGTGCTGGGCATCGGCGAACCACGGCCCGGTGGTCGAGGCCGTGGCGTGGAAGCGCTCGCCGTCGGCCCCGTCGAGGGGCAGGTAGAACGGGTCCAGCTCGCTCATCGCTCGGCCCCGCTGCGCTCGGCCTCGCTGCGCACGGCCCCGCCGCGCTCCGCCGGCGCTTCGCGCGGGCGCTGTGACATCGATTCGCGCGCAAGCCCGCTCATGTGCCGCTCGCGGCGCCCGCGCCGCCGCCCGGGGTGGTACCGGAACCGGACAGCAGCCACCGGCCGTCGACGCGGCGCAGGTTCGTGGTGCCCGGTCCGCTCCTGCCGTTCACCTTCGAGGTCCAGTTGACGGTGGCCTGATCACCGTTCACCGTGACGTCCTCGATCGTGGCGTTCTGCCCGACCTGCTCGACGACCCGCGCGTTCGACGGGATCGCGTACACGGCGGTCATGCCCTCCTCGCACGTGCCGGCCTCGACGCCGCGGGCGTGCAGGTCGGCCAGCAGCCTGCTCGTCGTCTCCGGGGCGTTGTAGCTGCACGCCGTCGTGAAGTCCCGGGCGCGCAGGGCCCGGTAGTAGTCGTGGAACACGGTCTCGATCGCCTCCCGGTCGGCCTCGGGGTCGGGTGGCGGCGTCGTCGGGGCCTGCGTCGGCGGCGGGGCGGGTTGTGCTGCGGGCGTCCCGGCCACCGGGGTGCCGCACCCGGCGAGAGCGGCGACCAGCGCGGCGGCAGCCACCGCGGTGCGGATCGTCTTCACCGGGCCAACCTAGAGCAGCCCCTTTCGTGGTGGCCGCGCCGCCCAGGAGTGTCAGGGGTGTCACCTACGCTGCGGAACGTGACGGACACGGCGTGCACAGATACCGCGGTCGTCGGGTCGACCACCGATCCGGCGCCGCGGCGCAGGCCCGCCCTGTCCCCGTCTCGGGCAGGCGATTTCAAGCAGTGCCCGCTGCTGTACCGCTTCCGCGCCATCGACCGGCTCCCCGAGCAGCCCTCCCGCGCCCAGATCCGCGGCACCCTGGTGCACACGGTGCTGGAGCGGCTCTACGACCTGCCCGCGCCGCAGCGTTCCCCCGAGGCGGCCCGCGGGCTCGTCGGGCCGGCGTGGGAGGAGCTGTGCGCCGCACTGCCCGAGCTGGCCGGGCAGCTGTTCGAGGGTTCGGAGGACCCCGAGCTGCCGGTCTGGCTGCAGTCGGCGGCCGACCTGCTGGAGGCGTACTTCCGGCTCGAGGACCCACGGCGGCTCGAACCGGCCGCGCGCGAGCTGCTGGTCGAGACCGAGCTGGCGTCCGGGCTGTTGCTGCGCGGCTACATCGACCGCCTCGACATCGCCCCCACGGGCGAGGTGCGGGTGGTCGACTACAAGACCGGCGCGGCGCCCCGCGAGGCCGGCGAGGTCGCCGCGCTGTTCCAGATGAAGTTCTACGCGCTCGCGCTCCTGCAGGAGCGCGGTGTGGTGCCCGCCCAGCTGCGCCTGCTCTACCTGTCCGACGGCGAGTACCTCACCTACGAGCCCGACGAGGCCGAGCTGCGGCGCTTCGAGCGCACCCTCGAGGCCATCTGGTCGGCCATCCGCACGGCGGGGGAGACCGGCGACTTCCGTCCCAACCGCACCCGCATGTGCGACTGGTGCAGCCACAAGGCCTTCTGCCCCGCCTGGGACGGCGTCCCACCCGAATATCCGGGCTGGCCGGAGTCGGCCGAGGAGCCCGCGCTGCAGACCGTCATCGATCGGATGGAGTAGCGACGCCAACTCACTCACCCTGTCGGCCTAGCGTCCGACTTGTCCGGATCGAGGAGTGCGGCACGGAGGCCGCGACGTCGGAGGGAGGCATCCGGTGATCGCTCCGGGATGCAGCGCGGCAGCCGCGGCGGGGCGACGGTGCGAGCCCCGAACCGATCAAGCGGGCGACACGCCCGGCACCGACCGCCGTGAACGGCGCTCGAGAGCGACCGTTAGCGTTGCGCCTCGTGTCCGAGTCCCGACCCGCCGAGACCGCCGAGCCCGTCGAGGCGGCCGACCTGCCCGCCCGCGGCGGCCCGTTCCGCTCGGGGGACCGGGTACAGCTCACCGACCCGAAGGGCCGGCACTACTCGATCACGTTGAAGGCGGGCGCGGAGTACCACACGCACCGCGGCGGGCTCGCCCACGACGACCTGATCGGCAAGCCGGAGGGCAGCCTGATCGTCTCCCCGGTGGGCACGCCCTACCTGGCGCTGCGGCCCCGCCTGGCCGACTACGTGCTGTCGATGCCGCGCGGGGCGCAGGTGATCTACCCGAAGGACGCGGCGCAGATCCTGATGTGGGGCGACATCTTCCCGGGTGCGCGCGTGCTGGAGGCCGGCGCAGGGTCCGGGGCGCTCGCCTGCTCACTGCTGCAGGCGGTGGGGCCGGAGGGCCGGGTCGTGTCCTACGAGGTGCGCGCCGACCACGCCGAGCACGCCGAACGCAACGTGCGTCAGTTCTTCGGCCGGCTCCCGGGCCACTGGAGCCTGCGGGTCGCCGACCTCGCCGCGCTGGCCGGGCAGAGCCCCGCGGAGTGTTTCGACCGTGTGGTGCTGGACATGCTCGCTCCGTGGGAGCACCTGGACACCGTCTCGAAGGCATTGGTACCCGGCGGTGTCCTGGTCGGCTACGTCGCCACCACCACCCAGCTGTCCCGGCTCGTGGAGGACCTGCGCTCGCAGCAGTGCTGGACGGAGCCCCAGGCGTGGGAGACCCTCATGCGCCCGTGGCACGTCGTGGGTCTCGCCGTGCGCCCGGAGCACCGCATGCAGGGGCACACCGCGTTCCTCGTGACGGCGCGCCGCCTCGCGGAGGGCGTCGTCCCACCCCGGCCGCAGCGCAGACCGACGAGCCGGTGACCTCGACCGGCTTAACGGGACGCGTCCCGGTGGTGACCGGACCAGGACGATCGCCCGGCGTCAAGGTGCCGTCCGGTTGAGTGGTGGATCACCGGTTCGCCGCAAGGTGGAGACCGCCCATTGGCAGGTACCGTATGGAAACGGAACACGGAGGGAGGATGCCGTGAACCACTACGACGGTCCCGGCAGGCGTGAACCAGGTGATCGCGGCGAGCTGAGCCCCGCCGAGGCCGCCGCGCAGATCCGCTTCCTCGAAGAGGAAGTCGCCCTGCTCCGCCGCAAGCTCACCGAGTCCCCGCGGCACGCGCGCGTCCTCGAGCAGCGCCTCGCCGAGTCGGCCAGCCGGCTCGCGCAGCTCTCGGCCCGCAACGAGAAGCTCACCGAGACCCTCAAGGAGGCGCGCGGCCAGCTCGTGGCGCTCCGCGAGGAGGTCGACCGGCTGGCGCAGCCACCGAGCGGCTACGGCGTCTTCCTCACTCGTTACCCCGACGAGACGGTCGACGTCTTCACCTCCGGCCGGCGCATGCGCGTCGCCGTGTCCCCCGCCGTCGACGCCTCCGAGCTTCGGAGCGGGCAGTCCGTGCGGCTCAACGAGGCGCTCACCGTCGTCGAGGCGGGCGACTACGAGCGCATCGGCGAGGTCTGCGCGCTGCGCGAGGTGCTCTCCGAACCCACCGAGGACGGGCTCGCGGGCCGTGCCCTCGTCGTCGGCCACGCCGACGAGGAGCGCGTGGTGTGGCTCGCCGCCCCGCTGATCGCAGGCGAGGACAACCCCGAGGCCGTGCCGCTCAAGCCGGGCGACTCCCTCCTGGTCGACACGAAGGCCGGCTACGCCTACGAGCGGGTGCCGAAGGCCGAGGTCGAGGACCTCGTGCTGGAGGAGGTGCCGGACGTCGAGTACGAGGACATCGGCGGCCTGTTCCGGCAGATCGAGCAGATCCGCGACGCCGTGGAGCTGCCGTTCCTGCACGCCGAGCTGTTCCGGGAGTACGAGCTGCGCCCGCCCAAGGGCGTGCTGCTCTACGGCCCTCCCGGCTGCGGCAAGACGCTCATCGCCAAGGCCGTGGCCAACTCGCTGGCCAAGAAGGTGGCCGCCGTCCGCGGCGACAACCCCGAGGACGGCCGGGCGTTCTTCCTCAACATCAAGGGCCCCGAGCTGCTCAACAAGTTCGTCGGCGAGACCGAGCGGCACATCCGGCTGATCTTCCAGCGGGCCAGGGAGAAGGCTTCCGCGGGCACCCCGGTGATCGTGTTCTTCGACGAGATGGACTCGATCTTCCGCACCCGCGGGTCCGGTGTGTCCTCCGACGTCGAGACCACGATCGTGCCGCAGCTGCTGGCGGAGATCGACGGTGTCGAGGGCCTGGAGAACGTCATCGTCATCGGCGCCTCCAACCGCGAGGACATGATCGACCCCGCGATCCTGCGGCCGGGCCGGCTCGACGTGAAGATCAAGATCGAGCGGCCGGACGCCGAGGCGGCGCAGGACATCTTCTCCAAGTACCTCACCGACACGTTGCCGATCCACGCCGACGACATGGCGGAGTTCGGCGGCAACCGCAAGGCGTGCATCGACGCGATGATCCAGCGGGTCACCGAGCGGATGTACGACGAGACGGAGGAGAACCGGTTCCTCGAGGTCACCTACGCCAACGGCGACAAGGAGACCCTGTACTTCAAGGACTTCAACTCCGGCGCGATGATCCAGAACATCGTCGACCGGTCGAAGAAGGCCGCGATCAAGTCGGTGCTCGAGACCGGCCAGCCGGGGCTGCGCGTGCAGCACCTGCTGGACGCGATCGTCGACGAGTTCGCCGAGAACGAGGACCTGCCCAACACCACCAACCCCGACGACTGGGCGCGCATCTCCGGCAAGAAGGGGGAGCGGATCGTCTACATCCGCACGCTCGTCACCGGCAAGAACGCCGAGACGGGCCGCGCGATCGACACCGCGTCGAACACCGGCCAGTACCTGTAGCCCTCCTCGCGAAGCGGCCCGCCGATCACACCGGATCGGCGGGCCGTTCGCGTGTGTCGATCGACCCGGTGCCGATCAATGCGGTGACGACGAGCCCCACGCCGATCACCCCGACCATCGCGCCCACGACGTCGGTCGGGAAGTGCTCGCCGAGCGCCACCCGGCTCGCCGTCGTGACGGCCACGGCGAGCACCTCGACCATCAGCACGGCCCGGGCCCAGGCCGGCGCCGATCGGCGGCACAGGACCACGGCAGTGACCGCGACGGCGGTGATCACGGTGGCGTGCCCGCTGGGGTAGGTCCAGTCCTGGCCGGCGCCCGGTGGCCCCGGGCGCTGGAAGAGCACCTGTGTGCCGGCGACGGCGACGCACGCGGCGAGCAGGACGGCGTGGCGCCAGAGCCGTGCCCGTACCGTGGGCCGGCGCAGCGCCGCCGCGACGGCGAGGACGATGCCGGCCACGGCGAGCAGGGCCCCCGCGCCGGCGGCGGCCTCGACGACAGGCGCGTCCACAGGGAGCCGGAACTCGCGCACGAACCACGTGTCGAGCGGGGACCACCGGTCACGCACGACGGCGCCCAGCACGCCGGCGGTACCGATCGCAGCGGTGCCGGCGACGAGCAGCCGGGTCCTGTGGTCGGACTCGGGATCGTGGGAGGTCATCCGCGAAGCGTCCCGCCGCGGGCGCGCCGGGCCATCCGGAATGGCCCGGGGGCGACCCCTGGTCAGGACCGCGCGGGTTCTCCGGCGGGTTCTCGCAACCTCCGCAGCAACAGCCAGCTCACGGCCGGGAGCGCGATCAGCGGCGCGAGCGCCACCTGCAGGGACGTGTGGTCGGCCGCCACGCCGATGAGCGGGCTCGCGAGACCCCCGACGCTGACGGTGAGGCCGAGGGTGACGCCGCTGGCGGTGCCGACGCGGCGGGGCAGGTAGTCCTGGCCGAGGGTGATGCTCAGCGAGAACGGGACGTAGAGGCAGGCCGAGGTGAGGGCCACGCAGACGAGCATGAGCGGGCCGGGCACGACCACCACGCCCGCGACCGCGAGGATGCAGACGGCGGAGGACCAGCGCACCACGGAGGTGCGGCCGAAGCGGTTGGCGAGCGTCCCCCCGAGAACGGTGCCGACGGCGCCGCCGAGGTAGAGCACGAACAGCGCCGCGGTGCCCGCGACGTCTCCGCCGCCGGTGCGCTCAGCCGCGTAGAGGGAGATGAAGGCGCTCAGTCCGACGAACACGATCGAGCGGCAGACGATCGAGCCGGAGAGCCTGCCGAACGACGCCCAGTCGTCCGAACCAGCGGTGGGAGTGGCGCGGGTGCCGGCGGGCCGGGGCGCCGACACGGCCCGCACGGCCGCCACGCAGAGCGCGCTGCCCACCACGGCGGGCAGGATCAGCAACGGCGAGGCGCCGAGGCCGCCGAGCGCGACGACGCCGCCGACCAGGAGCGGCGCGGCCGCGAAGCCGAGGTTGCCGCCGAGGGAGAACCAGCTCATCGCGGTGTGGCTTGCGCCGCCCGCGGCGCGCGCCACGCGCGCGGACTCGGGGTGGTAGGCCGCGACCCCGATGCCGGACAGCGCGACGAGCGCCAGCGTCAGGGCGTAGGAGTCGGCGACCCCGCAGAACGCGACGCCGATGCCGCCGAGGAGCGTGCTCACCGGCAGCAGCCACGGCATCGGCCACCGGTCGGTGAGCGCGCCGAACAGGGGCTGTACCACCGACGACAGCAGCGACGCGGCGAGGACGAGGCCGGCCGCCGCGGCGTAGGTGTAGGCGCGTTCGGACACGAAGAACGGCACCAGCGCGGCGACGGCCCCCTGGTAGACGTCCACGCAGGCGTGTCCGGCGGCCATGAGGGTGATCGGTCCGGTGCGGGTGGCGAGCTGCTGCGTCACCGCCTGATCGTCGCCGCGGTCCGGCCTGTCGCGCTTCCGATAAAGTGCCAATACATGCCGAACATCCGCCACGAACCGGTGGCGCCGACCCGGCTGCAGCCGCTGGCCAGCGGGGAGTGCATCGACCCGCACCGGCACGACGACCACCAGATCCTCTACGCGGGCTCCGGCGTGCTGGCGATCACCACCGACGCCGGCACCTGGTTCGCCCCCGGCACCCGCGCGATCTGGGTGCCGGCCGGCACCGTGCACGCCCACCGGGCCTACGGCGATCTCGAACTCCACATGCTGGGGGTGCCTGCGGCCACGAACCCGCTCGACCTGGACCGCCCCACCGTGCTCGTCGTGAGCCCGCTCCTGCGCGAGCTGATCCGCGCCTACACCCGCGCCCCGCAGGAGGACACGCCCGAGCGACGCCGGCTGCACGCCGTGCTGCTCGACGAGCTGCGCGTGTCCCCGCAACGCCCGGTGCACCTTCCCGAGCCGAGCGACCCGCGGCTGGCGGCGGTGTGCGCGGCCCTGCGCCGCGACCCCGCCGACACCCGCACGCTCGCCGCCCTCGGAGCCGAGGTCGGGGTGGGCGAGCGCACGCTCACCCGCCTGTTCCGCGCCGACCTCGGCATGACCTTCCCGCAGTGGCGCACCCAGCTGCGCCTCTACCACGCGCTGCGGATGCTGGCCGACGGCTCCCCGGTCACCACCGTGGCCCACACCTGCGGCTGGTCGTCCACCAGCGCGTTCATCGACGTCTTTCGCCGCGCGTACGGCCACACCCCCGGCGTGCACAACCGCACGGCCTGATCTGCCTGTCCGATCCGTTCACGACCCGCCACGGGCGCGGCGCCTACCGTCTCGCGCATGACGATCGAAACGAAGCTGGACGCCGTCGGCATCGTGGCGGCGGACCTGGCGAAGTCCCTGGCCTTCTACCGCGCCCTCGGCCTCGCGGTTCCCGACGGTGCGGAGAACGCGCCGCACGTCGAGGTACCGCTCGGGGGCGGCATGCGGCTGATGTTCGACACCGAGGAGACGGTCCGCTCGTTCCACCCGTCCTGGAGCCCGGCGGTCGGTGCCGGCCGGATCGGCCTCGCCGTGTCGCTCCCGGACGCGGCGGCGGTGGACGCCGCGTACGCCGAGCTGATCGCGGCAGGCCACCACGGCGAGCTGGAGCCGTTCGACGCTCCGTGGGGCCAGCGCTACGCGAGCGTGAACGACCCGGACGGCAACGGCGTGGACCTCTACGCGCCTCTCTGACCGCCGTAGATCTTGCTGGGTGCGACGCCGGCCATCGCCCGCACCTCCCGGGACAGGTGCGGCTGGTCGGCGTAGCCGGCCTCGGCGGCGGCCTCGGCGATCGGGACACCGTCGTACAGCAGGAGCGAGGCCCTGCGGAAACGCAGCACCCGGCGCAGGACCGCAGGCCCGTAGCCGAACGCGGCGAGGCAGCGGCGGTGCAGAGAACGCTCCGTCCAGCCGAGCCGGTGGGCGGTGGCGGCCGCCGAGGCGCCCTGCTCGAGCTGGGCGGCGACGATCCGGACCGCGTGCTCGGCCGGGTCGCCGGGCAGCGCGAGCGCGAGACCGAGGAGCACGGGAAGGGGTGGCTCGCCCTGTTCGAGGCGCGCGAGCGCCCGCCGGGCGAGCGCGGGGTGCAACTCGGCCACCGGCACCCGCTGGTCACGCACCCCCGCTGCGGGAACCCCGAGCAGCGCAGGGAGCCGCCCGGGGGCGAAACGCAGGCCCGCGCTCAGCACCCCGGGCTCGCGGCGGGCGGGGTGCGGCCCGGTGTCGGGCCCGGCGACGAGCAGCTCCCGCCCGGTCCAGACCAGGTCCATGCACCCGTCGGGCAGCACGTCGAGCGACTCGGCCGGGGCGCCCTCCGCGACCCCGGCCGTCCAGGCGCACTCGATCTCTCCGCGCAACGGACGCGGCGGCGGGAGCTCCCGGTAGCCCACGGCGGGAAACGTTAGTCCGTCTGTCCGACATCGGCGCTCGCGGCCGCCAATAGGATCATCGCGACGATCGGACGGAAACGGAGCCGCGATGGCCGAGCCCCGCGAAGACCTGGACCTGCACACCGATCGGGCCCACGGGGCCCGTATCTACGACTACGTGCTCGGAGGCAAGGACAACTACACCCTCGACCGCGAAGCCGCCGAAGCGGCGATGCGGGCGTGGCCGGGGCTGCGCACCTCGATGCGGTCCAACCGGGCGTTCATGCAGCGCGTGGGCCGGTTCCTGGCCGGCGAGTGCGGCATCCGGCAGTTCCTCGACATCGGAACGGGCATCCCCACCTCGCCGAACCTGCACGAGGTCGTGCAGGAGACCGCGCCGGACGCGCGGATCGTCTACACCGACAACGACCCGATCGTGCTCGCCCACGCGAGGGCGCTGATGGCCAGCACCCCGCAGGGCCGCACCGCCTACGTCCACGCCGACCTGCGCGACCCGGCTGCCATCCTCGCCGCGCCCCAGCTGCGCGCCGCCCTCGACCTGGACCGGCCGGTCGCGCTGCTCGCCATCGCCGTGCTGCACTTCATCGCCGACGACGACGAGGCGCGCACGGTGCTCGGGAAGCTGGTGGAGGCACTGCCGTCGGGCAGCTACCTCGCCGTGTCGACGGGCACCGCCGACTTCGACCCCGAGCCGCTGGCCGGCGTCGTACGGGCCTACGAGGCGAACGGCGAGGTGATGAAGCTCCGCAACCATGCCCAGGTGGAGCGGTTCTTCGACGGGCTGGAGCTCCTCGAGCCGGGCGTCGTGCAGGCCCACAAGTGGCGGCCGGACGGCATCGCGAGGGGCCTGGTGAAGAAGGACACGGACGTGGCGATGTACGCCGGGGTGGCGCGCAAACCCTGACCGCGCTACGGCAGCTCCAGCGCGAGCAGCCGCGAGCTGAGCGACTTCCCGTGCGTGTCGAGGGCCAGCGACGTCGTCACACCGCCGTCCCGGATGCCCGTGCAGACGAACTGCAGCGCCGGCAGCAGCGGGAGCTCGTACCGGAGCACGTCGCCGTCGACGTACCGGGCGAGCTGAGTGCGTACCCGGTCGGCAGTGAGCTCGCGGACGAGCAGCGGGTAGTCCGCGGGGGCGTAGGGGATCACCGAGAGGGTGGCGACGTTGCCCTTGTCGCCCGCCCGGCAGTGGGCGAGCTCATGCAGCCGGACGGGCATCTCCCACCCCCAGGATCGTGACGGCAGGCGTCACCGTCGAGCGCGGGACGAGCGTGGACACGACGCCGACGACCTCCCCGGTGAACACGCGCACGCCACCGCCGCCCGCCGGGCCGTTCGTGTACAGCGCCTCGACCTCGTGCCCGACGGTGTCGAGCACACCCGCGTCGGCGCTGAGCGCCGCGACCCGCACCCGGCACTCGGCGTGCTCGTCGGCGTCCGGGGGCACGACACCGAGCACGTCGATCCGCGGCCGGACCGGGAGGCCGGCCAGCCGCGCGGCGAGGACGTCGGCGGCGAGCGCGGCCCTGCGGTCGGCGCACGGGCCGGAGTAGGAGATCTCGGCCTCGACCTTGTGCCCGGCCCGGTAGCCCACGCTCACCTTGAGCGTGCCGGGGCGCGGCCGCCCGCGCGCGCCGGTCACCCGCACCCGGTCCGGCCCCACCTGCGTGACCGTGACCCCGCGCAGGTCGAGCACGACGTCCGGGGTGCGGTAGCCGGTGGGATCGGTGATCTCGTAGAGCAGCTGCTCCCGCACCGTGGCCCGGTCGAGGCGACCGCCCGTGCCGGGCAGCTTCCCGTACTCCGCGGTGCCGTCCGCGGCGACGTCGGCGTAGGGGAAGCCGAGGTCGGCCAGCCCCGGCACGTCCTTCACGCCCGGGTCGGCGAAGTAGCCGCCGGTGAGCTGGCCCGCGCATTCGAGCAGGTGCCCGACGAGCGTGCCGGCCGCCGCGAAGCCCGGGTCGGCGAGGTCGCGGCCGAGGCGGTGGGCGAGGGGGGCGAGGAAGAGCGACGGGTCGGCCACCCGCCCCGTGACGACGACCTGCGCCCCCGCCTCGAGCGCGGGCAGCACGGCGTCGGCACCGAGGTAGGCGTTCGCGGCGACCACCTCCCCGTGTGCGCGTAGCGGCAGGCCGTCCTCCAGCGCGGGCGTGTCCAGGTCGAGCCGGTCGAGGACGTCGTCACCGGTGACGACCCCGACCCGTGCGCTCGAGCCCAACCGGGCCACCAGGTCCCGGGTGACCCGGCCCGCGCGGAGCGGGTTGGCCGCGCCCATGTTCGTGATCACCCGCACGTCGCGCGCGAGCGCCGCAGGCAGCAGCCGCTCGAACCGGGCGAGGAGCCGCGGGTCGTGGCCGGCGGCGGGATCGGCGAGCCTGCGCTGCTGCCCGAGTGCGATCGTGCGCTCGGCGAGGCACTCCAGCACGACGTCGGCGAGCCCGGCCCGCTCGGCCAGCTCGACCGCGGGTTCGAGGCGGTCGCCCGCGAACCCGGCGCCCGCGCCGATCCGGACGGTCCTCATACGATCGCCCCCGTGGCGAGCGCGACCACCGTCATGACGAGCGTGGTGCCGAACGCCCAGCCGAACACGAACCGCTGGTGCGCGCCCAGCTGCACCCCGGCCATCCCGACGAGGATGAACGTCGAGGCGGTGAGCGGGCTGAGCGGGAAGCCGGTGGTCATCTGGCCGAGGATCGCGGCGCGGGCGACCTCGGCGGGGTCGCCGCCGAGCGCCGCCGAGGTCTCCGCCAGCACCGGGAGCACGCCGAAGTAGTACGCGTCGGGGGTGAACACGAGGCTGAGCGGCATGCTCGTGACGGCCACGAGCGTGGGGAGCGCACCACCCGCGCCGTCGGGCACGAGGCCGACGAGCGCCCTGGCCATCGCCTCGATCATCCCGGTGCCGCCCAGCACACCGGTGAACACGCCCGCGGCGAAGATCATCGTGGTGACGAGCACGACGCTGTGGCCGTGCCGGGTGAACAGGTCCTTCTGGGCCTCCCAGCCGGGCCGGTTCACCAGCAGCGCCAGCACGAACGCCACCACGAACACGACGGGCAGCTCGGCCAGCTGGGCGAGCAGGACCACCACGAGGGCGACGGTGAGCGCGACGTTGAGCCAGAACCGCACGCGGTCGGCCGTCGTGCGCGGCTCGGAGGGCGCGTGCGCGGCACCCGGCGCATCGGCCGGCACCGCGTCGACCGGGGCGGGGACGCCGGGCTCGGACACGGTGCCGATGCGCTTGCGCTCGGCGCGCCCGATCAGGACGGCCGCCACCAGGACCCACAGGATCCCGGCGCCCATCGCAGGCAGCACGGGGACGAACAGGTCGCCGCTGGTCAGGTCCAGGGCGGCCATCGCGCGAGCGGTGGGACCGCCCCACGGGACCATGTTCATCACGCCCGCGCCGAGGCAGACCACCGCGGTGAGCACGAGCGGGCGCATACCGAGCCGCTGGTAGATCGGCAGCATCGCGGACACCGTGATCAGGAAGGTGGACGCGCCGTCCCCGTCGAGCGCGACGAGGAGCGTGAGCACCGCGGTGCCCACGGTGATCTTCAGCGGGTCACCGCCCGCCCAGCGCACGACACGGCGCACCGCAGGGTCGAACAGCCCGGCGTCGACCATCAGGCAGAAGTAGAGCACCGCGAACGTGATCATGATCGCGACCGGGGCCACCGTCTCGAACCCGGCGAGGATCAGCTCCCCGAGCCGGTCACCGGCGCCGACCACCAGGGCCGCGACGATCGGCAGCGCGGTGAGCGCGATGAACACCGACACGCGCTGGGACAGCACCGCCACCAGGAAGGCGGCGATCGTCAGGAAACCGGCCACGGCGAGCATCGTTGACCTCCGGCGTCGAGTACCGGTCACCCTCCGCGAGAACAGTCATGCGCGTCAAACACCAGTTCTCGATAGATTCATGCCCTAGAGTCATGAAACTGTGCGCACGGATCTGACGCTGCAGCAGCTTCGGGTGGTGGCCGAGGTGTACGACGCGGGCAGCTTCACGGCGGCCGCGCAGCGGCTGCTCGTCGCGCAGTCCTCGCTCAGCCGCACCGTGGCCGAGGTGGAGCGGCGGCTCGGGACGCCGCTCTTCGAACGCACCACGCGCCGGCTGGAGCCGACCCCGGCCGGCCGGGAGATCGTGGCCGCGGCCCGGCGCGCGGTCGACGCCGTGGACGCGGAGATGCGGCACGTCGAGGGCTACCTCGCGGGGAGAACGGGGCGGGTGCGCATCGCGACGCTGCCCTCGCTCGCCGCGATCCTGCTGCCCGGGGTGGTCTCGGCGTTCCGGGTCGACCACCCGCAGGTGGAGCTGTCGATCGAGGACGCGCTGTCGGACGAGGTCCTCGAACGCGTGCGCGGCGGGGTCGTCGACCTGGCGGTCACGGTGGTGTCGGAGGTGCCCGACCCGCTCGCCGATCTCGCGGTGACCCCCGTGGCGACCGACCGGTTCTGCTGCGTGGTGCCGCCCGCACACCGATTCGCCGGCCGGGAGCGGATGTCGTGGAGCGAGCTCGCGGGGGAGCCGTTCATCGCCTTCGACCGCACTACGAGCATCCGCCAGCACGTCGACGCCTCGCTCGCCGCGGCGGGCGTGACGCCGCGGCAGGTGGTCGCGGCCCGGAACATCGCCGCCGTCGCGGGACTGGTGGCGGCCGACCTGGGCGTCTCGGTGGTGCCAGGCCTGGTGCTCCCGCTGATGGGGTTCGCCGGCGTGGGCCACGTCGTGCTGGACGAGCCCGCCGCACACCGGACGATGGCCGTGGTGCGCGCGGCCGCCCGCCCGCTCTCACCGATCGCGGCGGCGTTCGTCGCGGCGCTCACCGATCCGGCGCGGGCGCGTCCCGAGCTGCCGGAACAGGCGAGGTGGCTGGAGTCGGACCCGGCGCCGGACGCACAACGGCCCGGCCCTCACGGGAGAGGGGCCGGGCCGTCGTAGGTCGGCGGGGTTCACGCCTGGCGCAGCACGCCCTCGACCTCGAGGTGGATCTGCACCTTGTCGCCGACGACCACGCCGCCGCCGTCGAGCGGCATCTTGATGTCGACGCCGAAGTCGTTGCGGTCGATCGTGGTGGAGGCGGAGAAGCCCGCGCGGGTGCCGCCCCACGCGTCCGGGCCGAAGCCGTTGACCTCGAGCGCCAGCGTCACCGGACGCGTCACGCCCTTGATCGTCAGCTCACCGTCGACGGCGAGGTCCCCGTCGTCGACGCGCACGCCGGTGGAGCGGAAGGTCCACTCCGGGTGGTTCTCGACGTCGAAGAAGTCGGCCGAGCGGATGTGGCCGTCACGCTGCTCGTTGTTCGTGTCGATCGACGTGGCGTCGATCGTGGCGGTGACCGTGGAGTCGGTCAGGTTCTCGCCCGTCACGATCTCGCCGGAGAAGACGCCGAAGCGGCCGCGTACCTTGCTGACCATCATGTGGCGGACCGTGAAGGAAACATCGGAGTGGCTCGTGTCGATGTCCCAGGTTCCCGCGAGGTAGCCGGGGATCGAAGTGGTGGCTGCGCTGGTCATCGAGAACTCCCGAGTTAGTTGAACTCTCACTTGTTGAGAGGCACACTAGCTCAAGGCGCATGAGCGCTCAACTATTCCGGAGGTGTGGTGTCCGACACGCGTTGGCTCGACGAGCACGAGCAGCACACGTGGCGCAGCTTCCTGACCGCCAACCGGCTGTTCTTCGACGGCATCGAGCGGCAGTTGCAGCAGGACTCGGGTCTGCCGCACGCCTACTACGAGATCCTCGTGCGCCTGTCCGAGGCCCCGGAGCACACGCTGCGGATGAGCGAGCTCGCCAGCACGTCGCTGTCGTCGAGGAGCCGCATCTCGCACGCGGTGGCCCGCCTGGAGGAGATCGGGTGGGTGCGGCGCAGGCCGTGCGAGCACGACAAGCGCGGCCAGCTCGCCGAGCTCACCGAGGCGGGGCTGGCAGGCCTCGAGGCCGCCGCACCCGCACACGTCGAGGCGGTGCGCCGGGGCCTGTTCGACGCGCTCTCCCCGGAGCAGGTGGCTGCGCTGCGTGACATCAGCGACACGCTCGTCGCGCACCTGTCGGACCAGCCCGTGTGGCCGGCGTCGGACGATCATCCGTGAGCCCCCACTGGGCGTGAGCCCGCAGGCTGACGCCGCCTAGAGTCGCTCCTATGGCAACTCACGTCGATGTCGTGGTCCTCGGGGCGGGTCCGGGTGGGTATGTGGCGGCGATCCGCGCGGCCCAGCTCGGCCGCAGCGTCGCAGTGGTGGAGGAGAAGTACTGGGGCGGGGTGTGCCTGAACGTCGGCTGCATCCCGTCGAAGGCGCTCCTGCGCAATGCCGAGCTCGCCCACATCGTCACGTCCGAGGCGAAGACGTTCGGCATCTCCGGCGACGTCTCGGTCGACTTCGGCGCAGCCTTCGACCGCAGCCGCACCGTGGCCGAGGGCCGGGTCAAGGGCGTGCACTACCTCATGAAGAAGAACAAGATCACCGAGGTGGACGGCTGGGGCTCGTTCGTCGACGCGAACACGGTCGAGGTGAAGCTCGGCGACGGCGGCACCGAGCGGATCACGTTCGACGACGCCATCATCGCCGCCGGTGCCGAGACGAAGCTCCTGCCCGGCACGTCGCTGTCCGACCGCGTGGTGACCTACGAGGAGCAGATCCTCACCCGCGAGCTGCCGCGCAGCATCATCATCGCCGGCGCGGGCGCCATCGGCGTCGAGTTCGCCTACGTCATGTGCAACTACGGGGTCGAGGTCACGATCGTCGAGTTCCTGGACCGGCTGCTGCCGCTCGAGGACGCCGACGTGTCCAAGGAGCTGGCCAAGCGCTACCGCAAGCTGGGCGTGCAGGTGCTCACCTCCACCCGCGTGGAGTCGATCGACGACTCCGGCGACCAGGTCACCGTCACGGTCACCGGGAAGGACGGGCAGACCCGCGACCTGCACGCCGACAAGGTGCTGCAGGCCATCGGGTTCACCCCGCGCGTGAAGGGCTACGGCCTGGAGAACACCGGCGTGCAGCTCACCGACCGCGGGGCGATCGCGATCGACGACCACATGCGCACGAACGTGCCGAACATCTACGCGATCGGTGACGTCACGGCCAAGCTCATGCTCGCCCACGTCGGCGAGGCGCAGGGCGTGGTGGCGGCGGAGACGATCGCCGGTGCCGAGACGGTGCCCCTCGACTACGTGATGATGCCGCGGGCGACGTTCTGCAACCCGCAGGTCGCGAGCTTCGGCTACACCGAGGCGCAGGCACGGGAGCTGGCGGACGAAAAGGGCTGGAAGGTCAAGGTCGCCCAGTTCCCCTTCACCGCCAACGGCAAGGCGCAGGGCCTCGGCGAGCCGGGCGGGTTCGTCAAGCTCGTCGCCGACGAGACCTACGGCGAGCTCCTGGGAGGGCACCTCATCGGGCCCGAGGTCACCGAGCTGCTGCCCGAGCTGACCCTGGCGCAGAAGTGGGACCTCACCGCCCACGAGCTCGCCCGCAACGTGCACGCCCACCCCACGCTGTCCGAGGGCCTGCAGGAGGCGTTCCACGGTCTGACCGGGCACATGATCAACCTCTAGCGCGCTCCAGCCATCGATCGAGGCACCGGCGCAGCCCGTCGGCGGCCTGTGCGGGTGCCTCGGCTCCGCGCGCCGACTGCCGACCACACCGCCCGTGGCGCCGCCACAGCCGACTTCACACACCAAGCACGGACTTCACACAACGCCGGCCCTGTGTGAAGTGGCCACTAGGTGTGTGAAGTGGCCATCGGCGGGGGGAGAGGGCCCTGGGGATCGGCCCGAGGAGTACATCAGCATCTCCGCCGAGCCCGTGGTGTGCTGATCGGAGCGATCTCCGCCGGTCGCGCACCGGGTGCGCGACCGGCACGGAGATCGGCCCTCGTGCCCGTGAGACCGGGCTGCTGGCGGCGCCGCGCGCCCACCGGTGCGGCTGGAGAACCGCAAGCGCTGATCACGTCCCCGGGCGGGCTGACCGCGGTTCGGAACTGCGCGTCAGCTGTCCAGCGGCGGCGGTGTGAACCCGCCGAACTCGCGCTCGACCAGCTCGGCGAACCGGATCGTGGTGCGGTCTCCGTACATCGGGCCGATGGCCTGCACCCCGATCGGCAGCCCGTCCTCGGACAACCCGATGGGCAACGCCGTGGCCGGGAGGCCGGGCAGCGTCGCCGCGCCGGCGAGCGCGATCTGGTCCAGGTAGTCGTGGTCGGCGCCGTCGATGCTGATGCGACGGCTTCCCATGGGACTGTGGTCGTGCGGGAACGCAGGGGTCGGCATGACCGGGTAGATCACCACGTCGAACTCGGCGAAGAGCTCGCTCCAGCGCTGCCGCAGCACCGCGCGCCTGCCGTCGGCCGCGAGCCAGTCGCGGTGGCTGAGCACCGTGCCGCGGGTGCGCTCCGCGGCGAGGCTCTCGTCGGCGGGATCGAGCTGCGCAGCGGCCGCCCGCGTGTGCTCGTAGATCTCCGCCGGGTACCGCGCGCCGAGCGTCGACATCAGCAGGTGCATGTACACCCGGGCGGTGTCGGCCTGGTCCGGCAGCAGCGGGCTGTCCCGCTCCACCTTCGCGCCCGCCTCGGTCAGCGCGTCGGCGACGTTGCCGATCGCGGTGCGGACGCTCGCCGCCGTCGGGATCAGCGGGTGGGTGTCAACGACCAGCACGCGGTAGTCGGCCAGCTCCGTGTGCCGCGGCGCGGGCAGCGCGAGACGGTAGGCGATGCCGCTGCCGAGCGGGTCGGGTCCTGCGAGGACGTCCAGCAGGAGCGCGAGGTCCGAGGCGGTGCGCGCCATCGGGCCGATCACCGCCAGGTCGCTCTCGGCCGGCAGCACGGGCATCCCCGGTGCCGTATGCCCACGCAGCGGGAGCAGCCCGAGCGTGGGTTTGTGGGCGTAGACGCCGCAGTAGTGCGCCGGGTTGCGCAGGGAGCCGCCGATGTCCGAGCCGATGGACAGCGCCCCGTACCCGGCCGCGAGCGCCGCGGACGACCCGCCCGACGACCCGCCAGGGGTCAGCCCCGGGTCCCACGGGTTGCCGGTGGTCCCGTAGATCGCGTTGTAGCTCTGCACGTCGCCGAGGACGAGCGGCACGTTCGTCTTGCCGAGTACGACGGCGCCCGCCGCCTCGACCCGCTCCACCGCGACGGCGTCCTCATCGGCCACGAAGTCCTTGAACTCCGGGATGCCCCACGTCGTGGGCAGGCCGGCCACGTGGAAGGACTCCTTGACCGTCATCGGCACCCCGAGCAGCGGCCGGGCGTCGCCCCGGGCGCGCGCCGCGTCGGCGGCCCGCGCGGCGTCGATGGCCCGGTCGAAGTCCCGCACGCACACCGCGTTCAGCGTCGCGTCGTACCGCTCGATCCGAGCGATGGCCTCCTCCGCGAGCTCAACCGCCGAGACCTCGCCGCCCGCCATCGCGTCGACGAGCTCCGTCGCGCTCCGATAGGGCTGTTCACCCATCTCCCACCTCCGTCGTCGCCAGCCATCGCTCGATCCCCACCCGCCCGTCCGGGGCGAACGGGCGTGCCGGGTCGGCGAGGACGTCCCGCAGTTCCTGCAACGTCACCCAGCCGCCCCACACGACCTCCTCCGGCTGGTGGCGCAGCGGCCCGTCCCAGCGCACCTCGTAGAGGAAGACGTGGTAGCGCACCTTGCCGTCGTCGTAGGCGAAGCGGCCGATCGGCGTCAGCGGGACGCCGTGCACGCCCAGCTCCTCCTCGAGCTCGCGGGCGGCTGCGGCGTCGGGCGACTCGCCGGGCCCGAGCACGCCGCCCGCCCAACAGTCATAGCACCCGGGGAAGATCAGCTTGTCGGGCGAACGGCGGTGCAGGTAGACCCGTTCGCCGTCCCCGCTGCGCACGAGCACGCCGGTGCTGGCGTGCCAGAGGCCCTCCTGGTAGACGACGCCGCGGGGAGCCACGCCGACGACCCGGCCCCCCTCGTCGTAGATCGCCACGGGCTCATCGACAGGGCACACCCCCTCATCATGACCTCTGCACGCGGCTACGCTCGCCCCCATGACGCACGTCGAGGTCGGCCGATGACCGCCCGCCGGATCATGGGCACCGAGGTCGAGTACGGCATCTCGGTCCCCGGCGACCCCACCGCCAATCCCGTGATCACCTCCACCCAGGTGGTGCTCGCCTACGCTGCGGCCGCCGACATCCCGCGCTCCCGGCGTGCCCGGTGGGACTACGAGGTGGAGTCGCCCTTGCGCGACGCGCGCGGCTTCGACCTGTCGGCGCCCACGATGCACAACCCCTCCGAGTCCGAGCTGGACGACCTGGGCGCCGCCAACGTCATCCTCACCAACGGCGCACGGCTCTACGTCGACCACGCGCACCCGGAGTTCTCCACGCCGGAGGTCACCACCCCGCGTGACGTCGTGATCTGGGACAAGGCGGGGGAGCGGGTGATGGAGGAGGCCGCCGAGCGGGCCGCCACCGTGCCCGGGGCGCCGCGGATCCAGCTGTACAAGAACAACGTCGACGGCAAGGGCGCGAGCTACGGCTCGCACGAGAACTACCTGATGTCGCGGCAGACCACGTTCCCGTCCATCGTCGCCGGGCTCCTGCCGTTCTTCGTCACCCGCCAGGTGATCTGCGGGGCCGGGCGGGTCGGGCTCGGCTCCACCGGCGACGAGGCCGGCTACCAGATCGCCCAGCGCAGCGACTACATCGAGGTCGAGGTCGGGCTGGAGACCACGCTCAAGCGCGGCATCATCAACACGCGCGACGAGCCGCACGCCGACGCCGACAAGTACCGCCGCCTGCACGTCATCATCGGCGACGCCAACATGAGCGAGTACGCCACGCTGCTCAAGGTCGGCACCACCGCGCTGGTGCTGGACATGATCGAGGCAGGCGTGCGCTTCGACGAGCTGCGCCTGGCCGAGCCGGTGCGCTCGGTCCACCGGATCAGCCACGACCCCACGCTCAAGACACTGGTCGATCTCACGGACGGCCGGAAGATGACCGGCCTCGACATGCAGCGCGCCTACTTCGAGAAGGCCCAGAAGCACGTCGAGAACACCCTCGGTGCCGACGTCGACGAGGCCACCGCCGAGGTCCTCACGCTGTGGGGCGAGGTGCTCGACGACCTCGCCCGCGACCCGATGAGCACGGCCGACCGCCTGGACTGGACCGCGAAGCTGCGGCTGCTCGAGGGCTACCGGGAGCGCGACGGACTGAACTGGAACTCGGGGCGCCTCGCGCTGGTCGACCTGCAGTACACCGACGTCCGCATGGCCAAGGGCCTGTACAACCGGCTCGTGACGCGCGGGTCGATGAAGCGCCTCGTGTCCGAGGACGACGTCGTGGCGGCGATGCGCCGCCCGCCCGAGGACACCAGGGCGTACTTCCGCGGCCGCTGCCTCGAGCGCTACCCGACGGAGGTCGCGGCGGCGTCGTGGGACTCGGTGATCTTCGACCTCGGCCGGGAGTCGCTGGTGCGGATCCCCACGCTCGAGCCGTTGCGGGGCACCCGCCGCCACGTCGGGGAGTTGCTGGATCGATCCCGTACCGCCGAGGAGCTGGTGGAAGCGCTCACGCGCGGCTGACCCCGCCTCGACGAGGCCGGACGCGCTCGACGCGCCCACCGACCCGACCGCAATCCCGGGCGTGTCGTGGATCCGCTAGGTAGTGTTCATCTACACCGATTCGGCACGCCGCATGCAGGACGGCAGCGGTGGCCGGGAAGGCGCGAGGAGGATCACGATGTCGCAGGAGCAGACCAAGCGCCAGGGCGGTGGCGGGGGCGACGACGAGGACGGTGCCGACGCCGCTGCGGCAGGCCAGGAGCGGCGTGAGAAGCTCGGCGAGGACGTGGACACGATCCTCGACGAGATCGACGACGTGCTCGAGGAGAACGCCGAGGACTTCGTCCGGGCCTACGTGCAGAAGGGCGGCGAGTAGCCGCCCCTGCGCGCTGCGCCCCCACCTGCACCGCACCCGCGCGGAGAGAGGCTCTCACCTGACCATGACGTTCCCCGAGCGTCCGCCCCTCGGCGTGCCTACCGGCCTGGGCGCGTACCTCACCCCCGGCGCCACGTCGTTCACCGACTTCGTCGCCGCCACCGCCCCGCACCTCCTTCCCGGCAGGGTGCCGCCGGGCGCCGCACCGGCCACCGGTGCGGGCGCGGCCGGAGCGCTCGACGTCCCCCACGGCACCACGATCGTCGCGCTCACGTTCTCCGAGGGCGTGGTCATCGCCGGTGACCGGCGGGCCACCCAGGGCAACGTGATCGCGCAGCGCGACATCGAGAAGGTGTTCATCACCGACACCTACTCCGCGGTCGGCTTCGCCGGCACGGCGGGCAACGGCCTGCAGATGGTCCGGCTGTACAGCGTCGACCTGGAGCACTACGAGAAGACCGAGGGCGTGCCGCTCTCGCTGGACGGCAAGGCCAACAAGCTCGCCGGCATGGTCCAGGCCAACCTGGCCGCGGCACTGCAGGGCTTCGTCGTCGTCCCCATCCTCGTCGGCTACGACGTCGACGCCGAGCCGGCGAAGGCCGGCCGCATCGTCACCTACGACGCCGCGGGCGGGCGCTACGACGAGCTGCTGGGCTATCACGCCATCGGCTCCGGTTCGGTCTTCGCGAAGTCGGCGCTGAAGAAGCGCCATGACCCGGGCGCCGACCTCGCCGGTGCCGTCCGCGCCGCGGTCGAGGCCCTCTACGACGCCGCGGACGACGACACCGCCACCGGCGGCCCCGACCTCACCCGCCGGATCTTCCCCGTGGTCGTGAGCATCACGGGCCCGGACGGTGCCGTGCGCCGGTCCGAGGAGGAGATCGAGGCGGTCGTGCGCGAGGTCGTCGCCCGCCGCACCGAGAATCCCGGGGGATGAGAAGTTTGTCGCCCGTGATCCGCTCCCTCTCGACGCACCAGGAGTTCCTGCCGTGACGATGCCGTTCTACTCGTCGGTCGACCAGCTGCTGCGCGACCGCTCCGAGCTGGCGCGCAAAGGCATCGCCCGAGGGCGCAGCGTCGTCGTGCTCACCTACACCGGCGGCGTGCTCTTCGTCGCCGAGAACCGTTCCACGGCCCTGCACAAGGTCTCCGAGATCTACGACCGCATCGGGTTCGCCGCGGTGGGCCGCTACAACGAGTTCGACAACCTGCGCACCGCAGGCATCCGCCACGCCGACCTTCGCGGGTACACCTACGACCGCCGCGACGTCACCGGGCGCGGGCTCGCCAACGGCTACGCCCAGCTGCTGGGCACGGCCTTCGTCGAGCAGCAGAAGCCATACGAGGTGGAGCTGTGCCTCGCCGAGGTCGGCACGGATCCCGGCTCCGATCAGCTCTACCGCATCACCTACGACGGCTCCATCACCGACGAGCCGCAGTTCGTCGTGATGGGCGGCACCACCGAGCCGATCAGCGCCAAGCTCCGGGAGACCTACCGGTCGGGGCTGGAGCTGAAGGAGGCCATCGGGATCGCGGTGGAGGCGTTGCAGGCCGCGTCCAGCGGCAACGGTGGCACCCACGAGGTGCTCGGGGTCGGCACCCTGGAGGTCGCCGTGCTCGACCGCACCCGCCAGCGGCGCACCTTCCGGCGCATCACCGGCAACGTGCTGCGCGACCTGCTCCCCGAGGCCAACCGGGCTGTGAGCGGTGCCCGCGGAGCCGAGGCGGGCGGCGACGACGTCCCGGCCGGCAGCGGAGCGGTGAACGGCGACGCCGGCTCTTGACCTGAACCGGGCTTCACGTTCGATCCTGGTGACATGGCCGTCGAGCTGAACCACACCATCGTCTCCACCCATGACAAGCAGGCCGAGGCGCGCTTCGTCAGCGACGTCCTCGGCCTGCCCGAGCCGGGGTCGTTCGGCCCCTTCGCCGTGGTCGAACTGGCCAACGGTGTCAGCCTCGACTTCATGGAGGTCGAGGGCGAGATCACCTCGCAGCACTACGCGTTCCTGATCAGCGAGGAGGAGTTCGACGCCGTCGCGGAACGGTTGCGCGAGCGCGGGCTGCCGACGTGGGCCGACCCCGGACGGCGTACCCCCGGCTTCAACACCAACGACGGCGGGCGGGGGCTCTACTTCGACTCGCCCGAGGGCCACAACCTCGAGGTGCTCACGGTTCCCTACGGGGGCTGACCTAGGAGCGCGCCAGCGCGTAGAGCCTCGAGGCCACCACCACCGCGGAGGCGGCGGCGACCACCTCGGCCGCGACGAGAGCCGTGGGCCACACCTCGGCCAGGTCGCGGAAGGTGGCGCCGCCGAGGAGGGGCGCTGCGGCGCGGGGAAGGAACGCGAGCAGCAGCAGCGGCAGGGCGTGCGGGACGAGGCGCAGCGCCCGCCTGCCCGTCCGGTCGGCGGCCCGCCGCCGCGCCCACTCGCGTGACCGCAGCACCGCCCAGCCCCCGGCGATGGTCGCCCCCGCCGCGGCGGCGACGAGGACCAGCTCGGCGAGGAAGGCCTGAGGCAGGCCGGGAGCGGGTGGGGGCGTTCCGCGGATCAGGGCGACGAGCTCGTCCGCCAGGTCGTCCACCTCGCTGGGTCCCGTGCCGTCCCCGCGGTCGAGCGGTTCGCGGCTGTTCGCGAGGACCGCGACGCCGTAGCGGTTCTCGGCCGTCAGCGCGGGCAGCAGCACGAGCGTGGCCGATGCGGTGGCCGTCCGCCCCCGCAGCACCAGCTCAGGAGGCCCGGCCCCGCCGGAGCGGTCCTCCCAGCCGATCCGCTGCACCTCACGCAGCCCGTCACCGGCCATGACCGTGCGCAGGCCCCAGCCGGCGTTGAACTGCAGCCAGGTGGCGACGTCCGCAGCGGTGCTCACGATGCCGCCCGACCCGCCGACGAACCGGTCGGGCTCCGCCTGGGGCCTGCTGACGCCGAGGAACCGGTCGTGCCCGTCCACCAGGCCGGGCACCAGGTCCCGGGTGCCCGCGACCGTCACGGTGGCGTGCATGCCCACCTGGAAGAGCACGCGGTCCCAGAGGACCGTGTCGAACGGGCGCTGCGCCGCCACCTCCACCAGCCGGGCAGCGACCTGGTAGCCGAGCTCGCTGCGCACCCGCCGCTCCCCGGGCGGTGCCGCGAGCGTGACGTCGCCCAGCCCGGCCACCGCCTCCTGCAGCGACCGCGGGCGTCCCTGCGACGCGTCGTGCGTAGCGGGCAGGCCGGAGGTGTGGTCCAGCAGCTGGCGCACGGTGATCTGCGCGGATCGCGGGTCGGCCGTGGTGAACTCTGGCAGGTGCGCGACGACCGGGTCGTCCAGCGGGACGGACCCGAACCCCGCCAGCTGCGCCAGCGCCATCGCGGTGAACGACTCGGACACCCCGCCGAGCCACATCGGCGTCTTCTCGGTGACCGGCTCGCCCCGTGAGTCGTGGCCGTACCCCGCGACATGCACAACCCTGTCCTCGTCGATCACCGCGACCGCCACGCCCGGCAGCCGCGTCGCCCCGACGTGCGCGCGCACGACATCGGCGATCGCCGCCGCGTCCGGCTCACCGGGCTCCGCAGCCGCCGTCGGGGCGGCGGACGCGGCAAGGACGCACACGACCGCCACCGTCACCGCGAGAGCACGCACCGTCGCCATCCCCCCGTCACCCGCCTCGACGGCCGCTCTGCCGCCGATCGTGGCGTCATCCTGCCGTGACGGCTCGCCTCACCCGAGGAAGGGGCGGTCCCGGCCGCTCCAGTTGTCCTCGTGGCGGCGGTAGACCGGCACCGGCCGACGGGCCACCCGGAACGTGAAGCGCCCGGCCTCCTCGACCACCTCGCCGTCGGTGGCCAGCATGCCGGGGACCGCCAGCTCGACGTCGAGCTCGCCGACCTCGCGCTGGTGGTAGACGTGGCTGTGCCCGAGCGCACCCAGCAGGAGCGCGGCCACCGCCCGCAGGCGGGAGAAGCGGATGTCGGCCCGCAGCCACCGCACGTCGAGCAGCCCGGAGTCGAGCGACGGGCGCCAGGCAGGCACCATGCCCCGCGGGTGGTAGGGCCCGTTGCCCACGAACAGCAGCCAGACCGCGAGCCAGCGTCCGTCCACCTTGATCCGCACCGGCTCGGCCCGGCGGAGCACCACGACCAGCGCCGCGGCGAACGCGGGCCACTTGCCCCACCGGCCCTCCCACTTCTCCCTCAACCGCACGAGGTCCGGGTAGGAGCCGAGGCTCGCGGTGTTGAGGAAGTAGCGCTGCCGCACGACGGCCTCGCTCTCCGGGTCGGTGCCGCGCCCCGGGTGGACGTCCACCACCCCGAGGTCGACGGCGACGGCCTCGCCCGCGCCGGTGGCGTCGACCGCCTCCTGCATGTCGTACACGCCGACGTCACGGGCGAAGTGGTTCAGCGTGCCCGTGGGCACCACCACGAGCGGCAGGTTCCGGCGGCCCGCCACGGTCGCGGCCGCGGCCACCGACCCGTCGCCGCCCGCGACCCCGATCGCCCGCACCCACCGATCGCGCTCCGTGACGGCGGCCTCGAGCTGGTCGTCGATGTCCTCGTCGGGGTCGGCCCGCAGCACCACGGCGGCCGGCAAGGCGTTCTCCAGATCGTCGGCCGGGTCGTACTCCGGGTCGCCCGAGCGCTGGTTGGAAATCAGCACCAGGCCCTTGCCGTCAGGGAGCGTGGGCACGGCGTCCAGAGGCCGGGCCCGCGCCTCGTCGGTGCGCCTGACCGGCCACCAGCGGCGGGTGGCGAGCGCGATCCCGCCTCCGACGGCGGCGCCCGCGAGCACGTCGGAGGCCCAGTGCACGCCGACGTGCACCCGCGAGTAGGCCACGGACGCGGCCAGCGGCGCGACGGCGAGCCCCAGCTTCGGGCTCTCGAGCGCCACGGCCGTGGTGAACGCGGCCGCCGACGCCGCGTGCCCGGACGGGAACGACGACGACTTCGGGGGGTTGCGGAGGGTCTGGTAGGCCGGCAGCTCGGCAGCGGCCGGCCTCCTGCGCGGCAGCAGCGGCTTGAGCAGGCCGTTGGCCGTGGCGCTCGCGCCGGCGATGGCCAGCACGCCGCGGGCGGCGGCCTTGCGGCTCGCACCGCGGCGCGCGGCGAGGATCGCCGCGACGGCGAACCACAGCAGGCTGTGGTTCGCGGCGGTCGAGACCGTCTTCATGGCGGCGTCGAACGGGCTCGGCGGCAGTGCCGAGACCCTGCGCGACACCGCGCGATCGGCGTCGACCACCTCGTCGGTGGCCCGCCGGATCCAGGGCAGCACGACTTGACAGTACGCACACGGCCCATCGGCGAGGGCCGGAGGAAGGACACGACACGGCCAGTCGGTCACAGGCGTAACACGACCAGGCTCTCTCCGCTTACGCTTGCTGGATGCAGCGGCGGATCTACGGCGTCGAGACCGAGTTCGGGGTCACGTGCACCTTCCACGGGCAGCGGCGCCTCTCGCCCGACGAGGTGGCCCGGTACCTCTTTCGCAGGGTCGTGTCGTGGGGGCGTTCGTCGAACGTGTTCCTGCGCAACGGGGCCCGCCTCTACCTGGACGTGGGCAGCCACCCCGAGTACGCCACCGCGGAGTGCGACTCGCTCGCCCAGCTCGTGTCCCACGACAAGGCGGGGGAGCGCATCCTCGAGGACCTCCTCGTCGATGCCGAGCGCCGGCTGGTCGACGAGGGCATCGGCGGTGACATCTACCTGTTCAAGAACAACACCGACTCGGCGGGCAACTCCTACGGTTGCCACGAGAACTACCTGGTGGCCCGGGCAGGCGAGTTCTCCCGGATCGCCGACGTGCTGCTGCCGTTCCTCGTCACCCGGCAGCTGATCTGCGGGGCCGGCAAGGTGCTGCAGACCCCGCGCGGCGCGGTGTACTGCCTGTCGCAGCGGGCCGAGCACATCTGGGAGGGCGTCTCCAGCGCCACCACGCGGTCCCGGCCGATCATCAACACCCGCGACGAGCCGCACGCCGACGCGGAGCGCTACCGCCGGCTGCACGTCATCGTCGGTGACTCCAACATGTCCGAGGTCACCACCCTGCTCAAGGTCGGGTCGGCCACGCTCGTGCTGGAGATGATCGAGGCGGGCGTCCAGTTCCGGGACTTCACCCTCGACAACCCGATCCGCGCCATCCGCGAGATCAGCCACGACCTCACCGGCCGCCGCACCGTGCGGCTCGCGGGCGGGCGCGAGGCCAGTGCGCTGGACATCCAGCGCGAGTACCACGCCAAGGCCGTCGAGCACGTCCGCACGCGGGGCAGCGCCGATCCCACCATCGCGCGCGTGCTCGACCTGTGGGGACGCACCCTCGACGCCGTCGAGAGCCAGAACCTGTCGCTGATCGACCGCGAGATCGACTGGGCGATCAAGCACCGGCTCGTCGAGCGCTACCGGGCCCGCAACGGCCTCGACCTCGCGAGCCCCCGGATCGCCCAGCTCGACCTCGCCTACCACGACATCCGCCGCGGCCGAGGGCTGTTCGACCTGTTGCAGCGCAAGGGCATGGTCGACCGCGTCACCGACGACGGCGAGATCGAGGCGGCCAAGGACACCCCGCCGCAGACAACGCGGGCCAAGCTGCGCGGGGATTTCATCGCCGCCGCGCAGGCCGCCGGCCGCGACTTCACGGTCGACTGGGTGCACCTCAAGCTCAACGACCAGGCCCAGCGCACCGTGCTGTGCAAGGACCCGTTCCGGGCCGTGGACGAGCGGGTGGAACGCCTGATCGCGTCGCTGTAGGCGCGTTTCCGCCGGTCGCCCGCGCGAAGGCCGTGCCCGGCCGTACGATGCCGTGGTGTCCTCTGCCCGGGCCGAGCGGCTGGTGAACCTGGTTCTCTGCCTGCTGTCCACCCGGCAGTTCCTCACGGCGGAGCGGATCCGCCAGATCGTGCCCGGGTACGCCGACGCGCGCGGCGACGAGGCGTTCTTCCGGATGTTCGAGCGCGACAAGGCCGAGCTGCGCGAGCTCGGCGTACCGCTGGAGACCGGGCGGCTGTCCAGCTTCGACACCGTCGACGGCTACCGGATCGCCCGCCAGGACTACGAGCTCGGTGACATCGACCTCGAGCCGGACGAGGCCGCCGCGGTGGCGCTCGCGGCGCGGCTGTGGGACTCCCCGGAGCTCGCGATGCCGGCCCACAGCGCGCTGGTCAAGCTCCGCGCGGCCGGGGTGGAGGTCGACGAGGACCAGGGGCGGGTCCAGCCGCGGGTGCAGGCCGCCGACCCCGCCTTCGCCCCGCTGCTCGCCGCCGTGCGGGCCGGGCGGGCCGTGACGTTCGACCACCAGCGCGGCGGCGTGGGCGGGCCCGTCCAGCGGCGCACCGTGGAGCCGTGGGGCGTGGTGTCGTGGCGCGGGCGCTGGTACCTGTGCTGCTACGACCGCGACCGCGCCGCCCCCCGCTGCTTCCGCATCTCGCGGATCATGGAACCCGTCACGCCGGTCGGCCCGGCCGGCGCGGTGCGGGTGCCCGAGGGCGTCGACCTGATGGGCATGGTCCGTCAAGGCGTCGACCCACCGCCGGCTACCGACATCGCGCGGGTCTGGATCGCCGACGGCCGCGCCCACGGCCTGCGCCGCCTCGGCCGGGTCGTCGGTCGGCGCGTCCACGCCGGGCGCCCGGGCGACGAGGTCGAGCTCGACCTGCGCGCCCTGGAGACCCTCGCCCGCTGGGTCGCCGGCCACGGCCCGGACGTCGCCGTGCTCGCCCCCCAACGCCTCGCCGACGCCGTGCGGGCGAACTGGGCGGCGTCGGTGGCCGCCCACACCGAGCCGCTGGCGCAGACGACATGAGCGAGCGTGCGAGTGCGCCGTCAGCGCGGTGCCCGGCGAAGCCGGCCGAGCCTCGTGGCTCGGCAGCCGACGGGGTGGGCGAGCACGGCGAGGCCGAGTGGTGAGCGGCGGGGTCACCGAGCGGCTGCCGCGGCTGCTGTCGCTGGTGCCCTACCTGCTGGCCCGCCCCGGCATCCCGGTCGCGGAGGCGGCGGCCGACCTCGGGATCTCCGAGAGGCAGCTGCGCCGCGACCTCGAGCTGCTGTGGATGTGCGGGCTGCCCGGTTACGGCCCCGGCGACCTGATCGACCTGTCGTTCTCCGGCGACACCGTCACCGTCACCCACGACGCGGGGATGCGCCGGCCCCTGCGGCTCACCACCGCGGAGGCGACGGCGCTGCTGATGGCGCTGCGCACGCTCGCGGACGTGCCGGGCGTCGCCGACACCGAGGCCGTGCGGCGGGCGGCGGCGAAGGTGGAGCGCGCCGTGGGCGACGCCGGGATGGCGGGCGTCGCGATCGACGGGCCGAGCCGGGAGGAGGCGGCCACCACGGCCGCGGTGCGCGACGCGCTCGCGGCGGGGCGGGCCATGCAGATCGTGTACTACACGGCGGGGCGGGACGCGGTCTCGCAGCGCACGATCGACCCGATGCGGCTGCTGATCGTCGACGGTCGCGGGTACCTGGAGGCCTGGTGCCGGCGGGCCGAGGGGGTGCGGCTGTTCCGGCTCGACCGCGTCGAGGACGTCGCCGTGCTCGACGAGCCCGCCGCGCCGCCGCCGGACGCGGAGCCCACGGACGTGTCGGAGGGGCTGTTCCGGCCCAGTGCCGAGCACCGGTCGGCGGTGCTGCTGCTCGAACGCGAGGCGCGCTGGGTGGCCGAGTACTACCCCGTCGACGACGTCGTGGAGCTGGGCGACGAGCGCCTGCAGGTGCAGCTGCGCTACGCCGATCCCACGTGGTTGGTCCGGCTCGTGCTGGGCCTGGGCGGCGGGGCGCGGCTGCTGGAGCCGCCGGAGCTGGTGGATGCCGTGGCCCGGCGGGCGCGCGAGGCGCTCGACGCGGTCGAGCGGGAGTCGGAGGACGGTTGAGATGCTGCCGGTGATGCTCACGCTGGGCGTGGGGGTCGTGCTGCTCGTGGTGCTGCTGCTCCTCGCCCTGCCACCCGTGCGTCGGTTCGCCCGGGAAGGCGCTGCGCTGCGGGCGGGGGTGGCGCACCGCGTGGCCGTGTTGCGTGCCGTGGCGGGCGAGCGACGACACGGCTCGGCCTGAACCGCGGCGCGTCCGCCCGCGACGGCAACCGGCCGTTACGACTCCTCCGACTCGCCCGTCGTCGCGAACCAGGTGCCGTCCGCGCGAAGCGTGAGGCGGACGAACGGGTACTTGGAGCTGATGCACCCCTTGACGGGGACGCAGTTGTCGACGCGCGCCTTCTTGATGCTGGTCACCTCCGGTGCCGGCATGCGGCCGACCGAGTCTTCGATGACGTCGCCGAAGGATGCGAACGCGGACGCATCGGTGAACCTGTGCTCGCGGTTCTCCACACCGACGACGTTCGTCCCGTCGGTGCAGAACTCGGCGCTGTGCGTGAACTTGTAGAAGGTGTTGCCGATCAGCGTCTTGGCGTGGTGCGTTCCGGTGGCCTCGAAGCACCGCTGGCCGGCCTGGTTCGGCACCTGCTCCACCACGCTGACGCTCGTCGCGTTGCCCGGCTGCGCCGACCCCGCGGGCGCGGCGAGGGCCACCTGCCCCTGGACCGCGGCAGTGCTGAAGAACGCGATGGAGATCGTGACGGTGGCGGCGGTTCGAACGGCCGTGTTCTTCACCGTGCCTGCCTGCTGCCGCAGTTTCCTGGGCTGAAAACCGATGCGTGCCATTTCACCCTCCGCTCTCGGGGTGCTGCGCGGCTCACCGCTCAGCACTGCTGCTGCGGGGGATGACAGTGGCAACGAACCTGCAGGCGGTGAAGGAAGAGTTCTTCCGCCCGATCGCCGTCGAGGCCTGCGCGACACCTATACCGCGGGATCGTGCTGCTCCTGGTGCTGCTGGCCCTCGCTCTGCCACCCGTGCGCCGGTTCGCCAGGGCCGGCGCTGCGTGGCACCGGCCGGTCGGAATCCCTGCCCCGGCCGGTTGCTGGTGCCCGCGGCCCTGATCAGGCCCATGGAGTGGGTAGGATCCCTCCTGTACCCCACGAAGGGAGAGTGACCATGCCGGGTGGCTGGGAATGGCTCATCGTCATCGGAGTCCTCGTGCTGCTCTTCGGCGCGAAGAGGCTCCCCGAGATGGCCCGGTCGGTGGGGCAGTCCGCCCGCGTCTTCAAGGGCGAGATGAAGGGCCTGAAGAAGGACGACGAGGCAGGCAAGCCCGCCGAGCAGTCCGCCGACAAGCCGGCCGACCCGCCTGCTGCGACACCGCCTGCGGCCCTTCCGCAGTCCGGGAACACCGCACAGAACGGGCAGGGAGTCGCCAAGTCGGCTCAACCGGGCCACGGCACCAACACGCAGTAGCCCGTCGCGGTGGCAAAACTCATCCCGCCGTGGGGGCGCAGGCGCACGAAGAGCCCCGACGGCACGATGTCGCTGGTCGAGCATCTCTACGAGCTGCGCAACCGTTTGGCGATCTCTCTCGTCGGCGTAGCGCTGACCACCGTCGTTGCGTACGTGTGGTACGGCGTCGCGCTGTTCGGTGTTCCCAGTCTCGGCGACCTGCTCATCGGCCCGTACTGCGCACTACCTGCGGAGGTGCGGCCCAACCTGAGCGGGGACGGATCGTGCATCCTGACCGCGACGGGTGCCTTCGACCAGTTCAACCTGCGGCTTCGAGTCGCAGTGACCGCGGGGGTCGTCCTCGCGTGTCCGTTGTGGCTCTACCAGCTGTGGGGCTTCATCACCCCGGGCCTGTACCAGAAGGAGCGGCGCTACGCGCTCTCGTTCGTCGCTCCCGCGGCGGTGCTCTTCGTCGCAGGCGCTGTGCTCGCCTACTTCGTCGTCACCCAGGGCCTGAACTTCCTCCTCACCGTCGGTGGCGGCCTCCAGCTCACCCTGCTGACCGGTGAGAGCTACTTCAGCCTGATCATCGCGCTGCTGCTGATCTTCGGTGTCAGCTTCGAGCTCCCGTTGCTCGTCGTCATGCTCAACCTTGCGGGCGTTCTGAGTTACACCACCCTCAAGGCCTGGCGGCGTGGCCTGATCTTCGGCCTGTTCGTGTTCGCCGCGGTCGTCACCCCGGGCCAGGACCCGTTCTCGATGATCGCGCTCTCCATCGCGCTCGTCCTGCTGTTCGAACTCGCGATCCAGATCGCCCGCATCATCGACAGGCGACGGGCGCGCAAGCGCGCCGCCGAAGGCTGGGACGACCTCGATCCCGACGAACCTTCGCCGCTGGACGTGTCGCCCTCGAACATCGACACCGCACCCTCCCGGATCGACACGACGCCGTCGGCCGTCGAATCGGGCCACCCCAGTGTTGTCGGGGAGAGCGCGGGGCCGAATCAGGATCGCCCGAACGCCCGTAGCGTCGACGACGTCACGTAGCGCTCCGTCGTCACGGCCCTCACGAGTAACGCGGCCGAGGCGTAGAACCCCTGCTCGCCGGTCGCGCTCGGAGCACGGCGTGCGGTTGACGGCGTGGGGGCCACCACCGAGCGGTTGTCCATTGCTGTGGCGACAGCAGTAAGGAACCGCTACAGGGGATCTTGCCTCCCATGATCCGCGGTAGCGGTTGTCCATGGTTGTGTCGACAGCCATGGACAACCGCTAGTTCGGATCATGCCGCTCGCGCGCCGTCAACACCGGCCCGTCGAGGCGATCTGGGCGGGCGCGGCTGCGGTGGGCGCGCCGTTCCCGGCTCGGGCCGGAACGGCACGCCCACGAGACGGCGCGTCCCGAGCGGCACCGGGCGCATTCCGCTGAACGCACCCGAGCCGGCCGTGATCAGCGGTTCGGCGCGAACGCGGCCGGATCCGGCCGTTCTCGCACCGACCTGCCGATCACGAGGCACCGGAGGCCGGTGACGGGAAGCCACTCAGTCACGGACACAACGATCTACGGCTGGCGAGCAGGGCGCGGCGCGGCGCCCAACCGATGATCCGGGGCTACCGGACGAGGAGGCGCCACGTGGCCGTCGCGGAGTCGGCCGCTGGTCGTGGCTCGGCCGTGACGCAGTGCGCGATCACGCCGACGAGGGCGCCCGCGAGGTAGGCGGCGTGCACGCCTAGTGGCACGCGGTCGGACGATGCGGGCCGCGCCCCGGTCCGGAAGCGCTCCAGGAGCGCCTCGGCCAGTGCCTCTCGCAGCCGGGTGGAGAAGCGGGCGCTGCCCTGGGGGCCGAGCATCCGCGCGTAGAGGGTGGCGTGCGCGCCGACGTGCTCGAACAGCGCCACGAGCGGCGGGGGTGCGGTGTCGAGGGGTGCGTCGAGCGGGCAGAGCTGCGCGGCCCGGGCGACGGTGGCGACGGCGTCCTCCATCGCGTCGGCGAACAGCGCGTCGAGGTCGGGGTAGTGCAGGTAGACGGTGGCCCGGTTGACGCCCGCGCGGCTCGCGACGGCCGAGAGCGTGAGGGTGGCCGGGTCGCGCTCGCCGGCCAGTTCGAGGGCGGCGGCGCGCAGGCTCGCGCGGGTGCGTCGG
The DNA here is from genome assembly GCF_007994075.1 of Pseudonocardia hierapolitana. Classification (NCBI taxonomy): domain Bacteria; kingdom Bacillati; phylum Actinomycetota; class Actinomycetes; order Pseudonocardiales; family Pseudonocardiaceae; genus Pseudonocardia; species Pseudonocardia hierapolitana. Next base: position 7,854,557 of record NZ_VIWU01000001.1, on the reverse strand, counting down.
GCGCGCGGATCGTCCGGAGGCATGGCGCACACTCTACGACATCTGTCGACTAAACGACATCTGTCGCGTACTGTGGTGGCATGCGTGTGGAGATCTGGATGGATGTCGTCTGCCCGTGGGCCTACATCGGCAAGCGGCGGGTGGAGCGAGCGGTCGCCGATCTCGACGTCCCCGTCGAGATCGTGTGGCGGCCCTACCGGATCGACCCGTTCGCGCCCGTACCGGCCGAGCCGCTCGCCGATGCGCTGGGCGACCCGGTCGCCGACGACGCGCTGCGAGCCTGCGCGCCCGGGCTCACGCCGGCCGAGAACCGGCTGCGGGTCGACCGGATCGCGGCGAAGGAGGGTCTCGGGCCGCGGTGGGGTGCCGGCTGGCGGGCGAACAGCCACGACGCCCACCGGCTGATCGCGCTGGCCGAGCCCGCCGGCGTGCAGGACGCGGTGGTGGAGTCGCTGCTGCGGGCCCACTTCATCGACGCCGTGGACATCAGCGACCGGGACGTGCTGGCCGGCGTGGTCGGCGACGTGTTCCCGGAGGGGCCTGCCCTGCTCGCGGGCGACGCCGGGGAGGAGCGGGTGCGTGAGCTGCTCCTGGAGGGCAGGGCGCGGGGGATCCGGACCTCGCCGACGATCGTCGTCGGCGACCGGGCGCTCGCCGGTGCCCAGCCACCGGCCGTGATCGCGGAGTTCCTCGCGGACGGCGGCGAACGCCGTCCGGTGCCGGCCGAGGTCGAGCGCTACCGGTGGACGGAGTCGCTGCTCGAGCAGCGCGACCCGCTCGGTGCGCTTGTCCTGCTCCGCCCGCTGCTCGCCGAGCACGGGCGCGACCGCTCGGTGCGGCTGCTGGCCGCCCGTGCCTGGTACGCGTCCGCGCAGCTGGGACGGGCCCGCGCGGCGCTGGAGGAGCTGGTTGCCGAGCACCCGGCCGACGCCTTTGCCCAGGTGCTGCTGGGTCGCACCCTGCAGCGCATGAGCCGGGGCGAGGAGGCGGGCCCGCACCTGCGGTTGAGCAGCGCGATGCGGCAGTCCGCCTAGCATCCGGGGCCGCCACTCCATCACCAGGTCGACCTCGCCTGCCGGCGATGTGGAAACCTGGGATCGTGGCCAGCAGCAAGTCTGCTCCCGCGGATGCTTACGCCGCCGCCCGGAGCCGCGCCGCCCGTCCCCGGCTCGCCGAGTTCGCGCAGACGCTCCCGTTCGAGCTCGACGGGTTCCAGCACACCGCCTGTGCCGCTCTCGAGGACGGTCACGGCGTGCTCGTGTGCGCTCCGACCGGTGCAGGCAAGACGGTCGTGGGCGAGTTCGCCGTGCACCTCGCGCTGGCCCAGGGGCAGAAGTGCTTCTACACGACGCCGATCAAAGCGTTGTCCAACCAGAAGTACGGCGATCTGGTCGAGCGCCACGGGGCGTCCGCGGTCGGGCTGCTCACCGGTGACCAGGCGATCAACGGCGACGCCCAGGTGGTCGTGATGACCACCGAGGTGCTGCGGAACATGATCTACGCCGGTTCCCGGCAGCTGGAGCACCTCGGCTACGTGGTGATGGACGAGGTGCACTACCTCGCCGACCGGTTCCGCGGCGCGGTATGGGAAGAGGTCATCCTCCAACTGCCCGAGCACGTCTCGCTCGTGAGCCTGTCGGCCACCGTCAGCAACGCCGAGGAGTTCGGCGACTGGCTGGTCACCGTGCGCGGGGACACCACCGTGGTCGTCGACGAGCACCGGCCGGTGCCGCTGTGGCAGCACATGATGGTGGGCAACCGGCTCCTCGACCTGTTCGCGGGCGAGTCGGCGGCGGGCGAGCTGAAGGTCGACCCGGATCTCGTCCGCCACACGCGCGAGCTGGACCGGCAGAGCGCCATGGCGCAGTGGGACCGCGGGGCGCGTGGCCGGGGACGCACCGGCCCGTCCCGGCGCACCGGGTTCCGCCCGCCGTCGCGCACCACCGTCATCGACCGGCTCGACCGGGCGGGCCTGCTGCCGGCGATCACGTTCGTGTTCAGCCGCGCCGGGTGCGACGCCGCGGTCGGCCAGTGCGTGCGGTCGGGGCTGCGGCTCACCACCGAGGACGAGGTCGAGGAGATCCGGCGCACGATCGATCGGCACACCGCCGAGCTCCCCCAGGCCGACCTGGCCGTGCTGGGGTACTGGGAATGGCGCGACGCCCTCGAGCGTGGCATCGCCGCCCACCACGCCGGGATGCTGCCGGCGTTCAAGGAGACCGTGGAGGAGCTGTTCGTCCGCGGTCTGGTGCGGGCGGTGTTCGCCACCGAGACCCTCGCGCTGGGGATCAACATGCCCGCCCGCACCGTCGTGCTGGAGCGGCTGGTCAAGTACAACGGCGAGTCGCACGCCGAGCTCACCCCCGGTGAGTACACCCAGCTGACGGGCCGGGCGGGTCGCCGCGGCATCGACGTGGAGGGCCACGCCGTCGTCGTCTGGCAGCCGGGCGTCGATCCCGAGCAGGTCGCCGGGCTCGCCTCCACCCGCACCTACCCGCTGCGCAGCTCGTTCCGGCCCGGCTACAACATGGCCGTCAACCTCGTGGGGCGGCTGGGCACGGAGAACGCGCGGGAACTCCTGGAGCAGTCGTTCGGGCAGTTCCAGGCCGACCGGTCGGTGGTGGGCCTGGCCCGGCGGATCGAACGCAACGTGGAGGCGCTCGAGGGGTACGAGAAGTCACTGGAGTGCCACCTGGGCGACTTCCGCGAGTACGCCGCGCTGCGCAGGCGGGTGGCGGAGCGGGAGAAGGCGCTGTCGCGGCAGGGCGTGGCGGAGCGGCGCGAGGCCGCCGCCGATTCGCTGCGCACGCTGCGGCCGGGTGACGTGATCGCCGTACCGGGCGGGCGCCGCGCGGGCCTCGCCGTTGTGCTCGACCCCGGAATCGGGGCGGACGGCGACCCGCGCCCGCTCGTGCTCAACGAGGACCGCTGGGCGGGTCGGCTCTCCGCTGCCGACTTCCCGGCGCCGGTCGAGCCGCTGGGCCGCATGCGGCTGCCCAAGCGGGTGGACCACCGCGCCCCGCGGGTGCGGCGCGACCTCGCCTCGTCGCTGCGCAACACGGGGATCGTCGCGCCCCCGAGCCAGCGCCGGCGGTCCCGCGGCGGCGCCATCGACGACCCCGAGCTCGCCACGTTGCGCCGGGCGCTGCGCGCCCACCCCTGCCACGGGTGTACCGACCGCGAGGCCCACGCCCGGTGGGCCGAGCGGTACGCGCGGCTGGAGCGCGACACCGAGCAGCTGCGGCAGAAGGTGCGCGCCACCACCCACTCCCTCGCCCGCGCGTTCGACCGGATCCGCGCGCTCCTCGCCGAGCGCGGCTACCTCGACGGGGAGCGGGTCACCGAGCACGGCGAGCGCCTGTCGCGGTTGTGGGGCGAGTCCGACCTGCTGACGGCGGAGTGCCTGCGCCACGGCGCGTGGGACGGCCTGGAGCCGGCCGAACTGGCCGCGGTGGTGTCCGCGCTGGTGTACGAGTCGCGCCGCGACCACGGGCCGATGCCGCGGGTGCCCTCGGGAGCGGTGTCCGATGCGCTTGCGACCACCGTGCGCGTGTGGGCTGAGCTGGAGGGCGACGAGCGCAGGCACAGAGTCGAACGGACCCGTGAGCCGGACCTCGGTTTCGCCTGGCCGATGCACCGCTGGGCGCGCGGGGAGTCCCTCGCCGCCGTGCTCACCGCCGCCGAGCAGAACGGGGTGGAGCTCTCGGCGGGCGATTTCGTGCGCTGGTGCCGGCAGGTGCTGGACCTTCTCGACCAGATCACGGCCGTCGCGGGACGGGGCAGCGGGGTCGGCCGGGCGGCAGCCACGGCGATCTCGACGATCCGCCGCGGGGTCGTCGCGGTCGGTGCCGGATGAGCGGGGCGAAGGTCCGACCGGCTCTGTGCCCGTCACAGGGCCTGTGCTTTGATCGCCCGACCGCACGTCTCCAGGGGGAAGGCCCGCGATGAGTACGCCACAGGGACCGCAGCCACCACATGGTGCGCCGCAGCAGCCTGCCGAGCAGCCCGCGTGGGGCCAGCAGCAGCCGCAAGGCGGGTGGGGGGCCCCGCCTGAGGGGCAGCAGCGGCCCGGCGAGGAGACCCGCGCTGTCCCGCAGCAGGAGTGGAACGCGCCCGAGACGAGCGAGGTGCCCCAGCAGGACGCCGGTCCGTCCGCCGTTGAGCCCGCAGAGCCCCCCGCGGAGACCGCCGAGCGCGGCGCGGGCGAGGGAGAGGGCGACGGGGTCGACCTGTTCAAGTCGTCGGGCGAGGAGCCGGCGCCCGCACCGCAGCAGGCGGACGACGCCGCCGAGGCCGCCGGCGCCGCCGAGGCCACGACGGCCGTGCCGGCGCACGGGGCCCAGCAGCAGGGTGACCCGGCCCAGCAGCAACAGCAGCGCGGGTGGGGGCCCGCCGACGAGACGCAGATCGCGTTGCCGTTCGCGTCGCCCGAGCAGCACCACGGTGCCCAGCTCGGCCAGCCGGGGCAGGCCCAGCCCGGCCAGCAGTACCCGGGCCAGCAGCCGGTCCAGCACACGCAGCCGCAGCAGGCGCAGCCGGGCCAGCAGCCGTCGCCGTACGCACCTCCCGGGCAGCAGCAGCCCTACGCGGCCCAGCCGGGCCCGTACGGGGCGGCGCAGCCGGGCTACGGCCAGCAGCAGCCCTACGGGCAGCCGTACCCCGCCCAGCCGGGACAGGCGTACGGCCAGCAGCCCGGCCAGCAGCCCACGCAGCAGTTCGGCCAGCCGCAGTTCGGCCAGCCCGGGCAGCCGAGCCAGCCGGGACAGCAGGCGCCGTACGGCCAGGCGCAGTTCGGCCAGCCGGGGCAGCAGCCTTATGCGCAGGCACCGCACGGCCAGCAGCAGGCGGGGCAGCCGTCTCCGTGGGCGGCGCAGCAGCCGGGCGGATGGGGTCAGCCCGGTGCCGGTCAGCAGCCCACCCAGCAGTGGGCCGGCCGCCCGGAGGGCCAGCAGCCCTGGGCGCAGGGTCACCCGCAGCCGGACCCGGCGGGCGCCGGTGGCGCGACGAGCCGGCTGCCGCTGATCATCGGTGCGGTCGCAGCGGTGGTCGTGCTCGCACTGGTCGGGGTGCTCGGCTTCGTGAGCCCCGGCTTCTTCAACACCCGGGTGCTCGACGCCGCCGCCGTGCAGAGCGGGGTGCAGCAGGTCCTCTCGCAGGACTACGACCTCGAGGTCCAGTCGGTCACCTGCCCGGAGGGGCAGCAGGTCGTGCCCGACACCACGTTCGAGTGCACGGCCGTGGTCGACGGCGACGAGGTCACCGTCCCGATCAAGATCACGACCGCGGACGGCAATTACGAGGTGGGGCGGCCCGCTTGACGGCAACGCTCGCCGTCCGCCCGCTCGAGCCCGGTGAGCTGCGCGCCGCGCTGACCCTGTTCGCCGCCGCCATCCATCGCGGCCCGGTGGACGACGCGGGCTGGGCCCGGTCGGCGGAGCTCTACAGCCCGGGCCGCACGTTCGGGGTGCACGCCGACGGCGCGCTCGTCGCCACCGCCACCTCGTTCCCGAGCGAGCTGGCGGTGCCGGGCGGGGCGGTGCTCCCGATGGCCGCGGTCACCCGGGTCGGCGTCCGCGCCGACCACACCCGCCGCGGCCTGCTGACCGCCATGATGCGCGCCCAGCTCGAGGACGCGGCGGAGCGCGGCGAGCCGGTCGCGACGCTGCGGGCCAGCGAGGCCCGGATCTACGGCCGCTTCGGCTACGGGATCGCCACCCGCGGCCGGGCCGTGCGGGTGCGCGCCGACGCGGGCCTGTTCCGGCCCGACGCCCCGCGAGGCGGGAGCGTGCGGTTGCTGCAGCGCGACGAGATCGTGCCGGTGCTGCGGGACGTGCACGAGCGGATCGCGCTGCTGCGGCCGGGCGGGATCAGCCGCACCGACGGTTGGTGGTCCGCGTCGGTCGGCAGGCGGGTGGACGTGGAGCGCGAGCACGTCCTCGCGGCCGTGCACACCGGCCCGCAGGGCGACGACGGGTTCGCCATCGCCTACCTCGGCGAGGCGTCCGGCTCCACCGACCGGCCGCTCGACGTGCCCGACCTGCACGCCGCCGACATCGGCGCCACCGCGGCGTTGTGGCGGTTCCTGATGGGCATCGACCTCGTCGAGGGTGTGCGGGCGCGCCTGCGCCCGCTCGACGAGCCGCTCGAGCTGCTGCTGGCCGACCCGCGCGCCTGCGCCGTGACCGGCAACGAGGACGAGACCTGGTTGCGGCTCGTTGACGTGCCCTCCGCGCTCGCGGCCCGGAGCTACGGCCCCGCCGAACCGGTGCTGCTCGCGGTGCACGACCCCTTCCTCGAGGCCAACGCGGGTGTGTACCGGATCGCCGACGGATCCGCGGAACGTGTCGGCCCGAGCGGGGGCCCGGTGCGGCCCGAGCTGGAGTGCACCGTGTCCGCGCTCGCGATGGCCTACCTCGGCGACCGGCGCCCCTCCGAGCTCGTGGCGAGCGGCTGGTGGACCGCGCCGGACCCCGCTGCGGTTCCCCGGGCCGACGCGGCGTTCGCCACGGCCGGGACGCCGTGGTGCGGCACGTACTTCTGAACGGTCAGGCCGGTGGTCAGGACAGCGGCGCGAAGAACGTCCGGAGGTCGCCGGCCAGGAGGTCCGGCACCTCCATCGCCGGGAAGTGCCCGCCGCGGTCGAACTCCGACCAGTGCGTCACCCGGCCCGCCGGGTCGGCGAGGCCGCGGATCGCGGTGTCACCGGCGAACACCGCGTAGCCGGTCGGCGGGCCCGCAGGCCAGTCCTGGTCGCTGCCCTGCGCTCCCGCGATCTCGCGGTAGGCCTGCATGCCCTCGTAGACGGCATGGGCCGCGGACGCACCGGCGCCGGTGAACCAGAAGATGCTGATCGTCGTCAGCAGCTGGTCCAGGTCGACCGCGTCCTCGGGCAGGTCCCGCGCGGGGTCGGTCCAGTCGCGGAACTTCTCCGCGATCCACGCGAGCTGCGCCACCGGGGAGTCGTGCAGGCCGTAGCCGATCGTCTGCGGTCGGGTGGCCTGGATGTGCAGGTAGCCGAGCCCGTCCTGCTGGATGCGGTTGAACTGCTCGGCGCGCGCCCGGTCGGTGCCCTCGAGGCCGTCCAGCTCGATCGGTGGCCCGAAGGGGAAGGCGGCGGCGGTGCCGCTGACGTGGACGCCGATGACGCGTGCCGCGTCGACCATGCCGAGGAGGAAGGCGAGGCCGGACCCGGCGTCCGTGCCGTGCACGGCGTAGCGGTGGTAGCCGAGCCGGGTCATGAGCTCCGACCAGGCCTGGGCCACCCGGAACAGGTTGCCCCACCCGGTCTCGCGCATCGGCGTGGAGAAGCCGTAGCCGGGCAGCGAGGGGATCACCACGTGGAAGGCCTGCGCCGGGTCGCCCCCGTGGGTGCGGGGGTCGGTGAGCGGGCCGATGACCCGCAGGAACTCGACCGGCGAGCTGGGCCAGCCATGGGTCAGGACGAGCGGGCGCGCGCCGGGCTCGGGCGAGCGGACGTGCAGGAAGTGGATGCGCTGACCGTCGATCTCCGTCGTGAACTGCGGGATCTCGTTCAGCTGCGCCTCCTGGGCCCGCCAGTCGAACCCGTCGCGCCAGTACGCGGCGAGCTTGCGCAGGTAGTCGAGCGGGATCCCGCGTTCCCAGCCGACACCGGCGATCTCGTGCGGCCAGCGGGTGCGCGCGAGCCGGTCGTGCAGATCGTCGAGGTCGGCCTGCGGGATGTCGATGCGGAAGGGCTTGATCTCGGTCACGGGGACGACGCTATGCGGCCTTGCGGCACGTTCCTTTCCTCGTTCGCCCGGATACTGAGCCGATGTTGCCGACCTCGGCCCGCCTGCTCCGCGTTCTCGGGCTCCTGCAGACCCAGCGCGACTGGTCCGGCCCCCAGCTCGCCGAGCGGCTCGGGGTGAGTGCCCGCACCGTGCGCAACGACGTCGAGAAGCTGCGCGCGCTCGGCTATCCGGTGCATTCCTCGACCGGGGTGACGGGCGGCTACCGGCTCGGCTCCGGTGCGGCGCTGCCGCCGCTCCTGCTGGACGACGAGGAGGCGGTCGCCGTGGCGGTCGGGCTGCGCTCCGCCGCGGGCGGCACGGTCGCCGGCATCGAGGAGACCTCGGTGCGGGCGCTGGCCAAGCTCGAGCAGGTGCTCCCGTCGCGGCTGCGGCACCGGGTGGCCGCGCTCGCCGGTGCGGTGGTGGCGCTGCCCGGCTCGGGGCCCACCGTGGACGCCGACGTCCTCACCGCGATCGCGGGGGCGATCCGCGGGCGCGAGCGGCTGCGGTTCGACTACGGCGACCACGACGGAGCCATGACGCGCCGGGACACCGAGCCGCACCGCCTGGTGCACACCGGCAGGCGCTGGTACCTCGTGGCGTGGGACGTGACCCGCGAGGGCTGGCGCACCTTCCGCGTGGACCGGATGACGCCGAAGATCCCGACCGGGCCGCGGTTCGTGCCGCGCGACCCGCCGGACCCCGACGTCGCAGGCTTCGTCTCCCGCGGCACCGCGCAGGCGCTGTGGCGCCACCACGCCCGGGTTCGCCTGCACGTACCGATCGCGGCCGTGCAGGACCGGGTGACGCCGGCGATCGGCACGCTGGCGCCCCTCGACGACGGGCACTGCGTCTTCACCACGGGCGCCGACACCCTGCCGATGCTCGCCCTGTACCTCGGCATGCTCGACGTCGAGTTCGACGTACTGGACCCACCGGAGCTGCGCGCCGCGCTGGCGGCGTTGGGTGCCCGCTACACGCGCGCCGCTGTTCCGCCCCGCTAGCGCGCGTTCTTCAGCATCGCCGTGCACAGGCGCTCTATCGAGCTGCCCACTCCCCAGCGATCACCCAGCGCGGCGAGGCGCTCCAGGTCGGCGGGCTCACCGGGGAGCGTGTCGGGCCGGTCCAGCTCCACGGGCGCGTCGACGGCGACCCGCACCACCGGCTCGACGACGGCGAGGTAGGGCGCGGCCGCGGCCAGCTTGGTGCGTACCGGGGGGCTCAACCGGGTGTCGGCCTTGTCGATCACGGCGGCCCGCAGCTCGTCCCACGACCCGAAGCGGCCCACGAGGGTGGCGGCCGTCTTGGCGCCGATCCCGGGCACGCCAGGCAGCCCGTCGGAGGGGTCGCCCCGCAGCATCGCCATCTCGGCGTAGGCGTCCCCGGCGCGTTCCACCGGAACCGCGTACTTCGCGGCCACCTCGATCGGCCCGAGGTGCTCGGCCTTGGCCAACCCGCGCCCGACGTACAGCAGCCGCACCGGCACCGGCTCATCGCGCACGATCTGCATGAGGTCCCGGTCGCCGCTTACGGCGATCACGGGGTCGGTGCGCTCGCCCGCGGCGAGGGTGCCGATCACGTCGTCGGCCTCGTAGCCCTCCGCGCCCGCCGTCGCGATCCCCGCCGCGGCGAGCACCTCGAGGAGCACCGGGATCTGCGGTTCCAGGGTGTCGGGCACGATCTCCGGCAGGCCCGCGGGCGCGACCTGCGGCTCGCCAGGCACCCGGTGCGCCTTGTACGAGGGCAGGGCCTCCACCCGGAACGCAGGGCGCCAGTCGAGGTCGAGGCAGGCCACCAGCCGCGTGGGGCGCCGGTCGGTGATGAGGCGGGCGACCATGTCGGTGAACCCGCGGATCGCGTTCACCGGCGTGCCGTCCGGACCCGTGATCGACTCCGGCACGCCGTAGAAGGCGCGGAAGTACAGGCTGGCGGCATCGAGCAGCATCAGCGACTGCGCGGGCGGTGCAGGCGGGGTCACGCGCCACAGCTTGCCGGAATACCCTCCCTTCCATGACACCGGCCGTTCCGACCGCGCTGCTCGCCGACCGCATCCGCCGGGCCGGCGAGGTCGCCGCCGCACAGGACACCGACCTGCTGCTCGTCACGCCGGGCCCGGACCTGCGGTACCTGCTGGGTGTGTCCGGCGAGTCGCACGAGCGGCTCACGTGCCTGGTACTGCCCGCCGCGGGCCACCGGGCCCCGCCCGCGCTGGTGGTGCCGCGGCTGGAGGCCCCGGGGTTCGCGGGCCTCCCGCTCGACGAGCTCGGGATCGAGGTCGTCACGTGGCGCGACGGCGAGGACCCGCACCTGCTCGTCAGCGACCTGGGTGGCGGGCCGAGCCGGGTCGGGCTCGCCGACGCGATGCCCGCCGCGCACGTCCTGCCGCTGCGCGCCGCGTTCCCCGATGTGGAGCAGGTGCTCGCCGGGCCGGTCATGCGCGAGCTGCGGATGCGCAAGGATTCCGCCGAGGTGGCCGAGCTGAGGGCGGCGGGCGCGGCCATCGACCGCGTCCACGCCCGGATGGGCGAGATCCTCAAGCCGGGACGCACGGAGGCGCAGGTGGGTGCCGACATCGCCGACGCGATCGTGGCCGAGGGCCACGCCGAGGCCGCCTTCGTGATCGTCGGCTCCGGGCCGAACGGTTCGAGCCCGCACCACGACGTGTCCGATCGCGTGATCGAGAGCGGCGACGTGGTCGTGATCGACATCGGCGGCCCGCTGCCCAGCGGCTACAACTCCGACTCCACCCGCACCTACGCCGTGGGCGGCGAGCCGCCTGCCGCCGTGCGGGAGGCCTACGCCGTGCTGCAGGACGCCCAGGAGCGGGCGGTTTCGGCGGTGCGGCCGGGCGTCACCGCCGAACAGGTGGACGCGGCGGCCCGCCGGCCGATCACCGCTGCCGGGCTGGGAGAGCGGTTCGTGCACCGCACTGGCCACGGCATCGGCCTCGAGGTGCACGAGGAGCCCTACATCGTGGCCGGCAGCGCGCTCGCGCTGGAGCCGGGCATGGCCTTCAGCGTGGAGCCCGGCATCTACTTCGACGGCGACTGGGGCGCCCGCATCGAGGACATCGTCGTGGTCACCGAGGACGGCTGCGAGCGGCTCAACAACCGCCCGCGCGACCTCGTCGTGCTCTGATCGCAGTGCTCTGATCCGATCTACCAGCTCGCCTCGGGATCCTCGACGATCTCGGTGAGCTGGTGTAGTGCGGTGAGCGTGAGTACCTGGTGAGCGGCAGTGCCGGTGGGGGCGATCAGCCGCAGCCGGCAGCCGTCCGCGGCCATCTGTTCGGCCAGCTGGTAGAGCAGTTGTACGCCGGCGCTGGCCAGATGGCTCACACCGGTGAGGTCGATGGTCAGCGGGAGCACCCCGCCCCGGCTGGCGTCCTGGAGGCGTCGGTGCAGGTCGGCGGCGCTGGGAAGGTCGATCGGCCCGTGCACCACGACGTGCGGCGGGCTCACCTCCGTGATGTCGACGTGGAACGCCTCCTTGCTGGACCCGGCGGTGCGCTGCGGCCTGACGCTGTCGGGACCGACGACGGGTCTGCGGCTCAGGGTGCGGTCCATCAGAATGCTGGTTCCGGTGGCCGTGCGGTCGATCTCGACGGTGTCCATGCAGCTGCGGATCAGGGCGAATCCCCGGTCTCGGCGGTTCGGGCGAACCGGGGGCGGGACCCACTGACCGGTGTCACTGACGGTCATGCAGATCCGGCCGGCGTCGTCGTGCGCGCCCTCGACCCGGACCGATCCCGGGTCGTCGGGATAAGCGTGTTCGATGACGTTGCTGACGGCCTCGAGCACGGCGAACCGGACGGCGAGCGTGTCCTCGTCGCTGCCGCCCCGTGCGATCAGCCAGTCGTCGAGCTGGGTGCGAAGCGGCGACAGGATGCCCGGGGAGGCCGGCAGTTCGGCCTCGAACGGCTCGGGCCGCGCGCCGGTGCACTGCACCGCCAGCAGGGTCACGTCATCGGTGTGGCCCTTGCGGGTCATCCGTTCCACGGTCAGCTCGCACACCCGGTCAGGCGCCGCGGCGGCCATCATCGGCGGGGTTCCGCGCGTCCGCGCCCCGGCCGCGACGCCCCGCAGCAGGTCCAGGCCATCACACAGGGGCAGGTCCGGACCCTCGACCAGGCCGTCGGTGTAGAGCAGCAACACATCGGTGGCCTGCAGCAACGCGGTCTGCACCACGACCGGGCGGGTTGCGGCGACGACGCCGAGAGGGCCCATGGCGCCGGCGGGCAGATAGCCGGACCGACCGTCGGCCGCCAGCACCAGGGGCGGCGGATGCCCGCAGCAGATGTAGTCCAGCCGCCCGTCAGCCGGATCCAGCACGGCCAGACAGAGGGTGGTGGCCGCCGCGCCCGGAACCCGCGCGACGAAGCGGTCCAGCCGGGCCAACACCTCGGGGATGTCGGAGCCCTCGAGCAGGAGCTCCATCAACACCGCACGTAGCTGCCCCATGACCGCCGTGGCGCGGGTGCCCGAACCCACCACGTCCCCGACGACCAGTCCGAGCCGTCCGTCGCCGAGTGGCACCGCATCGAACCAGTCGCCCCCCGCGCCCTGCTCGCTGTCGGCGGCGAGGTAACGGGCCGCCAGCTCCACGCCGGGCAGGACCGGCAACCGCTCCGGCAGGAGGCTGCGCTGCAGGGACATCACCCCATCCAGCGCCGCGTGATAGCGATGTTCGAACGCGGTGGCCTGAGCCTCGGCCGCGCGACGGGCGGACACCGCCGGGGTCACGTCCAGCACGTGCGAGACCAGCCCCACCACGTCGCCGCCCGAGTCCCGGACGGGCACGATCGTGAGGGTCAGGTAGAGCTCCTCCAGCTCCCCGTCGGCGTTGTTGTCGAGCAGGATCCGCCATTCCGGCGCGGAGACCGGCTGGCCGGTCTCGTAGGCGTCGTCCAGCAGCTCGGCCACGCGTTGACCGGCCTCCTCCGGGATCGCCTCCCGGCAGCGCCGCCCGACGACGTCCCGGTGGGGACCGACCATGGCCCGCGCCGCCCTGTTCACCGCGGTGAAGACGTGATCAGGCCCGGAGAAGACGAACACCGCGGCAGGCAGCTCGTCGAAACAGTCGGCGATCGCCCGCGGATCGCCGAACACTCGCGGATCCGGCTCGTCAGCCGCACCGGCTTCGCCTTCCACGGTCACTCCCGATCCGCCGGAGCGGATCGTCGCGGGGGCGGGAGCCGGCGGAGCTCGGGAAACCCGGTGCGTGTCATCCGGTGTCCTTTCGTGGTGGCTCGTCGGCGTGACTGTTCGATCTGGTCGCGACGAGCCGGCACTGACGACGGATTTCGTCGTCAGGCGATCTCGGCCGGCGGATCACGGCGGCCCGAGACTGGATGGATGGTCGATGGACGGGCTTACCGCGAGTGACCAGACCTCGGGTGCTGGTGAGAGTCGGCAGGTCAAGCCACCGGCGGTAGGCACGGCCACACCTTCGGTCGCTCTGGTGCCGGGCATCAAGCCCCGCCGGCTACAGCGTCGTGTAGCAGGGCTTCACGACGGATCCGAAGGCGCACGGCTCGATGGCAGGCCCCCTCCTGTGTGAACTCCCTGCCCGAGCGATAACCCTGACATTCATCCAGCTCAGCACCCGTAGGCCGGTTCTGTCGCTGCGTGATCAGAGCGTCGCGATGCGATACGAGCCGCTTCGGCTTCGCGCGCCGAACGCCAGGTCAGGCGTAACCGAGGTCTCACGGTGCGTCGGGGGTCAGCCACCCGGCGCGGGAGCCGGTCTGCGCGGCCAGCTCGGCGAACTCCGGGATCCAGATGTTCTGCGCGAAGACCGACCATATCGGCGCCAGCCAGAACGGCTGCAGCCCGGTGAGCGGCACCAGCACCAGGTCGGGCGGCAGCCCGATCAGGGGCAGGCGCGTGATGGTGATGTGGGCGATGTTCTCCTGCACCACGATCGTCACCGCCTCCTCCATGTAGCTGTCGGTCATCCGCCGCACGCGGTGGATCCGTCGCCCCGAAGGCGTGACCGGCGGGGTCCAGGCATCGGCGAACTGCCGGGTGACGGGGGGCGGGTAGAGCACGTCGTGGTCGGCGAGCTCCTCGATGTCGACCACCTCGTGTCGGGCCAGCACGTGGCCGGTCCCGACCATCACCGATCGCGGCTCGCGGAGGATCACCGGCCCCACGTGCACCCTCGGCAGGTGCAGGGTGCCCGGCTCGGCCGGGAACCAGCTGACGAATACGTCGTCGCGTTGCTGGTCGCACCACTGGCGGTGCTGCATCGAGGGATATGCGTAGCGCACCAGCGGGATCTGCGGGTAGACCTCGGCGAAACCCTGCATCAGGGCAGTGGTGACCTCCTCGCGCAGCGAGTTGGCGAAGAAGACCCGCATCACCGCCTGCGGCTCCCGACCGGCCGCGCGTTTGGCCTTGCGCAGGGCCTCCTCCAACCGCTGGACGGCCGGACGCGCCTCCTCGAACAGGGTTTGGCCCAGCGGTGTGAGCCTTACGGTGCGGCTGGTCCGCTCGAATAGCGGCGCGCCGATCCGGCGCTCGAGGCCGCGTATCGACTGGCTGATCCGGGACGTCGTCAGGTGCAGACGCGCGGCGGCGCGGCCGAAGTGCAGTTCCTCGGCGACCGCGAGGAACGCCTCGATCTCCCGAGCGATCTCCATCCCGACCACTGCCTTACCTCTGAGGACAGCGTTGCACGGGCAGGCACCATGGTGAAGCGCTGTCACCCTTGGCGACGGCGTCGGAGTCCCACCTGACGGACGGCGTCGAGCCCCGACTCCGGGTCGATCACCCGAGCCCGGTGACGAGCGGGTCGATCCTCATCGCACGAGCCAGATCGCGGCCGCCGTCAGCAGCGCCTCGACGGCCCGGCGCAGGGTCGGCGCGACGGCGGTCGGCACGAACTCGGGGGAGTGCCCGCCCGGCGCGCGGCCCGAGGCGACGGCCGCATGCGGGTGCGCCGGGTCGTCCGGGTAGAGCGCGGGGTCGAACCCGCCGAAGTTCCAGAACACCGACGGCACCCCGGCGGCCTCGGCGAAGAGCCCGAAGTCCTCGCTGCCGGTCTTGGGCGTGGTCTCGTGGACGTGCCCGGCCCCGAACGCCTCGGTGAACGCGGCCCGCACCGCCTCGGTGGTCGCGACGTCGTTGCGCAGCAGCGGGAAGCCATTGATCGGGGCGATCTCCGGCGGGCGCGGCGCGCCTGCCGCCTCCGCCTCGGCGTCGACGATGCGGGTGATCGCGGCGAGCACGCGCTCGCGCACGTCCGGGTCGAAGGTGCGGACGTTGAGCTTGAGCTCGGCCGAGGCCGGGATGACGTTCTCCTTGCGGCCCGCGTGGATCGCGGCCACGGTCACCACCGCGACCTCGTTCGGGGCGACCTCCCTGGCCACGATCGTCTGCAGGCGCATCACGATCGACGCGGCGAGCACGACCGGGTCGACGGTGGTGTGCGGGGCCGACCCGTGCCCGCCGCGGCCGTACACGGTGACGCGCAGGCTGTCGGCCGCGGCCATGAACACGCCAGGGCACAGGTAGAGGTGGGTGCTGGGCGCCGAGGTGATGTGCTGGCCGAGCGCCACGTCGAACGGCCCGAAGCGGTCGAGGAACCCGTCGTCGAGCATGGCCTGCGCCCCGCTTCCCACCTCCTCGGCCGGCTGGAGAACGGCGAGCACCGTGCCCGACCACGCGTCGCGGTTGGCCACCAGCTGCTCCACGGCGCCGATCAGCGCGGTCATGTGGGTGTCGTGACCGCAGGCGTGCATGACCGGGGTCGAGACGCCGTCCGGGTCGACGCCCGTGGCCCGGCTGCGGTACGGAACCTTCTCGATCTCCTGCACGGGCAGCGCGTCCATGTCGGCCCGCAGCAGCACCGTCGGGCCCTCGCCGTTCCGGAGCACGCCGACGACTCCGGTCTTGCCCACGCCCGTGGTCACCTCGAGACCGGCCGCGGCCAGGCGGGCGGCCAGTACGGACGCCGTGCGCTCCTCCTGGAACGACAGCTCCGGGTGCTCGTGCAGGTCGCGGTAGAGCAGTTCCAGGTCCGGGATGCGGTCGTCCAACCCGCTGGTCAGCACTGTTCCCCCTTCTCGATCAATCCACGGCGACGAACGCCGGTTGCGGTGTCGGGTCAACCTCGGGCGCGCGGCCGGCGTCGACCACCGCTTCGAAGGCTCGCGCGATGGCGAGCAGGCGGTCCTCCCGCAGGTGCGGCCCGACGAGCTGGATGCCGACCGGTCGCCCGTCCGGCGTGAACGCCGCAGGCAGCGAGATCGCCGGGCAGCCCATCATCGTGATCACCGACGGAAGGCCCATCCACTCCAGGTAGTCCTGCATCGGGGTGCCGTCGATCTCGCGCGGGTAGCGGGTGGTGATCTCGAACGGGGCCACCTGGCAGGTCGGGGTGGCCAGCACGTCGACGGAGTCGAAGAACTCCCGCATCACGTGGAAGATCCGGGCGGCGTTGCGCTCGGCCTCCGCGATCGTGGGCCCGTCGAGCTTGGCGCCCTCCTCGACGTTTCACTGCGCGTCGGCCTTGAGCCGCCCGGGGTGCTCGGCGAGCACCGGGCCGAGCGTCACCTGCATCTTGAGGGCCCGCAGCACCCGGAACGTCTCGATGGCGCCGGTGAGGTCCGGGGTGGCGGGCTCGACCTCCCAGCCGTGGGCCGCCATCGCCGCGACCACCGGTTCGAGCGCGTCGCGGACCTCGCGGGCCACCACAACCCGTCCGTCGAGGTCCGGCGACCAGGCCACCCGGATCGGACGCCGCGGCTCGGGCAGCGGGAAGTACGCGGCCGGGTCGGCGGGCACCGACCAGCCGGCCCGCGGATCGGCCCCCACGAGCACGCTCATGAGCAGTGCGAGGTCGTCGACCGTGCGCGCCATCGGGCCGACCACCGACAGCCGGCTGAACGGGTCGCCGTCCGGCCACGAGGGCACCCGGCCGGGCGAGGGCCGGAACCCGACGACGTTGCAGAACGAGGCCGGGTTGCGCAGCGAGCCGCCGGTGTCGCTCCCGTCCGCGAGCGGAAGCATGCGCGCGGCGAGAGCTGCTGCCGCGCCGCCGCTGCTGCCGCCCGCGGTGCGGTCGAGGGCGTACGGGTTGCGGGTGACGCCGTAGACGTCGTTGAACGTGTGCGACCCGAGCCCGAACTCCGGCACGTTCGTCTTGCCGACCGCGATCGCCCCCGCGGCCGCCATGCGCTCGACGACGACGTGGTCCTGCATGGCGACCCGGTCGGCGTAGAGCGGGCTGCCCTGGGTGAACCGGAACCCGGCCGCCGGCACGAGGTCCTTGTGCGCCACCGGGAGCCCGTGGAGCGCTCCGTGCGGCCCGTCCTTGCGGAAGGTGCGGTCGAGCTCGCGCGCCGCGGCAATGGCGCGCTCGGGCCGGAAGTCGACGATCGCGTTGACGGCGGGGTTGAGCCGCTCGATCTCCGCGACGTGCGCCTCCATCACCTCGGTGGCGGTCAGCTCACCGGCCCGGGTGAGGCGGGCGAGCTCCACGGCGGTCAGGCGGTTGTGGGCGGTCTCCCCGAACGTCACAACGGGACGGTAGCCGCAGATCCACGGCTGCGGCGCGCCGATCGCGCCACACGACACCGGGCCCGTGGCTCACGCGGCCGGGCTCACCACCGGCGCCGGCTCCAGGTGGGCCTGGCCGTCGGCGGCGGCCACGCACGCCGCGGCGGTGGACGCCGAGCGCACGAACTCCCTGACGCAGCGGGCCATCTCCGCGTGTGCTGCGGCCGTGGGGTGGAACGATTCCTGGGCGAGGTGGACTCCCACGCCGTCCAGCCCGCCGTACACCAGAGCCTCCGGGTCGACGGTGATCCGCCGCTGCCACTCCTGGCCCCGCAGCGGCTTGGTGCACGCCTCGAAGCCCTCGGTGGCCCGCGCCATGTCGAGGAACCGCGCACCGGTGCGCTCGGCCACGCCGCGCAGCGCGTCCGAGAGCGCCGGGAACAGCGTGGTGCGCCCCCAGCCTGCGTCGGGACGGCTGTACGGGCAGCCGGCGAGCGCCTGCAGCGGCAGCATGTGCTCGGTGACCGGCGATGCGTAGGAGGCGAGCACCAGCGTGTAGTCGCCGCGCGTGTACCCGGCCTGCCGCATGGCCACTCGCAGGTCCTGCACCGCCGCTTCCACCTTCGTCGCCGTGGCGGCCATGCGCTCGGGCACCAGCGGGCCGAGCTTCTCCCGGCACGGGGGCTCGCTGGGGTCGAGGAACGCCCGGATGCACGCGACGCCGGTGCCGAACAGCGCGGCGTCGTCGTTGGCGCCGATCTGCACGATCACCGTGGTGACCCGGTACCGGCCGGCGACCTCGACGAGCCGCTGGGCCTGGGAGCCCTCCGTGTAGTGGGTGCCGCCGCCGAACGCGACGTTCGCGGCCTCCGCCCCCGAGCACGCCAGGTTGACCGACTCGGGGGCGAGACCCGTGCGGTGGACGTAGGCGTGCTTGGAGCGGTGGCACCAGTTGCCGTCTTCCCCCCGCGTGCCCGGCTCGTAGTCGCCCGCGCCGTCGCCCGCCGCGGCGCTGTCGCCGAGCACGACGACCGCGGCGGGGGTCTGCGCCGTCGCCACGGTGGGGGCGCCGAAGAGGGTGAGCGCCACGGCACCGCCCGCAGCGAGGAGCAGCGCCAGGGAGCGTGATCGCGTCACGAATGGGACGTTATGCGCACGGCAGCGGCCTGACCAGGGCATTCACCGACACCAGCGATCACCGCCCCCACGGCGCAGCCCGTGCTCACGGACTGCGAGTGCGATGACGCTTCCGGGGTATCGCCAGGGGTGACTTCAGGGACGCCTCCGGGCGTTTCCCGAGTTCCGGCGCCGCCGCCGCGCCGACACTGGACACCAGCGGCGAGACTCGCCGCGATGTGGAAGGAGCCCGAAGGTGGCATCGACCCTGACCCGCCCGCGCCACGGCAAGGTCATCGCCGGCGTGTGTGCGGGCCTTGCGGACCGGTTCGGAATGAGCCCGTTCGTGGTCCGGCTTCTGTTCCTCGTGTCCTGCCTGCTGCCCGGCCCGCAGTTCGTGATCTACATCGTGCTGTGGATCATGATGCCCAAGCGTGACTACTGATCCCGCAGGCGCTTCCGGTAGACACAGCGGGTGGCTCGCACCCTGCTGCTCGGCGTCCGGTTGATCGGCGCAGAGTTGATCGGCGCAGAGTTGATCGGTGCGGGGCCGGCAGCGGGGGCCCTCGAGATCGAGGGCGAGCGGATCAGCTGGGTGGGCAGCGCCGACGCCGCACGGGAACGCCTGCCCGGCGCGACCGTGCTGGAGCTCGCAGGCGCCGTCGTCACCCCTGCTTTCGTCGACGCCCACGTGCACGCCACCGCCGCCGGCCTGCTGGCCGACGGCCTCGACCTCACCGGCTGCGACTCGGCGCGGGCACTGCTCGACGCGGTGGCCGCCCGCGTGGCGGCCCGGCCGGGTGCGCTCGTGTGGGGCCACGGCTGGCAGGACCAGACCTGGCCCGACGAGCTCCCGCCGCGTCCGGCCCTCGACCGGGCCGCCGCCGGTGCGCCCGTCTACCTGAGCCGGATCGACGTGCACTCGGCCCTCGCCTCCTCGGCCCTGCTCGACCGGGCCCCCGGCGTGACCGGCGCGGCCGGATGGTCGCTCACGGCCCTGTCCGGAGATGCCCACCACCGGGTCCGCCGGGCGGCGCTCACCGCCGTCGACACCACCACCCGCGACGCCGCGCAGGCCGCGTTCCTCGCCGACGCCGCCTCCCGGGGCGTTGCGGTCGTGCACGAGTGCGCCGGCCCGGACATCTCGTCGGCCGCCGACCTGGCCGCGCTGCGGCTCCGTCCCGGACCGGAGGTCGTCGGCTACTGGGGTGAGGCGGTGCGCACCGCGGACGAGGCCAGGGAACTGGTCGCGCACACCGGCACCCGCGGGCTCGCGGGCGACCTCTTCGTCGACGGCTCCCTGGGATCGCGCACCGCGGCCCTGCGCGAGCCCTACGCCGACGCTCCCGGCTGCACCGGGAACCGCTACCTCGACCCCGCCGCGATCGGCGCGCACGTCGCCGCCTGCACCGAGGTCGGGGTGCAGGCCGGGTTCCACGTCATCGGCGACGCGGCCACCGACGCGCTGCTCGCCGGGCTCGACGAGGCCGCCGCCGCGACCTCACCCGGTGCCGTGCGCGCCGCGGGCCACCGGGTGGAGCACCTGGAGATGGTCGACGCCGCGCAGGCGCGCCGGCTGGCCGACCTCGGCGTGGTCGCGAGCGTGCAGCCGCTCTTCGACGCGTACTGGGGCGGCCTGGACGGCATGTACGCCACGCGGCTGGGCCGGGAGCGGGCACGCGGGATGAACCCGTTCGCGGGTCTGCACGAGGCCGGCGTCGTCCTCGCGCTCGGCTCCGACGCGCCCGTCACCCCGCTCGACCCGTGGGCCGCGGTGCGCGCGGCGGTCGAGCACCGCACGCCCGGGTCGGCCATCGCCGCCGCCCACGCCCTAGCGGCCCACACGGTGGGCGGCCATCGGGCGGCGGGGGACCGGTCCCCGCTGGCAGGCCGGCTGCTCCCCGGCGCACCGGCGAGCTACGCGATCTGGGACGGCGCAGGCCCCCTCGACGGTGCCGCCGGGAACCCGCGCTGCCTGCGCCTGGTCCACCGCGGTGTGGTGCTGCACTGATCGGCCTGGGCAACACGCTGATCCTGCCGACCCACCTCGGGGTCACGCTCTCCGCCGTGCGCCCGGAGCAGGCGGGTGCGGCCTCCGGCACCCTCAACACCACGCAGCAGTTCGCCGGGGCGGCCGGCCTCGCGGTCATCGGCACCGTGCTCTTCGCCGTCGTCGGCGCGGATCCGGACGCGTCGCAGTTCACCTCGGCGGCGGCCGTCACGCTCTGGGTCGACCTGGCCCTGGTGGCGGCGATGGCCACCCTCACCACCCTGCTGTCGCGCCCGACGGCCCGATCCTCGACCGCGTCCAGCACGGCGTGAACCGCGGGGCAGCGCGCTGCGTATGCCTCTGCGTAGGTGCCGCCCCGATGGCGAGGGACCCGCGGGTCCTGGAGGTCGTGATGCTGGACAAGGACGAACGCAACGCGCTGCGCGAGATCGAGCGGGAGATCGCGGCCGCGGATCCCGATCTCGCCGCGCTCCTTCGCGGTCAGCGCGGCCTCGCGCCGGCTGGTACCCGCATCTGCCTGCGCGGCGCGCTCGCCCTGCTGGTCCTGCTCACCGTGGCGATGCTGGTACTGGGGCTGCCGGCGAGCGCCCTGGCCACAGCGGCTGTCACGGCAGGGCTGTGGTGGAGGTGGCGACACCACGTGGGTTCTCCGGTGGGTGGCCGCGGGAGGCACGGGGCGCGCCGGGTGTAGGCGGGCGTGGCCCTCGTCCCATCCGGGTCCCGCCCGATGGTGGGCCGTGGACGGGTTCTGGCACAATCTGCGCCGTGACGGACCGGACGTACTGCGCGGGCGTGACCCTGTGCTGTCCGGGGTGCTGTCGCTGCTGTCGCAGCTGACCCCCGGCCCCCGTCCGTCCCGGCCGCTGCCCGCGGCCCCGCACGTCTGCGAACCCACAGATGATCAGCACCCCCGACCTGCGCGGGCACACCGTCCTCGTCCTGCACGCCCACCCGGACGACGAGGCGATCTTCACCGGGATCACGCTGCGCCGCCTGGCCGACGCCGGCGCGCGCACCGTTCTCGTCGTGGCCACCGCGGGCGAGCTGGGCGGCTCCCGGGTGCCGCTGCGGCCGGGCGAGACGATCCCCGAGCGCAGGCTCACCGAGCTGGAGCGCGCTGCGGAGCTGCTCGGGGTGTCGCGCCTGGCGCTGCTGGGCCGGCGCGACTCCGGCCTGCCCGGCTGGGCCGACGCGCGGCACGAGCGGGCGCTGGCCACTGCCGACCCGCTCGCGCTCGCCCGGGACGTCGCGGAGATCGCCGACGACGAGGGCGCGTGCGCCATCGTCCACGACGACGAGCACGGGATCTACGGCCACCCCGACCACCGCGCGGTCTTCCGGATCGGCGCCACCGCGGCGGACATGCTGGGGCTCACCGGGTACCGCGTCACGGTCGACCGCGAGCACCTGCACGTCTCCGCCCGGGACCGGCACCTGATCCACGGAGCCGCCCGCGCGGCTGCCGTGCCGTTCGGGCGGGTCACCGCCGAGATCGGGCTCGCCGTCACCGGTACCGACACGCACATGCAGAACAAGCGCGCCGCGATGGTGGCGCACGCCAGCCAGATCGCCGACGAGGACGTGCCCGCCGCCGACTTCGGGAGCGCCTACGGCTACGAGTGGTTCACCCGCAGTGGTCCCCGGGGCCCGCTCGACGCGCTCGGGAACGCGCACCTGCTGGCCCCCGTGCCGGCCTGACGCGCGCGCATCCCGCCTGGATCACGGGCCCCTCACACCCGCCCCGTAGGCTCACGCCGTGGCCGCACCCACCGCCGAACCCGTCGCGCCCGAGCCGGGCACCGGGCCACCTGCACCCGATGCGGCGCGCAAGCGGTGGAATCCCGTCGTGGCGGCCCGGGTCGTCGGGGCCGTGGGCGGCGGCGCGCTGCTCTACCTGAGCTTCCCGCCGCGCACGCTGTGGTGGCTGGTGCTCCCGGCGTTCGCGTTGCTGGGCATCGTGCTGTACGGGCGCCGGGCGCGCGCCGGGTTCGGCTACGGGTTCCTCTTCGGTCTGGGTTTCCTGCTCCCGCTCCTGGAATGGGTCACGTCGCTCGTCCAGCAGCTGCCGTGGCTCGCGCTCTCGGTGTTCGAAGCGCTGTTCGTCGGGCTCGCAGGCGCCGGGATCGCCGCCGTGTCCCGGCTGCCCGCCGCGCCCGTGTGGGCCGCCGCGGTGTGGATCGCAGGCGAGGCGGTCAGGGGACGGATCCCGTTCGGCGGGCTGCCGTGGGGCCGGGTGGGCTTCGGCCAGCCGGACGGGCCACTGCTGCCGGTCGCCGCGATCGGCGGTGAGCCGCTGCTGTCGTTCGCGGCCGTGCTCGCGGGGCTCGCGCTCGGCGAGCTGGTGCGCAGGCTCGTTCGACGGCAGAGTCCTCGCCGGATGGTGGTCCCGGCACTGATCGCGGTCCTCACGATGGCGGCAGGACCGCTGGCCGCGCTCGTGCCCGCCACCCCGAACGGGGAGGACCGCACGGCCACGATCGCCGCGGTACAGGGCAACGTGCCCCGGCTGGGTCTCGACTTCAACGCCCAGCGCCGCGCCGTGCTCGACAACCACGTGCGGGTCACCGAGCAGCTCGCCGCCGACGTCGCCGCCGGCCGGGCACCGCGCCCGGACCTGGTGATCTGGCCGGAGAACTCCAGCGACATCGACCCGCTGCGCAACCCCGACGCCGCCGCCCAGATCGACAGGGCCGCCCGCGCCGTCGGCGTCCCCGTGCTGGTGGGCTCGGTGCTGCGCAACCCGGACGGGCTCACCACCTCGAACTCCGCCCTGGTCTGGGAGGGCGGGGTGGGGGTCGTGGAGCGCAACGACAAGCGCCGGGTGCAACCGTTCGGGGAGTACATGCCGTGGCGGGAGTTCTTCCGCCTGTTCTCCCCGTACGTCGACCGCGCCGGCTACTTCGTGCCGGGCAACGGCACGGGCGCCGTCGACATGGCGGGCGTCCGCGTCGGCGTCACGATCTGCTGGGAGGTCGCGTTCGACGACCTCGTGGCCGACAGCGTGGCGGCGGGCGCCGAGGTGCTCGCCGTGCCCAGCAACAACGCCACGTTCGGGCTCACGGAGATGACCTACCAGCAGCTCGCGATGTCGCGGATCCGGGCCGTGGAGCACGACCGTCCGGTGATCATCGCGACCACCAGCGGAGTGAGCGCGACGATCACCAGGGACGGCACGGTCACCGCGAGCACACGGCAATTCACCCCGGATGTCCTGGTCGATCGGACCGAGCTGCGGGACACCACTACGCTGGCCACCCGATGGCGGTCCGCACCCGAATGGGCGCTGACCGCCCTGGGGGTGCTCGCGATCGGTGCGGGGATCGCGACCAGGCGTCGCGCGGTGAGGCGTGCGGGAAGGGACGAGGATGGCTGAGCCGAGGGACCGGATACTGGTGGTGATCCCCACCTACCAGGAGCGGGACAACCTGGGCCCGGTCGTGGCGAGGCTGCACGCCGCCGTGCCCGAGGCCGACGTCCTGGTCGTCGACGACGCCAGCCCGGACGGCACCGGCGAGCTCGCCGACGAGATGGCCGCCGCCGACCCGCGCGTCAAGGTCCTGCACCGCGAGGGCAAGCAAGGCCTGGGCGCCGCCTACCTGGCGGGGTTCGCCACGGCGCTGCTCGGCGACTACCAGATCGTCGTCGAGATGGACGCCGACGGCTCGCACCCGCCGGAGGACCTCCCGGCCCTGATCGCGGCCCTCGAGGACGCCGACGTCGTGCTCGGTTCCCGGTACGTCCCCGGGGGCATCGTGCGCAACTGGCCCGCGCGCCGGCAGCTGATCTCCCGCGCGGGGAACCTGTACTCGCGGGTGGCGCTGGGCGTGCCGATCAAGGACATCACCGCAGGCTTCCGGGTGTTCCGCAGGCAGGTCCTCGAAGAGCTCGACCTCGACCAGATCGCCTCGCAGGGCTACTGCTTCCAGATCGACATGGCGTGGCGCGCCGTGCTCGGGGGGTTCCGCGTGCGCGAGGTGCCGATCACCTTCACCGAGCGCGAGCGCGGATCGTCGAAGATGGACACCTCCATCGTCGTCGAGGCGTTCTGGCGGGTCGCCTGCTGGGGCGCCGGCCGGCTGGTGCACCGCACACCCACCGTGCTGCGGGCCGACCGACCGGTCGCGGAGCCGCCGCCTGCGGCGGAACGCCCCACAGGCCCGGCCGGTGACGAGGCCGTGAGCGACGGGCCGGTGCGCACGTGAGCGAGCTTGCGAGCTCCCAGTTCTACGCAGCAGCGTCGCGAGCGCGACCGACGAGCGTCAGCGAGGAGATGACGTGAGCGAGCCACGTGAGGAGCTCACATGGGAGCTCTTCGGCGCCGCCTCCCGCGAGCTCGCCGAGCAGATCGCCGCCGACGGTTACGAGGCCGACATCATCCTGTCGATCGCGCGCGGCGGCCTGTTCGTGGCCGGCGCGCTCGGTTACGCCCTCGACGTCAAGAACCTGCACGTGGCGAACGTCGAGTTCTACACGGGCGTGGACGAGCGGCTCCCGGTGCCGATCATGCTGCCACCGGTGCCGAACGTCGTGGACCTGTCCGGGGCCCGCGTGCTCGTGGCCGACGACGTCGCCGACACCGGCGCCACGCTCAAGCTCGTGCGGGACTTCTGCGGCGAGCACGTGGCCGACGTGCGCTGCGCCGTGGTGTACGAGAAGCCGCACAGCAGCGTGCAGTGCGAGTACGTGTGGCGGCGCACCGACCGGTGGATCAACTTCCCGTGGTCGACGCTCCCGCCGGTGGTGAAGCGCGCCGAGCAGGTACTCGACGCCTGAGCGCGAACACACGAGAGCCGGGCCGCCCGCGGGCGACCCGGCTCTTTCACGTGTGAGGTCAGGCGATCTCGCGCCTGCGCTCGGCGAGCAGTTCGAGGCGCTCGTTGAGCAGCACCTCCAGCTCGGCCACGGAGCGACGCTCCAGCAGCATGTCCCAGTGAGTGCGCGGGGGCTTGGCCTTCTTCTGCTCGGGCTCGGCGCCGTCCACGAGGCGGGAGATGCTGCCGTGGAGGCGACACTCCCAAGTTGCCGGGGCTTCGGCGTCGCCCGCGAAGGGCACCTCGAACTCGTGTCCGCGCGGGCACCCGTAGCGCATCGACTGCCGCGGCGCGAGGTCGTGGTTGCGGTCCGTCTCGTAGCTGACAGCCCCGAGCCGGCTGCCACGGAGCACGCGGTCGGCCATGCGTCATCCTCCCTACCGGGGCCGAGGGAGCCTCCCTCGGCCATCACCACCGGGTGTAACGTCTGCAAAGCAGCCGTCCATTCCCGCCGTTGGGGCGGAATCCGACCGGGTGTGGTCAATCCATGCGACCACACCGGACGTCCGCCGCCCCGGTACACGAGTGTCCCCGATCGGCCGCCGCTACACACGCGGTTGTGACCTGTCAGCCAACTGTGACTTATGTCACTGCCGTCTGACGTGCTGTTCACAGGGTCGCCGCCACGCCGTTACCCGGCCGCAGCGCTCATGGCGGGCGGGCGCACCGGCCACAGTGCCAGCAGCCCCGCCACCAGCACCAACACGATTCCCACGATCCCGGCCCGCTGCGCGTCGAAGAGCGAGACGAAGAGGCCGAACAGGCTCGGCGCCAGGAACGACACCGCCCGGCCGGTCGTGGCGTAGAGGCCGAAGAGCTGGCCCTCACGGCCCGGCCGGGCCAGCCGGGCGAGGAACGTGCGCGACGACGACTGCGCCGGCCCCACGAAGAGCACCAGCGCCAGGCCGAACACCCAGAACATCAGCGGCCCCGACACGACGAGCAACACCGTCGCGGCCGCGATCATCCCGAGCAGCGACGCGACGATCACCCGCTTCGGGCCGACCCGGTCCTCCAGCCGGCCACCGGCGACCGCGCCCGTCGCCGCGACGACGTTGGCGGCCACTCCGAACAGCAGGACGTCACCGGCGCCGATCCCGTAGACACCGACCGCGAGCACTGATCCGACCGTGAAGATCGCGGCGAGCCCGTCGCGGAACAGCGCGCTCGCACCGAGGAAGTAGACGGTGTGCCGGTCCTCGCGGTACAGCGCCCCGAGATCGGCGAAGAGCGCCCGGTAGGCGCCCAGCACCCCGAGCCGCGCCGGCCCGTCCGGCGCAGGCGGGGCCTCCGGCACGCACAGGAGGAGCGGCAGCGCGAACACCAGGAACCACGCGGCGGCCACGAGCGCCACCACCCGCACGTTGAACCCGTCCGCACGCGGGAGACCGGCGAGCCCCGCGGCCGGGCCGTCGCCCGCCACGAACCCGTAGTAGACGACGAGCAACAGCACGATGCCGCCGACGTAGCCCATGGCCCAGCCGAACCCGGACACCCGCCCGATCGTGGCCGGTGTCGACACCTGGGCGAGCATGGCGTTGTAGGACACCTGGGCGAGCTCCGCGAACACCGAGCCCGCGGCCAGCAGCACCAGACCCGGCCACAGGTACGCCGGGTCGTCGCGGATCGCGAAGAGCCCGGCCATCGTCGCGACCGTGCAGGCCGTCCACACCCCCGTCGAGAGCTTGCGCCGGCCCGATGCGTCCGCCCGCTGCCCGATCACGGGGGCGAGCAGCGCGATGACGAGGCCCGCTGCCCCGATCGCGTAGCCGAGGGCGGCGCCGGCCGCTGGGCTCCCGTCGCCGACGACGTCGGTGAGGTAGACCGAGAAGACGAACGTCAGGACCACAGCGTGGAAGGCCGCTGAACCCCAGTCCCACAGCCCCCACGCCAGCACCCGGCTGCGGTCGACGACGGTGGCCGGCCCAGTCACCCGGGGAGACTAGCGCCCCTCACCGCCTCAGGCGCCCTGCCACACACCGCGCGCGTGCAGCACGTCGCGCAGGACGTCGGGCCGGTCCGAGAGCAGGCCGTCCGCGCCGAGGTCGAGCAGCGCCGTCATCTGCGTCGCCGTGTCGACCGTCCACACGTGCACCTCACGTCCGCTCTCGTGCGCGGCGCGCAGCAGCGCGACGTCCACCACGGTGAGCGGGCCGATGTGACGGGGGAGCTGGGCGAGGTCCCCGGGTGATGGTGGCGCGGGGAGGCGGTGCAGCGGGCCGGGCAGCTGGTCGAGCCACGCCCGGGCGCGCAGCCCGAACGCGGCGCCCTGCGCCATGGAGGTGCACAGCCGCGATCCGGCCGCCTCCCGCGCCCGGCGCAGCCATCCGCCGTGGTAGCTGCCCAGGCACACCCGGTGCCAGCTGCCCGTGCGCTCGAGCACCTCGAGCACCGGCTCGACCACCGCGCCGGACTTCAGCTCCACCGTGATCCGCGTGTCGGGCAGCTCCGACAGCACCTGCTCGAGCAGCGGCACGGGCTCGCGGCCGCGCACCCGGACGTCGGCCAGCGCGGCGGCGGGGAGGGCGCGGATCGCGCCGCTGCCGTCCGTGGTGCGGTCCAGCGTCGCGTCGTGGTGGACCACCGCGACCCCGTCAGCACTCGCGTGCACGTCCATCTCGAGGTAACCGAAGCCCTCTGCGACCGCCCGGCGGAACGCCGCGAGGGTGTTCTCGCACCCGTCGAGATCGTCGATGTGCCACCCGCGGTGGGCGTAGGCGCGCGGATAGGGACCGTCGAGGTAGGGGTGCCGGGGCACGGCCGAAGCCTTGCAGGCCCGTTCCGTCAGCCGCGACCGGGGAGGCGTTGCGGTTCGGTGAACAGCGGGGCGAGCAGGTCGCCGTGCTCGGCGATGCGCGCCGGCAGGTCGGCGGCGGTGAACACGAGATCGTCCGGGCGCCGGCACGCCCGCACCTCGTCCCACGTCACCGGGGTGGCAACGGTCGGGCGCGCCCTCCCGCGCAGCGAGTAGCTCGCGATCGTGGTCTTGTACGGGTTGTTCTGGCTCCAGTCGACGAACACCTTCCCGCGCCGCCGCGCCTTCGCCATGACGGCCGTGATCCGGCTGGGGGACTCCCGGGCCAGGTCCTCGGCGACGGCCTTCGCGAACTCGGAGGTGTGCTCCGCCTGCGCCACGGTGACCGGCAGGTACAGCTGCATCCCCTTCCCGCCGCTCGTGCGCGGGTACGCGACGAGGCCGTCGTCCGCGAGCCGCTCGGCGATCCGCTCCGCCACCCGCGCGCAGTCCACCACCGTGGTGCCCTCACCGGGATCGAGGTCGAACACCACCAGGTCCGGCAACTGCTGGGCGCCGCCCGGGCCCACCCGCCACTGCGGCACGTGCAGCTCCAGTGCGGCGAGGTTCGCGGCCCACGCGAGGCCCTCCGCGTCGTCGATCAGCGGGAAGTCGGCGTTCTCCGAACGGCCGCCCGGCGTGCCCACCCGCGCGGTGCGCAGCCAGCGGGGGGCGTGCCGGGAGACGTCCTTCTCGAAGAACGAACCGCGCTCCACCCCGTCCGGCCAGCGCACGAGCGTGACCGGCCGGTTGCGCAGGTGCGGGAGCATCACGTCCGCCACCGCGAGGTAGTACGCGAGCACGTCGGCCTTGGTGGTGCCGGTGAGCGGGTAGAGGACCTTGCCGGGGTTGCTGAGCGCGGCGCGCCCGAACCCCGCCCTGGACCCCGCGGACGTCGCGCTGCGGCGTTCCTCCGGCGCCGCGACTCCCGTGGCGACCTGCACCCAGCGCGGGCTGGTGCGGCCCGGCTCGTAGGGCGAGTCCGGGTCCTTCGCCACCACGTACGGGAGGTTCTGCTGCTTCGCCGCGGCCACCACCTCCGCTCCGGCCCCCGGGAACACCGGAGCCGGCCGCCACCGCGGCCCGTCCAGGGGGAGCCGGTCCAGCAGGGCGCGCCGCTCCCGGAACGGCAACGCGCACGCGTCTCGCCCGTCGACGTGCAGCACGTCACCGATCCACAGGTAGGCCCCCTCCGCGCCGCCGACGAGCTCGGCGTCCAGCAGCGCCTGCGTCGCCCCGAGCGACGGGCCCAGCGCGCGCAGGCTCGGCGCGGCCACCTCGTCACCTTCGGCGTCGGTGATCCGGACCCGCCCGCCGTCGGCCCGCACGATCACCCGCCGCCCGCCGAACCCGATCTGCAGCCACCACTCACCCTCTGCGGGGAGCTCACCGGCCGTCGCGAGCATCGGACGCGCGTCGTGGGGGAGCGGTGCCCGCCCGCCGTCGCGGTCGGAGCGGCGCAACAGCCAGTTGTCCTTCCCGCCCTCGCGATCCGTGCGGATGAACACGAACCGCCCCGCAGCCCGCTCCCCGCTGAGCTGGACGATGACCTCGCGTGGATTCCACTTCTCGGTCTCGTACGTGCCGGAGTCCCAGATCGTCATCGTCCCGCCGCCGTACTCGCCGGCCGGGATCTCCCCCGAGAACTCCAGGTACTCGATCGGATGGTCCTCGGTGCGCACGGCCAGCCGCACCGTGTCCGGGTCGGTGGGCAGGCCCTTCGGTACCGCCCACGAGACCAGCACACCGTCGCGCTCCAGCCGGACGTCCCAGTGCAGCCGCCGCGCGTGGTGCTCCTGGATGACGAAGCGGTGGCCGGAACCCTCCGGTGCCGCCGGGTCGTCCGCGGGGATCGGCTCCGGCGTGCGCCGTGCGTCGCGCTTGCGGCGGTACTCGTCCAGCGGCACGGCCTCAGGCTAGTTCTTGCGTCCACCCCGGCCAGGATGTGACCATAGGTAAGCCTTGCTTGTTCGAAGGGGTGGCTTGTGTACGTGTGCATCTGCTACGCGGTGCCGGACGCCGTGATCCGGTCGTGCGTCGCGAATGGAGCGCGCACCGTCGAGGAGGTCGGCGACGCCTGCGACGCCGGCACCGGCTGCGGCTCGTGCCACGACCACATCGACGTCTTCCTCGCCGCCGCCCACGCCCCGTCGGAAATCGCCGGGCTCGCGCGCTCGGCATAAGTCAGGGCCGCCTGTTTTAAGGTTCGCCTGACCTGCAGAAAGGCGATCCTGAATCCGTCGTCACCCATTCGTGGAGCTAACGTCCGCAGTGCATTTCCCTGCTGTTTCACTGCCGACGAAGCGAGGACCCCGATGCGTGGCGACGACGAGATCATCGCACTGCTCAACGAGCAGCTCACCAGCGAGCTCACCGCGATCAACCAGTACTTCCTGCACGCCAAGATGCAGCAGAACTGGGGCCTGACCAAGCTCGCCGCGTACACCAAGAACGAGTCGATCGACGAGATGCGGCACGCCGAGATCATCACCGACCGCATCCTGTTCCTCGAGGGCCTGCCCAACTACCAGCGGCTGCTCCCGCTGCGGATCGGGCAGACGGTCCGCGAGCAGCTGCAATCCGACCTCGCCATCGAGGTCGAGGTCGTCGAGCGGCTGCGTCCGGGCATCGCCCTGTGCCGTGAGAAGGGTGACATCACCACGGCGAAGCTGTTCGAGGACATCCTCGCCGACGAGGAGCACCACATCGACTACATCGAGACCAACCTCGAGCTCATCGACCGCCTCGGCGAGCAGCTCTACCTGGCCCAGCTCGTGGACCAGCCGCCCACCGCCGGCTGAAATCCTGGTCTACAGCAATCCCGGTCACAGCAATCCCGGTCACAGCAATCTCGATCACAGCAATCTCGATCACAGCCGAGGTCCCGCGGCCTCCTGATTGGCTATCGTCCGCCCGGACTTAGGTCAGCCTTTCCTCGGAGGTTCCGGTGTCCGGACGCGTGCCCGTGATGGCGGCGACGCTCGCCGCGCTCGTCGCTCTGAGCGGGTGCGCGAGCTCACCAAGAGCCGACGAAGCGGGGGCGCCCCCGGCATCGGTGGAGGTGCCACCCGGGCCGAGCGCGATCCCGGACGGAACGGGAGCCCCGGAGGCCGACGGCGTCTTCCCGCGCACCGTCACGCACTCTCGCCGCCGTGGCGCCGGTCGGATCGCGCCAGAGCCCGAACCTGGAGGCGATCGCCGCCCTGCGCCCCGACATCGTGCTCGCCAACGCCGCCGCGTCCCAGGACGTCTACCCGGCCCTCTCGGCGATCGCGCCCACCGTGCTGGTGGAGGGCACGGGCGTGAACTGGAAGCAGGACTTCCTGCTGCTCGCCGACGGCCTCGGCAAGGAAGGCGCCGCACAGGAGCTCCTCGACGACTTCGCCGCCGACGCCGCGGAGCTGGGGGAACGCGCAGGGGAGGAGACGATCTCCTTCGTCCGGGTCACCGCCGATCGGACGCGGGTATTCGGCGTGGCGTCCTTCACCGGGTTCATCGCGTGGGACGCCCGCCTGCGGCGGCCGCCGTCGCAGCAGTTCGACGCCACGTCGAAGGACCTGTCGCCGGAGGAGTTGCAACTGGCCGACGCCGACCGGATCTTCTACGCGGTGCAGGGCGTCACCACGGAGGCGCAGGCCGTGGGATCGGCGACCATCGCCAACCCCCTCTGGAAGGCCCTCCCGGCCGTGCGGGACCGTCGTGCCGTGCTCGTCGACGACGACCCGTGGTACCTCAACGCCGCCCCGACGGCGGCACGGATCGTGCTCGCCGGTCTGGAGGCCGCACTGGCGGGGGGCCACTGAATGACATCGCTGTCATAACGTAGGCCCACGGGCTCGGCATGCGAGAGCGAGGACTCGAAGATATGTTCGAGCGCATGAGCGAGAAGAACGAGTGGGCGTCCGCCGGACCTGCATCCTCGGATCCGGCCGCCAAGGATCCTGACGACTGGACGACGGGCGACGAGCCGATGACGGGTCCGCAGAAGTCGTACCTGCACACGCTCGCGCAGGAGGCCGGCGAGGATCCGCCGCCGGACGGTCTGACGAAGGCCGACGCCTCGCGGCTGATCGACGAACTGCAGGAACGTACTGGGCGCGGGCGCTGAGCTGCGTCGCGGCCCCGTTCGCCGTAGAGCCGATAATCGACGTTATGACAGTTATCGGCGATCGAGCCGCCCTCCTGGGCTCCTCGCGCCGGGCCGCACGGGGTCAGTCGCGCGGATACCAGATCTGCGGGTCGTGGTAGACGTACCGGTCCCAGAGGTGCAGCTGCCGTGCGAGGCGGAGCCGCAGCGGGGTCCGGGCCCTGTCCGACGGCGCGACGGGCGCGAACACCATCAATACGAGCGCGAGCGCGATGATCAGGAAGACTGCTTCCATGTCCGCTCCTCGACGGTGGCGCGGCCGGTCAGGACCGGGATGTGATGCCCGTGCGCGCACTGCACCACCACGGCGATCACCCCCGGCGCGAGGTTGACCACGCTCGTGAGTTCGGAGCAGCCGACGAGCGTGACCTCATCGCAGTCGGTGCAGTAGACGCGCCACATGGTACCGCTCCCTCCGCTAGTATTTGACAGAGTCAACGGAGTCGTGGTCTCTGTCAAGCAGTTTTGGAGGGAACGGATGCCCGAGGCGGGCGTGGTGGCGCAGGTGCGGGCGTTCAACCGCTTCTACACGCGCGTCATCGGCGTGCTCGAGGCCGGCGTCCTGGGCACCCCGTACTCGCTCACCGAGGCGCGAGTCCTGTTCGAGCTCGCGGAGCGGGACGAGATCGGCGTCTCCGAGTTGCGGCAGCTGCTCGGGATCGACGCCGGCTACCTCAGCCGCATACTCGGGCGGTTCGCCTCCGACGGTCTCGTGGTGCGCGAGGCGGCCCGCGACGACGCGCGGCGCCAGATCGTGCGGCTGACCCCCCAGGGGCGCACCGCGTACGGCCGCATCGACGACGAGCAGGTCCGCGCGACCGAGCATCTGCTGGAGCCGCTCGACGAGGACGGCAGGCGGCGGCTCGTGGGCGCGATGGACCGGATCCGCCGTGCGCTCGGGGACGCACCGCTCCCCCGCACCGTCGTCCTGCGCGGTCCCACTCCTGGCGAGCTGGGATGGATCATCGCGCGGCACGGTGCGCAGTCGGCGCCACAGGAGGTGGTTGCGGCGCGGATCGTCGCGGACTTCGCCTTCCGGGCCGACCCGCGGGAGGCGGCCTGGATGGCCGAGGTCGACGGCGAGCCGGTCGGGTGCGCTCTGTGTCTCGCCGACGCCGGCGCCGGCGCGGCCACGGCCCGGCTGGAGCTACTGCTCGTCGAACCCGCGGTGCGGGGGGCCGGGATCGGCTCCCGGCTGGTGAGGGAGTGCGTGCGATCGGCGCGCTCGGCCGGGTTCGAGCGGCTCACCGCGCACGCGCCTGCCGGCTCCGCCGCGGCGCGCATCCTGGAGCGCGCGGGGTTCGAGGCGGACCGGCAGGGGTGGACGCGCAGCTGGTGAGCACACGCCTCGCGCGTCGGTGGCCTACGGGATGCGGCCGAGCAGCTCGATGCCGTTCTGCGCCGCGGCAGCGAGAGCGTCGTCCATGCTCGGCTCGGGGCCCAACGCGGCGACCGCTCGCAGGAACTGCTCCATCGGAGCACCGGGCGCGTGCACGACGAACGCGACGGCGTCCTCGGCCGACTCGTTGCGGACCGTGTGCGGCGTGCGACCGGCGAGCGGGACGACGTCGCCTGCGCGAGCCGTCACGCGCCTGCGGCCCGGGTCGTCGGCTCCCCCGATGTAGAAGGTGAACTCGCCCTCCTGCACCAGGTAGACCTCGCCCGGGTCGTGGCGGTGCATCACCGGGGGCCCGCCGCCGGGTGGCATTCGGATCTGCATGGCGAACAGGGCGCCGCCGGTCTGGGCGCTGCCGGCGAGAACGGTGAGCTCGTCCAGCCCGGTTCGGATGCGCTCCGGGGCGGAGGAATCGACAGGTAGCATGTCCATGTTCACAGATGATGGACAGGAGGCTTGTCTATGTCAAGGCGTCGGCTGCCCAGCCTGGGCGGGCAGGAGCGACCCGCGAACCTCGCGGTCCTCATGCGCGAAGCGTTCGTGGCGCTCAACGACCGCGTCCTCGCCCGGCTCGTGGAGAGCGGGCACGGCGAGGTGCGGCCGGCGCACGGTGCGGTCTTCCAGTACCTCGACGACACCGGCACGACGGTGAGCGTGCTCGCCGAGCGGGCGCAGATGACCAAGCAGGCGATGGCCGAGCTGGTGAGGCACCTCGAGACGCACGGGTACGTCCGGCGCGTGCCCGACCCGAGCGACCGGCGCGCCAAGCTCGTCGTCCCCACCGAGCGCGGTCACGACGTGATCGCCACCGCTCAGGATCTGGTCCCCGACCTCGAGCTCGAGGTCGGGGAGATCCTCGGCGCCGACCGCGTTCGCCGGCTGCGCGCCGATCTCGAGGCGATCCGCCAAACCATCCCGACCCGGGATCGAGCCGCGTCAGCGGGGCAGGTACGCCAGTAGCGCAGGCTCGTCGCGGCCGGGCCAGGTCCCGGTGAGCGTCTCGGCTCCGTCGGGGCTCGTCGCCTGCCCGATGACGCGCAGCACGACGAGCCCGCCCACGTCGGTGGTCGCCGGGCCGTCGATCGGTGCGACGGCGGCGACCGCGGGCGGCTCCGCGCCGGGTGTACCGGAACCGGCCACGCGGGCGGTCGACTCGCGCCGCACGGGGGCACCGTCGGCCTCGACCCACTGCTCGGCCTCCCGGCCGCCGGTGCGGATGGTCGCCGTCAGGACCGCGGCGTACACCGGGTCGCCGCAGCCGTCGTAGACCCAGCGGCGCCCGAGGTGGCTGTGCTCCATGGTGCCGACGAGGTGGCGTTCGGCGCCCTCGAGCGGGGCGCCGCGGTAGGTCAGCGGCACCTGGAGCACCACTCCCTCCCCGGTCCGGACCAGGTGGGTCTCGATCCCCACCTCCCCCGCCGGGTCGTCGAACCGGTACGCGCCGAGCAGTTCGAGGGGCGCCGCAGCGCCGCCCGACCAGGTCTGCGACGGGAGCCAGCCCGCGATGAGCTCGGCCTTGGTCGGGGTGATCTGCGCGCGGTGGATGACGGCCACGGCGATGACGCTACGGGGCGATCAAACATGGGATGTTAGGTTGTTTGGGTGGGACTGACGGCAGTGCGGCCAGG
Source organism: Pseudonocardia hierapolitana (assembly GCF_007994075.1). NCBI lineage: Bacteria > Bacillati > Actinomycetota > Actinomycetes > Pseudonocardiales > Pseudonocardiaceae > Pseudonocardia > Pseudonocardia hierapolitana. Next base: position 7,819,400 of record NZ_VIWU01000001.1, on the reverse strand, counting down.
CCGCTTGTGCGACGGGGTGGTGGCCCAGTTCGAGGCGCTCATCGCGTCCGGGGAGTGGCCGGTCGGCGCGAAGATCCCGCCCGAGCCGGAGCTCGTCGCCGCTCTGGGCGTGGGGCGCAACACGGTCCGGGAGGCCGTGCGTGCCCTCGAGCACGCCGGCGTGCTGGAGCCACGCCGCGGCGACGGCACGTACGTGCGCGCCACCAGCGACCTCGGGGCCGCGCTGATGCGGCGGGCGCGGCGCACCACGGTGGAGCACGTGCTGGCCGTGCGCACGAGCCTCGAGCGGGATGCCGCCGTCGCGGCCGCGCTGAACCGCACCGACGCCGACATCGCCGCGATCCGGGCGGCGGTCGAGGCCCGCCGCGCCGCGTGCGACCAGCCCGACCGGGCCGGCTTCGTCGCGGCCGACGTCGCCTTCCACGAGGCGGTCGTCGCGGCCACGGGCAACCCGGTGCTCATCGACCTGTACGCAGGCCTCACCGAGGCGGTGCAGCGCACCGTCAGCGAGATCGACGAGCACGACGACGACCCCGGGGCCTTCCCCGGCCACGAAGAGCTCGCCGCGGCGATCGCCGCGGGCGACCCCGACGCGGCGAGAGCAGCCGCCGAGCGCTACCTCGACGCCGCGCGGGCGATCGTGAACCGCAGCGCGGTGCGTTCGTGAGCGTCAACGCCGCGGCGCGGCCCGCACGGCCGGTACCCGCGGCGGCCTGGTGGATCGGCGTGGCGATCGTGCTGGTCGCAGCGAACCTGCGGCCCGCAGTCGTCGGGGTGGCGCCGATGCTCTCCCAGATCCAGGCGGAGGAGCGGCTCTCCGCCACCGCCGCCGGGATCCTCACCGCGCTGCCGGTGCTGTGTTTCGGCCTGATCGCGCCGCTGGCCCCACCGCTGGCCCGGCGGATCGGCATCGAACGCGCCCTGCTGACGGCGCTGGGGCTGCTGATCGTCGGCTTCCTGGTGCGCTCCAGCGGGCCGCTCGCGGCGCTGTACGCAGGCACCGTGCTCCTCGGCTCGGCGATCGCCATCGGCAACGTCCTGCTCCCCAGCCTGATCAAGCGCGACTTCGCCCACCGCACGGGGATGATGACCGGCCTCTACACGATGGCGATCGCCGGTGGCGGCGCCCTCGCGGCGGGCGTCACGATGCCGGTGGCGCAGGCGGCCGGGCTCGGCTGGAACGGCGCGCTGGCGATCTGGGCCCTGTTCGCGCTGGTCGCGCTGCTGTGCTGGCTGCCGCACGTGCGCCGGGCCGGGCGACCCGCCCGCCTGAGCAGCCAGCGGGTCGGCGGGCTCTGGCGCGACGCGATCGCCTGGCAGGTCACCATCTACATGGGGCTGCAGTCGCTCGGCTACTTCGCGGTGACGGCCTGGCTGCCGGCGATGCTCGTCGAGCGGGGCTACGACCCCGTGGTGGCGGGCTGGTTGCTCTCGCTGTCGACCGTGGCCGGCATCGCCGGCGCCACCATGGCCCCGGTGCTCGCCATGCGAGGACGCCGCCAGCGCGGGCTCGCGTTCGGCATCACGACCGTGGCCGCGGTCGGGTTGGTGGGCGTCGTCGCGCCGCTCGGCGTCGAGCCGGTGGCCGTGATCCTCCTGGGTGCCGCGCAGAGCGCGGCGCTCGGCCTCGCGCTCACCCTCGTCGCGGTGCGTGCGCCGGACGCGATGCACGCGGCCCAGCTGTCCGGGATGTCGCAGAGCGTGGGTTACGTCCTCGCGGCGGCCGGGCCGTTCGCGGTGGGCGCACTGCGCGACGTCACCGGCGGGTGGACCGTCCCGCTCCTGCTGCTGATCGCGCTGCTGGCGGTGCAGGGCACTGCCGGGATGCTCGCCGGCCGGGACAAGCAGGTGCGCAGGCGCCCGGTCTGACCGCGGAATTCTCGTCAGCTTCCGCTCCTCGCTCGGTTTTGTCGGCCCCCGGCTCTAGGCTTCCTCGCGCGAGAGAGGGGAAGCCATGACCGTCACCGCCGATGCGCCGCCCGACACGTGGGAGCAGTACCGCGTGGAGCTCACGGCCTACTGCTATCGGATGCTCGGCTCGTCGGCCGACGCCGAGGACGCGGTGCAGGACACCATGGTCCGGGCGTGGCGCTCCTATGACCGGTTCGAGGGCCGCTCGTCGGTGCGCTCGTGGCTGTACAAGATCGCCACAAACGTCTGCCTGACGATGCTCGACAGCCGCCAGCGCCGGGCCACGCCGATGGACTTCGGCGAGGCCGCCTCGGCCGACGGGCCGAGGCCCACCCCCAAGCCGGAGATCTCCTGGCTGGAGCCGATCCCCGACTCACGGGTGCTGCCCACCGCATCCGACCCCGCGGAGCTCGCGGTGGCCAAGGAGTCGGTGCGCCTCGCGTTCGTGGCCGCCCTGCAGCACCTGCCCGCCCGCCAGCGAGCGGTGCTGATCCTGCGCGAGGTGCTGCAGTGGAAGGCGTCCGAGGTGGCCGAGCTGCTCGGCACCACGGTGGCGTCGGTCAACAGCGCGCTGCAGCGCGCCCGTGCCACGCTCGCCGAGCAGGAGCTCGCCCAGCCGGCCAACGGCGCCGCCCTCGACGGCGACCTCGACGCCGATCACCAGGAGCTGCTCGCCCGCTACGCCGACGCGTTCGAGCGCTACGACGTCGGGGCGCTGGTCCACCTCCTGCACGAAGACGCCATCCTCAACATGCCGCCCTTCGACATCTGGCTGCAGGGCGTCGAGGAGATCCAGAAGTGGTGGGTCGGCCCGGGCGCACCGTGCCGGGGCTCGAAGCTGCAGCCGATCACGGCCAACGGCATGCAGGGCTTCGCGCAGTGGCGACCCAACCCCGAGGGTGACGGCTACTACGCCTGGGCGCTGCAGGTGCTCGCGATCAGGGACGGCCGCATCTCGGGCTACACGTCGTTCCTCGACGTCGACACGCTGTTCCCGATGTGGGACTTGCCGCTGCGGCTCGACCGGGACGGCCAGCCGGTCGCGGCCTAGCGAGCCAGTGGGTCACCGGGTCACCTGCAGCAGCCAGTCCATGGCCTGAGGGCAGGCGTCGAGCACCGAGATGTGCCCGTCGTCAGGGCGCAGCCACAGCTCCGACTGCGGAAGCTCGCGCGTCAGCTGCAGCGCGTGCGTCAGGGGCGCCACCCGGTCCTGCTCGCCCTGTACCAGCAGGACCGCCGCGTCCACCGCGGCCAGGTCTGCGCCCCACGGGTTCACGAGTGCGACGTCGTCGTCCACCTGCCCGTCGGGTCCGGCGCGGTCGGCGGTGCCGGCGTCGACGCCCATCGCCGCCCACGTGCCCGCCAGTGCCGCGAAGTCGGCGTCGGTGAAGGTGGCGGGGTCGAACTCGCTCTGCTCGGCGTGGCGCATGCGGGCGTCCCGGCCCGCCGTGGCGGCGCGGAGTGCGCTGTCGTCCACCATGCCGTCGAACCAGCTGTCGTCGCCGTCGAAGGGGGCGATCGCGGCGAAACCGACCACCGCGGTCACGCGGTCGGGCAGCAGCGCGGCGCACGCGAGCGCGTGCGAGCCGCCGCTGGACGAACCCATCACGGCGAACCGCTCGATGCCGAGCACGTCGGCCGCCTGCGCCATGTCGGGGCCGGCGGACCCGACCGCGCGGCCCGGCTGCGGGGTGGATCCGCCGTACCCCGGGCGGGCGTAGGACACGAGCCGGATCCCCCGTTCCCGGGCCAGCCCGAGCAGCGGCTCGTACAGGGCGCCGGTCTGCGGTGTGCCGTGGTGCCAGACGAGCGCGGTGCCGCCGTCGCCGGTGTCGTGGATCCGCAGGTCGCGTCCGTCCGGCAGTCGCAGGTCCCGCGTGATCACCATCGGGTCACCGTAGCGGGGGATCATGCAAGGGCTGCGGCGAGAGCGTCCAGGCAGGCGGGGGTCGTGCGCGACGCCGTGAGCAGCATGCCGGGCACCTCCACCAGCGGGGTCAGCGGCCGGACGGCGACCCCCGGCAGCGGCTCGCCGCCGCAGCCGCAGACCACCGTGGCGTCGCGGCTGCTCATCCCGATCTCGACCGCCGCGTCCTCGAGGGAACGGACCGGCCGGCCGGTGGCCGGCACGATGCCGGCGGCGCCGCATGCGGCCTGGAGGGCGTCGAGCAGGGCGGGGTCGCTCGTGCGGTCGGGCAGTCGCACGATGAGGCCGGCGAGCGCGGTGACCGGCAGGGTCTCACCGGCGGCCGCCGGATGCGCGGCCGGGAGCATCACCTGCAGCGCATCGCGCCACACCTCCCGCGCCTGGAGGTCCGGCGCCGCGACCGCGCCGCGCACCAGCGCGATGTCCAGGGCGCCCGCACGCAGGGCCGCGGTGTGTGCGGCGACCGTGCCGTCCACGAGGGTGAGCGCGAGGTCGGGCACGTTCGCACGCAGCTTCGCGGCGGCGCGCGACAGGCGCGGTCCCACCCCTGGCGTGGTGCCGACCCGCAGTACGCCGGAGCGTCCGGCGGAGAGGTCGGCCGCGACCGCGCGCACCCGGTCCACCGCCGAGAGTGCGGCGCGCGCCTCGTCGAGCAGCCGCATGCCGTCGCTGGTGAGCGCGACGCGCCGGGACGTCCGTTCCAGCAGCCGCACGCCCAGCTCGCGCTCGAGCCGGCCGACCTGCTGGCTCACGGCGGGTTGCGCCACGTGGAGCCGTTCGGCGGCCCGTCCGAAGTGCAGCTCCTCGGCGACGGCCACGAAGTAGCGCAGCTGGCGAACCTCCACCTCCTCTCTCTACCACCAGATCCATCACGCGCCCTTATCGCTGCGCAGGTGTCCTGCTCGTTGATCACGTGGCGGCGGGGGGATTGACTGGTGGCATGCAGATCGGGATGTGGATCGACGACGAGAAGCCGCTGCCCGCGGTGGTCGACGCCGTCGTGGACGCGGAACGCCGAGGCTTCGCTCGCGCGTGGTTCGGGCAGCGGCTCGGGTGGGACCCGCTCACGATGATCGCCGCGATCGGCGACCGCGCTCCGCGGATCGGGCTGGGCACCGCCGTCGTGGTGACCTGGTCGCGGCATCCGCTCACGCTCGCCGCCGAGGCGCTCACCGTGCAGGCCGCCGTGCAGGGCAGGTTCACGCTCGGGATCGGGCCGAGCCACCAGCCGATCGTCGAGGGCCGGTTCGGCTATCGCTGGCAGCGGCCGGGACAGCACGTCGAGGAGTACGCGGACGTCCTCTCCCCCGCCCTCCGGGGCGATGCGGTCGACGTGCGCGGCGAGACGGTCACCGCGGCAGGCCGGTTGACCGTCCCCGCCACGCCCCCGCCGCCGCTGCTGATCGCCGCTCACGGCCCCCGTCTGCTGCGGCTCGCGGGGGAGCGAGCCGACGGGGTGATCACGACGTGGACCGACGCGCGCAGCGTCGCCGAGAACGTGGTGCCTGCGGTGCTCACGGCCGCGGCGGGTCGACCGGACTCGCAGATCGTGGTCGGTCTGATCGCCACGCTCACCGACGACCCGGACGCCGCACGAGCGCACGTCGCGCAGGGCTTCGGCATGGCGGGCGACCTGCCGAGCTATCGCCGCTCGCTCGACCAGGCGGGCCTCGCCGGCCCCGAGGACACGATCCTCGCGGGGAACGAGGCGGAGCTGGAGAAGGCCGTGCGGCGGTTCGCCGACGCCGGCGCCACGGAGTTGCAGGTCTGCCCCTTGGGTCCGCCTGCGGAGCAGGAACGCACGATCGAGTTCTTCGGTGAGCTCGCGCGCTCCCTCAGGGCGTGATCGTCCCGATCGACAGCTGGTTGCCCGGGGGCGCCGTGCTGCACCCCGTCCCGTCCATCTGCACGAAGAGGGACGCCGTGTCGCCCGGCGGGTAGACGCGCAGGCCGCCGACCGGCACGGGGTGGCAGTCGGCGGGATCGAAGTTCTGCACGTTGACGAGCTGGAGCTGCGCCCGCACCGTGCCGCCCGGGGGGATGGGCACCTGGCCGCCGCGCTCCCCCGACATGGCCGCGGCGGGCCCGACCTGGTGGCCGTCCTCGCCCGCGATATAGGAGACGCCGGGGAAACCGCGCAGCTCGCACGTGTGCGACCCGGTGTTGGTGAAGATCAGCGGTCGGTACACCGAACCGGCCGCGGCCCCACCGTCCCCGAGTGAAACCGAGAGTTCCCCGGTGGTGCAGCGGGTCAGGGCGGCGTCGTCCGTCTGCTCGGCGGGCTTGATCGCGCGCGTCCCCGCGGGCGCCGGAGTCGCCGTGGGCGCGGTGCTCGCGGGCGGTGGCGGCACGGCGGGCGTCGGTGTGGGCTGGGCTCCCGCGCACGCCGTCACACCGATCAGCACAGCGACCAGCACAGCGACGACCAGCACAGGTGCGAGGGCACGCGGTGCCCCGATCCCGGTCCGGATCATGTGGTCCCCCATTCTCGGCGGCGCTCCCCGCGCCGCTCCACCTGGTCAGACGCGCAGTGGGAGGACACGTTGCCCGTGACGTCGCGCGGTACAACCGATCGGGTGCCTTAGGCTTCGCGTCGATGACGGCGACGCGATTGCTGGTCCTGGGGGTCGTTCGCGGGTACGGGCGCGCCCACGGCTACCGGATCGGCAACGACCTGCTGGCGTGGGGCGCCGACGAGTGGGCCAACGTGAAGTGGGGCTCGATCTACCACGCGCTGCACACGCTCACCGAGCGCGGGCTCCTGCTCGATCACAACGACGTCGCGGGGCGCACCGAGTACGAGATCACCGAGCGCGGTGAGGCCGAGTACGTGAAGCTGCTGCGCGACGCGCTGCGCCGCCCGCAGCCCCGCCCCGACTTCCTCGGCGCGGCGCTCGCGATGCTGCCCTCGCTGCCCCGCGAGGAGGCGATCGCGCTGCTGAAGCAGCGGCTCGACGCGCTCGAGGCGCAGCGAGACAAGGCGCGTGCCCAGGTCGACGCACTGGTGGAGCCACCGCACGTCCGCGAGCTCTTCGGGTTGTGGGAGCACCAGGCCGCGGGCGGCGCCGAGTGGACGCGCGGCCTCATCGAGCGGCTGGAGGGCGGCGCGTACCCGATGGCGGGCGAGCCCCGGTCGCCGGGCAAGCCGGGCAGCTGGGAGGCCCTGAAGTTCCCGCCGTATCCGCCACGGGACGTGTAACGCCCGCCCGGTTCCGGGCGATTCAAGTTTGCATACCCCCTCCCTCGTCGGGCATCCTCGACGACCGGGGGTTCAAACTTGAGTATCGGGAGGGACATGGTTGCCGCTGTGAGCGCCGAGGCGCTCAGCAAGCGCTACCCGGGATCCGACAGGCACGCGCTCGACGGGTTCGACCTGTCCGTGCCGGCAGGAACGGTGCACGGACTGCTCGGACCGAACGGGGCGGGCAAGACCACGGCCGTCCGCATCCTCGCCACCCTGCTGCGCGCCGACGGCGGGCGCGCCACCATCGACGGCTTGGACGTGACCACCAAGGCCGCGGACGTGCGCAGGCGGATCGGCCTCGTCGGCCAGTACCCCGCGGTCGACGAGATCCTCGACGGCCGCCGCAACCTCGTGATGTTCGGCAGGCTGTTCCACCTGTCGCGGGCCGACGCGCACCGGCGGGCCGACGAGCTGCTCGTGCGGTTCGGCCTCGCCGACACCGGCCGCCGGCCCGTCGGCGCCTACTCCGGTGGGATGCGCAGGCGCCTCGACCTCGCCGTGAGCATGATCCTCGCGCCCGCGGTGCTGTTCCTCGACGAGCCCACCACGGGGCTGGACCCGCGTAGCCGTGCCGAGGTGTGGGACGCGGTGCGCGCACTCGTCGCCGGTGGCACCACGGTGCTGCTCACCACGCAGTACCTGGACGAGGCCGACCAGCTGGCCGATCGGATCTCGGTGCTCGCCGCACCCGAGGGCGGGGGTGGCCGCGTGATCGCCGAGGGCACGCCGGACGAGCTGCGGTCGCGGATCGGCGGCGACCGGATCGACCTCGTCGTCCGGCACTCCGCCGACCTGCCGCGCGCCGTGGCGCTCGTGCAGCGGGTGGCCGGCGTCGCCGCGGAGGCCGAGCCCGCGACGCGCCGGGTGACGGCCCCGGTGAGCGACCGCATGGAGGCGCTCACCGCGGTGGTGCACGGGCTGCAACGGGAAGGGATCGACGCGGAGGACCTCATGGTGCGCCGCCCGACCCTCGACGAGGTGTTCCTGCAGCTGACCACGCTCGAGGGGGTGGCGGCGTGACCGTGCTCCCCGCACCCGGGTCACAGCTGCGCTGGGCGATCGCCGACGCCGCCACGCTCACCCGCCGCTACCTGGCCCACCTGCGCCGCCAACCCGCCCAGCTCGTCCTCACGGTCGGGTTCCCGATCCTCATCGTGCTGATCTTCGCCTACCTGATGGGCGGCATGATGGTGGTACCGGGCGGTGACTACAAGCAGTTGCTGCTCCCGGGCATGCTGACCATGACGATGCTGTCCGGGATCGGCACGACGATGGTCGCCGTCGTCACCGACGCGCAGCGCGGGATCACCGACCGGTTCCGCTCGATGCCGATGGCGCCCTCCGCCGTGCTCGTCGGTCGGGCCGTCGCCGATCTGACGATCTCGGCCATCGGCCTCGTCGTGCTCATGCTCGCCGGTCTCGCGATCGGCTGGCGCATCAGCGGCGGCCCGCTCGCCGTGGCCGCCGCCGTCGGACTGCTCCTGCTGTTGCGGTTCGCGATGCTGTGGGTGGGCATCTACCTGGGCATGCTCTCCCGCGGTACCGGGGCGGTGACGGCCGCGCAGGCCCTGGAGTTCCCCGTCGCGTTCCTGTCCGGAGTCTTCCTCGCGCCGGCCGCCATGCCCGCCGTCGTGTCGACGCTCGCCGAGTGGAACCCGCTCTCGTCCACCGCAGCGGCCACCCGCGCCCTGTTCGGCAACCCCGGCTGGGGCGGCGAGTCGTGGGTGGTGCAGCACCCCGTCCTCATGGCCGTCGTCTGGCCACTCGTGATCATCGCGGTCTTCGGGCCGCTGTCCGTCCACCGCTACCGGGAGATGAGCCGTTGACCACCAGCAACCCCACCCCGCCCCGCTGGCTCAAGCCGATGAACAAGGTGTTCCTCGCACTCAAGCGGGCCGGCATCGGCATGAAGGACCTCCCGGTGCTCACGGTGCCGGGGCGCAAGACCGGCAAGCCGCGCAACACACCGCTGTCCGTGCTCGAGCACGAGGGGCAGCGGTACCTGCTGGAGGGCTTCCCCGGCGCCGACTGGGCGCGCAACGTCCGCGCCGCCGACGGTCACGCCACCCTCACCACCGGCAAGCGCCGCGAGCAGGTGCGGCTCGTGGAGCTCGACCCGCAGGAGGCCCTGCCGGTGCTGCGCCTGTGGCCGGTGCGGCTCGCCGACGGGGCGAAGATCATGGCGGACGCCGGCGTGGTGGAGGCCGTGACCCCGGAGGCGTTCGAGGCGGTCGCCGGCCGGTGCGGGGTGTTCCGCGTCGACGCCACGTGAGCGAGCTTGCGAGCGAACCGTTCAACACAGCAGGGAAACCGGTCAAGTAGCGTCCGCTTTCCCCTATAGGAAGGGCTGCATGGAGTACGTCCCCGAGTTCATCACCGTCACCGGCGCACGCGAGAACAACCTGCGTGACGTGTCGGTCCGGATCCCGAAGCGGCAGATCACGGCGTTCGTCGGGGTCTCCGGGTCCGGCAAGTCGTCGCTGGTGTTCGACACGATCGCCGCGGAGGCGCAACGGCAGCTCAACGAGACGTTCTCGGCGTTCGTGCGCGGGTTCCTGCCCAAGCTCGGTCAGCCCGACGCCGACCTGATCGACGGCCTGTCGACGGCGATCGTGGTCGACCAGAAGCGCCTCGGCGGCGGGGCTCGCTCCACCCTGGGCACGGTCACCGACATCAACTCGTTCCTGCGGTTGCTGTGGTCGCGTCGCAGCACCCCGCACGTCGGGTACGCGTACGCGTTCTCGTTCAACGAGCCGCAGGGCATGTGCCCGGGGTGCAAGGGCATCGGGCGCAAGGTGCAGCTCGACCACGGCGCCTTCTTCGACCGGGACAAGTCGCTGAACGAGGGCGCGATCCGGCACCGCGACTTCGCGGTCGACTCCTGGTACTGGCACATCTACGCGCAGTCCGGGAAGTTCGACAACGACAAGCCGCTGCGCGACTACACCGACTCCGAGTGGCAGCTGCTGCTGTGGGGCTCCGACGAGAAGGTGGCGCTCGCCGGTCCCGGCCGCAAGGCCGTCAAGATGGACTTCGAGGGCGTGGAGGCCAAGTTCAACCGCCTCTACATCCAGGCCGACGCCGACTCCGGCAGCTCGGAGCGCAAGCGCGAGACGGTCGCGCGGTTCACCACGTCGGTGCGCTGCCCCGACTGCGGCGGCACCCGGCTGAACGAGGCCGCGCGCACGGCCGCCGTCGGCGGGCACACCCTGCCCGAGGTCACGGCGATGGACCTGCACGCGGTGCACGCGCTGCTGCCCACCCTGTCCGACCCGGAGGTCGCGGCGCTCGTCCACGAGGCCACCGAGCGCGTCGGCGCGCTGATCGACATGGGCCTGGGCTACCTCACGCTCGACCGGGAGACGTCCACGCTGTCGGGCGGCGAGTCGCAGCGGATCAAGATGGTGCGCCACCTCGGGTCCTCGCTCGTCGACGTCATGTACGTGTTCGACGAGCCGACGATCGGTCTGCACCCGCGCGACGTCGGGCGGATGAACGCGCTGCTGCACCGGCTGCGCGACAAGGGCAACACGGTGCTCGTCGTCGAGCACGATAGCGATGTGATCACCGCGGCCGACCACGTCGTCGAGCTCGGGCCGCGGGCCGGCACCGAGGGCGGGCGCATCGTGTACGAGGGGGACGTGACCGGGCTCGCGACCTCCGGCACGCTCACCGGCGAGTTCCTGCACCGCCCGATCAGCCTGCGGGAGGAGCCACGCACGCCCACCGGGCACCTGCGCCTGCAGGACGCCACCGCCAACAACCTGCGCGGCTTCGACGTGGACGTCCCGCTCGGCGTGCTCGTGGCGCTCACGGGCGTGGCGGGCTCGGGCAAGAGCACGCTGGTGCGGGAGGTGCTGGTGCCCCAGCACCCGGGAGCGATCGTGGTGGACCAGAGCGCGGTGGCCACCTCGATCCGCTCCACTCCCGCCACCTGGACCGGGGTGATGGATCCGATCCGCAAGCTCTACGCGAAGGCCACCGGGGTGAAGCCGGCGCTGTTCAGCTTCAACTCACAAGGTGCCTGCCCGACCTGCAACGGGCTCGGCGTGGTCTACACCGACCTCGCCTTCCTCGACGGCGTGCGCTCCACCTGCACCGACTGCCACGGCCGCCGCTACACCGAGGAGGTGCTCGCGCTCACCGTCGACGGGAAGTCGATCTCGGACGCCCTGGACATGACCGCCGCCGAGGCGTGCGAGTTCTTCACCGCGCGCGACATCCGGCGCCGCCTGCAGGCCGTCGTCGACGTCGGGCTGGGCTACCTGACGCTCGGCCAGCCGCTGTCCACGCTGTCCGGGGGCGAGTGCAAGCGGCTCAAGCTGGCCGGCCGGCTGCACGAGGAGGGGAACGTCTACGTCCTGGACGAGCCGACCACGGGCCTGCACATGTCCGACTGCGGGCACCTGCTCGGCCTGCTCGACCGGCTCGTCGACGGCGGGAGCTCGGTGATCGTCGTCGAGCACAACCTCGACGTGATCGCGCACGCCGACTGGGTGATCGACCTCGGCCCCGACGGCGGCGACGACGGCGGGCGGGTCGTGTTCGAGGGCCCGCCGCGGGAGCTGGTGCGGGCACCCGGCTCGTTCACCGGCGAACACCTCGCCCGGCACCTCGCCACCGCGGCGGCCAGGTGAGCCCGCACACAGGGCATGGATCCGAAGTAGCGGTGTCCGGGGGCTGACCGGTACTCCTGCGTTCCACCCCACGACCCGGGAGCTCGATGACCCAGACGTACACCGCACCGACGGCCGACGCCCACCCGACCGCCCCGGAAGGGGAGATGGCGATCTTCGCCCCGGCCGACCCGCCGCGGGCCGGCCGGTTCCTGCTGACCGGTGACCCGCCGGCCGGACTCGGCACCCCCGCAACCGCCGCCGTCGTGCCCCCGCCCGGGGACGCGGCGCGAATCGTCCCGGTGCGCCGGGTACCGGTGGCCGAGGTGCTGCCCGTGCTACTGGCGTGCAGCGGTCGGCCCGAGGTGAGTCCCGCGTCCGACCACGGTGAATCCGGCGAACGGGCATACGGCAAGGACGACGGCGCGGCGCTGCGGTTCTGGGCCGCGGCGGCGCGGTTCGCCGTGCACCTCGTCGCGCGGGGCCGGCTGCTGCCCGGCGTCTCCCCCTCCGGGTACGACGCCTGGCGGGCCGGCCCGCTCGACGCCGAGGACGCCGACCGGCTGCACGCCCTCGCCGCGGCGATGCCGGCCACCGCGCGGGCGGTCCCGGAGCCGGGTGTCGAGCCGCCCGTGCTGCCCGCGGCTGCCCCGCTGCTGCGGGCGTTCCTCGACGCGGTGGCCGACGTGCTGCCGCGCACCCCGGAGGCCGCGGAGGCGGTCGGCACCCCGGTGTTCGCCGCGGCCGTCCCGCAGCCGGTGCCGCAGTTGCGCGACTGGGCCGACGAGGTGGCCGCGGGCGTCGACGCCGGTGTGCGGCTGTCGCTGCGGGTCGAGGGCGACCCGGAGGCCGGCCGGTTCCGCGCGGTCGTCCAGCTGCACGCGCTCGACGACCCGACCCGGGTGGCCGACCTCGCCGCCGTGTGGAGCGGGGCGGCGGTCGGGTTCGGGCCGCGGGCCCGGCTGGACGCGCTGCTCGCGGTACGCCGGGCGGCGCGGTTCTGGGACCCGCTGCAGCAGCTGCTCGCACAGGCCGTGCCCGACGTGCTCGACCTCGGCGACGGCGACGTCACCGAGCTGCTCGCCGAGGGCGCCGCCCGGCTCGCCGCCGCCGGTGTTGCGGTGCACTGGCCCCGGGACCTGCGCCCGCAGCTCTCGGCGCGGGCGGTGGCAGGCCGCGGCAGCCCCGGTTCCGGACCGGGGATGTTCGGGCCGGGCGGGGAACCGTTGCACCTCGACTGGGAGCTCGCCCTGCGCGGCGACCCGCTGTCGGCGCAGGAGATGGCGGAACTGGCCGCGAGCCACCGGCCCGTGGTGCGGCTGCGCGACGAGTGGGTGCTCGTCGACCCGGCTGCCCGGGAACGGGCCCGCGCCGGGACGCTCGGCCCGGTCAGCCCGATCACGGCGCTGGGTGCCGCGCTCTCGGGTGAGGTGCACGACGGCCGCACCCCGGTACCGGTCGTCACCACCGGGTGGCTGCAGGAGCTGCGCGAGCGCATCGCGGCGCCGCCCGCCCCGCTCGCGCCCCCGGACGGGCTCGCCGCGGTGCTGCGCGACTACCAGCTGCGCGGCCTGGGCTGGCTGGACCGGATGACCTCGCTCGGGCTCGGCGCCTGCCTCGCCGACGACATGGGACTCGGCAAGACGATCACCGTGATCGCGCTGCACCTGCGCCGAGGCGCGATCGGGGCCGGGCCGACGCTCGTGGTGTGCCCGGCCTCTCTGCTGGGCAACTGGGAGCGGGAGATCTCGCGGTTCGCGCCGGGTGTGCCGGTGGACCGCTACCACGGCAGCGCCCGGGAGCTGCCCGGGCACGACGGGTTCGTCCTCACCACGTACGCCACGATGCGCATCGACGTCGACACGATCTCCACGCACGAGTGGGGCCTGGTCGTGGCCGACGAAGCGCAGCACGTCAAGAACCCGGCGTCGGGCACCGCGCTCGCGCTGCGCCGCATCCCGTCCGCCGCCCGCGTGGCGCTCACCGGCACCCCGGTCGAGAACGACCTCACCGAGCTGTGGTCGATCCTCGACTGGACCACCCCGGGCCTGCTCGGCACGCTCGCGGAGTTCCGGGCCCGCTGGGCCGACCCGATCGCGGAGCGGTCCGATCCGGCGCTCGCCGACCGGTTCGCCCGGTTGATCGCCCCGTTCCTGCTGCGGCGGCGCAAATCCGACCCCGGCATCGCCCCGGAGCTGCCCCGCAAGACCGAGACCGACCGCCCGGTCGGCCTCACCCGCGAACAGGCCGGCCTGTACGAGGCGGTGGTGGCCGAGACGATGGCCCGCATCGCCCGTGCCGACGGCATGGCCCGCCGCGGCCTGGTGCTCGCGCTCCTCACCGCGCTCAAGCAGATCTGCGACCACCCCGCCCTCTACGCGAAGGAGCCCGACCCGGTGCTCACGGGCCGGTCCGGGAAGCTGGAACTGCTCGACGAGCTGCTCGACACGATCCTCGCCGAGGACGGCGCCGCGCTGGTCTTCACGCAGTACGTCGCCATGGGGCGGCTGCTGGAACGGCACCTGCGGGCGCGCGGCACGTCCGTCCAGTTCCTGCACGGCGGCACCCCGGTGCCGGAACGGGAGGCGATGGTCGACCGGTTCCAGCGCGGCGAGGCGGCGGTGTTCCTGCTGTCGCTGCGCGCGGCCGGCACCGGGCTCAACCTCACCCGCGCCGACCACGTCGTGCACTTCGACCGCTGGTGGAACCCCGCGGTCGAGGCGCAGGCCACCGACCGGGCCTACCGGATCGGGCAGACCCGCCCGGTGCAGGTGCACCGGCTGATCAGCGAAGGCACCGTGGAGGACCGCATCGCCGCACTGCTGGAGACCAAGCGCGCCCTCGCCGACGCCGTGCTCGCGGGGGGCGAGGCCGCGCTCACCGAGCTCACCGACGCCGAGCTGGCCGACCTCGTCGAACTGCGAGGTGACCGGTGAACCCGGCACGCGGTTTCCCGGCGTTCCCACCGCGCCCGGGCCGGCGCGGCCGGTCCTGGTGGGCACGCGCGTTCACCGCGGCCATGGAGGACGCCGCCCTCAACGCCACGCTGCTGCGGGCCGGGCGGCGCTTCGCGGGCAGCGGCCGGATCGGGCCGATCACCGTGGCGCCCGGGCGGATCGCCGCCACCGTGGAGGACCCGGACGGGATCTTCGATGTCGTCGTGCACCTCGCCGAGCTCACCGACGCGGAGTGGGACCGGTTCCTCGACCAGGTGCGGGCCGAGGCCGGGCACCTCGCGGCGCTGCTCGACCGGGAGGTGCCGCGGTCGCTCGTGCGCTCGGCCGACGCCGCGGACGTCGCGCTGCTGCCGACGATCGGCGACCTCGAGTCCGAGTGCGACTGCCCGGACATCGGCGACCCCTGCCTGCACGCGGCCGGGCTCTGCTACCAGGTGGCGTGGCTGCTCGACGACGACCCGTTCGTGCTGCTCCTGCTGCGCGGCCGCGGAGCGGACGAGCTGCTGGACGTGCTCGGCCGGGAGCCGGTCGCTGCCCCGGCCCGCGCGGCGGGCCGGGACGTCGACCGCGCCGTCGCGGCCGCCGCGGCGTACGAGAGCGAACCGGCGGCCGTGCCCGCACCGCTCCCGGCGCCGGCTCGCTCGGAGCTTCCGGTGTTCCCGCCGGCCCCCGGCCTCCCCCCGGACGCGCTCGCCCACCTGGTGGCTGCGGCAGCCGCCCGCGCCCGGGCGCTCCTCACCGAGTTCTGATCCGACGAGCGGCGCGTTCGTCGGATAGGTTCCGACGAACGCGCCGCTCGTCGGAATCGGCTTCGGGCTTCGTCTCCGCGAAGCGGCCGAGCAGGTACATGCGCTCGGCCTCGTTCGTGGTCAGCGCGATCGCCCGTTCGTACGCCGCCGCGGCCTCGGCGGGGCGCCCCAGCCTCCGCAACAGGTCGGCCTTGGCCGCGGGCAGGTAGCGGTAGCCGGCGAGCCGCGGGTCGTCCTCGAGTGCCTCGATCTCGGCCAGGCCGGCGGCGGGCCCGCGGACCATCGCGACCGCGACGGCCCGGTTCAGCGCCACCACGGGTGACGGCCAGCGCCGCAGCAGCTCGTCGTAGAGCACGAGGATCTGCGGCCAATCCGTTTCGTCGTAGGTGGGGGCGACGGCGTGCAGCGCGGCGATCGCGGCCTGCAGGGCGAACCGGCCGGGATCGCCGCCGCGCAGTGCCCGCACGACCAGCTCGTCCGCCTCGGCGATGGCCTTCCGGTCCCATGCCGCGCGGTCCTGCTCCTCCAGCCGCAGCAGCCGACCGTCGATTGCGGTCCGGGTCGCGCGGCGCGCGTGGTTGGCCAGCAGCAGTGCGAGCAGGCCGCTCACCTCCCGCTCCCGCGGCAGCAGAGCACCCAGCATCCTGGCCAGGTCGAGTGCGCGTTCGGCGAGGTCGTCACGGGTGAGGGCGGGGCCGGCCGGCGCCGTGTGGCCGGCCGTGAAGAGCAGGTGGATCACGGTCAGGACCGCGTCCAGCCGGGCGGGGAACTCACCCGGCGCGGGCATGCGGAACGGGATGCGGCTCGCCGCGATCTTCTTCTTCGCACGCGTGATCCGCGCGGCCATCGTCGCCTCGGGCACCAGGAAGGCCTGCGCGACGTCCGGGGTCGGCACGCCGCAGACCAGCCGGAGCGTGAGCGCCACCTGCGCCTCGCGCGCCAGCGCCGGGTGGCAGCACAGGAACACCAGGCGCAACCGGTCGTCGGCCACCGCCGGGAGCGCAGGCGGTTCGAGCAGCAGGTGCAGCTTCGCCTGCTGCGTCCGGGCCTGCCGGACCGCGTCCAGGGCGTTGTGCCGCGCCGCGGTGGTGAGCCAGGCACCGGGCCGGGACGGCACGCCGTCGCGCCGCCACGCCTCCAGCGCGGCGGCGTAGGCGTCCTGGACGCACTCCTCGGCCAGGTCGAGGTCGCGGGTGACGCGCACCGTCGCGGCGAGCACGGCGGCCCACTCGCGGCGGTGCGCGTCGGCGACCGCGCGCCCGACGACCTCCGACGTCACAGGAGGGGCCGCACCTCAACCGCCCCGTCCATGATCGGGAGGAGCTTGCCGACGGCGAGCGCCGTGTCGAGATCAGGGGCCTCCACCACGAAGAAGCCGGCGAGCACCTCCTTCGTCTCCAGGAACGGGCCGTCGGTGACCAGGCCGTCCTTGCGGATCGTCCGCGCGGTCGCCGCTGGCTGCAGACCCTGCTCGTGGACGACGCGCACGCCCATCGCGGCGATCTTGTCCCCCGCGCTGATGTTCGCCTCCATGACCTCCGGCGGCATGTCGGCCACCCCGCCGGGCAGCTCCTTCTCGTAGATGAGCACCGCGTACTGGGGCATCGTCCTCACCAGTTCCCTGTCTCGGGGCCAACCGCACCGTAGGTGAGCCCGCCCGCTCGCGCGTACCGGCCGACGACGATCCCCGATCGGGTCGTCGCGGCCGCGACCAGGTCGAAGCGACCGGGAAGGGTGCCGCTGCCGAACAGCCGCTTGCCCGACCCGACGAGCACCGGGATCACCACGAGGTGCAGCTCGTCGACGAGATCGTGGGCGAGCAGCGTCTGCACGAGCTGCCCGCTGCCGTGGACCTGGATCTCGCCGCCCTCGGACTTCTTGAGCTCCGCCACCGCGTTCGGGACCTCACCGTCGAGCAGGGTGGAGTTCTGCCAGCTCACCGACGTGAGGGTCCGGGAGGCGACGTACTTGCGCACGGCGGCCCACCGGGAGCCGATCGGATCGTCGGCCGGCGCGAGCGGCCAGGTGGCGGCGAACTCCTCGTACGTCCGGCGGCCGAGCAGGAGCGCGTCGGCGCGGGCGGCGAAGCCCGTCGCCCGCGCGATGACCTCGTCGTCGATGTACGGCGCCGCCCAGCCGCCGTGGGTGAACCCGCCGTCGCGGTCCTCGTCGGGACCGCCGGGAGCCTGCACGACGCCGTCCAGCGACACGAACGCCGTGACCATCAGGGTGCGCATGCGCTCTCCTCTCGGATCGGGGCGCCGCGTGCCGGTGCCCGTCACCTGCCCGGCGGGCGAGGCGGCTGCGAATCGACAGGCTTCACTGTGACGCCGGTCACGCCGCGGCGCACTGCCCGACCCGCGGCCGAGACCACTGCCTCCAGCGGGCCGCGGACGCCGGCCAGCTGCAGGCCCAGGCCGATCAGCGTGGCGACCACGACGTGGCCGAGCCACAGGATCGCGTCGTCCGAACCGCTCCCGGCGTAACCGGCGAGCGCCGCGACGTGGAGCGTGTAGAGCGTGAGCGGTGCCGAGCCGAGCGCGGCGGGAACCCGCACGACCCGGCGCGACCACCGGGACAGCAGCAGCATCGCGCCGAGCACGGCCAGGGCGGACCCGATGGTGGCGGCCAGGTCGAGCGGGCTGCCGGAATGCGGGGTGTCCACGGCGAGCCACCACCAGTTCCCGGTCGGGGTGGTGCCGTAGCGGCGCGCCGACGCCGCGGCACCGAGCACCCACACCCCGTCGCCGGGGCCGAGCAGCAGCGCCGACGCCGTGTGCGCGGCCACCGCGAGTGCCACGCCGCCGGTGAGCAGGCCCGCCGCGACCTGGGGGCGGCGCAGGTCGAGCCGGCCGACCGCCATCCCGGCGAGCAGGTACGTCGTCCAGGTCAGCACCGGGTAGTAGCCGGTGAGCGCGAGCGTGACCACGGCGTCGCCGGGCGCGGCGAGCGCAGGCCACCCGATCTGGCGGCCGGGCCCGTCGGGGAGCCCCGCCCGCAACAGCTGGCTCGCCACCGGCGTGAGGACGCATGCGAGCACCGCACCGGCCGCGAGCACGCCGCGGGGCGCCCGCAGCAGGAGGGCCGCCACCACGAACAGCAGGCCGTAGTACGTCAGGATGATCGCGACCGGGGCCTCGAGCGCCACCAGCGTGAGGCCGAGCGCGCCGACCAGGATGCCGCGCACGACGAGCGCGGAGCCTGCCCCGAGGTGTTCGCGGGCCCCGGCCGGCCGCCGCGTGCCGCCGGTCGCGAGGGCCACCCCCACCCCCGCCAGCACGGCGAACAGCGCCGATGCCCGCCCGGACGCGATCAGGCCGGTGAGCGTCGGCTCGCGGCCCTCCCGGAGCGGGAAGATGTGCGTGGCGAACATCCCGACGAGCGCCACGGCACGCGCCGCGTCGACGCCGAGGATGCGGCCCCGGCCGGAGGTGGGTACCTCCGGCCCGGCCTCTGCGGGCAGGGCCCGCGTCACCGGGCCGGGACGCCGGCGCCGACCGGGCCGTCCGGCCGCTTCCCGGCCCGGCGCAGCCACTCGTCGAGCGCGCTCTGCACCGCGCGCAGCGGCGGCCGCCGTCGCGGGTTGCTGTCCAACGCCGCACGCAGCAACGCGAGGTGCGCGGAACGCGACGGCAGGTGCGAGAGCGGGGCACCGGCGGCCGCGGCCCGCAGCCCCGACACCGCATCGGCGTGCACACCGCGGGGCGGGTGCCCGGTGAGGGCGTAGGAGACCGTGGCGGCGAGCTGCCACGAATCCGAAGCCGGGGTGGCGCGCTCCCCGCATGCCACCTCGGGGGCGAGGAAGTCGGGCGTGCCGAGCACGAAGCCGGCCATCGTCATCGTCGAGTCGCCGGTCTTGCGGGCGATCCCGAAGTCGATCAGGTGCGCCAGCCCCGCCTGGTCGACGACGACGTTGCCCGGCTTCACGTCGCGGTGCAGGACGCCGCGGGAGTGTGCCGCGTCGAGCGCACCGGCGAGACCGATCCACACCCGGGCCGCGCTGACGTCGTCGAGCGGGCCGCGGGAGCGGACCAGGTCGCCGAGCGGGGAGCCCTCGACGTACTCCATCACGATGACGAGGCCCTCGAGCTCGTGCAGGCCGGGGTCGGCAGTGGCCGGCAACAGGTCGTGGATCCGCACGCAGTGCGGGTGGCGGACTGCCACCAGGGCGCGCGCCTCGCGCCGGATCCGCTCCTCGGTCTCCGAGTCGGGCGCGTGCGCGGCCTTGAGCGCCACCGGCTGCCCGAGCCGGGCGTCGTGGGCGAGCCACACCCGGCCGAACCCGCCGGCGCCGAGCCTGCGGATCAGCCGGAACCGGGGCGCACCCGCGCCGAACGGTGGCGCCGGGGCCACCAGCGTGGGGCGCGGGCCCTGTGACGGCGGCTGCAGCGGCTGCAGGGGGCGCGGCGGCTGCTGCGCCACCGGGGTACGGGGCGCCGGCACCACCGGCGGCTCGGGCTGCCTCGCCGCGAAGCGCTGCGCCAGCCGGTCGGCCACTGACGAAAGAGCCGGGAACGAAGGCGCCGGGGACGGACGAGGCGAGCCGGCCGGCGTGACGGGCCGGCGCGCCGGCGCCGGCGGGCGCAGCGACTCCATTTGCGGCGGGCGACGCGGCGCGGGCGCGGGCGCCGCCAGCGACCGGCGCACCACCTCGCGCGGCGGGGCACCGACCGTGAGCACGACGGCGATGCCCAGGAAGGCGCCGATCGCGACCCCGATCCAGAGGTGGCCCGTGGACCCGGCCGGCGTCTGCCCCGTGAACAGCGTGAGCGCCAGCAGCGGCACCCAGAAGAACTTCGCAGGCCAGCTGGGCCCGCGCCGCAGCGCCAACCGGGCCTGCCCCGCCACGCAGACCGCTGCCACCAGCGGGAACCCGACGAGCAGCACGACGGCGAGGCCGAACCGCACCGGATCGGCCGGGTTGAACGCGGACGTGACCGGGTAGCCGCCGAGGTAGGTCGACTGCGGCATGACGCACACGGTGCTGCCGAGGTCTGCGACCTGGGCCGATGTGAGGCCGTCGACGTCGCGCCCGGCCGCCACGGCGCGGAACACGCGCCCGGTGGCCGTGAACATGGCGAGCGGCAGCAGCCCGGCGCCGACCAGCCCGGCGAGGACGATGAGCACCGACTCGCCCGCCCCGTAACGGGACCCGATCCGCTTGCGCAGCACCGCCACCAGCACGGCGGCCGCAGTGGGCAGCAGCCCGACCCCGATGCCCAGCACGGTGACCGCCCACGGCCAACCGCCCGGGCAGACGTCGGCGGCCAGCGCCGTGCGCAGGCTCGCCACCAGGCCGGCGACGAGCGCGGTGAGCGCATCCACGCCCGTGCTCCCCTTCCCTCGGCCCCACGGCGGGCAGCCGGGGGATCCCGGCACCCACTATGGCATCACCGGGTCACGCGCCGGTGTAGGCGAGGTTCTTCACCCGATTGTCGACACCCGTCCTTCTCATCACTGCGTCCTTCTCATCACCGCGTCCTTCGCGCCACGCAGCTGCGCGAGGTCGGCGAACCCGGACAGCGCGAGGGTGAGGTCGAGCTCGGCGAGCACCGAGCGCAGGACGTGCCGCACCCCGTCCTGGCCGCCCAGGGCGAGTCCGTACACGAACGGGCGGCCGAGCAGCACCGCGTCGGCGCCGAGCGCGAGCGCGACGCCGGCGTCGGCGCCGCTGCGGATCCCCGAGTCGAACAGGACCGCTGCCCGTCCGTCAACGGCGCCCACGATGCCCGGCAACGCGTCGAGCGACCCGATCGCCCGGTCGACCTGGCGCCCGCCGTGATTGGACACGACGATCCCGTCCATCCCGACGTCGAGAGCGTGCAGGGCGTCGTCGACGTGCTGCACGCCCTTGAGCACGATGGGCCCGTCCCAGTGCTCGCGCAGCAGGTCGAGCCGGTCCCAGCGCACCGCGGTGCCGGTGAACATCGGCACCCACCGCTGGACGGCCGCCATGAGGTCGTTCTCCGGCGGGGCGGCGAGACCGGCCCGGAACGCCGGATCGGAGAACGGGATCGCGGTGCCGACGCCGCGCAGGAACGGCAGGTACGACAGGTCCAGGTCGTGGGGACGCCAGCCCAGCGTCCACGTGTCCAGGGTGACGACCAGCACGCGGTGACCCGCGGCCCGTGCCCGTTCGAGGATGCTCACGGTCACCTCGTCCTCGGTGGGCCAGTAGAGCTGGTACCAGCGCGGAGCATCGCCCGAGGCGGCGGCGACCTCCTCGATCGTGTGCGACGACGCCGTCGACAGCACCATCGGCACACCCAGCTCGGCCGCCGCCCTCGCCACCGCGAGCTCCCCGTCGGGGTGCACGATCGACATCACCCCGATCGGGGCGACCAGCAGCGGCGCCGGCATCGCCGTGCCGAGGACGGTGGTGGACCAGTCGCGCTCCGTGGTGTCGCGCAGCATCCGCGGCACCATCGCGTAACGGTCGAACGCGTCGCGGTTGGCGCGCATCGTGGCGCCCCCGCCTGCGCCACCCGCGACGTAACCGAACGGGCCGTCGTCGAGCACGGATCGTGCGGCCGCCTCCAGCCGGGACGGGTCGGTCGGCAGCGCGGGGCGCTGGTCGGCGAGCCCCTGCAGGTAGATCTCGGCGCCGTAGGCGGCGAACGGAACACCCATTCCGGCGAACCTAGTGGCTCGTGCAACCGATCCCGCAGTTGTCCCGTCCTGGAGGCATGCACCGCGCCACGCTCCCGCTGCTCGCCCTCGCGACCCTCGTTCTCGCCGGCTGCTCCTCGCCTGCGGCCGCCTCGCCCGGATCGGCCCCACCGCCCGCGATCACCGCCCGCGCCACCGGCACGGTCGTGGCCGCGCCGGACACGGCCACCGTCGTGCTCGGGGTGGAGACCCGTGACCGCAGCGCCACGGCGGCGCTCACCGCCAACTCCGAACGCGCGGGCGCCGTGATCGGCGTGCTGCAGGGCGCCGGGGTGGCACCGGCCGACATCCGCACCAGCCAGCTCACCGTGTACCCGACCACCGCACCGGAGACCGGCCGGATCACCGGTTACCAGGTGAGCAACCAGGTCACGGCGACCCTGCACGACATCGCCGCCGCCGGAGCCCTGATCGACCAGGCCGCCGCGGCCGCGGGCGACGCGACCCGCGTGCAGACGATCCAGTTCTCCATCGCCGACGAGAGCGCCGCGCGGGCCGAGGCGCGGGCCGACGCGGTGCGCCGCGCGCTCGCGCAGGCGCGGCAGCTCGCCGACGCCGCGGGCGTCGGGCTGGGCCCGGTCCGGTCGATCGTCGAGCTGGCGGGCGAGCAGCCGCCGATGCCCTACACGGCCGATGCCGCCCGCGCCCAGGCAGCGGTGCCGATCCAGCCGGGCACGCAGGAGCTGGCGGTCACGGTGGAGGTCGTGCACGACATCGCCTGAAACACCGCCTGAAACACCGCCTGAATCACGGCGTGATCCGCCGGAATGCACCGCGGCGGGTGGCGTTGGGAGTGGCATGGCTCTCACCCGTGCCGACGGTCCGCTGTCCGCGGCCGCGCCCGCCACCGTCAACTACCGGATCGACGGGCCGGCCCACAAGCTGCTGATGCACCCGTTCCCGCGTCGAGTCCGCGCCGAGTTCGCCGGCCGCACGGTGCTCGACACCCGCCGCGGCGTGCTCGTCCACGAGACGAACCTCCTGCCACGGCTGTACGTGCCCGAGGAGGACATCGACCAGGCGCTGTTCGTCCCGAGCGACCACACCACGCACTGCCCGTTCAAGGGCGACGCCACCTACCGCACCCTGCGCGTGGGCGACCGGGTCGCCGAGAACGCGCTCTGGGCCTACCCGGACCCGCTGCCGGACGCGAAGTGGCTCGCCGGCTACGCGTCGCTGTACTGGGAGGCCGCCGACGCGTGGTTCGACGAGGACGAGGAGGTGTTCGCGCACCTCACCGACCCGTACACCCGCGTCGACGTGCGGCCCACCAGCCGGCACGTCCAGGTGCTCGCCGGGGACACCCTCGTCGCCGAGTCGCACCACCCGCTCGTGCTGAACGAGACCGGCCTCCCGGCCCGCTGGTACCTCTCGCCCGACGACGTGCGCGTGCCGCTGGAACCCACGGCCACCCGCACGCGCTGCCCCTACAAGGGCGAGGCGGGCTACTGGTCCGTGCGGCTGCCCGACGGCGGTGAGCTCACCGACGCGGTCTGGTCCTACGCGGACCCGCTGCCGGAGTCCGCCCGGATCGCCGGGCAGCTGAGCTTCCTGCACGACGGGTTGACCGTCCTCGTGGACGGCGAACCCGCGTAGAAGGTCACTCGGCGGTCACTCGTCGTCGACCAGGAGCGCCTCGAGGGCGGGGAGGGCGGCCACGATCCGCTGCCGCTCCTCGCCGTCGAGGCGGGCGACCCGCCGCGCGACCAGCGCCGTCCGGTGGCTGCGGACCTCGGCCAGCCGGGCCGCCCCCTCGTCCGAGAGCACGATCTGCACCCCACGCGCGTCGTGCGGGTCGGGGGTGCGGATCACCAGGCCCTGGTCGTCGAGCGCGGCGAGCACGCGGCTCATCGTCGGCGCGGTCACGGCCTCCCGGCGGGCCAGCTCGGAGAGCCGCAGCGGCCCGTGTTGCTCCACCGTGACCAGCGCGGACAGCTGCAACGGCGGGATCGACTCCCGGCCGTCGATGCGAATGCGACGGTGCAGCCGGCCCACGACGAGCCGCAGCCGCGCGGCGAGCTCGGTCAGCTCCTCGGGTGCCACGTCTCCAGCCGTGATGTCCTCGGTCTCCACGGACCCGGTCGTCATCGGAACATGGTGCCAGGTGCCTTCACAGCGTGTGCTCAGACCTTGCCCGTTCACACTTTCCGCAACCGGATCCCGGTCACGTCGTGCTTCGGGCCCTTGCGCAGCACGAGGGTCGCCCGCCCGCGGGTGGGCAGGATGTTCCGCTCCAGGTTCGGCCCGTTGATCTCCGCCCAGATGCTCTCCGCACGGGCCACCGCGCCCGCCTCGTCGAGCGCGGCGTACCGGCGGAAGTACGACTCGGGGTTGCGGAACGCGGTCTCGCGCAGCCGCAGGAAGCGCTCCACGTACCAGCGGCGGATGTCCTCGGTGGCGGCGTCCACGTACACCGAGAAGTCGATGAAGTCGCTCACCGCGAGCGCCGGTCCCCCCTCACGGGACGGCTGGGCCGGCTGGAGCACGTTGAGGCCCTCCAGCAGCAGGATGTCCGGGCGGTGCACGGTGGAGCGCGCCCCGGGGACGATGTCGTAGGTCAGGTGCGAGTACACCGGCGCCGACACCTCGGCCCGTCCCGCCTTCACGTCGGTGACGAACTGCAGGAGCGCGCGCCGGTCGTAGGACTCCGGGAAGCCCTTGCGCGTCATCAGGCCGCGCCGTTCCAGCTCCGCGTTCGGGTGCAGGAACCCGTCGGTGGTGACGAGCGCCACCCGCGGGTGCTGCGGCCAGCGCGCGAGCAGCAGGCGCATGAGCCGCGCCGTGGTCGACTTGCCCACCGACACCGATCCACCGATCCCGATCACGAACGGGGTACGCGCGGTGGTGGCGCCGAGGAACGTCCGGTAGGCGCGGTAGAGCCGCCCGCCCTCCTGCACGTGCAGCGTCAGCAGCCGTGACAGCGGGAGGTACACCTCCCGCACCTCGTCGAGGTCGACCTCGTCGCCCAGGCTGCGGACCTGGTCGAGCTCCTCCGCGGTGAGCGGGAGCGGCGTGTTCGCGCCGAGCCGGGCCCACGACTCCCGGTCGAAGTCGACGAACGGCGAGGAGTCCTGCGACGTCTCCTCCCCCGCCACTTCTGGTGGGGCCCACGTCTCAGGCAACGCACCGGTGCGAATGCCGCTCATGACCGGTCAACCTAAATCCCGCGCGGCCGGATCGCTCCCCATCGTGACCGGAGTGACTCCCGCGGGAACCCGCACCGGTGCCGACCTACACTGATGCCTCCGCTCCAGGAGGAACACGCCGTGCCCACCGCACGCCCCACCGAACCGGGCTGCAGTAGTCGGCCGGGTCCGACCCGGCGTCCCCTCACCTGCCCTGCGCGCTCCGCCGATGCCGCCCGCCGAGGCCGCGGATGAGCGAGGGAATCATCAGCACAGCGCATCCGCGAAGCGGTCGCCCGAGCGCCGGCGAGGGCGGGCCATGAGTGTGCTGCTCTCGATCCTGGGGCTGCTCGCGGTCGCCGCGCTCACGCTCGGCACCGCGATCTCGGTGGCCTCGGAGTTCGCGCTCACCGCCCTGGAACGCAGCCAGGTCGACGCCCACGTCGCCGAGGTGGGCGACCGGCGCGCACGGGCCGTGCAGCGCGCGCACCGCGGCCTGTCGTTCCAGCTGTCGGGCAGCCAGCTCGGCATCACGGTCACCACGCTGGTCACCGGCTACATCGCCGAGCCGGCCATCGCGTCGCTCTTCCGGCCCGGCCTCGAGGCGATCGGCTTCTCCCCCGGCCTCGCCGCGGGCACCGCAACCGTGCTCGCGCTGCTGCTGGCCACGACCCTGTCGATGGTGTTCGGCGAGCTCGTGCCGAAGAACCTCGCCATCGCGGGCCCGCTGCGCACCGCCCGCGCCGTCGTCTGGCTGCAGAGCGGTTTCGCGCACGCGTTCCGGTGGCTCATCAACGGCCTCAACAGCGCCGCCAACTCGGTGGTGCGCCGGCTCGGGGTGGAGCCGGCCGAGGAGCTGCGTTCCGCACGGTCTGCGCGCGAGCTCAGCTCCCTCGTCCGCACGAGCGCGGAGCACGGCACGCTCGACGCCGGCACCGCCACGCTGCTGGACCGGTCCCTGCGCTTCACCGACCGGGTGGCGGAGGACCTCATGACACCCCGGGTCCGCGTGGAGTCGCTCGACGCCGACGCCACGGTCGCGGACATGGTGGCGCTCGCCCGGCGCACCGGCATCTCCCGCTTCCCGGTGCACAACAGCGACCCCGACGCCGTGCTCGGCGTCGTCCACGTCAAGCAGGCGTTCGGCATCCAACCCGCACGACGGGGCTGCGTCGCCGTGGGCGAGCTCGTGCAGGAGGTGCCCACCGTGCCCGGGTCACTGGACGGCGACGAGCTGCTCACGCGGCTGCGCAGCTCCGGGCTCCAGCTCGCCGTCGTGGTCGACGAGTACGGCGGCACGGCGGGCATCGTCACCCTCGAGGACCTCGTCGAGGAGATCGTCGGCGACGTCCGCGACGAGCACGACCGCGCCGAGCAGTCCACCGTGCGCCCCCTCGGCCGCAACAGCTGGCTGGTGTCCGGGCTGCTCCGTGACGACGAGGTCGCCGACGCCACCGGCTTCCAGATGCCGTCCGGTGAGTACGAGACCCTCGCCGGCCTCGTGCTCACCCGGCTCGGACGCATTCCCGAGGTGGGCGAAGAGGTCACCGTCGACGGGTGGCAGCTCACCGTCGTGCGGCGGGACCGCAACCGCATCGCCGAACTGCGCCTCGCCCGGCCCGGCTCCGAGGAGAGCACGTGACCGAGCTCGCGAGGTCACCATTCAGCGCAGCGCCATCGGGCACGGCCCCGCCGAGCGTCAGCGAGGTGGTGTCGTGACCTCCGACCTGCTGGCGCTGCTCGCCGCCGTCGCGCTGCTCGGGGCCAACGCGTTCTTCGTCGGCGCCGAGTTCGCGCTGATCTCAGCGCGCCGCGACCGGCTCGAGGCGATGGCCGGTGCGGGCACGGCGGCGGCCCGCACGGTGCTGCGCGCCCACGCCGACCTGTCCCGGATGCTCGCGGCGTCGCAGCTGGGCATCACGATCAGCTCGCTGCTGCTCGGCCGGCTCGGCGAGCCTGCGGTCGCCCACCTCATCGAGCGGCCGCTGCACTGGGCCGGGATGCCCGATGCCCTGCTGCACCCGATCGCCTTCGCGATCTCCCTCGCGATCGTCGTGGTCGCGCACATCCTGCTCGGTGAGATGGTGCCCAAGAACATCGCCATCGCCGGGCCGGAGCGCACCGCGATCCTGCTGGTCCCCCCGTTCCTCGTGTTCACCACGGTGATGCGGCCGCTGATCGAACTGTTCAACCTCATCGCCAACGGCGTGCTGCGACTGCTGCGGGTCGAGCCGCGCGACGAACTGGAGGCGTCGTTCACCTCCGGTGAGCTCGCCGACCTCATCGCGGAGTCCGGCCGCGAGGGCCTGCTCGACGACGACGAGTCCCGCCGCCTCACCCGCGCCCTCAGCTCCGCCGAGGCCACCGTGGCCGGCGTGCTCGTACCGGTGTCCGAGCTCGTGACGCTCCCGGCCGAGCCCACCGTCGGCGATGTCGCCCACGCCGTCGCCGAGACCGGGTTCTCCCGCTTCCCCGTGCTCGGGACGGCCGGCGACCTCGCCGGGTACCTGCACGTCAAGGACATCCTCGACCTCGCGGACGACCCGGCGGCCGCGGTGCCGGGTCCGCGGGTGCGCACCCTGCCGGAGGTACCGACCTCCGTCCGGCTCGACGAGGCGCTCGCCGTACTCCGCCGTGCCCGGGCCCACCTCGCGCGCGCCATCGGCCCGCACGGCGAAACCGCAGGCCTCGTGACGATGGAGGACCTCGTCGAGCACTACGTGGGCGAGGTCCGCGACGCCACCCACGCCCGCGAGCGCCGCGGCTGACAGCCCACCTCCCCCGGCCGGCGACGGCTTCGCCGTCGTTGCCGTCGATGATCGTCAATCTGTGATTGACGATCAGTAGGCGTCAATGAATCATTGACACAGATATGCGGGTGCCCGGGCCGGCCGCACCCGCCAGGATCCCCGGGTGTTCGTTGCCGGTCTCCAGCTCTCCCGCGCCTTCTACGCCGAGGCCGTCCAGCCGCTCCTCGAGGAGGTACCGCACTCCGCTGCCCGCATCGGGCCCGGCTCCGAGGTCCTCGGTTTCGACACTCCCCGGTCGGCCGACCACGAATGGGGACCACGCCTGGAGGTCTTCCTCTCCCCCGCCGACGCCGGCCGCATCCCGGAGCTGCACCGCAGGCTCGCCGAACACCTGCCGCGCACCTTCCACGGCTGGCCGACGCACTTCGAGCCCGTCGAGGGCGACCACGCCGGCCGCATGACCCCCACCGACGGTCCCGTCCGGCACCGCGTCGGGCTCACCACCGTCGAGGAGTGGTGCCAGGAGCGGCTCGGTGTCGACCCCCGCCGCGGCCTGAGCTCCGGCGACTGGCTCGCGACGCCCGCCCAGGCCCTCGCCGAGGCCACCGCGGGTGCCGTCTTCCACGACGGGCTCGGAGAGCTCGAGCCGCTCAGAGCCGTCCTGGCCTGGTACCCACCGGACGTCTGGCGCTACGTCCTGGCCTGCCAATGGCGGCGCATCGCACAGGAGGAGGCGTTCGTGGGCCGCACGGGCGAGGTCGGCGACGAGCTGGGATCCGCCGTCGTCGCCGCCCGCCTGGTCCGCGACCTCATGCGCCTTGCCCTGCTCCTGCACCGGCGCTACCCGCCCTACAGCAAATGGCTCGGCAGCGCGTTCGCCGCACTCCCCGTGGCCTCCGCCCTCGACCCCGCCCTGCGCGGTGCCCTGGCCGCCACCACATGGCACGAACGCGAACGCCACCTCGTCACCGCGTACGAGACCCTCGCGGCCGCCCAGAACGACACCGGCCTCGCCGCACCCGTGGATCCCACGACACGGCCCTACTTCAGCCGCCCCTTCCAGGTCCTGAAGGCCGATCGCTTCGCCGACGCCCTCCTCGCCGCCGTCACGGACCCGGTGATCGCCGCACTCCCCCGCGTCGGCGCCGTGGACCAGCACGCCGACAACACCGACCTGCTCACCGACCCCCGGCGCAGCCGCGCCGTCGCCCACACGGCCCTCTCCCCCGAGCTGTCGGCAAAGCACGTTCATGACACCTGACGTCAGCAAAGCCACTTTGCTGACGTCGCTCGGGGCCCTCTTTGCCGGCGTATGCCCTGGTCATCGAATCGTTGGCCATCCGGAGGCGTCAATGATTCGTTGACAGTGATGACGGTCACATGTATCACACAGCGTGTCCCGCCCTCCTTGCTGCGGACGGGTGGGCCGGAGGGGACCCGCCCGTCCACTCCACCGCGTCCGCAGCACGGGCCGCTCAGGAGGAGAACGCCTCCACCGGCGGGCAGCTGCACACCAGGTTCCGGTCCCCGTAGGCGCCCTCGATCCGGCGCACCGGCGGCCACACCTTCCGGTCGTGCACGCCGG
The DNA here is from genome assembly GCF_007994075.1 of Pseudonocardia hierapolitana. Lineage (NCBI taxonomy): Bacteria > Bacillati > Actinomycetota > Actinomycetes > Pseudonocardiales > Pseudonocardiaceae > Pseudonocardia > Pseudonocardia hierapolitana. The sequence goes on along the minus strand of NZ_VIWU01000001.1, from coordinate 7,789,867 downwards.
GCGTTCCGCCCATCGGGTAGGCGGCGATCTCACGCGAGTACGGGTGGTCCCACTTGTCCGCGAGGCACGCGGCGGTGTGCGGGGCACCGCGCAGCGGGTTGTCGGTGGCCGGCCACTCCCCCGCCGCCACCCGCTCGATCTCACCCCGGATTCCGATCATGGCGTCCACGAAGCGGTCGATCTCGGCGAGGTCCTCGCTCTCCGTGGGCTCCACCATGAGCGTGCCCGCCACCGGGAACGACATCGTCGGCGCGTGGATGCCGTAGTCGGCCAGCCGCTTCGCGACGTCGTCGACGGTGACGCCGGTCTCCTTCGAGATCCCGCGCAGGTCGAGGATGCACTCGTGGGCCACGTGGCCGTCTGCGCCCGCGTACAGCACCGGGTAGTGGTCCCGCAGCCGAGCGGCCACGTAGTTGGCCGCCAGCACCGCGGTGAGGGTGGCCCGCCGCAGCCCGTCGAGGCCCATGAGCCGCAGGTACGCCCACGAAATCGGGAGCACGCCCGGGCTGCCGTGCGGCGCGGCCGACACGGCGCCCACCTCACCCCGGCCGGGCAGGAACGGCGCCAGGTGCTCGGCCACCGCCACCGGGCCGACGCCCGGTCCGCCGCCGCCGTGCGGGATGCAGAACGTCTTGTGCAGGTTCAGGTGGCTGACGTCGCCGCCGAACGCCCCCGGCCGGGCCAGCCCGACCAGCGCGTTGAGGTTCGCGCCATCGACGTAGACCTGGCCGCCTGCCTCGTGCACGGCGTCGCACACCTCGCGGACCCGTGCCTCGAACACCCCGTGCGTGGACGGATAGGTGATCATCAGCGCCGCGAGGGACTCCCCGTGCTCGGCGATCTTCGCGTGCAGGTCGTCGAGGTCGACGTCGCCGGTCGGGGCCGTCGCCACCACGACCACCCGCATGCCCGCCATCACGGCCGAGGCCGCGTTGGTGCCGTGTGCGCTCGCCGGGATCAAGCAGACGTCGCGGTGGGCCTCACCACGGCTGCGGTGGTAGGCGGCGATCGCCAGCAGACCGGCGAACTCCCCCTGGCTGCCCGCGTTCGGCTGCAGCGACACCGCCGCGTAGCCGGTGAGCTCGGCGAGCCAGCGCTCCAGGTCGGTGATCAGTTCGAGGGTGCCCGCCGCGTCGGCCTCCGGGGCGAACGGGTGCAGGTTCGCGAACTCCGGCCAGGTGATCGGCTCCATCTCGACGGCCGCGTTGAGCTTCATCGTGCACGAGCCCAGCGGGATCATCGTGCGGTCCAGCGCGAGGTCGGCGTCGGCGAGGCGGCGCAGCCAGCGCATCAGCGAGGTCTCGCTGCGGTGCTCGTGGAACACCGGGTGGGTCAGGTACTCCGACTCCCGGCGCAGCCCGGCGGGCAGGGCGTCCCCGGTGCCGGCGTCGAGCTCCGCGGCGTCGGCGGACACGCCGAACGCCGACCACAGCGCCTCCAGGTGCGCCACCGTGGTGACCTCGGAGCAGGCGATGCCGAGCGTGTCGGCGTCGATCCGGCGCAGCGCGATCCCGGCGGCGTGCGCGGCGTCGGCCACCTCCTCCGCCCGGCCCGGCACCCGTGCCTGCACGGTGTCGAAGAACTCGCCGTGCACGACCTCCACGCCCCCGGCCCGCAACCCGGCGGCCAGCACCGCGGCCATCCGGTGGGCGCGCTGCGCGATGCGGCGCAGCCCCTCCGGGCCGTGGTACACGGCGTAGCAGGCCGCGACGACGGCGAGCAGCACCTGCGCGGTGCAGATGTTGGAGGTGGCCTTCTCGCGACGGATGTGCTGCTCACGGGTCTGCAGCGCGAGCCGCAGGGCGGGGTGGCCGTCGGCGTCGCGGGACATGCCGACCAGGCGCCCGGGCAGCTGGCGCGCGTGCTGCTCGCGCACCGACAGGTAGCCGGCGTGCGGCCCGCCGTAGCCGAGCGGCACCCCGAACCGCTGCGTGGTTCCGACGACCGCGTCCGCGCCCAGCTCGCCGGGCGGGGTGAGCAGCGTGAGCGCCAGCAGGTCCGCGGCCACCGCGACCAGCGCGCCGCGCTCGTGCGCGGCGTCGATCAGCGCCGCGGGGTCGCGCACGACACCCGAGTCGCCCGGGTAGCTCAGCAGCAGCCCGAACAGCTCCCCCTCCGGCAGGCCCGCCGCGAGGTCGGCCACCACCAGCTCGATGCCCAGCGGCTCGGCCCGGGTGCGCAGCACCTCGACGGTCTGCGGGAGCGTGTCGGCGTCCACGACGAACCGCGGCGAGCGCGCCTTCCCCGCCCGGCGCAGCAGCGTCATCGCCTCGGCGGCCGCGGTGGCCTCGTCGAGCAGCGACGCGCCTGCGACCGGGAGCCCGGTGAGGTCGGCCACGACGGTCTGGAACGTCAGCAGCGCCTCCAGCCGCCCCTGGCTGATTTCCGGCTGGTACGGGGTGTAAGCGGTGTACCAGGCGGGGTTCTCGAGCACGTGCCTGCGGATCACCGCCGGGGTGATGGTGCCCGCGTAGCCCTGGCCGATCATCGGCACGGTGACCGTGTTGCGGGCGGCCAGCGCGCGCAGCTCCGCCAGCACCTCGGTCTCGGTGGCCGCCGGCGGCAGCGTGGACGCGACCGGCTCGGCAGCATCGGCACGGTCCTGGATGCTGTCGGGGACGGCGGCGGCAGCGAGCTCGTCGAGCGAGGCCGCCCCGATCGTCGCCAGCATCCGGTCGAGGTCGACCGGGCGCGGGCCGATGTGCCGGTCGGCGAACGGGGTGCCGCGCTCGAGATCGGCGAGGGTGGGGCGGTCGGTCACGGGAACCTCCGTGCGGCACGATCGGGCGGGTGGTCGGGCAGGGTGGAACCGCCCTCCCCCTCTGTCCCCGCCCGTGACCGGGCACCTGAGAGATTCGCCCCGTTACCGGAGCTTTCCCCGTCGGCGGACGGGCCCCGGCATGCGGACCCGTCGCTTTCCAGAGGCGTCTCGCCCACGCGGTCCTGGATGCCTGAGAGGTTCCGGGGAGGAGTTGCTCCTTCGGCGCCCGGCCGGGACCGGGACTCTCCCGCGCGGGTTCGGCGACTACCCGCGGCATGCTACTCCCCGATGCCTCCGCGGGAGGGGACGCGTAGTTCCACGGATGCCCCGCGGGTCGCCGCCGCGGCAGGCTCCGGCCATGACGACGACACCGCCCCCGCCACCGACCACCGGCGCGTTCTTCGTGCAGGCCGTGATCTCGTTCGCGGCCTCGCTGCTTGCCGTCGCCCTCGGGATCGCCTACCTACCCGCCGACCCGTGGGTGCGGGGGTTCCTCGCACTCGCCGTGCTCTACGTGGTGACGTCGGCGTTCACGCTCGCCAAGTGCGTGCGGGACCGGCAGGACAGCACCGCGGTGGTCACCCGGGTGGACCAGGCCCGGCTGGACAAGCTGCTGGCCGAGCACGACCCGTTCAAGGTCGACGTGTGAGGTCCGTGCGGCGCTGCATCCGCTGATCGTCGAGGATCCGCCCGACGTTCTCGTCGGAGAAGAACTCCGCGGGCGAGGTCACCCCCGCGACCACCCGCGCGAACCCGTCCATCGCCTCCTGGTCGCAGCTCACGGCGGAGAGGAGCTGTTGCAGCTCGGGCGGCGCCGGCTCGAGCGACGCGAGCTCCGCGGTGAACTCGTACATCGGCAGGGCCTCGTCCCGGGCGGACCGGTAGTCGTGCATCGCGGCGTCGAACGCGCGGGCGCCGCTGAACGAGTCGTGCAGGGCCGTGGCGCAGAGCTCGGCATCCCGGAACGCGTCCTGGATCCCCTGCGCGGTGATGAAGTCCTTGTTGTACCCGGCGTCCCCCACCAGCGCCCAGCCCGGCCCGTACGGCGTCCGGAAGAAGTTCGGCACCGCGGTCCCGGCGATCCGCGTCTCCCGCCGGGCCGTCCGGAGGCGGTCGGCGAAGGCAGGGGCCGTCGCGAGGGTGGCGAGGTAGTTGCCCTCGACGTCACCGCGGTTCGCCGCGAGCTCGCGGAAGGGCCACCCCGCGATGACGAGGGTCAGGTCGTCGTTCGTCGGCCACGCCGCGAACGCCCGGTCCGTCCGGTCGTAGGACTCGAACCGGCCGTCCATCGGCAGGCCGCTCCAGTAGGCGTAGTAGCCGCAGAGCAGCTGCGGCTTCTCGTGGTACTGCTCGGGCCGCACGGTGCGGGCCACGAGCGAGTGCAGCCCGTCCGCTCCGACGACCGCCGCGGCCCGCTCGGTGACGGTCCGCCCGCCCTTCCCGTGGCCCCGGATCCCGGTGACCCGGCCGTCCTCGACGAGGATCTCGGACACCGTGAACCGCTCCCGCACCTCCGCCCCCGCCGCGGCCGCCGCTTCGACGAGCACGGTGTCCAGCACGGTCCGCCGCGGGGCGTACGCGGTGCCCGGCCTCCCGGTGATGGTGAACGGGCCGAAGTCGAACGCGTAGGCCTCGATCGGCGGGCATCCCGCGACCGCCCGGTCCAGCAGGCCCCACCGGCGCAGCGCCGCCACACCGGGCGCGTGGACGAGGTGCGTCGAGAGCGTGTCGCTCGGGAAGCTCGCGCGGTCGACGACGAGCACCTCGTGGCCCGTGCGAGCCAGCAGCATCGCGGTCGGCGATCCGGCGCACCGCGCACCCACCACGATCGCGTCGTATCCGTCGGGGCCGCCGCTCATGGCACGGCCACCGTTCCCAGCGAGGCCTGCAGCGCGACGATGAACGCGTCGGGCCGGTCGAGCGCCGGATCGTCGCCCGCGTCCTCGACGACGTGCAGCGGCCACCCGTAGCGGGCGCTCGCGGCCTCGGCAACGGACAGCGGGGTCGCGAGATCGTGCCGGCCCCAGATCAGGGTGGTGGGAACGTCGATGCCAGCCAGCTGCTCCGGTGGGATCGGCGCGGCCGCGAACTGGCCGATCAGACCGCCGAGCGCCGCCTGCACGCGATCGTCGGCGGCCAGCTCGACCGCGTAGGCCGCGTACGTGTCCCACCGCATCCCGATGTGCTCGCGCACCCGGTCGAGGTCGAACGCGCAGAACTCCATGAAGCGCTCGTAGGAGCGCGGCGTCGGGTCGCCGAGGAAGCGGTGCAGGGCGAGACCGAACCGCGGCGCGGGATCGAACGCGGTGAGCCCGAGGCTGTCGACGAGCACGAGCGCGGCGAGCCGGCGCCGGTTCCCCGCGGCGAACCGTGCGGCAACGGCGCCGCCGATGGTCTTCCCGACCAGCACCGGCGGCGCGGCACACGTCTCTTCGACGAGCTCGCCGAGCCAGTCGAGCACGCGCCCGGCGTCGAGCGGAACCCCGTCGATCAGCGAATCGCCGTGCCCTGGCAGGTCGGGGACGATCACGTGGTGGGCGCGCGCCAGCCGGGGCAGCACGGGGAGCCAGGTGGCGGCGAACTCGCCCGGGCCGTGCAGCAGGACCACCGGCGGGCCGGCGGCGCCGTCGCCCCCCTCGAGCACCGCGGTCGACACACCGGCCAGGTGCCGCCGCCGCTCGTCGACCGGGAACCCGGCCAGCAGGGTCTCCCGCATGCGTTGCCTGGTGTCCATGACGACCTCCCGCTGGCGCCTCGATCCGTGTCGGGCGACGGTAGGGAGGGCGTGCGGCAGTGCTCATCGGGCGAAGCACCCAGACGGCGGGATGGGTGGTTCTACCCACTCAGACGAGGCGGTGCTCGTACGCGTAGGCCGTCGCCGCCGCCCGCGAGGACACCCCGAGCTTGGTGAAGATGTTGCTCACGTGCCGGGCCACGGTCTTCTCGCTGAGGAAGAGCTCCGCGGCCACCGCGCGGTTGGTCATGCCCGTCGCCACCAGTCGCAGCACCTGCGCCTCGCGGGCGGTCAGGAGGCCGGTGGCCGGAGCGCGCGACAGGGTCTGCAGGCGCAGGACGTCGGGGGCCGCCCCGAGCCCTTCGAACACCAGCCGGGCCGCGTCGAACTCCATCTCCGCCGAATCGGGGTCCCGCCGCTGCAGGCACGCGAGCCCCATCTGCACGCGGACGCGCGCCGCCTCGTAGGGCGCGTCGAGCTCCTGCCAGGCCCGCCAGGCACGGCGCAGCACCTCCCACGCGCCCGGATCCTGCTCGGCGACGAGCACGGCGCCCGTCGCGTGCAGGGCCATCGCCCGCAGCAGCGGCGCCCCGACGTCGTCGGCGATCGCCCGCAGCTCGTCGGCGCTCACGCGGGCCGAGGCGGCATCACCCGCCGCGATCACGACCTCGACGTGGGCGGCGAGCAGCCGCGTGCGGGCCACGAACCCGACCGCCTCCTCCAGCACCGGGCGCAGCATCGCGGCGGCGGCGTCGGCCTGGCCCTGGGCCGTCCGCAGCAGCGCGAGCCCCGGCTGCGGTTCCGGTATCCAGCGGCTGGCCCGGCGGTAGGCGTCCTCGGCCGCGTCGAACGAGCCGTGCAGGCGGTGCAGCTCGGCCAGCTGGTAGAAGGCCGCTCCCGCCGCGGGGTGCCCCGAGAGCTGGTCGCACGCCCGGCGGGCCTCGTCCAGCGCGTCCGGCCATGCGCCGTGCACCAGCATGATCTCGGCGCGGTGCACCATGCACTGCCCGCGGTAGGGCACGAGGTCCGGCTGCGACGCGCACCAGTGGGACAGCGCCGCGGTCCATTCCTGCGCCCGGCGCAGCTCGAAGACCTCCTGGCACGCCTCGATCACGGCGCAGTAGACGATGCCCGCGACGATCGGCGAGACCTCGTCGGCGGTGACCGCCACCATCACCTCGTCCAGCAGCGCCAGCGCCTGCGTGGTGTCGCCGGCACTGATCAACGCCTGTCCCACGCAGAGCCGGCCCAACGCCTGCAGGTCCGGCTCGTCGAAGCGCTCCCCGATCGCGGCGGCCCGCTCCGAGCAGGCCCGCGCGGCCTCGGCGTCGCCCTCCCCGAGCCGCTGCAGGGCGTCGGGGACGAGGAGGTACCCCTGCTCGACGCACTCGCGGCCGGCCTCGTCGACCAGGCGTCGCGCCCGCGCGAGCCATCCGCCGCCCCGGGCCGGCTCGCCACGGAGCAGCAGGTGCATGCCCAGCCAGAACGCGTGCCGCGCCGCGCGCGTGGGCTCCTCGCGCACCAGCTCGCGGTAGGCGCGGGCCGCCAGGTCGTCGCCGACGTCGTCGTGACCGACGAGGTAGGCGCTCGTCGTCAGCAGCTCGAGATCGTCCGGGGCGAGCGGCGACGTCCGATCCGCCGCCGTCAGCAGCTCGTAGGCGCCCGCCCACTCGCGCTGCCGGTATGCCGAGCGGCCCCGCTCGTGCAGGTCCTCGTCCACGGGACCCGGGTGGGTGTCAGCTGATGGCGCGCCGCGCCCGCCGGCGGGACAGCTCGTCCTCGGGGGCGTCGTCCACGCTTCCGCCGTCGGCCCGCTCCACCGGGAAGTCCTTGATCGAGCCGCTGATCTCCTTCATGGCCCCCCCGACGGCGATGCCGAACACGCCCTGGCCGCCGCGCAGCAGGTCGACGACCTCCTCGGGCGAGGCGCACTCGTAGACCGTGGTGCCGTCGCTGAACAGCGTGATGCCGGCCAGGTCGCGGATGCCGCGGCGGCGCAGGTGCTCGACGGCCACGCGGATGTTCTGCAGCGACACCCCTGCGTCCAGCAGCCGTTTGACGACCTTCAGGACGAGCACGTCCTTGAAGGAGTACAGGCGCTGCGAGCCGGAGCCCGCGGCGCCGCGGATCGAGGGGACGACGAGGCCGGTGCGGGCCCAGTAGTCGAGCTGGCGGTAGGTGATGCCCACGACCTGGCACGCGGTCGGCCCGCGGAAGCCGACGAGCTGGTCGGGCAGGCCGTCGAACCCTTCTCCGAGCAGCGGGTCGGGGAAGAGCTCGCCCTGCTCGGGCGCGCCGGACGGCGGCTGCTCCACCGAACTCCTTCCGCCGGAGCCCGGCTCCGACCACCGGGGGGTCTGTCGGAGCCGACGGGCTTAAGAGACATCCGACGATATGAGCCCGCGCGCCCCCGGTCAACGCGGCGCGCCGCCGGTGGCAGGGCGGGGCTAGGGCTGGGCGCCTCGGAAGTCCTCCGGGGAGATCGAGTCGAGGAACTCCCGGAACTTCTCGACCTCGTCCTCCTGCTCGTCCGGGATGATCAGCCCGGCCTCGGCGAGAACGCTCTCCTCGGCGTGGATCGGCACCCCGATCCGCAGCGCCAGCGCCACCGAGTCACTCGGGCGCGCCGACACCGTGATGCCGCCGTCGAACACCAGCTCCGCGTAGAAGGTGCCTTCCTGCAGGTCGGTGATCCGCACCTGCTCGAGGCGGCGCCCCAGGGCGTTGATCACGTCCTTGAGCAGGTCGTGGGTGAGCGGCCGGGCCGGCTTGACGCCCTGCTGCTCCAGTGCGATCGCCGTGGCCTCCACCGACCCGATCCAGATCGGCAGGTAACGATCACCGGTGGTCTCCCGCAACAGGAGGATCGGCTGGTTGGCGGGCAGTTCGACCCGTACCCCCACGACGCGCATCTCGCTCATCGCACGACCTCGCTGCGCTCGGCCGGCCCATCAGAAATCGACGCAGCGCGAAGGCGCTGCACCGATGAAAGGCGCTGTGTCGATGATTCGCTCGCAAGCACGCTCATCGCTCTGCTCCTCCTCGCGGTCCTGCGATTCCGACGCTACACGGCGCACCCTGCCGGCGCCCGACTCCGGACGGGTCGCGCCGCCGGTACGGCGGGTGAGCCGGAGCTAGTGCTTCCCGTCGGAGGTTCGTCGGGGGTATCGGTGGATCCAGCTTCTCGCTGGGCGTGCCGGCGGGCAGCCCTCGCACCGGGCGCACTAGGGCTGTTCGCCGGTGCGTCCAGCGGGGAGCTGGGCCGCCGAGACCCTTGGCGAACCTCCGGCGGGGAGCACTAGAGCCCGTCAGCCCCTCGGCCCGGACTCGCGCGGCCCGGTGAGGAACACCAGCCGGAACTTCCCGATCTGCACCTCGTCGCCGTTGGCGAGCACCGCGGTGTCGACCGGCTCCCGGTTGACGTAGGTGCCGTTGAGGCTGCCGACGTCGACGACGACGAACTCGCCCGCGTCGCTGCGGAACTCCGCGTGGCGGCGCGAGACGGTGACATCATCGAGGAAGATGTCGCTGTCCGGGTGCCGTCCCGCGCTCGTGGAAGGCCGGTCGAGCAGGAAGCGCGAGCCCGCGTTGGGGCCGCGCTTGACCACCAGCAGCGCGGAGCCGGCGGGCAACGACTCCACGCCGGAGACCGGCTGGTCCTGGGCCGGGGCTTCGGCCTCGGAGAGGAAGTCCGCGCGGAAGACCGATGTGGTCTCCGGGGAGCGCTCCGGGGGCACGCCGGGCCCGTCGTTCGTGGTCACCTCGGGGTCTCCTCCTGATGGTGGGCGGGGTGTGGGTGCCCTGCTCGTCGGGTGCAACAAGTGTGACGCCGCACGGGCGAACGTGCGCGACGGCGTCGGATTCCGCAAACCTACCGCGCGGTGGTGGGCGCGGGAGCCTCGGTCAGCTCCCGGTCAGCTCCTGGTAGGCGGCCGGATCGAGCAGGTCGTCCGGAATGCCGGGTGCGTCGCCCGCGAGCCGGACCTCGAACATCCAGCCCGCCTCGTACGGACCGGAGTTGACCAGCTCGGGGTTGGCCTCGAGGGCGTCGTTGACGGCCGCGACCGTGCCGGAGACGGGTGAGTAGATGTCCGAGACCGACTTGGTGGACTCGACCTCGCCGACGGAAGCCCCGGCCGCGACCTCATCGCCGACGGCGGGCAGCTGCACGAAGACGACGTCGCCGAGCTGGGACTGGGCGTGGTCGGTGATGCCGATCCGAACCACCCCGTCCCCCAGGTCGCGCACCCACTCGTGGGCTTCGGTGTAGCGGAGGTCCTCGGGGATCACGCCGAAAGACTAGTCCTCACGCCGGAGGCCACCCGCGACCCCCGCCCGATCGATCGGCGCGCGCAGCGCGCGCACGAACTGGGCCAGGTAGAGGGCCCCCGTGTACAGGTAGAGCACGGTGCCCCACACGGCGAACGCGTAGGCGAACGGGCGGGCCAGATCGGCGAACCACCCCTGTGCCTGGGCGGCGAGCAGGAGCGGGAACGCGTACAGGAGCAGGAACGTGGCGCCCTTGCCGAGGTAGGTCACCCGGTAGGGCCCGTAGCCGCGGGAGCGCAGCACCGGCAGTGTGGCGGCGAGCACGAGGTCGCGGGCCACCAGCGCGGCCACCACCCACCAGGGCACGGCCTCGCGCAGGCCAAGCGCCAGAAGTGCGGCGAGGATGTACAGCCGGTCCACCGCGGGGTCCAGGAGTGCCCCGAGCGTGCTGTACTGGCCGAGCAGGCGGGCGAGCTTGCCGTCGAGCCAGTCGGTGATGCCGCCCAGTGCCAGCACCACGATCGCCCAGACGTCCGCGCCCCACGCCGCGCCGCCGGGCACCAGCAGCAGGTAGAGGAACAGCGGCACCCCCGCCAGCCGCAGCACGCTCAGCAGGTTGGGCACCGTGAGCACCCGGTCACGGCGGACCTGCCCCAGCAGGCTGGTCAGCGACGGTTCGGCCACCGGTCGAGCCTACTGACCCGCCCTGCGCCGTCGCGCCTCGTGACGACGCGAGGCACGATGCAGCCATGGAACGGACCGGCATGGACGCCACGACCCTCCGAGAGCTGCAGGCCCCGCTCAAGGCGCGGTACCGGGACGACCCCGACGCCGCGGTCGTCACCCTCACCGCCGACGGCGAGCTCGACGGCACCGGCGTGGCCTGCCGGGTACGCACCGCCACCGCGCTCGCCGAGGCGGGCCTGCACCCGGCCACCGGCGGCGACGGCACCCAGCTGTGTTCCGGCGACATGCTGCTCGAGGCGCTCGTCGCCTGCGCGGGCGTCACCCTGCGCGCGGTGGCCACCTCGCTCGGGTTGCAGGCGGCCGGCACCGTGCGCGCGGAGGGTGACCTGGACTTCCGCGGCACGCTCGGCGTCGACAAGGAAGCCCCGGTCGGGTTCCGCGAGATCCGGCTGGCGTTCGACCTCGACACCACCGCGAGCGAGGACGAGGTCGCGACGCTGATCCGGCTCACCGAGCGCTACTGCGTGGTGCTGCAGACGTTGAAGTCCTCCCCCGCCACCTCGGTGAGCGTGCGGGCGTGATCGGCGCACACGCTCTCCTCCGGTCGCTGCTCGCGAACGGGGTCGACACCTGCTTCGCCAACCCCGGCACCTCCGAGATGCACTTCGTCGCCGCGCTCGACGGGGTGCCCGGGATGCGGGCCGTGCTGGCGCTGTTCGAGGGGGTCGCCACCGGCGCCGCCGACGGGTACGCCCGGATGGCGGAGCGGCCCGCGGCCACCCTGCTGCACCTCGGCCCCGGTCTCGGCAACGGTCTGGCGAACCTGCACAACGCCCGCAGGGCCGGTGTCGGAGTCGTCAACGTGGTCGGCGACCACGCCACCACCCACGCGAAGTACGACGCCCCGCTGCAGTCCGACATCGCCGCGATCGCGGGGGCGGTGTCGGGGTGGGTGCGCGAGAGCACCCTCACCGCCGAGATCGGCACGGACGCGGCGGCCGCCGTGGCGGCGGCCCGGGCCGGGCAGGTCGCGACGCTGGTGCTGCCCGCCGACGTGAGCTGGAACGACGGCGGCGAACCCGCCCCGGCCGCCGACCCGGCCGACGCCGCGCCGCGCGCCGAGCCGGACGCGGTCCGCGAGGCCGCGCAGGCGCTGTCCTCCGGGGAGCCGTGCGTGCTGCTCGTCGGCGGCGACGCCACCCGCGCCGCGGGGCTCGCCGCCGCCGACCGGATCGCCGCCGCCACCGGCGCCCGGGTACTGACCGAGACGTTCCCGACCCGGCTCGAGCGCGGTGCCGGGATCGCGCCCGTCGACCGCCTCGGCTACGTCGTCGACGTGGCCGTCCAGCAGCTGGCGGGGACGCGCCACCTCGTGCTGGTCGGGGCCCGCTCGCCGGTGTCGTTCTTCGCCTACCCGGGCAAGGACTCCGATCTGGTGCCCGCGGGGTGTCGCGTCCACGCGCTCGTGCCGAAGGAGGGCGCCCTCACCTCGGGCTCCGCGACCGCCGCGCTCGAGGAGCTCGCCGACCTGCTCGCCCCGGGCACGGCCCCGCGGCCGGCTCCGGCCGCCCGGCCCGAGCTGCCCACCGGGCCGCTCACCGTCGAGAGCGCGGCCGCCGTGGTCGGTGCCCTGCTACCCGAGGGCGCCGTCGTCGTGGACGAGTCGGTGACCTCCGGACTCGGCCTCCCGGCCGTCACGGCAGGCGCCCCCCGCCACGACTGGTTGACGCTCACCGGCGGATCGATCGGCTACGGCCTCCCGGCCGCCACGGGCGCCGCGGTGGCCTGCCCGGACCGGCCGGTGTGGTGCCTGCAGGCCGACGGCAGCGCCATGTACACCATCTCGGCGCTGTGGACCCAGGCCCGGGAGGGCCTCGACGTCACGACGCTCGTGTACCACAACAGCGCCTACGCCATCCTCCGCATGGAGCTGCTGCAGACCGGCGCCGCCGCGCACCTCGCCGGGGACGGGGCACGTGCCAGGGACCTGCTCGACCTCGGCCGGCCCGACCTCGACTTCGTGGCGCTGGCCGCGGGGATGGGCGTGCCCGGCGAGCGCGTCACCACCGCCGACGGGCTGGCCGCCGCGCTGCGCCGCGCCGCCGCCGAGCCCGGGCCACACCTCATCGAGGCGATGGTGCCGCCACTGGTGCCCTGATCTGGCGTTTTCCGGGTTCCGCACGTCCGTTCACCGCGGCGATCATGCGGTTCGTCGTTCCCGTCCACCCGGCGGGGCCCGCCCGCTCGATCGGCGGACGTACAGTGTCCTGCACGTGACGCTGCGTTCGATCGGACCTGTGTTCGAGCGGACCGTGTTCGATCGGATCTGCGTCCGATCCGATGCCGATGCCCCAGCTCGCTCGTCCCGGGAAGCGTGATGACGACAACGGTCGAGGACTGCCGGTCCGTCGACCATGCCGTCGCGGTCCCGGTGAGCGACGAGCAGCTCTGGCAGATCTCCGCGGAGTTCCTCGCCCACGGCCTCGGCCGCGGCGAGCACGTCATCTACTTCGACGACGGCTCCTCGGACCGGGTGCTCGAACGCATGACCGACGACGGTGTCGCGGTGGCCGGGCCGCTGCGCGAGGGCCGGTTCACCATCGTCCCGAGCGATCGGCACACCTCGCCCCACGAGGTCGCCGAGGCGGTGCGCGCCTCGGTCGACGCCGCGCTCGCCGCCGGCTACCCGGCCGTGCGCATCACCGGCCGCCTGAGCTTCCCGGTGACGCACGCAGCAGGTGAGGCGGGCGTGGCCCACTACGACCGCGTCGTCGACGAGGTCGTGCGCAACCGGCCGGCCCACGTCCTGTGCATCTACGACCGCACCCGCTACCCGGAGGGGGTCGTGGAGGCGATGCGGGCCGCGCACCGCACCGAGGTGATCGCGCCTGCGATCTACGACGACGGCCTCCTGCGGATCACCGCGATCGGCCCGGGCGCCGCTCACGTGGCAGGCGAGTGCGACCACAGCAACCGGCCACGCATCCGGAGCTTCCTCGAGGCCGCCCTCGACCGGGCCCTCCGCCAGCCGGACGCACCCACCGACATCACCCTCGACCTGTCGTCGCTGCGCTTCCTCGACGTCGCAGGCGCCGTCGGGCTCGTCCACGCCGCGGAGGAGTTCCCCGACGCCCACCGGCTGATCCTCACCGGCGTGCGCCCCCGGGTGCAGCGCGTCCTCGACCGGTGCGGGGCGCCGTTCGCCACCCAGCTCGTCGTGCGCGCCCGCAGTGACCAGCCGCCCGTCGAGCAGCCTCCGGCCGTCCGACCGCCTGCCCCCCAGGCACCAGCCGTCCAGGCACGAGCGGCACAGGCAGCAGCGGCGCAGGCAGCAGCAGTCCAGTCGCCCGCCGACCGGCCTCCCGTCGACCGGCCCTCCCCGGAGCAAGCACCGGCATGAGGATCGAGACCACGCGCTCGGCCAACGCGGTTCGCCTCGAACACGCCGCGGGTTTCCACGACTCCTCCACGGACCTCCTCGACCAGCTCGTCCCGCTCGTGCTGCAGACCGCCGAGCGCGGCGAGCCGCTCGCCATCGCATTGCAGCCCGCCACCGAGGAGGCCCTCGCCGACCGGCTCGACGGCCGCGTCGCTCCCGAGGACCGGCTGGTCCGGCTGCGGCAGCCGGACGGCGGCCCGGCCGGCCTGTCGGCGCAGACCCTCGCCGCCCGGTGGGCGCTGGAGCTCCGCGCGCTGAGCGTCGCGAAGGGGCGCCCGGTCACCGTGCTCAACGAGCACGCAGCCGCCCTCGACGGGGCCGACGGCCGCTTCTGGACCGAGCTCGACGCGGCCCTCAACGTCGCGCTCGCCGACCTGCCGGTGCGCATCACCTGCTTCTACCCGGAGCTCCCGCTGCACCTGGAGATCCTCGACGGGGCCCGGCGCAACCATCCCCTCCTGCTCACCGACGGCGAGCTGCGCCACAACCCCGGCCACCACGATCCGCGCGCCGTCCTCGCCGCGCGGCCGGCCGCCCGGCCGCCCCTGCTCGGCCCGCCGGACGTGCGGCTGTCGTTCAGCGCGTGGCAGCTCCACGAGGTGCGCGGCACCGTCGAGCAGGCGCTGTCCGGCCGCGGCTACGAGCGCGAACGCATGGAGGACATCGTTCTCGCCGTCAACGAGCTCGCCACCAACGCGGTGGAGCACGGCACGCCCGAGGCGCAGCTGTCGCTGTGGACGGGCGGGCACGGGTTGCTGTGCGAGATCGACGACGGTGGCACCCTCCGGGACCCCTTGCCCGGGCTGCACGCGCCGCACCCGGCGGAGCCCCGCGGCCGTGGCGTGTGGATCGCCCGGCAGCTCTGCGACTCGCTCCACGTGTGGGCCGACGGCCGCGGCACCCACGTTCGGGTGCACGCCATCCCCTGAGTAGGATGTCCCGTGACTCGCACGTCACCCGGACGGCCGCAGAGCAGCCGGAAGTGTGACGAACATGCCCCTTGGCAACGGGGTCGCTCGGGAGAACACTCTTTCGCGGACTCGGGCGCTGTCGTGCTGCCGACGGGTCCCTGCGAGCTCCAGCCGGGCACTCCACCTACATGGGACGATCATGTCTGACGATCAGCGACGATCTCGCACGACTCAGGCGCAGCCAGGCGCCCGGCACGCGGTACGCGTGCTGGGGTCCTTCACCCTCGTGTCGGACGGCAACGCCGTCCCGCTGGGCGTCGACTCACGCAGGCTCGTCGCCTATCTGGCCGTGCACCCCCGCCCGCAGGAGCACGCGGCCCTCGCCGCCGACCTCTGGCCCGGCGTCCCCGCCGCGGCGGGAAGGCGCCTGCTCACCGAGGCGGCCACCGCGGTCGGCATCCCGTCGCTGTTCAGCGACGGCGACCTCACCGGTCCCCTCTCCCTCGCCGCCGACGTCCAGGTGGACCTCGCCGACGCCCTCGGCCTGGTGCGGGCCCTCCCGGAGATCCCGGCGAGCGACAGCCCCGACATCGGGTTGCTCTCGGCCGACATCCTGCCCGGCTGGACCGCTGCCTGGATCGCCGTGGAGCGCGAGCGCTTCCGCCAGCTCCGGCTGCACGCCGTCGAGGAACGGAGCCTGCGCCTGTCGGCCGCAGGCCGCCACGCCGGCGCCGTCGCGCTCGCCGAGATGGCGGTGCACGCCGCACCGAGCCGGGAGAGCGCCCGCCGCGCCCTGATCGAGGCCCACCTCGCACAGGGCAACATCGCCGCGGCCGTGGCCGAGTACGACGCGTACGAGGAGCTGCTGCGCTCCAGCGTCGGCGGTCCCGCCTCCAACGGTCTCGACGCGCTGTTCCCGCCGTCGCCGGTGTGGCCGGTGCTGCGGGCACGCCGCCCGATGCCCCGCTCGGCCGTCCAGCTGCCCGGCCTGCGTGCCGTGCGCGGCGCGGCAGGCGGCGCCCGCCGCCTCGTGTCGGGCGGCGGCGCCTCGCGCCCCTACTGACCGCACCTACTCCTGTGTTGGGGACCCGGATGATCGGGTACCCGCAGGGCATGCACGGGACCTCTGAACCGGACGTCGAGGTCGACCCGAACGTCGCGCGCAGCCGCGAGGCGGGTGGTGTCGACCCCGACCGGAAAGCTCCACCGGAAGGCGAGCGCGCCGAGGACGACGCGCCCAGCACGACGGGTACCGACGAGAACGAGCAGTTCGTCGGCCGCGTCGCCGGACAGGACGCCGGCTACGCCGGTGAGACGGGCGCCGAGGCGCGCGCTCGGGAGGACCGGTGAGACGCGGCGACGGCAACGAGCTGACCGGGCTGGCGAAGGTCGCCTACAAGCCGATCGGTCTGTTCTTCGGCCTGGTCGGCGGCCTGCTCGCCGGCAAGGTCTTCGGGATCGTGTGGAAGAAGATCTCGAACGAGGACGAGACGCCGCAACCGCTGTCGGACGACTACAGCACCCGCGAGGTGCTGCTGGCCGCCACGCTGCAGGGCGCCATCTTCGGACTGATCAAGACCGCGGTGGACCGGTACGGGTTGAAGGGCGTCCGGCGTTTCCTGGACACCCCACGCCCGCCGGCACGTCGCAGAGCGGAGGTGTGAGGAGATGCCGGGCAAGGACGCGATGCCGAGCACCGTCGAGCGCTCGGACGACAAGGCCAAGCGCACGTGGGTGGAGACCTACGACTCGGCCATGGAGACCTACGGCGACGAGGGCGGCCGCGCCCGCCGGGTCGCGTTCGCCGCGCTCAAGCACACCCACGAGAAGGTGGGCGACCACTGGGAGCCGAAGGGACGCAAGGGCCCGTCGGACAAGCAGGCCTCCGGCCCCGGCCGCCGGACCAACCGCGAGACCGCGGGCGGGGTCGACGCGAACGCCTCGAAGTCGCACCTGATGGACGTGGCGAAGAAGCTCGACATCCGCGGGCGCTCGTCGATGAAGAAGGACGAGCTGGTCGACGCCATCAAGAAGGCGAACAACCGCAAGACCGAGAAGTCGCGCGGCAAGAAGTGACCCCCGTGGGTCGATGCGGGTGCCCGGGCACCCGCATCGACCCGACTAGCGCTCAGGTGAGGGCGCGCAGGCGCGGCAGGACGTCCTCGGCGAACTGGGACAGGAAGCGCTCCTGGTCGTGCCCGGGGCCGTGGAACACGAGGTGGTTGAGCCCGGCGTCGATGTAGGGCTTGATCTGCGCCACGGCGTCGTCCGGGTCGGAGGCGACGATCCAGCGCTTGGCCACCTGCTCGATGGGCAGCTCGTCGGCGAGGCGTTCCATCTCCACGGCCGACCCGACGCTGTGCTTCTGCTCGGCCGTGAGCGAGAGCGGCGCCCAGAAGCGGGTGTTCTCCAGTGCCTGGTCCGGGTCGCGGTCGTAGGACAGCTTGATCTCGATCATGCGGTCGACATCGGCCGCGTCGCGTCCCGCGGCCGCCGCGCCCTCCTCGACGGCGGGGATGAGCTTGTCGGTGTAGAGCTCCATCCCCTTGCCCGAGGTGCAGATGAACCCGTCGCCGGACCGCCCGGCGTACTTCGCGACGACCGGGCCGCCTGCGGCGACGTACACCGGCACCGGCTGCTCGGGCCGGTCGTAGACGGTGGCGCCGACGGTGCGGTAGTACTCGCCCTCGAACGAGACCTCCCCCTCGGTCCACAGCGCCCGCATCAGCCGGATCGACTCGCGCAGCCGTGCGAACCGCTCCTTGAACTCCGGCCACTCCCGGCCGGACACGGCGATCTCGTTCAGCGCCTCCCCGGTGCCCACCCCGAGCATCACGCGCCCCGGGTACAGCAGCCCCAGCGTGGCGAACGTCTGGGCGAGCACCGCCGGGTTGTAGCGGAACGTGGGGGTCAGCACGGAGGTGCCGATCAGCACCCGCGACGTGCGCTCCCCCACCGCCGCGAACCACGCGAGCGACGACGGCGCGTGCCCGCCCTCGTGCCGCCAGGGCAGGAAGTGGTCCGACGTCACGACGCTGTCGAGCCCCACCTCCTCCGCCCGCACGGCGTACTCCACCAGCTCCCGCGGCGCGAACTGCTCCGCGGACGCCTTGTAGCCGATCCTGAGTTGTCCTGCCGCCACGACGGTTCCTTCCCGATGCGATCTTCTGCGGTTCCCAGCCTGCCACTTCCCCCGGACTGGACTTCAACCCGAGTCGAGGTGGTTCCGTCGGTTGCGTGAGAGAACTCGAGTGCGCGGGCCGCCCTGCCGTTCTAGCGTCGATCGAGCCATGACGGAGCCGCCGCCCGAACGGGCCTCCCTTTCCACCCTCCGCCGCCTCGCCCCCTACGTCCGCCCGCACCGCTGGACGCTGCTCGGGGGCGGCGCGGCGGCGCTCGGCGGCACCCTGGCGGGGCTGACCATCCCGCTGGTCACCCGCGCGATCGTGGACGGCCCGATCGCCCGCGGCGAGCTCGGCTCGTTGCCGTGGCTGGTGCTGGGTGTCCTCGGCCTCGGCGCCCTCGAAGCCGTACTGATGTTCCTGCGCAGGCGCTTGGTGGCGCGCCCCAGCACGGCCGTCGAGGCTGCGATGCGCACCGACCTGTTCGCGCACCTGCAGCGGCTGCCGCTGGCCTTCCACGACGGGTGGCCGTCCGGGCAGCTGCTGTCCCGCGCCACCGCCGACCTCAACACGATCCGCTGGTTCGTCGCGTTCTCCGGCATCTTCCTCGTGGTCAACGTCCTGACGGTGCTGGTCGGCACCGGCGTGCTGCTGTGGCTCTCGGTGTGGCTCGGGATCGTCATCGCGATCATCGCCGGGCCCCTGCTGGTCCTCACGCTCCTGCTGGAACGCCGGTTCTCCGTCGAGGCCCGCCGCGCCCAGGACCAGGCGGGCGACCTCGCCACCGTCGTCGAGGAGTCGGCGCTCGGGATCCGGGTGCTCAAGTCGCTGGGCCGGGGGCGGCGCCTCACCGAGCGCTTCGTGGCCGACGCCCGCGGCATGCGTGGCACCGAGCTGCTCAAGATCCGGCTGATCGCTGCGCTCTGGGCGGTGCTCGTGCTGCTCCCGGAGGCGGCGATCGCGGTCGTGCTCGGGCTCGGTGCGTGGGGCGTGGCCGACGGGTCCCTGACGATCGGCACGCTGGTCGCGGCCATCACCGTCATGACGTACCTGTACTGGCCGATCGCCTCCATCGGCTGGCTCCTGGCCGAGGCCAGCAACGCCGCGGCGGCGACGAGGCGGTACTGGGAGGTCCGCGACGTCGAGCCGGCGATCGTCGATCCCCCCGATCCGCAACCCCTGCCGCACCCGGTGCGCGGCGCGCTCGAACTGCGCGGCGTGCGGTTCCGCCACCCGGGCGGCGACCGGGAGATCCTCCGTGGCGTCGACCTCAGCGTGCGGCCCGGCGAGACGATGGCGCTGGTCGGCGCCACCGGATCCGGCAAGACCACCCTCACCGCGCTCGTCACCCGCCTGCACGACGTCACCGGGGGCACCGTGCTGCTCGACGGGGTCGACGTCCGCCGGCTCCGGCTCGCCGACCTGCGCGCCGCCGTCGCCACCGCGTTCGAGGACCCGGTGCTGATCTCGGCGAGCGTGCGCGAGAACGTCCTGCTCGGCTCGCCCGGCTTCTCAGACGACCAGGTGTGGGAGGCGCTGCGCGTCGCCAGCGCCGACGGGTTCGTCGCCGCGCTGCCCTGGGGGCTCGACACCCGCATCGGTGAGCAGGGAATGTCCCTCTCCGGCGGGCAGCGCCAGCGGCTCGCCCTGGCCAGGGCGGTGGTCGGGCACCCGCCGGTGCTGGTGCTCGACGACCCGCTCTCGGCCCTCGACGTGCACACCGAGGCCGAGGTCGAGGCGGCGCTGCGCCGGGTGCTGGGAGGCGTCACGGCGCTGGTCGTGGCGCACCGGCCGTCCACCGTGCAGCTCGCCGACCGGGTGGCGCTGCTCGACGGCGGTCGGATCGCGGCGGTCGGCACGCACACCGAGCTGCTGGCACGGGTGCCGGAGTACCGCAGGCTGCTGGCCAGCACCGATGACGACCTCGAGGAGGTGGGGGCGTGACGACCGCCGTCGACCACGTTGAGGAGGACGAGGAAGGCTGGCGCGGGATCGCCGACAGCGGCGACGGTGGGGACGAGGAGGCCGACGCCGTCGACCGCAGCACCGGGCTGCGGTTGCAGGCGCGAGCCCGCCGCCTCGTCGCCGAGCTGCTGCGGCCGCACCGGCGCGCCGTGGTGCTGGCCGCGGTGCTGCTCGTCGCCGAGAACGCGGTGATGCTCGCCGGGCCGCTGATGGTGGCGCTCGCCATCGACACCGGCGTGCCGGCCGCGCTCGATGGCCGGCCTGGCCCCCTCGCCGCGGCCATCGGCGGGTACGCCGTCACCGCGGTGGCCGGCGCCGGGCTGCGGTCGGCGTTCCTGCTGCTGTCCGGGCGCATCGGGCAGGACCTCCTGCTGGACGTGCGCAAGCGGCTGTTCGCCCACGGGCAGCGGCTCTCGCTCGACTTCCACGAGTCGTTCACGTCGGGCCGGCTGATCTCCCGCCTCACCAGCGACGTCGACGCGCTCTCCGACCTCCTCGAGAAGGGCCTCGACGGGCTGTTCGGCGCGCTGCTCTCGCTGGTCGGGATCACGGTGCTGCTGGTGTGGATCGACCCGCTGCTCGCGGCCGTGGTGCTGGCCGGGTTCGTCCCGCTGCTGTTGGTCACCCGCTGGTTCCAGCGCCGCTCCCGGGCGAGCTACCGGCGCACCCGCAGCACGGTGGCCCGGGTGATCGTGCACTTCGTCGAGTCCGTGAACGGGGTCCGTGCGGTGCAGGCCTTCCGCAGGGAGCCCCGCAACGACGAGATCATGAACGGGCTGACGTCCGCGCACCGCGACGCCAACACGGCCGCGTTCCTCACCGTGGCCTGGTACGTGGCGGCCGTGCGGCTGGTCGGGAACGCCACGCTCGCGCTGGTGCTGCTGCTCGGCGGGCTGCGCGTCGTCGACGGCACGCTCGCGCTCGGCGCGCTCACCGCGTTCGTGCTCTACCTGCGCCGCTTCTACGACCCCCTGGACGATCTCGCCCAGTTCTTCAACGCCTACCAGTCCGCGGCCGCGGCTCTCGAGAAGATCGCATCGGTCCTGGACACCCCGGTCGGTGTGCCCGAGCCGGCACGTCCGGTGCCGCTGCCGCACCCGGTGCGCGGCGAGCTGGAGTTCGATCGGGTCCGGTTCGCCTACCCGCGGGCTTCCGCGCGGAGCGGCAGCGGGGCGCGCACCGCCGCCGACCGCACCGTGCTGCCGGAGTTCTCGCTGCGCGTCCCGGCCGGGCAGACCGTCGCGCTCGTGGGCGCCACCGGCGCGGGCAAGTCGACCCTCGCCAAGCTCGCGGCCCGGTTCTACGACCCCACCGAGGGTGCCGTGCGGCTCGACGGGGTCGACCTGCGCCACGTCACCGACGCCGACCTGCGCTCGGCGCTGGTGATGGTCACGCAGGAGGCGTTCCTGTTCTCCGGCTCGGTGGCCGAGAACATCGAAATGGGGAACACCGCCATGGGCGGGCGCGGGGACGGCTCGCCGTCACGGGCGGAGATCGTGGCCGCGGCGGACGCCGTCGGGGCCCGCGAGTTCATCGAGGCCCTGCCGGAGGGCTTCGACACCGACGTCCGCAAGCGGGGCGGCCGGCTCTCGGCGGGCCAGCGCCAGCTCATCGCGCTGGCCAGGGTGGTGCTCGCCGACCCCGCCGTCGTGCTCCTCGACGAGGCGACGTCCTCGCTGGACATCCCGTCCGAGCGCGCGGTGCAGGCGGCGCTGGAGACGGTGCTCGCCGGCCGCACGGCGCTGATCATCGCCCACCGCCTCTCGACGGTGCTGATCGCCGACCGGGTGCTGGTGGTGTCCGAGGGCCGGATCGTGGAGGACGGCCCTCCGGCGGCCCTCCTGGAACAGGACGGCGATTTCGCGAGGCTCCACGAGTCGTGGCGCGCCAGCCTGGCCTGACCCCGGATTGCAGCATGGCCGCCGTGATGCCATCTCGTTGCATGAAGGTGGCCGTGCTGCAATCGCTCAGACTTCGGCGACCACCGGGTTCGTCAAGGCGCCCAGGCCCTCCACCTCCACCGTGATCGTGTTGCCCGGCTCCACCGCGCGGACGCCCTCCGGCGTGCCGGAGAGGATCACGTCGCCGGGTTCGAGGGTGGTGAAGCGGGTGATGTACTCGATCAGGTACGGGATCGGGAAGATCAGGTCCTTGGTGCGGCCGTCCTGGCGGCGCTCGCCGTCCACCGTGCACGAGACGCCGACGTCGGTCGGGTCGAACTCGGTGTCCACCCACGGTCCGATCGGGCAGAACGTGTCGAAGCCCTTGCCGCGGGTCCACTGGCCGTCGGAACGCTGGATGTCGCGGGCGGTGACGTCGTTGCCGCAGGTGTAGCCGCCGATCACGGCCCAGGCGTCGGCCGCTGCCACGTTCCGCGCGGTGCGCCCGATCACGAGCACCAGCTCGGCCTCGGGGTCGACGCGCTGCGACAGCGCCGGGTACACCACGTCGGCGCCGGGCCCGACCACCGCGGCGGGCGGCTTGAGGAACAGCAGCGGCTCCTCCGGCACCGGGTTGCCGAACTCCGCGGCGTGCGAGCGGTAGTTGCGTCCCACGCACAGGACGGTGCGCGGGGTCACCGGGGCGAGCAGCGGCACCTCGTCGAGGCGGCCGACGACCTGCCCGCCGGGTCGCAGGTCGACGAACGGCGTGCCCTCGGCGGTGCGCACCACCCCGTCGTCGAGGACGCCCCATGCGGCGCCGTCGGGGCTCGAGTAACGAACGATCTTCAACTGGTGTCCTTCCGCCTCAGCACTGGTTGTACGCGTTGGTCCACAGCACGCCCTCGGCGGGGTCGCCGGCGGTGTCGGTGATCTCGACCTCGTGCATGACGGTGAGCGTGCTCCGCACGGCCGCGGCATCGAAGCACCCGTCGGCGGACAGGGCCGGTGCCAAGGCGTCCAGGGTCTGCTGCAGCACCGGGAGGTCACCTGCCGACATCCGGTCGACGATCTTCGCGGCGGCGGCGTGCGGGTCGGTGAGCACCTGCTCCATGCCCGCGTTCAGCGCGCGGTTGAACGCGCGGGCGGCCTCCGGGTTCGCCTCGGCCCACTCGCGGTTGGCGGCGAACCCGGTGTAGGCGAAGTCGGCGAACCGCGGCACGTCACCCGACGGGCCGTCGATGAGCACGGTGCCGAACCCCTCGGCCTGCGCCACGTACGGCGTGGGCGGGGAGAGCTGGTAGGCGTCGATCTGGCGGGTTTCGAGGGCCGCGAGCAGGGACGCGCCGTCGCCGATCGCGATGATCTCGGCGTCGCGCTCCGGGTCGAGGCCCGCCTCGCGCAGGTAGTAGCGCATGTACTTGTCGCTCGCCGCCCCCGGCGAGGTCACGCCCAGCCGCAGCCCTTTCAGCGCCGCGTAGCGCGCCTCGATCGGCGAGTCCCGGGTCACTCCGCGCTCGCGCGCCACGTCCGGGTTCATCACCAGCGTGAACGTCACCCGCCGCACCAGGTTGTGCACCATCACGAGGCTGCCCTCGCCCTCGGCGGCGAGGGTGGCCAGGTCGTCGAACCCGAGGTCGGCGTACTGCGAGCTGCCGGAGATGGCGGCCGGCACGCCGTCGGCGCCGCTCTGCAGCTCGACGATCGTGACGTCCAGCCCCTCGCGCTCGAAGATCCCGTCCTTCTCGGCGATGTAGAGCGGGGCCAGGAACGCGCTCGGCAGTGACGACACCGTGATCGCGGTGCGCCCGCCCTCCCCGGCCGTCCCCCCACCCGCGTCCCCGCCGCACGCCGCGACCGTCAGCGCGAGCGCCAACGCGCCACCCATGATCGCGGAACGCCTTTGTCCTCGCATGATCACTCCTGTTCGTTCGGAAGTCAGCGTCGTCGATCTTCAGCGGCCGTCGGTCGCCTGTGGCAGGTCGACGTCCGGTTGCCAGCGCAGCGCGTGCCGCAACGGGCGCAACAGCAGGTTCATCAGCAGCACGATCACGGAGAGGCAGAGCACGCCTGCGAGCACGCCGGCCGTGGAGTAGCTCGCCGCGGCGGCCCGGGTGAGGTAGCCCAGCCCGCGGTTGGACGAGATGAACTCGCCGGTGACCGCGCCGATCATCGCCGCGGGCAGGGTGATCCGCAGCGCCGCCAGCACGAACGGCAGTGCGCTGGGCAGCAGCACGGTGCGCAGCAGGTCCCTCCGTGACGCACCCATGACGCGCGTGACGTCGAGCAGCCCTGTGGGCACCTGCTGGAACCCCGCGACCGTGTTGATGAAGACGATGAAGAACACGAAGTAGGCGGCGATGAGGACCTTCGGCGTCATCCCGATCCCGAACCAGAGGATGAAGACCGGGCCCATCGCGACCGCCGGGATCGAGTACGCCACGAGGAAGTACGGCTCGGCGATCCGGTAGGCGGTGCGCAGCATGGCCAGCGGCCACGCGACCAGTACCGCCGCCACCGCGCCGAGCACGTAGCCGAGGAACGCCGCGGTGACCGTGAACCCGCCGTGGTAGACGAGCTCCCCCGAGACGGCCCACTCCACGAGCGTCTCGGCCACGTCGCCGGGCGAGCTCACGTAGAACGGGCGGATCAGGGTGCCCGAGGCGAGCTCCCAGCCGACCAGCGCGACGACCACGATGCCGGCCCGGGCGGCCAGGAGGAACCGCCGCTGCGCGGTGCGGGCGGCGTGGTGCGTGCTGCGCGTGGCCTCGAGGACGGCCCGCGCCGCGGGCGTGAGGTCGCTCATCCGTGCACCTGCCCGCTGTGCCACGGCGCGAGCCGGGCCTGCAGGAACCGCAGCAGCCCGTTGGCCGTCATCACGACGGCCGCGATGACCACGATGCCCGCGAACACGGTGGCGATGTCGAACTCCCGCGACGCCCGGGCGACCAGGTAGCCCAGCCCCTGCGTGGAGGCCACGAACTCCGAGAGGAGCGCGCCCTCGATCGCGCGGGTGACGGTGATCCGCACGCTCGCGACGATCGCCGGTGCCGCCGAGGGCAGCGTGACCTTCAGCAGCAGGTCCCGACGGCTCGCCCCGAGCACCCGGCACACGTGCAGCAGCCCCGGCCGCACCTCCCGGATCCCGGTGGCCGTGTTGACGAACACCACGAAGTAGACGAGCAACGCGGCCATGACGATCTTCGGCGCCGTGCCGAGGCCGAACCACAGGATGAACAGCGGCGCCAGGGCGATCTTCGGGATCGAGTAGAAGCCGACCAGGAACGGCTCGAACACCGCGTACCCGCGGCGGGTCTGCGCCAGCGCGAACGCGCTCGCCAGGCCCAGCACGGAGCCGATGGCGAACCCGGCCGCCGCCTCGCCGATCGTGACCCCCACGTGGCGGAAGATCTCCCCCTCCGCCGCGAGCTCGCCGACCCGTCCCGCGATCGTGGCCGGGTCGCTCACGTAACGCGGGTTCACCAGGTGGCCGAGGCCGAACTGCCAGAACAACAGGATCGACGCGCCGACGGCCGCGGTGCCCGCCCAGAGCACGGCGCGCTCCGACCGCGCGCGCCTGCGGTCGGCCGCCGCGGCGCGCGCCAGCACCGCAGCACTGCGGTCGACGTCCGGGGTGACGGTGGCGGTCACGGCGTCCCGCCGCCGATCCCGGCTCCCCCGATTTCGGCGCCCTTGATCTCGGAGCGGATGTCCGCCCACAGCGCCTCGTGCAGCTCGCTGAAGCCGGGCGTCTCGTGGATGCGGAACGGGTCGCGCGGGCGCGGGATGTCCACCGTGTACTCGCGCTTGACCGTGCCCGGGTTCGCGGTGAACACCAGGATCCGGTCCGACAGCGCGATCGCCTCGACCAGGTCGTGCGTGACGAACAGGACGGTGGGCCGGGACCGCTGCCAGAGCTTGATCAGCTCGGCCTGCAGGATCACCCGGGTCTGCGCGTCCAGGGGACCGAACGGCTCGTCCATCAGCACGACGTCGCTGTCGTGGACGAGGGTGCGGATGATCCCTGCGCGCTTGCGCATGCCGCCGGACAGCTCGTGCGGGTAGTGCTCCTCGAACCCGGCGAGCCCGACGAGGTCGATGAACTCCTCGGCCCGTGCGCGGCGCTCGGCCCGCGGGACGCCGCGCAGCTCCATGCCGAGCTCCACGTTGCCCGTGAGCGTGCGCCAGGGCAGCAGGTTGTCCTCCTGCGTGATGTAGCCGACCGCGGTGTTGACGCCGCGAACGGGCCGGCCGTGATGGGTCACCGCGCCCTCCGACGGGCCGGACAGGCCCGCCACGAGGTTCAGGCAGGTCGACTTCCCGCAGCCGGACGGCCCGACGAGGCTCACGAACTCGCCCGGCCGCACGTCGAACGCGACGTCCTGCAGCGCGAGCACCGGCTCGCTACGCCGGCCGCGCGCGACGAACGCCTTGTAGACGTGGTCGAACCCCACCGCGGCGGTCGTCACGTTCTCGCTGACCTTCTCCACAGTGCTCACGCTGTCTCCCCGCCGGCCGCATGCCGCTCGCCGTCCGGCATCTCGTCCAGCAGGGTGCTGACCGTGTCGCCCACCGAACGCTTGTGCCACAGCGCGAGCGCCGCGGCCCGCTTGGGATCCCGTGCCCGCAGCGCGTCCATGATCCCCTCGTGCTCGGACTGGGAGGCGGCGATCCGCTCGGGCACCATCCGGAAGACCCGCTGGAAGCCGGAGTGGCGCTGCCAGATGTCCATGGTCAGCTCGCGCAGCATCTCGTTGCCGCAAGCCCCGATGATCGTCGCGTGGAACTCGCGGTTGAGGTCGGAGAAGCCCGGGCCGTCCTTGGCCTCGACGGCCGCACGCATCCGCAGCATCAGCTCGTCGAGGGTGTGCAGCTCGGTGTCGGTGATGCGCTCGGCGGCGAGACCGGTGGCGATGCTCTCGAGGTGGCCGCGGATGAAGTAGGTCTCCTCGATCTCCCGCGCCGTGAGCGTGGTGACCCGTGCCCCCCGGTACGGGATCATCTCGACCAGCCCGTCGCGCTCGAGCATCCGCAACGCCTCGCGCACCGGGATGTCGCTGCTGTCGTACTCGTTCGCGAGCTGGCGCAGCACCAGGCGGGTGCCGGACAGGATCTCGTTGGACAGGATCCGTTCGCGCAGCGCGCGGTAGATCGTCTGCGACTTCAGATCGGACACGAACCACCTCCTTGTGGCCTCGGTCACTCCGACCATATCAGATATTCCGGTTCGCGCACGCTCCGTTCCCGCCCGGTCCGCGTCGGTAGCACTTACTCTGAGCGGATGTCCCCTGAGCTGCTCGGGCGTGCCCCTGCGCTGGAACGCCACCGCGGCGTTCCGGTGCACGCCCAGATCGAACGGTGGCTCATGGAGGAGATCACCGCGGGCGCGATCGCGGCAGGCGACCGGCTACCCGGCGAGCGCGAGCTGGCCGCCGCGCTCCGGGTGAGCCGCATGACCCTGCGCCAGGCCCTCGACGGGCTCGCGCGCCGCGGCGTGCTGATCCGCACTCCCGGGCGGTCCGGCGGCGCGTTCGTCGCCGAGCCCCGCATCGACTGCGACCTCACCGGCGTCGCGGGCTTCACCGAGCAGATGCGGCGCGCACACCGCCGGGCGGGCGCGGAGGTCCTCGGCGCCCGGACCATCGAGGCGGAGGGGCCGGTGGCGCGGGCACTGCGGCTCGCGCCGGGCGCGCCCGTCTACGAGCTGGTTCGGGTCCGCTCGGCCGACGGCGCCGCGCTCGCGCTGGAGCGCTCGTGGCTGCCGGCCGACCAGCTGCCCGGCCTGCTCTCCCACCCGCTGACGGGCTCGATCTACGAGCTGCTCGCCGACGAGTACGGGCTCGCCCCGCACACCGCCGTGGAGTACCTCGAACCCGTGAGCGCCGACCCGGCCGAGGCGGCCGCGCTCGGGGTGGTCCGGGGCACGGCGCTGATGGGTGTGGAGCGCACGGCCCACTCGGTCGGTGGCCTGCCGGTCGAGTACGCCCGCGACCTCTACCGCGCCGACCGGGTGCGGCTCATGGTGCGCACCGAGGTCCACCGCTAATCCGATTGCCGCACCCCACCGCGAGCGGCTTTACTCCCCCGGCGAGCCACGAGAGGAGTTCCACGATGCGAGCTGCGTTCATGTCCACCCCCGCCGCTTCCGCATCGCTGAAGGACATGACGCTTGGCTCGCACGCTCAACCTCGGGATCGTCGCCCATGTCGACGCCGGTAAGACCAGCCTGACCGAGAGGCTGCTGTTCGACGCCGGTGTGATCGACCGGATCGGCAGCGTCGACGAGGGCACCACCCAGACCGACGCAGGCGACCTCGAACGCAGGCGCGGCATCACGATCCGGTCCGCGGTCGTCTCGTTCGGCATCGGCACGGGAGCCGACGCCGTCACGGTCAACCTCATCGACACCCCCGGCCACCCGGACTTCATCGCGGAGGTGGAGCGGGTGCTCGGCGTGCTCGACGGCGCGGTGCTCGTGCTGTCGGCCGTCGAGGGGGTGCAGGCGCAGACCCGCGTGCTCATGCGCACGCTGCGGCGCCTGCGCATCCCGACCCTGCTGTTCGTCAACAAGATCGACCGCACCGGCGCCGACGTCGACCGCGTGCTGGACGACGTCGCCCGGAGGCTCACGCCCACCGCGGTCGCCATGGCCACCGTGCGCGACGGGGAGGTACTCCCCCAAGGCCCGTCCGATGCCGCGTTCACCGCACGGCTCGCCGAGGTGCTGGCCGAGCACGACGACGCGCTGCTCGCCGCGTACGTCGACGGCGCGCTCCCGTACGGCCGGCTGCGCCGCGAGCTCGTCGCGCAGGTCGCCCGGGCGCAGGTGTACCCGGTGTTCGCCGGATCGGCGATCACCGGTGCCGGCGTCGAGTCGCTGACGTCCGGGATCGCGCAGCTGCTGCCCGCCCCCGAGGGCGACCCGGACGGGCCGCTGTCCGGCACGGTGTTCAAGATCGAGCGCGGCCCGGCGGGCGAGAAGGTGGCCTACGCACGCCTGTTCTCCGGCACCGTCCGCGTGCGCGACCGCCTCGAACCCGGCGGCAAGGTGACCGCGCTCGCAGCCGTCGACGGCGGCCGGCCGGTGCCGCGGCCGGCCGTCACGGCGGGGCAGATCGCCACGCTCCGGGGCCTGCCCGACATCCGCGTCGGCGACCCGATCGGCACCCCACGACCCGGCACCGTGGCGCGGCATTTCGCCCCGCCGACGCTCGAGACCGTGGTCGTGCCCTCCACGCCTGCCGACGGCGGCGCCCTGCACGCCGCGCTCACCCTGCTCGCCGAGCAGGACCCGCTCATCGACCTGCGGCGGGACGGGCGCGAGATCGCGGTGTCGCTGTACGGCGAGGTGCAGAAGGAGGTCGTGCAGGCCACGCTCGCCGAGGAGTTCGGGCTCGACGTCGCCTTCCGCGGCTCGACCACGATCTGCGTGGAACGGGTCGACGGGGTCGGCGCGGCCGTGGAGGTCATGAAGGTCGAGCCGAACCCGTTCCTCGCCACCGTCGGGCTGCGCGTGGAGCCGGGCCCGGAGGGTTCGGGCACCGTGTTCCGGCTGGGCGTCGAGCTCGGGTCGATGCCCTACGCGTTCTTCGTCGCGGTCGAGGAGACCGTCCGGGAGACGCTGCAGCAGGGGCTCCGCGGATGGCACGTGCTCGACTGCACGGTGACCATGACCCACTCCGGGTACGCCCCGCGGCAGAGCCACGCCCACGCCACCTTCGACAAGAGCATGTCGAGCACCGCCCGCGACTTCCGCCACCTCACGCCGCTGGTGCTGATGAACGCGCTGCAGCAGGCCGGGACCACGGTGCACGAGCCGGTGCACCGCTTCCACCTCGAGGTCCCGGCCGACACCTACGGCGCCGTCCTGCCGGCCCTGTCCCGGCTCCGCGCGGTGCCGCAGGCACCCCTCCCCCACGGAACGGACTACCTCCTCGACGGGCTCCTGCCCGCCGCCTCCGTGCACGAGCTGGAACAGCTCCTCCCCGCGCTCACCCGCGGCGAGGGCGTGCTGGAGAGCGAGTTCGACCACTACGAGCCGGTGACGGGGCCCGTGCCGAGGCGCCCCCGCACCGACGACGACCCGCTGCACCGCAAGGACTACCTGCTGAGGGTGGAGCGCCGGGTGCGTTCGCTCCCCTAGGTTGACGGGTCGGCGCCCACGGTCGTCCCCGCCGCGGCTGCTCGACGGGCGGCGAGGTCGTCGAGGATCGTCGCCGTGGCCGTCGCCCCGAAGCGGGTGGCACCGAGGGCGGCGAGCTCGAGCAGCCGGTCCAGGGTGCGCACGCCGCCTGCGGCCTTGACCCCGACGTGCGGCGACACCGTCCGTCGCATCAGCACGATGTCGTCGGCGGTCGCGCCGCCGCCCGCGAAGCCGGTGCTGGTCTTGACGTAGTGGGCGCCCGCGGCCTCGGCGAGCCGGCAGCCGAGCACCTTCGCGTCGGCGTCGAGCAAGGCGTTCTCCAGGATCACCTTCACGGTGCGGCCCCTGGCGGCCGCGACGACGGCCGCGATGTCGTCCTGCACATAGGCGGCGTCGCCGTCGAGCAGCCGCCCGACGTGCAGCACCACGTCGATCTCGGCGGCGCCGTCGGCCACCAGCTCCCGCGTCTCGGCGACCTTGGTGGCCGTGGTCGTGTCGCCGTGCGGGAACCCGGCCACGGTGCCGACGACCACCTGCGTGCCGGCGAGCGCGGCGACCGCGAGGCGCACGTCGGACGGACGCACGCACACCGACGCCGTGTCGCGGGCGGCGGCGAGCGCGCAGCCCGCGCGCACCTCGTCGGTGGTGAGCTCGGGCCGCAGCAGCGAGTGGTCGATCATCTTCGCGACCGCGGCGGGTTCGGGGAGCATCTGCGGGGCGTTCACGGGCCTGCCTCCACGTCGAAGGTCACTTGCAGGGCGTACCGGGAACCGACGTAGCGGCTCACCGTCCGTTCCAGGGGTTCGGCTCGCTGGTCGGCGATGAGCCGGGTCTCCACCAGCAGCGGCTCGGTGGCGGGCACGTCCAGCAGGCCTGCGTGCGGCCCGGCCGCTTCCGCCGTGAGCGTCGACGAGCCGAGCGTCGGGCGCAGGCCGCGCTCCCGCAGCGCGCGGTGCAGCGACTCGCGCTCCAGGTCGAGCTCCAGCAGGTGGGCCAGGTGCGGCGGGAAGCAGGCGTGTTCCAGCGCGAGCGGCGTTGCTCCGGCGAGGCGGACGCGCACGATCGAAACGACCTGCGCTCCCGGCCCGAGGCGCAGGGACGCACGCTCGTCGGCGGTGGCCTGCCGGAGCGCGGCCTCGACGACGCGGGACGAAGGCACCTGGCCCCAGCTGCGCACCTGGTCGTGGAAGCTCATCAAGGTTCCGGCCGGGCGGGGCGCGGGCCGGGGCCGCACGAAGGTGCCGCGACCGGGTACGCGCTCCACGAGGCCGTCGGCGGCCAGCCGGTCGAGCGCCGCCCGCACGGTCATCCGGGCCACCCCGAACTCGGCCGCCAGCGTCGGCTCCGACGGCAGCGGGTCGCCGGGCGAGGCCGTGGACAGACGGGTGCGCAGCGCCTGCTCGATGCGCGCGTACAGCGGCGGCACGACACCTCCTTTGTCTAGACAGTCTAGACAATCGCCAGTCATCGGCCTGCCTGTCAACCGGGACGGCGGATTCGACGGTTCGGCCCCGCACCGTCGGACCGTCCCCCTACGATCGCCGGGTGCCCGACGTCAGGACCGCTGATCCCATGACGGCCCCGCTCGACGTCCTGCGCCGCGTCTTCGGCTACGAGTCGTTCCGCGGCCAGCAGGCGGAGATCATCGAGCACGTCTGCGGCGGCGGGGACGCGCTGGTCCTGATGCCCACCGGCGGCGGGAAGTCCCTGTGCTACCAGATCCCCGCGCTGGTGCGTCCCGGTGTCGGCGTGGTCGTGTCCCCGCTCATCGCGCTCATGCAGGACCAGGTCGACGCGCTGCGCGCGCTGGGGGTGCGGGCCGGGTTCCTCAACTCCACCCAGTCCTTCGAGGAGCGCCGCGACACCGAGCAGGCGTTCCTCGCAGGCGAGCTCGACCTGATCTACCTCGCCCCCGAGCGGCTGCGCGTGCCGTCCACGCTGGGCCTGCTCGAGCGCGGCCGGATCGCGCTCTTCGCCATCGACGAGGCCCACTGCGTGGCGCAGTGGGGCCACGACTTCCGGCCCGACTACCTGGAGCTCTCGCAGCTGCACGAGCGCTGGCCCGACGTGCCGCGCATCGCGCTCACGGCCACCGCCACCGAGGCCACCCACACCGAGATCGCCCAGCGCCTCGACCTGCAGCCGAGCGAGCGGGCGCGGCACTTCGTCGCGAGCTTCGACCGCCCCAACATCCAGTACCGGATCGCGCCGAAGGACGATCCGCGCCGCCAGCTGCTCGACCTCCTCCGCACCGAGCACGCGGGCGACGCGGGGATCGTCTACTGCCTCTCCCGCAACTCGGTGGAGCGCACCGCCGAGTTCCTGGCGGCCCAGGGCCTCACCGCGCTGCCGTACCACGCCGGTCTCGACGCGGCCACGCGCGCGGCGAACCAGTCCCGGTTCCTGCGCGAGGACGGCGTGATCGTCGTGGCCACGATCGCGTTCGGCATGGGCATCGACAAGCCCGACGTGCGGTTCGTCGCACACCTCGACCTGCCCAAGTCCGTCGAGGGCTACTACCAGGAGACCGGTCGCGCGGGCCGCGACGGCCTGCCGTCCACCGCATGGCTCGCCTACGGGCTGGCCGACGTCGTGCAGCAGCGGAAGATGATCGAGGAGTCCGACGGCGACCGCGAGCACCGCCGCCGCCTCGCCCAGCACCTCGACGCCATGCTCGCGCTGTGCGAGACGGTCGAGTGCCGACGCTCCCAGCTGCTCGCCTACTTCGGCCAGCGCGGCACGCCACCCTGTGGCAACTGCGACACCTGCCTGGTCAAGCCCGAGTCCTGGGACGGCACGGTGGCGGCGCAGAAGGTGCTCTCCACCGTGTTCCGGCTGGACCGGGAGCGGCGCCAGAAGTTCGGCGCCGGGCAGATCGTGGACATCCTGCTGGGCCGGCGCACGGCCAAGGTCGAGCAGTTCGACCACCACTCGCTCACCGTCTTCGGCGTCGGCACCGACCTCGGGGAGGCCGAGTGGCGGACGGTGCTGCGCCAGCTCGTCGCCCGCGGGATGCTGGCGGTGGAGCCGCGGCACCAGACGTTCGTGCTCACCGAGGAGAGCCGCCCCGTGCTGCGCGGCGAGCGTCAGGTGATGCTGCGGCGCGACCCGCAGCGGCAGGCCCGCCGGTCCCGTCCGGCCAAGGCGGCGCAGCCCGCCCTCGCCCCCGAGGCGGCCCCGCTCTTCGAGCGCCTGCGCGCCTGGCGCGGTGCCGCCGCGAAGGAGCAGGGCGTGCCGGCCTACGTGATCTTCCACGACGCCACGCTCCGCGAGATCGCGTCCCGGCGCCCCACGTCGCTCGCCGAGCTGGGCACGGTCAGCGGCGTCGGCGAGACCAAGCTCGCCCGCTACGGCGAGCAGGTGCTCGAGGCCCTCGCCGGCTGAACGGCACTCAATTGCTGAACGGCACTGGGCGCGGGAACCGCACCACGTTGGAGCGGTCGAGCGCGTGCTCGACGAGCCGGACGATCGTCGCGAGGCACGAGCTGGGCTCCCGC
This sequence comes from Pseudonocardia hierapolitana, assembly GCF_007994075.1. Classification (NCBI taxonomy): domain Bacteria; kingdom Bacillati; phylum Actinomycetota; class Actinomycetes; order Pseudonocardiales; family Pseudonocardiaceae; genus Pseudonocardia; species Pseudonocardia hierapolitana. The sequence continues at coordinate 7,756,459 of NZ_VIWU01000001.1, read as the reverse complement.
GCGTCCATCCGCACGACCGGCACGTCGGTCCGTAGCCGCAGCGCGTCGTGCACGGCCGCGGGGCCGAACCGGTCGGAGCCCGGGAACGTGTTCACCGCCACGACGAACGGGACGTCGCGGCCCTCGAAGAAGTCCACGGCGGCGAAGGAGTCCTGGATCCGGCGCAGGTCGACCAGCACGATGCCGCCGACAGCGCCCCGCACGAGCTCGTCCCACATGAACCAGAAGCGGTCCTGCCCCGGCGTGCCGAACAGGTAGAGCATCAGCGAGTCGCCGATGCTGATCCGGCCGAAGTCCAGCGCCACCGTCGTGGTGGTCTTGTCCGGCACCGCCCCGAGGTCGTCGACGCCCACGGACGCCACGGTGAGGGCCTCCTCGGTGGACAGCGGTGCGATCTCGGACACCGAGCGCACGAGCGTCGTCTTCCCGACCCCGAACCCGCCCGCGATCACGATCTTCAGCGGGATCAGCCCTGGCCGGTCCGGCCGATGGTCAGCGGGCACGCAGGCCGTCCAGGAGGCGGGTGAGCACCGCGGCGCTCGGTCGTCCGCCCGCGAATGCGGGTGGCGGGGCGTGCACGTCGAGATAGCCGCCCTCGACGAGGTCGCTCACGAGCACGCGTGCGACCGTCACGGGCACGGTGAGCGCCGCACCGATCTCCACGAGCGACACCGGCGTGCGGGCCAGCTCGATGATCGTGCGGTACTCGTTCTGCAGGTCGTTGGCCCATCTCGCGTGGTCCGTGGCGGTCACGAGCGACTCCATCGGCAGGTCGCGTCCGCCCGACCGGGTACGCCCACCGGTGAGGGCGTAGACGGGGACGAGCCGGCGCGGGGCCGCCCCCTCTGCTCGGTGCCGGGGCGGCTCCGGCCCGCTCACCGCCCCGTCCCCGGTTCGGGTCTCGCGTCGGAGGGCGCGGGAGCGGACGGCGCGGGCTCGAACCACGCGGTGCCCGCGCCTTCCGGCGGTGCCTCCTCACCCTGTTCGACGGCGGCGCGCCGCCCGGCGTGGAAGCGCGAGAGCGCCTGCGCGGCGCCCGTCACGTGGGCGGGCGGGAGCGCGGGACGCTCGGCGCCGGCGGATCCGACCGACCGCAGTTCCGGCACGATGTGGGTCTGCGGCACCCGGCGGCGCAGGCCGATGTACTGCCCGGCGTCGTCGCCGAACCACGCCGGTTCGGAGCGCTGGGCCGGCACCGCCGGTTCGGGTGCGGCCTCGTGCGGTCCCCACCGGCCCGGCCGGGTGTCGTCACCGTCGAAGCGGAGCCGGTGTGCACCCCCGCCGCGCTGGGGACGTGCCAGCACGGCGGTGCCGATGGTCGAGGGCACGGTTCCCCCGGCGATCGCGACGGGCTCGCGCCCGAGACCGAACGGGTCGGCATCGCCCTCGAACAGTTCGACGGGCAGGGCGACCACCGCGGTGGTGCCCGACGCGGGGGTCGGGGAGAGCGTGACCCGGATGCCGTGCCGCGCGCTGAGCCGGGCGACGACGTGGAACCCCAGGCGCTGGGCCACCGAGAGGTCGACCTCGACGGCCTTCGCCAGGATCGCGTTGGCCGCCGCGAGGTCCTCGGCGGGCATCCCGACGCCCCAGTCCTCGATCACGAGCAGCTCGCCGCCGGGGTGTTCCCGGTCGGGGCGCATGCGGATCCGCACGAGGGTGTCCGGAGGGGAGAACCGCACAGCGTTCTCGGTGAGCTCCGCGATCAGATGGGTGAGGTCGGTGACGCTGTGGCCGGCGATGGCGAGGCGGTCGTCGATGAGCACCGACACGCGCTCGAAGTCCTCGGTCTCGGCGATGGCGGCACGCACGACGTCGCGCAGCGCGACCGGCTCGCGCCAGATCCGCGCCGGCTCCTCGCCGGCGAGGACGAGCAGGCTCTCGGCGTTGCGCTGCACCCGGGTGGCGAGGTGGTCGAGCTTGAACAGCTCGGCGAGCGCGTCCGGGTCCTGCTCCGCCGTCTCGAGCTGGTTGATGATCTCGAGCTGCCGGTAGAGCATGCTCTGGTTGCGCCGGGCCAGGTTCACCAGCAGGTCGGAGGCGAACTGCCGCCGGTTGATCTCGGCATCGGCCAGCCGCTGCGCCAGTGCGTCCTTCTCCTGCTGCGAGTCCTCGGTGACCCGCCAGAACAGCGCCATTCCCAGACAGGCGACGAGCACCGCGACGCCGTGGATCAACGACCACAGCCACGGGTTCGCCTGAGCCGGCTCGTGGTTGAAGATCAGCGACTGCTGCCAGGCCGATCCGACGCCGTGGCTCACCACGGTGAAGAGCACGTTGGTGAGGAACGGGACCCAGTCCTGGTACAGGGCGATGAAGCCGATGATCACGAAGAAGTGGAAGTGGGCCTCGATGGTGCCGTCGGTCAGGCCGACCAGCGCCGCCGAACTCCAGACGAGCCCGGCGGTGACCGCGACCGATGCCACCCGCCGGTGCCGCCGCAGCAGCCAGCCGACGAGCAGGCACGCGGCGGGGACCGCGACCGCGATCAGGACGGCGTCGGGCGGCCGGCGCAGGAACAGGCCGAAGGCGGCGAGGCCGGGCACGTGCACGGCCAGCACGACCAGCAGCAGCCGGTGGCGGCGCTGCCAGTCCGCCTCGGCCAGGCCGTATCCGTGCGGGATCAGGTTGACGACAGATCTGCAGACCGAGCGACGCATCCGCATCCTCCACGGCTGAGCTGACGGGGAGCGGAACGCGCAGGCCGAAGGACGTTCGGGGGGAGCCGCACGGCGACGCCGATGTCACCGTGGGCGACGACCTCGTACCAGCACGCTCACGTGAACAGCGCAGTGGGATTCGTCCCGACGCCGCCCATCGTTACGCCTGGTGCCGACTTCTTCTACAATTAGTACACCCGGGTGAAGATCGGCGATCACGCGCGGATGCGCTCGCCCCTCGGGTCGTAGAGCGGGCTCGGGGCCACCGCCGCGCGTTCCCACGTGCCGTCCACCTGCACCGACAGCTCGGTTCCCTCGGCGGTCCCTGCCGGCAGGTAGGCGTAGGCGATGGACCGGGCCACCGTGTAGCCGTAGCCCCCGGAGGTCACCTGCCCCACCACCTCGCCGCCCAGGCGCACCGGTTCCCCGCCGAGCGCCACGGCGCGCGGGTCGTCGAGCACGAGGCAGCGCAGGGTGCGGGCGAGCCCTCGCTCGCGGGCCGCGAGGAGGGCCGCACGCCCGACGAACTCCCCCTCCTTGCGCACGGCGAAGGCGAGCCCGGCCTCGTCGGGCGTCGTCTCGGGGGTGATGTCGGCCCCCCACACCCGGTAGCCCTTCTCCAGCCGCAGGCTCTCGATCGCCCGGTAGCCGCACGGCCGGGCCCCGGTGTCGGCGAGCGTGCGCCACAGGGCGGCGCCGAACTCGGTGGAGCAGTACAGCTCCCACCCCAGCTCGCCCACGAACGTCACGCGCACGGCGCGCACGGGGATGTCGCCCACGGTCGTCTCCTGCATGGTGCCGAACGGGAAGTCGGCACTTCCGAGCGACGCGGGGGTGAGCGGGGCGAGCAGCTCCCGCGCCTGCGGGCCCCACAGCCCGAAGCACGCCTCGGCGCCCGTGACGTCGGCGAGCCGCACCGACGCGCCGGTCAACCTCGCCTGTCGGCGCAGCCAGCCGAGGTCGTGCGTGCCGAAGGCGGTGCCGGTCACCACGAGGAACTCGTCCTCGGCGAGCCGGGTGAGCGTGACGTCCATCTCGATGCCGCCCCGGTCGTTCAGCGCCTGGGTGTAGACCACGGCCCCCGGCGCCCGGTCCACCCGCCCGGCGAAGACGTGCGCGCAGAACGCGGCCGCGTCCGTACCGCTGATCGAGATCTTGGCGAACGAGCTCTCGTCGAACAGCCCCGCCGCCTCGCGCACGGCCCGGTGCTCGGGCTCCACGCAGGGCGACCAGTGCCGGCCCGCCCATCCCCGCGGACGCAGCTGCTCGGATCCCGCGTCCGAATAGTGGTTCACCCGCTCCCACCCGGCCTTCTCGCCGAACACGGCTCCGTGCGCGGCGTGCCACGAGTAGGCGGGTGACGTGCGCAGCGGGCGACCCGCCGAGCGTTCCGCCGCCGGGTAGCGGATGTCGTAGTAGCTCTCGTAGTTCTCGACCGTCCGCACGAGGGTGTAGCCGGGCGAGCGGTAGTGACGGCCGAAGCGGCGCACGTCCATGTGCCACAGGTCCATGCCCGGGTCGCCGTCGAGGACCCAGTCGGCCATCACCCGCCCGATCCCGCCGGCGCCCGCGATGCCGTGCGCGCAGAACCCCGCGGCGACGAAGAAGCCCGCGACGTCGGTCTCCCCCAGGCAGAACTCGTTGTCCGGCGTGAACGCCTCCGGCCCGTTGATCATCGTCGTGATCCCGGTGTCGGCCAGCACGGGGACCCGGACCTGCGCGTTCTCGATGATCTCGGAGAACCGGTCCCAGTCCGGCGACAGCAGCTTGCCGTTGAAGTCCGCCGGCACGGCATCGTAGGAACGCGCACTGGCCGTCCACGGAGCCGACTGCCGCTCGTAGCCGCCCATGACGAGGCCGTCCACCTCCTGGCGGTAGTAGACGAGCAGGTCGGGGTCGCGCAGCGAGGGCAGCGGCCGGTCGGCCGGCATGGATCCCACCGGTAGCGGCGCCGTGACGACGTACTGGTGCGACATCGGCACCACCGGGATCCGGACCCCCGCGAGCCGGCCGATCTCGGCCGCGAACATCCCTCCGCAGTCGACGACGATCTCGCACTCGACGTCGCCCTGATCCGTTCGTACGCCGCTGACCTGGCCTTTTGCGATGTTGATCCCGACGACACGGGTTCGTTGTGCGATCGTGACCCCGTTCGCCCTGGCCAGGGCCGCGAGGGCGTAGCACAGCCGCGACGGGTCCACGTGCCCGTCCGTCGGCGTGTACGCCGCGCCGAGCACGCCATCCGTGCTCATCAGCGGAAACAGCTCCCGCGCCTCCTCGGCGGAGATCAACTCCAGGGGCAGCCCGGACCGGGCCGCCCACCCCGCCTGACGGCGGATCTCCTCGAGGCGCTCGGGCGAGGACGCGAGCCGCAACGACCCCGACTCGACCCACCCCGGAGCGTGCTCGCCACCGCCTGCCTCGAGCTTGCGGTACAGCTCGGCGGAGTACACGTTCATCCTGGTCAGAGCGGGATCCGAGCGCAGCTGCCCGACGAGACCCGCCGAGTGGAACGTCGATCCACTGGTCAGCTCGGAGCGCTCGAGCAACAGGACATCCCGCTCGCCACGCTCCGCGAGGTGGTAGGCCACACTGGCGCCGCCCACCCCTCCACCGATGATCACGATGCGGGCACGGGTGGGCAACACATCTGGCATGACCCGCACCTTACGGTCTAGACCGTATTTGACGCGACTTCTACCATCCCCCAGTGGAGTTGACCACGACCGTGCTCGATCCGGACCTCGACGCGCTGCTCGACACGATTCCGTGCACCGCGCGACACCCGCGCACCGTCGTCGATCTCCCTGGTGGGCTCACCAATCGCAACCTCAAGGTCACCAACGCCGACGGCACGTGTGTGGTGCGCATCCCCGCCGGCGGGAAGAGCCTGCTGGGCATCGATCGTGATGTCGAGCACGCCAACTCGGTGGCGGCGGCCGAGGCCGGGGTGGGCGCCCCGGTGCTGCACTACCGGCCCGGCGAGGGTCTCGCCGTCGGCTTCCTGTGCGGCAGGGCGCTGAGCGACGCCGACCTGCACCGCCCGGATGTCCTGCAGCGCGTGGCGGCCGCGTGCCGGCAGCTGCACGCCGGACCGCGATTCGTCAACGACTTCGACATGTTCGAGGTGCAGGCCCGGTACCGGCGGATCGTCGCCGAGCACGGATTCCGCCTCCCGGAGCGCTACGACGAGTTCGCGCCGATGGTCGCCCGGATCCGCGAGGCGCTGGGGCCCCGCACCGACACGGTGCCCTGCAACAACGACCTGCTCGCCGAGAACCTGCTCGACGACGGCGAGCGCGTGCGGATCATCGACTACGAGTACTCGGGCAACAACGACCCGTGTTTCGAGCTCGGCAACATCTGGAGCGAGGCGACGCTGCCGCTCCCCCTGCTCGACGAGCTCGTCACGGCCTACTACGGGCGCCCCCGCCCGCGACAGGTCGCACGGGCGCGCCTGTTCGCCCTGATGTCGCAGTACGGCTGGACACTCTGGGCGGCCATCCAGCACGGCTCCAGCCCTCTGGACTTCGACTTCTGGTCCTGGGGCATGGAGAAGTACGACCGCGCCGTCGCGGCGTTCGACGGGCCCGACCTCGAGCAGCTGCTCGAGGCGGCCTCCCAACCCGAATAACCCACGATCCACCCCCCGAACCACCGAGGAGCCCCCGTGGCCGCCACCGAGGGTGCCCAGCGCACCGACGACGAAGCGATCCTGCATCGCCTCGGCTACGCCCAAGTGCTGTACAGAGAGATGGGCGGGTTCTCCAACTTCGCCATCTCGTTCACCATCATCTCGATCCTCGCCGGCTGTCTGACCTCGTACTACATCGCCTTCAACAACGGTGGCCCGGTCGCCATCACGTGGGGCTGGCTGCTCGTCGGTGTGTTCTGCGTGCTCGTCGCCATGGCGATGGGTGAGATCGCCTCCGCGATGCCCACCGCGGGCGCGCTGTACTTCTGGGCCTCCAAGCTCGGCGGGCCGGCGTGGGGGTGGTTCACCGGCTGGTTCAACCTCGTCGGACAGATCGCGGTCACCGCAGCCATCCAGTACGGCTCCGCGATCTTCACAACGGCTCTGCTCAACCTGTGGTTCCCGAGTCTCGTCGGCACCGACACCGGCGCGATCTTCATCGCGTTCACGGTGATCGTCGCTCTGCAGCTCGGGCTGAACCTGCTCAACGTCAACCTCCTCGCCCGGCTCAACACGATCTCGGCGTGGTGGCACATGGCCGGCGTCGTCGTGATCGTCGGCATCCTGATCCTGGTTCCGGACACCCACCAGTCCGCCGGCTTCGTGTTCGGCGAGGTGATCAACAACTCCGGCTTCTCCGACTCGGCCGTCTGGTTCGTCTTCGGCCTCGGGCTGCTGATGTCGCAGTACACGATCACCGGCTACGACGCCTCGGCGCACATGAGCGAGGAGACGCGGCAGGCGTCGCGGTCAGCGGCACTGGGCATGGTGATGGCCGTCGTCGCCTCGGTGGTCTTCGGCTTCATCCTGCTGGTCGCGGTGACGTTCGCGGTGCCGGACGTGGAGGGCACCCTCGACGCCGCCGGCAACGCCGTGGTCTACATCTGGACCGAGTCCCTCGGCGAGGCCTGGGCGGAGTTCCTGCTGCTCATCGCCGTGGTCGCGCAGATGTTCTGCGGCACCGCGTCGGTGACGTCGGCGTCCCGGATGATGTTCGCGTTCTCCCGCGACCGGGCCGTGCCCTTCTCCACCCTGTGGCGCAAGGTCGCGGCCAACCGCGTGCCGGTCAACGCCGTCACCGCGATCTCGGTGCTCTCCTGGGCCCTGATGATCCCCACGCTCGCCAACGGCGTGGTCGGTTACGCGGTCGGCACCTCGATCGCGGTGATCGGCCTCTACATCGCGTTCGCGCTGCCGATCATCCTGCGCATCAAGGCGGGCGACTCGTTCGAGCACGGCGCCTGGAGCCTCGGCAACCACTACAAGTGGATCTCCCCCATCGCGGTCGTCTGGATCGCGCTGGTGTGCGTGCTGTTCCTGATGCCGATCTCGCCCAACGGCATTCCCGGCGCGGAGGAGTTCGCCTGGGAGTCGGTGAACTACGCCCCGATCACCGTGTTCGGCGCGCTGGTCCTCTTCGGCGGCTGGTACCTGCTCTCGGCCCGCAACTGGTTCACCGGTCCGGTCCGCGAAGCCGGCACCGAAGAGGAGCTGATGAACATCGAGAAGCAGCTCGACGTCGAGGCGCACCGCACGACCGGCCCCGGTGCCGCGACGGCGGCCGCCGGTGCGGCCGGCACCACCACGGCGGTGGCGGTTGCCGAGAAGGTCGAGGTGGACGCCGACAAGGACACCACCAAGGACACCACCAAGGACACCGACAAGGACGCCCCGGACGACACCGAGAAGGTCACGGCGACGGAGGCCGGCAGCTCCGACGCGGCCGACGACGAGGCCGATGGCAAGGCGGGGAGCGCCGAGACCGGGGAAGCCGCCGGCAAGTCCGGTGACGGTCCGGGGGACGACGCCGGGAACGACAACCCCGGGGGCCCGGCCACCGACACGGCCGCCGCGGACGAGGCCGAGAAGAAGGCCGACGACGACAAGGCCGATGACCCGGCCGGTGGCCAGGCCGACGACAAGGCCGACCCCGGCGAAGCGGCACCCGCGGCCGTGGCCGACACCGAGGCCGCCGAGACCGAGGCCGCCGAGACCGAGGCCGCCAACACCGAGGCCGCCAACACCGAGGCCGCCAACACCGAGGCCGCCAACACCGAGGCCGCGGACGACAAGGCAGTCGACGACAAGGCAGTCGACGACAAGGCAGTCGACGACAAGGCAGTCGACGACAAGGCAGTCGACGACAAGGCAGTCGACGACAAGGCAGTCGACGACAAGGCAGTCGACGACAAGGCAGTCGACGACAAGGCAGTCGACGACAAGGCAGTCGACGACAAGGCAGTCGACGACAAGGCAGTCGACGACAAGGCAGTCGACACCGAGGCCGCCGACGCTCAGATCGCCGATGAGGGCGAGGTGGGCACCCGGGCCGAGACCGAGCCCGCGGCGGCCACCGGTCCGGCTGCCCCCGCGGTCGTCGTGGCCGACGCGGAGCCGGAGCCGGAGCCCGTGACCGACGGCACGGCCGACGCGGCCGAGCCGGCCAGGGCCGAGATCAGCCCCGAGGTCAGGGCCGAGCTCAAGGAGGAGCTGAAGGCCGAGCTCAAGGCCGAGCTTCTCGCGGAGCTGCGGGCCGAGGTCGCCGCCAACGGCCGGACCGGACGGAGCGGCACGGGTACCCGGAGCCGGTCCAAGTCCGGCTCATCGGCCAACGGCAAGGCCACCGCCGGAACCGACCCGGAGCCCGAGCCCGAGACACCAGCGAAGTAAGCGTAAGAATGGACGAACGGCACTCCCGCCGGTGCAGCCGGAGCGGGAGTGCCGTTCGTCGTGATCGCCCCCGGAAGGACATCCATGGCTCGCCCCGGCATGCTCACCCTCGAGGAGCTGCGCACGTCCGTCGACGACGGCGCGATCGACACCGTCCTCCTCGCGTTCACCGACATGCAGGGCCGCCTGCAGGGCAAGCGCTGCGCCGCGCAGTACTTCCTCGACGAGGTGGTGCCGCACGCCGCGGAGGCGTGCAACTACCTGCTCGCGGTCGACGTGGAGATGAACACCGTCGACGGCTACGCCATGTCGAGCTGGGAACGCGGCTACGGCGACTTCGTGCTGGTGCCGGACATGCCCACGCTCCGCCTTGTGCCCTGGCACGAGGCCACCGCGCTCGTGCTGTGCGACGTGCAGTGGAGCGACGGCGCGCCCGTCGTCGCGTCCCCGCGGCAGATCCTGCGCGCGCAGCTGGACCGGCTCGCGGCACACGGGCTCGCCGCCGACGTGGGCACCGAGCTGGAGTTCATGCTGTTCGCCGACTCGTTCGACACGGCGTGGCGCAAGGCCTACCACGGCCTCGAACCGGCGAACCTCTACAACGTCGACTACTCGATGCTCGGCACCTCCCGGGTGGAGCCGCTGCTGCGGCGCATCCGCAACGGGATGGCCGGTGCGGGCATGGTCGTGGAGTCGGCCAAGGGCGAGTGCAACCTCGGCCAGCACGAGATCGCGTTCCGCTACGCCGACGCGCTCACCACCTGCGACAACCACTCGATCTACAAGACGGGCGCCAAGGAGATCGCCGACCAGTCCGGCATGGCGTTGACCTTCATGGCCAAGTACGACCAGCGCGAGGGCAACTCCTGCCACATCCACATCTCCCTGCGGGGCGAGGACGGCCCGGTGTCCGCAGGCGACGGCGAGCACGGCTTCTCGAAGCTGTTCTCGCACTTCCTCGCCGGCCAGCAGGCGTGCCTGCGCGAGCTGACCTACCTCTTCGCGCCGAACATCAACTCCTACAAGCGCTACGCCGAGGGCAGCTTCGCCCCCACCGCCGTCGAGTGGGGTCTGGACAACCGCACGTGCGCGTTGCGGGTGGTCGGGCACGGCCCGTCGCTGCGGGTGGAGAACCGCGTGCCCGGCGGGGACGTCAACCCCTACCTGGCGGTGGCGGCGCTGATCGCGGCCGGCCTGCACGGCATCGAGAACGCGCTGCCGCTCTCCCCGCCGTACGCCGGCAACGCCTACCAGTCCGGGGGCTCCCGCGTGCCGACGACGCTGCGCGATGCGGCGGAGCTCTTCGCCGGTTCCAAGGTGGCCGAGGCCGCGTTCGGCACCGAGGTGGTGGAGCACTACACGAACGCCGCACGCGTGGAGCTGGCGGCCTTCGACGTCGCGGTCACCGACTGGGAGCGCAGGCGTGGCTTCGAACGGCTCTGATCCCCACAGCCCCGATCCGGCCGCCGGGCCGCGCCCCGTCATCGGGGTCACCGCGTACGGGGAGCGCGCGAGCTACGGCGTCTGGGACCACGAGGCCGTGCTGCTGCCCCGCACCTACCCGGACGTCGTGATCGCGGCGGGCGGGGTGCCGGTGCTGCTCCCGCCGGTTCCGGAGTCGGCGGCCGCGGTGGACCGCCTCGACGCCGTCGTGCTCGCGGGAGGTCCGGACGTCGGACCCGACCGCTACGGCGCATCCCCGCACCCCCGCACCGGGCAGCCGCGCCCGGAGCGCGACGCGGCCGAGCTCGCGGTGCTGCGCCGAGCCCTCGATCGCGGGATCCCGGTGCTCGGCGTGTGCCGGGGCGCGCAGGTCCTCAACGTCGGGCTCGGCGGCACGCTCGTGCAGCACGTGCCCGACGTCGTCGGCCACCCCGGGCACAACCCCTCCCCCGGCGTCTTCGGCACGACCGAGGTCACGCTGGAGGCCGGCAGCCGGGTGGGCGCTGCCCTCGGCCGGGCGGCGAGCGTGCGCTGTCACCACCACCAGGCCCTCGACCGCCTGGCGGACGGGCTCGTCGTGACCGGCCGGGCCGCCGACGGTCTCGTGGAAGCGGTCGAGCTCGCAGGCTCCCCGTTCGTGGTCGGCGTCCAGTGGCACCCCGAGGAGGACGCCACCGACGTCCGGCTCATGGCGGCGCTGGTCACCGCGGCCGCAACGGCGCGGCGCTGACGGTACGTCAGGCGCCCGCCGTCCAGGGGCGCAGCTTCTCGGGGTTGCGTATCGCCCAGATGTGCGTGATCCGCCCGTCCGCCACGGCGAAGGCGTACACCGTGACGGTGACGCCGTTCAGCCGGCCGACCAGACCGGGCTGGCCGTTGACCGTGCTCTCCACGAGCGTCATGTCGGACAGTCGGGCGGCGATCTCGACGCAGGCGCGCGCGACCCGCTCGCCGCCTTCGAGCGGGCGGAGCTCGGCGCTGGCGAGGCCGCCACCGTCGGCGATCGCGGTGGCGTCCGGGTCGAGGAGGCCGATGAGGGCGCGGATGTCCTTGGCCTCCCACGCCCGCTTGAAGTCCCTGACGACGCGAGCCTGCTCGGCCGCCGGGCTCGCGGGAGCCCGTGCCGCGCGAATGCGGCGGCGGGCCGAGGATGCCAGCTTCCGGCATGCCGCAGGCGTCCGGCCGACGATCTCGGCGACGTCGGCGAAGGGGTAGCGGAAGACGTCGTGGAGGATGAACGCCACGCGTTCGGCGGGGGTCATCGACTCGAGCACGACGAGGAACGCCATGTTGACCGACTCGTCGAGGGTGACCCGGTCGGCGGGGTCGGCGGTGGCACCCGGCCGCCCGGTGCCCCACTCCGTCGGTTCGGGCAGCGGCTCGGGGATCCATTCACCCACGTAGCGCTCTCGCCGGGCGCGCGCCGAGCCGAGCAGGTCGAGGCAGATGCGGCCGGCGACCGTCGTCAGCCACGCACCCGGTGCCGCGATGGCCGCCCGCTGCTGCGCGGACAGGGCGTACCAGCGGGTGTAGGTCTCCTGGACGGCGTCCTCGGCCTCGGCGAGCGAACCCAGCAGCCGGTACGCGAGGTTGATCAGCTGGCGACGCTCGCTCATGATCGCGCTCAGGCCTGGTTCGCTCATGGTGCCGGCGGCTCCCTCGGTCGCACGTCTGCCCTCACCACTTCGACGACACGGCACGCCGAACTGTGAGGCCACCCGGCGCCTCACACCCGGACGGTCCACGTCGTCGTACTGCGGAGGAACACCGGCGGCAAGGAGGCAACGGATGGACGACGTTCGCACGATCGCGGACCGGGTCGAGATCGAGGCGCTGCGCGGCGAGTTCAGCGATGCGGTGATGATGCGCGACTACGACCGCATCGCGTCGCTGTTCACGCCGGACGGCGTGCTGCGGATGCCCGACATCCCGGTCGAGCTCACCGGCCCGGACGAGATCCGGGCCTGGGGCGGGCAGGTGCGGGCCCACGTGGAGTTCCTGGTGCAGAACACGCACCCGGGCATCATCCGGCTCGACGGCGACACCGCGACCGGCCGCGCGCACATGTCGGAGGTCGGGCGAGCCCGCGATGGCAGGCAGGGGCTCAACTTCGCCATCTACCACGACCGCTACCCGGCGCACCGGTGACGGCTGGAGGTTCACCGAGCGCGTCTACGAGATCAGGTACGAGGACACCACTCCGTTGACGGGCTCCGCACGCGTCGCGCCTGCGAGCGGGCACCGGTAGACCGCAGTCGAGATCCACCGGGAAGGGCCCGGAACGGCGCGTTCTAGGCTCGCCCCCATGACGGAACGGTTCTCCGGCCGCACGGCGGTCGTGACGGGTGGCGGCAGCGGCATCGGGCTCGCCACGGTGCGCCGGCTCGCCTCCGAGGGGGCGCGCGTGGTGGTCGCCGACATCGACCCCGGCCCCGGCAAGGCCGCCGCCGACGAGGTGGGCGGGCTCTTCGTGCAGACGGACGTCACGTCGGAGACGCAGGTCGAGGAACTCTTCACCGCGGCCGTCGACACCTACGGCAGCGTGGACGTCGCGTTCAACAACGCCGGAATCTCCCCGCCCGAGGACGACTCCATCCTCGAGACCGGCCTCGACGCCTGGCGGCGGGTCCAGGAGGTCAACCTCACCTCGGTGTTCCTGTGCTGCAAGGCGGTGATCCCGCACATGCAGCGCCAGGGGCGCGGCGCGATCGTCAACACCGCGTCGTTCGTGGCGGTGATGGGCGCCGCGACCTCCCAGATCTCCTACACCGCCTCCAAGGGCGGGGTGCTCGCGATGACCCGGGAGCTGGGCGTGCAGTTCGCCCGCGAGGGCATCCGGGTCAACGCCCTGTGCCCCGGGCCGGTCGACACCCCGCTGCTGCAGGAGCTCTTCGCCGCCGACCCCGAGCGCGCCCAGCGCCGCCTGGTGCACATCCCGATGGGCCGCTTCGCCCGCGCCGAGGAGATCGCGTCCACGGTGGCGTTCCTCGCCAGCGACGACGCCAGCTTCATCACCGCCTCCACCTTCCTCGTGGACGGCGGCATCTCCGGGGCGTACGTGACGCCGATGTAGGCCATCGGCCTCGCGCCGGGTCGAGCACCTTGCCGCAGGGAGTACGGTCGGCGGCCCTCATCCCAGCGGTTTGTCGGCCGAAGGGGGCGAGACGACTGTGTCGGCGGAGCAGAACCGAGCGGCGCTCGACGCTGCGGTTGCAGCCTGGAACAGACGGTGATGCGACTCCGCGCCGGCCGCGTGGTGGAACGCTGGACGGTGGCGGATCGGCTCGGCCTGATGATCCAGCTCGGAGCCGTTCCCGCCCCGGGCAGCTGAGGCTCACACCACTCAGCTGCCCGGGGTGTGGTCGAGCCGGGCGACGAGCTTCCTCGGTGCGACCTGCCGGTAGGCGTCGGCGATCACCTCGCCGATCTCGTCCCAGTCCGGCCCACCGGGCCCGGCGTCGAGCCGCATCCCCACCCAGTCGCGGCCGCCGAAACGGGGCTCGAAGAAGCGGTCCGGCGCGGCAGCGGTCAGCTCCTGCCGCGCCCCGGGCGGCGCCGCCGCCCAGATCGCCACCTCCGGCAGGTCGAGCTGGGGGTGGTCGTCCGGATCGACGAACTTCACGAACGACCGCCGCCCGCGCACGAACCAGGTGGGTGCTCCGTGGGTGAGGCCCTCGGTCACCTCGGGCAGGGCCATGCAGCGCACGCGCACCCCGGACAGCAGGGCCGCGGCCGGCGGCGGCAGAGCCTCAGGCACCGTCGCGCAGCTTGCGCAGCATCGCCGGGAGCGGTTCGGCGTGCACCACCGCGAGCCGCTGCGTGGCGCGGGTGAGGGCGACGTAGAGGTCGCCACCCCCGCGCGGTGACTCGGCGAGCAGCTCGGCGGGCTCCACCACGATCACGGCGTCGAACTCGAGACCCTTGGCGGCCGAGACCGGCAGCACCACCACGGGAGCGGTGAGGTCCACCTCCGTGGGGTCCTGGCCGTCCTGGCCGTCCTGGTCGCCGCCGCCGAGCAGCCGTGTCCGCAGCCCGTCCAGCAGGCCCGCGGGCACGAGCACGGCCGTGCGTCCGTCGCCGACCGCACCGGCCTCCTCGGCGAGGACCTTCGCGACGGTGTCCTCCAGCCGGCCCTGCTGAGCGGGCACGGCGCGCGGGGGCACGCCGGTGCTGCGGACCGAGCGCGGCGGGGCGAGGTTCGGCTCGATCGAGGCGAGCACGTCGTCGGCGACGTCGGCGATCTCGGCCGGGGTCCGGTAGTTCACCGTGAGCTGTTCCAGGCGCCACCGGCGCTCGACGAACGGCGCGAGCACCTCGTCCCAGGAGCGTGCGCCGGCGAGGTCACCGGTCTGCGCGATGTCGCCCACGATCGTCATCGACCGGCTCGGACAGCGCCGCATCACCAGTCGCCACGCCATCGGCGAGAGCTCCTGCGCCTCGTCGACGATCACGTGGCCGTAGGTCCACTCGCGGTCCGCGGCGGCGCGGTCGGCGGTGGAGTCGTACCGGCGCACCTGCATCCGTTCCGCGAGCCGGTCGGCGTCGACGACGTCCGTGGCGCGCAGCAGCTCGGGGTCGAGGTCCTCCTCCAGGTCGAGGACGTCGAGCACGCCCTGCGCGTAGAGCACCTCCTCGCGCAGCGCGGCGGCCTCGCGGGCGGCGGCCTCCGAACCGTCGTCGCCGAGCAGCTCGGCGGCCTCGTCGAGCAGCGGGACGTCGGCCGGGGTCCAGCGCAGGTCGGCCGGCACGTCGTCGGCGGGCGCGGGACGGTAGAGCAGCTCACGGTCGGCGGCCGGCAGCCGGCGGGCGACCGTGTTCAGCCGCTTGCGGTCGGCGAACAGGTCGGTGAGCAGCTGCTCGGCCGACAGGGTCGGCCAGAGGGCGTCCAGCTCGCGGGAGAGCGCGACGCTCTCGGCGAGCTCGTCGCGGATGTCGGCCAGGTCGCCCGCGTCGAGCAGGTCGCGCCGTCCCGGGCTCGTCAAGGTGCGCGCCACCTGCTCGGCCAACAGGCGCAGGGCCTCCTTCCGGAAGATGCGCCTGGCCTCGTTGTGCGGCTTGCGGGAGCGGCGCGCCCTGGTCCGCGCGGCGTGTGCGACGTCCCGGTCGAGCCGTACCGGCTGCTGCTCCACCACGAGCTCGACCGGCCGCCGGGGCACCTGCTGGCGGTCGCGGACGGCGGCCGCGACGATCGCAGCCATCTCCACCCGGCCCTTCACCGCCGCGGTGACGGCCGGCTCGGCGCGCCGCGCGTCCAGGCCGGGGTGCAGCTGCCCCACCGTGCCGAGCACCACGCTGGTCTCGCCGAGGGAGGGCAGCACCTGCCCGATGTAGGACAGGAACGTCGGGTTGGGCCCCACCACGAGCACGCCGCGGCGCGCGAGGCGATCCCGGTGGGTGTAGAGCAGGTAGGCGGCCCGGTGCAGGGCCACCGCGGTCTTGCCGGTACCCGGGCCGCCCTGCACGACCAGCACCCCGGACGGCTTCGAGCGGATGATCGCGTCCTGCTCGGCCTGGATGGTGGCCACGATGTCCGACATCCGGCCGGTACGGCGGGCGTCGACGGCCGCGAGCAGGGCGGCCTCGCTGGTGAGGCCGCTGGACTGGGACACCGCGGTGGCGTCGTCGAGGTCCAGCACCTCGTCGTCCACGGCGATGACGTCGCGGCGGCGGGTGCGCAGGTGCCGCCGGCGGCGGATGCCCTCGGGGGACGCCGCGGTGGCCGTGTAGAACGGCCGCGCGGCCGGCGCCCGCCAGTCCATCAGGAGCGGCTCGTACTCGTTCTCCTCGTCGAGCAGGCCCAGCCGGCCGATGTAGCGGCGCTCGCCGTCCTCGACGTCGAGGCGCCCGAAGGCGAGGCCGTGCTCGGCGGCCCGCAACGCGGCGAGGCGGTCGGTGTACATGGCGGCCGCGGCGTCCCGCTCGGTGAGCGCCTGAGGCGTGCCCACCGTCTCGTCGTGCAGCACGTCCGACAGCCGCTTGGCCGTGTCGGCGCGGCGCGCGTCGAGGCGCTCGTACAACATGTGGACATAGGTGCGCTCGTACTCGATCCCGTCCTCGAGATCGCCCGCGATGCGGGCGTCCGGCACCGCGGGGGACGTGCTGTTCGACACCGGCAGATCACCTTCGCGTGCGGGAGAACGACGGCAGGGCGACTTATGAACGTACCAGCGGCCGAGTTTCCGGTCCGCAGGCCGCGGGTAGGTCTTCGCGTGCACCTCCCGGCCTTCCCGCGCGACGAGGGCGTGCGATGAGCGACACGTCCCGGGACTCCGACTACGCCCATCTCGCTCCGCTCTTCGAGGAGTTCGCGGCGTTGCCGCCCGACCACCCCGAGCGGCCGGCGTTGCGGGCCAAGCTCGTCACCGGATACCTGCCCGTCGTGCAGCACATCGCACGCCGGTTCGCCGGCCGCGGGGAACCGGTCGACGACCTCGAGCAGGCAGGCACGGTCGGGCTGCTCAACGCCGTCGACCGGTTCGAGCCCTCCCGCGGGATCGACTTCCTCTCCTACGCGGTCCCGACCATCACCGGTGAGATCCGCAGGCACTTCCGCGACCGGACCTGGTCGATGCGGGTGCCACGGCGTCTCAAGGACCTGCAGAGCGCGATCAACGGCGCGATCGGCCCGCTGTCGCAGGAGCTCGGCCGCGCCCCACGGCCCAGCGAGATCGCGGCCCGGCTCGGCCTGCCCGCCGAGGAGGTCGTGGAGGGCCTCGACGCCCAGCAGGCCTACCGCAGCAGCTCTCTCGACGAGCTGGTGGCCGGGGCCGACACGCCCCTCACCGACACGCTCGGGGACGTCGACGCCGAGCTGGACAAGGTCGAGTACCGCGAGACGCTCGCGCCGCTGCTCGACGAGCTGCCCGAGCGGGAGCGCATGATCCTGCTGCTGCGTTTCTTCGGCAACCTCACGCAGACCCAGATCGCCGACCGCGTCGGGATCTCGCAGATGCACGTGTCGCGCCTGCTGTCCCAGACGGTGGCCCAGCTGCGGCGGCGCATGACCGAGGACGGGTAGACGGGCGCTGGTCGGGTACGCCTCGGGCATGACCACCGAGGTTGTGCAGACCGTCGACGTTGCCGTGCCCGTGAGCACGGCCTACAACCAGTGGACGCAGTTCGAGTCGTTCCCGAAGTTCATGGAGGGCGTCGAACGCATCGAGCAGCTCACACCGACGCGCACGCACTGGGTCACGAAGATCGCCGGTGTCGAGCGCGAGTTCGACGCCGAGATCACCGAGCAGCACCCCGACGAGCGCGTCGCATGGCGGACCGATCGGGGCACCCATCAGTCGGGTGTCGTGACGTTCCACCGCCTCGACGACCGGAAGACGCGGATCACCCTGCAGCTCGAGCACGACCCCTCGGGGTTCGTCGAGAAGGCGGGCGACGCGCTGGGCATCGTGCAGCAGCGCGTGAAGGGCGACCTGCAGAAGTTCAAGGAGTTCATCGAGTCCCGCGGCCAGGAGGAGGGCGGCTGGCGCGGGGACGTCGGCCGCAGCCCTCAGCAGCCGCAGAGCGGTCCGGCGAACCTGCCGCGCGACCTGCCCGGGTAGGAGACCGCCGGCCCTCAGGCCGAGGAGGGCTCACGGGCCGTCGCCCGATCGTCGGGCGACGGCCCGTCGTCGTCGCCCGCGCCTCCGTCGCAGTCGTTGGGATGGGGCACCGGGTTCGGCCGCGTGCGGCGCAGCAGCGGGATCGGCAGCACGAACCACAGCAGGCACAGCACGACCATGACCGCCGCCGCGGAAGAGATCGCGAACGACAGCCCGACCGCGACGTCGAGCACGAGCAGTACGGAGCCGGTGAGCGTCAGCGCGAGCGCACCGAGGCCGAGGGTGAACAACCGGTGCCCGAGCTGCACCGTCTCCGGCTTCACCCCGCGCCGGAACGTGACGCGGTGCACGGCTGCGGGGGCGACGAAGAGCCCCGCCGTGACCACCGAGAGCAGGAGCGTGACCACGTAGGTCCAGCGCTGCGTCTCGTTCACCGAGCCGAACCGCTCGGTGAACGAGAGGGTCAGCAGGAACGCGAACAGGATCTGCACGCCGGTCTGCGCCACGCGCAGCTCCTGCAGCAGCTCGATCATGTTGCGGTCAGCACGCTGGAGCGGGCCTTCTCCACGCCCGTCGGCACGACTACCGGGGAACTGCTGCGTGCCGTTGCCGCCGGTGCGCCACTCGGTCATGGAGCATGACTACCCGATGGAGTGACGGTTGACGCAGCGCCGGGACGCGCTGTCACCCGGTCGCACCCATCCCGGTCGCGCTCACACGGTCGCGCCCTGGTCGTGCACCCGGTGCGCGCCCTCCGCGAACTCCTCCACGATCTTCGCGCAGAACGCGGGGAGGTCGTCGGGGTTGCGGCTCGAGACCAGGCCGTTGTCGGTGACGACCTCCTCGTCGACGACGTTGCCGCCGGCGTTGCGGATGTCCGTGCGCAGGCTCGGGTAGGAGGTGAGCGTCCGGCCCCGGACGAGGTCGGCCTCGACCAGGGTCCACGGGCCGTGGCAGATCACCCCGACCGGGGTGCCCGCCCGGAACGCGTCGCGCACGAAGTCGCGCACGTGCTCATCCATCCGGAGACGGTCGGCGTTGACGGTTCCGCCGGGCATGATCAGGGCGTCGTAGTCGGCGGCCTTCGCCTGCGCCGCAGTCCTGTCGACGGTGAACTTCTCGGCCGGGGTGATGTCCCCGTTCATCGCCTGGATCTCGCCCTCGGCCACCGAGACGATCTCCGTGCGGGCGCCCTCCCTGGTCACGGCGTCGCGCGGCTCGGTGAGCTCCACCTGCTCCACACCGTCCGTGGCGAGGATCGCGATGCGCTTTCCGTCCAACTTGCCAGTCATGCCCGTCGCGTACCCGTGGACGGTGCGGCTACGCACGCCCTTGACCTTGACACCGGTGTGAGGCCCTACCGTCCGCGGCCATGGCAGGTGCAGTGGTGCTGGGAGCAGGGCCGGGGATCGGCCGGTCGGTCGCGTGCAGGTTCGCCCGAGGCGGGATGCCGGTGACGGTCGTGGCGCGGTCGGAACCGACCGTGGACGCGGCCGCGGCGAGCATCCGGGCGACCGGTGCGGACGTGCTGGCGCTCGCCGCCGACGTCGCCGACGAGGATGCGCTGCGCGCCGCGCTCAGCGCCGCGGAGGAGCGGTTCGGCGTGCCGGACGTCGTCGTGTACAACGTGGCGCTCGTGCGACCGGACGCGCCCGGTGAGCTCGCCGCGGCGGACCAGCTCGCCGCGTGGTCGGTCAACGTCGTCGGCGCCCTCACCGCCGCGGCGCAGGTGCTCCCCCGGATGGCTGCCCGGGGCAGCGGCACCTTCCTGGTCACCGGCGGGATGCCGGAACCGAAGCCGGGCTACGTGAGCCTGTCGCTGGGCAAGGCGGGCGTCCGGACGCTCGCCGCGCTCCTCGACCTGCAGTACCGGGAGGCGGGCCTGCACATCGCCACCGTCACGGTCGCCGGGCCGGTCGCGCCGGGCACGGCGTGGGATCCCGACGACATCGCGGAGCACTACTGGCGGCTGCACCACCAGCCCCGGGAGACCTGGACGCACGAGGTCGTGCACTGACGCGCCTCACGCCGCGTCGGAGGCGATGAGCCGGACGACCGCCCGCTCCACCGCGGCGCGGGCGCTGTCCTCCGTCAGGTCCGGCACGGACGAACCGTTCTGGAGACTCCGCAACGCCCGCAGCACCGTGCGGCCGTCCTCGAAGCGCTCGATCACGCGTGGATCCACGTACGAGCTGCGGGCGATCGCCGGGGTGTTCCCGAGGTGGGCCGCGACGTCCTCGAGCGCGCGGTTCACGACCCGCGTACGGGCGCGTTCCTTCTCGGGCACCCCGTCCTGGGCGACCCGGGCGGCGAGGGTGACGGCGGCGAGCACGGTGGCGTTCCAGGTGCGCAGGTCCTTGCAGCTGAACTGATCACCGATCAGCTCCTTGACCGCCGCGTTGAGGTCCTCGGCCCGCACGTCGTGCCATCCGCGGCCGACGCGGTAGGCGAGCAGGTCCTCCCCTCCGCCACGGCGGCGGCGCAACGAGTTCACGATGCCGTGCAGCAGCGGGTCGCGCAGCACGAGCGTGCGCGGCACCCCGCCCTTCGCCGGGTAGGAGAACTCCACCGCGCCCTGGCGCAGCCGCACGTGCTCCCGACGCAACGTGGCGAGCCCGAACGTGCCGTCCTCGTCGTCGTCCCCGGGGGCGTACTCCTCACCGCCCGGCCGGAAGACACCGACGTCGAGCATCCGCACCCCGGCGGCGAGCACGCGATCGCGGCCGAGGCCCTTCTCCCGCAGCCGCTGCGCCAGCTCCACCCGCACCTCGGGCAGGGCCTGCCCGAGCGTGAGCACCCGCTCGTACTTCTCCCGGTCCCGGCGGCGGCGCCATTCCTCGTGGTAGCGGTACTGGCGCCGACCCGCGACGTCGATGCCGACGGCCTGGATGTGCCCGCTGTGGTCGGGGCAGATCCACACCTCCTGCCACGCGGGCGGGATGGCGAGGGACTTGATGCGGGCGATCTCGGCGGGATCGGTGATCGGGTCGCCCGCGCAGTCGTAGAAGCTCCACCCGCGCCCACGGCGGCGGCGGGAGAAGCCGGGCTCAGCCGGGTCGACCCGCACCAACTCCTCGGGTGCCTCGCTCACGCACCCCCTCTACCCGGGCGAGGGACGTGCGAACCCGGGATCGCCGCCTCGGCCGTCGGCCGGCGGGGAGCACTAGGTCACCACCGGGGTGTCCGCGTGCTCCCGGCAGGTGCGCACCTCCGGCCGGGCCTCCAGCCGCTCGTCGTCGATCTCGCGTTCGCACACGACGCACCGCCCGTACCCGCCCTCGTCCAGCCGCTCGATCGCGTCCAGGACGCGGCGGCGCTGCTCGGTGATCGTCTCGACGCTCATGCGGGCTTCCATCGTCGCGTTCACGTCGGAGCCGTAGTCGCCGGGGTGCTGGCCGAGAGCACCCTCCGGCCCGTACGGGTCCGCGGTGGTCTCGGCGCGGTTCTCCTCGGCGGCGCGCAGCCGCTCGTCGAGTGCGTCCAGCTCACCGTTCAGCAGCTGTCGGGCGCGGTCGGGATCCACGAGCGTTCTCCTTCCTGCTCGGCGTCCCCGATCACGTACCCGGTCGGCGACCGGGTACGCGCAGGCGCCCTGGTGCTAGTGCTTCCCGCCGGAGGTTCGTCGGGGGTATCGGTGGATCCAGCTTCTCGCTGGGCGTGGCGGCGAGCAGCCCTCGCACCGGGCGCACTCGGGCTGTTCGCCGCTGCGTCCAGCGGGGAGCTGGGCCGCCGAGACCCTTGGCGAACCTCCGGCGGGGAGCACTAGCTACCCGGGTGGCGCGCCTTGGGACCGCGGCCGTAGGGCTGCTCGACCGGCTCCACCGGCTCGAGCGCCGGGATCGGCCGCACCTGCGGCTCGTCGGCGAGCGCGAGGGGCTCGCCGTGGTGGCGCAGCCGCATCGGCGGCCCCGAGACCAGGCGGTACTCCGCCTCGTCGGGCCGGATCTCCACCCGCAGCAGCCGGCCCTGCCACTTGAGACCGAACGAGATCCGCGACAGGGCGGGAGGCAGGCGCGGGGCGAAGACGATCCCGCCGTCGTCCATCCGCATCCCGCCGAACCCGGCCACCACCGCCGTCCAGGTGCCGGCCATCGACGCGATGTGCACCCCGTGATCGGAGTTGCCCGCCAGGTCGTCCAGGTCCACCAGCGCGGCCTCGGCCAGGTAGTCGTAGGCGAGATCCAGGTGCCCGGTCCACGCCGCCACCACCGCCTGCGTGCACGCCGACAGTGACGAGTCGCGCACCGTCAGCGCCTCGTAGTAGGCGAAGTTGCGGCGCATCTGCTCCGGCGAGAACGCGTCCGGCCGCAGCTGCATCGCCAGCACCAGGTCCGCCTGCTTGATCACCTGCTTGCGGTACAGGTCGAAGTACGGCACGTGCAGCAGCAGCGGGTACTTCTCCGGGGGCGTGTTCTCGAAGTCCCACACCTGGTGGTGGGTGAACCCCTCGGCCTGGGGGTGCACCCCCAGGACCTCGTCGAACGGGATCCGCATCGACTTCGCGGCGTCCCGCCAGGACGCCATCTCCTCCGCGTTCACCCCGAGCTTCGCCGCCGCCCGCGCGTGCCGCGCAGCGGTGTCGGCGGCGACCCGCAGGTTCTGCTGCGCCATCACGTTGGTGTAGACGTTGTTGTCGACGATGGCCGTGTACTCGTCCGGACCGGTCACCCCGTCGATCCGGAACTCCCCCGCCGAGTCGTGGTGCCCCAATGAGCGCCACAGCCGCGCGGTGGCCACCAGCAGCTCCAGCCCCACCTCGCGTTCGAACACCACGTCCCCGGTGGCCGCCACGTGCCGGCGCACGGCGTCGGCGATGTCGGCGTTGATGTGGAACGCCGCGGTGCCGGCAGGCCAGTAGCCCGAACACTCCTGCCCCCGGATGGTGCGCCACGGGAACGCCGCACCTTTCAGCCCCAGCTGCTCCGCGCGTTCGTAGGCGAGGGGGAGGATCGACTGCCGCCAACGCAGGGCGTCGGCCGCGGCGTCCGGGGCGAGGTGGGACAGGACGGGCAGGCAGAAGGTCTCGGTGTCCCAGAACGTGTGCCCGTCGTAACCCTCGCCGGTGAGGCCCTTCGCCCCGATCGCGCGGCGCTCCGCCCGGGCGCCGGCCTGCAGCACGTGGAAGACGGCGAGGCGGACCGCCTGCTGCAGCTCGGCGTCACCGTCGATCTCGACGTCCGCGGTCTGCCAGAAGTCGTCCAGGTAGGCGCGCTGCTCGCCGCACAGGCCCTCCCAGGCGGTGTAGCGCGCCGCCGCGAGCGCCGCCCGGACCTGGTCGTGCAGCGCGGGCAGCGACCGGCGCGACGACCAGCCGTAGGCCAGGTACTTCACCAGCCGCAACGTCTGGCCGGGTTCGAGCCGGGCGATCACCGTGGTGCGGCCGATGTCCTCGGTGGCCTCCGAGGTGACCTTCACGCCCTCCGGGCCGTGCACCTCGTGGTCCATCGCCGCAGCCACCCGCAGGCCGGAACGGCGGGTGCGGTGCAGCAGCGTGGCCCCGGCCTCGTCGCAGCGGTGCTGCTCGGCGACCAGCGGGTCGGTGAGGGCGGCCTCGACGCGCGGGTCGGCCTCGTCGCGGGAGGGCAGCTGCTCGTTGGCCACCAACTCGGACTGCAACACGAGCAGGGCGGGCGCGTCGAGCACCTCCACCTCGTACTCGATCGCGGCGATCGCGCGCTGGGTGAGCGACACCAGCCGGGTGGAGCGCACCCGCACCATCCGGCCCGCGGGCGACGCCCACTCGACCTCGCGGGTGAGCGTGCCGGCCCGCAGGTCCAGCACCCGCTCGTGGCGACGCAGCTGGCCGTAGCGCAGGTCGAACGGCTCGTCCTCCACCAGCAGCCGGATCAGCTTGCCGTTGGTGACGTTGATGATCGTCTGCCCGGACTCCGGGTAGCCGTACCCGCCCTCCGCGTACGGCAGCGGCCGCCGCTCGTAGAACGAGTTCAGGTACGTCCCCGGCATCGCGTGCGGCTCCCCCTCGTCGAGGTTGCCCCGCAGCCCGATGTGCCCGTTGGACAGCGCGAACACCGACTCGACCTGGCCCATCCGGTCCAGATCCAACCGTGGCTCCCGCACCACCCACGGCTCCACGGCGAAGGCGCGGCCCGGGTCGGGGCTCATCGCACGGCCTCGCTGTGCTCACCCACGCCGCCGGCTCCGCCGGCTGCCGTCCCCCGAGGCTCGGCCGAGGCCTCGCCCAGGCGCTGTGTCGACGATTCGCTCGCAAACTCGCTCATGACGCGTCCCCCAGCAGGTCGGCGAGGTCGGTGACGACGACGTCCGCGCCGTGCGCGCGCAACGCGTCGGCCTGCCCGAGCCGGTCCACCCCGACGACGCAACCGAAGCCGCCCGCCTTGCCGGACGCGACGCCCGCGAGGGCGTCCTCGAACACGACGGCCTCGTCCTTCCCGACGCCGAGGTCGGCGGCCGCGGCGAGGAACGTGTCGGGCGCGGGCTTGCCGGCCAGGCCGCGCTCCTTCGCGGTGACCCCGTCCACCCGGTGGTCGATGAACTCGGCGAGCCCGGCGACCTCGAGCACCTGCTCCGCGTTGGCCGACGAGGACACGACGGCCGTGGCGAGCCCGGCGTCCTTCACCGCGTGCAGGTAGCGCACGGATCCCGGGTACACCTCGACGCCGACGGTGACGATCTTCTCCTGGACCAGCGCGTTCTTCCGGGTGGCCAGCGCGTACACCGTCTCCGCGTCCGGGGGGTCGGCCGGCCCGCCCGCCGGCAGCTCGATCCCCCGGGAGCGCAGGAACGAATCGGTGCCGTCGAACCGCGGCTTGCCGTCGACGTACGCCGCGTAGTCGGTGGCGACGTCGAACGGCCGGAACGGGGTGCCCTCCCGCTCGGCATGCGCCCGCAGGTACTCGTCGAACATCTGCTTCCACGCCGCCGCGTGCACGCTCGCGGTGTCGGTCAGCACGCCGTCGAGATCGAAGAGGCACGCTCGCGTGCCGTCGGGAAGGCCGAGCATGTGCGCACGGTACCGATTCCGAGATCACACAGGGGAGCGGAGTCGCCGACTCGTCCGGGTCCCGCCCTGCTACCCCACGAGACCGATCCGCCGCCCCCGCACCGGCACCCGGAACGTTCCGCGGAACGCCTCGGGCCGTGATCAGCGCTCGAGCGCGCAACCGGGGCTCAGATCCGCGGGCCGAGATCCGCGGGCCGATGTGCCGATCACGACCCGCCGCGGCGGGAAGCCCTCCACGGGCACAATGATCGACAGCTGGAGCACGACAACCAGCTCCTGTCTAGGAGGGCAGCCGGATGGTCCGGGCCGCTGCCGCGCCTCCCGTCACGCGCACCTCGCACCCGCCCTCCACGGGCCGGGCGGCGAGGGTGAGCAGGCCGCCCTCCGGCTGAGGTTCGATGTCGTGCTGCACCGCATCGCGCACGGCCGCGAGGATCTGCATCGGGATCACGGGGATCAGGTGCAGCGTCGGCGCCACGTCGACCGCCACCCGCAGCCGCCTGCCGAACCGGGCCTGCTCGAGCTGCAGGTACCCGTGGACGGCGGCGAGCTCGTCGCCCAGCGTGCTCCCGCCCACCCGATCGACGGCCCGGGACAGGTCGGCGAAGCCGATGAGCAGGTCGCGGGCCCGGCCCGGGTCGGTGCGGATCAGCGCTGCGATCGTGTTCAACGAGTTGTAGACGAAGTGCTGCTCCAGGCGCCGCGCCTCGCCGGCGGCACCTGCCTGCTCGGGCTGCGCCGGCGGCTCGATCGGGCCGGGCTGCTCCTCGGGGACCGGATCGGCCACGGGCTCGGCCGCCGGTTCGGCCGGCACGGCGGAATCCAGCACGGCGGGATCCAGCACGGCGGGCGCCGGTTCCGGGGGGCGGGCCCATCCGTCCTCGCGGACGTCCGCGGGCTCGAGCAGGCCGCGCCAGAACGGTCGGCGCATGCGGCCGCCGCCGATCCAGCCGGAGAACTCGGCGAGCCCCACCAGTTCGGGCCGGGCCCACCGGGCGTGGCGGGCCGCCGCAGCCGGAACGGCGTCGACGAACGGGGTCGTGTTCTGCTCGTGTTCCGCCAGCGCGTCGGCGAGCCTGCGGCGCTCCCCCAGCGACAGCCCGACGCGGCCCACGTAGTGCAGGGCTCCGGGTGTGTCCGCCACCGGCGCGCCGAGCAGCAGGGTGCCCACCGTCTCGGGCCGGGTCGGGTCGGCGGGTGTCCAGCCCCCCACGAGCACCTGGCGCGTGCGGGTGACCGGCACGCGCAGCCAGAACCGGGAACGCCCTCCGGGGTGGTAACGCCCCCGCAGGTGCCGGGCGTGCAGCCCATCGGCGCCCTTCTGCTCGGCGATGGCGAGCATCGTGTCGATCTCGGTGGCCGGCAGCGGGGAGGTGGCCCACACCGGCGGGCTGGTGAGACCCAGCGCGTCGAGCAGCGCCCGGCGGTCGGCGTAGGGCAGGTCGGTGGTGCTGTGGCCGTCGAGCCAGAGCAGGTCGGCGACCTGGAAGTCGACGGGGATGCGCCGGATCGTGGCCTCGGACGGGCGGTGCCGGGCGGTGCGCCGGGCGATCAGCCGGGGGCGGACCGCGTGCTCCTCGCCGCGGGCGACGAGGGTGCCGTCGAGCACCATGCCCCCGGACGGCGAGCGGCGCAGCAGCGGCTCGGCGAGCTCGGGGTAGGCGGCGCTCATCGAGTTGGCGGCGCCCGAGAGCAGCCGCACCCGCCGCCCGGGCTCGACGTAGGCGATGCAGCGGTGGCCCGTCCACGCCACCTCGACCACCCAGTCCGGGCCGGTGGGCGGGTCGCCGGTCACGGTGCCCGGCTGCATGGGCGGGACGAGGGCGGGCACGCCGCGTCGAGTCGCCCGCTCCGTCACGGAACCCACCGTATCTGGCCCTCAACTGCACGTCGCCGGTCACGTGGGGGACGATCGAGGCCATCATGACCCTCACCGACCGGCTTCCGCCCGCCCCCGACCCCGACGCGCTCGTCGAGGCGTTCACCGACTGGGCGTTCGAGGAGCGCGGCCTCTCCCTCTACCCGGCGCAGGAGGAGGCGCTGCTGGAGCTGGTCACCGGCGGGAACGTGATCCTCTCGACGCCGACGGGATCCGGGAAGTCCCTCGTCGCGGTCGGGGCGCACGCCGCAGCGCTCGCCCGTGGGGAGCGCACCTTCTACACGGCGCCGATCAAGGCCCTGGTCAGCGAGAAGTTCTTCCAGCTCATCGACACCTTCGGCGCCGACAAGGTCGGCATGCTCACCGGCGACGCCGCGGTGAACGAGAAGGCGCCGATCATCTGCTGCACCGCGGAGATCCTCGCCAACATCGCGCTGCGCTCGGGCGCAGGCGCCGACATCGGCTCCGTGGTGATGGACGAGTTCCACTTCTACGCCGACCCGGACCGCGGCTGGGCCTGGCAGGTGCCGCTGATCGAGCTGCCGCAGGCGCAGTTCCTGCTGATGAGCGCCACGCTCGGGGACGTGTCGTTCTTCCGCGACGACCTCACCCGCCGTACCGGCCGGGACACGGCGGTGATCACCTCGGTCGAGCGGCCGGTGCCACTGCACTTCCGCTACGTGCTCACCCCGCTGCACGAGACGATCGCCGAGCTGCTGCAGACGCACGAGGCCCCGGTCTACGTCGTGCACTTCACCCAGGCCGCCGCGGTCGAGCGGGCGCAGGCGCTCATGAGCGTGAACGTGACGTCGCGCGAGGACAAGCAGGCGATCGCGGACCTCATCGGCCGGTTCCGGTTCACCGCGGGCTTCGGGAAGACGCTGTCGCGGCTGGTGCGCCACGGCATCGGCGTGCACCACGCCGGGATGCTCCCCCGTTACCGCCGGCTCGTCGAGACCCTCGCGCAGGCCGGGCTGCTCAAGGTCATCTGCGGCACCGACACGCTCGGCGTCGGGATCAACGTGCCGATCCGCACGGTGCTGTTCACCGCGCTCTCGAAGTACGACGGTCAGCGCACCCGCCCGCTGAAGGCGCGGGAGTTCCACCAGATCGCGGGCCGCGCCGGGCGGGCCGGTTACGACACGGTCGGCACGGTCGTCGCCGAGGCGCCCGACCACGAGGTGGAGAACGCCCGCCTGCTCGCGAAGGCCGGCGACGACCCGAAGAAGCGGCGCCGGGTGGTGCGCAAGCAGCCCCCCGAGGGCTTCGTCGGCTGGTCGCAGACGAGCTACGAGAAGCTGCAGAACGCCCAGCCCGAGCCGCTCACCAGCCACTTCACGGTCACCCACGCGATGCTGCTCAACGTGATCTCGCGGCCGGGCGACGCGTTCGCCGCGATGCGCCACCTGCTCGAGGACAACCACGAGCCGCGGGCGCGGCAACGCCGCCACATCCGGCGCGCCATCGCCATCTACCGGGCGCTGCGCACCGCGGGTGTCGTCGAGGAGCTCCCCGAGCCCGACACCGAGGGCCGCCGGGTCCGGCTGGTCGGTGACCTGCAGCTGGACTTCGCGCTCAACCAGCCGCTGTCCCCGTTCGCGCTCGCCGCGATCGACCTGCTGGACCGGGAGTCGCCGCAGTACGCCATGGACGTCCTGTCGGTGCTCGAGGCCACCCTGGACAACCCGCGCCCTGTGCTGATCGCGCAGGAGAAGAAGGCCCGCGGGGAGGCCGTCGCCGCGATGAAGGCCGAGGGCATCGAGTACGAGGAGCGGATGGCGCTGCTCGAGGACGTCACCTACCCGAGACCACTGGACGAGCTGCTGCACGCCGCCCTCGAGACCTACCGGCGCGGCCACCCGTGGGTCGAGGACGCGCACCTGTCACCGAAGTCGGTGGCGCGGGACATGTTCGAGAAGTCGATGACGTTCGTCGAGTACATCGGGCACTACGGCCTCGCCCGGTCCGAGGGCCTCGTGCTGCGCTACCTCGCCGACGCCTACCGCGCGCTGCGCCAGACCGTGCCGGACGAGGCGAAGACCGAGGAGCTCGCCGACGTCGAGGCGTGGCTGGGCGAGCTGGTGCGCCAGGTCGACTCCAGCCTGCTCGACGAGTGGGAGGCCCTCGCCGCGGGCGCCGGTGCCGGCGAGGAACCGGAGCCCCCCACCCTGGACGCGACCCCGACCGCGGTCACCGCCAACCCGCGGGCCTTCCGCGTGCTCGTGCGCAACGCGATGTTCCGCCGCGTCGAGCTGGCCGCCCTGCGCCGCTTCGCCGAGCTCGGCGAGCTCGACGGCGACGCGGGCTGGGACGCCGATGCCTGGCGGGAGGCGCTCGCGCCGTACTTCGCCGAGCACGGCGACGACGGGATCGCGATCGGCCCGAACGCGCGCGGCCCGCAGCTGTTCTCCGTCACCGAGGAGCCCGAGCGCTGGCTCGTCCGCCAGGTCCTGGACGACCCGGAAGGCCACCACGACTGGGCGATCACCGCCGAGATCGACCTCGCCGCCTCCGACGAGCAGGGGTTCCCGGCCGTCTGGGTGACGGGCGTCGAGCCGCTCGGCGGCTGACCCCTCCCCCTCCCCCTAACCCCCTCCCCCATCTCCCGGATCCGCGCCGCGGTCGCGGCCGCGACTCGCCGTCCATGATCGGTTGACGATTCGTAGGCGTCAATGAATGATTGACGACATGAAGTACGAGGATGCGGTGCGATGGCTGGACCGGGTCGATCCGATGATCGCGCGCCCCGACCGGTCGATCACGGGGCGGCTGGACCGGCTCAAGGAGGTGTCCCAGGACGGCGGGCTGACCCGCGACGCCGCGGCCGCCTGGTACGCGCTCGTCGGCGAGATGCGCCGGCTGGCCGACTACTACGAGCGCGACCTCATCCGCAGGCTGCGCGCCGACGGGCTCACCTGGGCGCAGGTCGCGGACGCCGTGCAGGCGCAGCTGTCGAGCCGGCAGGCCGCCCAGGCGAAGTGGAAGCGGCTGCTCGACCCGGGCCGCCGCACGACCACCGGCGACATGCGGCGCGGCGGTCGCCCTCGGCAGTCTCCCAGCGGGCCGGACCCCGCCTGATCGGGCGCCGTGACGGGCGTGGAGCGGTAGGCTCCGGCCAAGATCGCCCGGGTCCCGGGCGGTCAGGTCACGAGCGGGGGCGCGGCCATGGGTGACGACGCGCAGGCGCTCGGCACCGCATGGGCGGACTCGGTGCAGGCGGCCGGCTTCGTGCCGCTCCCGCGCTCCGCGCTGCACACCACCCTCGTCGAGCGCGCCGGGGAGCTGCTCGACGCGGCCTCCGGGACCGGTGAGCCGGGTGCGGCCCGCGCCGTCGGGCGGTGGCTGGTCGAGGCCCACTTCACGCATCCGGCCGCCCTCGAGCAGACGCTCGCCGTCCTCGGCCCGGCCCTCGCCCACGTCGATCCCGAGCGCGGGGCGGCGGCGCTCGCCGCCCTCTCGGCCGGTTATGCCGCCGCGCTGCAGGAGCGCACCCGCGCCGAGCAGGAGCGGCTGACCGCGGCCGCGTTCGTCGCCCGCGCCGCCGCGGAGCAGGCGCGCTGGGCCAGTGAGGCCCGCTTCGGCGCGCTGTTCGCCGACGCGGCGATCGGCATCGCGATCGTCACGGCCGACGGCGAGATCGTGGAGGTGAACCGGGCGCTCTGCGAGATGTTCGGCCGCCGGGCCGACGAGGTGCTCCACCGCACCATGGAGGACTTCGTCCCCGCCGACGACCACGAGCACTGGCGGAACCTGCGCTCGATGCAGGCAGGCGAGCTGGACAACGTGCGGCTCGAACGGCCCTTCCCGCATGCCGACGGCACCACGATCTGGACCGACATCGTCCTCTCCCTGGTCAGGTCGCCGGACGGTGCTCCGCGCTTCATCGTCACCATGATCGCCGACGTCACGCAGCGGCATCGCCTCGAGACCTCGCTGCGCCACCAGGCCCAGCACGATCCCCTCACCGGCCTCCCGAACCGCACTCTGTTCTTCGAGCGGCTGGAGGCCGCGCTCGACGCCGGCCGGCGCGTCGGCATCTGCTACCTCGACCTCGACGACCTCAAGGCCGTCAACGACACCCTCGGCCACGACGTCGGCGACCACGTGCTGCAGACCGTGGCACACCGGCTCGCCGCCGAGGTCGGCGCAGAGATCGGCACAGAGATCGGCGCAGAGATCGGCGCAGAGATCGACTCGGGGGCCGGCAGCACCGGGCGCCTGGTCGCCCGGATGGCGGGTGACGAGTTCGTCGTGCTGCTCGAGGGACCCGACGCGCAGCCGCTCCGCGTGGCGCAGCGCGCCCTCGACGTGGTGCGGCGCCCGGTCGTCACGGGCCCGCACCGCATCGTCGTGTCCGCCAGCGTCGGCGTCGTCGAGCGCGCGGACAGCGACTCCGGCTCCGGGGAGCTCGAGAAGGCCGCGGACCTCATGCGAGCGGCCGACACCACGCTCCATTGGGCCAAGAAGGACGGTCGCAACCGGGTCGCGGAGTTCGACGCCGAACGCCACCGCACCGCCGTCGCCCGGTTCGAGCTGTCCGCCCGGATGCCCCACGCCCTCGACGCGGGTGAGTTCGTGGTGGACTACCAGCCGCTGGTCCGGCTCACCGACCAGCGGCTGGTCGGAGTCGAGGCGCTGGTGCGCTGGGAGCAGCCCGGCGGCGAGCGGATCGGACCGGACGTGTTCATCCCCATCGCCGAGGAGACCGGGCTGATCGTCCCGCTCGGGAGGTGGGTGCTCGCCGAGGCCTGCCGGCAGGCCGTCCGCTGGCGGGAGGAGCACCCGGGCACGCAGCTGTTCGTCAGCGTCAACCTGGCGGCTCGCCAGGTACGCGAGGCCGGGATCGTCGACGACGTGACGCGCGTCCTCGCCGACACCGGCTGGCCGGCGCACGCGCTCCAGCTCGAGCTCACCGAGAGCGATCTCATGGGCACCACGGGGGAGCCGCTCGACGCCCTGCGCGATCTCGCGGCGATGGGCGTGCGGATCGCGATCGACGACTTCGGCACCGGCTACTCGAACCTCGCCTACCTGCGCACGCTGCCGGTGCACGCGCTGAAGCTCGCCGGGCCGTTCGTCACACGACCGTTCGCCGCGATCCCGGAGGCGGGCGGGGAACGGGATCGCGACGAGGTCGACCTCGAGGTGCTCGCCCTGCTCATCGAGCTCGCCCACACGCTCGGCCTGTCCGTCACCGCCGAGGTGGTGGAGACCTCGCTGCAGCTGGAGCGGCTGCGCAAGCTGGGCTGCGACACCGGCCAGGGCTGGTACTTCGCCCCACCCGTGCCCGCGTCGGCCGTGCCGGCCCTGCTCCGCGGTCCGGTCGGTCCGGCGTGACCGCGCGATCAAGTGCTCCCCGCACTTGGACGAGCGATTCGAACTCGACGGGCACAACGATCTGCTGGAGCGCTCCAGTCAGAGCTTCCGGAGGCCGCTGAGCACGCGCTCCATCAGGGCCAGGTCAGGGCCCGACGCCCCGGGCCCGCGGTGGACGGCCACGGCCCCGGCCGCTGCCAGGTCGCCGACGAGCACGCGCGCGACCCCGAGCGGTACACCCACGTGTGCCGCGAGCTCAGCCACCGAGCAGGGCTCCCCGCACAGTCCCAGCACGGCGTGGTGCTCGCCCGTGAGGCCGGTTCGCGCTCCGTGCGGGACCGCCGACACGAGCGTCTCGACCGAGAGCTCGAACGCCCGCCGCGTGCGCCCCCGCGTGAACACGTACGGCCGCACGATCGCCGACCCGCCGGCGACGGGCTCCTCCGCGTCGGGCGGAACCGACGGCTCGGGCGGTGCGAGCCGCGGCGGTGACGGTGTCGGCGTCGGAGCGTCCGGGCGGGGGCGTGGCTTCCGCTTGCGGGCGCCACCGAAGCGGGCGCCGGTCAGCCCGACCGCCGGGTCGTCCGGCGCGTCGCCCGCCGGAGCCAGGTCGGCGGGCGGCGCCGCATCTGCCGCGGGAGCGCCGTGCTGGCGCGCCCCGGCGTGGTGGGATGCCGAGCCCAGGACGGCCGGAATGGCGACGGTGTCCGCCTCCGGCGCCGACGCCTCGGGGGGCTCCTGTCCTGGGGGCGCATCCGCTGTCCTGCGCCGGGCAGTGCGCTTCCGTCGCGACGCGCCCCCGAAGCGCGCGCCGGTGGTTCCGATCGCAGGCCCTGGATCGTCCTCGCTGTCCACTTCGTGGCCTCCCCCATCGCTCCGAAGTGGGTCCACCGTGTCGACAGCGCGTTACGATCGCGTTACTCGGCCGTTCCACCGACATGACGTTTCGTGATCATTCAGTCACGCACCGTGTACACCCTCACGGGGCGACCGCCGAGCGGGTGACGGTGGAAGGATCAAGGCATGTCGCACCCCATCCGGATCGGTGTCCAGCTGCAGCCCCAGCACGCCGACTACGCGCAGATCCGCGCCGCCGTCGCCGAGGCCGAGAACGCCGGCGTCGACATCGTCTTCAACTGGGACCACTTCTTCCCGCTCCGTGGCGAGCCCGACGGCAAGCACTTCGAGTGCTGGACGATGCTCGGCGCATGGGCCGAGGCCACCAGCCGGGTCGAGATCGGTGCCCTCGTCAGCTGCAACAGCTACCGCAACCCGGAACTGCTCGCCGACATGGCCCGCACCGTCGACCACATCTCCGGCGGCCGGCTCATCCTGGGTATCGGCGCGGGATGGTTCCAGCGCGACTACGACGAGTACGGCTACGACTTCGCCACGGCCGGAGCCCGGCTGGCCGACCTCGCGCAGGCCCTCCCCCGCATCCGCGACCGCTGGTCCAAGCTCAACCCCGCACCCACCCGCGACATCCCCGTGCTCATCGGCGGCGGCGGGGAGCGCAAGACCCTGCGGTACACCGCCGAGCACGCCACCATCTGGCACAGCTTCGGCGACGTCGGCACCTTCACCCGCAAGTCCGAGATCCTGGACCGCCACTGCGCCGACGTCGGCCGCGACCCCGGCGAGATCGAACGCTCCATCGGCGTGTCGGCACCGCCGCAGGACGTGGCCGAGGGACTGGTCGCGGCGGGCGCGAGCCTCTTCACGGTCGGTGTGGGCGGGCCGGACTACGACCTCGGCCTGGTCAAGGAGTGGATCGCCTGGCGCGACGCCCAGGGCTGAACCCGGGGTCGGCGCGCCCTGCCGTTCGATCCTGGTGGTGGGCCTCCGGTGGCGCCGCGCATCGTCGGCGAGGGTCGACCAGTTCCGCGCCACCGAGGCCGATCGGCGATCAAGGCGAAATGGTCGCTAGATGATCTTCGACAGCGACCATCTGCCCTCGATCGCGGCCATCAGCCCTTGATCGCTGCTGCAGGCCACACCGCCGACCTGCTGATCACGCGCGGGACCGCCAGAAGACGCCCGCGACCCGCTCCACGAGCGCCCGCACAGCCAGGCCCTCAGGCCGGCACCGATGCCCGCTCCGCCGCGTCGCGCCTGGCCACCTCCGCGCGCACCAGCGGGATGACCTCCCGGCCGAACTCCTCGGCGTCCGCCAGCAGGTCGTAGCCGCGGGCCGACAGGATCCGCACGCCGAGGTCGTAGTAGTCCATCAGCGCGGCGGCCACCGTCTCCGGCGTGCCGACGAGCGCCGTGGAGTTGCCGGCCCCACCGGTCGCCTTCGCCGTGACCGTCCACAGCGCCCTGTCGTGCCGCTCGCCCTGTGCGGCCACGGCGAGCAGCCGCTGCGAGCCGGCGTTCTCCGGGTCGGTGAGCTTGTGGCGGCGGGTGAGCTGCGCCGTCCCGCTCCTGGTCCGGTCCTGGATGCGGGCGACGGTGGCGTAGGCCTTCTCCCAGGCCTCCTCCTCGGTGCGGCCGAGGATCGGGCGGAACGCCACCTGGAACGTCGGCGCGGGGCGGCCTGCCGCCGCGGCGAGCTCGGTGATCGTGCGGATCTGCTCGGCCGTGCCGGCGAGCGGCTCGCCCCACAGCGCGTAGATGTCGGCCTCCTCGGCCCCGACCTCGTACGCGGCGGGCGACGAGCCGCCGAACGAGATCCGCGGGCGCGGTTTCTGCACCGGCTCGACGTCGAGCACGAAGTCGGTGAACCGGTAGTGCTCGCCGTGGAAGTCGAACGGCTCGCGCGAGGTCCACGCCTTCTTGAAGATCTGGATCGCCTCGCGGGTGCGGTCGTAGCGGCGGTCCTTGGGCAGGGTGTCGCCCTCGCGCTGCTGCTCGTGGTCGTTGCCGCCGGTGATGACGTGCACGGTGGTGCGGCCGCCGCTCATGGCGTCCAACGTGGCGATCGTCTTCGCCGCGAACGTGGGGTAGGAGACGTTCGGGCGGTGCGCCACGAGCACCTGCAGGCGCTCGGTGCGGCAGGCGATCAGCGCAGCGGCCTGGGCGGGGTCGGGGCTGCCGCTCCCGTACGCGGTGAGGACCCGGTCCCAGCCGGACTCCTCATGGGCGCGGGCCAGCGCGACGGTGTACTCGGGGTCGAACGCCGGGCCGGACCGGGAGTGGGTCTCGGTGCCGTCGTTGGTGGCTCCCATGCCGAGGAACTCCACGGGCATGTCCTGCTCCTTGGGTAGTGGGGCGATGGCGGGCGTCAGGAGCCCGAACACGCCGCCGACCACACCCGACCGAGGTCGACGTGCCGTCGGATCACCAGCGGAACGCGGATGGCCACGATCCCACTCCAGCACCCGCCGTCACGGGCGTCAACGGGTCCGTTCCACTGGCTGCCGCCTCGTTCCCGACCTACAGTCGATGGGTCGGCGCGACGCGGCGCAGCCCCACACCCTCTCGGAGGAGCCGTCTGTGAGCTCTGCGATCGCGATCGTCGGCGCGGGCCCGCGCGGCGTCGGGATCCTCGAGCGGCTGGCCGCCAGCGCTCCCGACCTCGGGCCGGACGGCCTGGACGTGCACCTGATCGACCCCTACCCGCCCGGCCCGGGCCGGATCTGGCGCCACGAGCAGTCCCCGCTGCTCGCGATGAACTCCATGGCCGCCGACGTCACGATGTTCACCGACGACACGGTGCTCTGCGAGGGTCCGATCGTCCCCGGGCCCTCGTTCTGGGAGTGGGCGCAGGCAGTGCGCGGCGGCGGCGACCCCGACTCGCTCGGCCCCGAACTCGCCGCCGAGCTGCGCGCGGTGACCGCCTCGACGTTCCCGAGCCGGCGGTTGCAGAGCGCCTACCTCGCCTGGGTGCTGCGCGAGGTCGTCGCCGCGCTGCCGCCCGGGATGCGGGCGCACCTGCACCGGACCCGCGCCGTCGACATCGCCGAGGACGGCGACCTCCAGCTCGTGCGGCTGGAGAACGGCGACACGCTGCGCGTCGACGCCGTGGTGCTGGCGTCCGGGCACCTCGACGCCACGCCGACCGACGAGGAGCGCGCGCTCGCGGCGGGCGCCGCCGACGCCGGACTCACCTACCTGCCTCCCGAACAGACCACCGACTCGGACCTGTCGGTGATCGCCCCGGGCGAGACCGTGCTCGTGCGCGGCCTCGGCCTGGCGTTCATCGATCTCATCGTGCTCCTGTTCGAGGGCCGCGGCGGGCGGTTCGAGCCCGACGGGGAGGACCTGCGCTACGTGCCGTCAGGAGCGGAGCCACGGCTCGTCGCGGGCTCGCCGCGGGGGATGCCCTACCACTCCAAGCCCCACTACGGGCTGCGCGCAGGCCGGCCGCCGCTGCCGCGGTTCTTCGGCCCGGCCGCCGTCGACCCGTTGATCGGCTCCGGCCGGCCGGTCGAGCTGCGCACGCAGGCGTGGCCCCTGATGGCGAAGGAGATCGCCTGGGGCTGGTACCACGAGCTGTTCGTCGGCCACCCCGACCGCGTCCGGTTGCCGTGGCCCGAGTTCGCCGCGCGGTTCGCCGCCATCGACCAGGATTCGCCTGCGATGGCGGGGCTCATCGCCGACGCCGTGCCGGACCCGGTGGACCGCATCGACTTCACCGCGCTCGACCAGCCCCTCGCCGGCGTTCGCGCCCAGGACTTCGCGGCGCTGCAGCCCCTCGTGCGCGACCGGATCGCCGAGGACCTGCGCCAGCACGTGGACCCGGCGCACACGCCGCACCTCGGTGCGTTCGTCGCGATGCTGTCGGTGTACGCGGAGGTCACCCGCCTCGCCGGCTCCGGGGTGTTGTCCGCGCGGTCCCGGGCCGCCGACCTGGGCTGGTGGCAGAGCTTCTTCAACGCGGTCGCGAGCGGCCCGCCCGGCTTCCGCGTGCGCGAGCTGCTCGCGCTGTCCCGCGCGGGGTACGTCGCGTTCCTCGGCGCAGGCATGTGGGTGGACGTCGCGGTCGACGATTCCGGGGGCGTCTTCCGGGCCGGGAGCGCCAGCGTGCCGGGCGCCCCGCCCGTCACGGCCCGCGTGCTCGTCGACGCGCGCCTGCCGGATCCGAGCGTCGCCCGCACCACCGATCCGCTGATCGCCGCCCTGTTCGCCGGCGGCGCCGTCAGCGAGGAGGTGCTGCGCGACACCGACGGCACACCGCTGCGCAACACCGGCCTGGTCCGCGTCCGGCCGGCCGACGGGGCGTTGATCGACGCCGCGGGCCGGGTGCATCCGCGCCGGTTCGCCGTTGGCCCCCACACCACGGTGAAGGTGGCGGGCGCGTTCACCCGGCCCGGCATGAACGCGCAGAGCCTGCGCTACAACGACGCCGTCGCCCGCGCGGTATTGCGCAGCCTCCCGGGAGCGAGGGCCGCAGCGGCGTAGATCGGTGGCATGGATCAGTATCGGACGATCGATCTCGCTACCGCTGACGACGACGTCCGGAGGCACGATGGCCCACCCGATCCCGCCGCAGCCGCAGATGGCCCTGCTCAGCACGGCGTTGCTGAGCACGGCGGTCACCCGCTCGATCAGCCCGGAGAACCCGACCGGCGCGCCCGGCGCGGGCGGCGGCGCCACCGAGGGCACCGGCGCGGCCGCGGCCCGCGACCTCGGCCGCGGATGGAAGGTCTCCCCTTCGATCGAGATCCCGGCCGGCACCACCGCGCGCCTCGCCGAGATCGACGGGCCCGGCACGGTGCAGCACATCTGGATCACCACCCACCCCTCGCACTGGCGCAGCCTGCTGCTGCGCATGCACTGGGACGGCGACACCGAACCGGCCGTCGAGGTGCCCCTCGGCGACTTCTTCGGGCAGGGGTGGGGCGAGTTCGCCCAGCTGTCGTCGCAGGTCGTGGCGGTGAACCCGCACGGGGGGTTCAACTGCTACTGGCAGATGCCGTTCCGGTCGGCTGCGCGGATCACCCTCGAGAACCTCGGGGCCGAGCCGGCGATCGTCTACTTCCAGATCACCTTCGAGCTGGCCCCGGTGCCCGAGCAGGCCGGCTACCTGCACGCCCAGTGGCGCCGCGACAACCCGTTGCCCAAGGGCTCCACGCACACGCTCCTCGACGGCGTCACCGGGCGGGGGCACTACGTGGGCACCTACCTCGCATGGGCCTCGAACTCCAGCGGCTGGTGGGGCGAGGGCGAGATGAAGTTCTACCTCGACGACGACATCACAGGCGGCGACGAGGAACTGCCCACGATCTGCGGCACGGGCACCGAGGACTACTTCGGCGGCGCCTGGAACTTCGACGTCCCCGGCCAGGGCTACACGGCCTACTCCACCCCGTACCTCGGGCTGCACCAGATCCTGCGCCCCGACGGGTGCTACCGCAGCCAGCAGCGGTTCGGCATGTACCGGTGGCACCTGGCCGACCCGATCCGGTTCGAGAGCGCGCTCCGCGTGGACGTCCAGGCCCTCGGCTGGCGCTCCGGCCACCGGTACCTGCAGCTGCAGGACGACATCGCCTCCGTCGCGTGGTTCTACCTCGACCGCACCTCCACCCACCGCCCGCCCACGCCGGACGTCGACCACCTCGAAGTCACCTGACCTGCCACACTCCTCGGGTGGCAGCGACGCGGAGCGCGGGAGTGGTGCTGCACCGGCCGGGCCCGGAAGGCACGGAGGTGCTGCTCGGACACATGGGCGGGCCGTTCTGGGCCCGCAAGGACGACGGGGCCTGGTCGATCCCCAAGGGCGAGCACGGCCCCGACGAGGACCCACGGGCCGCGGCGGCCCGCGAGTTCGCCGAGGAGCTCGGCGCGCCGCTGCCGGACGGGCCGCTCGTCGAGCTCGGCGAGGTACGGCTGTCCGGGGGCAAGCGGATCACCGCGTTCGCCCTCGCCGCCGACTTCGACGTCGAGCGGATCGTCCCCGGCACGTTCGCCATGGAGTGGCCCCCGCGGTCGGGCGCGTTGCAGGAGTTCCCGGAGATCGACCGGGCCGCGTGGTTCGGCATCGACGCCGCTCGTCGCAAGATCACGAAAGGGCAGTTGCCGCTGCTCGACCGGTTGCCGGCGCTGCTCGCCGGGTAGCGGAGGTCTCATGGAATCCCTGGTCTCCGGACTCCTGCGTGGGTGCGCGGCGGGCGCCGCCGGCGCGGGTGCGTACCTCGCCACCCGCTACCTGGACGACTCGACCGGGAGAACGACCCGGGCCCGCGGGCGCTCGGACCTGCTCGTGGGCGCTGCCGCGGGGCTGGGCGTCGGTGCGCTCGCCGGCGTGCTGCGGGCGGCCGGGGTGCGCCCACCCGCCGCGGTGAGCGGCCCGCTGCTCGGGGTCGCCGCACTCGCGGCGAGCGCAGGCCCGTCGGCGGTGGCGCGGATCGTCGACCCGCGTCGCAGCGCCGACCGGCTCGCCGAGATCATCCCGCCGCTCGTGTACGGGTTCACGACGCACTCCACGCTCGTGTCGGTGTCTCGGGTGGCGGAGGGCCGCGAGGCGGTGCCACCGGCGAGCCCCGCGGCCCTGCTTCGGGCGGCCGCGCTCGGCGCGTCCAGCGGGTCACGCAGCGCCACCGGCCTCGCCGCGGTGGCGCTCACCTCCCGGCCCGACGACACCGGCCCGGTGGCCTCACGGCTCGGCGGCCGCACCGGCAGCACGCTCTCGGGCATCGCCGCCGCAGGCGAGCTGGTGGCCGACAAGCTGCCGAGCGTGCCGAGCCGCCTCGCGCCGCTGGGGCTGATCCCCCGGGCCGCCGCCGGCGCCACGTCGGCGGCGGCGGTCGCCCGGCGCGACGGGCACGATCCGACCCTCCCCGGCCTCGTCGGCGCCGCCGCCGCGATCGGCACGGCCGTGCTCGGGGTGCGGCTGCGCGCGGCGGCGCAGCGGCGGTTCGGTTCCGACCGGCCGGGTGCCGTGGCCGAGGACGTCCTCGCGGCAGCGCTCGGCTGGCTCGGTGCCCGCAGGCCCACCATGGCGGCACCCCCCGAGACGACCGCCCGGCCGCTGGCGCGCTGACCGGCCCAGGAATGAACCCACGTCGCGGAGGTTGAGGAGAGCATGGCCGGTATCACCCGAGGATTCGTCGGACGGCGGCGCGAGCGCGACCCGCGGCTGCCTCCCGGGCAGTACGACGCGCGCGACGAGTGGCCGGTGCTGCACGCCGAGGCCACCCCGAACATCCCCACCGAGCGCTGGACGTTCACGATCGAGGGCCTGGTCGAGAACACCGTCACCTGGAACTGGGACGAGATCCACGCGCTCCCCCGCTCCCGCTACGAGGGCGACATCCACTGCGTGACCACCTGGTCCAAGCTCGGGATGACGTTCGACGGCGTCTCGGTCGACACGCTGCTGGCTGCCGCGAAGCCGCAGCGCAGCGCCACCCACGTGATGGCGGTGTCGCACACCGGCTACACCACCAACCTGCCCCTCGAGGACATCACCGGCGGCAAGGCCTGGGTCGTCTGGGACGCGGACGGCAAGCCGCTCAGCACGATCCACGGCGGCCCCGCCCGGCTCCTGGTGCCGCACCTGTACTTCTGGAAGAGCGCGAAGTGGGTGTCGGGCCTGCGCCTGATGGACCACGACGAGCAGGGGTTCTGGGAACGCAACGGCTACCACGACCGCGGCGACCCGTGGACCGAGCAGCGCTACCAGGGCGACTGATGGCCGGCGACTGATGACGCTGACCCCTGGCGGCACCACCCACCGCCGCACCCTGCGCTGGCAGACCGCGAAGGTCCTCTCCGTGCGGGACGAGACCCCGCGCGCCCGCACCTTCCGGCTCGCGCTGCCCGAGCCGCGCCCCCACCTGCCCGGGCAGTACTACGTCGTGCGGCTCACCGCACCCGACGGCTACACGGCGTCCCGCGACTACTCCATCGCGTCGGCCCCCGATGGGACGGGCGAGATCGAGCTGACCGTCGAACGGCTCGACGACGGCGAGGTCTCTGAGTTCCTGCACGACGTCGTCGTGCCCGGCGACGAGCTGGAGGTCCGCGGCCCGATCGGCTACTTCGGCTGGGACGGCAGCGCGCCCGCACTGCTCGTCGGGGGCGGATCGGGGGTGGTCCCGCTGATGGCGATGCTGCGCCACGCCCGCCGGCTGGGCCGCCCCGACCTCGTGCGACTGATCGTCTCCGCCCGCTCCCCCGAGGACCTGTACTACGCCGACGAGCTGCCCGGCCCCGAGACGACGGTGATCTACACCCGCCAGGCGCCGCCCGACGCGGGCCGCACCGCAGGCCGCCTGGCGGTCGCCGACGTGGCGCCGCTCGTGCGCGGCGGGGAGACCGTCTACGTGTGCGGCTCCCCCGGCTTCGCCGACGCGGCCACGGCCGTGCTGACCGAGGTCGGCGTCGCCGCGGGGAGCATCCGCGTGGAGCGCTTCGGCCCCTCGGGCTGACCCGGCCTCCTACCCGTTGGCGACGCCGAGCAGGACCTCGGCGTGGCACGGTTCGCCGGGCGGGCACCAGCAGCCGAGGGGCCGCCCGGCGAGCTCCTCACGGGCGGCGGTGACGATCTCGGGATGGCGGCGCAGCCACGAGCGGTAGGCAGCGACGGCGCGGGCGCGACCGCCTCCCGTCCGCCGGTGGTCGAAGGGGTTGCCCCAGCGGGTCGGGCGGCCGACGTAGACGGTGCCGGGCGGCTTGTGCCAGCCGGGCGTGCGGGCCTGCCAGTGGACACGAGTGCTCATCGTTCGGACTCCCGTGGGGCGAGTACCCGGCGTGCGGCGAACTACGTGATCATGAATCCAGCTGCGGGTCCGGCTAACGTCGCGATCATGACAGCGGCGTGGACCTTCCCCGAGTTCTCCCCCGTGGGCGTCGACCTGGCGGGCGCGGAGGCCGTGGCCCGGTACGACCGCAACCAGGGCACCGACGCCGAGCGCGACAACGCGCTGCTCGACCGGCTCGGCGTCGGACCTGGCACCCGGTTCGTGGACCTGGCCTGCGGTACCGGCTCGCTCGTGGTGGAGGCGGCCCGGCGCGGAGCCGA
The DNA here is from genome assembly GCF_007994075.1 of Pseudonocardia hierapolitana. Lineage (NCBI taxonomy): Bacteria > Bacillati > Actinomycetota > Actinomycetes > Pseudonocardiales > Pseudonocardiaceae > Pseudonocardia > Pseudonocardia hierapolitana. Next base: position 7,714,352 of record NZ_VIWU01000001.1, on the reverse strand, counting down.
CGCCCACGGCGTGGACGTCGCCGAGGAGATGCTGGCGTACACCCGCAGGCGCGCGGCCGACGCAGGCGTCGCCGTGTCGCTGCACCACGCCGGGTTCCTGTCCTACGAGCACGCGGGCCCGACCGCCGACGTCGTCACCACGCGGTCGGCGCTGCACCAACTGCCCGACTTCTGGAAGCAGGCGGCCCTGCTGAAGATCGCCGGGTACCTGCGCCCGGGCGGCCTGCTCTACGTCTGGGACCTGATGTTCAGCTTCCCGCCCGCCGAGTACGCGGAGCAGGTCCAGCGGATGATCGACGAGCTCGGCCGGCCCGAGGGGGCGGGCTTCACCATGGCCGACTTCGAGGCGCACGTCCGCGAGGAGTTCTCGACCTACACCTGGATCATCGAGGGACTGATCGAACGCGCGGGGTTCGCCATCGAGGGCTCGGCGTTCCCGAGGACGACGCACGGGGAGTTCGTCTGCCGCCGCAGGTAGCCTCGCGATCCCGCTGATCGTTAGGTTGTCAGGACCAACGGCACGACGTCGGCGGCACCGACGGACAGGAGGCTGCGATGCCCGACCGCCCGCAGGTCCTGGTGGACCGCGCCAGCCCGGTGCCGCTGTACTTCCAGGTGGCGCGCCAGCTGGAGCAGGCCATCGAGTCGGGCGTGCTGCCGCCCGGATCGCGGCTGGACAACGAGATCGCACTCGCCGAGGAGCTCGGGCTGTCCCGCCCCACCATGCGGCAGGCGATCCAGTACCTGGTGGACAAGGGGCTGCTGGTCCGCAAGCGCGGCGTCGGCACCCACGTCGCGCGGGCGCGGGTCCGCCGCCCGGTCGGCCTCACCAGCCTGTTCGACGATCTCACGAGCTCTGGCCAGCGGCCGACCACCACGGTGCTCTCGCACACCGTCGAGGCGGCGTCCGGTGCGATTGCGGCCGCGCTCGAGGTGCCGGAGGGCACGCCCGTGGTCATGCTGGAGAGGCTGCGCCGCGCAGACGGCGAGCCCCTCGCGATCATGCGCAACCACCTCCGCGCCGACCTCGTGCCGCTGCAGCCAGAGCTCCTGGAACGGCGTGGGCTCTACGAGTTGCTCCGCGAGGCCGGGGTGGCGCTCGCCTCCGCCACCCAGAGCATCGGCGCCCGGCGGGCCACCGCCGCCGAGGCCGAGCTCCTCGACGAGACACGCGGCGCCCCGTTGCTGACGATGCGGCGCACCACGTTCGACGACCGCGGGCTCGTCGTCGAGTTCGGCGACCACCTCTACCGGGCGTCGCGCTACTCGTTCGAGGTGGCGCTCACCGGCCGCTGACCGGGCGGCGTCGCGCCGGATCAGGGGATCGCGGCGGCCACGCTGAGTGGCACCATCACCCGATCCCGTCGGCCTGAGGGACCTCTTCGGGTGGATTCCGCCGTTCGGCCGCGACGGACTCCGACCCGGGCGGTCAAGCTGTGCCCATGCGACGCAAGCGTCTGGCAGCAACAGCCCTGGTCAGCCTCGTGATCGGCGCGGTGCTGGCGCTGCTCGCCCCAACGGCCCTCGCCGCGTCCAGCGACGAGTCCGGCAGCTCACCCGGGAACCGGGGATGGGTCGTGAAGGGCGATTCGGACAGCGACTGGTCGGACAGCGACGACGACTGAGTGCGAACGACCGATCCGACGACTGGCTGACGGACAACCACTCCGGCTCGGGGCCACCGGCCCCGCGCAGACCGCCGCCGCTTCCATCCCCCCTCCGGTGCGGCGGCGGTCCGCGCTCCGCACACCAGACCGCGGCTCACGGGAACCCGGGACCCGTCAGCGTGAGCCGTCGGCCATGCGGCGGTACACCTCCGCAGCCGCGCGGGAGAAGCCGTCCGGTACACCGACCGCGGAGAGGGTGGCCGCCGCCTCGTCCATCTCGCCCGCCCATCGCCACGCCTTCGACCCCGCGCGAGCGCGCAGCGCGTTCAGGTGCGCGGTGAGATCCACCCCGTCGCGGGCCAGCTGATCGTGCAGCGCGTCCCGCACGCCGTAGGCGTCGGCTGCCTCGGCGAGCGCCGCCCACACCGTCGGCAGGGCCTTGGTCTGCAGGGCGTAGCAGGCCTTGAGCGCGCTCGCCGAGCCGAGGTCGGGGCCGAGCACCCGGGCGGTGAAGGGGGAACCCGCGAACAGGTCCGCCACCGCGGGCGCGGCCTCACCCGACAGCCACAGCACCGTGCGGCCGGGCTCCCACGCCGGCGGGCCGATCACGGCCCCGTCCACCACGCGCTGCGCACCCAGCAGCGCGCCGACACCGTGCACGGTGGCGGGGGCGACCGCGTTCGCGTCGACGTACAGCGGCGGGTCGGGACGGCCGGCCAGCGCGGCCGCAACCTCCTCGGCGACCGCGCCCGCCGCGTGCGGCGGACAGATCGAGACGATCAGGTGCGACCGCCTGGCCAGCTCGGTGACGTCGGGCACGGCGACGAGGTCGGCGAGCTCCGCGCGCTTGGCCGTGGCATGGCTGCGCCCGGCCGCGGCCCAGATCACCGTGCCCGCCCGCGCCTTCAACGCCGAACCGAGCGCGGCACCCATCGCGCCGGGGTGCAGGATCCCGACCACCGGCCGGTTCGGGAGAGGTGGGTCCACACCGGGCATCATCACACCGGGAATCATCGCCCCCGCCCTGTCCGGCCCGTCAGCCGCCCGCGACCAGCCGCTCCACGTGCGACCGCATGTCCAGCAACCAGGGCGCCACCCCCGGCACCACGAAGGCGATGAGCAGGAACACCGCCACCGTGAGCGCGGGCGCCACCAGCCAGGCCTCGACGGCGCCGCCGGTGCGGAACCGCAGCGGCCGCGGGCTGCCCACCGGATACCAGCGGCGCTTGCGGATCTGCAGCGGCCACAGCAGCGGCGCACCGGACTCGGTGATGGCATCGCCGACGGAGTGCACCACCATCCCCAGGGTCACGGCCGTGCCCAACCACCCGGCCGTGCCTGCCGTTCCCCCCGGCACGGCCTGCTCGATGGCGTAGGTGAGCCCGGCGGCGATCACCAGGGACGGCGGACCCGGCACCAGCGCGTCGAGGCCCTTGATCGCCAGGGCGAGGCACACGAACAGCGTGCCGACCAGCACCGGCGTGCCGAACCGCGCCGAGGCCATGTTCACCGCCAGCCCGAGCAGCACGGCCCCGACGACGGTGTGGGTGAGGCCCCGGTGGGAGCCGCGGCCGGTGTCGCGGCGCCCCCGCGTCAGGTCGTACACGAGCCGCGACAGCGGCCGCACCACGTGGCTCGCGACGTACGACGCCGCCGAGAACCGGCGGGTGGCCATCGACGAGGGGTGGTCGAGGTCGGGCAGCAGCGCCGCGCCCGCGCACACCGCGGTGAAGGTCAGCACGGTGCCGGCGTCCGGGTGCTCCCCCAACAGCTGGGGCACGAACCCCGCGACCGCGAGCCCGAGGGCCGCTCCCGACAACGCGTGACTGACCCCGAGCACGCCGCGACGTTAACCCGACCGGGCGACAAGATCGGTTCGCCACGCCGACGTCCAGCGGGACGCGCCGACCAAACCGGTGGCCTCCGCCGAGACGCGGTCGGCGGCCACGTCCACCATCCGACCGACGCGCAGCCTCACGTCGTTCGCGGCGCGGCGATCTGCCGGGCGGCGTGGACCACGGCGGCACGGCGGCGGGCGGCTTCGGCGCCGTCCTGTGCGTCGCTGCCGGACAGCATCCGGGCGATCTGCGGTGCTGCGGACCAGTAGCTCGACAGCGCGATGACCAGGAAGATCAGGTGGGCCGGATCGATCGTGTCGTCGATCAGCCCGGCCTGTTGGGCCGCTGCGATGGCCTCGGCCTTGGCGGTGTACAGCTTGGTGCGCGCGATCTCGTCCGGGACCCTGCCGGTGTCCGACAGCCCCTCCCACAGCACCAGTCGCGCCAGGCCGGGATGGGCCCGCTGGTAGTCGAACGTCCGGCCGGCGAACTCGCCGACGTCCGCGGTGCAGGTGATGACCAGCGGTACGGCGTCGGCGATCTTGTCCAGTTCGCTGCGGATGACCGCCGAGAACAGGTTCGACTTGTCGCCGAAGTAGTTGTAGACGCGTTCCCGGTTGACCCGAGCCCGCTTCGCGATCCGGTCGATGGTCGTGCCGTCCGGGCCGTGCGCGGCGAACTCTGCCGCCGCCGCCTCGTGGATGCGGCGCTTCGTCCCCTCGACGTCCCATGCCATGCGCCGCATCCTAGGCGTTCCCAACGCCAACGTTGCCGTTGGACGCCGTCGCGGCTAGGCTCGACGACATCGACAACACGAGTGTTGGAGTTGTCCGGAACGCAGACGCCGGACCGGCACACCGTGGACCCCTCGCCGACACCTCCAGTACCCAGGAGCACAACCATGAGCAGCAAGACCGTCCTGATCACCGGTGGGACCAGCGGGATCGGCGCCCACACGGCGCGGTTGCTCCTCGACCGCGGCCACCGCGTCGCCGTGACCGGTCGCGACGACGCCAAGCTCGAGTCCTTCCTCAAGGCAGCCGACCGTCCCGACCGGCTCCTGGGCCTCATCGCGGACGCGGCCGACTGGGAGGCCACCCGATCCGCCGTGGCCCGCACCGTGGAGCACTTCGGCGCCCTGCACGCCGCGGTGGCCAACGCCGGGTTCGCGTCCCGCGACGGCGCGCGCACGGCAGGCGCGACCCTCGCCGACGGCGACCCGACGCTGTGGCCGCCGATGGTCCTCACCAACGTCCTGGGACCTGCCCTGCTGGCCAGGGCGGCCCTGCCGCACCTCGAGGCCACCGGCGGGCGGCTGGTGCTCATCGGCAGCGTCGCCGGGCTGAAGAACGCCCCCGCCAACCTCTACTCGGCCACCAAGTGGGCCGTCACCGGGCTCGCCGAGAACCTGCGGATGCACGCCACGACCCGGGGCATCGGGGTCACCCTCGTCAACCCGGGCATGATCGACACGCCCTTCTGGGAGAGCGGCAGTGCGCCCTCCTTCGCCATGGCGCCCGAGCACGTCGCCGAGTCCATCTGCTTCGCCCTCGACCAGCCGGCGGACGTCGACGTCAACACCCTGACCATCCGACCGATCGGACAGCCCGTATGACCGTTCAGGTGCCCAGGCGATCGAGGAGCCGCTGGGCGGCCAGGGTGGGGGTGAGCTCGCCGTCGCGGACCGCCCGCTCGACCTCCGGGAGCGCCTCCCGGACGTCCGGGTCGGAGTGAAGGCGGTCGAGCAGACGGTCGCGGACCACCCGCCACATCCACTCGACCTGCTGGTCGGCGCGGCGGCGATCCAGCTCGCCCGCGGCCTCCAGCGCGGCGCGGTGGTCCTGCACCGCGGTCCACACCTCGTCCATCCCTGCGCCGGTACGGGCACTGCAGGTGAGGACCGGCGTGGTCCACGCCGGTCCCTCCCGCGTGAGCATGCGCAGCGCGCCCCGCAGCTCGCGGGCCGCGGCCCGGGCGTCGGCCTCGTGCGGGCCGTCGGCCTTGTTGACCGCGACGATGTCGGCGATCTCCAGGATGCCCTTCTTGATCCCCTGCAGGGAGTCACCGGTGCGGGCGATCGTGAGCAGCAGGAACGTGTCGACCATCGCGGCGACGGCCACCTCGGACTGGCCGACCCCGACCGTTTCGACCAGCACGACGTCGTAGCCGGCGGCCTCCAGCAGCACGATCGTCTCGCGGGTGGCGCGGGCGACACCGCCGAGCGTTCCCGCGCTCGGCGAGGGCCGCACGAACGCGTTGTCGTCGCTCGCGAGGCGCGCCATGCGGGTCTTGTCGCCGAGGATCGAGCCCTTCGTCCGTGTCGAGGACGGGTCGACGGCGAGCACCGCCACGCGGTGACCCCCGATGTCGCCGCCGCCGGTGAGCCGGGTGCCGAGCGCCTCGATGAACGTGGACTTCCCGACACCGGGCACGCCGCTGATCCCGACCCGGCGTGCCCCGCCGGAGTGCGGCAGCAGCTCCATCAGGAGCTGCTGCGCCGCCTCCCGGTGGTCCGGCCGGTGGGACTCGACGAGCGTGATCGCCCGCGCGAGCATCCCCCGTGAACCGTCCAGCACGCCCTTGACCAGGCCTGCGACGTCGACTTCCCGGGGCACTAGCCGTGCAGCTTCGCCGTGAGGGTGCCGAGCAGGTCCACCGCGGCCTCGGCGATGACGGTGCCGGGTCCGAAGACCGCGGCGGCGCCGGCCTCCCGCAGTGCGGCGTGGTCGGCCGGGGGGATGACCCCGCCGACGACGATGGTGATGTCGTCGCGGCCCAGCCGGGCGAGCTCGGCGCGCAGCTCGGGCACCAGGGTGAGGTGCCCGGCGGCCAGTGAGCTGACCCCGACCACGTGCACGTCCGCGTCGACGGCCTGGCGGGCCACCTCTGCGGGGGTGGAGAACAGCGGGCCCACGTCGACGTCGAAGCCGAGGTCGGCGAACGCCGTGGCGATCACCTTCTGACCGCGGTCGTGCCCGTCCTGGCCGACCTTCGCCACCAGGATCCGGGGCTGGCGGCCCTCCTGGGCGGCGAACTCGGTGACCAGCTCGCGGGCCCGGTCGATCGCCGGGTTCCGGCCGGCCTCGTGCGCGTACACACCGGAGATGATGCGGATCTGGCCGGAATGGCGCGAGAACACCTTCTCCAGCGCGTCGGAGATCTCCCCCACCGTGGCCTTGGCCCGCGCCGCCGCCACCGACAACGCGAGGAGGTTCTGCTCCTCGGTACGCGGGGAGCTCTCGTTGATCGACGCCGCCGCGTTCGTCAACGCCGACAGCGCGGCGTCCACCTCCCGGTCGTCGCGCTCCTCCCGCAGCCTGCGCAGCTTCTCCAGCTGTTCGCGGCGCACCCCGGCGTTGTCGACCTTCAGCACCTCGATGTCCTCGTCGGAGTCGGCGACGTAGGTGTTGACACCGATCACCGGCTGCCGCCCGGAGTCGATCCGGGCCTGGGTGCGTGCCGCGGCCTCCTCCACGCGCAGCTTCGGGATCCCGGCGTCGATCGCCTGCGCCATCCCGCCGGCCCGCTCGACCTCGGTGATGTGCGCCCACGCCCGCCGCGCCAGGTCGTAGGTCAGCCGCTCGACGTAGAAGCTGCCGCCCCACGGGTCGATCACCTTCGTGGTGCCGGACTCGTGCTGCAGCACCAGCTGGGTGTTGCGGGCGATGCGCGCGGAGAAGTCGGTGGGCAGCGCCAGTGCCTCGTCCAGGGCGTTGGTGTGCAGGGACTGGGTGTGCCCCTGGGTGGCGGCCATCGCCTCCACACAGGTGCGGATCACGTTGTTGTAGACGTCCTGCGCGGTCAGCGACCACCCGGAGGTCTGGCAGTGCGTGCGCAGGGACAGCGACTTGTCGCCGACCGGGTCGAACTGCTTGACGAGCTTGGCCCACAGCAGCCGGGCCGCCCGCAGCTTCGCGACCTCCATGAAGAAGTTCATCCCGATGCCGAAGAAGAACGACAACCGCGGTGCGAACGCGTCCACCTCGAGCCCGGCGTCGATGCCGGCGCGCAGGTACTCCACCCCGTCGGCCAGGGTGTAGGCCAGCTCCAGGTCGGCGGTGGCCCCGGCCTCCTGGATGTGGTAGCCGGAGATGGAGATCGAGTTGAACCGCGGCATCTCCCGTGAGGTGTAGGCGAAGATGTCGGAGATGATCTGCATCGACGGCTGCGGCGGGTAGATGTAGGTGTTGCGGACCATGAACTCCTTGAGGATGTCGTTCTGGATGGTCCCGGTGAGCCGCTCGTGCGGCACCCCTTGCTCCTCGCCCGCGACGATGTAGAGCGCGAGCACGGGCAGCACGGCGCCGTTCATCGTCATCGACACCGACATCTCCCCGAGCGGGATCCCGTCGAAGAGCTGCCGCATGTCGTAGATCGAGTCGATCGCCACCCCGGCCATGCCGACGTCCCCGGCGACCCGGGGGTGGTCGGAGTCGTAGCCCCGGTGGGTCGCCAGGTCGAAGGCGATCGACAGGCCCTTCTGACCGGCCGCCAGGTTGCGCCGGTAGAACGCGTTCGACTCCGTCGCCGTGGAGAACCCCGCGTACTGCCGGATCGTCCACGGCTGCGTGGTGTACATCGTCGGGTACGGGCCGCGCAGGTACGGCGCGATCCCCGGGAAGGTGTGCAGGAAGTCGACGTCGGCGAGGTCGGCCGCCGCGTAGAGCGGCTTCACCTCGATGCCCTCCGGCGAGTCCCACACCGGCACATCGCCCGCCCACTCCTGCGCCCGCGGCGCCTCGCCCTCGAGCGGCACCTGTGTGAAGTCGGGGATCATGCCTGCACCTCCAGCACCCGGTAGACCGACTCGATCACGGCGGGCGCGTCGCAGCCGGCGGCGAGGTTCCCGTCCACCCCGGGAACGTCCGCCCTGCCCGCCAGCAGCACGTACCGGGCCCCGGCCGCCCGCAGCACCGCCACCGTGTCCGGCGCCCGCTCGTCGTAGAGCGCGTCGCTCGCGCAGAGCACCGCCACCGGCGTGCCCGCCTCCCGGAACGCCGCCACCACGTCCTCGGTGGTCTCGGTGGGACCGGCCTCGGGGGTCTCGATCCCGCCCGCCTGCAGCAGGTTGCGCGCGAAACCCGCCCGGGCCGTGTACGCGGCCAGCGGGCCCAGCGTGGCCAGGAACGCGCGCGGCCGGGACCCGGTCTCCGCGAGCAGGGCGTCGGAGCGATCCCGGAACGCCTCGTACGGCTCGGCGGGCCGGAACCGGGGCAGCCCGCCCGCCGGCGGTTCCGACGCAGGGCGGCGTTCGAGCGCCGGCTCGGTGAGGTCGGCGAACTCGCTCACCCCGACGATCGGCGCGGTGCGCCGCGCCGCCGACTCCGCGCGACGTCCGCGAACCGGCTCGACGCGCTCGGCCACCAGGCCCGCGTCGAGCGCCGCGAGCACCCCGCCCGCCGCCTCGATCTCCTGGAAGAACGCCCAGGCCGCCGCGGCGAGCTGCCGGGTCAGCGACTCCACGAACCAGGACCCGCCCGCCGGGTCCACCACCCGCGCAAGGTGCGCCTCCTGCACCAGGAGCGACTGGGTGTTCCGCGCGATCCGCCGTGAGAACGAGCCCGGATCGCACACCGCTGCGTCGAACGGCGCCACCGTCACCGCGTCCGCGCCGCCGACACCGGCCGCGAACCCCGCGACCGTTCCGCGAAGCAGGTTCCCGTGCACGTCGCGGCGGGTCAGCATCGACGGCGACCCGACCGCGTGCTGGACCTGCGGGAACGCCTGCCCGCACGCCTCGGTGACCCGAGACCACAGCAACCGCGCCGCCCGCAGCTTCGCGATCGTCGGGAACTGCTCCGCGGTGGCCGCGTAGCGGAACTCCAGCAGGCCCGCGGCCGTGGCCAGGTCGAGGCCGGCACCGGTGAGGGCCCGCAGGTACGCCACCCCGGCGGCCAGCGAGAAGCCCAGCTCCTGCGCGTCGGACGCCCCGGCGCCGTGCACGGGCAGCGCGTCCACGACGACGACCCGCACCCGGGGGAACTCCGACGCCGTCCTGATCGCGGTGGGGACGACCGCGTCGGGGTCGGGCCCCTCGCCCGTGCGGGCGCGCCGCCCGACCGGATCGAGCCCGAGCGTGCCGAGCAGGTCCCGCCCGGCACCCCGCTCGCCCGCCAGCTCGAGGAACGCGCCCGCGGCGGCGAGCTCGGTGTCCGCGGTGTCCCCCGACGCGTCGAGCACCACGGGGGCGAGATCGAGCTGCACCCCGTCGAGCACCCTGCCGAGGTCGGCCACAGCCGTGCCGCCGGCACCGACGGCCAGCCAGACCGAGGACACCCCGTTCTCGAGGTCCGCGAGCACGGCGGCCTGGGCCGCGGCGGCGTCCGGATCCGCGTGGCGCTGCCGGACGTCCCATCCGTCGGGGGCGGGGCCGTCGGCGCGCCCGCCGCGCACGTACGGGGCGGCGCCCGGCACGCCCGCGCTCTCCCCGGAGGTGTCGTCCGCCGTGTAGAGGGGCCGCACCGGGATGCCGTCGAGCGTGCGCCAGGTCAGCTCCTCGAAACCCGCGCCCACCGGGGCATCGCCCGGGATCCGCCCGGCCTTGCGCACCACCTGGTCGACGAGCCCGAGCCAGGCCTCCCGGGCATCCACCCTCGAGAACTCGGCGGCGAGCGCCAGCTCCTCCGGCTCCGGGGGCGCCTGCGCGTCGAGCGCGTCACCCTCGACCTGCGCCGCAGGAGTGGGGGTCGTTCCGCTGGGGCCTGACTCGACCATCTCGGCGTCCATGCAGCGCCACACCTTCCGCCACCCCGGGCAGCAACCCTGCCGCCGGGCCCGACGGTGCGGAGTCTAGGTCGGCGCGGCGGCCGTGGCCGGGTCTCGGCGGAGTGATCCGACCCACGGCGGTCAGGCGAGCCGGATCTGCTCCCCGGTCACGGAGATGTCCCGCTCGGGGAGCGGGGTGTCGGCGGGCCCGTCGACCACGGAACCGTCCTCCACGGCGAACTTGCTGCCGTGGCAGTTGCAGTTGATCGTGCCGTCGACCACCTCGGTGACCGGGCACCCCTGGTGGGTGCAGGTGGCGGAGAAGGCGCGGAACTCCCCCGCGGCCGGCTGCGTGACCACGACGTCCTGTTCGGCGAACACGGCGCCGCCGCCCACCGGGATGTCCGATGTACTGGCGAGCGCGCCGGCCTGTGCCGATCCCCCGGGGGTGGGGGCGCCCTGCGCGTCCGGCACGGCCGGGGCGGCGGGCGCCTGCACGGGCGCCGGACCGGCCCGGTAGATGGAGCAGGCGCTGAGCGCGGCGGCGCAGGCCGCGCCGCACGTACTGGCGACGAACACGCGCCGCGTGAGGGGGCTCGGGTGGGCAGGAAGCACGGGGTCCCTTTCTAGAAGGAGAGTCCGGACGTCGAGAAGAACCACACCGCCGAGGTGAGCCACACCGCGGTGATGGTCGTGAACAGCACGCCGCCGAGCAGCGGGAGGCTCCAGCGGGGGCTCCTCGGCTGCTGCAGCACCAGCATCTTCGTGACGAACACGCCGTACAGGAAGCAGCCGGCCAGCGAGTGCACGAGCACGCGCAGGCTGCTGTCCTCGTAGCCGAGCGCGTAGAGGCAGTGCACGGCCACCGGGACGGTGAGCAGCACCGCCGCCCGGCCCGACCACCGGTGCAGGCCCGCCACCCAGCCCGGCGCGCCACCGGCCTCGCGCCACCGCCTGCCCACCCGCCCGTAGAGGGCCGCCGCGGACCACAGCTGCACGAGCGCCAGCAGGAACGCGCCGGTGGCCAGCCACGCCTTCGCGGCGATCCCCGAGGAGAAGCCCGCGATGTTGAGCGCCGCCGACGCCGGCTCGTGCATCCGGCCGTACACGCCGAGGGCCACGGCCACCAGCGATCCCAACGCCGCCGCGACGACGAGACCGGCGCCGCCACCGCGCCGCGCCGCGCGGCGGTGCGGTTCCGGGGCGGGATAGCCCGCCGCGCGCGGCAGGGTCCGTTCCTGGTGGGAGCCGGAGTGCGGGCCGGGCATCCCGGCGCTCACCTGCTGGACCGGGACGCGGGGTGCGGAGCGGGTCATCGCCCGATCACCGGGGCGGAACCGTCGAGGGCGGTGACCGTGACCGGCACGCCGTCGATCCTGGTGGCGCCCGGGGCGGCCGGGTCCAGCTCGGGCGCCGGCCGCCGGGTGCCGCCGGCATTGGCCACGCCGGTGACGTCGCCGTCGTCCTCGACGATCCACCCGATCCGGGTGAGGACGCCGCGCACGGCGGCGCGACCCTCGTAGAGCCCGGCGGGCGCCGCGACGTCCTCCGCGGCGAAGGGCAGGTCCTTGCCCCCGACGGTGACCGTGCCGAGGGTGGCCGCCTCGGTCACCGTCGCGGTGATCCCGGGCTTCCCGTCGGCCGCCGACAGCTGCAGGTCCGCTCCGGCGAGCGTGCCCTCGTACCACGCCTCGACCTTCTTGCCGTCGCACACGTAGGCCACGGCCCTGCCGTCCTTGACCGCGAGCGCGACGGTGACCTCGTCGCCGGCCGACCGGCCCGTGTAGGCGGCCTCCACGACGGCGGGCGCCGCCGGAGCGGCAGCGGGCGGGACGGGCGGCGCGGCTTCCGGCGCGGCTCCCGGCGCCACCTCGGCCGCGGCGACCGGCGGTGCGGCGACCGCCGTGCCGGCGGTGACGGCGGGCGGACCGAGCACCGTCGTGTTGACGAACAGCAGCCCGCCACCGAGTGCGGCCACCGTCCCGAGTGTGATCAACGGTGCGAACCTGGACACGGCACTCCCCCGGGGTCGTCGGGGCCCGGTCGGTCCGGGCGCGCTCCTTGTCCACACGGATCCGATGGCCTACCGGTTCAGCGGATCCCGCAGTGAACCGTCCACGCGGATCGGCCGTGTCGGGGGTGGGAACCGCTCCGCTAGGGTTCCGCCCCCGACCCAAGCCCCGGGAGCCCACCGACAATGCCACCCGCCCGTGATCGTGACGAGGCACTGGTGCACGCCGTCTACTCCGAGCACGGGCGTGCCCTGCTCGCGTACGCCACCCGGCTCACCGGCGACCGTGCCGCTGCGGAGGACATCGTGCAAGAGACGCTGATCCGCGCCTGGCGACATCCCGACGTGCTGACCAACGGCAAGGGATCCGCACGGGGCTGGCTGCTGACCGTGGTCCGCAACCTGGTCACCGACCGGTACCGGGCCAAGGCCGCCCGTCCGCAGGAGGTCGCGGAGAACCCCGACTCGCCACCGGTCGTGCGCGACCACGCCGACAGCGTCGTGGCCTCGGTCACCGTCATGGCGGCGCTCGACGAGCTCTCCGAGGACCACAGGGGCGTGCTCGACCAGATCTACTTCAAGGGGCGCAGCCTCGGCGAGGCCGCCACGGCGCTCGGCATCCCCGCCGGCACCGTGAAGTCGCGCTCGTACTACGCGCTCCGGGCGCTGCGGCAGGCCCTGGCGGGAACGATGTCCGAGAACGCGGCGGGGCGGGAGGTGCCGGCGTGAACCGCCACCGGGCCGGGAACGGCGACTGGTCGGATCAGCACGGCGGGGCACACGACCCCGAGGAGCTCGGCGCCCATGCACTGGGCCTGCTCGACGCCGCGCAGTCGCGCGCCGTGGAGGAGCACCTCGCGGGCTGCCCGGCGTGCCGACGCGAGTGGGAGGAACTGCGAGGGATGGTCGACCTGCTCGACGACGTGCCCCCGGAGGCGTTCCTCGACGGTCCGCCCGAGGCCGATCTCATGCTGCAGCGCACCGTGCGACAGGTGCGGGCGGAAGCGGCCGCACAGCGCCGCAGGCGGCGGTTGCTGCTCGCCGGCGCCGCCGCGGCCGCGGTCGCCGTGTTCCTCGGCGGCGGGGTGCTGATCGGGCGGGAGACCGCCCCGCCGCCTCCCGCGGTCGTGGCCGCGCCGGGCGCCGTGCAGCTGACCGGCGGCGGCGCTCCCGGCGTCGCGATGACCGCGACGCTCACACCGGCCGCAGGCTGGGTGCGCCTGACGACCTCGGTGAAGGGGATCCCGCCGGGCGAGCGGTGCTACATCGTCGTGGTGGCCCGTGACGGCTCCCGGCAGATCGCCGGCAGCTGGCTGGTCTCGCAGGGCGGCTGGCGCGACGGCATCACGCTCGACGGCTCCGCGCTCGTGCCCCTCGACCAGGTCGCCGAGGTCGTCATCGAGAACGAGGCGGGACGGGAGTTCGCCACCGCCGAGGTCTGAGCGAGATCCACAACACCCTCCCACCCTTCGATCTTCTACATGCGGTAGAACTACTACAGGCAGTAGAAGTTCATGGGGAGGCACGGGTGGACGCGCTGGACCTGGCACGGTGGCAGTTCGGGATCACGACGATCTACCACTTCCTGTTCGTCCCGCTGACGATCGGCCTCTCGGTCGTCGTGGCGGCGCTCCAGACCGCGTGGCACCGGACGGGGCGGCCGGAGTACCTGCGGGCCACGAAGTTCTTCGGGAAGCTGTTCCTGATCAACTTCGCGATGGGCGTGGTGACCGGGATCGTCCAGGAGTTCCAGTTCGGGATGAACTGGAGCACCTACTCGACGTTCGTCGGGGACGTGTTCGGCGCGCCACTCGCGATGGAGGCCCTCCTCGCGTTCTTCCTCGAGTCCACCTTCATCGGGCTGTGGATCTTCGGGTGGGACCGGCTGCCGCGCCGCGTGCACCTGGCGACGATCTGGGCCGCCGCGATCGGCTCGAACCTCTCGGCGTTCTTCATCCTCACCGCCAACGCCTGGATGAGGCACCCCGTCGGGTTCGCGGTGGACCCGGCGACGGGGCGCGCGTACCTCACCGACATCTGGGCGGTGCTCACCAACCCGCAGGCCCTCTCGACCTACCTGCACGTGGTCAGCGCGTCGTTCGTCGTGGCGGGCCTGTTCGTGGTGGCCGTCTCCGCGTACAAGCTGCTGCACCGCGACCGCGCCCCGCACCCGGACGAGCCAGGGCTGTTCCGCCGGACGCTGCGCGCCGGGCTGGTCACCACGGCGATCGCCGGGGCGGTGGTCGCGCTCTCGGGCGACCACCAGGCCAAGCTCATGGCCGAGTACGAGCCGATGAAGCTCGCGTCGGCCGAGGCGATCTGGGAGACCGAGAGCGCGGCCGGGTTCTCCCTGTTCGCGATCGGCGATCACGAGATCGGCGAGGTGGGCGTCGGTCGCAACGTCGTGGACCTCGAGGTGCCCTACGTGCTCAGCTTCCTCGCCACCGGCTCCCCCGCCGGTGAGGTCGAGGGCATCAACGACCTGCAACGCCGGTTCGCCGAGCAGTTCGGCCCCGGCGACTACACCCCGAACATCCCGGTCCTGTACTGGTCGTTCCGGCTGATGATCGGGCTGGGGCTGGCCGGGGTCGGCGTCGGCGTGATCGGTCTGTGGCTCACCCGCCGCGGGGCGCTGCCGCGGCACCGGTGGATGTACCGGGTGGCGATCGCCGCGCTGCCCGCCGCGCTCGCCGCGAACATCTTCGGCTGGGTCCTCACCGAGATGGGCCGCCAGCCCTGGACGGTGGTCGGGCACCTGCTGACGGCCGCGAGCGTCTCCCCCGGGGTGAGCCTCGGCGAGGTGGCGTTCTCGCTGACGGTCTTCACCGCGCTCTACGGCGCTCTCGCCGTCGTCGAGGCGCGGCTGCTCCTGCGCTACGTCGCGGCCGGGCCCGGCCACGTCATGCCGTACCCGCGCGCGGGCGAGCCCGAGCCCGACCGCGTCCCCGCATTCGTCTACTAGGGCGTTCGTCTACCAGGAGGGGATCCGCCGTGGACCTGCCCACCGTCTGGTTCGTCGCGATCGCGGTGCTC
Organism: Pseudonocardia hierapolitana; assembly: GCF_007994075.1. Taxonomy (NCBI): domain Bacteria; kingdom Bacillati; phylum Actinomycetota; class Actinomycetes; order Pseudonocardiales; family Pseudonocardiaceae; genus Pseudonocardia; species Pseudonocardia hierapolitana. Next base: position 7,699,158 of record NZ_VIWU01000001.1, on the reverse strand, counting down.
TGGACCGGCTACTTCGTGCTCGAGGGATTCGACTTCGGCGTCGGCATGCTGCTGCCTGTGCTCGGGCGCGGCTCCGACACCGACCGGCGGGTGGTGATCAACGCGATCGGCCCGGTCTGGGACGGCAACGAGGTCTGGCTGATCACCGCCGTCGGCGCGATGTTCGCCGCGTTCCCCGCCTGGTACGCGGGCCTGCTGAGCGGCTTCTACCTGCCGGTGCTGCTCGTCGTGGTGGCGCTGATCGCGCGTGGCGTCGCGTTCGAGTACCGCGGCAAGGTGGACGACCCGCGGTGGCGGGCCCGTTGGGACGTCGCGATCGTCGCCGGCAGCGCGGTGCCCGCGTTCACCTGGGGCCTGGTGTTCGCCAACCTCGTGCGCGGGGTCGAGCTGGGCCCCGATCGCGTGGTCCGCTCGGACCTGGTCGACCTGCTCAACCCGTACGCGCTGGTGGGCGGCCTCGCGACGCTCACGCTGTTCGTCCTGCACGGCGCGGTGTTCCTGGCACTCAAGACCGACGGCCCGGTCCGGCACCGGGCCCGGGCCGCGGCACGGGCGGCGGCGCCCGCCGCGGGGGCGACGCTCTTCGCGTTCCTCATGTGGACCCAGGCCGACCACGGCTCACCCGCCACGGCCGTCGTCGCGGCCTGCGCCGTCGGGGCGCTGCTCGGCGGGGCCCTGCTGGTGGCCCGCCGCCGGGAGGGCTGGGCGTTCCTCGCCACCGCGATCGCGGTCGCGGCCACGACGGCGGCGCTCTTCGCGACGCTCTTCCCCGCCGTGCTGCCCTCGCTGCTCGATCCCGCGTTCGACCTCACGGTGGCCGACGCCGCGTCGAAGCCCTACACGCTCGGCATCCTGTCCTGGATCGGCGGGTTCGCCCTGCCGCTGGTGCTGCTCTACCAGTCCTGGAGCTACTGGGTGTTCCGGCGCCGCGTGACCCGGGCGCACGTGTCATGAGGCCGCTCGACCCGCGCCTGGTCCGCTCCACCGCGGCCGTGCGGGTGCACCTGGTCGTCACGGTCGCGTGCGGGTTCGCGGCCACTGCGTTGATCCTGCTGCAGGCCTGGCTGGTGGCGCGGACGATCGCGGGAGCGACGGCAGGAGCCACGGAGGCGCTGGGCGCCACGATCGCCGCCGTCGGGGCCATCGCGCTCACCCGCGCCGCCCTGGCCTACGCGGCCGAGGCCGCCGCCCTGCGCAGCGCCGCACGCGTCAAGTCCGACCTGCGGCGCAGGCTCGTCCGGCACGTCGCCGCCGCCGACCCGGCCACGACGGACGCCGGCGAGCTCGCCACGCTCGCGACCCGTGGCCTCGACGCCCTCGACGACTACATCGCCCGCTATCTCCCCCAGCTCGTGCTGGCGGTGCTCGTGCCCGTGGCGGTGCTCGCCGTCGTGTTCCGGGCCGACTGGATCTCCGGCCTGGTCATCGCGCTCACGCTGCCCCTGATCCCGCTGTTCATGGCGCTCGTCGGGATGCACACCGAAGCGCGCACGCGTCGGCAATGGCACCTGCTGCAGCGGCTCGGCGGCCACTTCCTCGACGTCGTGGAGGGCCTGCCGACGCTCGCGGTCTTCCGCCGCGCGAAGGCGGAGGCCGCCCTCATCCGCCGGGTGACCGACGCCCACCGCGAGGCGACGATGCGCACGCTGCGGGTGGCGTTCCTGTCCGCGTTCGTGCTGGAGGTGCTCGCGACGCTCGCCGTGGCGCTGGTGGCGGTGGAGATCGGGCTGCGGCTGCTGTACGGCCGCCTCGACCTGGAGACCGCGCTCCTGGTGCTCATCCTCGCGCCGGAGGCGTACCTCCCGTTGCGCGAGGTCGGAGCGCGGTTCCACGCGAGCATGGAGGGTGTGACCGCGGCCGAACGCGTGTTCGCCGCGCTGGAGCGCCCCGCCGTCGCGCCCGCCCCGGCCGCTCCCGTCCGGCCGGCCCCGCGCCCGGCCGTGCGCTTCGCCGGGACCCACCTCACCTACCCGGGTCGCGACGCCGCCGCCCTCGGTGGGGTCGACCTGACCCTGCGCCCCGGCACGACCACGCTCGTCACCGGGCGCAGCGGTGCCGGCAAGACCAGCCTCCTGGCGCTGCTCCTGCGGTTCGCCGAGCCGACCGCAGGCCGCGTGGTGGTCACCGCGGCCGACGGCCGGGAGGTCGACCTGGCCGACGTCGACCCGGACACGTGGCGCCTGCGCATCGCCTGGCTGCCCCAGCATCCGTACCTCTTCGACGCCTCGGTGGCCGACAACATCCGGCTCGGCCTCCCCGACGCGCCCGACCAGGCGGTGCGCCGGGCCGCGGGGCGGGCGGAGGCCGAGGAGGTGATCGACGCGCTCCCCGACGGCTACGCCACCCCGCTCGGCGAGCGCGGGCACCGGCTGTCCGCGGGCCAGCGCCAACGCATCGCACTGGCCAGGGCGTTCCTGCGCCAGGAGACCCTCGACGCCCCGATCGTGCTGCTGGACGAGCCCACCGCGCACCTGGACCCGGAGAACGCCGCCGCCGTGCGCGCCGGCGTCGCCCGGCTGCTCCACGGGCGGACCGGCGTGATCGTCGCCCACGACGAGGGGTGGTCCGATCTGGCCGACGAGGTGGTGCGCCTCGAGGCGGGCGTGCTGGTGGAGGCCGCTCGTGCCTGACGACGCCCGCACTTCCATCCGACGAACGGCGCGTTCGTCGGATAGGTGCCGACCAACGCGCCGTTCGTCGGAAAGGGGCGGGGATCCGCTCCTGCGCATGATCGCGCTTGCGCGACCGCGGGGGACGCGTTTCGCGCTCGGGGTGCTCGCCGGGGCCACCGCCACCGCCGCGGGGGTGGCGCTGCTCGTCGTCGCGGCGTGGCTCATCGCCACCGCCGCCACGTCCCCGCCGCTCACGGCGCTCTCCGTGGCGATCGTCGCCACGCGGGCGCTGGGCGTCACCCGCGGGGTCGCCCGCTACCTCGAGCGCGTCGTCACGCACGACGCCGCGCTGCGCACCCTCTCCGACGTGCGAGCGCGGGTGTACGAGCGGCTGGCCCGGACCGAGCCCGTGCACCGGTTCCGCGCGGGCGACCTGGTCACGCGCCTCTTCAGCGACACCGACGCCACCCAGGACCTGCTCGTGCGCGGCCTCACGCCACCGCTCGCCGCACTGGTGGCCGGGGCGGGCGCGGTTGCGGTGAGCACCGCGCTGCTGGCACCCGGCGGGCTGCTGCTCGCGGCGGGGCTCGTGCTGGGCGGCGTGGCCGTGCCGCTGGCCGCCGCGGCCGCGGGACGTGGGCCGGGCAGGCGGCGCGCCGCGGGCCGGGCGGCGCTCTCCACGGCGCTGGTCGACACCATCCACGGCGCCCCCGACCTCGTCGCGTACGGCGCCATGCCCGCCGCCATCGCCCGGGCGGACGCCGCCGACGCCGAGCTCACCCGGGTGGAGCGCCGCGACGCCGGCCTGCTCGGCCTGGGTGCGGGCGCGTCCGCGCTGCTCGCCGGGCTCACGCTGTGGGGCACGCTGCTGCTCGGCGTGGCCGCGGTGCGCGACGGGGTGCTCGCCCCGATCCCCCTGGCCGTGCTGGTGCTCACCGCGCTCGCCGCGTTCGAGATCGTCGCCCCGCTGCCGGGCGCCGCGGCCCGGCTCGGCACCGTGCGCGCCGCGGGTGCCCGCCTGTTCGACGTCCTCGACACCCCACCGGCGCTGACGCCGCGGCCGGCCGCCGCGCCGGCGCCCGCCGGACGGGGGTTGCAGATCCGCGGGCTGCGGGTGCGCTACGGGCCCGACGAGCCGTGGGCCCTCGGCGGTATCGACCTGGACGTGCCCCCGGGCAGGCGGATCGCCGTGGTCGGCCCGAGCGGGTCGGGGAAGAGCACGCTCGCCGCCGTGCTCTTCCGCTTCCGGGACCCGGACGCAGGCACCGTGCACCTGGACGGGGCCGACGTGACCGCGCTGCCCGCCGACACCGTGCGCGCTCACGTGACCGGCATGCCCCAGGACTCGCACCTGTTCGCCAGCACCGTGCGGGAGAACCTGCGGCTGGCCCGGCCGGACGCGACCGACGCCGAGTTGCGGGCGGTGCTGGCGCGGGTCGGCCTGGACCCCGCACTCCTGGACACCGAGGCCGGCACGCACGGCACCCGGCTGTCCGGCGGGATGCGCAGGCGGCTCGCCCTCGCCCGTGCCCTCCTCGTGCCCGCGACCGGAGACGCCGGCCCGCTGCTCGTGCTGGACGAGCCCACGACCCACCTCGACCCCGACACCCGGGCCGCCGTGCTCGACGACCTCCTCACGGCGACGGCCGGCCGGTCGTTGATCCTCATCACGCACGACATGGAGGCGCTCGACCGGATGGACGAGGTGGTCGTCCTCGTCGACGGCCGCGTGCGGCAACGCGGGAGAGCTGCCGAACTGCGACGACGTTCCGGCTGGTACCGGCGTGCGGTCCTCGGGATCGCGGGTGGAGGGGCCCTCTCAGGAGCGCTTCAGGGCCGACCTGCCACTATCTCATCCACTGGCGCCGAGCGGTAGGGTCTCGCCCGCTCCCGCCGAGGATCGTCCAGAACCGGTCGACAGCGAGGTTTCGTCGTGCGTTCTCCCCGTTCCCTCGCCGCGCTGCTCGCGGTGCTCGCCACGGTGATCATCACTGGGCTCTCCGCCTGCTCGTCGGGCCCGACCGGGCCCACGACGATCTCCGAGCAGACGCTGCGCGCGATCGAGGCGGACTCCGGGTTCACCTGGGAGAAGCAGGTGGCGCCGCTCGAGCTCGGCGTCACCCACACCCAGAACAGCCTGGACTCCCACGACCCGGACGAGGCGACGGAGCGGGGGGCGGAGATCCTCCGCGACGACAGCGCGATCTGGCAGAACATCCACCTCATGGGCTTCGGCACCGACAATCCGGAGCCGTCGCCTGGCGACTACGACTGGGACACCCTCGACCGGCGCATGGAGCTCGTCGAGGAGACCGGCGGGAAGGCGATGCTCACGCTGTGCTGCGCGCCGGACTGGATGAAGGGCGGCGAGGCGGGCGACACCGACTGGTCGAAGCTCGAGGACAACCCGCTGCCCGAGCACTTCGGCGACTACGCGAACCTCGCCGCCGAGGCGGTGAAGCGCTACCCGCAGGTCGACCGCGTACTGGTGTGGAACGAGCTCAAGGGGTTCTACAACCAGGCGGAGAACCGCTGGGACTACGAGGGCTACACCGAGTTCTACAACCAGGTGTACCGCGCGGTGAAGGCCGTGCGACCCGACATCCAGGTCGGCGGTCCCTACGTCGTGCTCATCAGCCTCGACAAGGGCAAGACCGATGCGTCCGACCAGGTCACCGGCCCGTGGGGCGCGGCAGACCAGCGCACGCTCGACGTGATCGAGTACTGGTTGCGCAACAACGTGGGTGCCGACTTCCTCGCGGTGGACGGCGCCACCAAGACCAAGGACGACACCCTCCCGTCCGTCCTCGACGGCACCCAGAAGTACGCCGACCTGGACCGGTGGCTGCGCGAGCGGACCGACCTGCCGATCTGGTGGGCGGAGTTCTACCCCGACGTGCCCGAGAACGCTCGGCCGGGCGCCGACAGCCCCGCCAGCGCCACCGCCACGCTCGCCGCCGTGGCCGCGTACGCCCGGTCGGGTGCCTCCGGCGCGCTGCTGTGGGGCCCCCAGGGCGACCCCGACCTGGCCTACGCGGCGCTGTGGACCGACGCCACCTCGGAGGACGGCGGGCGGCCCACACCGCTGACCGCCGCCTGGCAGTGGCTCGTGCCGCGGCTGGCGCAGGGCGACGTCGAGATCGGTCGCTCCGACGCGTCGCCGATCGTGGTGTTCCGCGCCCCGGACGGAGCGGTGGTCGTGAACGCGGGCGACCAGCCGGTGCAGGTGGCCTCCGACACCGAGCCCGTGGGCCCCTGGTCGATCACGGTGGTGCCCCGCAGCTCCTAGCGGAGCTGGTGCTAGGGCTTGCGGGCCACGCCGCCGAGCATCATGTCGTCCTCCTTGCTGGAGGGCGCCAGCAGCGGACCGTCGGGCCACCAGTCCCGCAACCGGGTCACGCCCGGCTCGACGAGCTGGAGGCCGTCGAAGAACTTCTCGATCTCCGCGCGCGGGCGGAAGGTCACCGGGTCCAGCCCGCTGCGGGTGAAGACGCCCTCGACGAGCCGGGCGAGCTGGGTGCCGGGCCCGTCGTCCTGCGGGTCGCAGAAGTGCGAGAGCACGAGGTAGGAGCCGGACGGGAGCCGCTCGAGGTAGCGCTGCACGATCTCGTGCGGGTGCTGCCTGCCGGCGACGTGGTGCATGGTGCGGCTGTGGATCAGCGCGACCGGCTCGTCCGGCTCGAGGTACTTCTTGACCGTGTCGTGGCCGAGCACGTCGTCCGGGTGGGCGAACCCCGCCTCGACGAGGTGGGTGAGGTCGTTCTCCTCCAGGATCGCCCGGCCGTGCGCCAGCACCACCGGGTCGTCGGCGACGTAGATGACGCGGGTGTCGGCGTTGAAGCGCTGGGCGGCCTCGTGCGTGTTCTCGATGGTCGGCATGCCCGAGCCGACGTGCAGGATCTGCTCGATCCGCGCCGACTTCACGAGGAACCGGGTGACCCGTCCCAGCCAGGCCCGCTCCTCCTGCACGACCCGGGCGAGCTCCGGCGTGACCGAGTGGATCTCGCGGACGACGGCGCGGTCGGCCGAGTAGTTGTCCTTGCCCGCGAGGAAGCTGTCGTAGACGCGCGCGAGGTTCGGCTTCGACGGGTCGATCCGCCGCGACGGTGGAACGGGCGGGTCGTCGGGATCGAACCCGGAGGGCTCGAACGGGGTGCCGGACATCACGCCACGTACCGTAGCGGCCCCGTACGCACGCGGTCATCCCCCACCGGGTGAGGTTGAGGACCTTGCTGACGTGCGGGGATGGGTCAGGGCCGCGGGAGCGGATCGCCACCGGGCAGTGTCAGGGTGCTCGGGGTGTTCGGCAGGATCGCGTCGATGTAGGACTTCGCCGCCGCGGTGGTGCCCACGTCCTTGCCCGCCCGTTCGGAGAGGAACCAGCGGTGCTCCAGGATCTCGTGGAAGATCTCCGCGGGCTCCAGCCGGTCGGCGAGCGACTCCGGGATGCGGGCCATCACCTTGTCGTAGACCTCGGCCCGCCACCGGTGCCCGGCCACGGTCTCCGGGATCGAGCGGCCCTCCTTCTGCTCGAGGTACCCGCGGTAGCTCGTCAGGTCGTTGAGCAACCTGCGGGCCTGGTTCTCGGTGACCTCGAGCCCGGTGAGGGCGAAGAGCCTGTTGCGGTGCCGTCCGGTCTCGGCCACCTGCGTGCGCACGCGCAGCCGGACGCCCTCGTGGGTGGTCTTCAGCTCGATCTCGTCGACGTCGAAGCCCAGCTCGTTGATCCGGTCCACCCGCGCGGCCACCCGGTAGCGCTGCTCGTCGGGCTGCAGGATCTCCTCGCGGGTGAGCTCGTCCCACAGCGCGTGGTAGCGGCGGGGCAGCTCGGCCGCGATCTCGACGGGGTCGACGTCGTCGGGGAGCAGGCCTCCCGCCTGCAGGTCGAACAGCTCCCCGCCGACCCGCTCGGCGGCGTACTCGATGTCGAAGCTGCGCTGCCCCGCCGTGAGCGAGGGGTGCAGCTCGGCGGTCTCGGCGTCCACCAGGTAGGCCGCGATGCTGCCCGCGTCCGGGCGGAACAGCGTGTTGGACAGCGAGCAGTCGCCCCAGAACAGGCCCGCCAGGTGCAGCCGTACCAGCAGCTCCACCATCGCGTCGACCAGCTGCACGGTGGGGCGCGTGGTGTGGCCGTGCGAGAACACGTACCGGTAGGACATCGAGTAGTCCAGGAACCGGGTGACGAGCACGGCGTCCTGGGGCGTGTCGCTCGGATCGTCACCGGCCGGCGGGCGCTCGACGCACACACCGAGCGCCGACACCGCCGGCATGCCCAGCTCCTCCAGGCGGCCCAGCAGCCGGTACTCGCGCCGGGCGAGGCGTTCGTCGATCTCCTTCAGCGCGTAGACGTGGCCGTCGGCCTCGACGAAGCGCACGACGTGCCGCGAGATCCCCCGATGGGCCACCTCGAGGAGCCGCTCGTCCTCCCACTCCTCCAGCGGCTCGTCCCACGGCAGCGAGAGCAGCCCGGCCGCGTGTTCGGCCGGGGGCCGGAAGATGAAACGCACGTCGGCCAGTATGCGTGTGACCCGGTCAGGCCTTGGGGCCGCCTGCGACGTAGAGCACCTGGCCGTTGACGAACCCGGAGCTCTCGCTGACGAAGAACGACACGGCGTTCGCGATGTCCTCCGGCTGTCCGGCGCGGGCCACTGGGATCTCCGCCGCCCTGGCGGCCACGTAGGTGTCCCAGTCCTGCCCGATCCGCTCCGCGGTCGCCTTCGTCATGTCACTCACGATGAACCCGGGCGCGATGCAGTTGACCGTGACGCCGAACTTGCCCAGCTCGATCGCGAGCGTCTTGGTGAAGCCCTGCAGCCCGGCCTTGGCCGTGGCGTAGTTGGCCTGGCCGCGGTTGCCCAGCGCCGACGTGCTGGAGAGGTTCACGATGCGCCCGAAGCGCTGCTCGACCATGTGCTTCTGCACGGCGCGCGACATCAGGAACGAGCCGCGCAGGTGCACCCCCATGACGGTGTCCCAGTCCAGCTCGGACATCTTGAACAGCAGGTTGTCGCGGGTGACGCCGGCGTTGTTCACCAGCACCGTCGGCGCACCGAGCTCGGCGGCCACGCGCCCGACGGCCGCCTCGACCTGCGCGGGGTCGGAGACGTCCGCCCCGACGGCCAGCGCCCGCCCGCCGGCGGCCTCGATCGCATCGACGGTGCCCTTCGCCGAGGCCTCCTCGAGGTCGACCACCGCCACGGCGAGGCCGTCGGCGGCCAGCCGCTGCGCGGTGGCCGCGCCGATCCCGCGCGCCGCCCCCGTCACGATCGCCACGCGCTGCGGGCTTCCCGTCATCTCCTGCTCCCGTCGTCGTCGACTTTCCCGGGGAGTCTCGGGCACCGCGGGTGCTCGCGCCAACCGGCGAGTGATTCACATCGCTGGACGCCGTCAGTCGAAGAACCGGGCCATGTGGCGCTCGTCGGGTCCGTCGCCGGGCGGGGCGGGCGTGAGGTCGGCGAACACCGTGGACTCGTCGCGGCCGACGTGCAGCGGGAACCAGGCCGGCCGGTCCGGTCCGGAGCAGATGCCCTTGATCGTCTGCGTGTCGAGCAGCCGGACGTGGGTGGGGTCGGCGACCGCGTTCACGTGCTTCCACCACGGGGAGAGCACGTGGAGCACCCCGCCCGGGCGCAGCACCCGGTGGCACTCGGCCACCAACGGCAGGAAGTCGATCAGGTGCTCCAGCACGTGCACGGCGAAGACCCGGTCCACGCTGGCGTCCCGGAACGGCAGCGGGCGCGACACGTCGGCCACCGCTGCCACCGACGGCGTGCGCCTCCGGTCCACCCCGATGTTCGTCGGGTACTGGCGCTGCTCGCCGCACCCGAGGTCGAGCGCCACCGGGTCCCGGCCGGCGACGCGCACCCGGTCCCACACCGCGTGCACGCCGGCCAGCCGCCCGGCCAGTCGCCGGACCGTGTCCAGCTGGGCCGGCCGGTCCACGCGCCCGCGCAGGTGCACGACCCCGCCGTCGACCTCGGCCATGACGTCGAGCCCGCGCACCCGCTCGTCATGAGCGAGGATCTCCCCCACCGCGCCGGCCAGGTACTCGTCGGTCAGCTGCTGCCTCGCCTCACCACCCATGCCCGGACCGCTACCCGACCCGCGCGCGCCCAACCGTTTCGGATCCGGCACGTCGGGAACGCCCACCCGATGATCCCGATCGGAACGCCCACAGGAGAGGTGCGTCCATGACCGGCTTCCCCGGGCCGGGCGACCCCGGCTCGTTCGACGACTTCCTCGCCCGCTTCCTCGGCCCGGGCGCCCGCGGACCCGCCCGGCGGATCGACCTCACGCGCCTCATGAGCACCGGGGCGCGCGAGCTGCTCGCGACGGCCGCGCAGCTCGCGATCGACCGCGGCGACCCCGACCTCGACGCCCAGCACATGCTGCTCGCCTCCACCCAGCTCGAGCCGACCCGCCAGTGGCTCGACCGGGCGGGCGCCGACCCGGACCGGATCGCGCAGATGCTGGACGAGCGCCTGAAGCGGGCCGAGCCGACCGGCCGTGCCCCTGCCCTCACGCCCGCCGCGAAACGCGCGCTGCTGGACGGCCACCAGGTCTCGCGCTCACTGGGATCCACCTACATCGGCCCCGAGCACCTGCTGCTCGCCATCGCCGCCAACGAGGACTCGGCAGCGGGCCGGCTGCTGGCGGAGGCCAGTCTCACCCCGGGCCCGCAGAGCGCCCCGCGCGCGTCCCGGCGCGGCGATGCGGGCGGCCCCGCCTCGACGCCGACGCTGGACCAGTTCGGGCAGGACCTCACCGCCGCCGCCCGCGAGGGCCGCCTGGATCCGGTGGTCGGGCGGGCGGGCGAGATCGAGCAGACCATCGAGGTGCTCTCCCGCCGCACCAAGAACAACCCCGTGCTCATCGGCGAGGCAGGCGTCGGCAAGACCGCCATCGTCGAAGGGATCGCTCAGCGCATCGTCGACGGCGACGTGCCCGACACCCTCGCCGGCCGCCGCGTCGTCGAGCTGCAGCTCTCCGGCGTGGTCGCCGGCACGCGCTACCGCGGCGACTTCGAGGAGCGGCTGCGCACCCTCATCGACGAGATCCGCGCCGGCAGCGACCAGCTGATCGTCTTCATCGACGAGCTGCACACCATGGTCGGCGCAGGCGGCGGTGGTGGGGACGGCGGCGCTGGATCGTCTCTGGACGCCGGCAACATGCTCAAGCCGGCGCTGGCCCGCGGCGAGCTGCACGTCATCGGCGCCACGACCCTCGACGAGTACCGCAAGCACATCGAGTCCGACGCCGCGCTCGCCCGCCGCTTCCAGCCGGTGATGGTGCCCGAGCCCAGCTGCGAGGACGCGATCGAGATCCTCCACGGCCTGCGCGACCGCTACGAGGCCCACCACCAGGTGCGTTACACCGAGGACGCGTTGCGAGCCGCCGTCGAGCTCTCCGACCGCTACCTCACCGACCGGTTCCTCCCCGACAAGGCGATCGACCTGATGGACCAGGCGGGGGCGCGCGTCCGGCTCCGGACCCGCACCCCGTCGGTCGACCGCCGCGGTCTCGAACAGCGCCTCGAGCAGCTCGAGCGGGACAAGGACCAGGCCGTCACCGACGAGCAGTACGAGCGGGCGTCCGAGCTGCGCGACGAGATCGCCGACCTGCGTGGCAGGCTCGCCGCCACCGGGGCGTCCGACGGCGGCGTGCCCGAGGTCGGCGTCGCCGACATCGCCGAGGTGGTCTCGCGCTCCACCGGCATCCCGGTCGCCCAGCTCACCGAGGCCGAGCGCGACCGCCTGCTGCGGCTCGAGCAGGAGCTGCACGCGCGGGTCGTCGGGCAGGACGAGGCCGTCTCCGCCGTCGCCGAGGCCATCCGCCGCTCCCGCGCCGGGCTCGGCGACGAGGACCGCCCGGTCGGCAGCTTCCTGTTCCTCGGCCCGACCGGCGTCGGCAAGACCGAGCTCGCCCGCGCGCTCGCCGTGGCGCTGTTCGGCGACGAGGACCGGATGGTCCGGCTGGACATGAGCGAGTACGGCGAGCGGCACACCGTCGCGCGGATGGTCGGCGCCCCGCCCGGCTACGTCGGCTACGGCGAGGCGGGCCAGCTGACCGAGGCCGTGCGGCGGCGCCCGTACTCGGTGCTGCTGCTCGACGAGATCGAGAAGGCCCACCCCGACGTGTTCAACGTGCTCCTGCAGGTGCTCGACGACGGCCGGCTCACCGACAGCCAGGGCCGCACGGTGGACTTCCGCAACACCGTGGTGATCATGACCAGCAACGTCGGGTCCGAGCTGATCACCAACCAGGGCGCGACGCTCGGGTTCGGCAGCAGCCGCGACGTCGGGACCGACGCCGACTCCGCCGCCCTGCGCGACAAGATCATGCCCCGGCTGCGGGAGGTGTTCCGGCCGGAGTTCCTCAACCGCATCGACGAGATCATCGTCTTCCGCAGGCTCGACCCCGACCAGCTCGCCACGATCACCGACCTGCTCCTCGGCGACACCCGCAGGCGCCTGGCCGCGCAGGACGTCACCGTCGAGTTCACCCCGGCCGCCGTGCGCCGGATCGCCGAGCTCGGCTACCAGCCCGAGTTCGGCGCCCGCCCGCTGCGGCGCACGATCCAGCGGGAGATCGACAACCGACTGTCCGGCATGCTGCTGGCCGGGCAGCTCCCCGCCGGGACGCACGTGAAGGTGGACGCCCACGACGGCGAGCTGGAACTCCAGGCCGCTGCGTAGGGCGCCGGAGTCGGGGGCGGAGGCTCGGGGGCGGGGGCTCAGGGGCGGAGGCGCGCGACGACCTCCAGGTCCGCCACCAGGGCCGACAGCGCCTCCTCGCGAGCCTCCGGCGGGCCGCGCAGGATCGAGCTCGGGTGCACGGTCGGCACGAGCTGGTGCCCCTCCCACTCCAGCACCCGGCCACGCTCCTTCGTGATCTTGAAGCCCGAGCCGAGCAGTGCCTTGGCGGCGACGGCACCGAGGGTCGCCATGGCGCTCGGCCGGACGGCGGCGAGCTCACCGTCCAGCCAGTGGCGGCAGGCGCGGATGTGCGTGACGCCGGGCGTCTTGTGGATGCGGCGCTTGCCCGCGCGCTCGAACCGGAAGTGCTTGACGGCGTTGGTCACGTAGACCTCGTCGCGGTCGATGCCCGCCCGCTGCAGGGCCGTGTCGAGCACGCGGCCGGCCGGTCCGACGAACGGCGCGCCCTCGACGTCCTCCCGGTCGCCCGGCTGCTCCCCCACGAGCATCAACCACGCCGAGGCCGGCCCCTCACCGAACACTGTCTGCGTGGCGGGGGCGTGCAGCTCGCAGCGGGTGCAGGCGGCGGCGTCGCGACGCAGGTCCGCCAGATCAGGACGATGGACGGTGGTCACCCCACGGGGTCTACCCGGCGGGAGGCCCGCTCAACCTTCTGCATTTCGCAGGGCTCGCCAATACGGAAATTCCCATTCCGCGAACTCCAAGCGGCGTACTCGAACGGGGATGTTTGTCGATCCCGATGTCCTGGTAACCGGTACACAACGACGTCACTCGTTCGAGTGAACGCCACAATCACAGAGAAGGAGAGTGCGGTGGACAGCACCGTGACCGTCCTTGTCGTCGTCATCGTGGTGTTGGCGCTCGCGCTGATCGCATTCGGCGCGATGCTGTTCCAGCGCCGCCGCACCGAACGCCTGCAGGAGCACTACGGGCCCGAGTACGAGCGGAGCCTCAGCCAGACAGGCAACCGGCGCGCAGCAGAGGCGCAGCTGACCGAACGCGAGAAGCGCCACCGCGAGCTCGACATCCGCGACCTCCGATCCGAGGAACGCGACCGGTTCGCGGCATCATGGGCAGATATCCAGCGGGAGTTCGTCGACGACCCGAAACGCGCCGTCCACGACGCGGACGGGCTCGTCCTCGACATCATGCGAACCCGCGGATATCCGGTCGGCGACGACGGCGGCGACTTCGAGCGCCGCGCGGAGGACATCTCGGTGGAGCACCCCGACGTGGTGCAGCGCTACCGGCAGGCCCACGCGGTGCGCGACGCGACGGAGCGCGGTGACGTCGACACCGAGAACCAGCGCTCCGCCGTGACCTCGTACCGGTCGCTGGTCAGCGCGTTGCTCGACACCCGGGGCGACGAGCGCACCCACGAGCGCAGCCACGACGACCGCAGCCACGACGACCGCAGCCACGACGGCCGCGAGCGTCACCACCCGACCGGCGAGGAGCAGACCCGATGATGCCGGAGCAGAACGAAAAGGTTCACGAGGGGCCCGAGCAGGTGGCCGCGGAGTCCGAGTACCCGCGGTCCGAGCATGCGGCGTCCGAGCAGACGCGATCCGGGCAGATGCGATCCGACCAGACGCAGCCCGACCAGACACGGCCCGAGCAGACGCGGCCCGAGCAGACGCGGCCCGACCAGACGCGGCCCGACCAGACGCGGTCGACGGACTCGGGGTCCGACGCGATGCGCTCCGAGGACAGTGGTTCCGGGCAGCCGCGGACCGGGCAGCCGCCGGCCGGGCAGCCGGGGCAGCAGACCGCGGGGCAGCAGACAGCGGGGCAGCAGACCGCTCACCAGGCGGGCGAGCAGCGCGAGCGGCTCGTGCCCGAGGACCACGCGGCGTCGTACGGATCGCGGTGGGACGCGGTGAAGGGCACGTTCGTCGACGAGCCGCGCGAGGCCGTCGCCCAGGCCGACGCGCTGGTCGGCGAGCTGCTCGACGAGCTGGAGACCCTGTTCCGGGAGCAGCGACGCAGCATCGAGCGCGGTCTCGACAGCGACGAGACCTCCACCGAGGACCTGCGCATGGCGTTGCGCCGCTACCGCAGCTTCTTCGAGCGGCTGCTCGCCGTGTGACGGTCGCGGTCCGACCTCCCCCGCGGGCCCCGCCTGCCTCTCGCACCGAGAGCGGGCGGGGCCGATTCATGCGCCGGCGGCGTCCGCCCCCGACCGGAGAGGCGGGTCGCTCGCCAGCAGATCCATCACCTCTTCGCCCGCTTCGGCCACCGGTATCTGCCCCAGGAACGACGGCCGGTGCCCGCAGCCGTCCCCCGGGCGGTGCGGGTGACCGGCCGTGCTGCAGTCGGCGCCGCACTCGGGGCAGTGGACGGTCCAGCTCAGCAGCGGTCGGTGCCGGGTACGGGTGGCAGGCGCCGCGTTGATCGCGTTGCCGCACCAGTACAGGCCGACGGTGGCCGCGCCGACGGCCCGGGCGAGGTGCAGCGGGCCGGAGTCGTTCGCGACGACCACCACGCAGCGCTCCAGCACGGCGGCGAGCGCGCCCAGGTCGGTGCGCCCGGTCAGGTCCGGGACCGGGCCCTCGGCCGCCTCCCGGACCTCGGCGTTCACCGCCGCGTCACCCGGCCCGCCCACGAGCACCGGGCGCGCCCCGGTGGCCGCGAGCACGTCGGCGAGCGCGGCGAACCTCGCGGCCGGCCACCGTCTGCGCGGATCGGTGGCGCCGGCGTGCAGCGCCACCCACGGCCCCGGGCCGGGCAGCAGTCCGGCGGCGGTGTCGCGTTCGGCCCCCGACACGGCGAGCGCCGGGTAGTCGGCAGGCCCGTCGGCGCCGGCGAGCCGGGCGACCTCGAGGAGCCGCTCGACCTCGGGCTGGTAGTAGCGGTAGGGGACGTTCGCGTCCAGCGGCGGTGCGTCCGCGGCGCGCAGCCCGATCGTGCGGCGTGCGCCCAGGGCCGCGACCAGCGGGTTGGACGCCCGGCCGCCCCCGTGCAGCTGCACGGCGAGGTCGTAGCGCTCCGCGCTCAGGAAGGCCGGCAGGGCGCGCGGGTCCGGCGCGTCCCGGGGCTGGCCGGCCAGGCCGTCGACGCGCGGGAGCACGCGCACGCGATCCACCGGTCCCGGCCTCCCGGAGAGGAACAGCTCGTGCCAGCGGGCGCCGAGCAGGGTCACCTCCGCGTCGGGGAACCGCGCGCGGAGCGCGGCGAGCGCGGGAGTCGCCATCAGGTAGTCACCGAGCGCGTTGCAGCGCAGCACGGCGACGCGCCGGACCGGGATCCCCTCCATCACCGGCGCGGGTTACCCGTGGCGCGCGAGGGTACGCCCGCGAGGTGGAGCACTCGCGGCAGCCGACGGCACTCGTGCTCCGCGCGCTGCACCTCGGGGATCTGCTCGTCGCGGTGCCGGCGTTGCGGGCGGTGCGCAGGGCGTTTCCCGGGCACCGGATCGTGCTGGCGACGGCCGGGTCGCTGGCGCCGCTCGTCCCCCTCACCGGCGCCGTGGACCAGTTGCTGCCGACCCCCGCCCCGGATGCGCTGACCTGGACGGGTCCGGCTCCGGACGTCGCGGTCAACCTGCACGGCGCCGGGCCGGAGAGCCATCACGCCCTCGACGCGACGGCGCCCGGACGCCGGATCGGGTATCGGGCGGCGGGCTGGCCGGGCCCGCGGTTCGACGACATCGCGGCGCGGCACCCCCACGAGCGGGAACGGTGGTGCGCGATGCTCGCCTCCCACGGCATCCCGGCCGATCCGGCCGATCTCCGACTGCCCCCGCCAGCGACACCCGCCCCGCACTGCGCGCACGCCCCGGTGCTCGTGCACCCCGGCGCCCGCTACGGGGCGAAGCGCTGGCCGGCCCGCCGCTTCGCCGAGGTCGCCGCGACCCTGCACTGTGCCCTCAGCCCCGTGCTGATCACCGGCACCGCCGACGAGCGGGAGCTCGCGCTCGCCGTGGCCCGGACGGCGGGGCTCGCCGAGTCCCGGGTGCTCGCCGGGCGCACCGACCTCGCCGAGCTCTGCGCGCTCGTCGCCGGTGCGGCGCTCGTGGTGAGCGGTGACACCGGCATCGCCCACCTCGCGGTCGCCTTCGGCACCCCGTCCGTGACGCTCTACGGACCGGTCGGGCCGCAGCAGTGGGGTCCGCCTGCCGACGGCCCCCACGCCGTGCTCGACGAGCCGGGAGCGCGCCGCGGCGACCCGTTCGCCGACGATCCGGACCCGGCGCTGCTGGCGGTCGGTGTGGGGGACGTCCTGCGCGCGGCGGCCCGCCTGCGCGGACGCTACGTGCTCGAGCAGCCGAGCGGTGTCCTCAGGAGCCGCTCGAGGTGACGGTCGCCATGGCCTGGCGGCGGCGGGGCCGCGACCGCGGCTGCGGCGGCTGCAGCCAGCGGTTCCCGGCACGGCGCACGGTCGATCCGCCACCGCGCGCGACGAACCCGGCCGCGCCGAGCACCGCCTCCGCGACGGCTTCGTCCACGCTCGATCCGGCGGCGAGCGCGGCGGCGACGCCGCCTGCGAAGTAGTCACCGGCACCACACGGGTCGGCCTCGTGCACGGCCGGTGCCGGCGTGTCCGAGCAGGCCCCGTGCCGATGGCGGACGACCGCGCCGTCGCGCCCCAGCGTGACCGCGACGGCGTCGGCGTCCCAGCGGTCGAGCAGTCGCCCGGCGAGTTCGAGTGCCTCCCCCGCGCCCGTCTCCACCACGTCCTGGCCACCGGCGGCCCCGCGCGCCTCGGAGAGGTTCGGGGTCGCGAGGGTGACGCCGGGCACCGGTTCGGGGCCCCGCGGATGCGGATCCCACACCACCGGCACCCCCCGGGCGAGAGCCCGTGCGAGCGCGGCGCGCACGTGTGCGTCGGCCGCGACGCCGCGTCCGTAGTCCGACACCAGCACGGCACCCGCGTGGTCGAACACGGTCTCCAGGTCGAGCCCGTCGGCGAATCCGGGCGCCGGCACGCCGCGGCCGCGGTCGGTGCGCAGCATCGTCCGGCCGCCCGCGCGCATGCGGCACTTCACGACCGTGCCGCCCTCCGCGGGGCCGGCCAGCAGCTCGAGGGTGCCGTCGACCAGGCCGTCGAGCAGGCCGGAGAGCCGCCTGCCCGGCGCGTCGCCCGCGAGGGCGGTGACCAGCCGCACCGGGGTGCCGCGCCCGGCCACCAGGACGGCGGCGAGCGCCGCACCGCCCGGCCGGGGCGACTCGTCGACCACGTCGAGCACGGGGGCAGGCGCGTCCGGGCAGAGCCGCTCGACGGTGCCGACGACGTCCACGTCGAGCAGCGCGTCGCCGACCACCACCACCGGCCGGGCGCTCACGACGCGCTCCCGAGGGCCTCCCGGGCCTGCACGGTGCGATCGGGCACCGTGGTCGGCGACTCGAGGTGGCACGCGCCCGAGGGCAGGATTCCCGCGCCTCCGGCCGCCGCCATCACCCGGTGCTGCGCCAGCACGTCCTCCCCGCAGTGCGAGGTGGGCAGCTCGGTCCAGAAGTCGAACCCGCCGCAGGCCTCGAGCACGGAGCGGTCGTAGAGCACGCAGCCGCCCACCCATGCGACCTTGTACGGCACCCATCGCTCCCCCGGGCGGAGGTGGCGGCGGGCGAGGTGCACGGGGTTGGCGGCGTTGTGCAACGTCCACCGCTCCCAGGCGGGGGTGCCCGGCTCGATCCGCTCCGGCTCGGGCCGCCCGGTCCACCTCTCGAACGGGGCGAGCTCCGACGGCCGCACATCGTCGAGGTAGGACAGACCCTGCACCGCCGCGCCGACGAGCCCGCAGCCCAGCGTCGTGATCGCCTCGTGCAGGCGGCCGACGGTGCCGGGTTCGAGCCACACGTCGTCGTCGAGGAAGAGGACGTACCGCGCGCGCGAGCGCGCCAGCAGGGCGGCCCGGTGCTCGGCGAGCCCCCGCCGCGGCAGGTGCTGCTGCGTGCGTACCCGGTGCCCCGCCGCCCGCAGGGCGCGCAGCATCGTCCGTGCGGCGGGCGTGTCGTAGGACGCCGGTCCGTCCGACTGGTCGCTGACCACCACGCCGAACGGATGCCGCTGCGCGGCCAGCCCGGCGAGGGTCGTGGCCAGCTCGACGGGCCGGTCGCGGGTGGGGACGAGGACGTCCAGCTCCGGCGCCCTCATGGTCGGCCCGCCTTGATCCGGCCCACGATCGCGCTGGTCGAGTGGTCCGACAGGTAGTCGAGCACCCGGACCTCGCCACCGAGCCGTTCGACGATCGGGGTCTCGGGCAGCATCTGCGGGGTGTAGTCGCCGCCCTTCGTGTAGACGTCGGGGCGCACGGCCTCGAGCAGCGCGGCCGGGGTGTCGTCGGAGAACGACGTCACCAGGTCGACGCACTCGATCGCGCCCACGACGCCCGCGCGGTCCTCGAGCGGGTTCACCGGCCGCTCGGGGCCCTTGAGCCGCGCCACGCTGTCGTCGTCGTTGAGCGCGACGACGAGCACGTCGCCGAGCGTGCGGGCCTGCCGCAGGTAGGCGACGTGGCCGCGGTGCAGCACGTCGAAGCAACCGTTGGTGAACACGATGCGGCTGCCCCGGCGCCGGTGCTCGCCGACGATGGCCAGCAGGTCGCGGTGGGTCAGCAGGCCCCCGCGGTCGCGTTCCGCGAGCCGCGCGGTGAGGGCACCGGTGGTGCAGACCGCGGTCCCGTCCTGCCCGACCACCACGTCGGCGGCGCATTGCGCCAGCACGAGCGCCTGTTCCGGGGCGATCCCGGCCGCGCGGGCCGCCGCCGTCGCGGCGGTGAACGTGTCGCCCGCCCCGCACGCCCGGCACTCCGGGCCCGGGCAGGCCCTCGTCCGCTGGGCGGGCTCCGCGGGGTCGACGGGCAGCCGGACGGCCCCGTCGACGTCGAGCGTCACGAGTACCTCACCGCCACCGGCGGCGCGCGTCAGCTCGGCCCGGTGGGCGAGCACCCACTCCGCGCGCCCGTCGGCCGGGTCGGGAGTGCCGATCAACGCGGTCGCCTCGGTCATGCTCGGGGTGAGCACGTCGGGGCGCACCGCAGCCCACCCGTCGGGTGCGTGGGCATCGACGACGAGCAGCGGGATCCGCTTCCGGAGGCGCGACAGCGCGACCCGCGCCCGGGCGTCGAGTGCGCCGAGCCCGTAGTCGGCCACCACCACCGCGTCGGCAGGCTCGGCGAGCGCCGCCTCCAGGCCGCTGACCAGCGCGGCCGTCGTGTCGGGCCGCGGCGGCCGGGTCGGACCGGCGTCGTAACGGGCGAGGGGCTGGCCCGCGCTGAGCAGGCGCCGCTTGACGGCGGTCGCCCGCCCCGGCTCGGTGACGCAGTGCGCCGTACCCACGCCCGCGGAGTGCAGCAGCTCGCGCAGCTCGGCCCCGCCCAAGTCGTCGCCGAGCACCGCCACCAACTCGGTGCGTGCGCCCAGCGCGGCGAGGTTGGCCGCGGCGTTGCCGGCACCGCCGGGCGCGGTGCGGGACTCGGCGAGCTCCACCACGGGCACCGGGCCGTCGCGCCCGAGTCGGTGCGCGGGCCCGGAGAGCCAGCCGTCGAGCAGTGCGTCGCCCACGACGACGACGCGGGGTGCCCGGTCGGCGATGTGGCCGGCGAGCGCGGCGGGGGCGGCCGGATCGGTCAGCGTTTCGCCGGGACTGCGCATGAGATCTCCTCGGAGGGTTCCGGGGTGCCTGGTTGTTCAGGACGGCGTCCCGCGAGGGCGAGCGCGGCCGCGGCGACCTCGCCGGGCGGGACGTCCAGGCACTCGTGCTGGTACGGACAGTGGAGCTGTCGGCACGGGGAGCACGGGACGGCGCGGCGCAACAGCGTGGCCCGCGTGCTGCGCGGGCGGAGCTCGTCCGGCCGCTCGGTGCCGCCGTAGGTGACGGCGACCGGCGTGCGGACCGCGTCGGCGAGGTGCATGCCGCCGGAGTTGTTGGTGACGGCGACCGCCGCGCCGGCGATCAGCGCCGTGAAGACGGGGAGCGGCACCGGTGGCACCGGCGTGACGTCCGGATGTGCCGCCGCCGCGACGACCTGCGCGACGAGGGGCGCTTCCGGCTCGGGGCCGGCGACGAGGACCGGCAGCCCGGCGCGGGCGAGCAGCGCCGCGGCCGCCCCGAACCGCTCCGCCGGGTAGCGCCGCGCGGCGCAGGACGCACCGGGCGCGAGCACCGCGAAGGGGCGATCGGGGGCGACGATGGCGGCTGCCCGCCGCGCGTCCGCCGGCACGTGCAGGGCGGTCTCCCGGCCCCGGTGCGGCACGCCGATCGCGGCGAGCAGGTGCAGCGCGCGGTCCACCTGGTGGGTGCTGTCCGGCGGCGGCGTCACCCAGTGCGTGGCGACCGCGCCGCCGAACTCCCGCGAGTGCACGACCCGGGTCCCGATCCCGGCGAGCAGCCCGAGGTGCGCCACCGGCCACGGCGACTGGGAGAACGACGTGAGGACGATCAGCACGTCGTAGCCGCCCGCGGCGACCCGGTCCAGCAGCGCGTGCTCGGTGGCGTCGTCGGTCCCGGCGGCACCGGGGAGCTGCTGCCAGGACGCCGAGGCCACCAGCACGCCGTCCAGCTCGGGGATCATCGGGACGACCGCGGAACCGGCGGGCGAGGCGAGCAGGTCGATCCCGGCGTCCGGCGCGGCCGCGCGCAGGGCCCGCAGGGCGGGCGTCGTGGTGACGACGTCGCCGATGTTGTCGGCGCGCACCACGAGGACGCGCCGGGCGGCGGCCATGTCGACCGGTCCGCCGCGGTCGGCGCCCGGATGGCGGCCGGGCCTCGGGCGGGTCGCGGTGGCTGTCACGGTGGCGGTCATGGCCAGGAGGGCTCCGTGGAGGCGCACACGACCATCTCGCGCACCTCGCACCCGTCGGGCCGCGTGAGCGCGTAGAGGACGGCGTCGGCCACCTCGGCCGGGTCGTTCAGCTGCGCGTCCGGACCGGGCTGGTACTGCTCGGGGCGGCCGTCGAAGAAGGCGGTGTCCATGCCTCCGGGCACGAGGAGCGTCACCCCCACCGTGCCGGCGAGCTCCGCGGCAAGCGCGCGGGTCATGCCCACGACCCCGAACTTCGAGGCGCAGTAGGCCGACGCGTCCGGCAGCGCGCGCACGCCCAGCGTGGAGGCCACGGTGACGATGCGGCCGCGGGAGGCCGTGAGCGCCGGGAGCGCGGCCCGGATGACCGCGGCCGTGCCCAGGAGGTTCACACCGACCACCCGCTCCCACTCGGCCGCGGGGACCTCGGCCATGGGCCCGCAGCGGTCGGTGCCCGCCGCGGTGACCACGCCGTCGAGCCCGCCTGCGTCGGCGAGCAGACGGCCGATCGCCGCCTCGCTCGCCCGCCCGTCGGTGAGGTCGGTGACGACGGACGGTGCGTCCGCGAGCTGCGGTTCCGGATCCACCGGGACGCGGTCGAGCAGCAGCGGCGTACCCCCGGCGGCCGCGATCGATCTGGCCACGGCGCGGCCGAGGCCGGACGCGGCACCGGTGACGAGGACGGTCCCGACGGGCCGGGGCGCACGGGTGGTGGTGGTCGGGGCGGGGAGTGTGCGTGTCACGACGATCCTTCCTGCGGGTCCCCCACCGGGACCGGCATCGCCACCAGGCGACGCACGGCGGAGAGGACCCTCTCGGGGGCGATGCGGGTGAGGCACGGATGGCCCGGTACCGGGCAGATCCGGGCACGGGAGCCGCGGCACGGCGCGTCCTGGTCGCCGAGCAGCACGTGCGGCACGCGGTAGGGCCGCCATCGCACGGCCGGCACCACGGGCGCGAAGAGCGAGACGACGGGCGTCCCCACGGCCGCCGCGAGGTGCGCGGCGCCGGTGTTGCCGACCACGAGCACCGCCGCCCCGGCGAGCACGCCGGTGAGCTGGGCGAGGTCGGTGCGCCCACCCAGGTCGAGCGCCGTGTCGCCGGCGACCGCAGCCGTGAGCTCCCGCTCGCCGGTACCGCCGGTCACGACGACGGGCAGCCCCGCCCGCGCGAGCAGCCGCGCCGTGCGCCGGTGGTGCTCGGCGGGCCAGCGCCGCGCCGGCACCGCCGCGCCGGGATGCAGGACGGCGTAGGGGCGCCCGGACAGCGACCCGAGCAGCGGGCCCACCGCGGGCGGGCGGCGCACGGCGAGCCGCCCGTCGTCACCGGGAGGCAGGCCGAACCCGGCGGCGGCGGCGATCGCGAGCGCCCGCTCGGGCTCGGGGAGGTCCTCGGGGAGATCCTCACCGGGGCGCAGTCGCACGTCGAGCAGCGAGCCCGGGTAGTCGACCGAGGCCCCGGTGATCCGGGGGATGCCGGCCAGCCTCAGCAGCAGCGCCGTCGGCAGCGGCGACTGGTGGAACGAGGTGAGCACGACGGCCTCGTCGAACGCGTGCGCCGCGAGCCTCGCGATGATGCCGTCCACATCCGGCGTCGACACGGGAGGCGCCGGGGCGACGACCCACGGGCTCGCCCACTCCAGGACGCGGCGCACGCCGGGCAGCAGCCCGCCCGCGGCCGCGCCGTCCGGCCCGCAGAGCAACGTCACCTCGGCGCCCGGCGCCGCGGCGGCCGCGCGCACCGCGGGCCCGGCGAGCACGACGTCGCCCGCGCCGTCGAGGCGGACCACGAGAACGCGGCGCGTCATCGGGCCTCCAGCAGGTGGCGCACGGCGGACAGGAGGTCGGGCCGCACCGTGGGCGCGGCGGCGACCTCCTCCCGTCGGGTCACGGGCGTGGGCACGAGCACCGCCGTCGCCCCCGCCGCGGTGGCGGCCTCGACGTCGGCGCCGATGTCGCCGACCAGGGCAACCCGCTCCGGCGCGACGCCGAGGCTGTGGGCCGCGGCCAGCACCATCCCCGGCCGGGGCTTGCGGCACGCGCAGCCGTCCCCAGGCCCGTGCGGGCAGACCTGCCAGACGGCGAACGGGCCGAGCAGCTCCTCGACCCGCCGGTTGACCCGCTCGGCCTGCTCCGCGGTGACGAGCCCGCGGGCGATGCCGGACTGGTTGGTGACGACGCCGACCCGGATCCGGGCCTCCCGCAGCAGGCGCAGCGCCTCGCGCGCCCCGGGCATCGGCCGCACCAGCGCGGGGTCGCCGTTGTACGGCACGTCGACGACGAGGGTGCCGTCCCGGTCGAACAGGACGGCCTCCGGGGCACAGCGCCCGAGCCCGTCGGGCCCGGTCGCGGTGTGCCCGGTCGTGCGGCCAACGATCACGGAGGAAGTACTGTCCGAGGCCGCCGCCGGTAAACCGCCTCGGCTCGCACTACTACTCAGCGCTGTCACTACTACTTTCAGTAGCCGGAAGTCCCCTGGACACGGCGCCCGTCCCCGGCCTCTCCTGTGATCGAGGCCACCGGGGCGGATACGGTGAGCCGCAGGGGGTAGCAGCGGCCCCGCACGGGGCCACGAGCGGTGAGGGGGCGCGATGGGGGCATTCCCGTCCGATCTGGCGATCGCGAAGGGTGCGACGCTGCGGCCGCTGGTCGACGTCGCGGCCGCGATGGGGATCGGGCCGCACCTGGTCACCCCGTACGGCCGGGAGGTCGCGAAGATCGAGCTCGCCGCGATCGACGAGCTGGCCGACCGGCCGCGGGCCAAGTACGTGGTGGTCTCCGCGATCACCCCGACCCCGCTCGGCGAGGGCAAGACCACCACCACCGTGGGGCTGGGCCAGGCGATGCGGCACATCGGCCGCAGCGCCACGGTGGCGATCCGGCAGCCGTCGATGGGCCCGACGTTCGGCATCAAGGGCGGCGCGGCGGGCGGCGGCTACTCGCAGGTGGTGCCGATGGAGACGCTCAACCTGCACCTCACCGGCGACTTCCACGCCGTCACCGAGGCGCACAACATGCTGTCGGCGATCCTGGACAACCACCTGTTCCAGGGCAACGGGCTCGGCATCGACCAGCACAACATCACCTGGCGCAGGGTCCTCGACGTGAACGACCGGGTGCTGCGCAACATCGTGGTCGGGCTCGGGTCGAAGGGCGACGGGGTGCCCCGCCAGACCGGCTTCGACATCACCGCCGCCTCCGAGGTGATGGCGATCTTCGCGTTGGCCCGGTCCGTGCCGGAGCTGCGGGAGCGGCTCGGGCGGATCGTCGTGGCCTACACCGGCGCCGGCAAGCCGGTCACCGCGGAGGACATCGGCGGGGCGGGCGCGATGGCCGTGATCATGCGCGACGCCCTGCGGCCCAACCTGCTGCAGACCCTCGAGAACACCCCCGTCCTGGTGCACGCAGGCCCGTTCGGCAACATCGCGCACGGCAACTCCTCGGTGGTCGCCGACCTGATCGGCATCCACGCGGGCGACTTCCTCATCACCGAGGCCGGCTTCGGCGCCGACATGGGCGCTGAGCGGTTCTTCAACATCAAGTGCCGGGCGTCGGGGCTGCGGCCCGACGCCGCCGTCGTCGTCACCACCGTGCGTGCGCTCAAGGCCCACTCCGGGCGGCACCGCGTCATCGCGGGCAAGCCGCTGCCGGAGGCGATGCTCGCCGAGAACCCGGACGAGGTGCACGCAGGCGGCGCGAACCTGCGCAAGCAGATCGAGAACATCCGGCTGCACGGGGTCTCCCCCGTCGTCGCGATCAACGCCTTCCCCGGCGACCACCCGAGCGAGCACGCCGCGATCGCCGAGATCGCCGAGGCGGTGGGCGCCCGATCTGCGGTCTGCACGCACTTCGCCGACGGCGGTCGCGGCGCGGTCGAGCTGGCCCGCGCCGTGGCCGAGGCCGCCGAGGAACCGTCGCACTTCCGGTTCCTGTACCCCGACGAGGCGCCCCTGCGGGAGAAGATCGAGACCGTTGCGCGCGAGGTGTACGGCGCCGACGGCGTCGACTACGACCTCGTCGCGGCGCGCCAGCTCGACTCCTACGAGCGCAACGGCTTCGGCAACCTGCCCGTCTGCATCGCGAAGACGCACCTGTCGATCTCCTCGGACGCGTCGCTGAAGGGCGCACCCACGGGCTGGCGGCTGCCGGTGCGGGAGGTGCGCGCGTCGGTGGGCGCCGGGTTCATCTACCCGATCTGCGGCGACATGCGGACCATGCCGGGCCTGGGCGCCAACCCCGCGGCGCACCGCATCGACCTGGACGCGAACGGCGAGATCGTGAACCTCTCCTGAAGGGACCTGCCGGTGCGCCGGGCCCCGTCCGGGTACCCACGGCCATGACCGAGCACGAGCAGGACCCCACCGAGCACGATCCCGTCGAGCACGATCCCGTCGAGTCAGCGCGTCCGTCGATCGGCCGCCGCGACGAGCCCGACGCGATCCGCCCGGACACCGAGGACCGGCCCCACCGCAAGCTCCCGCCCGATCCGGAGGAGGACGACACCGCGGGCGACGACGCCCCGGACGCGCCGCGGCCCACCGAGTCCCCGGCAGGCCGCGACTAGCCCCACCGGGCACCGGGTACGGATCGGGCATGCCACCCGCTGTCGTCCTTTTCGCTCCCTCGCCGCTGCTCACCGTCACGATCGAGGATCGGGCGGGCCAGCCGGACATCCACGTCCACCCCGGTGGGCAGGGGGTGTGGCAGGCAAGGATGATCTCGTCGCTCGGCGTGCCGGTGGTGCTGTGCGCCGCGCTCGGCGGTGAGGCCGGTGACGTGCTCGAGCACCTGTTGCCGAGCGAAGGCGTCGAGCTGCGCGCCGTGCGCGTCGGCGCCCGCAACGGCGGCTACGTGCACGACCGCCGCGGCGGCGACCGCGAGGCGATCGCCGAGGCACCGGGTGGGCCGCTGGACCGCCACGAACAGGACGCGCTCTACGAGCTGGTGCTGGCCGAGGGGCTCCGGCACGGCACGGCCGTGCTCGCCGGCCCGAACTCCGACCAGGTGATCCCGGCGGAGCTCTACCGGCGGCTCGCGACCGACCTCGGCGCCAACGGCTGCCGGGTGGCCGCCGACCTGGCCGGGGAACGCCTCGACGCGGTGCTCGCAGGTGAGCCGGCGGTGCTCAAGGTGAGCCACGAGGAACTCGTCGCCGACGGACGCGCGGACAGCGACGAGCCCGCGGTGCTGGTGGCCGCGATGAAGCAGCTGCGCGCCGACGGCGCCGACACCGTGATCGTCTCGCGGGCGGCAGAGCCCGCGCTCGCGCTCCCCGGGGGCGGCGACGCCGTCCTGGAGATCCACGTCCCCCCGCTGCAGGCCGCCGAGCCGCGTGGGGCGGGCGACTCGATGACCGCGGGGGTGGTCGCGTCGCTGGTGCGCGGCGACTCGGTGCGCGAGGCGCTGCGGATCGGTGCGGCGTGCGGCGCGCTGAACGTCGTCCGCCGCGGGCTCGGCACCGGCGGCGAGGCGGCCGTCCGCACGCTCGCCGAGCGCGTCGAACTCATCGAGTGGGAGGGCTGAGCAGTGCGCGCCCTCGTGACGAACGACGACGGCATCGACTCCCCCGGCATCGCCGCGCTGACGCGGCTGGCCGTGGCGGCCGGGCTCGACGTCGTGGTGGCCGCCCCCGCCACGCAGTCCAGCGGCGCGAGCGCCGCGATCACGGCGGTCCGCGAGGAGGGCCGCACCATCGTGGAGCGCCGCGAGCTGCCCGACCACCCGGACGTGCCGGCGTGGGCGGTGCGGGCGCAGCCGGGCCACATCGTCGTCGCCGCACTGACCGGCTGGCTGGACCCGGCGCCCGACCTCGTGCTGTCGGGCATCAACCACGGCGCCAACGTCGGGCGCGCGGTGCTCCACTCCGGCACCGTGGGCGCGATCCTCACCGCCGCCGTGCACGACGTGCGCGGGCTCGCGGTGAGCCTCGACGTCGCGCTGCACCCCACCGGGGAGCGCCGCTGGGACGCCGCCGACGACCTCTTCCCGCGCGTGCTGGACCTCCTGCTCGACGCGCCGCCGGGCACGTCGCTGTCGCTGAACGTGCCCGACCGGCCCGCCGAGGCGCACCGCAAGCTGCGGCACGCGCGGCTCGCCACGTTCGGTGCCGTGCAGGCCCGCGTCGACGAGGTCGGCCCCGACGGGTTGCGGCTCGGGGAGGTCGAGGTCGGCACCGAGCCCGAGGAGGGCACCGACGGGGCGCTCCTCGCCGCGGGGCACCCGACCCTGACCGCCCTGCGCCCGGTCGCTGAGGACGAGGGCCGCTTGGTGCCGGACTGGCTGGCGCACGCGGAGCGGGTCCGGGCTTAGGAGCGCACCGGTCGGCGCAGCCGGTCGCCGTCGAAGATCGACCAGCGACCACGCGCCCTTGGTCAACTCCCACGTCCGCACAGACGAGCCGCTCGCCGCGATCACCCATGTGATCGGTCCGAGCAGCACGCCGCTGCTGGCACAGCAACCGTGGCGTGCCAATCAGACAGATCGCAGACCCGTCGGCGAGCACGATCCATCCGAAGCGACGCGTAGCGCCCTTGAGACCTGGGAGGGGCGCTGCTAGGCCGCCGAGTCGACCGTGGCCGCGACGGCGGCGTCGACCGCCCGGCACAGCATGTGCACGGCCGCGAGGTGGCACTCCTGCACGGTGGCGGTGTCGCCGGGCAGGCACACCGCCCGGTCGCAGGCGTCCGCGAGGGGGTTCGGTCCCGGCCCGGTGATCGCCCACCTGTTGGCGCCTGCGCCGGCCGCCGCGTCGGCCGCGGCGAGGAGGTTCTGGCTGCGGCCGCTCGTCGACAGCAGCAGCACCACGTCGCCCGGGCGGGCGTGCGCCCGCACCTGCCGTGCGTAGATCTCCTCGAAGCCGTAGTCGTTGCCGATGGCGGTGACGCTCGAGGTGTCGGCGTGCAGCGCGATCGCGGCCAGCGGGCAGCGTTCCCCGTCGAACCGGCCGACGAGCTCGGCCGTGAGGTGCTGGGCCTCCGCGGCGCTCCCCCCGTTCCCCGCGGCGAGCAGGCGACTGCCCGCGAGCAGGCGCCCGGCGAGATCGGTGCCCCAGTTGCCCAGCGTCGGGGCCGCGGCGCGCAGGACCGGCAGCGCGGCGGCGAGCCGGTCGACGTGCGCGCCGAGCTCGCCCGACACCTCACCGGGGCGGGTCAGGAGCGGGGAGGTCGTCGGCATCGCACCCGGGAACGTCTCGGGGAAGGCGGGCGGGAACGTCGAGGCGCTCATCGCACGACCTCGCTGCGCTCGGCCGGGCGCTTCGCGCGGCGCTGTGACATTGATTCGCTCGCAAGCTCGCTCATCGCTGTACTCCGGCGGTCTCGGAAACGGCCGCCAGCGGATCACGCCTGCGGCGGGTGGCGAGGACGTCGTCGTACACCTGCGCGGTGGCGGCGGCCACCCGTTCCCAGTCGTAACGGGCGAGGACACGGTCGCGGCCCGCGATGCCGTACGCGGCGCCCATGGTCGGGGAGGCGAGCAGGTCCCGCAGGGCCGTGGCGAGGGCGTCGGGCCGGCGCGGGGGCACGAGCAGCCCGGTGACCTGGTCGACGACGGTGTCCTGGATCCCGCCGACGGCACTGGCCACCACCGGTCGCCCGCACGCCATCGCTTCCAGCGGCACGATGCCGAACGGCTCGTACCAGGGCACGCACACCACGGCGTCGGCCGAGCGCAGCAGCGCGGGCACGTCGGTTCGGGCCATGGGTCCGGTGAAGTGGACGCGGTCGGCCACCCCCGCCCGCCGGGCGCACTCGCGCAGCCGGGCGACGTCCGGATCGCCCCTGCCGTCATCTCCTGGGCCCTCGCCACCGGCGATGACGAGCTCGGCGGCCGGCAGCCTGCGCATCGCCTCGATCACCTCGTCCACGCCCTTGCGGCGCACGAGGCGGCCCAGCGACACCAGCCGCGGCCGGTCCCCGCGCGGGGCGGCCGGACCGTCGGGTGTGAACGTCGTGGTGTCGACCCCGCACGGGACGACCGTCATCCGGCGGCGCGGCGCGCCCATCCGGGCCAGCTCGAACACCTCGTCGGTGCAGGTGGCGAGCACACGGTCGACCTGGCGGGCCACGGCGAGCTCGGCGCGGACCCGGCCGTCGGGGCTCGTGTCGTCGGTGCCCTGGTGGCGACGCTTCACGCTGCCCAGCGCGTGGAAGGTCTGCACCACCGGGATGCGGCCCGCGGCGGCCGCGAGCGCGACCATGCCGGACATCCAGAAGTGACCGTGCACGACGTCGGGCGGATCGGCGGACCACGCGTCCTCCAGCGCCCGTGTGAACGCCGGCAGGTACGGCACCAGCTCGTCCTTGGGTACGGGTCGCGCCGGTCCGGCGTCCACGTGGCGGATGACGACGCCGGGTCGCGCCGGGACGGTGTCGGGGAGCGCGTCGTCGTCGCGGCGGGTCCACACCGTGACCTGGTGGCCCATGTCGGCGAGCGCGGAACTGAGCTCGAGCACGTGCACGTTCTGCCCGCCGGCATCGGCTCCGCCGAGGGCTGCGAGCGGGCTCGCGTGCTCGGAGACCATGGCGACCTTCATGCGGATCAGCTCCTTCCGTTCGTGGCGGATGCGACGGGGACGCGGGCCGCCGGACGTTCGGTCACGTCCGCGAGCAGCGCATCCCATTCACCGAGGAATCGGTCGAGGCCGTACCGGGCCAGCGCATGAGCGCGGGCGGCGACGCCCTGACGGCGGGCGAGCTCCGGCTCGGCGACGAGCTCGCGCAGCGCCCGTTCCAACCGGTCGGGATCCGTCGAGCAGCAGCCCGTGCCGGGCGGCACCGCCTCGACGGCCTCGGTGGTGGCGAGCGCCACCACCGGCATACCGAGGTGCATCGCCTCGATGAGCGAGAGCCCCAGCGACGTCCAGCGCGACAGGTGCAGGTAGGCCCGCCTGCGCGCCATCTCGGCGTGCATGCGGTCCTGCGGCAGGTCGCCGCACGACCTGACGCGCCCGGCGGTGCCCAGCGCGGCGTCGAGACCGGCGGTGCCCATCCCGAACACGTCGAGCGGGACGGACCGGGCGAACCGGGGCAGCAGGTCCGTGCCGGTGATCCGGCCGCGGCGCACGGGCTCGTTCACGGCCACGGCGGCGGCCGGCATCTCCCCGGTGTAGCGGGGGCCCGGGTCGACGACGCCGTGCTCGACGACGGCGGTCCGGGTGTGACCCGCGTCCCACATCAGCCGGTTGAAGTGGGTGACGTGGACCAGCAGGACGTCGTCCCGGTCGGCGACCGGGTGCCGGCTCGTGGCCGCGTGCTCGCGCGGGGTGTTGTGCTCCACGTACACCGCGGGGACGTCGCGGCCCGGGGTGCGGCCGAGCCACTGCCGCGCGAGCTCGAACTCCTCGGGCCGCTGGAGCACGACGACGTCGACGTCGGCGTCGGCCAGCTCGTCGGGTGCCACTTCCACGGCCGAGGCGGGCCAGTCCCATGCCGCCGGACGGCCGCCGCCCCACGGCCCGCGCTCCGGGAGCGTCGGAAGCAGGTAGCGGTGCGGCCCCTGGACGAACGCCGTCGCCCAGGAGCCGTGCACGTGCCAGACGAGTATGTTCACCCCCCTCGGTTGGACGGAACGCGCACGATCAAAACGCGCTTCACCCAACTGCTACTCACCGTGTCGAATGATCACGCTGAGTGCTCGCCGGATAGGTGGGTTTCCGAGGGGTACGCGGGACCCGTGAGCAGCCCCCGCACCGACCTGCGGCGCACCGCCGCCGAGACCTTCGGCTGGAGCCGGCTGCGCCCCGAGCAGCTCGAGGCCATGGAGCACGTGACGGAGGGCCGCGACGTACTGGCCGTGCTGCCCACCGGCTCCGGGAAGTCGGCGATCTACCAGGTGCCCGGATTGCTGCGGGACGGCCCGACGGTGGTCGTCTCGCCGCTCATCGCGCTGCAGCACGACCAGCGCGAGGGCTTGGCCGAGCGCACCGACGCGGACGCCCGAACCGTCGGCGCGGTCGCCGTCAACTCCGTGCAGAAGGCGGGCGAGAACCGGGCGGCGTGGGAGGCCCTCGACGCCGGCACGGCCGAGTACGTGTTCCTCGCCCCGGAGCAACTGGCGAACGACGACGTGGTGGAGCGGGTCCGCGCCGCCGGGCCCGCACTCTTCGTCGTGGACGAGGCGCACTGCGTCTCGGAGTGGGGGCACGACTTCCGCCCGGACTACCTGCGCCTCGGCAGCGTGATCGAGCGCCTCGGGCACCCGCCGGTGGTCGCTCTCACCGCGACCGCGGCCGCGCCGGTGCGGGCCGACATCGTCGAGCGCCTCGGCCTGCGCGACCACCAGGAGGTGCTGGCGAGCTTCGACCGCCCGGAGCTGCACCTCACCGCGCACCGGTACGCCGACGCCGACCAGCGCCGCGCCGAGGTCGAGGAGCGGGTCGTGGAACGGGCCGCGGACGGGGCCGGGCTCGTGTACTGCGCCACCCGCAAGGACACCGTGGCCTACGCCGAGGCGCTCACCGCCCGCGGGGTCGCGGTCGCGGCCTACCACGCCGGGCTGAAGCGGGCGGTGCGCGAGGACGTGCACGAGCGCTTCCTCGGCGGCGAGCTCACCGTCGTCGTCGCGACCTCGGCGTTCGGGATGGGCATCGACAAGCCGGACGTGCGGTTCGTGCTGCACGCGGCCGCACCCGCCTCGCTGGACGCCTACTACCAGGAGATCGGCCGAGCCGGTCGGGACGGCGAGCCCGCGGTTGCCGAGCTGCACCACCACAGCCGCGACTTCGACCTGCAGCGCTTCCTCACCGCGCGCCGGCCCAGGCCGGACGCCTTGCGCACCGTCCTCGCCCTCCTCGAGGACGGCCGGGCCCGCACCCCGAAGGAGATCGGCGCCGACTCGGGCCTGTCCCCCGCCCGCCGCACCGCCGCGCTCAACCTGCTCGAGCAGTCCGGCGCCGTCGCGACCGACGCCGAGGGCCGGTGCGCCGCCACCGGCGACCCGACCGGTGACGCCGCCGTGGAACGGGCTGTCACGATCGCCGAGCAGCGCCGCGAGATGGTCCGCTCTCGGATCGAGATGATGCGCGGCTACGCCGAGAGCACCGACTGCCGCAGGCGCATCCTGCTGGGGTACTTCGGCGAGCAGCGCGCCGAGCGGTGCGGGAACTGCGACAGCTGCGATGCAGGCACGTCCGTCCACCGGGAACCCGGCTCTGCGTCCGTCGACGGGCGGGAGACCGTGCGGCACCCGAAGTGGGGCGAGGGCGTCGTCCTGTCGGCCAAGAGCGACCGGGTCACGGTCCTGTTCGCCGAGCACGGCTACAAGACCCTCGCGCTCGAAGCCGTGCGCGACCGCGACCTGCTGAAGCCGGCCGAATAGCGGCCTGCGGCCGCGCACCCGCCGTCGCCCCGGCGCGCCGCAGGCACATCGGGCGGCGAGACGATCGCCACGCCTAGAATCCCCTGGTGACCGCCGCCCGCGCGTTGCCTTTCCTCGCCGCAGGGGGCGAGCTGGGCCGGCTGATCGGTGACCGCGACTGGGCGGCCGGTCCACTCGGCCCCCCGTCGACGTGGCCCGGCCCCATCCGCGTCGCCACCGGGATCGTCCTGCAGTCGCCGCAGCCCATGCTGGTGTGGGTCGGGCCCCAGCTCGTCGCGCTCTACAACGATGCCTTCGCCGCGCTCGCGGGCCGCGCCCACCCGGGCGCGCTCGGCAGGCCCGGCGCGATCGGGTTCGCCGACGTGTGGCCGGTGGTCGGGCCCGCCGTGACACGGGTCCTCGAGACCGGCATCGGCGTCCACGTGGACGAGCAGCCCCTGGTCCTGCAACGCGGGGACTCCCCCGAGGAGACCTACTGGACGTTGACGCACTCCCCCGTCCGCGGGGAGGACGGCGAGGTGTTCGCCGTCCTCACGTCCACCACCGAGACCACCGCCCGCGTGGTGGCCGACCGCAGGCAGGAGATGCTCCGCGCGCTGGGCGACCTGTCCCCCGTGCGCCTCGCGCCGGCCGGACACGCGATCGAGCGCGTCGCCGTCGCCGCCCTCGACGTGCTCGCGCGCAACCCGCAGGACATCCCGTTCGCCGCGGTCTGCCGGCCCGGCCCGGACGGCTCCGGCGAACCCACGACGGGTGAGCCGGAGCTGCAGGTGGCGACCGCACACGGTCTGCCGGACGGCCTGCCACCGCTCACCGCTCCCGACGGCTCGGGCTCGGCACTCGCGCTGGCGCTGCGCACCGGGGAGCAGGTCGTGGTCCGCGGGCTGCGGGACGGCTTTCCCGGCGCCTTCCCGGCCGGCAACGCGCTCGGGCCGCTCTCCCCGGACGCCGCGGTGGTGCTGCCGCTCGGCGCCGGCGCCCCCACCGGCGTGCTGGTCCTCGGCGTCAACCCCTACCGCCCGCTCGACGACGACCAGCTCGCGTTCCTGCGCGCCGTCGAGAACCAGGTGTCCGCGGCACTGGCCGACGCCAGCGCTCTCGACGGGGTGCTCGACGCCGCCCGCCACGACGGGCACGCGCCGTCGGACGAAGCGCTCGGCAAGGCGCTGTTCCAGGAACGCGAGCGCTACCGCACCCTCGTCACGCAGGCCCCCGTGGGCATCTGGGTCGCCGACCGCCGCGGCACCACCACGTTCGTCAACGACCAGATCGCGCAGCTGTGGGGCCGGCCAGCGGCGGACCTGCTCGGCGCGGGCTGGACCGACCAGCTGCATCCCGACGACCGCGCAGACGCCGCGGCCGGGTGGGCCGCCGCGGTCCGCCACGGCACGGTGTGGGAGTCGACATACCGCATCGTCGCGACCGACGGCACCGTCCGCGACGTCCGGACGTCCGCGCGTCCGCTGCGCGACCCCGCGGGCGAGATCACCGGCTTCCTCGCCACCACGGCCGACATCACGGAGGAGCGCCGAGCCGAGCAGATCCGCCGCGACGTCGCCACCGAGCACGCCGCCCGCAAGGCCTCGGAGGCCGCGGCCGCCCGGCTGCGCGCGATGGTGCAGGGCCTCGCCGCGATCGTGTGGGAGGCCGACTGGCGGCCGGAGTCGGGCGGTCTGCGGTTCACGTTCGTGTCCGACCGCGCCGAGGAGCTGCTCGGCCACCCCGCGGCCCGCTGGTGCGACGACCCGGACTTCTGGCCGGCGATCATCCATCCCGATGACCGCGACGAGGTCATCGCCTACGCGCACGAACGCACGGCGGCCGGCGTCGACCACGACCTCACCTACCGGGCCGTCGCGATCGACGGCCGGGTGATGTGGCTGCACCAGGTGGTGCACGTGGTGACCGGCCCTGACGGCGCCCCAGTGGCCGCCCAGGGCCTCACCGTGGACGTCACCGAGCAGAAGCGCGCCGAGCGCTCGGCCGCGCTGCTGGCCGACACCGGCCGGCTCGTCACGCAGGACGGCAGCGCCGAGGAGCGGCTCGGCGACCTCGCGCGGCTGGTCGTGCACGAGCTCGGAGACGCGGCCGTCGTGGCGCTGGTGGGTCCGGACGGCCTGCTGCACCGCGCCGCCGTGGCCCACGAGCACCCTGCCGTCACCGAGGTGCTGCGCTCGCTCAGTGCGACGAGGCTGCCCCCGGACCTCGCCGAGGCGCTCGCGCCCGGCCTGCCCATCGTCGTCCCGGTCACCGCGGAGCTCGTCCGGTCCGCGGTCGAGGACGACGCGAGCGCGGCGGCCCGGATCGCGCTGCGGGCGAGCAACGCCCTCGTCGTCCCGCTCGTCGTCGGTGACCAGGTGGCGGGCGTGCTCGCGTTCGTGAACTTCGGCACCGGCCGCTACTACCACCACGCGGAGCTCGACCTGGCCGCCGAGCTGGGCAGGCGGGCGTCGATGATGCTGACGTCCGACCGCAGGCGCACCCGGGAGCGGCGGCTGCAGCAGGTGAGCGCCGACCTCGCCTCCGCGGGGAGCGTCCTCGAGGCGGCCCGGCTGCTCGTCGCGCGGCTGCCCGACTTCCTCGGGGCATCGGCCGTGAGCGTGTACCTCGCCGATCCCGACCGCGGCCTGCGGCTCGTGCACGCCGCCGGCTACGCCGAGCCGGTGCTCGGCTCGTACTCGGTGATGCGGCTCGACGACCCGGTGCCGATCGCCGCGGCCGCGCGTACCGGCGAGCCGGTCTGGATCCGCAACCGCGAGGAGTGGGCGCGCACCTGGCCGACGCTGCTCGACAAGGCCGTCGCCGGCAACCGGCACGCGGCCGCCGCACTGCCGCTCGCCGCCGTCGGGCGGATCGTCGGCGCGATCGGCCTGTCCTTCCCCACCGAGCGGACCTTCCCCGCCGACGAGCGCGACTTCGTGCTCGCCCTCGTCGCCCAGGCCGCGCCCGCTTTCGAGCGGGCGGCCGCGGCCGACGAGCGCCGGGTGATCGCCGAGACGCTGCAGAAGAGCCTCCTGCCCCCGACCCTCCCCCGGCTGGACCGCCTGCCGCTGGCCTCCCGCTACCTACCCGGTGCGCGCGGCAGCCAGGCCGGGGGCGACTGGTACGACGTGCTGCCGCTGGACGCGGGCCGCGTCGCGATCGCCGTCGGTGACGTCGTGGGCCAGGGCGCCCGGGCCGCGGCGATCATGGGACAGCTGCGCAGCGCGCTGTCGGGGTACCTGCTCGAGGGCCACGAACCGGAGCAGGCCCTCGAACGGCTCGACCGCTTCGCCGGCCGGGTGCCCGGCGCCACCGGCAGCACCGTTGCGTGCCTGGTGCTCGACCCGGAGACCGGCGAGCTGGTGTGGGCCAGGGCCGGCCACCCGCCGCCGCTCGTGGCCGGGCCGAACGGCTGCCGCCGCCTCGACGACGCCACCGGCACCGTGCTGGGAGTGCGCGCCCGCCCGCCGTACGCCGTCGGGACGGCGACGATCACGCCGGGCGAGAGCATCGTGCTCTACACCGACGGCCTCGTGGAGCGGCGCGGAGAGCTCATCGACGAGGGGATCGACCGGCTCGCCGCCATCGCCGCGCGCCATCACGCCCTCGCCCCCGAGGCCCTCACGGACGAGCTGCTGACCGGTGCGCTCGCCGGGAGCCACTCCGACGGGGGACCGAACGGCGGTCCCGACCCGGCCGACGACGTCGCCCTCATCGTGGCCCGGCTGGTGCCGGCCCCGCTGCGGCTGGTGTTGCCCGCCGAGGCCGCGGTGCTGCGGGAGCTGCGGGCCGCGGTGCTGGCGTGGGCGTCGGCGACGGCCATCGAGGACGACGACCTCTACGACCTGCAGCTCGCCGTCGGCGAGGCGGCGGCCAACGCCGTCGAGCACGCCTACCGCGGCCGGGCCCCGGGCCCGATGTCCGTCGAGCTGGCCCGGGATCCCGAGGGCGGGATCGACGCGCACGTCCGGGACGAGGGCAGCTGGCGGCCCATCCCGCAGGAGAAGGGCTACCGCGGCCGTGGGCTCGAGCTGATCCGGGACGTCAGCAGCGGGATGCGGCTGCACCACGGACCCGAGGGCACCGAGGTGCGGTTCACGCTGCCGCCGTCCGGTGCCCCTGCCGCCCCGGCGCGCGCGGCGCCTGCCGCACCCGTCACACCGGTCCCCCCGGGCCCCGCGGCCCTGCGGCTCGCGGGCGGGACCGAGGACGGCGGTCCGGGTGCCGTGGAGATCCGCGGGGAGCTGGACCTCGCCGGTGTGCGTGGGGTCGGCGACGAGCTGCTGGCCTGCGCCGACGCCGGCGGCGCCCTCACGGTGGACCTGCGCGCCACCACCTATCTCGCCAGCGCGGGCGTCGCACTGCTCGTGGAGGCGGACCGACGCGTGCGCGCCGCGGGCGGCCGGTTGCGCGTGCTGGTGGCCCCCGGTGACGTCGTGCGCCGGGCGCTCACCCTCAGCGGGGTGGACGGGCTGCTCGAGGTGGTGGCCGACGAAGGCGGTCCGAGCAGGGCCGTCGACGGCTGATGGGCCGGACGGCCCAGCAGCCCGCGGCCCGTCGGGCGGGATGTCGGGAAAGAGGGCTGCGGGAGGGTTGACCCGGGCCCGGACGGCTATCCGCGGGATTCACGTCCCCGTCGACGCCCCGAGGAGCACGCCGTGTCGCAGCAGGTCACCCGCTCCGGGAGCACCGGCTCCCGGTCCAGCCCTCCGCCGGGCCGCGACGCCGACACGCCCGTCCAGATCCCGCCGCGGGGCTGGTGGCAGGTAGTTCGCCGGGCGTTCGCCGAGAGCAAGGCCGACCACGTCCCGATGCTCGCGGGCGGGGTGGCCTTCTTCGCCTTCCTCGCGGTCTTCCCCGCGCTCATCGCCACGCTCACCATCTACGGACTCGTGGCGGATCCCGCGCAGGTGGCGCGCGAGGTCGAGGGGCTGGCCGGGGCGCTGCCCCGCGAGGCGCAGCCCTTGGTCGCCGAGCAGCTCGGCGCCGTCGTCGCGAGCAGCGACGGCGCGCTGGGCATCGGGCTGGTCGTGTCGCTGGTGGCGGCGATCTGGTCGGCTGCCAGCGGCACGGGCAACCTCGTGCAGGCGATCAACATCGCCTACGACGAGGACGAGACCCGCGGCTTCGTGAGGCTGCGGGCGACCGCCCTGCTGCTCACCCTGGGCGCCATCGTCTTCGTGCTGGTCACGCTGGCAC
The DNA here is from genome assembly GCF_007994075.1 of Pseudonocardia hierapolitana. Taxonomy (NCBI): domain Bacteria; kingdom Bacillati; phylum Actinomycetota; class Actinomycetes; order Pseudonocardiales; family Pseudonocardiaceae; genus Pseudonocardia; species Pseudonocardia hierapolitana. The sequence goes on along the minus strand of NZ_VIWU01000001.1, from coordinate 7,661,591 downwards.
TGGTCGCGGTCGTCCCTGCACTGCTCGACGCAATTCCGCTCGGCCCGCTCGCGACGGTGCTCGCCCAGCTGGTGCGGTGGGTCCTGCTGATCGGTCTGGTGATCGTCGCGCTCGCGGTGGTGTACCGCATCGCGCCCGACCGGGACGCCCCGCGCATCCGCTGGGCCAGCATCGGCGCGCTCGTCGCCGCCGTCCTGTGGATCGCGGGCAGCGTCGCGTTCAGCCTCTACGTCGACAACTTCGGCAAGTACAACCGCACCTACGGGACGCTTGCCGGCGTCGTCGTGCTGCTGCTGTGGCTCTACCTGACCAGCTACATCGTCCTGCTCGGCGCGGAGATCAACGCCGAGGCCGAGCGGCAGACCGCGCGCGACACCACGCGGGGGCCCTCGGTGCCGATGGGCGAGCGCCGCGCCGTGGCCGCGGACGAGGTGGCCGCGGACGAGGTGGCCAACCAGCGGTGACGCCCGCGTGGCCGATCAGGCGTGGTCGCTCAGGCGTCGAGCTCCTGCAGCGCGGCGTCGAGCGTCTCGCGGTGGCGCAGCACGGGGCCGAGCTGGGTGATCTCGAGGACCCGGCGCACGATGGGGGGTCCGTCGGCCGTGCCGAACCGCACGCCGGCGGCCTCCGCGTCGCGGCGCGTGTCCATGAGCACGACCAGACCGGTGGATCCGCAGAACGTGAGCCGGCCGAGGTCGACGACGAGGCAGCGCGGGGTGGCGGCGACGGCGTCGCGAGCGGCGCGGCGCAGCACGTCGGCGCTGGCGCCGTCGACCTCGCCGACGGGTGACAGCACGAGCACCCCGGGCCGTGACTCGGACACCTCGACCCGCAGGATGTCCGGGCACGGCACGACCGGGGCGCGACCGTCGGCGCCGGTGTGCTCTGTTCCGTGGATCATCCCGATCCGCCCTCAGCCGGAGTGCAGGGCGACTCGCCCCGTGTCGTTCACAGTGCACCCGGGGGCAATCGGCCGCAAGTGGGTGACATGCACCCGGACGGGTCGATCTTGGCGGGGCCGGATCTCGGCGGGTCTGCGGGATGGAGCGGTGGCGGGGTGACCGGAGATCAGGCGCCGGTGGGGACCGGGTAGCGCAACAGGGCGCCGACACCGTCGTCGAGGGGGTGCCCGGCGAGCCCGGTGCGTCCACCCCCGATCGGGACGAAGCCCGCTCCGGTGCCGGCCGCCGCGCGCAGGAGGGCGGCATCCACCGGGACCTCGCCGGTCGGATCGGTGCCGGTCGCGCGCAGGTCCTCGGGCGTCTCGGCCACCTGCGCGGGCGCGTCGGAGATCCACACCGTGGCGTCGCGGTGGACGCCTGCGTCGAGCAGCAGCGTGTCGACCGCCTCGGCACGCAGGGCCGCCAGTACGGGTCCGATGCCCTGCACGGCGAGGCCCTCGGGCCGCCCGGCCGCCTTCTCGTACCGCTCGAGCACGGCGAGCCGGGTGTCGGTCGCGACGTCGCGCACGGCCTCGGCCACGGCGGCTGCGAGGTCGTCCGCACCGGTTCCGCCCCGTTCGAGCTCCACCGTGATCGAGGCGCTCCGCTCCGCCAGCGCATCGACGAGGCGCGACCGCGACCGCCCGTCGCCCGCGACGAGCAGCACGCGGGCCCCGGTGTCCGCGACGAGCCGGTCGACCCGCTCGGCGACCTGCGCCGTGTTGCGCCGCCAGCTCTCCTCCACCCGTTCCTGCATCGCGAGGTGCGACCGCCCGCCCCCGCGCACCTTGTGCACGGGACCGTCGCCGCCCTCGACCTCCTCCGCGACGACGGGCTTCTCGTCCGGCCCCGCCACGAGGATCTCCCCGCCGGTCTCGTCGACGCGCACGACCACCGCCGTCACCGGTTCGGGCTGGTCGACGAGGGCGGGCAGCAGGTCGGGCAGCGGGCCCCACTGCGCGGACGGACGCGCGGGCGGCTCGGGCAGCGACCGGTCCAGCACGACCTCGGCGCGGCCACCATCAGCCCGGCGCGCCACCAGCACCCGCCCGGCCCGGCCGACGGCGGGCGGGGCGTCCGCGATCGCCGCGGCGAGCGCGTCCAGGGTCGCGCTGTCCGCGCCCTGCGCCTCCAGCTCGTCGCGGGCCTCGGCCCACCGCAACGCGATGGCGCGCGCCGCGTCGTCGGTGTCGTGCGACGTGTCCAGGTACACGGTGGCGAACGGCCCTGGCGTCCGGGTCAGTTCATGGAGGAATTGCAGATCCACGTCAGGGGGCCTACCCCGGCACCCGGGCGGGCATGCGGCGAGAATCGGGGCAATGAGATCGCGAACTCCGGCGTGGGCGCGCTGGGCGCTGCTGATCGTGCTCACCGCCGGGGGCAGCGCGGCGATGGCGCCGCTCGACGTGCCGTCGCCCGCGCTGTTCGCCGGTCTGCTGGTCGCCACCGCCCTCGCGCTCGGCGGGCTGCCGGTGGCCGTGCCGCGGCCGGTCACCGGCACCGCTCAGGCGGTCATCGGCGTGGTCATCGGCGTGCTCGCCCAGCCCGACACGCTCGCGGGCCTGGCCGGCCAGTGGGTGCCGGTGCTGCTCGTGTCCGTCGCGACCCTCGCGGTCAGCATGGCCGCCGGCCTGCTCCTGGGGCTGCGGCGCGGCATCACGCCGCTCACCGGGATGCTCGCGCTCACCGCGGGCGGCGCGTCCGGGCTGGTGGCGATGAGCCGCGACCTGGGCGGCGACGACCGCACCGTCGCGGTCGTCCAGTACCTGCGGGTCGGAATCGTCACCGCCACGATGCCGGTGGTGGCCGCCGTGGGTTTCGGCGCGGCCGGGGGGTCGGGCCCCGACGCGTCGGGCTCGGCGCCGCTCGTCGTCGACGTCGGGTACCTCGCGTTCTGCGCGGTGGCCGGCACGGTGCTGGCGCGGGTCGCGCGGGTGCCGGCCGGTGCGCTGCTCGGGCCGATGACCGTGGCCATCGCGGTCAACCTCGCCGGGTGGTCCTTCGGCGCCACGCCGCCGGTGCCGCTGGTCGAGGTCGCATACGCGGTGATCGGCTGGCAGGCGGGCGCCCGGTTCACCCGGGAGAGCCTGCGCACGGTGCTCGAAGCGCTGCTCCCGGCCGCCGCGCTCGTCGTGGGTGTCATCGTCGCCTGCGCAGGGCTCGGCCTCCTGCTGTCCACCCTCACCGGAACCACGGCGCTCGACGGCTACCTGGCCACCACCCCCGGCGGCGTCTACGCCGTGCTCGCCACGGCGGTCTCGGCAGGCACCGACGTCACCTTCGTGATGGCGGTGCAGGTGCTGCGCGTGATCGTGATGCTGCTGGTGATGCCCGCCATCGCACGGCTCGCCGGGCGCGCCCTCCCCTGACTTGTCACCCGTTCGACGGAACACATGGGTGTGTTCCGCCGGGCCGGGTAACCCGGCGCCGACCGAGAGATCCGGAGGACCCGATGGACCGCCACGAGAAGATGGACCACAAGCTCGAGGAGCTCGGGGGCAAGGCCAAGGAAGCGGTCGGCCGCGCCACCGACGACGAAGAGCTCGAAGCACAGGGCGAACGGGACCAGACGAAGAGCAACCTCAAGCAAGCGGGCGACAAGGTCAAGGACGCCTTCCGGCACTGACCCGCCCGCCCCGAACGGGCCCCGGCCGACCCCCGACCGGCCGGGGCCCGGCCATGTCCGCACCCGGCCGAGCCATCCGGCTGCGCCTGGCGCTGGTTGGGAGTGGGGTCGAGCGAGCCGTTTCGCCTGCGCCCGTCGCAGGTACTTCGAATGCGTGACGGTGGACGGGTCGGGTAATGGAACAGGGCCGGACCGGGTGGGGCCGTGCCGCATCGGGTTCGTCGGCACGGGAGGCGTCGCCCATCGCCACGCCCGCGTGCTCGGCGGGATGTCCGGGGTGCAGTTGGTCGCCGCCACCGACGTCGCCCCCTCGTCCGCGTCGGTGTTCGGCGAGGCGCACGGCGTCCGCACCGTGCCCGACCTCGACGCCCTGCTCGGCGAGGAACTCGACGCCGTCTACGTCTGCGTGCCCCCGTTCGCGCACGGCGCGCTCGAGGTGGAGATCGCCGCCGCCGGGAAGGCGCTCTTCGTCGAGAAGCCGCTCGCGTGCGACCAACCGACCGCCGAATGGGTGGGACGGCGGATCCGCACCTCGGGCGTGCTGAGCCGCGTCGGGCACCACTGGCGGTGCGCCGAGCCGGTGCAGCGGGCCCGGAAACTGCTCGACGGCCGCCAGATCCGGCTCGTGTCCGGCACGTGGCTCGACTGCACGCCGCCGGTCGCCTGGTGGGCCGACCGCGCCCGATCGGGCGGTCCGCTGGTCGAACAGGCCGTGCACGTGCTGGACCTCGCGCGCTTCCTCGTCGGCGAGGTCACCGAGGTGCACGCCGCGGCGGGCGGGCGGCTGCCCGGCGGCGTCGAGGCCGCCACCGGTGCCCTCCTCTGCTTCGCGAACGGCGCCGTCGGGACGATCGCCACCACGTGTGTGCTCGACGGCAGGCACCGCACGGGGCTGGAGATCGTGGCCGACGGGATCGTCGTCGGGGTCGGCGAGGACTGGCTCGACGTCCGGGACGCCGAAGGCGCCCACCGCGCCGAGTACGACGCCATGACACCGCGCACCGCCGTGGACGCCGCGTTCGTCGCCGCGCTGCGCGGCACGCCCGTCCCGCCCGAGCGCGACGCGCCCGACCACACCGAGGCGCTGCGCAGCCATCGGCTCGCCTGCGCCCTCGCGCGCTCCGCCGAGTCCGGACGAGCGGAGATGGTCAGATGATCGAGTGCGACCGGGCGATCGTGGTGCGGGCGCCGGGTGAGGCCGTCGTGCAGGAGGTGCCCGCCGGGGACGGCCCGGTCCGGCTGGCGACGGTCTGCTCGGGCGTGTCGGCAGGCACCGAGCTCTCGTTCCTCACCGGCACGAACCCGGCGCTGCACGCCCACCACGACCCCGAGCTGGGGCTCTTCCGCACCGACCTCCCCGCCACCGGCTACCCCGTGACGCGCCTGGGGTACATGGAGGTCGGGCGGGTGGTCGACAGCGAGCCGACCGGGCCGCCGCGGGACGCGCTCGTGGCCGCGGCATACGGCCACCGCACCGGCTACCGCCTCGACCCCCTCGCCGAACGGCTCGTCGTGCTGCCGTCCGACCTCGACCCGCTGCTCGGCATCTACGTCGCCCACATGGGCCCGATCTGCGCCAACGGGCTGCTGCACGCGGCGGCCGACCTGTGCGGCACCGACGTGCGTGCCCTCGGCGACGGTGTGCGGGGACGGCGGGTCGTGGTGGTGGGTGGCGGGGTGGTCGGGTTGTTGACCGGGCTGTTCGCGCGCCACCACGGCGCGGCGGAGGTGGTGCTGCTCGACCCGACGCCGCAGCGCCGCGCGGCCGCGGAGGGACTCGGGCTCGAGGCGCTCGACCCGGATCGGGCCGACCCGGCCGTCCTGCTGAAGACCCGCTGGCGGCACGGCCCCGGCGACCGCGGCGCCGACGTCGTCTTCCAGTGCCGTGGCCGCACCGCAGCGCTCGCCACCGCTCTGCGGCTGCTGCGGCCCCAGGGCAGCGTGGTGGACCTCGCCTTCTACACCGACGACGGCTCGGCCCTGCGCCTCGGCGCGGAGTTCCACCACAACGGGCTGGTCATCCACTGCGCGCAGATCGGGCGCGTGCCCCGCGGCACGGCACACGCCTGGGACCGCGAGCGCCTCTCGGCCGAGACGATCGACCTGCTGCGGGCCGAGGGGGCCGTCGTGCGCAAACATGTGATCACCGACGTCGTGCCGTTCGAGGACGGCCCTGCGCTGCTCACCGACCTGGCGGCCCGCCGCCGCCACGTCGTGCAGGCGGTACTCGCGGTCGATCCCTGAGCCGGTCGATCCCTGAGCCGCGGCGCGGTCAGCCCGTACCCAGCCGCGCGCCGCGGACGGCGGCCAGCCGGGAGCGCGCCCTCGCCGCGTCCGCGGGGTCGCCGCTCTCCAGGAGCTCCAGGGCCTCGTCGATCGCGCCCCGCAGCACCACCACCTCCCCGGCGCGGTCGGCGAGCTGGGTGTGGGTGGTCCACAGGTCGACGAACACGGCCACCTTCGAGCGCAGCACCCAGGGGTCGAAGGGCTTGGTGATGTAGTCGACGGCTCCGGCCTGGTAACCGCGGAAGGCGAGGTGCGGGTCGTAGTCGACGGCGGTGAGGAACAGGATCGGGATGTGGCGGGTGCGTTCGCGCTGCTTGACGTGCCCCGCCGTCTCGAATCCGTCCATCCCGGGCATGTGCGCGTCGAGCAGGATCACGGCGTAGTCCTCGACGAGGAGCCGCTTCAGGGCGTCCTCACCGCTCGTGACCGCCACCAGCTCGATCGGCAGCCCCTCGAGGATGGCCTGGAGCGCGAGCAGGTTCTCCCGCCGGTCGTCGACCGCGAGCACCCGCGCGGGCTGGCGGATCACCACCCACCGCCAACCGCTCTGATGCCGGAGGTGCTCGCCCGCCCGCGCCGCGGCACGATCCACGACGCCATGAGCGCGAGCAGCTCGTCGAGGTCCACCGGTTTCGTGACGTAGTCGGTGGCCCCCGCGGCGAGGCTCGACTCCCGGTCGCCCGGCATCGCCTTGGCGGTGAGGAACACGATCGGCAGGTCACGGCCCTGCGGGAGGCGCCGCATCCGCCGCGTGGTCTCGTTGCCGTCCAGGTCGGGCATCATCGCGTCCATCAGCACCGCGTCGACCTCCGGGTGCTCGGTGAGCAGGCGGATCCCCTCCGTGCCGTTGTCGGCGTAGAGCACGGTGAGCCCGTGCAGCTCGAGCGCGCTCGTGAGCGCGAAGACGTTCCGCACGTCGTCGTCGACGATCAGGACGGTGACGCCGGCCAGCTCCGGCGCGGGACGCACGCCTGCGGGCCCGCCCGGCCCGGTGCGCAGGATCGGGTTCGCCGACGCGGCCGGGCGCGGTGGCTCGAGCGCCCGCTCCGGGAGCGCGAGCGCCGGGATCGGCGGGCGCGGCGTCATGCGGGCGGCCGCCGCCGTGACCGGGGGCAGCTCGTCGGGCAGCAGGAGCGTGAACACCGATCCCTCGCCGGGCTGCGAGGTGACCTCGATCTTGCCGCCGAGCATCCGCGCGAGCTCCTTGGAGATCGACAGGCCCAGGCCGGTGCCGCCGTACTTGCGACTGGTGGTGCCGTCGGCCTGCTGGAACGCCTCGAAGATCATCTCCAGCTTGTCCTGCGGGATCCCGATCCCCGTGTCGCCGACGGTGAACGCGATCACCGTGCGGGCCGAGTCCAGCGCGGGCACGCCGTGCAGCGTGCCGGAGGGCACGACGGAGACACCGAGGCTGACGTGGCCGGAGTCGGTGAACTTCACGGCGTTGGCGAGCAGGTTGCGCAACACCTGCTGCAGCCGCTGCTCGTCGGTGATGATGGTCGCCGGCAGGTCGGCGGTTGCCTCGACGCGCATCTCGAGGCCCTTCTCCTCGGCCTGCGGCCGGAACGCCTGCTCCACCGACGAGCACACCTGGCCGAGGTCCACCGGAGCCGGGTCGACGTCGACCCGCCCGGACTCGATCTTGGACAGGTCCAGGATGTCGTCGATCAGCCGCAGCAGGTCAGAGCCCGCGCTGTGGATCGTGCTGGCGAACTCGATCTGCTTCTCGGTGAGGTTGTTGTTCGGGTTGTCGGCGAGCAGCCGGGCGAGCAGCAGCAGCGAGTTGAGCGGGGTGCGCAGCTCATGGCTCATGTTGGCCAGGAACTCCGACTTGTACTGGCTGGCCAGCGCCAGCTGCTGCGCCTTCTCCTCGACGCCCCGCCGCGCCGCGTCGATCTCCATGTTCTTGATCTCGACGTTGCGGTTCTGCTGGGACAGCTGCTCGGCCTTCTCCTCCAGCTCGGCGTTGGCGCGCTGCAGCTCGGCGGACTGGTCCTGCAGCTCCATCGCGAGCACCTGGGACTGCGACAGCAGCTCCTCCGTGCGCCGGTTCGCCCGGATCGTGGTGATGGCGACGCCGATCGAGGCGACGAGCCGCTCCAGGAAGGTGAGGTGCAGCGGCGCGAACGGCGCCACCGACCCCAGCTCGATCACGCCGAGGCACTCGCCCTCGAACTGGACCGGCAGCACGACCACCGCCCGGGGTGAGGCGGCTCCGACCGCCGAGCGGATCGGCAGGTAGCCCTGCGGGACGTCCTCGACCAGCACCACCCGGCGGGTGGCGGCGGCCTGCCCGACGAGCCCCTCCCCCGGCCCGAACGACAGCGGTGGTTCCCCCGCGGTCATCGCAAAGCCGCCGCACATCACGAAGCGGTCCGGGTCGCCACCGGAGATGATCGACGGCTCCGCCGCCAGGAAGAAGGCCCCGACCTGGGAGTTCACCAGTGGCGCGACTTCATTCATGATCATCTGGCAGACCTCGTTGAGGTCGCGCTGCCCCTGCAGGAGCCCACCGATCCGCACCAGGTTCGAGTCGAGCCAGCCCTGCTCGGCGTTCTCCCGCGTGGTCTCCCGGAGCGTGGCGATCATCTGGTTGATCGTGTCCTTGAGGTCGGCGATCTCGCCGCGGGCGGCCACCGTGATCTGCTGCGTCAGGTCGCCGCTCGCCACGGACGTGGAGACCGCCGAGATCGCCCGCAGCTGCGTGGTGAGGGTGGCCGCGAGCTGGTTGACGTTCTCCGTCAGGTCGCGCCACGTGCCGGACACGCCGCGCACCTGGGCGAGGACCCCGAGCTTGCCCTCGGTGCCCACCTCGCGCGCCACGCGGGAGACCTCGTCGGCGAAGCTCGACAGCTGGTCCACCATCGTGTTGACGGTCAGCTTGAGGTCGAGGATCTCGCCGCGGGCGTCGACCGTGATCTTCTGCGACAGGTCGCCCCGCGCGACCGCGGTTGTGACCTGCGCGATGTTGCGCACCTGCGCCGTGAGGTTCCCGGCCAGCTGGTTCACGTTCTCCGTGAGGTCGCGCCACGTGCCCGCGACGCCCTTCACCGTGGCCTGGCCGCCCAGCTTGCCCTCGGTGCCCACCTCACGCGCCACGCGCGTGACCTCGTCGGCGAACGACGAGAGCTGGTCCACCATCGTGTTCACGGTGTCCTTGAGCTCGAGGATCTCGCCCTTGGCGTCCACCGTGATCTTCTGCGACAGGTCGCCCTGCGCCACCGCCGTCGTGACCTGCGCGATGTTGCGCACCTGCGCCGTGAGGTTGCCCGCCAGCTGGTTCACGTTCTCCGTGAGGTCGCGCCACGTGCCCGCGACGCCCTTCACCTCCGCCTGACCGCCCAGCTTGCCCTCGGTGCCCACCTCACGCGCCACGCGCGTGACCTCGTCGGCGAACGACGAGAGCTGGTCCACCATCGTGTTCACGGTCGACTTCAGCTCCAGGATCTCGCCCCGGGCATCGACCGTGATCTTCTGCGACAGGTCGCCCTGCGCCACCGCCGTGGTGACCTGCGCGATGTTGCGCACCTGGTCGGTCAGGTTGGACGCCATGTAGTTGACGTTGTCGGTGAGGTCGCGCCACGTGCCCGCGACGCCCTGCACCTCCGCCTGACCGCCCAGCTTGCCCTCGGTGCCCACCTCACGCGCCACGCGCGTGACCTCGTCGGCGAACGACGAGAGCTGGTCCACCATCGTGTTCACGGTCGACTTCAGCTCCAGGATCTCGCCCCGGGCATCGACCGTGATCTTCTGCGACAGGTCGCCCCGCGCGACCGCGGTGGTGACCTGCGCGATGTTGCGCACCTGCGCCGTGAGGTTCCCGGCCAGCTGGTTCACGTTCTCCGTGAGGTCGCGCCACGTGCCCGAGACGGTCGGGACCGCGGCCTGGCCGCCGAGCTTGCCCTCGGTGCCGACCTCGCGCGCCACGCGGGTGACCTCGTCGGCGAACGACGAGAGCTGGTCCACCATCGTGTTGACGGTCGACTTCAGCTCCAGGATCTCGCCCCGGGCGTCGACCGTGATCTTCTGCGACAGGTCGCCGCTCTTCACGGCGGTGGCCACCTGGGCGATGCCGCGCACCTGGTTGGTGAGGTTGGCCGCCATGAGGTTCACCGCGTCGGTGAGGTTCTTCCAGGTGCCTGCCACGTTGGGCACCAGGGCCTGCCCGCCGAGGCGGCCCTCCGTGCCCACCTCGACCGCGACCCGGGTGACCTCGTCGGCGAACAGGCGCAGCGTGTCGGTCAGCGAGTTGATCGTCTCGGCGAGCTCGGCGACCTCGCCACGGGCGTTCACCGTGATCTTGCGCGACAGGTCGCCCTGCGCGATGGCCGTGGCGGCCGTGGAGATCGAGCGCACCTGGTTGGTCAGGTTGCTCGCCATCGTGTTCACCGAGTCGGTGAGCGCGCGCCACGTGCCGGCGACGCCGCGCACGTCGGCCTGCCCGCCGAGCATGCCCTCGGTGCCCACCTCGCGCGCCACGCGGGTGACCTCGTCGGCGAAGCTCGACAGCTGGTCCACCATCGTGTTCACGGTGCGGCCGATCCGGCGGAACTCGCCCCGCAGCGGCCTGCCCTCGATCTCCAGGGCCATGTGCTGGGACAGGTCGCCCTCCGCGACGGCCTCGATCACGCGGGCGATCTCGGCCGTCGGCGCCGCGAGGTCGTCGATCAGCGCGTTGACCGCCTGCACGCCGTGGGCCCATGCGCCGTCGTAGGCCTCCTCGTTCAGCCGCTCGGACATCCGGCCCTCCCGGCCGACCGTCCGGCTGATCCGCAGGATGTCGCGGTTGCGGCGCTCCAGGAGCGCCACGAGGTCGTTGACCTGGTCGACCAGCTCGCCGGGCGAACCGGCCCGCCGCGGCAGCCGCACGTCGAACCGCCCGCGCCGCACCTGGTGCAGGATCTCGCCGAGCTCCTGCAGCAACACAGTCTCGTTGTCCGTCGACTGCGCTGTCTCCGGTGCCGCCACCTGCGCACCCGCGGCCGGGCCTGCGCCCGTCGGCTCGGTGCTCTGGCGCGGGGTCGTGGTCATTCGGCCGTCCCTCCACTGCTCGGACCGGCGACCGGGCACGGGCGCGCGCCGTATCCAGGAGGGTAGGGGCACCGGCGCGGCCGCCGCAGCCTTCGACCCTAGTGGATCCTGTGCGGATCCGACCCCGCCCGGTACGGCGAACAGGTCGGCGTCGGCGCCCGCTGGGCACCTCGTGGACCGCCCCGAAACGAGGGCGATGCCCCGGCGAGTGGGCGCCCGCGCCGCGAGGGGTGCAGACTGCACGCCGTGCCCGTTCAGCTCGAGCGGCGGACCAGGCTGCCGCCGGACCCGCGATCGGCCGGTCGAGCCCGACGGATGCTCCAGGAAGCATTACGCGAGCTGGAGGAACCAGGCGACCCGTCCGGCGACGGGCGTGGCGTCGACACCGCCGTCGACGCCGACCTCGTCGACACCGCCGTCCTGCTGGCCAGCGAGCTGTGCGAGAACGCGGTCCTGCACGCCGGCACCGAGTTCGAGGTGGCCCTCACCGTCACCGAGGCCGACCTCACCGTGGCCGTCACCGACCGCGGGCCGGGTCCGCTCGAGCTGCACCTGGCCCAGCCCCGCCAGCGCTACGGCCGCGCCGCGAGCCACGGGCGCGGCCTCGCGCTCGTGCAGCGGTTGGCCACCACGTGGGGCACCCGCCACGAGGCCGACGGCCGCCACGTCATCTGGTTCTCCCTCGCCCGCGAGGAACGGCCCGCCGCGACGCCGGCCCCGCCGGCACCGCCGGACGCGGAGCGGGTCTGGACCACCGCCGAGCAGGCCCGCTGGCTGCTGCACGTGCCGCCGGGGCTCGTCGACCGGCTCGAACCGACCGAGCTCGTCGCCGAGCTGGTGCGCAGGCTGCGCGAGCTCCTCGACGCCGAGTCGGTGAGCGTGGAGGTCGACGAGGGCGACGGCACGGGTGCGCGCGAGATCACCCGCGACGGCAGCCCGGACCGCGGGCTGTCCACCGGCGGCGAGATCATCAGCGGCCTCGGGACGAACCCCGGCCGCCGCGTCGAGGTGCGGCTGCCCACCACCGCGCCGTTGCGCGGGGTGCTGCGCGTCACGCACCGCCCCGGTCGCCCGGACGCGGACCCCGACCGCACCCGCGACCTCACCGAGCTGATCGCCTACCGGGTGGCCATGGCGGTGGAGTCGCAGTGGCTGCGCGCTGTGGACCAGCGCAGGCGGTCGTGGATGACCTACCTCGCCGAGACCAGCGAGCTGCTCGGGCAGTCGCTCGACGTCGACCTCGCCGTGGCGGTCGTGCCCCAGGTCGTCGTGCCCAGGCTGGGCCGCTGGTGCGCTGTGCACCTCGTCGAGCCCTCCGGCGGGATGCGCCTGGCCGCGCTCACCCACGCCGACGAGGACGCCCTGCCAGAGCTGCGCGCCGTGCTCGACCCGGACGGCTACCCCGGCCTGCCCGCCGAGCTGCGCAACCGCCTCGCCGAGGTGGTGCGCGACGGCTCGTCGGCGGTCCGCTTCGCGGTGCCCACCGACGGGATCGCGCTGCCCCTGTGGGCCCGCGGCCGCGCGCTCGGCACCCTGCTCGTCGGCCGGCCCCAGAACCGGCCCCACAGCCCGGAGGACGTCGTGCTCGCGGGCGACGTCGCCCGCCGCGCCGCGCTGGCGATCCACAACGCGCAGAGCACCGCGGCGCACGTCGCGGTCTCCCAGGCGCTGCAGCAGGCGCTCCTGCCCCGCGCGCTGCCGATGGTGCCCGGCCTCGACTTCGCGGCCGAGTACCTGCCGGCCAGCACCGGTAGCGACGTCGGCGGTGACTTCTACGACGTGCTCACCGTCGACCCGTCCAGCTGGCTGGTGTCGATCGGCGACGTGTGCGGCAAGGGCGCCCGGGCGGCCGCCCGCACCGGGCTGGTGCGCGACGTGCTGCGGGTGCTGGTGCGCGACGACCGCTCCCTGCCGCGCGCCATCGAGCGGCTCAACGAGGTCATGATCGAGGCCGATGATCCGCTGCAGTTCTGCACGCTCGCCGCGGCGATGGTGCGCAGGCGCCACCGCGGGGCGGGCAGCGGCCCGACCCACTCGCACGGCGCGTCCCGTGGCGGCCTCGACGTCGATCTCGTGCTCGCCGGGCACGTCCAGCCGGTGCTGGTGCGCGCCGACGGCACCGCGGAGCTGATCGGGACCTTCGGCACGGCCGTGGGGCTCGTTCCCACCGTCCGGCTGACCTGCACCAGGCACCGCGTGGACCCGGGCGACACCCTGCTCGTCTACACCGACGGCGTCACCGAGCGCCGCAGGGGAAGCGAGCAGTTCGGGGCCGAACGGCTGCTCACGGTGGCCGCCCGCGCCGCCGGACGTCCCGCCGTGCAGGTCGTCGGGGCCGTGCGCGAGGCCGTGGAGCGCTTCTCGACCGAGCCACTCGACGACGACGTGGCCTTGCTCGCGGTGCGCGCCGCCCCGTGAAGCGATTCCTGATGCAGCCCTCTGACGGAGCACGGCGCGTCGCCGCCCCACGTAACGCAGGCGCGCCGTAGTCCGAAGCCTCCGCCGGGATAGGCCGGTCGGTCGTACCCTCGGCAACCGACCCGACGCATAGTGGAGGCGGCTCGAGATCCGCTCCCGATCGCCCCGACCGCGTGAATCACGGAGGTGGAGCACTGGACGCGAAGCGCAGCCGGCGGACAGTACTCAGGGAGCTGCGGTCGTGGCCGACCATCGTGCTGGTCCTGTTCTGCCTGTGCGCCGGCATCCCGGTCACGGTCGCGCTCACCCCCGCGCAGGACCTCGTGGTCTTCGGTCAGCACATCTCCGTCGGCGCCAGGCCGCCGGACCTCTCCATCGCCGGGCCTGCACGGCTCGTGCAGGTCGGCAACACCGCGCTCGACATCGACCAGATGCACGTCTACGGGCCGTTGCGCCCCGAGCTCACCATGGGGCCGGTGCAACGCAACGCCGCCGCGGCCGCCGTCTTCGACCCCGTCGCGGGCCCGCAGGCGCAGGACGAGGCGATCTCGGCCGTCACCCGCGGGTTCCTCACCTGGTACGTCCTCGGCGGGCTCGGCCTGCTCGCGTTCACCCTCGCCGCCGCAGGAGGAGCCGCCGGCATCCGCACCCTTGTCGTGCTGCGGCGCCAGGCCCGCGCGAGCGGCGGCGAGCACGCACCGCTGCACGAGATCTTCTCCTACTGCGTGCGCGCCGCCCGCCGGATGACCGTCATCGCCCTGGTCACGGCGGTGTTCGCGTGGCTGGCCTCCGGGGCGCTCGCGGTCACCGGTTCCCTGCAGGGCCTGCGGGGCGTCACCTCGCTGGCCCAGCTCGTCGGCGCCTACCACCTCACCCCCGACCCCGTGGGCCCCCAGATCACCGGCTTCGACGGCGCCGTCATCGGCGACTCGCGCGCGGTCCGCCTCGGCGGCCCACCCGTCCCCGACGGCACGCCCGACGACGTGGCCTGCCAGCGCAGCACCGACTCCCTCGCCGCCGAGATCGGCCACCTCCTCCCGGCGAGGGTGCTGAACCTGTCCTGCCCGAGCGCCACGATCACCAGCGGGCTGCGCGGGCCGCAGGACGCGGGAGGGCGCTCGGTGCCCGCCCAGGTCGGCGTGCTCAAGCAGGTGCAGGACCTGCGGTTCGTCGTCGTCGCGATCGGCCCCAACGACGTGGGCTGGATCGACTTCCTGCGCTACTGCTACGGCGTCCCCGACTGCTCGGACCGCCTCACGCAGGGCGAGTTCGACTACCGCCTCGCCGCGTTCGACCGCGTGTACGGCGACCTGCTGATCGACCTCAACGAGCTGCCCGGCAGGCCCCAGGTGATCATCATGACCTCGTACGGCGCCTTCCCGCCCGACGCCGACTGCGCCGACACCCGGGCCGAGGGCTACCCCGGTCTGGACCCGGTCAAGATCGAGCTGCTGAACGACCGGAACAAGCAGCTCAACGACGTCCTCACGGCTGGGGCCCAGAAGTACGGGTTCGCCGTGGCCGACCCCCGGCTCGCCATGCTGTGCGAGAAGGGGCCGGGCATGAAGGACGGGGACGGACTGGGGCCGGACCTGCAGGGCATGGCCGACCCGTACCCGTTCCACCCCACCGGGATCGGGTCGCTGCGCATGGCGTCGTCGGTGGTGCGGCAGATCGTGCCCCTGCCGGCCGCGGGCTAGCAGGCGCAGGCGAGGAGGGCCTCCGATCCGGAAGTCTCGCTAGCGGGCCGCCCGGTCGAGCGCGGCCACCGCGTCCACGATGCCGTTGCCGTAGTACCCGTTGAAGGCGGGCGAGCCCTCGCAGGGCGCCGTCGGCGGCGCGGCGACCGGGCAGCCGGTCTCGTGCGCCGACTCGACGAGTGCGCGCTCCACCTCGTCCGGCGCCATGGTGAGCCCTCCCGGACGCTGCGGGTCGGGAACGCCGCCGCGGCTCACCACGAGCGCGGCCACCCCGGTGACGTGCGGCGCCGCCATGGAGGTGCCCTGCAGGTAGGCGTAGTAGCCGCACGCCCCGTTCGGCGCGCCGCAGACCTTCTGCACCCCGCTCGCGGTACCCTTCTGGGTGATCTCCCCCGCGGCGTCGACGTCCCCGTCCCGCTGCAGGACGCTCCTGGGATACGACGAGAGGATCATGTCCTCGGTCCCGCCGATGCCGTTGTTGCCGCCCGGGGCGGCCAGGGAGACCTGCTCGACGCCGTAGTTCGAGTACTCCGCCTTCTCCCCCCTCGGCCCCACGGCGGACACCCCGATCACGTGCGGGCCCTCCACCGGCAGGTCGCTGCACGTGGCGTTGTCGACCGGGCGCGCGTACTCCGAGCCGGGCGGGTGGTTCGGGCTGCTCGTGTCCTGGCCGGGGCGGCCGAGGTCCTCGTTCTCGTTGCCGAGCGAGCCGACCAGTGTGACGCCCCTGGCGTGCGCGTATTCGAGGGCCCGGTTCATCGCCTCCACCGTGGTGCGCTGCTCGATCCGCGCCTCCGGCGGGTCGGCCGGGTTGTCGATGCAGTTGTAGCGCCACGGGTCCACGTAGAACGACATGTTGATCACGTCGAGGCCGATGTCGGCGCCGTAGGTGAGGGCGTCGATCACCGGCTGGAGGAAGAACAGGCCGGCGTCCTGCCCCGCCCGGATGTTCACCAGCGTCACGTTGGGCGCCACCCCGGACAGGCCGGACCCGTTCGCAGCCGCGGCGACCGTGCCCGCGACGTGGGTGCCGTGGCCGCCGCCGTCGTGGTCGGGCGGGTCGACGCAGCCGTCGAACTCGCACGGGCCGTCCAGCTCCCCACCGGTCGGGTCGGTCGGGATGTCGGTGACGAAGTTGCGCGACAGCCCCACGTCGAGGTTCGGGGCGATGTCGGGGTTGCTCCCGTCGACACCGGTGTCGAGGATGCCGACCAGCACGCGCCGGTCACCCGGCTGCACGGCCCGCACGGCGTCCGCCCGGACCATGGACAGGCCCCACAGGCGCGTGTCGAGCGGGTCGAGCCCCGCGGGCCCGGCCGCCGCCGGGTCGGCGGCGGCCGCGGCCCCCGGGTGGGGCGCCACCGGCGCGGAGCCGGCCCTGCCGAGCACGTGGCCGCGCGTCGCGCCGAAGACGCCCTCGATCGCCGACACCCGCTCGACGAACCCCGCCGGCGGGGCGTCCACCACGAGCGCGCTGACGGCCGTGTTCTCCCGCAGCAGGTGCCCGCCCGCGGCCTCGATCCCGGCGACCACGCCGTCACGCGCCGCCGGGCCGTCCAGGAGCACCGTGAACGTGGCGTGGCCCGCCGGTACCGCTGCCGGAGAGATCGCCTGCGGCGCCACGGACGCGGCCGGAGTCCCCTGCCCCGGGGCCAGCGAGGCGGCACCCGCGGTGGCGACGGCCGCGACGACGGCCGCGGCGGCCCACCCGACTGCGCGAGGGCTCTTCACGCGACCTCCCGGTTCCCCCGTGCCCCGGGATCCGGGGTCGGTCGATCACCTTAGGTCATCCGGCGGAGTCGGCAGGTCACGGCACACTGATGGGGTGGCCTACTGGGTGCTGCACGTCGACCTGGACCAGTTCCTGGCCGCGGTCGAGGTCCTGCGCCACCCGGAGCTGGCCGGGCGGCCCGTCGTCGTGGGCGGGAAGGGCGACCCGACACAGCGGGCCGTGGTGGCCACCGCGTCCTACGAGGCCCGAAGGTTCGGGGTGCGATCCGGGATGCCCCTGCGCACGGCGGCGAAGCGCTGCCCGGACGCGGTGTTCCTGCCGGCCGACAACGCGCACTACGAGGAGGTCTCCGAGGAGGTCATGGCGACGTTGCGGGCCCGGCCCGGCGTGGTCGTCGAGGTGATGGGGTGGGACGAGGCGTTCGTCGGCGCCGAGACCGACGACCCGGAGGCCGTTGCACGCACGATCCGGGCCGACGTCCTCGAGCGCACCCGGCTGCACTGCTCGATCGGCGTGGGCGACAACATGTTGCGCGCCAAGCTCGCGACCGAGTTCGCCAAGCCCGGCACCGGCGACGGCGTGTACCGCCTGACGGCCGCGAACTGGGCCGAGGTGATGTTCGACCGCCCCACCCAGGCACTGTGGGGCATCGGCACGAAGACCGCACGCAAGCTCGCCGACCGCGGCATCGCCACCGTGCGGGAGCTCGCCGCCGCCGACCCGGCGGCACTCGCCGCCGAGCTGGGGCCCGCGCTGGGCCCCTGGTACGTCCAGCTCGGCCGCGGGATCGGCCGCGCCGTGGTGGAGGGCACCCCCTGGGTGCCGCGCTCGCGCAGCCACGAGACGACGTTCCAGGAGAACCTCACCGACTGGGCCGACGTCCGCACCGAGGTCGCCGCGCTCGCCCGCCGGGTGGCCGCCGAGATCTCTCGCGCGGACCGGCCCGCCGTACGGGTGGCGGTGAAGATCCGCTACGCACCGTTCTCGACCTACACGCGCAGCGCCACGCTCGACGCACCCACCACCGACGCCGACCGGTTCGCCGCGGCCGCCCTCGACGTGCTCGAGCTGTTCGGTTCCCGGCGTCCGGTACGTCTGCTCGGCGTCAGAGCGGAATTTCCTCCGGTGTGAACTGAGAGTGAGCTCAGGCGGGTCCCTCCATCGTCGATCCCGTGGATCACAGTGCGGCGGTGGGGGCGGTGCGCAAGCACTTCGACCGGCTGGGCGAGCAGGGGTGGGGCCGTCCGGACTCCGACGCGGGCCACCGGGTGAGCCGGGAGGTCCACCGCCGGTTCCTGCGCCGGTTCGTCCCGCGCGGCGCGCGCGTGCTGGAGATCGGGGCCGGCGCCGACCGGTTCACCACGGAGCTGGCGGCCAGGGGCTGCCGCGTCGTGGTCACCGACCCGTCGTCCGCCCGGCTGGCCGCCCACGAGCGCAGGGTGCGCGCCACCCCGGCCGAACGCAGCGTGCTGCGGCGCGAGGTGCTCGACGCCACGGACGTGAGCCGGTACGCCGACGGCGAGTTCGACGCGGTGCTCGCCTACGGGGGCCTGCTCTCGACCGTGCCCGCCTGCGCCATCGGGGTCCTGCGCGAGCTGCTGCGCATCGTCGCACCGGACGGGATCGTCCTGGCCTCGGTGGTCTCGCTGCTCGGGTCGTGGCGCCACCACCCGCCCGGCATCGACGGGCGAGCGGAGACCGGCGAACGCAGATACCGGTGGTCGGACGTGGTGGCCCTCGTCGACGAGGCCGGCGGGGAGCTCGTCGACGGCAGCGCGAGCAACTGGGCGTCGGCAGGCGACCCCGGCCCGCTCGCCCACGTCGCCGCCGACCGCGAGCGCTGGCGCCGCTTCCTCGAGCACGAGATCGCCGCCTGCGCCGAGCCGGGGGCGCGCGACGGCGGCACGTACATCCTGTTCGCCGCTCGGCGGCGTTGACCTGCCTCCGCTCCGCTCCGGCGGGCAGCACTAGCGTCCCCGTCGTGCACCCGCCCATCGAGCCGTACGACCACGGGATGCTCGACGTGGGCGACGGCAACCACGTCTACTGGGAGACCTGCGGCAACCCGGACGGCAAGCCGGCGCTCGTCGTGCACGGCGGGCCCGGCTCCGGGTGCACGCCCGGCCACCGGCGCGCGTTCGACCCGGACCACTACCGGGTGGTGCTGTTCGACCAGCGCGGCTGCGGCCGCAGCACCCCGCACGCGAGCGACCCCACCACCGACCTCGCGGTGAACACCACCGCGCACCTGATCGCCGACATGGAACGGTTGCGCGAACACCTCGGCATCGACCGCTGGCTGATGCACGGCGGCTCGTGGGGCTCCACGCTGATCCTCGCCTACGCCCAGCAGTACCCGCACCGGGTCTCGGAGATCGTGATCGCGAGCGTCACGACCACCCGGCGGTCGGAGATCGACTGGCTCTACCGCGGCGTCGGGCGCTTCTACCCGGAGGCGTGGGAACGCTTCCGCGACGGTGTGCCGCCCGCCGAACGCGACGGCGACCTCGTCGCGGCGTACGCGCGCCTGGTGTCGCACCCCGACCCCGCCGTCCGCGAACGGGCCACCCGGGACTGGCTCGCCTGGGAGGACGCCGTCATCTCGGCCGAGCCGAACGCCCGCACCGGCGCCTACGGCGACCGCCCGCCGCTCGCCCAGCTGGCCTTCGTCCGCATCTGCACCCACTTCTTCTCCCACGGCGTCTGGCTGGCCGACGGTGTGCTGCTGCGCGACGCGGGCCGCCTCGCCGGCATCCCCGGGTTCCTCGTGCACGGCCGCCTGGACATGGGCGGCCCGCCGCGCACGGCGTGGGAGCTGGCGCGCGCGTGGCCGGACGCGGAGCTGGTGATCGTCGAGGACTCGGGCCACACGGGCAGCGACACGATGCGCGCCCACGTCGCGGCCGCGCTCGACCGCTACGCCACGCGCTGACGGCCCCCGCGCCGCGCCCATGCCGCCAGCTCGGCCCAGCCCATCCCCTCGACCGTCGCGCCTCCGCCGTCGACGGCGGTGAAGCGGCCGGGGGCGGTCCGGGTCACCACCGCGCCGCCCTCCCGGCCCACGGCCCACCCCTCGCGCGTGAGGAGCCGGGCCACGAGCGCCGCCTCCGGTTCGGGAGCGGCCACCCTGACCGGTCTCCCGCCCTTGGCCGGGCGCACCGTGAACGCACCGGCGGCCGGGTCGAACGCCAGCCCCGGCCCGTCGAACACCTCGGCGATCGAACCGTCGGCCACGAGCGCCTCGGGCGGCCCGGTGCGCAACCCGCCGGCGCGGTCGAGGAGCCACACCTGGTCGGCGACCCGCAGCGCGGGCTCCAGGTCGTGGGTGGACACCAGCACGCAGAGCCCGTCCTCGCGGGCGAGCCTGCGCAGCAGTCCGAGCAGCCCGACGCGAGCGGACACGTCGAGGAACGCCGTCGGCTCGTCCAGCAGCAGCACCGCGGGCTCCTGGGCGAGCGCACGGGCGACGAGGACGCGCTGGCGCTCGCCGTCGGACAGCTCCGCCACCCGCCGCCCGGCGAGGTGCGCGGCCCCGGCGGCGTCGACGGCCGCGGCCACCACCTTCCGGTCGGTGTCGCGCAGCGCGCCGGTCGGGCCGGTGTGCGGGTGGCGGCCGAGCGCGACGAGGTCCTCGACCGACAGGAGGCCCGCCTCGACGCGCTCGGTGAGCACCACGGCGAGCCGCCGGGCGCGCTCCGCGGGCGGCAGGGCCGTGAGGTCGGCTCCGTCCAGGGACGCGGTGCCTGCGAGCGGCGGGAGGAGGCCGGCCACCGTGTGGAGCAGAGTGGACTTCCCGGTGCCGTTCGGGCCGACCAGCACGGTCAGCTCACCGGCGCCGGCCCGGGCCGACACGCCGGCCAGCACGGTGCGGGGCGGCCGCCGCCGACCCACCCGGTGGCCGACGGACAGCCCGTCCAGGACGATCACGGCGCCGCCGCTCACGAGAGCGCGACCGCGAACCGCCTGCTGCGCAGCAGCACGGCGATCACCACCGGGGCCCCGACCAGCGACGTCACGACGTTCAGCGGCACCACGACCTCGGTGCCCGGCGGGTGCCCCACCACCACGCAGGCCAGCACGACGGCCGCCCCGACGAGCGCGGTGACGGGCAGCAGCGCCCGGTGGTCGGAGGTGTCGACGAGCAGACGGGCCAGGTGCGGCACCGCGATCCCGACGAACGCGATCGGCCCGCAGAACGCGGTGACGCCGCCACCCAGGAGCGCGACCGCGAGCACCACGGCCGCCCGCAGCCGCCGCACCGGCACCCCGACGCTGCGCGCGTGCGCCTCCCCGAGCAGGAGCGCGTTGAGCGGCTTGACCGACAGCGCCGCCACCGCGAGCCCCGCGGCCACCACCGGCGCGAGCACGGCGAGGTCGGCCCGGCTCGTGCCGTCGACGCTGCCCAGCCCCCACACGACGAACTGCTGGGCGATCCGCGGGTCGCTCCACGCGAGCACGAGGCTGACGACGGCAGTGGTCGCGGCGCCCACCATCACGCCCACGACCAGCAGCGTCACCACCGATCGGACCCAGCGCGCCAGCAGGAGCACGAGGCCCAGCACCGCCGCCGCGCCCACCGCGGCGGCCCCCACCGCGCCCAACCGGCCCACGCCCGCGAGGCCCTCGGCGAACGACGCGCCGGCCGAGCCACCGACGGCGGCGAGCGACAGCGCGACCCCCAGCCCGGCACCGGAGCTCACGCCGAGCACGTACGGGTCGGCGAGGGGGTTGCGGAAGAGCGTCTGCACCAGCGCGCCCGCCACCCCGAGCGCGGCCCCGGCCAGCGCGGCGGTGACCGCCCGCGGGAACCGGACGGTGCCGATCAGCACGCTCCACCGCGGGTCCGACGGGCTGGCACCGGTGAGCACCCGCAGCGTGTCCACCGGCGGGACGCTGACCGGGCCCAGCGCGACGGCCAGCACGAAGAGCACGACCGCGACGGCGCCGGTCGCGGACAGGAGCACGCGCCGTCGCGTCACGGCACCCGTCGCAGGTAGGTGAAACCGTGCCCGGGCAGGAGGTCCGGGTGCAGCACCGCGACCAGGTCGGCGAACTGCTCGTCTGGGTGGGTCACACCGCGCTCGTGCAGGTCGTTGCCGCCGGTCGGGCCGATCCGCCGGTCGCGGTTCCACACCTGACCGGTGCGCACGGCCGTCAGCTCGGCGTAGCGCGGGTCGGCCGCGGTGACATCGGCGAGCGTCGGCCACGGCCCGTCGGCGATCCAGATCGGCGCCGCCCCGTCCGCGGTGTAGACGCTCTCGAAGTCCTTCGGGATGCCGCCCGACGCCGGGTTGCCCGCCTCCGACCAGGTGGCCCCCGCGTCGCGCAGCAGCGCACCGGCCGTGCTCCCACCGGTCGGCACCCGCCATCCGCCCTCGTAGAGCTGCCCGACCAGCACCGGGACCGGCCCGGACCCGTCGACCGCGCGCGCTGCGAGCGCCGCCAGCCCCCGGTAGCGCGTCTCGATGGCCGTGAACACCTGCTCGGCCTCGGCCTCCCGCCCCGTCAGCACGCCCATCACCTTGATCCACTCGGCCTGCGCGAGCGGGCCGCTCTCCAGGTACTCCGCCCAGCCGAGCACCGGGATCCCCGCCTCGCGCAGGATGGGGAACGCGGGGTCGTCCGTGCCCTGGCTCAGCACCACGTCCGGCGCGGCCGCCACCACCCGCTCGACGTCGATCTGCCCGGTGGTGGCGAACCCGGCCACGCGCCCGGCGTCGATCCGCGCCCGCACCTCGGCGCCGGAGACGAAGCCGGGCGTGCCGACGCCGGTGAGGGCGTCGAGGGCCCCGATGTCGACGATCATCGGCAGCTGGGTGGTGGACGCGGCGTACACGCTGCGCACCGGCACCTCGAGCACCGGCACCGCGGCCAGCTCAGGTGGCAGGGCGGGCACCGGCGCGCCGCAGGGCACGAGCACGGTCGACTCCGGCGCGCCGCCGGGGAACGGCTGCACGACGGTCAGCACGCGGTAGCCCTCGGCCTCCCGCACCGAGACGTTGGTGGCGTACCGCAGCTCGACGGCCGTCGGCGCAGGGCTCGGCGAGCAGTCCGCGTCCGGGCGGGGCGGCGCGGCCGCCGGCGCGCCGCACGCGGCCACGAGCAGTGCCAGGACGGCCAGCAGCGAGCCGTGGATCATGCGGAAGTGGTCGCCCCGAGATGCGGCGTGCGGCCCTTCCGAGGACGTTCGCGCGGATCTCGGTGCGATCACGGCCGCCCCGCGAGGGCCGCGGCCAGCCAGGCGACGGCCTCCTCCACGCTCGCGACGGCGGGCGCGTCCGGCGCGGGCGGGCGGGCCATCAGCACGACCGGCAGGCCCAGCTCCCGCGCAGCCACCAGCTTCGCCGCGGTCAGCTCGCCACCGCTGTCCCGTGCGACGAGCACCTCGATCCGGTGCTCGCGCAGCAGCGCGCGCTCGGCGTCGGCCGTGAACGGGCCGCGCGCGAGCACGAGGTGGTGCCGGGCCGGGAGCGGCGGCGGTGGCGGGTCGACCGCACGCAGCAGGCACCACGCGTCGAGCCCGGCGAACGCGGCCAGGTCGCCGCTGCCGGTGGCGAGGAACACCCGCGTGCCGAGCCGGGGCACCAACGCGGCCGCGGCGGCGGCGTCCGGCACGCGGTGCCAGCGGTCACCCGGTCCCTCGGTCCAGCCGGGTCGGCGCAGCACGACCAGCGGAACCCCCGCGGCGGCGGTGGCGGCCAGCGCGTTGGCCGTCATGCGGGCGGCGAACGGGTGGGTCGCGTCCACGACAGCGTCCGTGCGATTCCCCCGCAACCACGCGGTGAGGCCGTCCGCGCCGCCGAAACCGCCGATGCGGACGTCGCCGCAGGGCAGCCGCGGTACCGCGACCCGCCCGGCGAGCGACGACGTCACGGCGAACGCGGGATCGCGGTGCAGGACGGCGGCGAGGCGGCGCGCCTCCGCGGTGCCACCGAGCACCAGCACGCTGGCCGGTCTCACCGGGTCCGCCGCAGCAGGTAGGTGTCCATGATCCAGCCCTTGCGGGAACGCAGCTCGGCGCGCCGCCGCACGATCTCCGCCGTCACGTCCCGGAGCGGGCCGTGCACGAGCGTCTCGTCCGGGGTACCGAGGTAGGCACCCCAGTAGATGTCCCAGGAGTCGCCGGGCAACGCGGCGAAGGCGTCCACCGCGTCCAGCATCACGACGACGTCGTCCACCCCCGGCGGCGGCCCGTCGTCGGCGAGCCTGCGCCCCGTCGTGACGACGACCGGCCGCCCGACCCGGTTCAGCGGGATCCGGTGCGCGGCGGCGAGCGCCTGCACGGCGCTGATCCCCGGGACGGACACCACCTCGAACGCGACGGCGCCCCGGTCGCGGATCCGCTCCAGGATCCGCAGCGTCCCGTCGTAGAGCGCCGGGTCGCCCCACACCAGGAACGCGCCGCACCCGTCCTCGCCCAGCTCGTCGACGAGCATCCGCTCGTAGAGCGCCGCTCTGCGCTCCTGCCAGTCGGCGACCGCGCCGGCGTAGCGCCCGCTCGGCGCGCTGCGGTCCCGTTCCGGGTCGCGCGCGGTCACCACCCGGTGCGGCCGCGTGACGTGGCGGGCGAGCAGCGTGGCGCGCAGCCCGGCCAGCTCGGCCTTCGCCTCGCCCTTGTCGATCGTGAAGAACACGTCGGTGCGGTTCATCGCGGCGACCGCCTGCAGCGTGAGGTGCTCGGGATCGCCCGCACCGATGCCGATCACGTAGACCGTGCGCACCGCTGGCCCCCTATCCCGCGTCCGGCGCGTCGGGTGGCGGAACGTCCGGCACGCGCAGCACCAGCGTGCCCGGATCGACGCGGATCGAGAGCTCCTGCGCGTTGCCCACCGGATCGCCGTCCACCTGGCACGGTTGAGGGGTCTCCGTCCGGATCACGATCGAGCGGGCCTGCCAGTGCTCGACGCGCTCGTGGCCCCGCGGGCGTCTCGTGATCACGCGCAGGGCCACCGCGATCCAGCCGGCGAACGTGCCCGGCGCGATGCTCACCACGTCGAGGACGCCGTCGTCGACCGTGGCGCGCGGCATGAGGACGAGCCCGCCGAGCAGGGTGCCGCTGTTCCCGACGATCACGCTGCGGGTGCGACGGCGCAGCGGCGGCCCGTCGTCGAGGCTGAGCGACACCCGGACCCGCCTGCCCCGCATCGCGCGCAGCCCCGAGACCACGTAGGCGAGCGGGCCGACCTTGACCTTCAGTGCCTCCGGCGTGCTCTCCATGATCGCCGCGTCGAAACCGGTGCCGGCCATCACGAGGAACACCCGCTCCTCGCCGGCACCGTCGATCCGGATGCGACCGACGTCGATGATCCGGTCGTCGCCGGTGAGGGCGACGCGCGTGGCGGCCGCGACGCCGTCCGGGGTACCGACGGTGCGGGCGAGCAGGTTCCCGGTGCCCGCCGGCACCAGCCCCATCGCCACCCCGGTCCCGGCGAGCGCTTCGGCCACCGAGCGGACGGTGCCGTCCCCGCCACAGGCGAGCACGACGTCGGCACCCTTGTCGATCGCAAGCCGCGCCTGACCGGTGCCCGGGTCCTCCACGGTGGTCTCCAGCCACAGCGGCTCGGCCCACCCGAGGCCGGTGCAGACCGACTCGATCCGCTGCCGCGTGTCCACCTCGATCTTGGTGGGGTTGACCACGACGGCGGCGAGGGGCCGGTCCTCCGGCTCGGCCGTCAGCAAATCGGGATCGGCGGCGTGGCGGCGGCCCCGGACCACGACGACCGCGAGCAGCCCCAGTACGGGCAGCGCCGCGAGCGCGAGGACCCACCACTCGTTCACGACGGAACCCTATGCGGCGGCCGGGCCCGCGGCGCGCGGCGTCCGCCACACGTCCGGGCGGCGTGACCCACTCCACCGCGAGTCGCGCTCCGGGGTGTACGCGAGTCGCGGCGTCGGTGCGGCTCAGGCCGCGACGAGGGTGTGCGGGTCGGCGTAGGGCAGGCCCAGGTCGTGGGCGACCTGCAGGTTGGTCAGCGCGCCGTGGTGCGTCGAGAGACCGGCGGCGAGGGCGGGGTCGGCCGCGAGCGCGTCGGCCCAGCCCAGGTTCGCCAGTCGCAGCACGTAGGGCAGCGTGGCGTTGGTCAGCGCGTACGTCGAGGTGTGCGGCACGGCGCCGGGCATGTTGGCCACGCAGTAGAACACCGAGCCGTGCACCGTGTAGGTCGGGTCGGCGTGCGTGGTGGGTCGGGAGTCCTCGAAGCAGCCGCCCTGGTCGATCGCGATGTCGACGAGCACGGAGCCGGGCTTCATCCGGCGGACGAGGTCGTTGCTCACCAGCCGCGGGGCGCGCGCGCCGGGCACGAGGACGGCGCCGATCACGAGGTCGGCGTCCAGGCAGGCCTTCTCGAGCTCGTGGTTGTTGGAGGCGAGGGTGCGGACCCGACCGGCGTAGCGCTCGTCGACCTGGCGCAGCTTGGTGATGTCGAGGTCGAGCACGGTGACGTCGGCGCCGAGTCCGACGGCCATGGCCACCGCGTTCTGGCCGGCCACACCGGCGCCGATCACCACGACGTTCGCCGGCCGCACGCCGGGCACCCCTCCGAGCAGCACGCCGCGCCCGCCGGCCGCTCGCATGAGGGCGTTCGCGCCCGCCTGTGGCGCGAGCCGGCCCGCGACCTCGCTCATCGGGGCGAGCAGCGGCAACGAGCCGTCGGGCAGGCGCACGGTCTCGTACGCGATCGCGGTGGTGCCTGCCGCGAGCAGGGCCTGGGTGCACTCCTCGGACGCCGCGAGGTGCAGGTACGTGAACAGCACCTGGCCGCGGCGCAGCCGGTGGTACTCCTGCTCGATCGGCTCCTTCACCTTGAGCAGCAGGTCAGCGCTGGCCCACACCTCGTCGGCCCCGTTGCCGTTCGCGCCGCCGACGATGCGTGCGCCTGCGGCCTCGAAGTCGGCGTCGCTGATCGAGCTGCCGACCCCGGCGCCGCGCTCGACGAGCACGTGGTGCCCGGCGCGGGTGAGCTCCTGCGCGCCCGCAGGCGTGAGCGCCACCCGGTACTCGTGGTTCTTGACCTCGCGGGGAACACCGATCCTCATGGACGGAGAATGAAGATGCTGACGGTCGAGGGCAACTTCTTCCGCAGGAGATTCGGTAGATTGCTCGAGTGCCACTGCCACCTGCGGGTTCGCGGCCCGAAAGGGCGATCCGGTCGCACGACGTTCGCCTCGACGCCACCGACCTGGCGATCCTGCGGGTCCTCGCCGACGACGCCCGCATCTCCAACAAGGAGCTGGCCGGTCGCGTCGGCGTCGCCCAGTCCACCTGCCTCGCCCGCGTGCGCGCCCTGCGGGCGAACGGCGTGATCCGCGGGTTCCACGCCGACATCGACCCGCGTGCCCTCGGCCACGACCTCGAGGCGATGATCGCCATCCGGCTCCAGCCGAACGCCCGCGGCAGCCTCACAGAACACGTCGCGGCGCTGTCGCGGCGGCCCGAGGTGCTGGACGTCTACTTCGTCGCGGGCGCCAACGACTTCCTGCTGCACGTCGCCACGCCCAGCACCGACGCGCTGCGCGCGTTCGTCGCCGACCACCTCAACCGCGACCCCGCCATCGCCGGCACCGAGACGAACCTCATCTTCGAGCACACCAGGGCGGCCGGACGCCGGGGAATCTGAACCGCAGATCGTCGGCTGGGAGGGCCCTGAACAACTCCGGCCGTAGCGAGCGCCGCGCAGTAGGTCGGAGTTGTTCAGGGCCCTCCCAGGCCTCGTAGGATGTGAGTCTTATGAGTCCGGGGGGCAACGTGGACGTCGATCCTGTCGAAGAATTCCCGCTTCTCGCGCGCCTGCTGCAGACCGCGGCCGAGCGCGGCGAGGGCACCGTCCTCGGGCTGCTGCCGCCCGGGCGGTCGCGCATCGGTCGCGTGTCGCGCGTCGACTCCGCGGCGTTCGCCGAGCGGCTCGCCGCCGCCTACCGGGAGCGCTCGCCCGCGATGGTCCGCTACGCCACGCGCAAGGTCGGCGACCCGGGCCGCGCCGAGGACGTCGTCCAGCGGGCCTTCGAGAAGATCCTGCGCCGCCAGCAGGGCGACCCGCCGGAGATCACCAACATGCAGGCGTACGTGCTCACGGCCGTCTGCAACGAGATCAACCGCGAGCTGCGCGAGGTCATCCCGGCCCGGGCGAACGTCAGCATCGACGACCCGGACCGGGGCGACGACACCCCGAGCGCACCCGTCGACGTCTCCAACCAGGTGGCCGACGCCGCGGTGCTGCGCGACGCGCTCGCCTCGCTCTCACCCCGCGAGCGCGAGGCGGTCGTCATCCGCATGCAGTGGCAGCTCAGCGTCGCCGAGGCCGCCGAGGTGATGCAGCTGTCCGCCGGCGCGGTCAAGCGCTACACCTCCGACGGCCTGCGCCGCCTGCGCGAGCGCCTCGACCCCGCGTTCGTCGCCTAGACCGTGTCCGTGCCGTGAAAGGTCCCGGCGTCCTCGGGATCGCCGCCGTGATCGGCAGGTCGGTGCGAGAACGGCCGGATCCGGCCGCCATCGCGCCGAACCGCTGATCACGGCCGGATCGGATGCGTCCCAGCGGAACGCGCCCGGTGCCGCTCGGGGCGCGCCCCCTCGTGGGCGCGCCCGCCCAGATCGCCTCGACGGGCCCGTGCCGACGGCGTGCGAGCGGCATGATCCGAACTAGCGGTTGTCCACGGCTGTCTCCACAACCATGGACAACCGATACCGCGGATCATGGGCAGGAAGATCCGTAGAACTAGGAAGCCCGGGACGCGAGGAACTCCGCGAGCCCCGCGAGCAACCGGTCGACGTCCCCGTCGTCGACGTAGGGGGCGAGGCCGATGCGCAGTGCCCCGGTGTCGCCGAGGCCGAGGCGGCGGGACGGCTCGAGGGCGTAGAACGCGCCTGCCGGCGCGTGGACGCCCCGCTCGGCGAGGAAGGCGTACGCGGACGCCGGGTCGCGATCGGCGAACGTGACGAGCAGCGTGGGCGTGCGGTGCGCCGCCCGCGACAGCACCGTGACGCCCGGCAGCTCGGCGAGGCCCTCCTCGATCCGCTCGCGCAGCCGGTCCTCGTGCGCCCCGATCGCCCCCAGCGCGGTGACGATCCGGTCCCGCCGGATCTCGCCGGTGCCGAGGTCTGCGAGGAAGTCGATCGCCGCGGTGGTGCCGGCCAGCAGCTCGTAGGGCAGGGTGCCGAGCTCGAAGCGTTCCGGCACCACGTCGGGTGAGGGCAGCAGCTTCTGCGGGTGCAGCCCGTCGAGCAGTGCGGGCGCCGCGGCGAGCACCCCGCAGTGCGGGCCGAGGAACTTGTACGGCGAGCAGGTGAAGAAGTCTGCGCCCAGCGCGTCGACGTGCACGGGCAGGTGCGCGGTGACGTGCACGCCGTCGACATAGGTGAGCGCGCCCGCGTCGTGCGCGAGGTCGGTGATCGCGCGGACCGGTGGGCAGGTGCCGAGCAGGTTCGACGCGGCCGTGACGGCGACGAGCCGGGTGCGCGGCGAGAGGACCTCCGCCACGGCCTCCGCGGAGAGTTCGGCGGTGGCCGGGTCGAACTCGGCCCAGCGCACCCGCGCCCCCACCGCCTCCGCGGCCAGCACCCACGGCCGGACGTTGGCGTCGTGGTCGAGCGAGGTGACGACGACCTCGTCGCCGGGCTCCCAGGTGGCCGCGAGCGTGCGGGCGACGTCGAAGGTGATCTGGGTCATGCTGCGCCCGAAGACCACGCCGCCCGGGTCGGCGCCGAGCAGGTCGGCCACGGCGCGCCGCGCGGCCACGACGATGTCGTCGGCGTTGCGTTCGGCGGCGGTGACCCGGCCGCGGTTGGCCAGCGGCGACACGAGCGTCCGCGCCACCGCATCCGCCACCGCGGTGGGGACCTGGGAGCCGCCCGGGCCGTCGAAGTGGGCGTATCCCGCCGTCAGGGCCGGGAAATGGGCGCGAACCGCGGCGACGTCGTAGACCACCCCGTCACCTTGTCACGGGGTGCCGATCACCACTCCTCGGGCTCCGGAGCACCCTCGGCCCGGTGCCGGCCCTCGCGGAGGCCGCGCTGGTAGGTGCTGAGGCGGTCGCGGACCCGGTCGGGCGCACGTTCCGTGGGCTTCGCGCCGTTCTGGCCGTTCTGGCCGTTCTGCTCCGTGCTGCGCGGCGGCGGCACGAGCTGGCCGCCGGGGCGGCGGCGGGGCAGACCGCTGGCCGTGGTGGGCGGCGCCGGCTCCGAGCGGGCCGCGCGGGCAGCGGCTTCGCGCCACTCGTCGTCCTGGGGGGTCTCCCAGTCCAGCGCACCGGACCGGCCCGTTCCTTCGCCGGACTCGTCCTCGCGGAACCACGCGGACGCGATCGCCTCGAAGATCGGGGTGGCGTACCGGTCGTCGATCGGCTCGAGGGGCAGGTCGAGCAGCGGGCCGAACAGCTCGTCCACCTGTGAGGAGGACGAGGGCGAATAGGCGGGCGCGTCGTCGAACGACACCGACGGCGACGGCTGCACGGTGCCGTTGGTCGGCCCGGCCGCGGCGGTCGAGGGCGTCGATCCCGAGCCGTTGGTGCCGTAGCTGCTGGTGCCGTTCGTGCCGTTCGTGCCGTTCGTGGGGAGCCGCGCCTCGAAGCCGAACTCGTACGACGACAGCGACGACAACGACGACGGCAGCGAGGACAACCCGGTGCGGTCCACCCGCACTTCCGGCGCGGGGAGCACCGGCTCCTCCACGGTGACCGCCGCCGGCGGGCAGTGCACGCCGGCGACGAGACCGGATCCGGTGGGCGGCGGGCCGCCGGCCGGCCTGCGCAGGACGATCCCGTGACGCGAGCATCGGGCGAGCTGCTCGGCCGCGGCGGCGGCCCGGCGGCCGCCCAGCCCGTCGGGGTCGTGCCGGGCCGCGCCCTCGACGAGCGCGTCGACGATGACCCCGCCGTTGCCGGTGCTGCGGCCTGCGGGGGTCTCCAGCCGGCTCACGAGCTCGATCCGGGCCCCCGGGTACACCGCGGTGATGTGATCGACGAGCTCGGCGAGCACGTGCACGAACTCCACCGCGGCCGCCGGCGCGACGAGCGCTGCGGGGGCGGGCCGGACGTGGACGCGGCGCGGCTCCTCGGCGAGCGCCGCGGCGTCGGACACGAGGTCGCCGAGCGGGCGTGGCCCGTCCGACCGCACGCCGGGCTCGTGGCCGGCGAGCAGCAGCAGGCTCTCGGTGTCGCGGCGCATCCGCTGTGCGGTGTCGTGCAGCTCCGGCAGGCCGGGTGGCTCGGGGTAGAGCTGCTCGGCCTGCAGCCGGTCCAGCAACCAGATGTGCCGGTCGAGCCGGGCCTGCAACCGCCGGGCGATCCCCGCCGCGGCATCGTCATCACCACGAATCCCGCCACGATCCACGCCACGATCGCCGGCGCCGGCATCCCAGCGATCGGTGCCCGCAGCGGATCCGAGGTGCGCGAGGTAGCCCGAGTCTCCCTCGTAACCCCTGTCCACCAGTCGGTCCTCTCCAACGGGTCGATGCCTCGTGCCGGCTCATGTCGAAGCGGCGTGACATGCGTGCATCACGCTCGGGCCCGTGACCGGCTGCCCTCGGCGAGGCACGCTACCTCGCAGCGGGCTCCGACCGACCGCCTGCGCGGAGAGTGCGCTCAGGGCGCGCCTTCCTGCGGCGGGCGGCCCGGACGGGTCCTGACCTGCGCCGGACGGCACGCACCGTAGCCCATTCGGGTGCCTCTCGCCTACCGGCGGGTGGCGAGCGGCCGACTCGCCGCGGTCGAGTGGTAAGTGGGCTCCCGACCGATGAGTTCGGCTGCCGCGGGAGGTCTCAAGTCTGCGCCGGGCGTGTGAACCCCGGCCGACGACCGAGGTGCGAGGAGGACCGCCATGACCGGAGTGCGGGTGCTGGTGGGCACGCGCAAGGGTGCGTTCGTGCTCACCGCGGACGGCAGGCGAGACAAGTGGGAGGTGAACGGGCCGCACTTCGCGGGGTGGGAGGTCTACCACGTGGCCGGCTCGCCGGCCGATCCCGACCGGCTCTTCGCGTCGCAGTCGGGCGGCTGGTTCGGGCAGATCGTGCAGCGGTCCGACGACGGCGGCGTCACCTGGGCGCCGGTGGGCAACGAGTTCGCCTACGCCGGCGTTCCCGGCACCCACCAGTGGTACGACGGCACCCCGCACCCGTGGGAGTTCGCGCGGGTGTGGCACCTCGAACCGTCGGCCACCGACCCGGACACCGTGCTCGCCGGTGTCGAGGACGCCGCGCTCTTCCGCAGCACCGACGGCGGCGCCTCGTGGCAGGAGTTGCCGGGCCTGCGCGAGCACGGCTCAGGGCCCAGGTGGCAGCCCGGTGCGGGCGGGATGTGCCTGCACACGATCATCGTCGACCCGCGGGACCCGGCGCGGATGCACGTCGCGATCTCAGCGGCGGGGGTCTTCCGCACCGAGGACGGCGGCGTGTCGTGGGAGCCGGCGAACCGCGGCCTGCGGTCCGAGGGCATCCCCGACGCCGACGCCGAGGTGGGCCACTGCGTGCACAACCTCGCGATGCACCCGGACCGCCCGGACACGCTCTTCATGCAGAAGCACTGGGACGTGATGCGCAGCGACAACGGCGGCGCCAACTGGTACGACATCGGCGAAGGCCTGCCCAGCGACTTCGGGTTCCCGATCGAGGTGCACGCCCACGAGCCGGACACCGTCTACGTCGTGCCGATCACCAGCGACTCCGTCCACTTCCCACCCGAGGGCCGTCTGCGGGTGTTCCGCAGCCGCACCGGCGGCAACGAGTGGGAGCCGCTCACCGCGGGCCTCCCGCAGGAGCACTGCTACGTCAACGTGCTGCGTGACGCGATGTCCATCGACTCCCTGGACACCTGCGGTGTCTACTTCGGGACGACCGGCGGCCAGGTCTACGCCTCGCCCGACGCCGGCGACACGTGGGCCCCGATCGTGTCGAACCTGCCTGCGGTGCTGTCGGTGCAGGTCCAGACCCTGTCATGACAGCGACGGTCAGGGTGAAGCTGCCTGCGCACCTGCGGAAGCTGGCGCAGGTCGACGGCGAGGTGCGGCTCGACGTGCCTGCGCCGGTCACGCAGCGGTCCGTGCTCGACGCCCTGGAGGCCCGCCACCCGGTGCTGCGCGGCACCATCCGCGACCACGGCACGCAGCGGCGCCGGGCGTTCGTGCGGTTCTTCGCCTGCGAGGAGGACCTGTCCCACGACGAGCCGGACGCCCCGCTTCCCGCCGAGGTGGCGGCGGGCCGGGAACCGTTCCTGGTGGTGGGGGCGATGGCCGGCGGCTGAGGGCGCGCCTACTCGAACCGGGTGGGATCGCCCGCACCCCGGCGGATGATCTCGGGCTCCGGTCCGGAGAAGTCGACGACGGTGGTGGGCTCGGTGCCGCAGTCGCCGGAGTCGAGCACCGCGTCCAGCACGCCGTCGAGCCGGTCCTTGATCTCCCAGCCCTGGGTGAGGGGCTCCGGCTCGTCGGGCAGGAGCAGGGTGGACGACAGCAGCGGCTCCCCCAGCTCGGCGAGCAGCGCCTGCGTCACGACGTGCTGCGGGATGCGCACCCCCACGGTCTTCTTCTTGGGGTGCAGCATCCGCCGCGGCACCTCCTTGGTGGCCGGGAGGATGAACGTGTAGCTGCCCGGCGTCGCGGACTTGACGGCCCGGAACACCCTGTTGTCAATGTGCACGAACTGACCGAGCTGGGCGAAGTCGCTGCAGACCAGCGTGAAGTGGTGCTTGTCGTCGAGCCGGCGGATCTTGCGGATGCGGTCCACCCCCGCCGCGTCGCCGAGCTGGCAGCCGAGCGCGAAGCACGAGTCGGTCGGGTATGCGATCAGTCCGCCACTCCGGACGATGTCGGCGACCTGACCGATCGCGCGCCGCTGGGGATCGACCGGATGGACGTCGAAGTACCGCGCCATGCCGCGGAGCGTAGGACGATGGGACCGTTTCGTCAGATCGAGATGCACGACTCGCCGTGCTCGAACGCACGACTCGCCGTGCGGGGACGCCCGACTCACCCGGACCGGCGAGTCCGACGTCCTGACACGGCGAGTCCGACGTCCTGACACGGCGAGTCCGACGTCCCGGCACGGCGAGTCCGGCGTCCCGGCACGAGTCCGGCGGCGTCAGCGGGGCTTGTCGACCGTGATCCTCTCGACCGTCCAGGCCCGGGCCTGCTCGCTCAGGGTGATACCCAGGCCGGGACGGTCCGACAGGTGCATGCGGCCGTCGCGGATCTCGAGGCGCTCGGGGAAGAGCGGGTAGAGCCAGTCGAAGTGCTCCACCCACGGCTCGATCGGGTAGGCGGCCGCGAGGTGGACGTGGATCTCCATCGCGAAGTGCGGCGCGAGCTGCAGGTTCCGGTGCTCGGCGAGGGCGGCGAGCTTGAGGAACTGGGTGATGCCGCCGATGCGCGGGGCGTCGGGCTGCAGGATGTCGACGGCGCCGTGGCGGATCAGCTCGGCGTGCTCGGCGACGCTCGTGAGCATCTCGCCGGACGCGACCGCGGTGTCCAGCGACCGGGCCAGCGCGGCGTGCCCCTCGGCGTCGTAGGCGTCGAGGGGCTCCTCGATCCACACGAGGTCGAACTCCTCCAGGGCGCGCCCGACCCGCATCGCGGTGGGCCGGTCCCACTGCTGGTTGGCGTCCACCATGAGCGGCGCGTCGCCGATGTGCTCGCGGACGGCGCGGACGCGGCGCAGGTCCTCGGCGCGGTCGGGCTGTCCGACCTTGATCTTGATGCCGCCGACGCCGGACTCGAGGGTGCTCGTTGCGTTGTCGAGGACCTGTTCGATCGGCTCGTGCAGGAAGCCGCCGGAGGTGTTGTAGCAGCGCACGGAGTCGCGGTGAGCCCCGAGCAGCTTGGCCAGCGGCAGGCCGGCGCGCTTGGCCTTGAGGTCCCACAGCGCCACGTCGATCGCGGCGAGGGCCTGGGTGGCCGCGCCGCTGCGCCCCACGGAGGCGCCCGCCCAGACGAGCTTGGTCCACAGCCGGCCGATGTCGCTGGGGTCCTCCCCGATCAGGTCGGGCGCGACCTCGCGGGCGTGGGCGAACTGCGCCGGTCCGCCGGCCCGCTTCGAGTAGCCGAACCCGACGCCCTCGAAGCCGGCCTCGGTGGTGATCTCGGCGAAGAGGAACGCGACCTCGGTCATCGGCCGCTGCCGGCCGGTGAGCACCTTCGCGTCGCTGATGCCGGTCGGGAGCGGCAACGTCACCGACGACAGCGTGACCGATTCGATCCGGTCCAGGACGGCACTCATACTGCTCCTCTGCAGGTCGGCGAACGACAACTCAACGGACCAAGCACGGGCGCTTGGGGTCGAACTCCCAGCCCGGCACGAGGTACTGCATCGCCACGGCGTCGTCTCGCGCGCCCAGCCCGTGCTCGCGGTAGCGCTCGTGGGCGGCGGCGAGGGCGTCGGGGTCGAGCTCCACGCCGAGCCCGGGCGCGGTCGGCACCGCGATCCTCCCGTCCTGGATCTGCAACGGCTCGCGTGTGAGCGCCTGCCCGTCCTGCCAGATCCAGTGCGTGTCGAGCGCCGTGATCGGCCCGGGCGCGGCCGCGCCGACGTGGGTGAACATCGCGAGCGACACGTCGAAGTGGTTGTTGGAGTGCGAGCCCCAGGTCAGCCCGAATCCGGCGCAGAGCTGGGCGACGCGGACGGACCCGCGCATGGTCCAGAAGTGCGGGTCGGCGAGCGGGATGTCGACGGCGCCGGCGCGGACGGCGTGCGCGAGCTGCCGCCAGTCCGTCGCGATCATGTTGGTGGCGGTGGGCAGGCCGGTGGCCCGCCGGAACTCGGCCATGATCTCCCGGCCCGAGAAGCCACCCTCGTCGCCGACGGGGTCCTCCGCGTAGGCGAGCACGTCGTGCAGGTCGCGGCACAGCTCGACGGCCTCGGCCAGTGGCCACGCCCCGTTCGGGTCGAGGGTGATGCGCGCGTCCGGGAACCGGGCCGCCAGCGCGCGCACCGCGGCGACCTCCTCCTCGCCGGCGAGCACGCCGCCCTTGAGCTTGAAGTCGGCGAACCCGTAGCGGGCGTGCGCGGCCTCGGCGAGGGCCACCACGTCCTTCGGCGTGAGCGCGGGCTCCCGGCGCAGCCGCTCCCAGTCGTCGGCCGGGTGCTCCTCCGCCACGTACGGCAGGTCGGTGGCACGCCGGTCGCCGACGTAGAACAGGTAGCCGAGCACCGGGACCTCGGTGCGCTGCTGCCCCTCGCCGAGCAGCTCGGCCACCGGCACGCCGAGGTGCTGGCCCAACAGGTCGAGCAGGGCGGACTCGAGGGCCGTCACGGCGTGGATCGTGGTGCGCTGGTCGAACGTCTGCAGTCCGCGCCCGCCGGCGTCCCGCTCGGCGAAACCCTCGGCGACCGACCGCAGGAGCGACCCGGCCTTGGCCACGGGCCGCCCGACGAGCAGTTCCGCGGCATCCGTGATCGTCCGCCGGATCGCCTCGCCGCCGGGCACCTCACCGACACCGGTGCGGCCCGCGCTGTCGGTGACGATCGCGATCGTGCGGGTGAAGAACGGGCCGTGCGCGCCGCTCAGGTTGAGCAGCATGCTGTCGTGCCCCGCGACGGGCACGACCTCCACCCGCGCGACGGTCGGCGATCCCATTTCAGGAGACCTTCTGGACCAGGGTCGCGAGCTCGGCGCGCTCGTCCTCGGTGAGGTCGGTGAGCGGCGGGCGCACGCGGCCGCCGTCCCGCCCGACCGCGGTCAGGCCCGCCTTGATGATCGACACCGCGTAGCCCTTCCCGCGGTCGCGGATGTCGAGGTAGGGGATCACGAACTCCGACAGCAGCCGGTACACCGTCTCGCGGTCCTGCCGACGTACCGCGGCGTAGAAGCGCAGCGCGAACTCGGGCAGGAAGTTGTAGAGCGCCGAGGAGTAGGTGCTCACGCCCAGCTGCAGCAGCGGGAGCGCGAACGTCTCCGCGGTCGGCAGGCCGCCGATGTAGGTCAGCCGTTCGCCGAGGCGGGCGTAGATGCGGGTGAGCCGCTCGATGTCGCCGACACCGTCCTTGAACCCGACCAGGTTCGGGTTGCGCTCGGCGAGCTCGGCCACCGTGGCGTCGGTGAGGACGGCATTGGCGCGGCTGTAGACGATCACGCCGAGGTCGGTGGCCCGGCACACGGCGCCGACGTGCTCGGCGAGGCCGCGCTGACCCGCCTCGGTGAGGTAGGGCGGGAACAGCAGCACCCCCGAGGCGCCCGCGTCCTGCGCGGCCTTCGCCTGCGCCACCGCGAGCGCGGTACCGCCGGTGGCCGGCGCGACGACCGGCACGCGGCCACCGACCTCCGACACGGCCGCGCGGACGACCTGGTCGACCTCGGGCGGGGTCAGCGAGAAGCCCTCCCCCGTACCGCCGGCGGCGAACAGGCCCGCGACGTCGAACCCGGCCTGCCAGGCCAGGTGCTCCCGGTACCGGGGCTCGTCGAACTGGAGGTCGGCGTCGAAGTGGGTCACCGGGAAGGACAGCAGGCCGGACCGGAGCCGGTCGGCGAGAACATCCGGGGGCAGCAGCGTCACGCGGGAAACCGTAGAAAGCGCAACGATGCCTGTCCAAGAGCAGTTCCGCATGGCGCGATACCCAGCAGGAATCGCGATGGGTGTCAGCGCGTCCCCGCGAAGCCGTCCAGGACGTCGAGGACCCGCCACAGCGCCGGATTGGCGGACTCGCGCGCCCACAGCAGGTGCAGCTCCGCCGGTTCGGGTACGGGCGTGGCCAGCCGCACGAACCCGACCCCCTCGATCCGCAGCCGCGTGGCCGACGCCGGCACGAACGCGATGCCCCGGCCCGCCGCCACGAGCCAGAGCATGGTGAGCACCTGGCTCACGCTGTGGACGATGTCCTCCTCGGGGATCGGCACGACCCCGGCGATCAGGTCGTAGAAGTAGCGCGCCTTGGTGGGCGAGTGCATGACGACCGGCTCGCCGACGAGGTCCTCGGCCGTGGCGTCGCGCTCGAGTTCGAGCAGGCGGTGACCGGGCGGCGCCGCCACGAGCATCGGCTCCCGGTGCAGCAGCCGGGAGTCGAACGTGTCGCGGTCGAACGGCGGTCGGGCGAGCCCGAGGTCGATCTCCCGGTTGGCCAGCGCCGCGACCTGCTCGCGGGTGACCATCTCCGCGAGGTCCACGTCGACGTCGGGCAGCTGCCGGCCGAGCTCGTTGAGCAGCGCGCCGAGGACGCCGTAGGTGGATGCGGCGGTGAACCCGATGCGCACCACGCCGCTGGTGCCCGACGAGACCCGCCGCGCCAGGTCGGGGGCCGCGTCGGCCAGTGCCAGCAGCCGCCGGGCCTCGGTGAGGAACACCCGGCCGGCCGCCGTGAGGTTGACGCGGCGGTTGTCGCGCACGAGGAGCTGCGCGCCGACGGCCCGCTCCAGCTTCTGGATCTGCCGCGACAGCGGGGGCTGGGTCATCTTCAGGCGGGCGGCGGCCCGGCCGAAGTGCAGCTCGTCGGCCACCGCCACGAAACCGCGCAGCTGCTCGAGCGTGTAAGCCATGCACGGACGGTATCAATCCATGCCGCATCGGATTTGGACAGGCATGACCGGCGTTCCTAGGCTGCCCCGGCAAGGCTCGGCTTCTCGAAGGGGAGAACGACATGACAAGGACCGTCGCCGGGCGCCGGTGGCCCGCGATCGGGCTCGGGCTCGCCCTCGCCGTCTCGCTCACCGCCTGTGGCGGCAACCTCGACTCCGGCGGCTCCGGCAACTCGGGTGCAGCGGAGTTCCCGGGCGGGGACCCGGTCACCATCCTCGTCGGCGCCGACCCCGGCGGCAGCACCGACCTGATCGCCCGCGCGCTCGCCGAACCGGCGTCCGACGACCTGGGCGTGCCGGTCGTCGTCGAGAACCGGCCCGGTGCCAACGGCGCCCTCGCCGCCCGCGAGTTGGCGACCGCCGCGCCGGACGGGCACCGTCTGATGATCTTCAATGGCAGCCTCGCCTACATCACGCCCCTCGCGGTCTCGCCGGACGAGGCCGTCGACCTCGCCGACTACGAGATCATCACCGGGGTGTCCCAGGACGACTACGTCCTCGTCACCGCGGCGTCCTCCGGTCTCCGCACCGTGCAGGACCTGGCGAACGCGGGTCGGCCGATCACCTACGGCACCACGGGCGTCGGCACCGGCAGCGAGCTGTCCCAGGCATTGCTGTTCAACCAGGCCGGAATCCCCGCCAGCGCGGTGCCCTTCGACGGCGGCTCCCCCACACTCACCGCGGTGCTCGGCGGCCAGGTCGACGTCGGGTCGATCCAGCTCGGCGAGGCCGTCGAGCAGATCCAGGCGGGCGCGCTCACGCCGATCGTCACGTTCGCGCGGGAGCGGCCCTCGTACCTGCCCGACACGCCCACCGCGGTGGAGGCGGGCTACGACGTGCCGGTGCAGCAGTCCCGCGCGGTCGCCGCGCCGAAGGGCACGCCGCCCGCTGTGCTGGACCGGCTGCGCGCGGCGTTCCAGAAGGCGTTCGTCACCGATGCCTACCGGCAGTTCAACGCCGACAACCAGCTCACGCCCAACGAGGTGAGCGGCGAGGAGCTGCGGGCGCAGTGGACGGGCAGCCTCGACGGCTACCGCCGGGTCACGCAGCAGTACGGCATCCAGCTGGGCGGGCCCCGGTGACCTCCGAGGAGCCGGCCCCGGCGCGGCTCTCGGACGCCGTCCACGAGGTGGAGGAGGTCGAGCACGAGTTCCGGCCGCCGGTCGCCGGGCGGGTGACCGACGTCGTCGTCGGGATCGCGGTCGTGGGGCTCGGCGTGGCCGCGCTGCTCGGCTCGCTGGCGCTCGGGGTGGGCAGCGCCCGTACCCCCGGCACCGGGACGTGGCCGCTCCTGGTGAGCGTGGCCCTCGTCGTGCTCGGGATCGGGCTGCTGGCGATGACCGGCCGGACCCGGGACGCGGAGCGGTTCACCCGCGCCGCCTGGCTCGTGCTCGCCGGCCTCGCCACCATGATCGCGTTCGTGGCGGTCGTCGGGGTGATCGGGTTCGAGATCCCGGCGGCCCTGCTGATGTTCGTGTGGCTGAGGTTCCTCGGCCACGAGTCCTGGCGGACGTCGATCATCACGAGCCTCGCCACGGTGGTCGCGTTCTACGTCGTCTTCGTCGGGCTGCTCGCGGTCCCGATCCCGCACATGTTCTGAGGGGCGCACCCGTGGACCTGACTCCGGTGGTGGAGGGCTTCGGCGTCGTGCTGGAGCCGACCAACCTCCTGTTCTGCCTGCTCGGCGTGGTGATCGGCATGCTGATCGGCGTGCTGCCCGGGCTCGGTCCCGCGGCCACGATCGCGATCCTGCTGCCGATCACGTTCGGGCTCGAGCCGGTGACCGCGATCATCATGCTCGCCGGCATCTTCTACGGCGCCCAGTACGGCGGCACGATCACGTCGGTGCTGCTGCGGCTGCCCGGCGAGGCGTCCTCGGTGGTCACCGTGTTCGACGGACACGCGCTGGCGCGCCAGGGCCGGGCCGGCACCGCGTTGGGCATCGCGGCGATCGGCTCGTTCATCGGCGGAACGGTCTCGATCATCGCGCTCTCGCTGGTGGCCCCGGTGGTGGCGGGTTTCGCGCTCGACTTCGGGCCACCCGAGTACACCGCGCTCGCACTGCTGGGCATCCTGCTGGTCGCCACGGTCTCGAGCGGCCACCGGCTCAAGGCGCTCGTCGCCGCCTGCATCGGGCTGCTGCTCGCGACCGTCGGCCGCGACGGCTTCACCGGAGCCGCGCGGTTCACCTTCGACAACCTCTCGCTCGCCGACGGCATCGACTTCGTGCCGATCGCGATGGGTCTGTTCGGGCTCGGGGAGATCCTCTACAACCTCGAGGAGCGCCACCGCGCGGTGCAGGCTCCCGAGCGCGTCGCGGACGTCTGGCCGTCCCGCGCCGACCTGCGGGCGTCGTCCGGCGCGATCGGGCGGGGCTCGGTGATCGGCTTCGTGCTCGGCGTGCTGCCGGGCGGCGGTGCGACGATCGCCTCGCTCGCCGCATACGGCCTCGAGAAGCGCCGCGCGAAGCAGCCGGAGCGCTTCGGCCGCGGCGCGGTGGAGGGCGTCGCGGCGCCGGAGACGGCCAACAACGCGGCCGCCACGTCGTCGTTCATCCCGCTGCTGACGCTCGGCATCCCGGCGAACGCGACGATGGCGGTGATCTTCGGGGCGCTGCTCATCCAGGGCGTGAGCCCCGGCCCCCAGCTGGTCGCCGAGCACCCGGAGCTGTTCTGGGGCGTGATCAACTCGATGTACGTCGGCAACATCCTGCTACTGATCATGAGCATCCCGCTGGTCGGCCTCTTCGTGCGGATCCTGCGGGTGCGCGCGACGATCCTCGCGCCGATCACGGTGCTGATCACCCTCATCGGGGTATACACGGTGGGCAACGACGTCTTCGACATCGTGCTCGTGATCGTCTTCGGCGCGCTGGGCTACCTGATGAAGAAGCTCGGGTTCGAGCCGGGCCCGCTCGTGCTCGCGTTCGTGCTCGGCTCCCTGCTCGAGGAGTCCCTGCGCCGGTCGCTGATCATCTTCGAGGGTGACGCCACCGGGTTCGTCACCCGCCCGATCTCCGGCACGCTGCTCGCCGCGTTCGTGGTGGTCGCCCTCTTCCCGCTGGTCCGGGTCGTGCTCGCGCGGCGCCGGACCCCGTCGAAGGAGTCCGTGTGACGGTTCTGGTCGGATTCGTGCCCACCGCGGAGGGCGAGGCCGCGTTCGCCGCCGGCCTCGACGAGGCCCGCAGGCGCGGGGAGGACCTGCTGGTGCTCAACTCGCCGCGCGACGGGGCCCCGGTGAGCGCCGACGTCGCCCCACCCGAGATGGTCGCCGACCTCACGGCCCGCGCCGAGGCGGCCGGAGTCGCGATGCGGCTCGTGCAGGAGGCACGCCGCGGTGAGCTGGCCGACGAGGTGCTCCGGGCCGCCGACGACGCCGACGCCTCGCTGATCGTGATCGGCCTGCGCCGCCGCTCGCCGGTGGGCAAGCTCATCCTGGGCAGCAGCGCGCAGCGGATCCTGCTGGAGGCCGAGCGCCCGGTCCTCGCGGTGAAGCCGTAGCCGAGCGATCCTGCGGCGGGCTGATCATGGGCGGATGGTCGTCCGTCGATCTGCTCGTCACCGAGCGGTGACCGCAACCCGCAGCCCCAGCCCGATCAGTACGCTGCCGCTGACCGCCTCCAGCCGCGCCCTGATCCGCGGTCTGCGGAACCAGCCGCCCGCCCGCGCCACGCCGGCCGCGAGCGCCAGGTAGAAGCCCGTCTCCAGCACGACCTGCAGCGCGGCGAGCACCGCGGTGGTCGCGAACAGCGGCATGTCGGACGGCACGAACTGCGGGTAGAACGCGATCATGAACACCGCGGCCTTCGGGTTGGCGAGCATGACGACGAACC
The DNA here is from genome assembly GCF_007994075.1 of Pseudonocardia hierapolitana. Taxonomy (NCBI): domain Bacteria; kingdom Bacillati; phylum Actinomycetota; class Actinomycetes; order Pseudonocardiales; family Pseudonocardiaceae; genus Pseudonocardia; species Pseudonocardia hierapolitana. Next base: position 7,619,539 of record NZ_VIWU01000001.1, on the reverse strand, counting down.
CCTCGCCGAACGCCGCCCACCCGTGGGACGGCGAGACCGGGGCGAGCTCCGGCACCGCGGCCGCGCCACGGCGCTGCAGCCACGCCGCCCGCCAGGCCCGCACCCCCAGGACGATCAGGAACGCGGCACCCGCGACCCGCAGCACCAGGTAGGCGACCTCCGACGCCGCCACCAGCGCGGCGAACCCCGCCGCGGCGAGCAGCGCCCACACGTACAGGCCCGCCTCCAGCCCGAGCACGGTGGGCACGGCGCCGCGGAAGCCGCGCAGCGCCGCCCGGCGCAGTATCAGCGCCATCGCTGGCCCCGGCGAGGCCGAGATGAGGAAGACGGCGACGACGAACGCAGGAAGGGCGGCGAGGAGCTCCACGCACGGACACTCCCAGCCCGCCTGCGCCCCCGCACCCCCTTTCCGCCCGCGCGCCCCGTCGACGGGTCGCGCGAACCGACACGGGACGAGCGAGCGGAGACGGGGTGCGCGGCCGCGTGCCCCGTGTGCGAGAGCCACGGTCCGCTGCTCACGCACACCTGCTCCGGCGACGCACCCCTCCCGCGTCGACGCGCCCCGTCGACCGGCAGCGCGAACGCACATCGGGTGCGTCCGCCGGGTCCCGGCCGCCGCTCACGCGCCCCGCGCCGACGCACCCCTTGTCCGCCTGGCGCGCCCGGTCGACGGGTGGCGCGAGCACGTACGGGTGCGTCAGCTGCGGGACGGCTCCGATGGCACCGCTGGGACGCAGAAGTCCAGGTCGCAGCCCTGGTCGGCGCCCAGCACGTGCTCGTGGAACAGCCTCCCGTAGCCCGTGGCCGGACCGGGGGCGGGCGGTGGGAGCGCCTCGCGGCGCCGCGCCAGCTCCGCCTCGTCGACGAGGAGGTCGAGGCGACCCTCGCGCACGGAGAGCCGGACCCGGTCGCCGTTGCGCACCAGCGCGAGCGGGCCGCCCACCGCTGCTTCGGGCGTGACGTGCAGGACGATCGTGCCGTAGGCGGTGCCGCTCATCCGGGCGTCGGAGATGCGCACCATGTCCTTCACCCCGGCGCGGGCGAGCTTGCCCGGGATCGGCAAGTAGCCCGCCTCGGGCATGCCTGCGCCGCGGGGGCCGGCGTTCTGCAGCACGAGCACGTCGTCGGGGGCGACGTCGAGGTCGGGGTCGTCGATCCGGGCGGCGAGGTCCTCGAGCGAGGTGAACACGACCGCGCGGCCGGTGGTCTCGAAGAGGGCCGGGTCGGCCGCCGAGCGCTTGATCAGCGCACCCTGCGGCGCGAGGGACCCGGTCAGCCAGACGAGCCCACCGACGGGCCGCGCCGGGTCGGCGAGCGGGCGGACGACCGCGCGGTCCACCCAGCGGGGGCCGTCCCCGAGCACGTCGCCGAGCGTCTTCCCGGTGACGGTCGGCGCGGACAGGTCGAGCAGGTCCCGCAGCTCGTGCAGCACGGCGGCGAGGCCGCCGCTCGCGTGGAGGTCCTCCACGTAGTGGTCACCGGTGGGCTTGAGCTCGACGAGGACCGGCGTGGTGTCGCTCAGTGCGTTCAGCTCGTCCGGGTCGATCCGCAGGCCGAGGCGCCCGGCCGCCGCGGTCAGGTGGATCAGGGCGTTCGTCGAGCCGCCGATCGCGAGCAGCACGCGCAGCGCGTTGCGCACCGAAGCCGGCGTGACCACCTGGTCAGGGGTGCGCCCGGCGCGGGCGATCTCGACGGCGGCGGCGCCCGTGGCCTCGCCGACGCGCAGCCGGTCGGCGTGCACCGCCGGGGCGGTGGCGCTGCCGGGCAGGGCCATCCCCAACGCCTCGACGACGCAGGCCATCGTGCTCGCGGTGCCCATCACCGCGCAGGTGCCTGCGGTGGTGGCGAGGTTGCGCTCCACCTCGGCGATCTCGACGTCGTCGACCTCGCCCGCGCGGTAGCGGGCCCAGAACCGGCGGCAGTCGGTGCAGGCGCCCAGCCGCTCGCCGTGGTAGCGGCCGGTCGACATCGGGCCCGTGACCAGCTGGATCGCCGGGCGGCCTGCCGAGAACGCGCCCATGAGCTGTGCGGGCACGGTCTTGTCGCAGCCGCCGACCAGCACGACGGCGTCCATCGGCTGCGCCCGCACCATCTCCTCGACGTCCATCGCCATGAGGTTGCGGAACACCATCGAGGTGGGGGTCAGGAAGCTCTCGCCCAGCGACACGGTCGGGAACTGCATCGGCAGCCCGCCCCCCGCGAGCACCCCGCGCTCGACGGAGGCCACCAGCTCCGGCATCGCCCGGTGGCAGGGGTTGAAGTCGCTCGGCGACGTCGCGATCCCGATCACGGGACGTTCGAGCGACTCCGGGGAGCGCCCGCTCGCGTGCAGGAAGCTGCGGCGCAGGAACCGCGAGAACGCGACGTCGCCGTAGTTGGCGAAGCCCCGGTCGAGGCCGTTCACGAACCGACCCGGTCGGGCAGCGCGTACGGCGTGTGCCGCAGGTGCTCGCGCAGCACGCCGAGCAGGGCCTCCGGGGCGATGGCGGCCGGCGGGCGGACCGCGGGCGTGGCGATCAGCCCGCGGTGCACGAAGCTGTGCTTGCGCAGGGAGAGCGCGATGCCCGCCTGGAACTCGAAGTTGACGAGCGGCAGGTAGTCGCGCCACACCTCGCGCGCGGCGGTGAACCCGCCGTCGCGGAACGCGTTCACGCACGCGATCAGGCCCTCGGGCACCGAGAACCCGGTCATGGCCCCTGCGGAGCCGACGGCGAGCTCGTCGAGCAGCCCGGTGCCGCCCAGCCCGCCGAAGACCGGCACGTCCAACCCGGCCACCAGCGTGGCGACGGCAGGCGGGCTCGGTGACGACTCCGACTTCACGGCCACCGCGGCCGGGATCCGCCGGACGGCCGCGACCAGGTCGTCGGTGGCGATCGACACCCCGCTCACCACGGGGTAGTCCTGCACGACGATCCCCTGCCCGGTGCGCTCGGCGACCGCGTTGAGCTGGGCGACCACGGCGTCCGGGTCGGGTGAGCCGACCTGCACCATCAGCCCGGCAGGCGGCCGGTCCAGCACGTCGAGCACGTTCGCGGCCTCGGCGCAGGCCGCCTCGGCGTCGAGCGCGGACAGCCCGATCACCATCGGGAGGTCCGCGGCCGCCGCCGCGACCGTGCCGACGACGGCGCGCCGCTCCTCCGGCGTGAGCCGCATCGCCTCGCCGAACACGCCGAGGGCCGTGAGCCCGGTGGCCCCGATGCGGACGTAGTGCTCGACCTGCCGCGTCAGGGACTCGGTGTCCACGCTCTCGCCATCCGCCGTCAGCGGCGTCGCGAGGACCCCCCACACCCCGGGTGCGAGCTTCTCGATCGTCACGGTTTCCCCCTCGTCGTCACGGCCGTGGCCACGGTGTAGGCGTCCAGGCTCTCTGTACCCCCCTCGCGGCCGTAACCGGACAGGTGCACCCCGCCGAACGGGGATGCCGCGGCCGCGAGGGCGGTCTCGTTCACCCCGATCATGCCGACGTCGAGCCCGGCGATCACGGTGTCGGCCCGGGCGAGGTCGGAGGTGAACACGTAGGCGGCGAGCCCGTAGGGCACGTCGCCGGCGCGGGCGAGGCCCTCGTCGAGGTCGGTGAACCGCAGCACCGGCAGGATCGGGCCGAACGGCTCCTCCGAGAGCAGCGCGGCGCCGGGCGGGACGTCGGTGAGAACGGTCGGAGGGTAGAACCAGCCGGGTCCGTCGGGGGTCCGCCCGCCGCACCGCACGGTGGCGCCGTCGGCCGCCGCCTTGTCGACGAGCTCGGCCACCGCGGCCCGCCTGCGCGCGTTGGCGAGGGGCCCGACGTCGGTGTCCGGCTCCGTCCCCGGGCCGACCTTCAGCCCGGCCACCCGGTCCAGGACGGCCGCGACGAACCGGTCGTGCACGCCGTCCTGCACGAAGATCCGGCTCGGCGAGACGCAGACCTGCCCGGCGTTGCGGAACTTCGCCCGCACCACCGTGGCCGCGGCCCGTTCCACGGCGGCGTCGTCGAGGTCGTCGAGCACCAGTACGGGTGCGTGGCCGCCGAGCTCGAGGGTGAGCGGCTGCAGGTGCGTGGCCGACAGTCGCACCAGCTCCTGCCCCACCGGCACCGACCCCGTCAGCGTGATCTTCGCGATGGTGGGGGACGCGATGAGGTGGGTGCTCACCCGCGGCGGGTCACCGGTGACCAGGTTGACCACGCCGTCCGGCACGCCCGCGTCCTGCAGCGCCGCGACGAGCGCCATGGCGGTGCGAGGCGCCTCCACGGCCGGGCACAGCACGATGCTGCACCCGTACGCGACGGCGGGCGCGAGCTTGCGGGCCGGCAGCGAGGCCGGGAAGTTCCAGGCCGTGAACGCCGCGACGGGCCCGACCGGGCGGCGCTCCACCCAGGACCGCCGTCCGGGCTCGGTGGCGAGCACCCGCCCGTAGGAGCGCACGGCCTCGCCTGCGAACCAGTCGAAGTACTCGCCCGCCTGCCGCACCTCCGCCCGCGCCTCCGCGAGCGGCTTGCCCTGCTCCTGGGTCATGACGGCCGCGACGTCCTCCGCCCGCTCGGCCAGCAGGGCCGCCGCCCGCCGCAGGACGGCGGCGCGCTCGGCGGGGGCGGACCGCCGCCAGGTCGCGAACCCGGCGGCCGCGGCGGCGAGCACGTCGTCGAGGTCCTGGTCGGACGCGTTCGGCACCCGGGCGACCACCTCCCCCGTTGCGGGGTCGTGGACCTCGATCGTGCGGCCATCGGAGGCGTCGCGCCACGCGCCACCGATGAACAGCTGCTCCCGCACTCCGGTCACGCCTGCGTCCCGGGCACGAGCACGAGCAGGCTCACCGCCGGCAGCGGCAGCTCGACCGTCAGGGACAGGCCCTGTCCGTCCTCGGCGGTGACGGTCGTGTCGTCGGCGTAGCGCTCCAGGCCCTGCCGGTCGGCGATCGTGGCCAGCTGCTCCGGCGTCGGTTCCTGCGGGGCGCCGAGGTCCTGCCACACGGTGTGGCTGTTGCTGTGGCCCGCGTCGATCCGCCAGTGCCGAAGCGTCCACTCGCCCGCGGCGAGGCCGTCGACCCGGAGGTCGACCACCGTCGGCTCGTCGTCCGCCGCGTACTGGTCGTCGGCGTGCCGCCAGACGAGCACGGCCACGCTCCCGTCGGCGGAGCCGGCCGAGGCCAGCACGTCCACCTCCTCGGCCAGCCCCGCGCCCAGGGCGGAGAGGTCGTCGACCGCGACGGCGGCGTCGGAGCTCGCCGCGATCCTGCGGTCGCCCAGGTGCGCGAGGGCGCGGTAGGCGTTCATCAGCGGCTTCTCGATGCCCGACGCCGTGACGAAGCTCCGGGTGCCCTCGAAGTAGCGCTCCCCCTCCATGGAGAAGCTCCACGTCGTCGCCTCGGCCACCTGCGCGGTGCGCCGCTCGTTCAGATCCAGGACCTTCTTCATGAGCTTGACCTGGAACACCGGGTAGTACTCGGTGTTGCGGTAGGCGAAGTTCGGGTTGTCGTACACGCCCCAGTGCGCGGGCACCGACGCGTCGCACTCGTCGACGATCGCAGGCAGGCCGGTGTACTGCGGGAACTCCTCGATCACGGCGAGCGCCCTGTCGATCTCCCGCAGCATCTTCGTCGTCGACGGCGACTGCTGCTCCCGTGCCGGGGCGCCGATCGGGCCGTAGGTGCGCCACGGGGTGAAGTGCGCCCCCTTGGTGTGGAACGAGACGAAGTCCAGGGGCAGGTCCCGGTCCGCGCACGCGGCGAGGAAGCCGCGCAGGAACGCGGCGCCCTGATCGCCGCCGGTCACGGCCGGCCCGCCCACCCGCGCCTGCGGCAGGACGCTGCGCACCGCGGCCGCGGTCACCGCGTACAGCTCGTGGAACTCCTCCGGAGTGCCGCGCCAGTAGGAGATGTCCGGCTCGTTCCACAGCTCCCACAGCCAGTGCGACACCTCGTCGGCGCCGTAGCGGTCGCGGCAGTGCTCCGCGAGCGCGGCGACGAGGCCGCCCCACTTCGCGTAGTCCTTCGGCGGGTAGGACCACCAACCCGCCTCGTACTCGCTGTACAGGGTGGGGCTGGGGGTGAACGCGAAGTCCGCCTTCGCCCGGTCCTCCGGCACCAGCGCCCGCGGGGTGAAGGCCAGCTCGACGAGCGGGTGGTGCCCGGCGCCGACGATCGTGTCGTAGGTCTGGTCGGCGATCGTGAAGTCGTAGAACGGGTTGCCGTCGGCGTCTTCGTGGTAGACGTTGCCCGCGCCCCAGTGCGGCAGCCCGAGCCCGGTGCCGCTGTTGAAGATGTAGTGCGGGCGTACGTGGTAGGCGGTCTCGGCGAACGCGCCGATCGTGTTCAGCGTCTGCTTGCCCTGCCGGGTGTAGGTCCAGTTGATCTCGTCGTAGCCGAGGCTCGCCCACGGCCGCGGCAGCGCGCCCCGGTCGTCGCTCGCGTCGACCCGCACCACGGCCCGACGCACGTGCGGGGCGTCCGGGTCGGACGGGGCGTACCGCAGCGCCTGCACCGCGCTCGGGGAGCTGTTCTGGTCGGCCTGAGGAGCTGTCGTCGGTTCCGTGGTCATCTCAACCTCTCGGTACGGGTTCAGGCGTAGACGTAGTCGGTGCCGGGCTGCCAGTCCGGGAACGCCCAGTCGTCCGCGGAGACCTGGGCGCCTTCGGCCGCGGCCTTCTGCAGCGCGGTGTCCCGGTCGGCGGTGTAGGCGTCGCTGAGCTGGCGCAAGGCGGCGCGCAGGTCGGGGATGTTGCCCCCGAGGTATCCCTGCACGATGTCGCCGAGGTCGGGGCTGATGGGCGCCTGCATGGCCTGGGCGGCGGCGACCTGCGGGTTGCGCACCACGGGCTCGGGCATGCGCTTCACCTGCTCCTTGAAGAAGCCGATCACGCGCCGGTACGGCTCGGTGACGTCCGCGGTCTCGACGACGTCGATGTCCATCGGCGGCTGGTCCATGCCGGCGGCGAGGCCGGCCTGGTACTCGGGCGTGGTGAAGGAGCTGACGAGCGCCGTCGCGCGCTGGGCGTCCTTGGTGTTGCCCGCCACGAAGATCTGCGCGGCCGGGGCCCCGCGGTAGACGACGGGCTGCGCACCGGGCTCGGGGGTCAGGATCGGCCCGACCTCCATGGTGGGCACGAAGTCCGGGTTGACGGCCTTCACCCCGCCTGCGCACCACGGCCCGTCCGGGAAGAAGCCGGCCGTTCCTGCCGCCCACCGCGTGCGCGCGTTGGCAACGGTGAAGTTGATCGCGCCGGGGATGATGAGGCCGGTGTCGTTCAGCTCCTTCCAGAACTCGATGGCCGTCACGTAGGCGTCGTGGTGGAAGGCGAACTCGCCGGTGGCGAACACGAGCCCCTCGAAACCGGGGAAGCCTGCGGCGCACGCCATGTCGTTGATCTGCTCGCCCATGCGCGCCTTTCCGCCCAGCGCCAGCATCATCGGCGCCTCGCCCCGCGCGGCGATCCGGCGGCAGGCGTCGCGGTACGCGTCGTAGCTGGTGGGCGGGTTGGCCGGGTCGATCCCGGCCGCGGCGACGATGTCGCGGTTGAACCAGGTGGCGGCGGCGTACTGGCGGAAGGCGAACAGCGGCAGGCCGTACACCTTGCCGTCGATGTTCGTGATCCCCTCGGTCAGCGCGTCCTGCGGCAGGCGCGACTTCACCTCGTCGGAGAGGGCCAGCTCGTGGACCCACCCCTCCCGTACCAGGGCGGCGAGCGGGATGTTGAGGATGTTCGTGTAGACGTCCGGCAGCTGCTTGCTCTGGTTGGCCAGCTGCAGCGCCTCGATCGCACGGGTCACGTCGTTGTAGGTGTACTCGACGCCGACGCCCATGGCCTGCGACTGGCGCTCCGCCCAGTCCTTGTGGAAGTTCTGCAGCGCGCTGTAGTGGTCCCACCACCGCAGCCCGCTGCCGCCGGACGAGCCGCCCGAGCCACCCCCGCACGCGGCGAGCAGGGTCGTCACGGCAAGGGCGCCACCGGCGCCGAGGAACGATCGGCGGCTGATTCGGGACATCTCACTTCTCCTCTTCGAGACGTGAAGGCGTGGTTCAACGTGGTCAGGATTTGACGGCACCGGCGATGCCTTCGACGAAGTAGCGCTGCAGGAACAGGAAGAGCACCACGATGGGGACGATCGAGATGACACCCGCCGCGGCCATTCCCGACCAGTCGGTGGCGTTCTCCCCCACGAACGCCTGCATCCCCACGCTCAGCGTCCGTAGTTCCGGGCGGCTGAACGAGAAGACCAGGGGCAGGAAGAAGGCGTTCCAGGTGGCCAGGAACGTGAGCAGGGCGACCGTGGCCGTGACCGGCATCGACAACGGCAGCATGATGGTCCAGAACACCCTGAAGAAACCGGCGCCGTCCATGATCGCCGCTTCCTCGAGCTCCTTCGGGAGCTGCCGGAAATAGCCTGCGTAGATCAGGATGAAGGACACGTTCGCCGCGCCACCGAGAGCGAGGACCATCCCCGTGAGCGAGTTGAGGACGCCCAGCTCCATCGACAGCTTGACGATCGGGATGATCGTGTAGCCGGTCGGCACGAACAGCGTGGCGACGAGGATCCCGATGACGATCCGCGATCCGGGGAACCGGTAGCGGCCCAGCACGTACCCGCACAGCGCGCAGCGGACGACGACGATCACGACCGTCGCCAGCGTGACGATCACCGTGTTCAGCATGTACCGGCCGAAGCCTGCGTCGTCCCAGGCCCTGGCGTAGTTCTCCCAGACGAACTCCTCGGGCCACAGGCTCACGCCACCGCTGAAGATCTCGGTCGAACTCTTCAGCGAGGCCGACACCATCCACACGAAGGGGTAGATCCACAGCAGCCCGAGGAGCACCAGCAGCAGCACCGCCCCCCACCACGGGAGGCGCCGGAACGCCTCCCACGGGCTGCGGCCGCGACGGGTCACGGGGTGCGCCTTCGCGGTGGTCGTCGTGGTCGTCGTGGTCATCGTGTCGACTCCCTCAGGCGCCGCGCGGCGTAGACCGCCCACAGTTGGAAGAACCCGAACACCATCACGAAGAGGCCGAACAGCACGGCGGCCGCCGACGCGAAGCCCAGCTGGGGAATCGACGCGGCGAATGCCCACCGGTAGATGTAGATCTCGATGACCTCGGTGCCGAAGAACGGTCCACCGCCGGTCATCGACTGCATCAGGTCGAATGCGCGGAACGTGTCCTCGATCGTCAGCACGGTGATGATGAGCAGGAATGGCATCAGCAGGGGCAGCGTGATGTGCCGGAACGTCTGCACCGCCGACGCCCCGTCGATCTTCGCGGCCTCGTAGAGATCCCGAGGGATCGTCTGCAGTGCGGCGAGCCAGTAGATCATCGTGATCCCGAAGAACTTCCAGACGTAGACCGCCGAGACGGTCAGGAGGGCGAGCCCCGACTCACCGAGGAAGTTGATCCCCTTCGACTGCCCGAGCGTCTGCAGGGCGGCGTTGATGGGGCCGCTCGCGGGGTCGAAGATGAACTGCATGACGACACCGACGATCGCCGTCGTCGTCACCACCGGGAGGAAGTAGACCGTCCGGAACAGCGCGGCGAACGGCAGCTTCGGCGAGTTGAGCACGATCGCCAGCAGGAGGCTGAGGATGATCCGGGCCGGCGCCACGAGCAGCGTGAAGACCACGGTGACCCACACCGAGTTCCAGAATCCCGGGTCGGCCAGCACGGCCTCGTAGTTGCTGAAGCCCACGAAGCGCTGCTCGGACTCGAACCCGTTCCACTCCACGAGCGAGTACCAGTAGCTCGCGACGATGGGGTAGATCGTGTAGAGGCCGTACAGGACCACCGTGGGCATGAGGAACGCCCAGATCCAGACGTTCCGGCGGCGTAGATGGGCCCCTCGGACGGGGGCAGGCATCATTGGCTCCGCCGTCGACGTCGCGACGGGAGGGTCCGCCAGAGTCGGTTTCGCCATCGGTGGTCTCCAGGTTGTGAGCGCTCACAAGCTGCGCGGGCTTCCGCGTCGTGGCGTGCGGGGGAGGTCAGTCGAGCGGGACGGGGTGGTTCGTCCCGACGTCGACCGGCGGCAGGAGGGCATCGATGCGGGTGATCATCGCGGCCTCCTCGTCGAGTGACTGCCGATGCCGTAGCCTGGTCGGAGCATCGTCAAAAGTCAATTGTTAACAATCTACGGGGTTTCGATCGCAAGGGGGACACTGTGCCTGGGCCACTCGACCAGCTCACCATCGAGACCCAACCCAGCCCTCCGCTGTCGGCCACCGTGGTGCCCGCGATCCGGCAGATGATCACGACCGGCGTGCTCCCGCAGGGCGCGCACCTGCGGGAGGCCGAGCTCGCCACCGCCCTCGGCATGAGCCGCGGACCGGTGCGGGAGGCGCTGGTCGAGCTCGCGCGGGAGGGTCTCGTGGTGCTGCGCCGCCACCGCGGCGCGCAGGTCATCACGCTCACCACCGAGGACGCCGAGGAGGTCTACACGCTCCGGCGCGCGCTCGAGCGACTCGCGGTCGAACGGGCCTGCGGGCGGCTCACCGGCAACGACCTCGCCGAGCTGGACACCATCCTGGACCGGATGCAGGAGCTCGACGCCGGCTACTCCCCCGACGTCGCCGTCGAGCTCGACCTCGCGTTCCACGACGTGCTCGTGCGCGCTGCGGGCCACTCCCGGCTGGAGCGCTCGTGGCAGCAGATCCGCAGCCAGGTCGCGATGTTCCTGCACGACCGCCACCTCGCGCGGCGTGACTTCCACGAGATCGCCCACCCCGAGCACCGCGCCGTGCGCGACATCGTCGCCGCGGGCGATCCCGCCCCCGCGGTGGAAGCGATCGAGAAGCACCTGGTGGGCGCCTACGACCGCCTGGTCGCCGCGCGCAGCGAGGCCTCCTGAGCCGCGTCAGGCACGCCGGGCGGGCTGGAAGAGCTCGACGAGGTTGCCCGCGGGGTCGGCGAGCAGGACCTGGCGCCCGCCCGGCCCACTGACCAGGTCACTGCGGAAGGGCAGGCCGGCGTCGCGGAGCCGGGCGATCTCGGCGTCCAGGTCGTCGACGACGAGGTGGATCCGGTTGCGCCCCGCGGAGCGGGCGTCCTCCGGGGTGGCACGGGCGCCCGAGCTGGTGGGCCCGGACAGCAGCACCCGCAGCGGGCCGCGCACCACGTCGGCGAACGCGGGAGCGGCGCTCATGTTCACCGTGAAGCCGAGGTGGGTGGTGTAGAAGTCGACGGCGGCCTGCACGTCGTCGACGAGGTATCGGACACTGGCGTACTGGTCGGATGCGGTCACGGCCGGTTCTCCTCGCGGTTGGTGGCGGCACGGTCGGTTGCGGTGAGGACCGGCAACAGGTGCCGGACGCGCGTGTCGATCTCGGCCGCGGTGCGGCGGAACGCGGCGCGGTCGACCGGCTCGGGGATGCTCCAGTGCACCCGTCGGGTGCGGTGGCCGAAGTCGGGGCAGACCTCGCGGGCCTTGTCGCACAAGGTGATCACGCGGTCGAAGGTCGAGCCGGTCACGGCGTCCAGGTGCCGGGGACGGTGGCCGGAGACGTCGAGGCCGAACTGCTCGCGCAGCACCTCGACGGTGTGGGGGTGCAGCTCCGGCCGGGGCCGGCTCCCGGCGCTGGTGACGGTCGCGGCGCCGCCGGTGTGGCGGCGCAGTAGGGCTTCGGCGATCGGCGAGCGGGCGCTGTTGCCCGTGCACACGAACAGCACCGCCACCCGGGGAGTCGAGGCCGTGACCTCACGGCGGAACGCCGGATTCAGCGCCGGGTGCAGGGCCGTGCCGCTCTCGGCCAGCGCGCTGGCGCACCGGTCGAGATCGAGGTGGTAGTAGCTGTCGCGGCCGTCGAAGGTGCTGCGCGTGACGCGGACGAGCCCGCCGTCGCGCAGCAGCCTCAGGTGGTAGGAGACGAGGTTCTGCGGCTGGTCGACGAGCGTGACCAGCTCGCGCACCCGGTAGTCGCTCTGCGCGAGCTCGGAGAGGAGCCGCCAGCGCACCGGGTGGGCCGCCAGCCGTACGAAGGCCGGCGGGTCGGCGACGTCGCCCATGCGCCGGGACTATACATCAAATCAGCTTGATGCATCAACTCGGTTTGATGGATCGGCCCGGTCCAGGAGTGCGAGCCCGCACAGCACGGGGATGCTGGGGCCGAAGACCAGCGGGCCGACCGCGAGCGGGAGCGCGACGACCGGCGCCAGCAGCAGGGCCGCGAGGAGCACGAGGACGCGGCGCGGCGAGCCGAAGCCGAGCACGAGTGCGCGGGCCCGCCAGGTGGCGCCTGCGCCGGGGTCGTGCCCGGCGACCACGGCCAGCGCCAGGTGGTACACGGCGAACGCGGCGAGCCCGCCGGCCTGCACCGCGAGCAGGGGAACGGCGAGGGGTTCGGGCCGCCCGGCGAGGAACACGATCGCCGCGAGCATCGCCGCCGGCGCCGCGGTGGCCACGAGCGCGTGCCTCCACAGCGCCCGCCAGTACCCGGGGAATGCGGCGATGACGCCGGTGAACACGCGGGTGTCGCCGTCGCGGCGCCACCGGTCCAGCGCGGCCGCGACCGCCGCGAGCGCGGGCAACCACGTCACCACCCCGATCGCGAGCAGGCAGAACGCCCCGCCCGCGATCGCGGGATAGGCGATGAACTCGAGCCCGTGCAGCACGCCCCCGGCCCACCCCCGCGCCTCCCCGTTCCGACGAACGGCGCGTTCGTCGGATAGGTACCGACGAGCGCGCCGTTCGTCGGTACGGGCGGAGGGTTCCGCGCGGGGAGCTGGGGTCACACCCGCGTCTCCCGCGCTCCCGCCGTCAGGATCGCGCCGCCGTCGGCCGGGAAGCGGACCTGCTCGTCGCCGAAGTCGACCCCGTCGGGTACGGCCGTGGCGCGGGCCGGAGCCGGGTCCAGCGCCGCCGCCGGTTCGAGGGCCGTGAGGAACACGGCCTCGGCCCGGCGAGGCGTGGTGATCCGCAGCGTGCGCAGCGTCCTCGTGATGCGGAGGCTGGGGGTGCTGCCGGTGGGGTTGGCCTCGATCGCGGTGTCGGTCTGCTCCACGTGCACGTCGGGGGTGAGGGGCGTCAACCAGGCCATCCCCGAGCCCGAGCGGACCGCCCACCGGCCGTCGACGGGCTCCGCGGGCCAGTCGCTGTGCAGCAGGAACGTCCACTCCCGCGGCTGGTCGGCGGCGAGCCGGTCCAGCAGCACCAGCCGGCCGCGCGGGGTGACGACCAGCGTCCGATCCACCCGGCGCACGCCGAGCGCCTGGTCGAACATCGCCGCCGACTCGGCCACGGCGTGCACCCAGCCGTCGGCGAGGGCGACGTCCCGCAGCCGGGGCTGCGCCTCGAACGGCAGGTCCTTGTAGACGTGGTAGCGGCCCTCCCCCGCCCAGCCCCGCCCGTCGACGAGCACCAGGTTGTGCTCGGCCGCCCGCTTGGCATTGCTGTAGCCGCAGTCGACCGCGAGGAACGCGCCGTGGGCGGCGAGCACGAACCCGCCGGCGTCCGGGTGGTGGTGGCCTGCCGACAGCGTCTCCCATCCGCGCTCGCGGCGGAACCGCTCGGCGGTCTCCCAGGCCGTGTGCCCACCGCCCGGGGCGGCCTTGAAGCTGACGAACGCGGCGTCGTCGGCCCACGACGTGCGCGCGGTGACCTGGCCGAGGTCCGGGAAGTACGCCGCGGTCGGCTCGTCGCCCGGGTCGACCGGCGGGACGTCCGGGTCGTACCAGAGCAGCTCGTAGAACGCCTCCGGCATCACGCCCGGCTTGACCCCGGACGCGTAGGCCTCGCGCCAGAAGTGCCGCTCCGCGACCCGGTTCGCCAGCCACTGCGCCCGGCCGTCGCGGTACGCGCAGGCCAGCTTGTAGTAGAGCGCCACGCTGTGGCCGCTGCGGCGGTCGTGGCAGTCGCCGTGGTCGACGTTCTCCTCGAACCCGGGCGCGCACTGGTGCAGCCGCCACGTGAACGTGTTGGCGAGGAACGAGCCGCGCCGCCACCAGCCGACACCCTCGGTGCGCTCCAGCAGGTCGAGGTAGATCGCGAGCCACGGCACGCCGTAGCGCCAGTAGACGACGCCCTCGGAGTCGGACCCGTCGGCCGGCATGAGGTCGAGGACCTGGGCGAAGTTCTCCTTCGCGCGGGCGGTCCACTCCGGCCGGTCCAGGGCGTACCCGGCGGTGGCGAGGCCCGCATAGCAGATCCAGTTGTGGTTCTGCCAGAAGCTGGACGACCACCAGCTCCCCTCGGACGCATGCGCGAACTCGTACAGCCGCTCCCCCTGCAGCTCCAGCTTCGCGCGGAGGGCGGCGGCGCGGTCGGCCGGGAGATCGTCACGCAGCCAGGAGTAGGCGAGCGACAGCCCGTGCAGCAGCCAGCCCGCGTCGAGGTCGTGGTCGGGCATCTTGGCCTTGCCCCAGTGCGGGTAGGAGATGGCCGTGCCGATCCAGCGCCACGCCTCGTCGAGGTAGCCCCGCTGCCCGGTGAGCCGGTGGGCCAGGGCGAGGTTGGCCGCGGCGGGGCCGAAGTAGGTGATGCTCGCGGTCGGGTGCTCGGGCGGCGGAGTCTGCCCGCGGTACCAGTCGCACTGCTCGGCGAGCCGGCGCCACTGCGCGGCATGCGTGGTGGTGAGCGCCGCGCGCAGCTCGTCGACGCGGCCGGCGATCAGGAGGGGTTCCACGTTCCCACCCGGTAGGTCGATCTGAACGTGACGGCGGTGGCGTCCTCGGCCACCCAGTCGACGTTGGTGCGGGTGCGCTGGGGGTCGTCGGCCGGGCCGGGGCCGGGGCGCGCGACGAACCGCGCCGCCGCACCCGAGGCCGTGTGCGTGCCGCGCAGGCCGGGCTCCCAGCCGGTGTGGACCGTGCCGTCCGGGTCGGTGCGGACCGTGAGCGGCACGCCCGGGCGCAGGTGCGCGGCGATCCGCCGGGGCCGGTCGGCCGTGACGGTGAGCTCGTCGCGCAGCGTGCCGTCCGGCGCGAGCGCCAACCGGCGCACGGCGCTCACGCCGTCGTACGCGGTACCGCAGGCGACGGTCACCTCGTCCGACCCGACGCTCACCAGCTCCCCGGCGCACTCGGCCTGATCCAGGCCGTCGACGGAGAACGTGGGGTGCGCCGCCGTCGACGCGTAGTACAGGCGCCACTGCGCGTGCCCGTACGGGACCTGCCCGGGGTCGGGCTGCCATGGCACGCCGTCGCCGTAGAGGTAGAGCGAGAGCGTGTCGAGGTGGCCGTGCGAGCCGCCGTGCGGGCCGTAGTCGACGATCGCCTGGAGGCCGCCCCCGTGCAGGATCGCGTAGCCGGCGTCCCGGTACACCGTGACCACCCGCCGCGGCGCGGGCGTCGTGTTCAGCTCGGCGAGCTCGCGGTCCCACTCAGCGCGCCGGTACGGGCCGTCGTGCAGCGACGGCAGCAGCCCGCCCGGCGTGACCAGCACCCGCAGGACGTCGACCATCGTGTCGATCCGCCCCCGCACGGTGGCCGGCACCTTCACACCCGGCACCGCGGCGATCGCGTGCCGGTAGGCCCGCAGCACGAACGAGTGGTAGTAGGTGCTCGCCTCCCACTCCCATCCGTCGGCGTGGGTGGCGGCGAACACGTGCGCGAAGATCCCGTGCGGCCCGTCGAGCCACTCGGGTTTCCCGGTGCACGCCGCGCCCGCCGCGTCCAGCCACGCGGTGTAGTTGGAGCGGAAACGGCCCTCGGCCACCAGGGTGTCGCGGGCCACTCGGGCGGCCTCGGCCAGCCCGGCGGTGAGCTCCGGCACCGGGTCGCCGAGCAGCCGGGCGGCGCGCCCGATCGTCACGGCCCAGATCGCCTCGGTGAGCGCCTGCTGGAACAGGCGCCCGCGCAGCATCCAGCCCGCGGCGCCGTTGTGCGCCGCGGTGCCCAGCGCGGCGTAGCGGTCGGCGTACTCGCGCAGCAACGCGGTGGCGGCGGCCCGCTCGTCCGGTGATCCCCCGGCGGCCGCGAGGATCGCCCGCGCGCACGCCTGGTGGGCCAGCACGGTCCAGGCGCCGCGCACGTCGGCGGTGTCCACCCGGCAGCCGTGCGCGCACGGCGCCCCACCGGAGGGGAACTCACCGGTGAGCAGGCCGACGTGCTCCAGCTCCACCCCGTGCGCCGGGCAGACGTAGTGGTGCCACCACCCGCCCCGCTCAGCGGGGAGGACCGCCACCGGGCTCACCGGTACCCGACGCCCCCGTCGATGTCCACGGTGGTGCCGTTGATGAACGCGCCCGCGTCGGAGCAGAGCCAGACCACGGCGCCCGCGACGTCCTCGACGGTGCCTCCGCGTCCGACGCCGATGCCGCCGATCATCGCCTTCTGCGCCTCGGGCGGGGTGAAGGTGTCGTGGAAGGCGGTGCCGCCGATGAAGCCGGGGGCGAGGGCGTTGACGGTGATGCCGGCCGGGCCCAGCTCCTTGGCCAGGCCTTTCGTCAGCCCGACGACCCCCGCCTTCGACGCGGCGTAGACCGCCGCGCCGTTGCCGCCGCCGTTGTGCGCGGCGAGCGAGGCCATCGTCACGACGCGGCCCGCGGTGCCTGCCGCGCGCAGGTGCGGGATCGCCGCCCGCACGGTGCGGAACGTGGACCCGAGGTTGACCTCGACCACCTTGCTGAAGTGCTCGTCGGTCATCTCCGCCACCGGCGAGCGCCCGATCAGGTGGCCTGCGTTGGTGACGAGGATCTCCAGGCCACCGAGGAAACCCACGGCCTCGTCGACGAGGCGGTCGACCTCGGCCGTGACCGTGACGTCCGCGCCGATCGCGGTGGCCTTGCGCCCCAGCGCGCCGATCCGCTCGACGACCTCGGCCGCCTGTTCCGCCGACCGCCCGTAGTGCACGACGACGTCGGCACCCGCGGCCGCCAGCGCCTCGGCGATCCCCGCGCCGATGCCGTGGCCTGCGCCGGTGACCAGGGCGCGTCGGCCCGTCAGATCGAAGCTCACACGATCTCCTAACCTGCTTGCTACTTGATCCCTGCGGTCGCGAAGCCTTGCACGAAGTACCGCTGGGTGAACAGGAACAACACGATCATCGGGACGGTAGCGAGCACCGTGCCCGCCATCAGGTACTCCCACAGGGTCCGTTCGGTCTGTTGGAACGCAGCCAGCCCGACCTGGATCACCCGCAGCTCCTCGCTGCGGGTGACGATGAGCGGCCACACGAAGTTGTTCCAGCTGTTCTCGAACGTGATCAACGCCACCGTCGCGATCGCAGGCTTCATCAGCGGCGTCATCACGCGGGCGAAGATGCCGAACTCGCCGAGCCCGTCCAGGCGCGCCGCCTCCTCCAGCTCGCGCGGCAGCGACAGGTAGAACTGGCGGAACAGGAAGATCGCGAGCGGGGTGAGCGCGCCCGGCACGATCAGCGCCCACCAGGAGTCCAGCCAGCCGCTCCCACCGCGGCCGAGGAAGTCGTTGCCGCCGAAGAACGGCATGGTCTTCGCGAGCAGGTACTGCGGCACGATCTTGGTGAAGGTCGGGATCATCATCGCGGCCAGCACCAGCATCAGCAGCAGCGAGCGGCCCCGGAACGGCAGCCGGGCCAGGGCGTAGCCGGCCATCGCCGCGAGCACCACGTTGATCACGGTGTGGCCGACGGCGATGACGAGGCTGTTGCGGAAGTACGTGCCGAACGGCGCGAACTCCAGCGCGTCCGGGTAGTTCACCCACTGCCACACCGACGGCAGGATCGTGGGCGGGTAGGACATGACCTCCGCGTGCGACTTCAGCGAGGTCAGCACCATCCACACGAACGGCGCCACCATCAGCAGCGACAGCACGACCAGCACGGCGTGAAGGACGACCCGCCCGGGCCGGGGCGCACCCCCCACCCGCCCCGGCCCGGACGCCCCCGACGCAGGCGCGGGCTGGACCACAGCGCTCTCAAGCGACATCGTCCCTCCCGGTGAACCGCCTGCCGACGATCGTGAGCACGAGCAGGAAGGCGAAGAGCACCACGCTCTGCGCGCTCGCCGTGCTCATGTCGAAGCGCTGGAACGCCGACTTGTAGATCTCGTAGGTCATCACGGTGGTCGAGTTCGCCGGGCCACCCTCCGGGGTGAGCACGTAGAACTGCTCGAACACCTGGAACGAGTCGATCAGCGAGACCACGAGGACGAAGAAGGTGGCCGGCCCGAGCAGCGGCAGCGTGATCGCGAAGAAGCGGCGCACCGGTCCGGCGCCGTCGATCTCGGCGGCCTCGTAGAGGTCGTGCGGGATGCCCTGCAGCGCGGCGAGGTAGATGACCATCTTGAGGCCGATGCCCTTCCAGATGCTCATCAGGATCACCGAGCTCATCGCCCACGCCGGGTCGGAGGTCCACGCCGGGCCGCGCACGCCGAACCACGACAGCACCCAGTTGAACAGGCCGATGTTCGGCTCGAACATCCACATCCACACCAGCGCGATCGCGACGGTGGCGGTGATGTGCGGCATGAAGACCGCGGTGCGGTACCACGCCCGCGCCCGCAGCTTCGTGTTGAGCAGCACGGCGATGACCACGGCGATCGCCATCGCGACGGGCACCGTGAAGAACGTGTAGACGACCGTGTTGCCGATCGCCTTCCACCAGACCGGGTCGCGGAAGATCGCGACGAAGTTGTCGAGGCCGGCCCAGGCCATCGTGCCTGCGAGGATGTCGTAGCGGGTGAAGGCGAGCACGAACGTCGCCACCGTGGGGATGCCGATCCACCACGCGAGGTGCACCACGGCCGGGGCGAGCATGAGGTACGCCGCCCGGCGACGCTCGTGCCCGAGCGGCCGCTGCCGCCGCTGAGCCCCGGCCGCCGCGCGGGCGGCCGGGGGTGCCGTGGTCGGAACCGCCATGCTCAGCGACCCGCCAGCGCAGCCGTGGCCTCGGCCGCCAGGTCGTCGAGCGCCTGCTGCGGGCTCTTCTGGCCGAGCATGGCGCTCTCGATCGCCGGCTTGAACTTGTCGCGGATGTCGAGCCACTGCGGCACACCGCCCTCGGAGTGGGCCGCGTCGAAGTTCTGCATGGCGAACTGGATGGCCTTGTTCTGCTGCACGAACTCCGAGGACTCGAGCGACTTCAGGGCGGGGATGTTGCCGCGCTGCTGGTTCGCGGCGAGTGCGGGTCCGTCCGACGCCAGGAACCCGGCGAGCGCCTTCGCCGCCGCGGGGTGCTTGCTCTGCGCAGCAACGGTGGCGAGGGTGCCGCCCTGGAACATGGCGGGGCGCTCGTCCTGGATCACGAAGAACCCGAGCTTGTCCTGCGCGATCATGTCGGGCGCCTCCTCCTGGATCTGGGTCCAGAAGTGGTGGTGCCCGACCATCATCGCCGTCCGTCCCTGGGCCATCACGTTGCCGGTCGGCGAGTTGGGCACCGTCCAGCCGACGTCCTCACTGCGGTCCACCTGGATGACGTCGGTCATCGTCTGCAGCGCGTTGACCCCCGCCGGGGAGTTGAACGCCGGCGAACCATCCGGGGCGAAGAGCTCGCCGCCTGCAGCCCAGAGCATGGTGAGGAACGCCTGCCGCGGGTCGATGCCGAGCACGTCCAGCCCGGCGACCTGGAGCGTCCCGTCCGGGGCCCGCTGGGTGAGCCGCTTGCCGTACTCGCGCATCTCCGCGAAGTTCTTCGGCGGCTCGGTGATCCCGGCCTGCGCGAAGAGGTCCTTGCGGTAGATGCCGATCCGGGTGTCCATCATGATCGGCAGGGCGTAGACCTTGCCCTCGTGGACGCCCGCGTCGACCGCGCGTTCGAAGAACCGCGACCCGAGCGACGCCGGGTCCTGTCCGAGGTCGGCCAGTACGCCCTTCGACGCGAACGGCGGGATCCACCCGGCGCCCATCAGCATCACGTCGTAGGGCTGGCCGCTCGCGATCGACGTGGTGAGCTTCTCGTTGAGCTTGCCGTAGGAGGTGTAGTCCGGCTTCACCGTGACGTCGGGGTACTGCTGCTTGAACGCGGCGAGCTGCTCCTCCAGCACCGCGGCACCGTCGGCCCCTTCGAAGATCGGCGTCAGCAGGCTGATCTCGCCGCTCACGGCGCCGTCTCCCCCGCGGTCCGGCGCCGGCCCGCCGCACGCGGCGAGGGCCACGAGACCGGCCGCCACGGCCGCAACGGTCCGCAGGACGGACCGGTGTCGGATGGTCATCGATGAACTCCCCTCCACTGCAGTGTGGATCGGCCGCACGGGTGGCCTTTGCCACTGCAACGTTGCACCATTGCAACGATGCACCAAGCTAGGGGCGCCCTCATGCCCTGTCAACGATCGACATCGGCCAAGCTGTGAACGCCCGAGGAGGCGCGGTGAGTGTGACGATCCACCAGGTCGCCGCCGAGGCGGGGGTCTCGCCGAGCACGGTGTCGAACGTGCTCAACGGCCGCTCGGACCGGATGCTGCCGCAGACCCGCGAGCGCGTCGAGGAGGCTATCGCGCGGCTCGGTTACCGCCCCAACGGCCCGGCCCGGCAGCTGCGCACCGGCCGATCCCACGTGCTCGGGCTGGTGGTGCCGTCGGTGGCGAACCCGTTCTGGGGCACGTTCGCGCGCCACATCGAGGCCGCCGCGCTGCAGGCCGGCTACCGGGTGCTGCTGTGCAACAGCGAGCGCGACCAGGCCCGGGAGCGCGACTACCTCGAGGAGCTGTGGGCCGACGGCATCCGCGGCGTGGTGCTCTGCTCGTCGCTGCCGTCGCTGGAACACGTGCTTCCCCTCGTGGAACGCGGGCTCACGCTGGTCGCCTTCGACCGCACGGCCCAGGCGGGCGATCCCCCGTCGCTGGTGAACATCTCCGTGGACAACGCCGTCGGCGCCGAGCTCGCCACCCGGCACCTGCTGGAACTCGGCCACCGAAGGCTCGCCTTCGTCTCCGGCTCGCTGCGCAGCGTCAACCGGCGAGCCCGGTTCCGCGGGTTCGAGACGGCCCTCGAGGAGTTCGGCCTCGGCGCAGACGACGCGCTCGTCTGGTCCGGCGGCACCCAGGACCACTACGGGGACCACTTCGGCGACCTCGACTTCCCCGACCTCGGCCGCAGCGCCGCACGCGAGCTGCTCACCAGCGGCCGCCCGCCCACCGCGATCGTCGCGATCAACGACATGTGCGCGCTCGGCATCACCGCAGGTGCCCGCGACGCCGGTCTGCAGGTGGGCACGGACCTGTCCGTGGTCGGCTTCGACGACATCGTGCTCGCCGACCTCGCCACCCCACCGCTCACCACGATCCGCCAGCCGCTGCCCGCGATGGCCGACGCCGCATTCACCCACCTGCGCGCCGGCGTCGAAGGGGGCGGCGGCAGACCCAACGGCGGCTCCCTGCTCCTACGCCCGGAACTGGTCGTGCGCAGCTCCACCGGCCCGGTGCCGGGCTACACATAGCTGGTACTTCCAGCTGATCGTTGTGTCCGTGCATGAAGGGCTTCCCGCGTCCTCGCAGTTGCCACCTCATGATCGGCAAATCGGTGCGAGAACGGCGGGATCTCGCCGCGTTCGCACCGAACCGCTGATCACGGGCGTTCCGCGGAACGCGCCCACGGCACCAATCAGGTCTCGGGCAGTAGCCGTCCCCTAACCTTCCCCGGTGCAGGTCTCCCACGCCGCCGGGCGCACCGGGTTCCTCGACGGGCTGAAGGCGTTGCGTGCCACGGCCGACGGGCTCGACGACGACCAGCTGCTCGCCACCAGCCGCTGCCGGGGCTGGACGGTGGGCGACGTGCTCGTCCACGTCCACCTCGGCCTGCAGGAGATGCTGCTCGGCGTCGTCAGTCCCACCGACCGCGCCCCCGACACCGACGCCACGAGCTACTGGAGCAGCCCCACCGGGCCCCAGTCCGCGGCCAGCCCCGTCGGGCACGTGCGGTTCGTCCGGGCGATGGGCGCGGCCTACCGGTCACCCACCGGGATCGTGGCGCACCTGCGGCCCACCGCCGACGCGCTCGCCGCCGCGGTGGGCGCGCTGCCCGACGGCGTCGTCGCGATCCAGGGCCACACCATGCGCACCGGCGACTTCCTCGCGACATGGGCCCTCGAACTCGCCGTCCATCACCTGGACCTCGGGGCCGAGCTCACCCTCCCACCGCCCGCGCCCACGGCGCTCGGCCTGGCTCGCGCCACCGTCGAGGAGCTGGCGGGCGGACCGCTCCCCTGGGACGACGAGGCGACAGTGCTGATCGCCACCGGCCGCCTCGTGCCCGACGAGGAGCAGGCGGCGCAGGCCGGCCCGCTCGCGGCCCGGCTCCCCTTGCTGGGCTGATCTCCTCGCGCTCGTCGAAAGGTTCCGAACTGCAACATTTCTGACTGCGACATGACGCGCGCACAACTACCGTCAGACGATGTGCGGGGGCGTCTGATCCTTCGGTGCGTCGGGCTGTTGCTCGGCCTCTGCATGCTCGCCGGTGTGCTCGTCGCGGGCGTGTCCTACCCACTCGCCGCGGGCGCCGGGCTCGCCGCCAACCAGGCGAGCGACAGCCTCAGCGGGGTGTCCGCCGAGCTGATCGCCGGCTCGCTGCCGCAGACCACCACGATCACCGACAGCCGCGGCACCCCGATCGCCCACGTCTTCGCCCAGGACCGCGAGCTCGTCACCGTCGACGAGGTGGCGCCCGCGATGGTCGCCGCACTGATCGCGGTGGAGGACCGCCGGTTCTTCGAGCACGACGGCGTCGACTGGGCAGGCACCATGCGCGCCGTCCTCGCCAACACCGCATCGGGTGACATCGAGCAGGGCGCGTCCACCCTCACCCAGCAGTACGTCAAGAACTACACGCTCTACGTGCTCGCCAACAGCCCGACAGAACAGCTCAGGGCGGTGGAGCAGACGCCGGCGCGCAAGCTGCGCGAGGTGCAGATCGCGCTGCAGCTCGAGCAGCAGCTCACCAAGAACGAGATCCTCACCCGCTACCTGAACACCGTGTTCTGGGGCAACGGCGCATACGGCATCGCCGCCGCGGCGCGCACCTACTTCGGGGTCACCCCCGACCTGCTCACGATCCCACAGGCCGCTCTGCTCGCCGGGATGGTGCGCAGCACCAGCGGGTTCGACCCGGTGCGCCGCCCCGAGGCCGCGCGTGAGCGCCGCGACCTCGTCATCAAGCTCATGCTGGAGCAGGGCATGATCGACGACGAGCAGGCGCAGGCGGCGCTCGCGAGCCCGCTCGGGGTGTCGTCGCCGCTGCGTGCCCGGCCGAACGGCTGCATCGGCGCAGGCGACAACGGCTTCTTCTGCAGCTACGTCCTGCACTACCTGGCCGGCGCCGGCATCTCGCAGAACCAGCTCGCGCGCGGCGGCTACACGGTGCGCACCACCCTCGACCCGGACGCGATGGCCGCGATGACCGCCTCGCTGAAGACCCAGGTGCCGCCGGACTCGCCGGATGCTGCCAACGTCATGTCGATCGTGGAGCCCGGCACCGACAGGCACCGGGTGCAGGCGATGGGTTCCAGCCGGGTCTTCGGTCTCGACGCCGCCGCCCGCCAGACCAGCTACGGCCTGCCCTACGAGCCGGTGAACCTCGGTGCGGGCTCGGTCTACAAGATCTTCACCGCGGCCACCGCCCTGGAGAAGGGCCTGGGCATCAACACCCAGATCGAGGTGCCGCCCGGCGGGTACGCCTCGCCGATCTACCGCGACGGCGGCGGCCGCCCGATCCCCGTGCAGAACGCCGGCAGCTACCCGGGACGGCTCCCGCTCACCGACGCGCTGGCCCAGTCCCCCAACACCGCGTTCATCAGGTTGATGGAGTTCACCGGCGTCCCGCCCGTCGTCGACATGGCGGTGCGGCTGGGCATGCGCTCGCTCGCCACCACCCCGTTCGTCAACCCGGCCACCGGGCGCCCGACCGACCGCTCCATCGCCGAGGTCACCAAGGCGCAGCGCCAGGCATCGTTCACCCTCGGGGTCACCCCCACGAGCGTGCTGGAGCTGGCGAACGTCGGCGCGACGCTCGCGAGCGGCGGCACGTGGTGCCCGCCCACCCCGATCGAGTCGATCACCGACGCGGCCGGCAACCCGGTGCCCGTGCCGGAGGCACCGTGCGAGCAGGTCGTCGAACCGGGCCTCGCCAACACCCTGCTCACGGGGCTCTCCAAGGACGACAAGCCCGGTGGCACGGCGGCGGGCGCCGCGGGCCAGGTCGGCTGGAACCGGCCGTTGGCGGGCAAGACCGGCACCACCCAGGTGCACCAGTCCGCCGCGTTCCTCGGCGTGGTGCCCCAGATGTCCGGCGCCGTGATCACGTTCGACAACTCCGCCAACCCCAGGCCGCTGTGCGACGGCCCCGGCGCGCCGTTCGCCTGCCGCGTCGGCAACATCTTCGGCGGAAAGACACCGGCCCAGACCTGGTTCGGCACCATGACCCCCCTGCTCGCCGGGCGACCGGTCGAACCGCTGCCCCCCGCCGACCCGCGCTACGTCGAGGGCGGTGCGGCCACGCGCGTCCCCGATGTCATCGGCCGTCCCGAGACCGATGCCCGCGCCATGCTCGAGCGAGCGGGATTCCCGGTCACCACCGGCACCGTCGACAGCGCGGCACCGGCCGGCACCGTCATCGGGCAGTCCCCGCGCGGCACGGCGCTCCCCGAGGAGACGATCACGCTGCAGATCAGCACCGGCTGGGTCCCACCGCCACCCCCGCCGCCGGGTGCAGGCTGATCCGCCGCGCCGATCTCTTGCGGCCGAGCTCTTGCGGCCGATCTCCTACGACCGGGGGCGTAGGCGAGATGCCTCCGCGGAGCCGACGCCGCGGGCGCGCTCCCGGGCCAGCATCGAATGCATGACGACACCTTCCGAGCCCACCACCGGTATCCGCGCCTCCGACGCCGAGCGCGAGGCCGTCGCCACCCGCCTGCGCGAGGCCGCGAGCGCCGGGTTCCTCACCCTCTCCGAGGCCGACGAGCGCCAGGCCGCCGCCTACGCCGCCGTCACCCGCGACGAGCTCGACCCGCTCACCCTCGACCTGCCGACCGTGCAGGAGCCCGCCCCTGCGCCCGAGCCGCGCCGTGGCCCGCTCGCCGCCGGGGCCCGCAGGCGGCTCGCGGTGCACGCCGCGATCGTCGGCTTCCTCGCGGTGTTCCTCGTGACGCGGTGGGCGATGGACCCCGCACCGTGGTTCTGGCCGGTGTGGCCGATCTTCTGGCTCGGCCTCAGCCTGCTGGTGCACCGCCGCTTCGCCGTGCGCGCCGCGCCCCCGGCCGTCGCGGCCTGATGCGGTGCCGGCTGCCGGCGCCCGACCCCCGTGCTCCTACCCTGTGCGGAGATCGTCGGGGGGACCACGGACGTGCCATCGAACGTGCCATCGAGCAGCCAGGACCACACGCTCGCCGCGAGGGTGGCAGCCAGGGTGATCACGCGGAGCGGCGACGTGGCCGGCGCGGGTTTCCTCGTCGGGCCGGACCTGGTCGCCACCTGCGCCCACGTGGTCGCGAGCGTGGCGGGCGCCGACCCGTACGCCGCCGAGCCGCCGCCGGACCCCGTCCGGGTCGACTTCCCGATGTTGGGCGTCGCAGCCCGGGCGGTGGTGCACCGCTGGCTGCCGATCGCGGAGGACGGCACCGGCGACGTCGCCGTGCTGAAGCTGATCGACCCGTTGCCGCGCGGCGCGCGGATGCCGCCGCTGCGGCGCGTCGACCAGCTGTGGGACCAGCACTTCCGCGTGCTCGGGTTCCCCGAGGGCATGGCGGACGGGGTCTGGACGACCGGGCGGATTCGCGGCGCGCAGGGCACCCGCTGGTTCCAGCTGCAGACCACCGTCGGCGACCAGCCGATCGTCGAAGGGTTCAGCGGCGCGCCGGTGTGGCACGAGGAGACCGGCGCGGTCGTCGGGATGACGGTCGCGGCCGACCGCAGTGGCCGGACGACGACGGCCTACCTCATCCCCGTCGAGCAGGTGCTCGGCGCCGACCCGGAGCTGTTGCCCTGCCCCTATCGCGGTCTGGAGCCGTTCGGTGAGGAACACGCCGAGTTCTTCTTCGGCCGCGACGCGGACGTCACCGTGCTCGCCGACGCCCTCGCCGCGCACCCGCTGGTCGCGGTGGTCGGGCCGTCGGGGGTCGGGAAGTCCTCGCTGGTCGGGGCGGGCCTGGTCCCGCGGCTGCGGGCCGAGGGCGCGCGGATCGCGCAGCTGACCCCGATCCCGGGGCAGCCGGTGGAGCCTGCGCTGACCGCCGCGCTCACGCAGGTGCCCCCCGGTGAGAGCGGCGGCACGCCCGTCCTCGTCGTCGATCAGTTCGAGGAGCTCGCCGCCGCCCAGCCGGACGCGGCACGCGAGCTCCTCGAACGGGTCGGCGATCTCGTGACCGGGACCGAACCGATCAGAGCCGTGCTCACCCTGCGGTCGGCGACCCTCGACGAGGTGCTCGTGCCCGAGCTCGCGGGCATGCTCGGCGCCGGCACCGTGCTCGTTCCGCCGTTGCAGCGCACCCAGCTGCGCGAGGCCATCGTCGCCCCCGCCGAGCGCGCGCCCGGCCTGTCGTTCGAGGCCGGACTCGTGGACCGGATCCTCGACGACGCCGCCACCGAACCCGGCCACCTCCCGCTGGTGGAGTCGCTGCTCACCGAGCTGTGGTCCCGCCGCGACGGCGGCTACCTCACGCTCCGCGCGTACGAGGAGGCCGGAGGCGTCGCGGGTGTGATTGCCACCCACGCGGAAGCCGTGCTGGCCGGCTTCACCGACCCCGATGACGCCACCCGGCTGCGCCGCCTGCTCACCTCGCTCGCCAGTCCCGACCGCGACGGCCGGTTCACCCGTGCCTCGCTGCCGTGGGCCGACGTCGCCCCCGACCTGCGACCGCTCGTGCACCGGCTCGCCGCCGGGCGCCTCGTGGTGGTCGCCCGCTCGTCCACCGGCACCGAGCACGTCCAGCTCGCCCACCAGGCGCTCATCGCACACTGGCCGCGGCTGCGCGACTGGCTCACCGAGGACCGCGACTTCCTCGCGTGGCGCGCGCAGCTCGACCAGCAGCGGGAACGCTGGGAGGACACCTCCCGGGACGACGGGGCGCTGCTGCGCGGCACCGCGCTCTCGACGGCCCTCGACTGGTTGCCCGCGCGGTCCGACGACGTCCCGGAGGCCGGTCGCGAGTACGTCCGGCGCAGCCAGGCCCGGCAGCGGCGCGAGGTACGCCGTTGGCGGATCGTCACCGCGGTGCTCACCGTGCTCGTGCTGGCCGCGGGGACGCTCTCCGTCGTCGCCGTCACGCGCGGCAACCGGATCAACGACCAGCTCCGCCTCGCCAACGCGGAGCTGGTCGCCCAGACGGCGCTCAGGCAGGCCGGCGTCGACCCCGTCGCCGCCACCCGGCTCGCCCTGACCGCCTGGCACCTGGATCCGGCCAATGGCGCGGCCCGCACCGCGCTGGTCAACCAGTACCTCGCCATGAGATCGGTGGAGGCCATCTTCCCCGACGTGAGCGGCGACGGTCTGGACAGGATCGTCCTGCCCCCTGCCGGCGCCGACCGGGTGCTGGTGCGGGACGGCGAAGGTGTCGTGTTGATCGACGGCCTGGCCACCGGCCGGCCCGAGCGCTGGGACGTACCGATCCCCACCGGGTTCCGCGCCGCGGGCCTCATCGAGGAAGGCAGAACGCTCGTCGCGCTCGCCTCGAACGGCGACGTGCTGCGGTGGGACGTCGCGACGCGCAATGGGCCGGACCGGACACCCACCGGGATCACGCCACCCGGGCTCCGCGGCGTCGAGATGGATCCCGCCGCGACGAAGGTGGCGTGGACGCAGCAGGTGAGCCCGGGAGTGCATGCGCTGGAGCTGCGCGATGCCCGGACCGGCGCGGTCGTCCCGCACCGGATCGACCCGATCGCGGACCCCGGGGGCACCGGTGTCGAGCTCCCGGCCGATCCGAACCTGGTGGTCCTCCAGCTCGGCTTCGACTCGGCCGCGTTGGGCCCGTTGGTCGTCCGGGCGCTGGCCGACGGCGCCGAGCGGGCTTCCTTCCCGCCGGGCAGCGTGACCACCTCGTGGGCCGACCGGAACGTGGTGAGCTGCG